>NZ_JBFUCZ010000002.1:0-717591 GCF_056404975.1 Brevundimonas sp. P2_A6 | reverse complement strand
GATGCCGTTCGGACCCGACACCGCGCGAACGCGGCCGATGTCGCCCGAGCGATAGCCGCCCTCCAGCTCGACGCGCCAGTTGGCGTCGAAACGGTAGCCCAGACGCGCAAACGCCGCCCAGCCGTCGTTCACTTCAAAGTTGAAGTTGTTGCCCGTCACCGAAGACTCGGCGTTGATGTCGTCGATGACGTGGTACCCGGCGTCTACCGCCCCATACCAACCATCCGGCTCAGCCGATGCAGCACCAGCGGCCAAAAGCCCCATCGCTGCGACGCTGGCGAGAAGTTTCAGCTTCATGTCAGTCCTCATTATATATGTTGATGCCCTAGGGCCACGCTTACACGCGACACTCGGGAAGCCGAACGGCATAGTGCGGTGCGGGTTCCACATTCCGGTTCGCAATGTGGCGACTGTGGCGCCGTTTCAACACATATCCCCCCCTTGGCGAAACGCGACAGCCTGATAACAGGTTTCCGGAACGGGGAGTGTTTCAGCCATGGCTATTCGGTTTGACGGCAAGGTGGCGATCGTCACGGGCGCAGGTGGCGGTCTGGGACGCGAACACGCGCTCGCGCTCGCGGCCCGGGGAGCCCGGGTGGTCGTCAACGATCTGGGTGTCGCGCGGGACGGGTCGGGCTCCTCCCACAGCCCGGCGGAGGCCGTGGTGGCCGAGATCACGGCCATGGGCGGCGAGGCCATGGCCAACGGCGCTTCGGTCACCGACTTCGACGCGGTCAAGGCGATGGTGGCCGAAGCGACCGCGCGGTGGGGCGCGGTCGACATCCTGGTGAACAACGCCGGGGTGCTGCGCGACAAATCCTTTGCCAAGATGGAGATCGAGGACTTTCGCTTCGTCGTCGACGTGCACCTTATGGGCGCGGTCAACTGCACCAAGGCCGTCTGGGACGGCATGCGAGAGCGCAACCATGGCCGGATCGTGATGACGACCTCCTCGTCGGGCCTCTATGGCAACTTCGGCCAGGCCAACTATGGGGCGGCGAAGATGGCGCTGGTCGGTTTCATGCAGACCCTGGCCATCGAGGGGGCCAAGAACGACATCCGGGTCAACTGCCTGGCCCCGACGGCGCACACGCGCATGACCGAGGATCTGGGCGCCGCCCTTCCGCTGGAGGCTCTGGGCCCGGAACTGGTGTCGCCGGGGCTGATCTATCTGGTCAGCCAGGACGCGCCGACGCGCTGCATTCTGGCGGCGGGCGCGGGAGGGTTCGAGCGCGCCTATGTCACGATCACGCAGGGTGACTATATCACCGGCCCGGACGCTGCTGACCAGGTCGCCGCGCGGTTCGACGCCATATCGGATCGGGCCGGGGAGATCGTGCCGGAGATGGGCGCGGCGCAGGGCATGATCGAACTGACCAAGGCGCAGAAGGCGCATTCCTGAAGAGGGCGGCTGACGCCTCAGCGCCCGCGGTCGGCTCGCGGAGCCTCACGGCTCGAGGCGCGGTGTGGGGGCAAATCGGCCGATAAGGTAACGCATCGGTGCTTGCCTTGCCGTGGGGGCAGGTGCGTAGTCTGCGTCACCCTCACCCGCACCCAGAAGGCGGGGACAGAATGGAAACCCGGCTCAAGCCGCGAGCGACCGCGTCGCGAGCGATAGCCCCCTAAGGAAGAATGCCATGCGTGAAGCCGTCATCGTCTCCACCGCCCGGACCCCGATCGGGCGCGCCTATCGCGGGGCGTTCAACGACACGGCGCCCCAGCAACTGGGGGCTCACGCCGTGAAGCATGCGGTCGCGCGCGCCGGTGTCGATCCGGCCGAGATCGAGGACGTCGTGATGGGCGCGGCCCTGCAGCAGGGCGGAACCGGCACCAATGTCGCGCGCCAGATCGCCCTGGCGGCCGGTTTTCCTTCGTCGGTGCCCGGCATGACGCTGGACCGCCAGTGCGCGTCGGGCCTGATGGGGATCGCCACGGCGGCAAAACAGGTGCTGTTCGACCAGCAGAAGATGGCGGTCGGCGGCGGTCTGGAATCGATCTCCCTGGTCCAGAACCAGCACATGAACCTGTACCGGATGAAGGACGAGGCGCTGCTTAAAGCTTCGCCCCACATCTATATGTCGATGCTGGAGACGGCCGAGATCGTCTCAGCCCGTTACGGCATCAGCCGCGACCGCCAGGATGAATACGCCCTGCAATCCCAGCAGCGCACGGCCGCCGCCCAGGAGGCGGGCCGGTTCGACGCCGAGATCGTGCCGATGACCACGACCATGCAGGTCGTGGACAAGGCCACGGGTCAGGCCTCTGCAAAGGAAATCACGCTTTCGAAAGACGAAGGCAACCGGCCCGAGACCACCCTCGACGGCCTCAAATCCCTCAAGCCGGTCTTCGGCGGCGGCGAGGAGATTCAGCAGGGCGAGTTCATCACGGCCGGCAACGCGTCCCAGCTTTCGGACGGGGCCTCGGCCTCGGTGATCATGGAGGCGGGCGAGGCGGTGCGGCACAACCTGTCGCCGCTCGGTGCCTATCGCGGCATGGTGGTGGCGGGTTGCGAGCCCGACGAGATGGGCATCGGCCCGGTCTATGCGGTGCCCAGGCTGCTGAAGCGCCATGGGCTGACGGTCGACGATATCGGCATCTGGGAGCTGAACGAGGCGTTCGCGTCGCAGGTCCTGTATTGCGCCGACACGCTGGGTCTTCCGATGGACCGGCTGAATGTGTCCGGCGGGGCCATCTCGATCGGCCACCCTTACGGGATGTCGGGCGCGCGGATGACCGGCCATGTGCTGATCGAGGGCAAGCGGCGCGGCGCGAAATACGGCGTCGTCACCATGTGCATCGGCGGCGGCATGGGGGCGGCGGGCCTGTTCGAAATCTACTGATCCGGCACGCCGTACTGGGCTTTCAGATAGGCCCGCCAGCGGGCGCGCAAGGCGGCGGGCCGGGCGGGATAGCGGTCGTCGAGCACCTCGGCGGACAGCATCCGGTCGGTCCGGAACATGCGGAAGTCGTCGCGGGTCTCGCACCAGGCGGCGACGATCCGCGTGGTCTCGCGATAGGCGACCTGGAACGGCCATACGGTGCGGTGGGTCTCGACCTCGCGTTCGTCGCGATAATGCAGCGCGACCTTGCGCGCGCCGTGGATCGCGCCCCGCATGGCCGCCATATCGATGGCCTCTGGCAAGACGTTCCAGCCCCCGAAGCTGGCCAGGGCCGGTTCCAGCACCACGGGGCGCAGGCGTTCGGGCACGGTCGCCGCGATCTTGGCGATCAGATCGCGCGCGGCGCGGGCCAGGGCGGGATCTCCCCTGCCCGCCACCCACTGGGCCCCCAGCACGGCCGCCTCGATCTCGTCGGACGTCAGCATGAGGGGCGGCATGTCGAAGCCGCTGTCGAGGACGTAGCCGATCCCCGCCTCTCCCCGGATCGGCACACGCTGGCCGACCAGGGCGGCGATATCGCGATAGACGCTGCGTTTGGAGGTCTCCAGTTCGGTCGCGATCGACTCAGCGGTCAGCGGCTTTCCGCTGCGCCGTAGCAGTTGGACGATCTGAAAAAGCCTGTCCGCGCGTCTCATCGTTCCAAGGTGGGCTAATGCTTGACGCACGGCGTCTCGCTGCTTGAGCCCAAACTCCGTTGTTGCTGGCAGACATCCTGATCCACCGCTGCTGACAGCATGCTGGCAGCAGGGTGGCGGTAGTCAACGCCTTGTGGCCGGGGCGCTTCGCCGGGTCGTTGGATGGGAGAGAATTCATGCTGACTCTGTTTCATG
This sequence comes from Brevundimonas sp. P2_A6, assembly GCF_056404975.1. Lineage (NCBI taxonomy): Bacteria > Pseudomonadati > Pseudomonadota > Alphaproteobacteria > Caulobacterales > Caulobacteraceae > Brevundimonas > Brevundimonas sp. P2_A6. The sequence goes on along the minus strand of NZ_JBFUCZ010000002.1, from coordinate 713,861 downwards.
CGCCGCAGTCGCGCTCGTCGAGAATCGTTTGGCTGGTCGAGGAACTCGGCGCCGACGTGCGGATCGAATATTGCGCGATCGCCTACCGGCAAGGCCAGAAAGTCGGTGAGCCCGATCCCCGCAATCCCCATCCGGACGGAAAAGTCCCGGCCCTGACGCATGACGGTGTCGTCATCACCGAGTCGGCCGCAGTGGCTCTCTATCTGACGGACCTCTTTCCCGAGGCGGGCCTGGGGGCACCCGTCGGATCTCGGGAACGAGGGGCCTATCTGACCTGGCTGACCTGGGCAGTGGGGGAACTGGAGCCGGCGATGTGGGCCAGGATGATGGGCCAAACCGAAACGGATGCCTTCGCGCGGGCACGATACGATGCGGCGATGGAGCGGCTGACCGAGGCGTTATGGGCCGGGCCGTGGCTGATGGGGGAACGCTTCACCGCCGTGGATGTGATGATCGGCGCGACCCTTGGCTGGGGCCGCCAGCATCTGCCGGACAATGCGGTGTTCGACGCCTATGAGGCCCGCCTGGCCGAGCGACCGGCCAAGCACAGGGCAGACTCGCGCGACGGTGAGGTCAGGACGCTGTCGGCCGCCTGAGCCAGGTCAGGCGGCGTCGGCGCGTCCGTGGAAGGGCGCGTCGCCGTCTCCGACGATCTCGACCCCATTCAGGGCATCGACATAGGTGTCGCGCCAGATACCGACGTCGGTGTCGCGCACCACCTGCATCAGGGCCTGCCATTTCCGCACCCGCTCGGACAGGGGCATGATCAGGGCCTTCTTGATGGCGTCGGCCACCTCCTCGCGACTGAACGGGTTGACCAGCAGGGCCTCGCCCATCTGTTCGGCGGCCCCGGCGAAGCGCGACAGGATAAGCACGCCGGGATCGTCCGGGTTCTGTGCGGCCACATATTCCTTGGCCACAAGGTTCATCCCATCGCGCAAGGGCGTGACCAGACAGACGCGGGCGGCGCGATAGATGCCCGCCAGCTGATCGCGGCGATAGCTGCGGTTCAGATAGCGGATGGGCTGCCAGTCCATGTCGGCATATTCGCCGTTGATGCGGCCCGCCAGGGCGTCGAGCCGGGCGCGGATATCCTGATAGCTGTCGACGCCGTCGCGGCTGATCGGGGTGACCTGGACCAGGAAGACCCCGCCACGCATGTCGGCGTTGTCATGCAGGAACTGCTCGTAGCCGAGCATCCGTTCTTCGAGACCCTTGGAATAATCAAGCCGATCGACCCCCACCATCATCGAACGGAAGACCGACGATGCGGCCATACGGTCGTAGGTCTTCAGACCCGCAGGGGAATCGCGCGCGGCCATGAAGCCTTCCACGTCGATGCCGATGGGGAAGGTGCCGATCTGGACCCGCCGTCCGAAGCATTCGAGCCCGCCATAGCCCGCCAGCTCGCCCCCGGCTTCGGAGATCACATAGTCCCGGAACAGGTCCAGCCATTCCTGGGTCTGGAACCCGATCAGATCATAGGCGAACAGAGATTCCACCAGCCGCCGATGGTGCGGCAGGGTCACCAGCAACTGACGCGCCGGCCAGGGCGTATGCAGAAAGAATCCAATCCGGTTGGTGATCCCCAGACGCCGAAGATCCCGGGCGATCGGTATCAGGTGATAGTCGTGGATCCAGATGATGTCGCCCGGCTGGATCAGCGGAGCCAGAACCTCGGCGAAGCGGGCGTTCACCCGCTCGTAGCCCTCGCCGTAGGACCGCTCGTAAGCGGTCAGGTCGACCCGGTGATGAAACAGCGGCCACAGCGTCTTGTTGGCGTAGCCGTTATAGTATTCCTCGACGTCCTGGGCTTCCAGATCGACCAGGGCGACGGCGACGCCGGCACGGTCCTCGATCTTCAGCTCGCCGGTGAACTGCGGGACGGTCTCTCCCGACCAGCCGAACCACAGGCCTTCGTATTTGCGAAGCGCGGCGGACAGGGCCATGGCCAGGCCCCCCGCCGACCCCGCAGCCGGATCGGTGGGGGCCGAGACGCGGTTGGAGACGACGATCAGACGAGACATGGCAGCGACAACGCTCAAGCTGGAACTCGGCTGCAACGCAACTTCGTGATCGCGGGCCGGGTTGACAACCTTTCGACGCAATCAGGCCGGGTCTGGCTCAACGCACATCGGTCCACGACCGGCTGAGCAGGACCGCGCAGTTGATGATGCCGACCAGGGAATAGGTCTGCGGATAATTGCCCCACAGCTCGTCGTCGCCCAGGGAAATGTCCTCGCTGAGCAGTCCCGCGTGGGTACGGCGGGACAGCATCTGATCGAAAATCTCGCGGGCCTCTTCGTCGCGGCCGTTCTGATGCAGGGCCTCGATGAACCAGAAGGTGCAGAAGTTGAATGCGGTCTCGGGCTCCCCGAAATCATCCGGCTCGACGTACCGGAACAGATAGGGCCCCTTCTTCAGGTCGCGCTCGATGGCGTCGAAGGTCGCGATCTGGCGCGGATCGGTGGGGCTTAGAAAGCCCAGATCGACCAGTTGCAGCAGCGATGCGTCCAGCTCCTTGCCGCCGAAGCTGGCCCCGAACCGGCCCTCTTCCGGGACGAAGGCCTCCGCCTCGATCCGGGCACGGATGGTGGCGGCGCGCTCGGTCCAGACCGCGACGCGGCTGTCGAGACCCAGTCGATCGGCCGCCTTGGCCAGTCGGTCGCATGCGGCCCAGCACATGACCGAGGAATAGGTGTGGACCCGCGCGATGGTCCGGAACTCCCACAGCCCTGCATCGACCTGATCGTGCATCGCGAAGGCGCGTTCGCCGACCTTCTCCAGAGCATAGAAGTCGTCGATCGTGCCGGGGCGCAGCAGGCGGCTGTCGTAGAAGCTCTGCACCAAGGGAAGGACAATCTGTCCGTACACGTCGTGCTGCAGATGCTCGCGGGCCTGATTGCCGACCCGCACAGGCTCCATGCCGCGATAGCCGGCGACGGACGTCACGATCCGCTCGTCGATGTCCTCTTCCAGCCCGACGCCGTAAACGGGCTGGACGTGGCCACCCGCAGACTGATCGACGAGGTTGCGCAGATAGACCAGATAGTTTTCCAGGATATCGACCGCCCCAAGACGGTTCAGCGCCCGCACGGTGTAATAGGCGTCGCGCACCCAGCAGTAGCGATAATCCCAGTTGCGGCCGCTCTCTGGGAACTCGGGCACCGAGGTCGTCATCGCCGCGACGATGGCCCCCGTCTCCTCGTAGACGCAGAGCTTCAGCGTGATGGCGGCGCGAATGACCGCGTCCTGATAATCCAGCGGAATGTAGAGGGTCCGGACCCAGTCGCGCCAGTAGGCGGCCGTCCGCTCCAGCGTCGCTCCGATGCCGGGCCCGACCTCCTGATCGTAGCCCTCGTCCGGGCCCAGGAAGAAGTGCAGCGGGGACTCGAGCCGGAAGACCCGCTCATCGAGGACATGAGATACCGGGCAGTCGGTCGTCAGGCGAAGGGTGATGTCCGTACACAGATAGCGGATGTGATTGGACCCGGAGGTCACCTCGGCCCGGCGCGCGCCCCAGTCGGTGGACGGGCGCAGGCGCACGCGGATCCGAGGCGTTCCCGAGAGCGGGCGCACGATGCGCGCGAAGGCCAGGGGGCGATAGGTGCGCGCATGTTTGGCATGACGCGGGGCGAAGTCGATAATCTCGACCGAGGAGCCGTCGCCCGCCGTCAGCACGGTACGAAGGACGGGCGTATTGCGCACATAGGCCTGATCGACGTGCTTCAGGTCTTCCAGTTGGATGGCCCAGAAGCCATGCTCCGGCGTCTCGCCGTCCATCAGGGCCGAAAAGACCGGATCACCATCGACCCGGGGCGCGCAGGCCCATACGAAACGTCCCTGGCGGTCGATCAGGGCCGAGATGGCGCAGTTACCGATCGGCGCGAGGTCCAGCGAAGGACGCGGGGGAATGGGATCGTTCATGCGGCCCGGGGCTCCAACGCCATGGCTTCGAGCCAGGTCAGAACCGCATCGACGTCGGCCAGGCCGTAGCGGGCCGCCGTCTGGCGCGCAGGGCCCACCAGAATGCCGAAACCGCCGAGGGCTTCAGCGGCCTCGAAGCCCGCCTCGTCCGTCAGGTCGTCGCCGGCCATGACAGGCGTCGAGGTGGCGAACCCGGGTTCGCCCATGAAGGCCGTCAACGCCGTGCCCTTGTCGGCGCCGGGTGTCTTGAGCTCCACCACCAGCTTTCCCGGCTGGATGACCAGGGCTGCCCGCTCGGCCCATGCCTGGGCCAGGGCCGTCACCTCGGCCTCCGCCTGCGGCGCGCTGCGGTAGTGCAGGCCGGCGGAGACGCCCTTGTCTTCGACGATCATGCCGGGATGATCTTCGGCGAAGGCGCGAAAGGCCGCGACGGCCCCGGCCACTCCGGCCGAGGGCTGGATCGCCACGATCGAGCCGTCCCGGCGCCGGCGCTGTAGCCCGTGCACGCCCGCTGCGGAACGCGCGGCACCGTCGGCGATCCGATCGATTTCATTGAGAGTTCGCCCGCTGATGACGGCGAGGCGACCTTCAAGCGCGCGGTCCAGCGCGAGCAACACCCGTGTGCGCCGCGGATCAGCCAGGACCGCATCGGGCGTGTCGGCCAACGGTGCCAGGACCCCATCAAGGTCCAGAAAGAGAGCCAGTTTGTCCACCGCGCAGACGGGTGGAGGCGGCAGACAAGGGATGAGCGTTCCGGCGTTCGACGGCATTCTGTCCAGACTGTATTCGTTGGGCCCGGTCTGCAAACGCCCCACTGCGGCAAAGGTTGACCTCGCGGCGGTGAACTTGCGTTACAACCGCCGTGCTGGCTAAACGGTCGCCATGCCTCTGGATGCCAAAAACATGTCTTCGCCCGAAGCCGTCGGCGAGATGACCGAGCACGCCCGTTCCGTCATTCAACTGAACATAGAAGCCCTTCAGGCGCTGGAACGCACCATAGACACCAGCGTGGCGCGCGCTTGCGACATCATCCTGTCGCGGCCGGGCTATGTCGTCGTCACGGGCATGGGCAAGTCCGGCCACATCGGCGGCAAGATTGCCGCGACCCTGGCGTCCACGGGGACCAACGCCTTTTTCGTGCATCCGGCCGAGATGAGCCACGGCGATCTGGGGATGCTGCGGCACGACGTGACCCTGCTGGCCATTTCCAACTCTGGCGAGAGCCGTGAACTGCGCGACCCGCTGCTGTTCTGTCAGCGAAACGGTATTCCGGTCATCGGCATGACCCAGCGTGGCTCGTCCTTCCTGGCGCGCATGTCGGCGGTCGCCCTGGTCATGCCCACCGTGGCCGAAGCCTGTCCGAATGGTCTGGCCCCCACCACATCGACGCTGATGACGCTGGCGCTGGGCGACGCCCTGGCCATGGTGCTGATGGACAGGCGGGGATTCACCGCCGAAGCCTTTGGAATGCACCATCCGGGCGGGGCTTTGGGGATGAGCCTTCAGAGCGTGCGCGAATGGATGGGGGACAACCACGCTCCGCCGCCGACCGTGCCGATGAATGCCAGCTTCGCGGATGTGGTGGCCTCGATCACGGCCGGTCGAAAAGGCGCGGTGGCGGTGCTGGACCAGGAGGGGCGGCTGGCCGGCATGATCACGGACGGCGACGTCCGTCGGGCCTTTGCCGACGACGTCACCGGCGTCCGGGCCGAAGACGTCATGAACCGGCAGCCGGTCACCGTCACGCCCGACCAGCGCATGAGCGACGTCGTCGATCTGCTGACGGCGAACCGCATCTCCAATCTTTTCGTCGTGGAAGACGACCGGCCACGGGCGATCGTCCACGTGGCCGAGTTGATGCAGGCCGGCTATCTCTCCTGAACCGGTCGCTCGATTGACCGGCGCGGATCGAAGGTCTACGCCGAGCCGTAAAACCACGCCGAAGGCATGGAATTGACTAACTTTCCTGACGTTTCAAGGGACGACAGCCGGCGCTCGATCGTGTCGATACCGCGCGAATGCGGCGGGCCCGGAACGGTGTCGTCGTGACGTTTTCGGTTCTCTTCGACGCCAGTCGCCTGGTCAGCCGCGCCGAGCGCACTGCGCCGACCGGCGTGGATCGGGTGTGTCTGGCCTATGCCGAGTGGCTGTTGTCGCGGTCCGACCTGTCGGTAACCGCTGTCCGCACCCGCAAGGACGAGTTGGTCGCGCTGGATCCGGCCTGGTTCCGTGACTGCGTCCGAAATCTTCGCGCACGCTGGACCGGGGGCGTTTCCGAACGCCCGCTGACGATCGACGAAAAACGGTTGATCGCGGCGCTGGCGACGCCCGGCCGCGCGGAACAGTCCGTCATCGGCACTCCTCCACCGCCGGTCGTCGCCAGACCAAGCGCCTCGACAAGGCTGTGGCGGCTCCTGCGGCGGCCGCGGCAGGTCAGCGACCTTCCCCACGCCCGGTTGTATTTCAATGTCGGCCACACAGGCCTGGTCGACGCCACCATCCTGTCCAGCCTGGCCGCGCGCGGGGTCGAGCGGATCGTGATGCTGCACGACCTCATCCCCATCACCCACCCGGAGTTCTGCCGTCCCGGAGACGGCGACAAACACCGCGAGCGCGTGCTGAGCACCCTGCGCCACGCCTCGCGCATCCTGGTGAACTCGCACTACACCGCCCATGAGCTTCGCGCCTTCGCGGCCCGCGAGGGTCTGGATGCGCCGCCGATCGATGCGGTGCATCTGGGTCTGGAACCATCGTTCGTGAGCGTCAGAAACGGCGTGCCGCAAGGCAACTATTTCATCCACGTCGGCACGATAGAGGCGCGCAAGAACCTGGCCTTTCTGCTGACGCTGTGGCGTCGGCTGGCGGAGCAGCTGGGGTCCCGGGCCCCGCAACTGGTCCTGGTGGGGCGATACGGCTGGGAAAACGAGGCGGTGCTGGATCACCTCGAACGATCACCCCCCCTGCGCGGCCTGGTGCACCAGGCGTCGGACCTGCCGGATACGGTTCTGGCCGATCTGATGGCCGGTGCCCGCGCCGTGCTCGCGCCGTCCTCGGTCGAGGGGTTCGATCTGCCGGCGGTGGAGGCCTGTGCTCTGGGTATCCCGCTGATCGCATCCGACATCCCGGCGCACCGCGAGCTGGTGCCGGAGGCGCTCCTGATCGATCCGCTCGATGGGCCCGGTTGGCTGAGCGCGATCGAAGCGACCATGCGGAACCGGCCCAGCACCCCGCGCTATGACACGCCGTCATGGCCAGAGCATTTCGCCCAGGTTTCGGCGGCGCTGGGGATGGACCCTGACCCGCTGCCCTCTCGCCCGGCGGGCTGATCAGCCGGCCATGGCCATCGGCTGCATCGCTTCGGCCAGCAGATCGTATGAGCGCACCCGCGCGGCGGGGTCCCAGATCTGGCTGGTGACCATCAGTTCGTCGGCCCCCGTGCGGGCGACGAAGGCCTCCACCGCCGCGCGAACCGTCGATGGAGACCCGACGGCGGAGCAGGCCAGGGCCTGTCCGATCATGGCCCGCTCGCCCTCGCCCAGGCTGTCGGCATAACCAGGGCGGGGTGGCGGCAGCTTTCCGGGGCGACCCGACCTGAGGTTCACGAAGGCCTGCTGGACCGAGGAAAACAAAGCCTGCGCCTGCGCGTCCGTGTCCGCGGCGAAGACATTGAAGCCCAGCATGACATGGGGCTGGGACAACCGAGCCGACGGGCGGAAGGTCTCGCGATAGATCCGGATGGCCGACATCATTTCGCCGGGCGCGAAGTGGCTGGCGAAGGCATAGGGCAGACCCAGATGGGCGGCCAGTTGCGCCCCATAGGTCGATGACCCCAGGATCCAGACCGGGACGGCCTGGCCCTCGCCCGGATTGGCCCGAATGCGCTGGTCGTCGTTGGCCGGTTCGAACCACTGCAGCAGTTCCATCACGTCCTGGGGGAAGCTGTCGCCGTCGCTGTTCAGGGTCCGGCGCAGCGCACGCGCGGTCGCCATGTCCGATCCGGGCGCGCGGCCCAGGCCCAGGTCGATCCGACCGGGGTACAGGGCGTTCAATGTTCCAAACTGCTCCGCGATGACCAGGGGCGCATGGTTCGGCAGCATGACGCCGCCCGCGCCGACACGAATGGTCTTTGTCGCCGCCGCCACCGCGCCGATCACGACCGAAGTCGCGGCCGAGGCGATGCCGGCCATATTGTGATGCTCGGCCAGCCAATAGCGATTGTAGCCCAGCCGTTCCGCATGGCGGGCCAGATCGACCGTGTTGGCCAGAGCCTGGGACACGTCGGAGCCGTCGGGCACCGGCGCGAGATCGAGGATGGAGAGTGTCGTCATCCCCGCCATATGGGGACGACCGGGCGACGAGCAATCAGGCGGCGTTGGCGGCCTTGCCCTTTGCCTTGGCGGCCTGTGCGTCCTGATGGGCCCGCATGCCGAGGGCGATCAGCTCGGCGGCCTCTCCGGCGTCGCCCCAGCCCTTGACCGTCACCGACTTGCCCTTTTCCAGATCCTTGTAGCGGCTGAAGAAGTGCTCGATCTGCTCGACCAGGATGGTCGGCAGCTGACGGTAGCTGGCGATGTCGGTGTAGTAGGGGTTCAGCTTGTCGACCGGGACGGCCAGAATCTTCTCGTCGCCACCCGCCTCATCGACCATCTTCAGCACGCCGATCGGACGCGAGCGGATGATGCAGCCAGGAACGACCGGCGTCGGGTTCAGCACGATGACGTCGCACGGGTCGCCGTCGTCCGACAGGGTGTGCGGGATGAACCCGTAGTTCCCCGGATAGTACATCGAGGTGTGCAGAAAACGATCGACGAACAGGGCCCCCGAGGCCTTGTCCATCTCGTACTTGACCGGCAGGCCCCCCTGCGGGATTTCGATCACGACGTTGATGTCCCAGGGTGGATTGGGACCGACGGGAATGGCGTCGAGGTTCATGCCGGGCTCGATTTGTGCAACTGCGAAAGAGTGGCAGGCGTGATAAGGCCTGTAGCGTCGCACGGCAAGCCGGGATGGCGGGCCTTGCCCACGGAGGCGGTTGAGTGATGACGGCGATCGATTGGCTGGGACTGGCGCTCTTCTTCCTGTGCTGGCTGGGCTACGACCCGCTGCTGCGCGTTCTGGCTCATCGCAGCGGATCGCTGAACACCGACATGCTGACGATCCGTCATGCCTGGATGACGGCGATGACGCATCGGGAGATCCGGCTGCTGGACAGCCAGCTGCTGGGTCATTCGATCAACTCGGGATCCTTCTTCGCCTCGTCGAACCTGCTGTTGATCGCGGGCGTGGGCGGAATTCTGTTTGGTGGAGACCAGGCGCTGCAAGGCTTTACCGCCGTCGGCGCCGAAGACGTGCCGGTCAAGCTGCTCGAGGCCAAGCTGGGGCTGGTGCTGCTGTGCCTGGCGCGCGGCCTGCTGGATTTCATCTGGTCCATCCGCCAGATGAATTACGCCCTCGCCCTGATCGGAGCCGCGCCCGAAATCCATGCCGAAGGCGACAAGATCGCATTCGGCGAGGCGACCGCCCAGGTGCTGAACCCGGCGCTGGCGGCGTTCAGCCAGGGCGTCAGAGGCTATTATTTCGCCCTGGCCGCCGCGGCCTGGTTGTTCGGGCCCATCTGGCTGGCGGCCGGGGTGCTGTCGGCGTTCGCGCTGCTTGTCTGGCGTCAATCGGCGTCCCCGGCCGCCCGGGCGATCCGGAGCGCCCGGCGACTTCTGGAGGTCGAGCGATCCCCCGGATCCTGACGGTTTTCGCAGCGCAATATGATCGCTGATCATAGAAACGCACTAATCTTCCGATGAAACCGCTTACACGCCGCCGGATAGGCATTTTGGTCCGTAACAAGGCGTGATTGCAAGGACGTTAAACCTTGCTTGACGCATTGTGCATCGCAACCTAACTTGATCTCCGACGCCTCCGGGCGTCTTGCCCTTCCTGGGCGTTTCCTCCCTATAGACTTTATGCCGCGCCCTCGGGCGCGGCTTTTTTTCGCTCCGACGACCGGCGATCAGCGACCCAGGTCGGCCGCAAGTCCGGCGATCACGGCCGCCAGAGCCGCCTTGAACATCTCATAGTCGCCCGACGGTTCCAGCGTGCGTTCGTCCAGGTAGAGCGCCCGGTTGATCTCGACCTGAAGCGCCTCGAACCCGGCGCCGGGTCGCCCCCAGTGCTGGGTGGCATAGCCGCCCGCATACGGCGCGTTCAGCCCGACCCGCCAGCCCTGGGCCTCGAAAAGGGCGCGGGCCCGTCGGGAGGTGATCGACCGGCACGCCGCGCCGTGACGGTCCCCCAGAATGATGTCCACGCTTCTCTGACCCCGGGTCGGCACACCGGCCGCCCGCGACGGCATGGAATGCCAGTCGATCAGCACGGCGCTGCCGTGCCGATGTCGCGAGGCCTGCATCAGATCGGCCAGCGCCGCGTGATAGGGCCCATGCACGCGTTCGATGCGTCCCTGGGCCTCGGCGAGCGACAGACGCCGGTCATAGAGGGCGGCCCCGTCGCCGGCGCGGCGCGGCACGACGCCAAACCCGGCGGCGACCTTGCCGGTCGGCTCGGCCACGGGCGTGTCTTCGATCAGGACCGGATCCAGTTCGCCGGGTGCCCGGTTCAGGTCCAGATACGCCCGCGATACCCTGGCGCTCAGAACGGGAACACCGTGGTCCGCGCCGACGGCGACCAGGCGATCCACGGCCACGTCCTCGGCGCTTCGCAGCGTCAGCGGCGACAGCCCGGCGATCGACCCCATGTCGTCGGGCCTGTGATCCCCAGAGTGCGGCGAGGCGAACACCAGGCGCCCGACCGTCCCGGTCGGCCAGGCGATGTCGAACACCTCGCGGGACGGGGGCGCTGGCATCGGACGAAGGTTCGGATCATCGCTCACGTGATCCGCATAGACTGTTTTCGCCCGTCATCCACAGCCCGCCGAGTCGCCGGATCGACGAATTTCATGGCCGGTTTACCCTTCCCGGCCTAGCGTCAGCGTCTGAACCGGGGGACGACGAAGAGCATGGCGCGCATTCTGCTGGCCGAAGACGACGCATCGCTGCGCGGTTTCCTGACCCGGGCACTGGAACGGGCGGGACACCAGGTGGTGGACTGCGAGAACGGCGACGACGCCATCGACGCCCTGGAACACGGTCCCTACGACCTGTTGCTGACCGACATCGTGATGCCCGGGGCCGACGGGATCGAGGTCGCCCGCGTGGCCGCGGCGCGTCAGCCGGGTCTGCGCATCATGTTCATCACCGGCTTCGCCGCCGTCGCGCTCAGCGCGGCCCAGGCCAGCCCCCAGGCCAAGGTCCTGTCAAAGCCCGTCCACCTGCGCGACCTCGTCGCCGAGGTCGACAAGATGTGCGCGGCTGCCTGATCCACAAAATGAGCGCTGACGCTCGCGACGCGGTCGCTCGCTGCCTGAGCACAGCTTCGCCGAAGGGCGCTAACGCTCGCGACGCGGTCGCTCGCTGCCTGAGCGCCGGACGGCTTCCGTGGCCGCCCAGAAAACGCCCCGGATTGGCCCTTGCAGGGGTCGCCGGGGCTGGGGTATAGACCCCTCCTTCCCGTTCCGGACCCGTCTGGAACCGTCTTGGCGGATGCGTAGCTCAGCGGGAGAGCACCTCGTTGACATCGAGGGGGTCACAGGTTCAATCCCTGTCGCGTCCACCATTCTCCTCCCTTTTCGAAGATCGTCGCGTGGCACAGGCGTGGTTGCGGCGCGATCCTGGCCCGGCGCGGACCGCGTCATCGGGCTCGAACCCGGTCCGTCAGTGACGTAAGCTTCGCATTGGAGCCATCGGCCGGGGCCGGTCACGGGGAGACAACGCCATGGAAACCATAGGGGCCGATCTGCGCCAGATGCAGCGGACGCCACTGGCGGCGTCCCACGTCGAAGCGCTCAGGGCTGCAGGGCGGGTCGTGACCTATCCCGCCGGGACCTTCCTGGCCCGACCCGGCGATCCGGCGGATCGCTTCACCTATCTGGAAGACGGCGAGGTCGAGGTCGTCAACGCCTATACGGACGCGCGCCATCTGGCCTCCACCCTGGGACCGACCCAGTTCATGGGCGAGATCGCCTTCCTGAACGGCGGCGTCTGGTCGATGGCGATGCGGGCGGTAATAGAAACGCGCGTGATCGAGGTGCCGCGCGAGGCGATGCTGACCCTGATGTCCCAGGTGCCCGAGATGTCGGACATCGTCATCACCGTCTTCGCCGCCCGGCGACGGCGTCAACTGGACGATCGGGACAGCACCCTGAAGCTGATCGGCGAGGATCAGGACCGGGCCGTGCGCCGCATCGCCGAGTTCGCCAGCCGGAACCGCATCCCCTATACCTCGGTCATGCTTGGGACGCCTGAGGCGGCCGAGGCGGCCAAGACCTGCGCCATTCCCGAGCGGCCCGCCGTGATCTTCGGCAAGGGCGCAGTCGTCGAGGATCCAACCCCGGAAAAGGTCGCCACCCTGCTCGGTCTCAACCGCGACCTGCGCAACGACGAGAGCTTCGACGTGCTGATCGTGGGCGGCGGGCCGGCGGGCGTGGCGGCCGGGGTCTATGCCGGCGCGGAGGGCCTGCGCGCCCTGGTGATCGAGGACGCGGCCATCGGCGGTCAGGCGGGGACCTCCAGCCGGATCGAGAACTACATGGGCTTTCCCACCGGCATCTCGGGGGGCGATCTGGTCTGGCGCGGAGAGGTCCAGGCGATGAAGTTCGGCACGCGCTTCGCCCTGCCGCGCCGGGTGTCGGCGTTGGAGCGGCTGGAGGACGGCGACTTCTGCGCCACCTTCGAGGGCGGCGAGCGGGTGCGCGGCGGGGCCGTGATCGTGGCCACCGGCGTCCAGTATCGCCGCCTGCCGATCGATCGTCTGGCCCAGTTCGAAGGGGCCGGCGTCTATTATGCCGCGACCGAGATCGAGGCCCGCTACTGCAAGGGCACACAGGCGGTCATCATCGGCGGCGGCAACTCGGCCGGTCAGGCGGCGATGTATCTGAGCCGCTCGGCCCGGTGCGTGCGCCTGCTGGTCCGGGGCCGGTCGCTGGCGGCCTCGATGTCCAGCTATCTGTCCAGCCGGCTGGAGGCCGACCCCGCGATCGAGATCGAATACGGGACCGAGGTCACGGCCCTGCACGGGGATGACCGGCTGGAGGCCGTCACCCTGCGCGACATCGCCGGCGGCCAGACCCGCGAGATCGACACCCGCGCGGTTTTCGTCATGGTCGGGGCCGCGCCCAACACCGACTGGCTGGCCGGTCTGGTCGATCTGGACGCCAACGGCTTCGTCCGGACCGGCTCCGAGGCGGGCGCGGATTCGCCCTTCGCCACCTCCCGGCCCGGCGTGTTCGCCGTGGGGGACGTGCGCGCCGGATCGGTCAAGCGCGTGGCTTCGGCCGTCGGCGAGGGTTCCGTGGTGATGTCGAAGGTCTGGTCCTATCTGGAGGAGCGGCGACGGCTCCAGCGGTCCTGACCAATGGATTTCGGCGGTGGGCGCGGGCTCACAGCTTGGTGCGAAGCGACCACAGCTCCGGGAAGCATCGGCGCTCCAGCGTCGAGGACAGGTAGCCGACGCCGTCGGTGCCGCCCGTGCCGCGCCGCCGACCGATGATGCGTTCGACCGTCACCACATGCTTGTGCCGCCAGGTGACCAGGGCGTCGTCCAGATCGACCAGTTTCTCGGCCAGCTGATACAGCTCCCACCAGCGTCCCGTGTCGCGATAGACCTCCAGCCAGGCGGCCTCGACGGCGTCGCTGGGCTCGTATCGCTGACTGACATCCCGGCTCAGGACGGCGTCGGGCACGGGCAGGCCGGCGGCCGCCAGTTGCGACAGGGCGTCGTCGTACAGGCTGGGAGCGGCCAGAGCGGCCGACAGAGCCGCGTGGGCGTCTGGCCGGTCTTCCTGAAACACGAGGAATTTGGGGTCCTTCAACCCCAGCATGGTCTCCAAGCGTCGAAACTGATCGCTCTGGAAACCCGAGCTGGATCCAAGAACACGCCGAAACATAAGGTAGTCGGCGGGCGTCATGGTGGCCAGGATGTCCCAGCTCTGCGTCATCACCGCCTGGATGCGACTGACGCGGGCCAGGCTCTTGTAGGCCGGAACCAGGTCGCCCGCGCGGACGAGTGTCTTGGCCAGGGCGACCTCGTGCAGGATCTGCTTCAGCCACAGTTCCTTGGCCTGATGGATGACGACGAACAGCATCTCGTCGTGCTGGTCGCTGATGGGGTTCTGGGCGGCCAGAAGTCGGTCGAGATCCAGATACCGGGCATAGGTCATGTCGGCGGGGGGCGTGTCGCTCATGGCCTGCTGTATCGGCCCCGGAGGCCTCGATCTCAACCCACCAGAACGGGACGGGCGTCCAGCGCGGTCGGGCAGGTGGCGCCGTGCACCCTCACATCGGCCTGACCCAGATGCAGACCGGCGAAGTCGAGCACCGGGGCCAGCGCGCCGTCCAGCACCGGCCCCAAAGGGGCCAGCAAGGTCCCCAGGGCCTGAACGATGCCGCCCAGCCCCAGACCCAGGCCCAGCACGTGGACATCGACGTCCAGGTTCTGGATGAGACTTGTGATCAGCCCTGTGGTCAGGCTCGAGGCCGTCACCGTCCGCATGCGCTGAGCGGCGATGTCCGCATCGCTGAACGTCACCGGGCGGAAGCCGACGTCGGCGATATCGACCCGGGCCGATCCCGTGAGAGACACAACACCAAGCACGGACATGAGGGTCGCGGACGTCGGCGACAAAGGCCGGGTGAAGTCGTCCAGCCTGGTCTCGTCGATGGTGCCGACGGTGGCCTTGGCCAGTCCCGGTCTGACGCCCAGGGTGGCCGTTCGGGGCGCACAGTCGATGGCGTCCAGGCGCGCTTCCGATGCCGCCAGCTCGATCAGGACGGGCAGGTCCACCTGGGCCAGGCCCGACAGCTTCTGGGCGGTCCGCGCCTTTACATAAAGCCGGGCCTGGGCCGTGCGGATGATCGGCGCGCCCGTGCCGGTGACGGTCAGCCAGGGCGAGCGGTTCGGCCGTTCGCCGATCGCCAGCGACGCGGTCAAGGCGGCCACGCCGGCCTGAGCGCCCAGTCCCAGCTGCACCTGACGACGGCCGCCCGTCTCCAGCATCGCCATCACCAGATCGAGCACGGATACCGAGGCGTCCAGCCCGCCCGCCAGTCCCTGCCCCGCCCCGGCCTCGGCCCCGATCAGATCGCCCAGCCGGACCGTGGTGCCCGAAGCGGGCGTCGTGAGTTTGGACAGCGCTGAATCCGCCTGGTCGCCCGCCAGATCCTTGAGCACCCGCAGGGCCCGGCCGGCGTCGATCTGCCGGGTCAGAAGCGCGTCGTAGTCTCCGGCCCTCAGGCCCAGTTCGGTCGCCAGGGCGTCGGAATAGCCCAGAAGATTGACCCGGCCGGCCGCGAGGGCGGAATAGTCCATGGCGCTCAGCGACACCGAACTGCCGGTCAGGCCGGTCAGCAGCTGGTTTGCGACCCCGCCGTTCAGCGACGCGAGGCGCGAGCCGATCGAGAACATGGCGCGGGGCGGGTCGGCCGTGACGGCCGCCGTGGCCGTGCGGCTGAGGACGATCACGTCCCGGCCCAGGATCCAGCGCCCGAAATACAGGGGCGAGGCCTGATCCAGCGTGACCCGGACCGCATTCGCCTGATCACTGGCCGCCACGAAGCGATCGGCGGGCGCGCGTACCGCATCGGGGATGTAACGACCGATCAGGACATGGCTTGTGACGTCCGTCAGATTGGCCTGCGCCGTCGCCCGCGCCGCCAGATCGGCCTGCGGCAGGCTGCGCGCCGCCGACATCGCCGCCAGGTCGGCCGCGCCTTGCAGGGCATGCCCTCTGAGGGCCAGTGATCCCAGGTCGATCGTGATCGCCGCCAGGGCGCAGATCAATGCGCCGGCCGCCGCCGCCATCAGGGCGACGCCGCCGGCGTCGTCGGCGACGAAGCGGCCCTGCGCGGCCACCTCAGTAGCCTCCGGTCCGGACGACCGCCGTCCTGCGGATCACCGACGGTGGGGGAGGCAGGACGGCGGCCATGGCCATCAGCGGATGATGGCTGACGTCGAATGACACCTGGACGCGGATCGCCGTCGTGTCGCTGCTCACCGAGACACCCAGCGCCGCCGGATCAAGGCCGGCGCCGGCCTGTGCCTCGCGCGTGATGAAGTCGCGCGCCAGCCGCTCCTGTTCCGCTGCGTCCAGGCCTCCGACGGCCGCCCTGGCGCTTTCGGTGGCCAGCGTCTGGACGCTCTGGGCCAGCCAGAACCAGCCGCCATAGACGACCATGCCCATCAGCAGCAGGATCATGACCGGGCCCACGATAGCGAACTCTATCGCGGCCGACCCTTTCCTGCGCATGAACCGGATCATCAGCATCAGATGATTTTATTCTGATCTAATCTCTAAAAGATGAATACGCCGCAGGGGCTATCGTCATTCTGACAGGTTCGCCGACAGGCGATGTCAGGGATTCGGGATGGGGCGTTCACAGGGGGAAACAGCCCGCTGCACGAACCGGTCTGGGGCAGGTCCGGTCGGCAGCGGGGACGGGGTTCGGCGGGCGTTTACGCCTGAAGCCTGTAGCCCACGCCGGGTTCGGTCAGAATCATCACGGGCTGCGCGGGGTCGGCCTCCAGTTTTTGCCGAAGCTGGCCGATCACCACGCGCAGATACTGGGTGTCAGACACGTGGGCGGCTCCCCATACGGCGGTGAGCAGGGCGGCGTGGCCGATCAGCTTCCCGGGCCGCCGCGCGAGCTGCCCGAGCAGGTCGTATTCCTTGGGGGTCAACCGCACGGCTTGGCCATGGCGTGTCACCAGTCGACGGTCCAGATCGATGATCACGTCGCCAGCGATGACGGGACCCCTGTGCGCGGCGGGATCGGCGGTCTGGCGAAGACCGGCCCGGATGCGGGCCAGCAACTCACCGACACCGAAGGGCTTTTCGACATAGTCGTTGGCGCCCAGGTCGAGCGCCTCGATCTTCTCGGCTTCACGGTCGCGGGCGGACAGGATGACGATCGGGCCGGTGTAGAACTCGCGGGCACGGGTCAGGACATCCTTGCCGTCCATGTCGGGCAGGCCGAGGTCGAGAACCACGGCGTCGGGGCTCCACAGGGCGATGCCGCGCAGACCCTCCTGACCGCTGTCGGCACGCTTGGGCTCATAGCCGGCGGCCTCCAGCGCGGGCGACAGGAAGCGATGGATCTGCGGTTCGTCGTCGATGACGAGGATGCGGGGTCTGGCGGCCGACATGGGCTTCTATAGCAGGTTCGAATGGGTGGCGATGGACTTGGGCAGGCTGATCAGGATGCGGGTGCCGTGGTCGTCCAGGATCGGGCTGGCGGCGGCGATCCGGCCGTTCATGGCCTCGACGAAGCCCTTGCCGATGGCGAGGCCGAGACCGGCACCCTTGGAGCGGTCGGGTTGTTCGTCCATGCGGCGGAACTTGTCGAACACCCGTTCCAGTTCGGCCGTGGGAATGCCCTTGCCTTCGTCCTCGATGCTGATGACCACCGAACCCCGATCTTCATAGGCCGCCAATTCGATTGTCGAGCCGTCGGGGCTGTAGGCGATGGCGTTCTCCAGAATATTCACCAGGGCCTGTTCCAGCAGTCCCTGGTCCAGGCTGACCATGCTGAGCTGCGCGGGAAAATCGCGCGTCAGCCGGCGCGATCCGAGCCGACGCGAAACCCGCTCGGCCGCCGCGTTCAGGACGTCGCGGACATCGGTCCAGTCGGCCTTGATATTGAGCGCACCACCCTCGAGCCGGGTCATGTCCAGAAGGTCGCCGACATAGCGGCTGAGGCGTTCGGCCTCCTCGCGGATGCTGAACAGCAGGTCCTGGCGCACCTCGGGCCTCAGGCTCGGCCCGTAGTCGATCAAGGTGGTGGCGGCCCCGAGCACGGTCGAGAGCGGCGTGCGCAGGTCATGGCTGACCGAGTTCATCAGGGCTCCCCGAAAACGGTCGGTCCGCCGCAGGGTCTCGGATTCGACAGCGTCGCCGGCCAGCTGCGCCCGTTCCAGGGCGACGGCTCCCTGGTCGAGCAAGGCCAGCGCCAGCCGCTCCTCGTCCGATCCCGGCGCCAGGGCCCGGGCTTCGATGCCTGCCACGCCGGCGCGTGACCGCACCCCCTGCAGAGGACGAAACGTCCAGCCCGTCTGCGGCAGGGTTCCCGTGCCGAAGCCCGCCGGCTCCCCGCGCTCCCAGGCCCAGCGAGCGGCGGTCAGGGTCGCGGCGTCCAGCGGCTCCAGGTCCGGCGCACCCGCGATCGGCGTCAGGTCGTCATCAACCGGCAAGAAGACGATCGCCCTGGTTCCGGCCGCAGCGGCGGTCTGTTCGGCGAGCACCTGGGCGGTCTCAAGCCGATCCTCCGCATTCGCCAGGGCCTGGCTTGCGGCAAGCAGGGCCGAGACGGCGGATGCGCGCCGTTGGGCCCGTCTGGCCTGGTCGCGGACCCGCCCCGCCAAGCCACCGGCGACCGAGGCGGCCGCCCAGAACACGATCAGGGTCAGGAGGTCCGTCGGGGACCCGATCAGGAAGGTGTAGCGTGGCTCCAGAAACAGGAAGTTGTAGGTCAGGAAGGCGAGCGTCGCCGCCGCGAGCGCCGGTCTCAGGCCGTAGAGGACCCCGGCGGCCAGAACGGCGGACAGATACAGGACGCCGAGATCAACCCGCTCGAACACCCGGTCGAGCGTGTAGGCGAGCCCCGTCGCGGTGCCGATGAAAGCCGTGCCGACCACATAGCCCCACCCGCGTCCGGGCTCTTGGGCGCCGAGGGTCCTGAGCGGGCGGTTCCCGGAAAGGCCGCCGGGTTCCGTGACGATGTGCAGGGCGACGCCTCGGGCCGAGCGCAACAGTTCGGCCGCCAATGATCGTCCCAGAACCTCGTTGATGCGGCTGTCCCGGCCCTTGGCGATGACGATCTGGGTGACGTTGTTGCGGTCGGCGTAGTCCATCACCGTGCCAACGACGTCATCGCCGGTCAGGACCACGGTGCGCCCGCCCAGTTGATCGGCCAGAGCGAAGGCTTCGCTGACCCTCGCGCGGCCTTCGGGCGTCGATACCGGCTGATTGGGACGTTCGACATGAGCGACGGTCCAGGGGGCATCCATCGTCATGTCGGACAGGCGTCGGCCGGCCCGCACCAGCGATGTCGCGATCGCGTCGCCGCCGACGAGGACAAGGATGCGTTCGCCTGCTGCCCACGGCCCCTCGACGCCGCGCTCGCGCAGGGTCGCCAGAAGCTGATCGTCGATCGTCTGGGCGGCGCGCCGCAGGGCCATCTCGCGCAGGGCCGTGAGGTTCTCGACCTTGAAGAAGTTCTCCGAAGCCAGGCGCGCGGTCTCGGGCACATAGACCTTGCCCTCGGCGAGGCGCTTGCGCAGTTCGTCGGGGGTGATGTCGACGACCTCGATGTCGTCGGCGCCGCTCAGGGCGCTGTCGGGCACGGCCTCGCGCTGGCGCACGCCGGTGATGCGCAGCACCACATCGGAAAGGCTTTCCAGATGCTGGACATTCAGGGTGGTCCAGACGTCGATGCCGGCGGACAGGATCTCCTCGACGTCCTGCCAGCGTTTGGGGTGGCGCGACCCAGGGACGTTGGAATGGGCGTATTCGTCCACCAGCAGCAGGCCGGGCCTGCGCGCCAGGGCCGCGTCGATGTCGAACTCCATCAGGGCGCGGCCCTTGTAGTCGATCGGGCTGCGCGGCATCACTTCCAGCCCCCGCAGAAGGCTTTCGGTCTCGCGTCGGCCGTGGGTTTCGACGACACCGACAACGACGTCGCCGCCCTCGGCCTTTCGGCGTCGGGCGGCGCGCAGCATCTCATAGGTCTTGCCGACCCCCGGCGACATGCCGAGGAAAACCTTCAGCCGACCCCGCTTGGGTCGCTTCGCGGCGACCTTCGACGGATCGGAAGGGGGCGGCGTCTCCGGCAAGTCAGGTCGCGGCAGGGAAGCGGGCGTCGAGCGCCCGATTGGTCAGCAGCACATTGACGCGCGGCTGGCCGATGAAGCCGAGCAGGGCCCCCTCGGTGTTCGCGTCGATCACCTGCTGCACCGCCGCCACGTCGACCCCTCTCGCCTGCGCCACCCGCGCCGCCTGAAGACGAGCGTAGGCCGGAGAGATGTGGGGGTCGAGGCCCGAAGCCGAGGTGGTGACGGCGTCGGCGGGGATGATCGTCGCGCCGGTGTCGGCCCGGATAGCGTCGGCGTCGGTGTGGATGCGTTCGGCCAGCCTGTGGTCGAGCGGACCCAGGTTCGATCCCGAGGAGGCCGAGGCGTCATAGCCTTCGCCGGCCGCCGAGGGACGCGGGTGCAGATAGCGCGCCGCGGCGAACGGCTGGCCGATCAGGGCCGAACCCCGCACCGTGCCGTCGGCGTCGCGGATCAGGCTGCCGTTCGCCTGGGCCGGGAAGGCGACCTGGGCGACGCCGGTGACGGCGAACGGATAGGCGATCCCGAGCAGCAGGGTGCAAAGAGCGACCATGACGATCGCGGGACGGAGTTGGTTGAGCATGGGGAATTCCTTGCTTCGACGGCTCAGGCCAGGCCCAGCCCGGAGATGACGACATCGATCAGCTTGATACCGACGAACGGCGCGATCAGACCGCCCAGGCCGTAGATCAGCAGGTTGCGGGACAGCAGCGCCCCGGCCCCGATGGCGCGGTATTTGACGCCGCGAAGCGCCAGCGGGATCAGGGCGACGATGACCAGGGCGTTGAAGATCACCGCCGACAGGATGGCGCTCTCGGGGCTGTGCAGCCCCATGACGTTCAGCGCGCCGAGCGCCGGCAGGGCGACCACGAACATCGCGGGGATGATGGCGAAATACTTGGCCACGTCGTTGGCGATGGAGAAGGTGGTCAGGGCGCCGCGGGTGATCAGAAGTTGCTTGCCGACCTCGACGATCTCGATGACCTTCGTGGGATCGGAATCGAGATCGACCATGTTGCCGGCCTCACGCGCGGCCTGGGCCCCGGTCTGCATG
The DNA here is from genome assembly GCF_056404975.1 of Brevundimonas sp. P2_A6. Taxonomy (NCBI): domain Bacteria; kingdom Pseudomonadati; phylum Pseudomonadota; class Alphaproteobacteria; order Caulobacterales; family Caulobacteraceae; genus Brevundimonas; species Brevundimonas sp. P2_A6. The sequence goes on along the minus strand of NZ_JBFUCZ010000002.1, from coordinate 692,953 downwards.
GCGACCCCGACGTCGGCCTGGGCCAGGGCCGGGGCGTCGTTGGCCCCGTCGCCGCACATGGCGACAAGACGCCCCTTGGCCTGTTCCGCCTTGATGAGGCGCATCTTGTCCTCGGGCGTGGCTTCCGCGAGGTAGTCGTCGACGCCCGCCTCGCTGGCGATGGCGGCCGCCGTGACCGGGTTGTCGCCCGTGATCATCACCGTGCGCAGGCCCATGCGGCGCAGGTCGGCGAACCGCTCCTTCATGCCAGGCTTGATCACGTCCTTGAGGTGTATGATCCCGAACAGCACGCCGTTCTCGACCACGGCCAGGGGCGTGCCGCCCGAGCGCGCGATCCGATCGACCGCCTGACGGAACTCGGCCGGGGTCTGGGCGTCGGTCAGGTCCAGCGACTTCAGGACGGCATCGACCGCGCCCTTGCGCCAGGACTTGACGCCCCCTTTCGTGTTTGGCGCATCCACGCCCGACTGTCGCGTGGTGGCCGAGAAGGGGATGGCTTTGGCGCCTTCGGGCAGATCGACGGACAGACCGGCGTTGCGGCCCAGTTCGATGATCGAGCGGCCCTCGGGCGTCTCGTCGGCCAGAGAGGCCATGACGGCGGCGCGCATGGCGGCCTCGGGTCGGACGCCGGGGACCGGGATGACGTCCGTGGCCATGCGGTTGCCGAAGGTGATGGTGCCGGTCTTGTCCAGCAGCAGGGTGTCGATATCGCCGGCGGCCTCGACCGCACGGCCCGAGGTGGCCAGCACATTGACCTTCAGCAGCCGGTCCATGCCGGCGATGCCGACGGCGGACAGCAGCCCCCCGATGGTCGTCGGAATGAGGGTGATGAACAGAGCTCCCAGCACGATGGGATCGAGATCGACACCCGAATAGGCGCCGAGTCCGACAAGAGTCACGACCGCGATCAGGAACACCAGGGTCAGACCGGCCAGCAGCACGGACAGCGCCAACTCGTTCGGGGTCTTCCGGCGGTTGGCCCCCTCGACCATCGCGATCATGCGGTCGAGGAAGGTCGAGCCCGGGGCCGAGGTGATGCGGACCTTGATCCAGTCGGACACCACCGTGGTGCCACCGGTGACGGCCGAGCGGTCGCCTCCGCTTTCGCGGATCACGGGCGCGCTCTCGCCGGTGATCGCGGCCTCGTTGACCGAGGCGATGCCCTCGACGATCTCGCCGTCGGAGGGGATGACATCGCCCGCCTCGACCAGGACGATCTGACCCATCTGCAGCTCTCCGGCCGGCGTCGGGACGGTCAGGCCGGTCTTCGGATCGACGATCAGCTTGGCCTTGGTCGTGACGCGGGTGGCGCGCAGGCTGTCCGCCGCCGCCTTGCCGCGCCCTTCAGCCACGCTCTCGGCGATGTTCGCGAACAGCACGGTCGCCCACAGCCACAGGGCGAGCTGGATGGCGAAGCCGGCCGCCTCGCCCGCGACGACGGCCGCGATGGCCGAGATCGTCGCCAGCAGGGCCACGATCCAGGTGGTGAAGATCACCGGGTTCCGAACCAGACGACGGGGGTCCAGCTTGACGAAGGCATCGACGAGCGCGCGGCTCGACCTTGAACCGGACAGGCCACCGGCGAGGGCGGATACACGGCCGGGCTCGGCGGTGGTTTCGGGGTGTGCGAAGGTCATGTCCGGATGTCCGATCAGAGCCCGGCCACCACGCCCAGCACCTGGAAGTGCTCGACGATCGGACCGAGAGCGAGGGCGGGGAAGAACTGCAACCCGCCCAAGATGAGGATGACGCCGATCAGCAGGCCGATGAACAGCGGCCCGTGGGTCGGCAGGGTCCCGGGGCTCGGCGCCAGCTTGGGCTTGACGACCAGGCTGCCGGCGATGGCCAGGACGGCGATGGCGGGCACGAAGCGGCCGAACAGCATCCCCAGGCCCTGGGTCGTGTTCCACCAGGGCGAGTTGGCGGTCAGGCCGGCGAAGGCCGAGCCGTTGTTGGCGGCCGCCGAGGTGTAGGCGTAGACAATCTCGGACAGACCGTGCGGTCCGTCGCTCAACAGACCTTCCAGCGCCGTCGGAAGAACCGCGGCCACGGCCGAGAAGCCCAGGATGGCCAGGGGCAGGACGAGCACGGCCACCATGGCGTACTGGATTTCCCGGGCCTCGACCTTCTTGCCCAGATATTCCGGCGTGCGACCGACCATCAGACCGGCGACGAACACCGCCAGCAGGGCCATGACCACCATGACGGCGATCCCGGATCCGATCCCGCCAGGTAGGATTTCGCCCACTTGCATCAGGAACATCTGCAGGCCCCCACCCAGCGGCATGAAGCTGGCGTGCATGGCGTTGACCGAGCCGTTCGAGGCCCCGGTGGTCATGGTCGCCCAGGCGACCGAGGCCGGAACCCCGAAGCGGACCTCCTTGCCCTCCATATTGGCCGAGGCTTCGACGCCGGCCGCCACGAGCGCCGGGGCGGGCTGGGTCTCGATCGCATACATCGCCGCGCCCGAGAGGCTGAGCAGCACAAGGGCCGCGACGGCGAGCGCGCGCACGTCCTTCCTGGCCAGCACGCTGCGGCCGAAGGCGAAGAAGGCCGCCCAGCCGAGCACATTGATCGAGACGGCCGTGATCAGATTGGTCAGCGGCGTGGGGTTCTCGAACGGGTGGGCCGAGTTGACGTTGAAGATGCCGCCGCCGTTGATGCCCAGTTGCTTGATGGCCAGCTGGCTGGCGACGGGTGCCAGCGACAGCGTCTGAGACCCGCCCTCCAGGCCCGCAGCGTGGGCGGATGCCGCCAGCGTCTGGGGGATGCCGAGGCCGACCAGAACGACGGCCAGGACCAGCGACAGGGGAAGCAGGACCCACAGGGTCGTGCGGGTCATGTCGGCCCAGAAGTTGCCGATGCCCTCGCCGCGACTGGCGACGAAGGCCCGCGCCAGCGCCGCCGCGATGGTCGCCCCCGTCGCCGCGGACAGGAAGTTCTGCACCGTCAGACCAGCCATCTGGCTGAAGTGCGACATCGTCGTCTCCCCGCCATAGGACTGCCAGTTGGTGTTGGTGACGAAGCTGACGGCGACGTTGAACGCCAGGTCTGGCGACAGGCCTTCGAAGCCCTGCGGGTTGATCGGCAGCACGTTCTGGAAGCGCAGCAGCGCATAAAGCAGGAGGAATCCCGCCGCGTTGAACGCCAGCAGGGCGCCCGCATAGCCGAGCCAGCCCTGGCTGTGCGCCGGGTTCACCCCGGCGGCGCGATAGAACAGGCCTTCGACCGGCTTCATCACCGGGTCGAGCCAGGTCCGCTCGCCATTCCAGACGCGCGACATGTAGACGCCCAGGGGCCAGCCGATCAGGGCACCCAGACCGATCGTAAGGGCGATCTCCGCCCATCCTTGAATGGTCATGACAGCGGCTCCTTCAGAACCGCTCGGGGCGCAGCAATGCCGCGACCATATAGACGGCGACGACGACCGCGCCGGCCCCCCAGAGGATGGCGACCAGCATCGTCAAACCCGCTTCAGCGCAACGGCGAGAGCGGCGAAGGCGATGAACGCCCCCCCGCCGATCGCCAGGAAAATCAGATCGGCCATGCCGACACCTCCAGCCTCGTTCACTGCCGGGTTTGAGCACCGGGAGGCGTAAGCGCTCCATGCGCAAACGGAGGGTCGGCATAAGGCGAGCATAAGGATGAGGGCAGCAGGCCGGCGTCCGCACGCCCGGTCGATTTCCCACGACCAGGCCGGGTCCAGTGCCGACGCCTACGGCCGCGCCGCCGAGTCCATCAGGCGCTGGAGGACGTCCAACGCTTGACCAGTCCGCCGATCGTGCCGCCCTGCGCGACGACCGAGAACAGCACGACGACGTAGGTCGCGGCGACCAGGACGTCCTTCATCGGTCCGCCTGGCAAGGACAGGGCCAGGGCGATGGAGATGCCGCCCCGCAGCCCGCCCCAGGTGATGACCGGAAACGCCAGTTTGAACGGCAGCAGGTTGCGCCAGAACAGCAACGGCACCCCGACGGAAAGCGCCCGCGCGACGAGAACCAGCGGTATCGTGAGCAGGCCCAGACCCAATAGACCCAGCCGATCGGCCAGCACCACCGCCTCCAGCCCGATCAGCAGGAACAGGACCGCGTTCAGGATTTCGTCGATCAGGGCCCAGAACTTCAGCAGATAGTCCTTGGTGTTGTCGCTCATGGCGTAGCTGACGCCCTGGTTGCCGACGATCAGGCCGGCGACGGCCATCGCGACCGGGCCGCTGATATGCAGGGCGTGGGCCAGGGCATAGCCGCCCATCACGGTCGCCAGGGTCACCATCACCTCGACCGAATAGTCGTCGATGGCCTTCATGGCGCGGTAGGCGATCCAGCCGACCACGCCGCCGAGAATCGCGCCGCCCACCGCCTCGATCAGGAACAGCTCCCCCGCATGGACCAGGGAAAAGGCCTCCCCGCCGACGGCCGTCGCCAGCAGGATGGAGAACACCACGACGCCGACGCCGTCGTTGAACAGACTTTCTCCGGCGATCGTGGCCTGAAGCGTCGGCGGCACCTTCGCCGTCTTGAGCACCCCCATGACGGCGACCGGATCGGTCGGGCTGACGATCGCGCCGAACACGAAACACCAGATGAGAGGAACCTCTATGCCGACCAGGCGGCTCAGGCCGTAAAGACCGCCGCCGACGATCAAGGTCGAGACCACAACGCCGATGGTGCTCAAAATGCCGATCTGCCAGCGGCCTTTCCTGAGATGCTCGAGATCGACGTGCAGCGCGCCCGCGAACAGCAGGAACGACAGCATGCCGTTCATCAGGGTTTCGTGGAAATCGATGTCGTTGAGAAAGCCTGTCACGGCATCCGACACCCGGCTTCCCGGAAGCACCGCGTCCACGCCTATCACCACGAGGGAGGCCAGCGCCCCCATGATCGTCATGGCCACCGTCCCCGGCAGCTTGAGGTAGCGATGGTTTACCCAGCCCAAGGCAGCGCTGAGCACGATAAGGATGGCCGCAGCATCAAAGGGCGACAGCTCCAGATTTGGCATGGCTGGTCCCCCTGGCCGCGACGCGCGAACCCTGACTGTATGATGTTTCGCGTTGCGACGTCACCTCGCCGAACCGAGGGCTGGGGGATTGCGTTGCAGGCGGACAGGCTGCAATCAGGGTCCGAGCGATGGACCCGACTTCGACCGGGTGGCTATCCCGGGCGCCGATCCCTCGGGAAACCTGATGTGACGGCGACGCGCCGTCCGACACGACTGCCGATCATGACCTTCATCACCTCGGCGCGCCGCGAATGGCTCGCCAACCCCCGGCGCGATCTGCTCGCCGGAACCGTCGTCGCCCTGGCCCTGATCCCTGAAGCCATTGCGTTTTCGATCATCGCCGGCGTCGATCCGGCGGTCGGGCTGTACGCCAGCTTCGTCATCGCGGTGACCATCGCCTTCGTCGGAGGTCGCCCCGCGATGATCTCGGCCGCCACGGGCGCCATGGCCCTGGTCATGGTCACCCTCGTTCGCGACCACGGGCTGGAATATCTGTTCGCGGCCTCGATCCTGTGCGGCGTGTTCCAGATCGGCATCGGCCTGCTGAAACTTGGCCGATACATCCGTTTCGTCTCGCGCAGCGTCATGACCGGCTTCGTCAACTCCCTGGCCATCCTGATATTCATGGCCCAGATGCCTGAACTGATCGGCGCCAACTGGCAGACCTTCGCCCTCGTCGCCGCCGCCCTCGTCATCATCTATGGCCTGCCCCGGTTCACGCGCGCCGTGCCCTCGCCGCTGGTCGCGATCATCATCATCAGCGTCTTCGTCATGGTGCTGAAGGTCGATGTGCGCACCGTGGGCGATATGGGCCAGATGCCGACGACCCTCCCGTTCTTCCACCTGCCGGTCCTGCCCCTGACCTGGGAGACGTTCGCCATCATCGCGCCGGTGTCAGCGACCCTCGCCTTCGTCGGCCTGCTGGAAAGCCTGCTGACCGCCAACCTGCTGGACGACATCACCGACACCCCGTCGGACAAGGATCGCGAGACGCGCGGCCAGGGCATCGCCAACATCGTGTCGCCCCTGTTCGGGGGGATGGCCGGGTGCGCCATGATCGGGCAGTCGCTGATCAATGTGACCTCGGGAGCCCGCGGGCGACTGTCCACGCTTTGGGCCGGGCTGTTCCTGCTGTTCCTGATCCTGGTGCTGCAGAAGTGGGTGGCGCAGATCCCGATGGCTGCCCTGGTCGCGGTCATGATCATGGTCTCGGTCGGCACCTTCGACTGGGGATCGGTGATGAAGCTGCGCTCCACGCCGGTGCAGTCCTCGATCGTCATGATCGCCACGACGGTGACGGTCGTCGCCACGCATGACCTGTCAAAGGGCGTGATGCTGGGCGTCGTCCTGTCGGCCGTCTTCTTCATGCGAAAGGTCGGCAAGACCATCGTCGTCACGACCCTGACGGACGAGGGTGACGAGGTCCTGCGCTATCGCGTCGAGGGCCAGTTGTTCTTCGCCTCGGCCGAGGTCTTCGCCGCCGGCTTCGAGCATCACGGGCATCCGAAGCGGGTCGAGATCGACCTGTCCGCCGCCCATCTGTGGGACCTGACCGGCGTCGATGCCGTCGATAAAGTGGTATTCCGCTATCGCCGCCAGGGGGCGGAGGTCGTGCTGCTGGGCATGAACGCCGCCGGCCAGACCCTGATCGGTCAGGTCGGCAAGCACGACAAGGCGCATCTGCCGGCCATGGCTCACTGACGGCGCGCTGGCCTGTCGATCAGCCGGGCCGCCATTCGCTGAGCGTGGTCCCGGCGGCGTCCTCGAACGCGACCTTGTCCAGCTGGACGGCCGCGACGCAGACGGGCCGTTCATCAGGTCCCGATGCCCGGCAGCGGATGGCCCGTCCGCCCGGGAAGCCCACGACGCGGCCCTCCAGCAGCAGCCGATAGCCGCCGGTGGGCGCGGTCAACGGCTGGTCGCCCTGGGCCCGTACCGTGAAGGCATAGGCCCGGCCGTTGCGACGACCGATCCGCGACCCACCCGCCTCGAAGACAGCGGCGATGCCGACCGTCTGTGGCGAGGCCGGCGCCGGCCGGGTCAAAAGAGGATCGGCGCGCACATCAGGACAGGTCTCTGCCGCGAGCCAGGGGCGCGGAACCCAGAACCCCTCGACCGCCTCCCATGCCGGCGCGGCGTTCGGGGCAGGCGCGGGCTGGAAAGCCAGGGCCGAGCCGGTCCAGTCGCCTGGCGTCAGGCTGAGCTGGATCGTCTTGCGATCGGCCCCCCACGTCCAGCGGGCGACACCATCGCTGCCTGTGCCCTCGATCGCCTCGGAGGGGCCCGTGCAGCCGAAGGGAATGCGAACGGCAAATCCACGGCCGACCAGGGGATCGGTCTCGGTCGGGACCTGCCCTGCGGCATAGGCCGAGGCCGCCCGCCCCGCCGCGCTGACCAGTTCGCCGCGCGTCAGGGCCGACAACGGGGCCGGGGCGAGCACCGGCGTGGGCGTCGGCGTCTCGGCCGGCGCTTCCGTCGCCATGGGCGGCGGCGGACTGACGTTCCGGTCGCACTGGACCAGCATCGGACTGACGAGAGAGAGAAGCGTCGCGGTGAGAACCGGCCGGCGGGATGGGAAGCGATCAAGGCGTGACATGCCGCTTACAGTAGCACGAACCTGTCTGGTTTGGCGTCTTAGCCACGGACGAGGCTTGACCCAAGCCCGCTCCGGGGGTCTGCAAGGGGTATGGAATTCAATCAGATCGCGGCGCTGACCGTTCTGGTCGTCGTGGTCGGCGTCCTGATCCACGGCAAGATCCGCTCGGATGTAGCGGCGCTGTCGGCCGCCGCCGCTCTGCTGCTGATGGGGGTGATCCGGCCCGTCGAGGTCCAGGGCGCCTTCGCCAGTCCGGCGGTCATCGCCCTGGCCTGCCTGTTCGTCATCGCCTACGCCATCGAGCTGTCGGGCCTGCTCGGGCTGCTGATCCGTCAAGCGACGGCGCTGTGCGCCCGGCTCGGCGCGGCCGGGCTCTGGCTGGTGATCGTCCTGTGCGGCGGGGCGTCGGCCTTCCTCAACAACACCCCGATCGTGGTGCTGGCCGCGCCGGTGGTGAAGGACGTCGCCAACTCGCTGAACCTGTCGCCCAAGCGCTTCCTGATCCCGCTCAGCTACATCACCATCATGGGCGGAGCCTGCACCCTGATCGGGACATCGACCAACCTGCTGGTCAACGACATGGCCCGGAATGCCGGCCAGCCCGTGTTCGGCATGTTCGAGATCACCCCGGTCGCCCTCATCATCGCGGCCGTGGGGGGGCTCTATCTGTTCCTGATCGGCGGGCGACTGCTGGCGGGACGGGCCGACGAGGAGGCCGACGTCCACGGCCCACATGAGCAGACCGGCGACGGCCTGATGGGGGACGCCGAACTGTTCGCGGTCGATCGGCCGTTCGATCTCCGTCGTGCCTCGATTTCCCTGGTGGTCTTCATCGGCGTCATCGCCGCCGCCGCGCTCGGCATCGCGCCGATCGCAGCCTCCGCCTTCGCCGGAGCGGTGATCCTGATCCTGCTGCGGGTGATCAGCCCGGAGGAGGCCTATTCAGGCCTGCGGCCGGAAGTCCTGCTGCTCATCGCCGGAATGGTCGTCGTCGGGCTTTCGATCGAGGTGACCGGGCTTGCGGCGTCCGGCACGGCGTTGCTGATCGATTTCATTCGACCGTTCGGGCCTTTGGTGGCCCTGGCCATCCTGTATGGCGTGACCCTGTTCGCCACAGAGTTCTTGTCCAACGCCGCCGTCGCCGTGCTGATCACGCCGGTCGCGGTCGCCCTCGCCGACAGTCTGGGCGTCGATCCCCGGCCGTTTTTGATCGCGGTGATGATGGCGGCCAGCGCCGCCTTCGCGACCCCGTTCGGCTATCAGACCAATGTGCTGGTCTTCCAGATCGGCAAATATAAATACATGGACTTCGTTCGTGTCGGCGTGCCGCTGAACCTCGTCACCTGGGTCGCGGGCGTCGTCGCCATCCCGATCTTCTTCCCGTTCTGAACTTCGGCCAAGGCCGCCTCAGCGCGCGGGCCCAGTGGCGCGCGGCGCGATCCGCCATATGGTGTTCGACAGATCGTCCGCGACCAGCAGGACGCGCTTCACGGAATCGAACTCCACGCCCACAGGTCGGCCGCGCGTGCCGTTCGCCGTCATGAAGCCGGTCACGAAATCGACGGGCGGTCCCGCCGGCATGCCATTGGCGAAGGGGACCCACACGACCTTGTAGCCGGCAGGATCCTCACGGTTCCAGCTGCCGTGCTCCCCGACAAAGGCCCCCTGAGACCAGGTCCCGCCGAACCCGCCGCTGGTGGCGAACGACAGGCCGAGGGCGGCCACATGCGATCCGAGCGCATAGTCCGGGGCGATGGCGCGCGCCACCATCTCGGGGTTCCGGGGCCGGACGCGGGGATCGACGTTCTGGCCGTAGTAGCTGTAGGGCCAGCCGTAGAAGGCTCCCTCGCGCACCGACGTCAGATAATCGGGGACCAGTTGCGACCCAAGCTCGTCACGCTCGTTGGCGACCGCCCACAGGGCGCTGGTCTGGGGTTCGATCGCGAGGTCGGTCGGATTGCGAATCCCCGTCGCCACCGTCCGGTGCGCGCCCGTGACGGGGTCGATCGCCCAGACCGTCGCCCGGTTCTCTTCGACGTCCAGCCCCCGCTCGCCGATATTGCTGTTCGATCCGATCCCGACATACAGCGTCAGCCCGTCGGCGCTGGCGGTCAGGGACTTGGTCCAGTGGTGGTTGATCCGAGACGGAAGTTTCGTGATCTCCTGCGGCGCGGTCGTGATCCGGGTCTGGCCGGGCTGGTAGTCGAACCGCAGCAGCGCCCCCTGTTCGGCGACATAGATGGCCCCGTTCACGAAGGCCAGGCCATAGGGCGCGTCCAGATTGTCGATGAAGACGGTGCGGACTTCGGGGCGGCCGTCGTTGTTCGCATCGCGCAGCAGGGTGATGCGGTTGCCGCTCTCGACCTGGGTCGTGCCATGCGCCTTGATTGGGCCGGCGATGATGTCCTTGGGCCTCAAAACCGGATCATGACCACCCCGCCCCTCGGCGATCAGGATGTCGCCGTTCGGCAGCACCAGCATCTGGCGCGGGATGCGCAGGTCGGTCGCCATGGCGGTGATCGTGAACCCGGCGGGCACGGTCGGAACCTGACCGTTCCAGCCGATCGGATCGGCGATCTTCATGGAGGGCACCAGGGTCTCGCGCGTGTCCGGCAGGTCGGGATTGGCCCCTGTCTGCCTGAGACCCGGATCGCTCTGTCCGCACGAGGCCAACACCAGGGCGATCGCCGTGGCGGCGATAAGGGAGCGGATCATCGAACGATCTCCCGTGCATTGACGCCGGAGAAGGCGATGACACCCGCGACGAGGGCGAGAAGGCTGGAAAGGATCGAGAGCGTCAGGCCGAAGGCGCCGACCGAACTCCACGCGTCCTGACTGTGCTTGAACGCGTTGATCAGGCCGAGCACCCACATCGCCGCCAAAACGCCGAAATAGATCGCCCGCACGTTCCTGTCCGGACCGCGCAGGCCCAGCACGAGCGAGACGAGCGCCCAAGCCGCAGAAAAGCCGCCGAAGACCAGGGCGCCCGTGATCAGCCAGGACGAGAAGTTCGTCCACTGAACCTCGGCCGTCTTCAGATAGGCGATGTCGGTGACGACACCGCTCGTGAACAGGGCGATCGGAAAACTGAGCAGCAAGCCTTCGACCGCTCGCAAGCCCCGCCTCACACTGAAATCAAACTGCGCCATCGGTGTCTCCAGCCCCCACGGCCCTATAGTCCCTCGCTCACGGCAAGGTTCCGAAGCGGCCGAGAGGATCCCGACCGCATTGGCGAGCACCGCGAACAGGCATGCCGAACTGTGTTGGAGAAAATGGCGCGCCCGGAACGATTCGAACGTCCGACCCTCAGATTCGTAGTCTGATGCTCTATCCAGCTGAGCTACGGGCGCGCACAGGCCTTTCGGCGAGGGCGGGTATCTAGCGGGTCGATCCCGGGTGCGCAACCCGGATTTCGGGCAAAGTGAGTGACCAGGCGTCGCCGAGGTCTTGGCGGGTGAGGCGGTGGGGCCTAGGTCGGTGGGCACGCCTGCGTGTCTGCCCGTTTTGCCAAGGTCCAAGATGTCGATATCGCCGCTCCGCCCGCTGTTCGCCGCCGTGCTGATCGTGAGCCTGGCGGCGTGCCAGACGCTGTCTGCAACGTCCAGTTCGGGTTTCGGCACAGGCACTGGTACAGCGGCGCAGGTCGCGCCCGCGCGCGGACCGTTCGTGGCAGCCGCCAATCCACTGGCGGTCGCGGCGGGGCTGGCGATCCTGCGGCGCGGAGGATCGGCGGTCGATGCGGCAGTGGCGATCCAGGCGGTGCTGGGGCTGGTCGAGCCGCAGTCGTCGGGACTGGGGGGCGGGTCGTTCATGATGGTGTTCGACGCCGCGACGGGCGAGGTCACCGCCTATGACGGGCGCGAGACGGCCCCGGCGGGCGCGACGCCCGAGCTGTTCTACGAGAACGGGCGGCCCCTGCCCTTCATGGACGCGGTGCTGAGCGGGCGGTCGACCGGGGTGCCGGGCGCGGTCGCCATGCTGGGCCAGGCGCAGAAGGATCACGGCACCCTGCCCTGGTCCGCGCTGTTCGGCGACGCCGAGCGGCTGGCCCGCGAGGGGTTCACGGTCAGCCCGCGTCTGGCCGGCTATATCGCCGCTACGGGGGGGCAGGCCCGCACCGAATGGGCCAACGCCTATTTCACCAAGCCGGACGGGACGCGCTACGTCGCGGGCGACACGCTGCGGAACCCAACCTATGCCGACACGATCGCGACCCTGGCGCGCGAGGGTGCCGGGGCGCTGTATTCCGGCCCGCTGGCCCAGGCGATCACGGATACGGTGCACGCGGGAACCCGGCCGGGATCGCTGACCACCCGCGATCTGGCCGCCTATCGACCCATCGCGCGCGAGGCCCTGTGCCGGCCGTTCCGGGTCTATGTCGTGTGCATCCCGCCGCCGCCGTCCAGTGGGGTGTCCCTGCTTCAACTGCTGGCCATGGCCGAGACGCCGGTGGCCGCTGCCGCCCTGGCCCAGGGCGAGACGAGTTCCGAGGCCTGGACCATGTTCGCCCAGCTGCAGCGGCTGATGTACGCCGACCGCGACCGCTATGTCGGGGACCCGGCCTTCGTCGGGGTGCCGGTGGCTGGTTTGCTGGACCCGGACTATGTGGCCCGACGCGCGGCGCTGGCCCCCGGGCTGACAGGCGCGGCGAGCGCGGGGACACCGCCGGGCGGGATTTTCCGCGCTCCGGACGCCACACGCGAACCGGCCGGCACATCCCACCTGGTCGTCGTCGATGCAGCGGGCAATGCGGTGTCGATGACGACGACGGTGGAGAGCGTGTTCGGCTCGGGTCGGATGGCCAACGGCTATTTCCTGAACAACCAGCTGACGGACTTTTCTTTCACCCCGACGACGCCGGAGGGGTTGCCGGTGGCCAATGCGGTGGCTGCGGGCAAGCGGCCGCGTTCGTCGATGTCGCCGGTCATCATCCTGGATCGGCAGGGGCGCCTGGTCGGGGCCATGGGATCGCCGGGCGGGTCGTCGATCCTGGCCTATGTGGCCAAGGGGCTGATCGGGACGCTGGTCTGGGGTCTGCCGGTGCAGGCGGCGTTCGACCTGCCCAATCTGGTGGCCAAGGGTCCGGGGTTCGGAGCCGACACGTCGCGGTTCGGACCGACGCTGGAGGCGGGCCTCGAAGCCAACGGCATCATCCTGGCCCCCAATACGTCCGAGAACTCAGGCCTGCACGGCGGCATCTGGCGAGGCGACCACTGGGACGGCGGAGCAGACGACCGGCGAGAAGGCGTGGCGCGGACTGAGTAGCCTACCCCGGCAGGCGCAGCTCGAACGTCGTCCCGTTGGGACCGGTCTCGACCAGGCGGAGCTCGCCTCCGTGGGCGGCGGCCAGTTCGCGCGAGATGGTCAGGCCCAGGCCGGTGCCGTCAGCGCCCGCCCCGCTGACGAAGGGTTCGAACAGGCGTTCGGACAAGCGAAGGGCAATGCCCGGGCCGTCGTCGATGACCCGGATGACGCAACCTTGATCGAAGGCTTCCGCCTCGATCAGGATCGAGCCGCGGGCCGCGCCCTTGCGGCGGGCGGCCCGGGTGGCGTCGCCCTCGATGGCCTGACGGGCGTTGCGCATCAGATTGACCAGAATGCGGTGCAGCTGATCGCCGTCGGCATGGACGACGAAGCGAGGGGGAATGGCCTTGACCAGTTTGACGCCGGTGGGTTCCAGCCCGGCATCCTCGGCGGCCGCCGTGACGGCCGGAGCGAGGGTTATGCGGTCGAGCACAGGGGCAGGTTCCTCGGACTTGCCATAGTCCAGCACGTTGCGCGTCAGGGCGGCGGCCCGGCCGAGGGCGCGTTCGAGGCGCGGCAAAGCCTTGGCCACCTGTGGGTCGGCCGAGTCGGCCAGGCGGTCGGAGGCGATCTGGGCCGAGGTCAGCATGTTGCGCAGGTCGTGGTTGATCTTGGCCACCGCCTCCCCCAGCGCCACGAGGCGCGAGCGGGAGCGCAGCGACAGGCGGACTTCTTCCTGCATCCGTGCCAGTTCGCGCTCGACGCGACCGATCTCGTCGTGGCGGTTCGAGGGAGGATCGGCTGTGGCATTCGGGTCGGCGGCGAATCCCTCGATCGAGCGGGTCACGCGGCGCAGAGGACGCAGCACGAGGAAGGCCAGACCGGCATACAGCAGCCCGCCGGCCACCGCCGAGATCAGCAGCGACACCAGAAGACTGTTGAGCAAGAAGGATTGCAGTTCCTGCTTCAGCGGCTCGGCGGGCGCGACCACGTCGATGAAATCGCCGGACCGGTAGCGGGGGGCGGCTCGCACGCGGATCGAGCGGTCGGCCGGGGCGAGCAGGGTGTGGATCGGGTCGAACAGACGCGCCCCGAGGTTGCGACGCCTCAGGTCGATGAAATCGGGCGCGCGGGGCAGGTTGGGCGCGCGCAGCAACTGGCGCATCACGCCCTGGTCGCTTATGGCCACGGCCGAAACCCCGCCGATGCGCAGCAGCTGATCCGCCGTCTGCTCGTCCACGGCGCTGTAGGGCAGGGCCTCCACCCCGACCGAGGCCAGTTCCGCCGCCTGAAGCCTGTCCAGCAGCCAGCGCTCGTGGAAGGAGGCGGCGTTGGGGCCCAGGATCAGCGCCTCCACCACCAGGGTGAACAGAACGGTCAGCAGGAACAGGCGCGAGGACAGGCCATCCGGGGCCTGGGGACGCAACCTCTCGCGCCAGTCTGCGGGAAGGCGCAGGCGGTCCAGCAGGCCGGGCGTGTGGACCTCTGGCGACCTCACGGCGTGGCGGCTCCGGGCAGGCGGCTCTGGACCGCCTTCAGGGCCAGCGGCAGGACGACGGCGAGCACGAACACCCCCGCCATCGGCATCCAGAACTGACCGAACAGGGCCTGGAAGTCGGGATTGGGGTTGGTGGCCAGCAGCTGGTTCAGCCGCGAGCCGATCCAGCAGTAGATGATGTGGGCGGGCAGCAGGCCGATGACCGTAGCGATGGTGTAGGGAACCAGACGCACAGACATGATTCCGGCGGCGACATTGATCATGTGGAACGGCACCACCACGGCCAGACGCGACGCCAGCACATACCAGAAAGTGTCGCGATCGATCGCCTCGCAGACCTTCTTCAGCATGCCCTGATCGCGCTCGGCCTTCCGGCGCAGATCGGTTCCAAGCGCGGAGCGGGCGACGGCATAGACGATCAGGGCCCCGATCGTGGCGGCGATGGCGGTGGACACCCCGCCGACCCAGGGACCGAACAGATAGCCCGCCGTGATGGTCACGAAGAAGACGCCAGGCACCACGCTGGCGGTCAGGATAGCGAACACCGCCATCAGGGCCAGCAGGGCCAGCACATAGTGCGCCGCCGCATAGGCCCGCAGCTCGGCCCCGTGGTCCCGCAGGGTGTCCAGCGACAGATATCGGTTCCAGCCCATGGCGAAGATCAGGGCGATGACGCAGGCCAGGACCACCAGGGGCAGGTATTTCTTGATGCGATCCATGATGCCTCAACGCTCCAGCGACGTCCGGGACCCCTTCCCGGCGTTGACAGCCGAAGCCCGCCCCCTTATACGCCCGCCCTTCCTGCGAAGGACGCCTTTGTCCTTGCGCATCACTCATAGCCCCTGGAGCCGACCGTGAAGCGGACCTATCAGCCGTCGCGACTCGTGCGCAAGCGCCGTCACGGCTTCCGTTCGCGGATGGCCACCAAGAACGGACAGAAGATCGTCGCCCGCCGCCGCGCCAAGGGCCGCAAGAAGCTGACGGCTTAACAACGCATGGCCCCTCTCCCATCGGGAGAGGGCTTGAGCGCCCGAGAGCCGCAGGCGATCGGACGGGCGCGAAAGGGTGAGGAGTTACGGTGCGAACCGGCTCCCACCCTAACCCCTCACCCTTTCGGCTTGGCGCATCGCTGCGCTCTGCGAGCCTCAAGCCCTCTCCCGATGGGAGAGGGATAAGGGATCGAGGATCATCACAAACACCCACAAAATCCAGCGCCTGACCAAGCGGCCCCAGTTCCTGGCGGCCGCCAAGGGCGTTTCGCTGGCGCGAGGGGCGGTGGTGGTCCAGCGGCTGGAGCGGAACGACGGCGATCCGGCCATCGGCCTGGGCTTCACCGCCACTCGAAAGGTCGGAGGCGCGGTGGATCGTAACCGCTGCAAGCGCCGCCTGAGAGAGGCCGCGCGGGCGCTCATTCTCCTGCATGGCCTGCCCGGCAGCGACTATGTGCTGATCGCGCGCCAGGGCACGGCGGACCGGCCATGGGACCGTTTGCTTGACGATGTGAAAACGGCGCTTACAAGGCTGGCCACGACCCCCGGCCCCGGCCGGTCCGGCAAGGCCGACGACGGCCGCACGACCCCCGATCAGACTGCAACCGGCACGCCCCCTCAGGACCCCTGACCCGCATGAAGAACGAAAATACGCGCAACATGGTGATCTTCGCCGTGTGCACGGCGGTCATCCTGATCCTGTACCAGATCTTCGTCATGGGCCCGCAGGCGCAGGCGCGGAAGGCTGCGCAGGAAGCCGAAGCCGCCCAGACGCTGGAGCAGACGGCCGCCGCCGCGGGCACGCCCACGGCCGGCATCCCCGCCTCCACCGGCGCGACCGGACCGGTCACCTTCGTTACCGACCGCACCAAGGCCCTGGGCAATGTCGCGCGCATTCCCGTCAACACCCCGACGCTGCAGGGGTCGCTGTCGCTGCAGGGCGGGCGGATCGACGACCTGTTCCTGAAGAACTATCGCCAGACCATCGACCCGGCCTCGCCTTACGAGGAACTGTTCCGGCCGCAGGGCATGGAGCACGCCTATTTCGCCCAGTTCGGCTGGACCGGACCCAACGTGCCCGGCGGCGTTCCGGGGGCCAACACGGTCTGGCGGCTGACATCGGGATCAACGCTGACACCGACCACGCCCGTCACCCTGACCTGGGACAACGGCCAGGGCCTGCGCTTCACCCGCGTGCTTTCGATCGACGCGCGATACATGTTCACGGTGACCGACACGGTCGCCAACCTGGGCACGGCCCCCATCACCATCGCCCCCTATGGTCGCGTCGAGCGTCAGGGCGTGCCGCCGGCGCTCGGCAAGACCCAGATCCTGCACGAAGGCGGCATCGGCACCTTCTCCAAGGGCGACGGTTTCGCCACCACTCAGCTGAAGTACAAGGACTGGGCCAAGAAGCCGCGCGAGGCGTTCGCCTCCACCGGCGGCTGGCTGGGCATCACCGACAAATACTGGATGGCGGCGCTGATCCCGCCGCAGGACGAGGCCATCCAGGCCGAGTTCCGCGTCACCGACGCCGCCACCTACGACATCCACGAGGCCCGGATGCTGGGTGCCGCGCGCACCATCCAGCCGGGCCGTCAGGTGACCGAGGTCCAGCACCTGTTCGCCGGGGCCAAGCGCAACGAGATCCTGTCGGGATACGAGAAGCAGTACGACCTGCCGCGCTTCATCTATGCGATCGACTGGGGCTTCCTGTTCTTCCTGACGCGGCCGATCTTCCTGCTGGTCGAGTTCTTCTATGGCGTCGTGGGCAACTTCGGCGTGGCGATCCTGCTGCTGACGCTGACGATCAAGCTGATCATGTTCCCGCTGGCCAACAAGTCCTACGAGAGCCTGTCCAAGATGCGGAAGCTCCAGCCGCTGATGGAGAAGATCAAGGCGGACCACAAGGACGACCCGCAGGCCCAGCAGAAGGCCACGATGGAGCTGTACCAGAAGGAGAAGATCAATCCGCTGGCGGGCTGTCTGCCTATCGTGGTCCAGATCCCGGTCTTCTATGCGCTGTACAAGGTGCTCTACGTCACCATCGAGATGCGGCACGCGCCCTTCTTCGGCTGGATCCGCGATCTGTCGGCGCCGGACCCCACCAACATCTGGACCCTGTTCGGCCTGATCCCGTGGGACCCGGCGACCGCCCCGCTGGTCGGCAACCTGCTGTCGCATCACGCAGGGGGCGGCTTCACCCTGGCGCTGAGCGTGCTGGCCATCCTGTACGGCTTCACCATGTGGCTGCAGCAGGCCATGAACCCGCCCGCGCCCGACCCGATCCAGCGCCAGATCTTCATGTTCATGCCGCTGATGTTCACCTTCATCATGGCGAACTTCCCGGCCGGGCTGCTGGTCTACTGGGCGTGGAACAACATCCTGTCGATCGGCCAGCAGTATTTCATCATGCACCGCTTCAAGGCCGACAACCCGATCGACGGCTTCATCGCCAAGCTCAGGAAGTCGCCGGCTTGACCGACTATTCCGACGAGGAGATCGAGGCCGCGCGGGTGCTGTTCGCGCGGCCCGCGACCTTCGTCATGGGGGCCGCCAAGATCGAGCAGTTGCCCGAGCCGGATCTGCCCGAGATCGCCTTCGCCGGTCGGTCCAACGTCGGCAAGTCCAGCCTCATCAACGGCCTGGTCGGCATGCACAAGCTGGCCCGCGCCTCGAACGAGCCGGGCCGCACGCGCGAGGTCAACTTCTTCGACCTGGACGGCAAGCTGCGTCTGGTCGATCTGCCGGGCTATGGCTGGGCCAAGGCGTCGAAATCGACCGTGCGCCAGTTCCAGAACCTGGGCCGCGACTACCTGAGGGGACGCGTCACGCTGAAGCGGGTCTATCTGCTGATCGATGCGCGCCACGGGCTGAAGTCGGTCGACACCGAGGCGCTGGATGCGCTGGACCTGGCCGCCGTCAGCTATCAGATCGTCCTGACCAAGGCCGACAAGATCAAGGCGCATGAGCGCGATACGGTCCAGGCCGCGACCCTGAAGGCCATCTCCAAACGCCCGGCGGCATTTCCGGCGGTGGCCGTGACCTCGGCCGAAAAGGGACTGGGCCTGCCCGAGCTCCGTGCCGAAATCATGCGGACCACGGGGGTGGTTCTCTGATCCCTCTCCCATAGGGAGAGGGCTTGAGGTTCGGAGAGCGCAGCGATTCGCAAACCGAAAGGGTGAGGGGTTTCGCCCTGACCGGCTGGCACCATAACCCCTCACCCTTTCGCGCAAGTCCGATCGCCTGACGGCTCTCGGGCGCTCAAGCCCTCTCCCGATGGGAGAGGGAGAATGTCGCGCTAGCCTCCCCGCCGCCAAGCCACTAGTTACGATCCATGCCCCCCGCCGACAGTCCCGCAGAGACCTTCAAGCGTGCCCTGGCCCATGCGGCACGGGCCCTGGCGGAGCAATCCGAGCTGGAGGTGGTGTTCGGATCGGACGGGCCGCGCCTGACCGGCGGGGTGCTGACCCTGCCCCACCCGCCGCGCAATCCATCGGACGGCGACACGGCCAATGTGCGGGGTCAGGCCGACCGGCTGGCGCTGAGGCTGGCCAATCACGACCCGGCGGTTCACGCCACGATGCGCCCGCTGGACAGCAAGGCCGCCGAGGTGTTCGAGGCGGTCGAACAGGCGCGGATCGAGGCGCATGGCTCGGCGTCTCTGGCGGGCGTCCGCTCGAACATGAACGCCGCCCTGCTGACGCGGCTGGAGAAGATGGGGGCGCTGCGGGTGATCGAACCCGCGCGCGTGCCCGTCGCCGAGGCCGTCGCCCTGTTGCTGCGCGAACGGGTGACCGGCCAGCGCAGCCCGGATGGCGCCGGAGCGATGCTGGATCTGGTCCGGACCGATATCGAGGCCAAGGCGGGCGCGGCGCTGGACCGGCTGGCCCTGACAGCGGGCGATCAGGCGGCGTTTGGTCAGGCGCTGAAGGACGTGTTGCGCGACCTCGATCTGGATCCCGGCGACGGGCGCGGCGACGAGGCCAATGACGAGCCGGGCGAGGACGAACCCCCGCCCCAGCAGCCTGAAGACTCCCAGGATCAGGACGACGAGGAGGACGAGAGCGGCGGCGAGGGCGGTCAGTCGATGGACGGATCGTCCGAGGACCCCACCTCCGAACAGGACCGCGATGCCCGCCCGGACGGCAGCCCCGCCGAACGCGACGGCGACGCCGCCGACGACGGCCCCGACGTGGCCGAAGGGGCCCTGCCCAACCGTCAGGACAATGCCGACGACGGCCGGGCGATCGACGCCTACCGCGTCTTCACCACCGCCTATGACGAGGTGATCGACGCCGCCGATCTGTGCGATCCGATGGAGCTGGAGCGGCTGCGGTCCTTGCTCGACCAACAGCTGACCATCCTGTCCAGCGTCGTCGCCCGGCTGGCCAACAAGCTGCAGCGGCGGCTGATGGCGCAACAGAACCGGTCCTGGGCGTTCGATCTGGAAGAGGGCGTGCTGGACACCGCGCGGCTGACCCGGATCATCACCGATCCGACCAGCCCGCTGACGTTCAAGGCCGAGAGCGAAAGCCCGTTCCGCGACACCGTCGTGACCCTGTTGCTGGACAACTCAGGCTCCATGCGCGGGCGGCCGATCATGGTGGCGGCCGTCTGCGCCGACATCCTGGCGCGCACCCTCGAACGCTGCGGCGTCAAGGTCGAGATCCTGGGCTTCACCACCCGCGCCTGGAAGGGCGGACAGGCGCGCGAGGCCTGGATCACGGCGGGCAAGCCGCCCATGCCCGGCCGGCTGAACGACCTGCGCCACATCATCTACAAGGCCGCCGACGCGCCGTGGCGCCGGGCCAAGAAGAACCTCGGTTTGATGATGCGCGAGGGGCTGCTGAAGGAGAACATCGACGGCGAGGCCCTGACCTGGGCGCACGACCGGCTGAAGGCCCGACCCGAGGCGCGCCAGATCCTGATGGTCATCTCCGACGGCTCGCCGGTCGACGATTCGACCCAGTCGGCCAATGCGGCGCTCTATCTGGACAAGCATCTGCGCCAGGTGATCGAGCGGATCGAAACCCAGAGCCCGGTCGAACTGATCGCCATCGGCATCGGCCACGATGTGACGCGCTGGTACCGCCGCGCGGTCACCATCGTCGACGTCGAACAGCTGGGGGGCGTCATGATCGAGAAGCTGGCCGAACTGTTCGAGGCCGCGCCCAAACAGGCCACCAAGCGCGGGCAGCGGATGAAGCGGGCCGCATGATGCGGATCTCGTTCCAGCTACTGCTGGCCGTGTCCCTGATGGCGGCGGCGGCCTGCGCGGCCGTCGCGACCTCCATGCCCGGCCCGCATGACGGGCAGGACACGCCTGTCCGCATGGAAGCCCGACATGTGCCCCTGGGCATCGGCGGCGCGACTCTGACACCCGGCGTCACCTATGCAGGCGGTCTGATCCTGCGCGGGTCGAGACTGCACGGCCTGTCGGACCTGAAGGTCGAGGGTGCGCGCGCCTGGGTGGTCAGCGACTTCGGCGAGCTGGTGCGGTTCACCCTTCGTCTGGATGGCGGCGGTCGCCTCACGTCCGCCGACAGCGCGACCGTGCGTCCGCTGACGGGGCCGGACGGGTCCGCTCTGGCCCCGAAATCCAGGGCGGATTCCGAAGGGCTGGCGATCCTGTCCGACGGCCGGATCCTGATCAGTTTCGAGGGCGACCATCGCATCTGGTCCTATGGCCCGGGGGCGACCGCCGCGCCGTCACCGGTGGCGCGGCCGGAAGCGGACTTTCCCGACAACGAAGGCATGGAGGGGCTGGCGGCCGCACCCGACGGCGGCTGGCTGGTGCTGGGCGAAGGCGGCGGGGCCTGGGTGTGTCACGCGACCTGCGCGGCCCTGGGGTCGGTGCCGATCCTGCCCGCCGACGGTTTCAAGTTCACGGGGGCGGACGTCGATCCGGCGGGCGGCTGGTTCGTGGTCGAGCGCTACTACATGCCCCCCTTCGACATGCGGGTGCGGGTGCGCAGACTGTCGCCGGACGGGGTGCTGTCCGAGCCGATCCTGCAACTCCGCCCGCCTGCCTCGACCGACAATTTCGAGGGGATCGCGGCGGTGGCCAAAGCGACCGGGACGCGGCTGTATCTGCTGAGCGACGACAATGCGAACCCGCTGCAGAAGACGCTGCTGCTGGCGTTTGATGTGGCGGGGTGAGAGCCTTTCCCCCGCCCTTTGCGGGGGAAAGCGGTCCGTCTTCGAGCGAAGCGAGAACAGGACCGATGGGGGAACTTTCATCGCAAAGGTTCGGCAAGACAGGCAAGCAGGACTTCCCCCATCGGCCCTGGATCGCTGCGCGATCGACGGGCCGCTTTCCCCCATGAAGAATGGGGGAAGGACTGGTCGCTAGACCCGCTCGCTCACCTTGATCGCGACCTTGCAGCCGGCCTTGATGACGGCGCTGAGCAGGCGATACCCCGGGGCCTCGCGGCTGCCGTGTTCGATGGCGTGGTCGTGGTGGTCCAGTTCCTCCTCGCGGAACTGCGTCAGTTCGGCGGCCAGGTCCGGCTCGCGCTCGGACAGTTCGGCGATCTGGTCGGCATAGTGTTGCTCGATCACGCTCTCGACCGCCTCGGTGCAGGCGTGGGCGGCCTTTTCGCCCATCAGGGCGGTGACGGTGCCCAGCCCCGTGGCGGCCAAGGACCACAGGGGCAGCAGGGCGGTCGGCGCCACGCGGTGTTCGGTCAGCAGGGCGTCGAAGCGCGCCTTGTGCACCGCCTCGCCCGCCTGCATGGCCTCCATGTCGGCGGTCAGCGGACCCTTGCCGGGGGCGTTCCGGAACACCGCCGCCTGGGCCTCGTAGATCTTGACCGCGCCATACTCGCCCGCGTGATCGACGCGCAGGATCTCGGCAAGGCGCCTGCGGGTCTCGCCCCGGCCCGGACGCGGCAGAGGGATCGCGTGATCAGTGTTTAGGGGCTCTGGCATCCTTGGGCCTTTTCGCGGCAAGCAGGCTGAACACCGCCAATGCGGCGGAGATCAGCGCGTTCCATCCTGCCATGGACACGCCCAGGAAGCTCCACGCCACCGCGTCGCACATGGCGATCCGGGTCGGCTCGCCCACGCCCAGGGCCAGCGACGTCAGGCTTTCTAGATCGGCCACCCCGCCGCCGACGCAGGTAGCGGGCAGGCTCCACCACTTCAGCTCGCCCCCGGCGTGAAAGCCGGCCGTGATCGCGCCTGTCGTGAAGATGGCGAACAGCAGGAATGCGGCGATCCGGGGCGTGCCGCGACGCGCCTGGCTGATGATCGCCCAGCCCGTGGCGATCAGGGCGACGGCGACGGCGCCCCAGTAGACCTCGCGCTGCTTGAGGCACAGGTTGCAGGGGCTGAGGCCCGCGAACCGCTCGAAGCCATGGGCAGCCCCCAGCATGGCCAGCGATATGGCCAGGGCGAAGGCGGTCCACCAGCGGGTCAGAAGACGATAGGCGCTCATGTCGATGACCCTAGACGCGCCAAGCGTCGCCGTCGATGCACGAGGCGACGGATGACAGCGCCGGGGGCATCGGGCACAACCCGCCCATGCTGTCCGACTCACCGCTTTCGATGCCCGGCCTCGACGCCGCGCGGCAGACGCTGGAGCGGGTCTGGGGCCATACGGACTTTCGCGGCCTGCAGGCCCGGGTCGTCACCGAGATCATGGCCGGGCGCGACGTGCTGGCCGTGCTGCCGACCGGCGGCGGCAAGAGCGTCTGCTATCAGATCCCCGCGATCCTGAGGCCTGGCCTGGGCCTGGTCGTGTCGCCGCTGATCGCCCTGATGACCGATCAGGTCGAGGCGCTGAGGCAGCAGGGGGTGGCCGCCGCGCGGCTGGATTCGGGCCTGTCGCTGGATGAGCGGACCGCTGTCCTGCGGGCGGCGAAGTCGGGCGAGCTGGACCTGCTGTATGTCTCGCCTGAAGGTTTGGCGTCGGGCGCGCTGCTGGGGCAGCTGCGCGACCTGCCGCTGTCGCTGATCGCCATCGACGAGGCGCACTGCGTCAGTCAGTGGGGCCATGACTTCCGGCCCGACTATCGGACGCTGGGGCGACTGTCGGAGTTCTTTCCCGGGGTGCCGCGCATCGCCGTGACGGCAACGGCCGATGCCCGGACCCGCGACGATATCCTGGCCTCGCTGCACCTGGAAGGCGCGGCGGTCTTCGTCGACAGCTTCGCCCGGCCGAACCTGCAGCTGTCGGCGGTGCGCAAGGAAAGCGCGTCACGCGCCAGGACCGACGCCCATGTGATCGAACTGGTGCGAGCGCGCCGGGGTCAGTCGGGCGTGGTCTATTGCGGGTCGCGCGACGGCTGCGAGCGGGTCGCCGATGCGCTGAAATCGGCGGGCACCAATGCCATCGCCTATCATGCCGGGATGCCGGGGACGGAGCGCGACCGGCGGCTGGAGCGGTTCCTGGCCGAGGACGGCGCGGTGATGGTGGCGACCATCGCCTTCGGCATGGGGGTGGACAAGGCCGACGTGCGCTTCGTCATCCATGCCGATCCCCCGGGCAGCCTGGAAGCCTACTGGCAGGAGATCGGGCGGGCCGGGCGCGACGGCGAACCGGCCGAGGGGATCACCCTGTATGGCCCCTCCGACATCGCCTGGACGCTGCGCCGGCTTGAAACCCGGCCGATGGCCGAGGAGGTCAAGGCGGTCCAGACGCGAAAGGCCCGCCAGCTGTTCGCCATGCTGGACGGCGCGACCTGTCGGCCCCAGGCGGTGCGCCGCTATTTCGGCGAGAGCGATGCGGGCGTCTGTGGCGTCTGCGACATCTGCGCCGACCCCCCGGCCCTGTATGATGCAACCGTTCCGGCCCAGAAGGCGTTGGCGGCGGTGCAGAGGCTGGGCGGGCGGTTCGGGCGCGGCCGGATCGTCGATCACCTGCTGGGCAAGACCAAGGACGTCCAGCCGTGGGAGAGCGACCTGTCCACCTGGGGCATCGGCAAGGACATCGCGCCCAGTGGCTGGCGCGACATCGTCGATCACCTGCTGTTCGAAGGGTTGCTGCTGGAAGACCCAAACGACGGGAAGCCGCTGGTCGGACTGGGCGACGCCGAGGCCGTGCGCGCGGTCTATCGGGGGGAACGGGCCATCGAGGTCCGCCGCACGCCCCCGGGCTTCGATGCCGGGGCGCGGTCGGGCAATCCGCGGACCCGGACCCGCAATGACAGGAACGCCGCCGTCGAGGCGCTGGACGCCGATGTCCGGGCACGGTTCGAGACGCTGCGCGCGTGGCGGCGCGACCGCGCGGCCGAACAGCATGTGCCGCCCTATGTGATCTTTCAGGACAAGACGCTGCTGGAGATCGCACAGCGCGAGCCGGGGTCGCTGGACGCGCTCGCGGCGATTGCAGGCGTGGGGCAGTCCAAGATCGATCGCTATGGCAAGGGCGTGCTGCAGGCGCTGGGCGCGATCTAGGCTTCCCTCTCCCATAGGGAGAGGGCTTGAGGTTCGGAGAGCGCAGCGATCCGCAAAACGAAAGGGTGAGGGGTCAAGACCTCACCGGCTCACACCTTAACCCCTCACCCTTTCGCGCAACACCGATCGCCTGACGGCTCTCGGGCGCTCAAGCACTCTCCCGATGGGAGAGGGGGCTGCGATGGCTAATCCAGCGCGCAGATGTCTGGGAGGCCCCGCAAAGTCCCGGCGTGATCCAGTCCGTATCCGACCAGGAACCGGTTGGGGGCCTCCCAACCGACGAAGTCTGGCTCGGGCGCGCGCGGCAGGGGCCAGGGTTTGCGGGCGAAAACGCAGGTGAGCACCGACGCTGCGCCGGCTTCCTTCGCGATGCGGACGGCCTCGGCGAGCGACAGGCCGGTGTCGAACACGTCGTCCAGGATCAGGACCTTGCGACCCTCGAGCGAGCGCTGGAAGGGTGCGTAGACGTCGATGCGACCACGGCTGGTCTTGTCGTCACCATATGAGGCCAGCCACAGGGCGTCGAAGCGGACGTTCCGGCCGACCCGCGACAGCGCCCGTGTCAAGTCGGCCGCGAACCACAGGCCGCCGGTCAGCAGGACGGCCGCGACCGTGTCGTCGTCGACGGCGGGCGCGATGCGGGCCGCGAGATCGGCGACGACCTGCGCGATCTCGGCTTCGGACAGAAGGACTTGGGGCGTCTGGGGGAGGTCAGCCATGCGAGGCGGATACCGCCTCGGCCCCATGCGTGTCCACGGCGTCGTGATGCTGTTCGACCACGGGCGCTGCATCGACCGGTTCGGCATGAGACGCCGGGGCCGCCTCGATCAGGGCCGGGCGCAGGCCGTGCTCGTCGGGCGTCGGAAGGGGCCGGGCATGGGGTGCCGGGCCATGGGTGCCCCCTGCCGGAGCGTCCTCGCCGTGGCTGGACGGTTCGGAGCCCACGAACGCGACGCCAACGTCGACGCCGTGGGCACCGGGATCCTGGATCAGGGCCGCGAACCCCTGGACGCCTCCGGGCAGGACGGGAGCCTCTTCGAGCTGAATGACGGCGTGACCGACCTCGGCGCCATGCTCGTCCAGCAGGGCGACGCGGACGGCGGGGGCGACGATTTCCCGATCGCGCACATTGCGCAGGGCTCCGGACACCACGACCGTGTCCGGGCGGTTCGGCAGGGTCTTGGCGGACAGAGCTTCGAATTCGAGCCCGACCGCATTCACCGGCGATCCGATCTTGGCATAGGCGGCGGCCGCTCGCGGATACATCTGGACCACGTCGACGCGGAACAGCCAGCCGGCCCCGATCAACCCGACGAACAGACTGGCCAGACCGGCCCAGACCACGCCGTGGGTCGCGGCCCGGCGCAGGCGGCGCTGCTGCTCGGCCCGGGCGCGGAAGGCCTTGGGCAGTTCGGGCGCGGGCGTCTCCGGCGCGACGGCGGGGGCTTCTTCGAACGATCGGCTCTCGACCGGAGCTGCGGTCTCCGCCGTCAGATCCAGCGGTTCCTCGTTCGTGGCCAGCCAGACGTGAGCGCAGGACTGGCAGCGCACCTTGCGTCCGGCGGGCGGAATCGCGCCGTCGGGCGTGAAATAGCTGGTGGCGCAGGACGGGCAGGTCAGTATCATGGCCGTGCCTTACGAGGCTGTTCGCGCAGCCCCCTCCCTGTCGGAGCGCGCCGCGCCCCCGTCCCTGAATCGAATCGATGCCTCGTCCGCCCCGTCGCGCCGCCGACCCTGCGCCTTCGCCCGAGACCGTCCGCCTGTCGGGCGTCGGGTTCGGCTATGCGGAAAGGCCCGACGTGCTGCGGGACGTTAACCTCATCTTGCCGCGCGGCTCTTTCCACTTCCTTACCGGGGCGTCCGGGGCGGGAAAGTCGTCACTGTTGAAGCTGCTGACGCTGGCGGAGGTGCCGACGTCCGGGCGCATCGCCCTGTTCGGGGACGAGGTGGGCCAGATCGCGCGTCGGGATCGCCCCGCCTATCGCCGCCGGATGGGGGTGGTGTTTCAGGATTTCCGCCTGCTGGATCACCTCAGCGTGTTCGACAACGTCGCCCTGCCCCTTCGCCTGCGGGGTCGAAAGCCTGCCGACTATGCCGGGGACGTGGCCGAGATGCTGGCGTGGGTCGGGCTGTCCGATCGGGCCGAGGGCCTGCCCACGGCTCTGTCGGGCGGCGAGAAGCAGCGTCTGGCCATCGCCCGGGCGGTCATGGCGGGACCCGAGCTGATCCTGGCCGACGAGCCGACCGGCAGCGTCGATGCCGCGATGGCGCAGCGGCTGCTGAAACTGTTCCAGTCCATGAACCGGATGGGCACCACCATCCTGATCGCCAGCCACGACGAGGCCCTGGCCAAGGCGTCTGGCGCACTGCTCCTGCGACTGGCCGACGGGCGGGTGACGGCGGTGAAGCCGTGATCCGCTGGTCCACCCTGTTCGGGCCGGGGGCGGTGCCAAAACCGGTGCGCCCCGAACGCGGCCTGCTGCCCCGGGACGCCGCCGGCGAGCAGGCGTTGGGCGCGTTGATCGCCGTCCTCTGTTTCCTCGCCTGCCTGGCGGCCGTGGGGACGCTGGCGGCGGATCGGGCGTCGCATGGCTGGGCGCGCGCGTTGCGGGCGGAGGCGACCGTGCAGGTGCGGCCCCGCGTCAGCGAGACCGGCTCGGCCGCCGCTGCACGCGCCGCCGAGACGCTGGGCGGTGTCGATGGGGTCGAGGAGGCGGTGGCCATGGACCGGGACGCGGCCGAGGCCCTGTTGCGGCCCTGGATGGGCGAGGCGGTGCTGGCGGACCTGCCCATCCCGTTTCTGGTCACCGTGAGGCTCGAGGCCTCGGCTCCCGCCAGCGCGCTCAGCCTGAGCCGCGCCCTGGCCGAGGCGGGGATCGACGCGACGGTGGACGACCACAGCCTGTGGCGGGGCGAGGTCGAGCGGTCGGCGGGGGTGATCTCGCTGCTGGCGCTGGCGGCCTTCCTGGCGACCGCCTTCGCGGCGGGGGCGGCCATCGCCTATGCGACGCGAGCCGGGCTGGAGACGCGACGCGGCGTGATCGAGACCCTGAGCCTGTCGGGAGCCACGGACGCGAGCATCGTCTGGCTGTTCCAGCGCCGGTTCGGCCTTCTGGCGGCGGCATCGGGCGCGGTGGGTGCCGCTGTCGCCATGCTGCTGATCGGGGCCTTGCGGGCGTTGGGCGGGGACGCGGGCCTGACCCCTGCCCTCCCCCTGGCCTGGAGCGACATCGTCCTGCTGACCTGTTGCCCTTTTGTCGCCGCTACGGTGGCGCTTGGTTCGGCGTGGCTCGCGGCGGGCGCGGCCCTTGGCGGGCGGGTCCGGCCTGATTAGAGATAAGGCATGAAGTTTCTGGCGCTTGTGGGGATCGTCGGTCTGATCTGGCTCGTAGGGCTGTTCGCCTTCGCAGACCGGGTGCGCGGCCTGACGCCCGCCGACGAGCCCGCGCGCGCCGATGGCATCGTCGCCCTGACGGGTCCCTCGGCCGAGCGGGTCAATGCCGCCGTCCGCCTGCTGGAACAGGACAAGGGCGAGCGGGTGCTGATCTCGGGCGTCAACCGCGAGGTCCGCCGCCAGGAACTGAACGCCCTGACGCCCGGCTCTACCCGCCTGTTCAACTGCTGCGTCGACCTGGGCTTCGAGGCCGAGGACACGGGCGGCAACGCCCAGGAGATCGCCGCCTGGGCCGCGTCCAAGCATTACACCTCGCTGATCGTGGTCACCTCCGACTACCACATGCCGCGTTCGCTGCTGGAGATCCGCAGCGCGGCGCCGGATCTGAAACTGACGCCCTATGCCGTCTCCACGCCGTCGCTGGACAACTCGCGCTGGTGGCGGGCGGCGGTGACGGCGCGGCGCATGACGCTGGAATACATGAAGTATCTGGCCGTCCTGGCGCGCGAAGCATTGCACAAGGTGGTCGGGCACGACGAACGGCCCGCGACACCCGAAGAGGCATCCGCGTCTTGATCGCCCTGCGTTCCCTGGTCTTCGTGGCATGGCTTTATCTGTCGCTGGCCCTGTTCGCCGTCGGCATGTCGCCGGCGCTGGTCCTGCCGCACCGGTTCGCGCTGGGCGTGGTCAAGGCTTGGGCGCGGTTCGTCCTGTTCGGCCTGCGGTGGATCGCGGGTGTGAAGGTGGAGTTCCGGGGGCTGGAGCACCGGCCCACCGGCCGCGCCCTGCTCGCCTGCAAGCATCAGGGGATGCTGGACATCATCATCCCCTTCGTCGTGCTGGAGGACCCCTGCATCATCACCAAGAAGGAGCTGATGATCCTGCCCTTCTTCGGCTGGTTCGCCTGGAAGACGAAGATGATCTCGGTCGACCGGTCCGCCGCGTCCAAGGCGCTGCGCGACATGGTCAAACAGGCCCGCGATCGCGTCGCCGAGGGTCGCCAGATCTGGATCTTCCCCGAAGGCACCCGCGCGCCGGTCGGCTCGGTGCCCGACTACAAGCCCGGCGTCGCGGCCCTGTACCGCGACATCGGCAGCCCCTGCTGGCCCGTGGCGACCAACGCCGGCGTCCACTGGCCCGCCCACGGCTTCCGCCGCTATCCGGGCACGGTGGTCTACGAGTTCCTGCCGCCCATCGAGGCGGACCTGAAACGCGCCGTGTTCATGGCCGAGCTGGAACGCCGGATAGAAACGGCGTCGAACGCGCTGCTGAAATAGCGCAGGCCCTCGCTCCAGCAGCGGGAAACCGCGTTCGCGCTCGACCTGACACCCGCTCAAGCAGCGAGCGACCGCGTCGCTCGCGTTAGCGCTCTTCTAGGATGCCGCGAACTCGCTCAGTGCATCGATGACCGCGCGGTTCTGGTCCTCGGTGCCCACCGTGATCCGCAGGCCGTTGTGGATGCCGTAACCGCCGACGGCGCGGACGATGATGCCCTTGGCGTTCAGCAGGTCGTTGGCGGCGGCTGCGGTGCGCCTGGGGTCCGGGAACAGGACCAGGATGAAGTTGCCGGCCGAGGGCAGGACCTCGAAGCCAAAGCCGCGGATGGCCTGGGTCAGGCGGGGCCGCCAGGTCTGGACCAGCTCGCGCGAGGCCTTCTGGTGGGCTTCATCGGCGATCGCGGCGGTGGCGGCGTCCAGGCCGGGGACCGAGACGTTGAACGGCAGTCGGATGCGATCGACCGCTTCGGCCACCGCAAGGGGCGCATAGCCGAAGCCGATGCGCAGGCCGCCCAGGCCGTGAATCTTGGAGAAGGTGCGAGTGACGACGACATTGGCGGCCTCGCGGGCCAGCGGCAGGGCCGTCTCCCAGTCCGGCTCGACCACGAACTCGGCATAGGCCTCGTCGATGACCAGCAGGATATGGGGCGGCAGGGCCTCGTGAAGCCGACGGATCTCTTCGCCCGAGTTCCAGCTGCCGGTCGGGTTCGAGGGGTTGGAGACGTAGACGATCTTGGTGCGGTCATCGACCTGTTCCAGCAGGGCATCGACCTCGGCCTTGTAGCCGGGCTCGGGGGCCAGCTTGACCTGGGCCTCGCAGCCCAGGGCGCTGATGCGATAGGCCAGGAAGCCGTACTGGCCGGTGACGATGTTGTCGCCGGGCGACAGATAGGTCTGGTTCAGCAGGGCGAAGACCTCGTCGGACCCATTGCCGAAAATCAGCCGGTCCGGCTCCAGTCCATGATGGTCGGCGACGGCGGTGCGCAGCTTTCCGGCGCGACCGTCCGGATACAGATGGATAGACTTCAACGCCGCCTCATAGGCGGCCCGCGCCAGCGGCCCCGCGCCCAGCGCATTCTCGTTGGACGACAGCTTCATCGGCTCGGCGACACCGACCAGGGTCGACTTGCCACCGACATAGGGGGCGATGTCCAGGATGCCGGGCTTGGGAGCGGGTGCGGTCGTGACGGGTCCGGTCGAGGGGGTCATGCGGTCATCTCAGAACAGGGGGGCGGCGCCGATCACGCCCTTCAGGGCGCCGGGGGCTGCCGAGAGCCGCCCGTCTTCGGCCTGCACATAGCCCGCCAGCATGAACAGCTTCAACCCGCCTGCGGAGGCCAGTGGACGGGCGACGAAGCCGCAGGTGCCCAGGGCGTCCACGATCCGCGCGTCGGGCAGGCGCGCATCGGTGACCCAGAAGGTGCGGTCCTCGCCCGTCGGGCCGGTCGGGGCGGCGGCGACCCGAAGCGCGGCCGGGACACCGTGGCGGTCGTCCGGCAGGGCGGAGATGACGCGTAGCTCCGGCCGGGCCAGCAATTTGCCCCACCAGGGTCGGGGAGACGCGATATCGATCAGGGCATGAGCTCCACCCGCCACCTGGGCCAGGGCGGCGTCGGGGTCGGCGACGGCGCGCGCGGACAGGCCGAACCGGTCGGCGGCCAGAAGCGACGCTGCCGGTCCGGCGACGATCAGAGACGGCCCGGCCTGGGCCTCGATCCGCCCCCACAGGGCGCGGAGCATGGCGGCCTGATGCACGTCGTCGGCCTCGGCCAGCAGCGAGCGCAGGGCCAGGGTCGACGCGTCGGGACTGGCGTCCTCGCCCGCGGCCAGCCGCGCGGTCAGGGCTTCGATCAGCGCGTGATCCAGCTTCAGCCGGTCGGTGTCGACCCGGGATTCCTCCAGCAGGGCACCGTGCTTTCGGGCCATCGCCGCCTCAGAACAGCTTGGGGGCCGGGGCCAGGGCGAAGGGACCCAGGAAGGTCCGGCCGTCGCGGAAGACGAGCGACAGGTTCACGTCCTCATTGCCCTGGACCGCCGCAGCGGCGGTCGCCCCGGCCGCGCCCGCGCGGTTGACCGCCCCAGATCCGGAGCCCGCCAGACCGGCGATGGCGGCCATCGGCTGTTTGGCCTGGAGGGCGACCACACCCTGAAGTCTGCCATCTGGCGTGGCCGACAGGACATCGCTGGACAGGGTGGCGCGGCTATCGCCCGCCGACAGCTCACCCCGCACGGCGGTGAAGCGCCCGCCCGCGCGGGTCCAGGCCGAGAAGATGCCCGCCGCGTCGGCTCCCTGCAGCCGGTTGGCGTCCTCGACCACCGTCTCGATCTGGGCGGTCAGCTTGCCGTTGCGGGCCATGCCCTCGACCGGACCGCCAGGGCGACCCTCCGCGTCGATCAGGCGGAACAGCACGTCGACGCTGTTCTCCACCCCCGGCGTGGTCGAGGGAGCCAGATGGGGGCGCAGATAGAATTCGATCTTCTCGGCGCGAGAGATGGGAAAGGCCTCGGCCCCCCGGTGGACGGTGAAGACCGGCTGCTGCAGCTCAACCGCCAGATTGGGCCAGCGCTGGGTCAGGCCGTGGACGCTGGCGCGGATATACCGGCCCCGGATCGCCACCTTGCCCTTGCCCGCGCGGTTCAGGACGAGGCCGTCGTCGGCGGCGATCACCCATTTGTCGGGGTTCCAGGCATTGGCCTCGGCCGCCAGGTCGGGGGCCGCCAGAGCATGACCGGACGGAGCGGTGACCGACACGTTCTCGGCCTCCAGCCGGACCCGGAACGGCCAGCCGGTCGTGCCGAGGCCGGTATAGACAACGGTCCAGCCGGAGCCCCGCATGGCCTGGACCTGCGTTTCCAGTCGGTCCTGGATTTGATGGGCAAGGTAGAACCACCAGCCCGACCAGGCGGCGAGGGCGATCAGGAACAGCCCGATCGGCGCGAACAGGCCGGAGCGTTTGTGGCGGGGAGCGGCGTCAGTCATGGGGGCCTTTTGGCGCATCTGATCTCGCGTGGCGAGACCAGGCGACATTCGAAGACCGGGCTCATGGACCGATCAGGCCAGACCGTCCAGCGTGGGGGCTTCGACGGCGCTGGCGGGAAAGACGCGCGCGTCCAGCGCAGCCCGGTCGACACCCAGATGGTCCCGAAGCACGCCCTTGAACACCGAGCGGATGTCCAGCGTCGGCGTCAGGTCGCGGCCCTCGAACAGGCGGTTCTCGGCCAGGGTGGGCCAATCGCCGATCATTCCGCCCGACTTCAGCGCCCCGCCCGCCAGCAGCAGGGCCGAGCCGGTGCCGTGGTCGGTGCCGCCCGTCCCGTTCGCGCGCGCGGTGCGGCCGAACTCGGTGGCGATGACGACCACAGTCCGGCTCCAGTCCTCGCCCAGGCCCACGCGCAGACCCGACACCACCTGATCCAGCCCGGTCAGCCGCGTCTGCAGCTGCCCTACCTGACGCGCATGGGTGTCCCAGCCGTCGACGGAAAGGGCGACGACGTCGGCCCCTTCCGGGCCGGTCATCAGGCGGGCCACGGCCTGGCCCAGACCCGCGACGTCGTTGCGGGCCAGGCGCGCGTCTCCGCCCATCGCCATGGCCTGGGCCTCGGTCTGCAGCCCGGCGGCGAGGTTGTCGGCCAGCAGGCGGTCCTCGACATAAAGGTCCTGCAGCAGAGAGGCGATCCGGTCCTCCGCCCCTGTCCGTCCGCCGGGGGCCCAGCTGGAAGCGGCGGCGGCACCGCGCAGGATCAAGGGCGTCTGCGCACCGATCGACAGGCCTTTCAGCCCGCCGGTCGCGGCCAGAGCCCGGTTCAACCAGCCATCGGTCTGTTGTCTCAGACCCTCGCCGCCATTCTCCAGCACGTCCTGGGCGTCGAAATGCGAGCGGACGCGAACGGGGATGGCCACGGCCGGGGCGAACCGCATCTGACCCTGCCCGTGCAGCGCGTGCAGCCCGGCCAGCGACGGATGCAGGCCGAACCCGTCGGACAGGGCCAGGCTGTCCTCGATCGCCAGTGCTCCGCGCAGGGGCCGGTAGTTCGGGTCATCTTTCGGAACCACGACGGACAGGCCGTCCATGGCCCCTCGGGCGATGACGACGACAAGCTTGTTTCGCGGTCCGGAGCCGCTCTGGGCACCCGCCTGTCCGGCGAAGGCGAGGCTGACGCCGGCGGCAGAAGCCCCCAGCAGGAACCGGCGGGTGAGATCGAGGGAGCGGGTCATCGGCGCTGAAACTCCGGCGACATGAGGAACAGGGTGAAGGCTTCGGGGCGACTTTCGGCGCGGGCCACGGCCATGCGGGAGCGCTCGCCCAGGCGCGGCCCCAGGGCCGAGGCGGCGACCGCGTTGGGGTCGGAGGCCTGCACCAGGTCGGCCGCCGCGCGTGACCAGTCCAGCCGCTTGACCAGGGCGTCCGGCCCGGCCCAGTCGGCGGCGGTATCGGGCCACCCCTCGGGCGAGGGCGCGCTCAGCGGCGGCTGACCCATGGCGATCAGGGCCTGGCGCAGGGTCTGGGCCTGCTGCGGCTCGGCCCCGAAGGCCCGGTGGGCCGAGATGACGAAATCATAGGGCGTCTTGACCTTGGCGGGAGCGGGTTGCCAGGCCTCTGGCGCCACGATCAGGGCGCGGGCGACGGCGGAGAGATCGCCGCCCGACGTCGTCCAGGCCCGCTCCAGCGTCGCCACCAGGGCGGGCGGCGGTTCGTCGGCCACGAAGTGCGCGGCAATCTTGCGGGCCAGGCGGCGCGCGGTCTCGGGGCGGTTGGCGAGATCCTTCAGGATCGCCTCGCCCTGCGCGCGCCCGGTGTCGGCATGGCGGCGGCCCAGCACGGTGCGCTCGCCCGGCTCATGGACGATGGCCCGATAGACGAAGCCGTTGGCACCCGGCTCGCCCGCGATCGCCTGGGCCAGGCCGCGTCGCCCGCGTCCCCTGCCCTGCCCGCCGCCCCGGCCCGCACCAGCAATGGCATCGCGAGCGGCGGGGATCGACCAGCCGGTCAGGGCGCGGGCGAACTCGGTCACGTCGGCCTGGGTGTAGCCGGCATCGGAGCCGACGGTGTGCAGCTCCATAATCTCGCGCGCCAGGTTCTCGTTCAGCCCGGCATTGCGGCGTTGACCGGCGACGCTGTTCGGGCCCACGGACTGGGCCTGGTCCAGGTAGAGCAGCATGGCGGGGTGCTGTTCCGCCGCCAGGGCCAGGGTCTCGAACCGGCCGAAGACGTTCGGGCGGATCGCCTCGCGCTCATAGGAATCCAGGAAGATCGCTGACTGGAATTTGGTGGCCGAAGCGGTGAAATGGTTGGCCCAGAACAGGGCCCATCGCTCGGCGAAGCCGTCGGGTGTGGTCGCCGCCAGCCTGGCGCGCGCCAGCAAGGCATCGGCGGCGTCACGCGTCAGCGCCTGACGACCCTCACGCCGCGCATCGAAGGCGGCCTGGGCGGCGGGGTCCATCGGGCGAGATCCATCGGCCTGGTCCTGCGTCGCCATGCCGGTCGGCGAGGATGCCTCCATATCGGTGGCCGTCTCGCCGCCGGACGGGCGGCGGGTCTGGCGTCGCGCCTGACCGTCCTGGCGATACGACAGGAAGGCCTGCACCTGGTCGCTGGATGAGGGAAACCGCCCCGGAGGCACCGGGGTACCGGTCGGGCGGATCTGCGTCTGGAGCCAACCGGTCGGATCGGCCGCGACCCGTTCGATCTCTCCGGGGCGGGCACCCATGCCGAACCGGGTCAGGGCGATGGCGGCGTTCAGGGTGGTGTCGTTCTGCGGCATGGTTCGCATCCGATCGATCCCGTTCGATGGAGATGAAACGGCGCAGGAGCGTTAATCCGTCGCCGCCTGGCTCAGGAACCCGCGCGTCACCTCGATCGCCTCGACCAGGCTCATGCGCTGCACCTCGGTGCCCGGCGGCAGGGCCGCGAACAGGCGGGTCGGGGTGGCGGCGTCCAGCATGACGAAGACCCCCTTGTCGTCGGCGCGCCGGATCAGGCGGCCGAACGCCTGGGCGATCCGCGCCCGGGCCAGGGCGTCGTCATATCCCCGACCCTTGTCGGACATCCCGCCGAACTTCTCGCGCCGCGCCTTGTGCAGCAGGTCGGGGCGGGGCCAGGGGACGCGGTCGAAGGCGAGGAGGCGCAAGGACCGACCGGGCACATCGACGCCGTCGCGGACGGCATCGGTGCCCAGCAGGCAGCTGTCCTGTTCGGCGCGGAAGATGTCGACCAGGGCACCGACCTCCAGCGGATCGACATGCTGGGCGTAGAGCGGGATCTGAGCCTTGGCCAGATCGGGGCCGAGCCGCTCGTAGACCGCCTTCAGCCGGCGGATGGCGGTGAACAGGCCCAGCCCCCCGCCTCCGGACGCCAGGAACAGCTCGCGCATGGCCGCCGCCGTCTGGCGCGGGTCGTCCTTGGCCACGTCGTTGACGACGATGACCCGGCTGTTCGACGCATAATCGAACGGGCTTTCGACCTTCAGCGTCCGCGCCGGCTCGATCAGCCGGGCCGCACCTGTCCGCATCCGGGCCATGCCGAACAGGTCGCCGCCCGCGGCCTCGGCGATCGGGTCGGACAGCGTCGCAGAGGTCACCAGCACGCCGTGGCTGGGAAGGATGACGGCGGCCTCCAGCGGCACCGTCGGGTCGATCCAGTGGCGACGCAGGGCCACGTCGTGGATGCGGCCAAACGCCGTCTCGACCGACACCCAGTCGACGAAATCGGGGTCCGGTTCGTCGCCGCCGTCCTGAAGCGCCGCCAGCATCGAGCGCCAGCCCGGCAGGGTCATGCGGGCGCGACGGTCGAGGCCGCGCAAGGCCCCCTCGATCCGGGCGCGGGCGGACCCATCCAGCTCGGCCGCCTCGTCGTCGAGGATGTCCTCCAGATGCCGGGCCAGGGCCAGCAGCGGGGCTTCGACCGCGGCGATGGCCTGGGCGGCGGATCGGGCGGTCTCCAAAAGGGGCTCGGTCGCGGGCCGGACGGCGCATTCGGTACCGAACTCCGATGACCCTGAGGAGGCCGCCTCCGACGTCCGCGCGCGGATCTGCTCCAGCGCGGCCATCAGGAACTGTTCGATCGGCCCGACCGGATTGACCTCGCCCGACGGCGGCGCGATGCGGCCGGAGATGCCTTCGCCCGGCAGGGCGGCGGCCGCGCGGATAGCGTCCTGCAGCGCCTTCGCCGCCGCCTCGTTGTCGGCGCACAGGTCGCCCAGCCGCTGTTCCAAGCCGCGCCCTCTGCGGCCGCGTCCCTCCGGGCCCCGGATCCAGCGCCGCAGCTCGGCCGCCTCCTGGCCCGACAGACAGGCGGAAAACGCCGAATCCGCCGCGTCGAACAGATGGTGGCCCTCGTCGAAGACGATGCGTTTCAGGGCCGCGGTCTCTCCGTCCTGCTTCAGGCCCCGCGCCGAACGGGCGCCGTCGAAGGCGGCCTGGGTCATGACCAGGGCGTGGTTGGCGACGACCAGATCGGCCCGGCGACTGGCCCGGATGGTCTTCTCCACGAAACAGGTGCGGTAGTGGGGGCAGGCCGCGTGGACGCATTCGCCGCGCCGGTCCACCAGATTGCCAGCCGACGCCTGCTGCGCCGTGGGGGTGGCGAACAGGCCGGGCAGCCAGCCGGGGAAGTCGCCGCCGGTCATGTCGCCGTCGCGGCTGTGCAAGGCCCAGCGGCTGGTCAGGGCCAGGCCGATCAGGTCGCCGTTGCCCAACTGCGCCGCCTGAACCATGTCCTGAAGATTCAGCAGGCACAGGTAGTTTTCGCGGCCCTTACGAACCACGGTCTTCCGCCTCCGTTCGGCGGGGTCCGGCCACAGGGCGGCGCTCTCGCGGTCGATCTGGCGTTGCAAAGCGCGTGTATACGTAGACACCCAGGCCGCACCCTGATTGCGCTCGGCCCACAGGGAGGCGGGGGCCAGATAACCCAGCGTCTTCCCGGTCCCGGTGCCGGCCTCGGCCAGCAGCATGCGGGGGCGGCCCTCCTCGTTGCGGGGAGAAAAGGCGTAGGCGGCCTCGGCGGCATAGTCGGACTGGGTCGGGCGCGTCTCGTCGAGGCCGGACGCCTGCAGCAGTTTTTCCAGCCGGATGCGGGCGGATTCCGAGTCCACAGGGGCTGACCCCGCCTCCCCGCGTGGCGCCTCGTCCTCCCACTCCGCCAGGCGCGACCAGGCGTCGAGGCCCGAGCCGCGATACTGACGCTGACGCAGAGGTCCGGCCTGAAGCGCGCCGGTGACACGGTCTGCCCAGGACCAGCCCGCGCGGCCCAGCGTCTCGGCCAGGGTGAAGGCGTCCTCGCGGTTCGGATAGGCCGGGTCGGCCAGTTCCTTCAGCAGGACGGCCGCAGCGTCGCGCAGCGCGGCGGCCTGCGCCTCCGCGCCCTTGGGTTCGGCCATCCCGAGGGCGAGCGCCAGCCCGCTCGGCGACGGCGCGCAGAACATCGCCGGCCGCACGAAGGCCCACAACTCCAGCACGTCGAGCAGGTCAGGCGACCGGGGCGGTGGGGACAGCCCGAGACGCCGCGCCGTCAGCGAGGCATGCGCCACCAGCACCGGCCCGCCCGTGAAAACGCCCTCCGCCGCACCCCGCCCGATCTTACGCGCTCCCTCGTCATCGCAGATCGCCCCCGCGCCGGGCGGCACAGCCAGTGTGGGCGGCAGGACCAGCCACGGCTTGGCACCGGTCAGGTCGTGTCTGGCGATGAGGGATTCGTCTTGCACGTCGGGAAGATAGCGATTGCGAAGTGGAAACGGAACGGGAACATTGGATTGACCAAATCCCAGACCTCTGTTATGGCCATCAACCATAGCTATAACGGGAGTTCGCCATGAGCTGGAGCGTCGCCAAGGCGAAAGACAACCTGTCCGAGGTGATCCGTCGGTCGAAGACAGAGGGGCCTCAGGAAATCTCCTCGCATGGGGAGGCGACGGCTGTGGTCGTGTCCGCCGAAGATTTTCAACGGTTGAAGGACCCTCGTGCGTCCCGTGACTTCAAGGACTGGCTTTTGAACGGTCCGTCGCTGGAGGGGGTCGATCTTGAGCGGGATCGACGGCCGGCCCGCGAAATCGATCCCTTCTGATGTATCTGCTCGATACGAACGCGATCAGCGAGCCCAAGCGCGCGCGGCCCGATCCCAACGTCGTACGTTGGCTGTCCGACCAACTGCTTTCGGACCTGCACCTGAGCGTGATCACCGTAGGGGAGCTTCGGCGCGGCATCGTGCGACTGGAGCCGGGTCGCCGGCGTGACGATCTCGACTTCTGGCTTGAGGATATGATCTTCCGTTACGACCAACGCATCCTGCCGGTCGATCTGGCGGTCACAGAGCGGTGGGCGTCCTTGGCCGAGGCCAACCGGGCGGCCGGACGCGCCTCGGAAATGACGGACGAACTGATCGCAGCCACCGCGCACGTCCATGGCCTGACCGTCGTGACCCGCAACGTCCGCCATTTCGAGCACAGCGGATGCCGGGTGCTCTCTCCGTGGAGCGAATGACGACGCTGCCCCCCCTATTCGCCGACTGGTTCGCCTCTCGCGGCTGGTCTCCCCGCAGACATCAACTGGAGATGATCGCCGCCGCAGAGGCCGGCTCGCACGCCCTGCTGGTCGCGCCGACCGGTGGCGGCAAGACGCTGGCAGGTTTTCTGCCCAGCCTGATCGACCTCAGCGAGCGCGGGCCCAGGCCGGCGTTCGGGCCCGGCAGCGGGATCCATACGATCTATGTCTCGCCGCTGAAGGCGCTGACGACCGACGTCGAGCGCAACTTGATGACGCCGATCCGCGAGATCGGGCTGAACATCCATGTCGAGAGCCGCACCGGCGACACCAAGACATCCAAGAAGCAGCGGCAACGCGAGTTTCCGCCAGACATCCTGCTGACAACGCCGGAGCAACTGGCCCTGTTCTGCGCCTGGGGCGGCGCGCGGGCCTATTTCGCCGACCTGAAATGCATCGTGCTGGACGAGGTCCACGCCATCTGGTCGGGCAAGCGGGGGGATCTGCTGAACCTCGGCCTCGCGCGGTTGCAGAGCTTTTCGCCGGGGCTGCGGCGGGTGGCCCTGTCGGCGACGATCGATGATCCCAGACTGATCGCGGAGTGGCTGGCGCCCGCCGGTGCCGAGGTGGCGATGGTGAAGGGCGACCCCGGGGCCGTCCCGATCATCGACGTGTTGGTGTCCGAGGGCCGCGTCCCCTGGGCCGGGCATACCGGCCAGCATGCGATCCCGGAGGTCTATGCGGCCATCCAGCGGGCGAACCTGGCCCTGATCTTCGTCAACACGCGCTGGCAGTCCGAGTTCGTGTTCCAGCAGCTGTGGGCCATAAACGACGAGAACCTGCCCATCGGCCTGCACCACGGCTCGCTGGCGGCCGAGCAACGTCGCAAGGTCGAGGCGGCGATGGCGCGAGGCGACCTGCGGGCCGTGGTCTGCACCTCGACGCTGGACCTCGGCATCGACTGGGGGGACGTGGATCTGGTCATCCAGATGGCGGCGCCCAAGGGATCGAGCCGCCTCGTCCAGCGGATCGGTCGCGCCAACCACAGGCTGGACGAGCCGTCGCGCGCCCTCATGGTCCCGGCCAGCCGGTTCGAACTGCTGGAATGCCAGGCGGCCAAGGAGGCCGTGGCCGACAACGCCTTCGACTGGGAGCCGCATCACATCGGCACGCTGGACACCCTGGCCCAGCACGTCATGGGCGTGGCCTGTTCGGAGCCGTTCGATCTGGACGCCCTGCATGCCGAGATCACGTCCTGCGCCCCCTATCGCGATCTGACCTATGAGGCGTTCGAGGAGGTGGTCGATTTCGTCGCCACCGGCGGATACGCGCTGCGCACCTACGACCGGTTCGCGCGGATCGTGCGGACGCCCGAGGGCAAATGGACCGTGCGCAATCAACTGATCGCCCAGCGGCACCGGATGAACGTCGGGGCCATCGTGGCGGCGGGGACGCTGAACGTGAAGGTCGCCTCGCGGCGTGGTGGCGCGTCCAAGCAGCTGATCGGCGGACGCAAGGTCGGCGAGGCCGAGGAGTGGTATTTCGAACAGCTCAGCCCCGGCGACACCTTCGTCTTCGCCGGGCAAGTCTGGGCGTTTCAGGGCATCAACGGCATGGACGCCCTGGTCACCCACGCCACCGACAAGGACCCCAAGATCCCGTCCTGGGGCGGGGCGCAGTTTCCGCTGGGCACCTCACTGGCCGCCCGCGTACGGGCCATGGTGCAGGACCGGGACCACTGGCGCGTCCTTCCCGTCGACGTGCAGGAATGGCTGGAGCTGCAGGACCAGCGCAGCCTGATCCCCGACGCCGACAGCCTGCTGATCGAGACCTTTCCGCGCGGCAGCCGCCATTTCATGGTGGGCTATCCGTTCGAGGGACGGCTGGCGCATTCGACCCTGTGCATGCTGCTGACCCGCAGGCTGGACCGGCTGGGCGTCGGGCCGCTGGGCTTCGTCGTCACCGACTATGCCTTCGCCATATGGTCCATCCGGCCGATGGACGGCTTGGACTGGGACGCCCTGTTTCAGCCCGACATGCTGGGCGACGATCTGGAGGCGTGGCTGGAGGAGAGCTTCATGATGAAGCGGACCTTCCGCAATTGCGCCCTCGTTTCCGGCTTGATCGAGCGTCGACAGCCGGGGGCCGAGAAGACGGGGCGTCAGGTGACCTTTTCGACGGATCTGATCTACGACGTGCTGCGCCGCCACCAACCCGATCACCTCCTGCTGAGAACCGCTCGATCGGATGCCGCCGCCGGGCTGCTGGACGTCGCGCGCCTGGGCCAACTTCTGTCTCGCATTGCCGGACATATCCGCCATGCCTCGCTGGAGCGGGCCTCGCCCTTCTGCGTGCCGGTGCTGGTCATGATCGGGCGCGAGCGGGTCGGCGGCGACGCGGCCGAGATGATCCTCGACGCTTCCGCCCAGGAGCTGATTGACGAGGTCATGGAGGATGCGCCTGC
Organism: Brevundimonas sp. P2_A6; assembly: GCF_056404975.1. Lineage (NCBI taxonomy): Bacteria > Pseudomonadati > Pseudomonadota > Alphaproteobacteria > Caulobacterales > Caulobacteraceae > Brevundimonas > Brevundimonas sp. P2_A6. Next base: position 651,616 of record NZ_JBFUCZ010000002.1, on the reverse strand, counting down.
AGAACTGATGGGGGCGGCATGAACGCGGCGTTGAGGGAGGCACTGACCCCGGCGCGGCGGCCCTGCGGGTCGCTGTCCGTGCGGGTCATGGGCGAGCTGTGCGTGCTGCGGTGTTCGGGCGCGCTGTGGCTGCCCGCGCATTCGACGGTCGTGGCGGGCGACCTGCACCTTGAGAAAGGCTCGGCCTTCGCGGCGCGCGGCCAGATGCTGCCGCCCTACGACAGTCGCGCCACGCTGGATCGCCTTGAGGCGGAGATCGCGGAGTTGAGGCCCGACCGCATCGTCCTGCTCGGCGACAGTTTCCACGATTCGAAATCCATCGGACGGATGGCGCCCGATGACCGGGCGCGACTGGACCGGCTAGCCTTCGGCCGCGACTGGGTCTGGCTGGAGGGCAACCACGACCGCGAGGCCCTGACGGCGGCGGACGCGGACGCGATGTCGCGCCTGCCCGGCCGGGTCGTCGGCGACATGGCTCTTGGGGCGCTGTTCCTGACCCACGAACCGACACCCGACGCGCGGCCGGGCGAGGTGGCCGGGCATCTGCATCCCTGTGCCCGCGTGGTCGCTCATGCGCGGATGGTGCGCCGTCCGTGCTTCGTGACAGATGGGAAAAGGCTGATCCTGCCGGCGTTCGGGGCCTTTACGGGGGGGCTGAACGTGCTGGACGCAGCGATCGCCGGGCTGTTCACGGAGCGGCCGATGGCGGCGGCACTGGGCAAGGACCGCGTCCATGCCCTGGCCTGGGCGGGGCTGGTCTAGAGCGCCGTCAGGACAACGCCGAGACTGAGCACCGCGCCGATGGTCGCGACGATCCGCAGGTTTCGATACCAGGACGGCGCGCCCCGATAGTCCCAGACCAGCATGAAGACCAGGCCGAAGATCAGCACCAGAAGCTGGACCGCATACGGCACGCCCGGCAGGAAGGTCAGCCAGGCGGCCACGGCGGGCAGATTGCTGGCGATCAGGGCGCCGACCTTCGGCTCCGGCCCGGCCAGCGCGCTGCCCCAGCGCGCGCCGCCCAGGAAGGACAGGATGATCGCTCCATAGGCAGCCAGAGGCCCGACCCACAAATCTCCGGCCTCGGGTCGCATGACGAACAGGGCCGCGCAGCCGACGAAAGGGATCAACCCCGCGAGCGCCAGGGCCCAGGCCACGATCCGGATATTTCGCATCATCCCCTCCTGAACACCCGGCTGGTGCCGTATCCCATGGCCAGCGCCAGGAAGACGCACAGCACGCCATAGGTCCACGGACGGCGGTGGGCGAACTCGTAGACGTCGCGTTCGAACCCGACCTTTTCCACCGTCAGGGTCAGGTTGGACACGCCGGCCGGCTCGCCGTCGCGGAACAACCAGACCTGGGCGTAATAGGGCCCCGTGGGCGCGGTCGCCGGAAGTTTGACCTCCGCGCGGAACAGGCCCTTGTCGACGAAGGTCACGCCATCCGGATCTGTATCGTAGAGGGCCGCCTCCTCCCTCAAACGGATCACGGCGCGGCGCCAGTCGAGGTAGTCCTCGCCCAGCCTCGAGATGACCACGTCGCGAACGCCATAGCGGGTGACGGTGCGGCTTTCCTCGGGCGCGTCGATGCGCAGGTGATCGACGCCGACGCCCAGACGGCGCAGCTGGCCGAAGTCGGCGATGTCGCTGAGCGGTCGGGTGGAGGCCGTCATGTAGAAGCCGGGTGCCCCCTCGAACAGGACAGGGCGGCTGTTCAGCCACACGCCGGTGTTGCGCGTCTTCTTGACCAGACGAACGGGCGCGTCCGGCCCGCGGACCACGACCACCACGTCGGTGGGATCGTCGGTCGGATTGAACACCGCGCCGTAAAGCACCAGCGTCGCGCCGCGAAAGCTGGAATCGACCTTGACCTGGGCATCGGTCAGGGCGGCGGCCACGCGCAGCTCGGTCGCCGTGGCCTCGGAGCGTTCCGGGGCGGGCGCCTCGATCACAGGCGGCGGGGGTGGGAGAGCCTGGATCACCGGTCGGAAATCCCGGGGGCCAGCAGGAAGATGTCGTGGGGTCGGACGAACAGGCTCAGACCCATCTGGATGCCGACGAACAGGATCAGCAGGCCCAGGGCGGCGCGCAGAACGTCCGCCCGGAAACGACCCGCGAAACGTGCACCCAGCTGCGCCCCGATCACGCCGCCGGTGAGCAGCAGGGTCGACAGAACGATGTCGACCGTCTGGTTGCGGCCCGCCTGCAGGATTGTGGTGATGGCGGTCGTGATGATGATCTGGAACAGGCTGGTGCCGACGACCACGCTGGCGCGCATCCGCAGGGCATAAAGCATGGCCGGCACCAGAATAAAGCCGCCCCCGACGCCCATGATGGCCGACAGGACGCCCGCGAAGACGCCCAGGCCGAACGGGGGAATCGCGCTGATGTAGAGGCCGGATTTCGGGAAGCGCACCTTCCACGGCAGACCATACAGCCACAGCGGTCGGCGGCGCTCCTTGTGGGGCGCGACCTCGCCCCGATGGCGGCGCAGGATTTCGCTGAGGCTTTCGTAGAGCATCAGAAGCCCGATGGCCCCCAGCAGCAGCAGATAGGACAGGGCCACGACCAGATCGGCCTGACCCAGCAGACGCAGGTAGCGGAACAGCTCGACCCCGCCGATGGCACCGGCCGCACCGCCCCCGGCCATGATCGCCCCCATCCGGTAGTCGACGGCGCCCTGGCCCGAATATCGGATCACGCCGGAGGTGGAGGAGGCGACGACGTGGCTGGCCTGGCTGGCGACGGCGACGACGGGCGGGATTCCCAGGAAGACCAGCACGGGGGCCATCAGGAAACCGCCGCCGATGCCGAACAGTCCGGACACGAATCCAACCAGCGCCCCCAGCAGGACCAGGAGCGGCCAGTTCACCGAAACCTCGGCGATCGGCAGATAGATCTCCAAAGGGCGGGCCTTCGGCTGGAACAACAATGCAAGGCGCCGGAAGGCGAGTGCGGGTGTCTTAACCGGGCGACCCGGTGAGGGCCACCCGCATCATGCGTCAGGCGAGCGGTTCGGTGGCGAAGGCCTCGGCCTGGGCGCGGGCCGTCTGGCGCTGGGCGGCCGGAATGGTCGGGGCCAGCCGGTCGACCGCGGCCTGGGCCTGGGGGTCGCCGGCGCGGGCGGCGATCAGGTACCAGCGATAGGCCTGGGTCGGGTTGGGCGCGATGCCCTCGTCGCCGTTCTCGTAGATGCGGGCGACGTTGTACTGGCTGTCGACCAGGCCGCGATTGGCCGCCTTCTTGAGCCAGTCCAGGGCCTCCACGCGGTCGCGCGATCCACCGACGCCGTCGAACAGATACATGCCATAGGCGTGCATGCCGGCAGCATCTCCGCCTTCGGCCGCGCGCCGGGCCCATTGTCGGCTCTCGGACTGGTCGACCGTCAGGCCCGTGGAACCGGTCTGATAAAGACCCGCCAGCTTCAGCTGCGCCTCGGGATGACCCAGATTGGCGGCGCGGGTCAGCGTCTCGACACCCGCCGGATCGTTGCGGTCCAGCTGCTCCAGCGCCTGGGCATACAGGGTCTGGGCCTCAGTCGCATCGACAGGGGCCGCATCCACCGTGCCGTCCGTAGGCGTCAGGGCCAGGGCGGCGATCGGCGTCGCCTCTGCATTCGACGAGGAAAGGCCGGTCAGGCGAGCCACATCGTCGAAATCGTAGCCGGTGGCGCGCCCGGTCGCCCACAGGCCGCCGACGACCGCCATGCCGGTGACGGAGGCGATGAAGGCCTTCTTGACCGTGCCGTCGCTGCGCTGGGCCTGTTTGTCCAGCCGCTCCTGCAGCTTGGATTTGCCACCGCGCTTCAGTCCCAGGCCGAAGCTGGCCCGCGGTGCCGGCTCGGCCGGGGCGACGTTCATCGCGGCGCGCGCGGCCTCGATGGTGTCGCGGGTCGAGGCGGAGCGTCCGGCGGCCGCGCCCGCCGCCATGCTGGCGCGCATCCGGCGCGGATCGACGAATTCGGTCTCGGCCGAATACTCCTCGATACCGTCATCGTAGAGCCGGGCGGGAGCGGCACCGCCGGCTGCGACCGTTCCGCCGAAAGGCTCGGGCTGAGCCTCGACATCGGCGATCGCGTCCAGGGCGTCGGACACGTCGGCACCGCCGTAGCTCCCGAACGGACCGCCGATGAACGGCGCGGGCTGACCCGGGGCGGGGTCTTCCAGCACGGGGTCGGCAACGGCCGCTTGCGGCTCTACCGGTTCGAACCGGCGCGGCAGACTGTCGAAACTCTCTTCCGGGGCAACCGTCTCGGAGGGGGCCTGGGGGAAGGGTTCCAGATCGGCGGACAGGGGGTCGATCGACCAGCCGTCGGCCGGGGCGTCGGACCCGGAATCGAACCGGTCGTCCGGGAAGGCGGCGGCGCGCCAGTCGGGCTGCACGAACTCCGATGCGGGCGTGGCCACCACCGGCGGCGCGACGGGTTCGGGCTCCGGCAGCGGTGCCGTCGCGACCGGCTGCGCCAGGCGGTTCTCGAGCGTCTCGCGAGCCTCGGCCAGAAGGCGTGAGGTGCGTTCCTCGGACAGGCGCATGCGCTCGGCCAGTTCGCCCGAAGCCCGGTCGTAGCGTTGCTCGACCCGGTCCGAGCCCTCGGCCATGCGACGGCCGATATCCTCCAGCGCCTGGGCGGACTTGCGTTCGGACTGGGCGATGCGGTCGGCGAGACGGTCGGAAATCCGGGTGATCTCGACGCCCAGCTTTTCCAGGGCGATGGAATGCTGGTCCTCGGCGCGGGTCAGACGCTGTTCGACGGCCTGACCGTAACGACCCATGTCCTGTTCGATCTTGGCCGAGATCGTGCGGGTCAGCGCCGCTTCGAATTTTTCCAGCCGCGCGTCGCCGACCGTCTCGATCCGGTCGACACGGGTGTCCAGGTTCTGGGCGATGCGCAGGACCTCGCGGCCCATGGCCTCGATCCCCTGGGCGGAGCGCTGCTCGGCGGCACGCGCCTGTTCGCTCAAGCCCTGGACGGTGGCCTCGATCCGGCTCATCCGGCCTTCGCTCTCGGCCGTTTCGAGGCGACGCATCATCTCGGTGCGGTTGGTCTCGACCTGGCGCGACAGGGTCTCGGCCAGCTTCTCGAAGCGGGCGGCCTCGCGCATGCCTTCGGGCTCCACCCGCGTCTCGGCGGCGCGCAGGCGCTGATCCAGCCCGGCGAACGAGCGCTCCAGATTGCGAAGCGCCTCGGACGTCTGGTTCTGGGCCGCGTCCAGCCGCTGCCCGACCTGGGCCAGAAGCTCTGTGCCGACACCGGCGCCGGCAGCCTTCTCGACCGCCTCGATGCGCTGGATCAGGGTCTGGCCCGCAGCCCGCTGGCGCTCCTCGATGTCGTAAAGGCGGCTGGTCAGGGCGGCGACGGCGGTGTCGGTCTTGTCGAACCCGTCCAGGCGCTGGCGGACCTCGGTCAGGCCGGTGCGCTGACGCTCCTCCATGTCATAGAGACGGCCCGACAGAGTGCCCAGCGCCTGCTCGACCTTGCTGAGGGTCTCGGCGGACTTGGGTCCGACCTCGCGCTCGAAGGCCCGCAGACGGCGGTGTCCTTCCTTGAGTTCGTCGGAGATGTCGTCGATGCGGCGACCGTACTGACCCGCCTGCTGATCCTGCGCCTCCATCCGGCGCACCAGGCCGGACACGGCCTGGTCCACGCCCTGGATGGCGATCGTCGAGCGGCGCTCGGCGGCCTCCAGACGGGCGGCGATCGCGTCGACCGAGGCGGCGACACGCTGCAGCGTCTCGTCCGGCGCGCCGCGATAGGACCGATCCTCGGGCTCGTAGGCGTCGTCCAGGCGGCGCGAGCGGCCGCGGCGATCGAACATCTCGGACGCATGCGGGCGGCGCGGCAGGGGCTGGACCCCGTCGTCCTCCTCGCCGTCCTCCATGATCATGGTGTTGAGCCATTCGCCCAGCGTCATGCCGGATCGGCGCGCCAGATCCTTGGCCACCTCACGCGCCTTCGGGTCTATGCCCTTTACGCTCCAAGGCGCGGCGGCTGCGCTCACTGATTCGGCTCCCGACCCATTTGGCCACGCTAATCGCCCATATCCGGGGTGTAAACGTGTGGTTAACCCCAACATCTAGCGGACCATCCATTCTCCTGTGGACAGGGTTCGCCAGATCGAAATCTGTCGCCCGATCGTGGTTAACGGGGCGTGAAGATTAACCTCTCGGCAAGGGTTTCGCTTGCCGGGGACGGACGGCTCGCCCACATGACGGCCGTGTCCCTGACCCTTACCCTCTGGCTGCTGGCGGCCGCCCTGATCGTCGCCGTGTTCGCCGGATGGCGCGGCGCGAGGCCCAGCGATTTCCTGCGGCCCCGCATGGTGCCGTGGCGGTTCATCATGCTGCTGGCGGGGACGGCGACCTTCCTTCTGCTTGTGCATCTGGGCGCGCTGGCGGGCTTCACCCGGCCGTCATGACGCACCCGGCTTGAGGGAACGGTGTCGCGGCTGGGCGGTTAAAGCGGCCGACCCATTCGCCAAGGAGCACTCCATGTCCGACAAGACCCTGACCGCCGACGAGGCCAAGGACCATTTCTGGAAGGCCCTGAAGGAGTCCAACACGGGGCTGCTGGGACTGGACCAGCCCGGCTATCACGCCCAGCCCATGACCGCCTTCCGCGAGGAAGAGACCGGCACGATCTGGTTCTTCACCCGTGACGACACCGATCTGGCCAGGGATGCCGGGATCGGGGGCGGCCAAAGCGCCATGTTCCATTATGGATCCAAGGATCAGAAGGTCTGGGCCTGCATCCACGGCGAACTGTCCGTGCACGGCCAGGACCGCAGCATCATCGACCGCTACTGGAACCCGGTGCTGGCCGCCTGGTATCCCGAGGGCAAGGACGATCCGCACCTGACCATCCTGCGCTTCGACGGCGACGACGGCCGCGTGTGGGTTTCCGACGGTAGCCTGCTGAAGTTCGCCTTCGAGATCGCCAAGGCCAACATCACCAAGACCGTGCCCGACGCGGGCGGCGTGGCGGACGTGAACCTGCAGTAGGTTCGACGATCTAAGAGACAAAAGGGCATCGCCTCGCGGCGGTGCCCTTTTTCATTGTCTTCCTGCTCAGGGGTCCGGGAAGAGTAGCGGCTCGTAGTCATACGCTCCGTGGAGCACGTGCAGGATCACGACCGCATCCGGCTCGTTGCGATAGAAGATCAGATACGATCCATGCACACGTCGCCGGACGCCGAACGTCTCATAGCGCGCCACCAGTGGATATCGCATCGGCCCCTTGCCGATGTCGCGGGCCTTCGCGAGCAGTTCGGCGACGAAGGACCGCGCCCGCCGTGGACTGTCGGCTGCGATATGATCGCCTATGGCCTGAAGGTCGCTCAATGCCGACTGCGTCAGCGTAACCTTCAACGGGCAGCAGCCTTGGCCTCGCCGCCGAAGCGTTCATTCAGTAGACGGGCGGCTTCATCGATGTCGACGGTTCGCCCGGCGTCTGCGTCCGCGATCCCTCGCTGGAGTGCTGCATCGAGCGCCGCCAGGCGGGTCTCGCGCTCATGGATCAACCGGACACCTTCACGCATGACTTCGCTGCGGGAGTTGTAGCGGCCGTCGGCGACGAGACGCGTGACGACGCCTTCCAGCTGCCGGCCGAGATCGACACTGCTCGCCACCAGAAACCTCCAAACGGGTTCGTCAGGCGATAATAGATATCACTCTGCGAAGCACCAGGCCAGCACGGCCTTCTGGGCGTGGATGCGGTTTTCGGCTTCGTCCCAGACCAGCGACCTGGGTCCGTCGATCACAGCGTCGGTGACCTCCTCGCCGCGGTGGGCGGGCAGGCAATGCAGGAAAACCGCGTCGGGGTCGGCCAACTCCATCAGCGCCTCATCGACCGTGTAGCTCTCGAAGGCATGCAGGCGCGCCTCGTAGTCGCTGTCGCCCATCGACACCCAGGTGTCGGTGACGACCACGTCCGCCCCGCGCACGGCGTCCTTGGGATCACTGGTCAGGGTCACGGCATTGCCGCCCTTGGCCAGGTCGTGGAGGTTCGGATGATATTCCGCCGGACAGGCCACGTTCAGGTGGAAGCCCAGCTTGGGTGCCGCATGCATGAAGCTGTGGCAGACGTTGTTGCCGTCGCCGATCCAGGCGATCGTCTTGCCCTGGATCGGCCCGCGCTGTTCCTCGATCGTCATGATGTCGGCCAGGATCTGGCACGGGTGGCTGCGGTCGGTCAGGCCGTTGACCACGGGCACGGTGGCGATCCGGGCGAACCGCTCGACATCCTCATGGCTGTTGGCCCGGATCATCACCGCATCGACCATGCGCGACAGGACCCGCGCCGTGTCCTCCACCGGCTCGCCCCGGCCCAGTTGCATATCGCCGGCGTTGGCGATGATCGACGACCCGCCAAGCTGCCGGATGGCGGCGTCGAAGCTGAACCGCGTGCGGGTCGAGTTCTTCTCGAAGATCATCGCCAGCACACGATCCTTCGCGGGCGCATCGGCATCGATCCACCCCTGGGGCCTGCCCTTGCGAGCGGCCTTGCGGGCGTGGGCGTCATCCAGGATGGCGCGCAGATCGGCGGCGTCCAGCCGGTGGATGTCGAGGAAGTGGCGGGTCATGATCGATCTCCTCCCTCTCCCGCCGGGAGAGGGCTTGAGCGCCCGAGAGCCGTCAGGCGATCGGACTTGCGCGAAGGGGTGAGGGGTTACGGTGCCAACCGGTGAGGGCAAAACCCCTCACCCTTTCGGCTGAAGACGCATCGCTTCGCTCTGCGAGCCTCAAGCCCTCTCCCGACGGGAGAGGGAGGCTCACGCCGCCGCCTTCATCTTGCCCCGCGCACCTTCGCAGGTCCGCTCCAGCCGTTCGACAGCGTCGCGCGCCTCTTCCAGCGTCAGGTTCAGCGGCGGCAGCATCCGCACGCAGTTGTCGCCACCGCCGGCGATCAGCAGATGCTGTTCGTCGCGCGCCCAGCCCATGAACTCGCGATTGTTCGGCTTGAGCTTCAGCCCGATCAGCAGGCCCTTGCCGCGCACGTCCTCGATCACGTCGGGGAAGCGTTCCTTCAGCCCGTGCAGCTGCTGCTTCAGGTAGCCGGCGATCTCGTTGACGTTGCCCAGGATCTCCGGGGAGTTGATCGTCTTGAACGCGGCCAGACCCACCGCCATGGCCAGCGGATTGCCGCCGAAGGTCGAGCCGTGGGCACCGACCGTCATTCCCTTGGCCGCCTCGGTCGTGGCCAGGCACGCCCCGATGGGAAAACCGCCGCCCAGCGCCTTGGCAACCGCCATGATGTCGGGGGCCATGCCCGCCCATTCATGCGCCCACAGCTTGCCCGACCGGCCCATGCCGCACTGGACCTCGTCGAAGATGATCAGGACGCCGTGTTCGTCGCACAGTTCGCGAAGCCCGCGCAGGCAGACGTCGGGCATGGCGCGGCACCCGCCCTCGCCCTGCACCGGCTCCACGATGATGGCGGCGGTGTTGGGTTCGGCGATAGCGGCCTTCAGCGCCTCGTGATCGCCCCACTTCAGCTGGTGGAAACCCTGCATCTTGGGGCCGAAGCCCTCGGTATAGCTGGGGTTCGCGGCCGCATTGATCGCGCCGTAGGTCCGGCCGTGGAAGGCCCCGTCGAAGCCATAGATGTCGATCCGTTCCGGCTGGCCATTGGCCGAGTGATATTTGCGCGCCGTCTTGATCGCGCACTCGACCGCCTCGGTGCCCGAGTTGGTGAAGAAGACCACGTCGGCGAAGCTGGCTTCGGTCAGGGCGTCGGCCAGTTCCTCCTGGCCCGGAATCCTGAAGATGTTGGAGACGTGCCACAGCTTCTCGGCCTGGGCCTTCACCGCCTCGACCAGCACGGGGTGGGCGTGGCCCAGGCCGTTGGTCGAGATGCCCTGGACGCAGTCCAGATACTCGGTGCCGTCTTTCGCCCACAGACGCGCGCCTCGCCCGCGATCCACTTCCAGCGGCGCGCGATTGTAGACACCCATCAAATGACCGGACACGGACGTACCTCCAAAAGAAACGAAGCCCCGGCGCGGGTGCGACGGGACTTTTTCAGGAGCGTGGGTTGTCGGACGGGGGCGGGGGTGTGTCAACACCGCGTCGCCTTACTAGTGGCTACTACGGCTCTTGCCGATGGCAGCAGCCAGGCCGCCTAGGCTTGAGGTTAGCAGCCCAAGAATAAGGAACGGTGCAACCAGTAGGACGGCCTGCCACCAATCCCAGCCCCAGCCCTTAGTGGCGCCGATATAAGCTACGATCGTGCTGCCAATCGTGCCGAACGGGATCATGTTCAGCACCGCGAACACAACGATTGCGCCGATCCAGTTCCAACCGAGCCAAACCTCGACGCCAGCGGCAAACGCGAGGAGCTGCGCAACGCCCAAAACCAAGTTCAAGACGATGAGAGCCACAGGACCCATAGCTAACAGTTTATCGCTCATCCCAATCCCGAATTAGCTCTCGCTAGAGCCTGCAGGATCTATAGCTAACTGTCTAGCTTAGGGTTGTCTAACTCTTCAACCGCCAGCCGGACCGGAACACCAGCCAGCAGGCCACGGCCATGACGATCGTCAGCACGCCGCTGCCGATCACGCCGATCAGCAGGCTGCCCTCGGCATGGCCGATGAAGCCGTAGCGGAAGCCGTCGATCAGATAGAAGAAGGGGTTCCAGTGGCTGATGGCCGCGAACGGGCCCGGCAGGTTCTCGACCAGATAGAAGGTGCCCGACAGGAAGGTCATGGGCATGACGACGAAGTTCTGGACCGCCGCCAGCTGGTCGAACTTCTCGGACCACAGCCCGGCCAGCACGCCGATCATCCCCATCAGCAGCGAAGCGATCAGGGCGAAATAGACGATGGCCAGGATGTTGAAGACGCCCAGCTTCGTGAACCAGACCACCGCCAGAGCCGTCACCGCACCGACCGCCAGGCCCCGCGTCGCCGCGCCCAGCGAAAAGCCGATGGTCAGTTCCAGCGGGCTGAGCGGGGGCGTCAGGAAATCGGTGGCCGTGCCCATGATCTTGGCCTGGATCAGGCTGGAACTGGCATTGGCGAAGGCGTTGTTCAGGATCGCCATCATGACCAGCCCGGGGGCCACGAACTCGGCGAAGGGCGTGCCGTGCAGCGGCGGCCGCGCCCCCTTCAGCGCCACCACGAACACCAGCATGTAGAGCAGCGAGGTGACCACGGGCGCCGCCACCGTCTGTGCGCCGACCTTCCAGAAGCGGCGGACCTCGCGCAGATAAAGCGTCTGCACCCCGATCCAATTGACCCCCGCATAGTGGCGCGGGGTCGGCAGGCCGGAGGGGCGGGTGGAGGCAAGATCGGTCATGCGCGCTCAGATGCGCGGGCGGGGTCCGGGATGCAAGGGCTGCCTTCCATCAGATATGGATGGCGTGCCCCAGAGCTCTAAGCGACGCCTCGTGGAAGGCCTCGCCCAGCGTCGGGTGGACGTGAATGACGCCCGCGACGTCTTCCAGCACCGCGCCCATCTCCAGCATCTGGGCGAAGCTGTTGGACAGTTCGGCGACGTGCTGGCCGACGGCCTGGACGCCCAGAAGACGGTGATCCGCCTTGGACGCCAGCACCCGGACGAAGCCCCCGTCCTCGCCCGCCTCGATGGCCAGGGCCCGGCCTATGGCGGCCAGCGGGAAGACGGCGGTGATCACATCGTCGCGGCCCGCGACGTCGAGCGGCCCCAGGCCCGCCGAGACGATCTCCGGCTCGGTGAAACAGACGGCGGCAATGGTGACCGGGTCGAAGCGTTTGTGGTGACCCGCGATGATCTCCGCGACCACTTCCCCTTGCGCCGAGCCCTTGTGGGCCAGCATGGGTTCGCCGGTCAGGTCGCCGACGGCCCAGACGTTCTTCATCGAGGTGGCGCAGCGGTCGTCGATCCTGACGAACGGCCCGGCCATGGCCACGCCCATGTTCTCCAGACCCCAGCCGGCGGTGCGCGGACGACGGCCCACGGTGACCAGCACCTTATCGGCCTCTAGCTGCACCGGCTCGCCGTCCTTCGTCGTGATCGACAGCTTGCCGTCCCCGAACCCGCCCGCGCGGGCGCCCAGGTGCATCTCGACGCCATGGTCGGTCAGCCACTTCATGACCGGGTCGGTCAGGGCCTTGTCGTAGAGCGGCAGGATGCGCTCGGCCATCTCGACGATGGCGACCTGGGCCCCGAGCTTGCGATAGGCGATGCCCAGCTCCAGCCCGATATAGCCGCCGCCGACCACGACCAGCTTGCCCGGCACCGCGTCCAGCGACAGGGCCTCGGTCGAGGAGATGACGTCGCCGCCGAACGGCAGGAAGGGCAGCTCGACCGGCTCCGATCCCGTGGCCAGGATGACGTGTTCGGCCGTGATCGTGATCGGACCGTCCTCGGTCTCGACGCGGCAGGTCTTGGCGTCCTGGAAGGTCGCCCAGCCCTTGATGACCTTGACCTTCGCCTTCTTCAGCAGGGCCGCGACGCCGTTGTTCAGTTTACGGACGATACCGTCCTTCCAGGCGACGGTCTGGGTGAAGTCGATCGCCGGTTCCGACGCCGTGATGCCCAGCGTCCCGTCGCCGGCGGCCTTGGCGACCGTCTCGAACTTGCCCGCCGCATGGATGATCGCCTTGGACGGAATACAGCCGACGTTCAGGCAGGTCCCGCCCAGCCCGTCCGAGCCGTCCACCAGCACAGTCTCCAGCCCCAGCTGGCCGCAGCGGATGCCTGCGACATAGCCCCCGGTACCGGCGCCGATGATGAGGACTTTGGTTTTGATCTGCTGCATTGGATAACTCGTCAGAGAACGTAGGGCGCGCGGACACCCGGCTCATCGGCCGGAAAGTCCTTGGTGTTGCGGGTGACCAGCAGGCGGCCGGTGGTCTGCGCCGTCGCCCAGATCACCGCGTCGGGCAGTTTGAGCCGTCGCGACTGGCGGATGGACACGGCCTGCTCTGCAATCCGCCCTTCCAGTCCAATGATCGTATAGCCGCCGAGGTAGAGGCGCGTTTCTTCGACCAGACCGGCTCCGGCACCGGCCATGACCTCGATCCAGGTCACGACGCTGATGGCGCGATCTTCATATCGGTCGATCTCTGCATCCGCTTGCGGCACGGCATTCAAATGGTCGATCAGAATATTGGTGTCGAAGAGCGCTGCTACCATTCGCTGCGAAGTCGCTCCTGGTAGGCGAGACCATCTTCACCATTCTTGCCCCACAGACCGAAACCGTCCTTCACGGCCTGACGCTTGTTTCGTACGACATAGTCGTCGATGGCGGCGCGGATGACCGCTGCGCGCGGACGCTTTTCGTGTTTAGCGAGAGCATCCAGCGCAGCGACCTGAGCTTCGTCGGCGTCAACAAGAATACGCATCGAATCCTCCTTGATATACGTTGCGTATATCACATAGCGTCGCGCAACAGAAGGTCCAGCTCACCCCATCCACAACGTCGCAGGATGCTCCAGCAGCCCCTTGATCCGCTGCACGAAGACCGCCGCGTCGTGGCCGTCGACGATGCGGTGATCGAAGCTGGAAGACAGGTTCATCATCTTGCGCACGACCATCTGGCCGTTCCGGACCACGACCCGTTCCTCGATCTTGTTGGGGCCGACGATGGCGACCTCCGGGTGGTTGATGATCGGGGTGTGGACGACGCCGCCGAGCGTGCCCAGCGAGGTGATGGTGATGGTCGAGCCGGACAGCTCTTCACGCTTGGCCGAGCCGTCCTTGGCCGCACCGGAAACGCGCGCGATCTCGGCTGCGGTGGCGTAGGGGTCGAGCGCCTCTGCATGGCGGACGACCGGGACCATCAGGCCATTCGGCGTCTGGGCGGCGATGCCCAGATGCACGGCGGCGTGCTGGGTCAGGACGCCGGCCTCGTCGTCATAGGTGGCATTGATCTGGGGCTGGTCGCGCAGGGCCACGACGATGGCGCGGGCGATGAAGGGCAAGACGTTGAGCTTGCCCTTGCCCGTCGTCTTGGCCTGGGCGTTCAGGTGAGCGCGCAACTCTTCCAACGCCGTGACGTCGATCTCCTCCACATAGGTGATATGGGGGATGCGCCGGACGCTCTCGGCCATCTTCTCCGCGATCTTGCGGCGCAGGCCGATGATGCGCACCTCGGTCGTGCCATCGGCCTTGGCATAGGTCGACGACGATGACGTTCCGTGTTCGGACGGACCACGCGCGCCGTGGGCGACGAAGGCATCCAGATCGCCGTGCTCGATCCGTCCGGCGGGGCCGGAGCCAGGCACGAACTGCAGTTCCAGACCCAATTCGCGGGCGCGCTTGCGCACGGCGGGCGAGGCCAGGGGACGGACGCCGGGGGTCTGGGCGGTGCGGGCGACGGGTGCGGACTTGCCCCCCTCCCCCGCTTCGCGGGTACTCCCCCCGACGGGGGGAGATTTGGTGGGGACAGCCGTGCGCGATCCTCCCCCATCGGGGGAGGGGGACCGCGAAGCGGTGGAGGGGGCCGGAGCGGATGCGGCTTTCGCCGGAGCAGCCGAAATGTTGCCCGCGCCTTCGACGTCGAAGCTGACCAGGGCACCGCCCACCGGCGAGGCCCTGCCGACCTCGCCGTGCAGGGCCGTGACGACGCCGGCGACGGGCGAGGTCAGTTCGACCGTGGCCTTGTCGGTCATGATCTCGGCAAGGATCTGGTCCTCGGCGACCGTGTCCCCGACCGCGACGTGCCAGGCGACCAGTTCGGCCTCGGCCGTGCCTTCGCCGACGTCGGGCAGTTTGAAGACGTAATTGCCGGCTGCGGCGGAAACCGGTGCAGCCTCGACCGTCTCTTCGGCCTCAGGCGCTTCCAGAGAAGGCGCCGCCTCTGGCTCTGCGACCGGGGCAGGCGTGGCCTCGGCGGAAGCATTCCCCGCGCCCTCGACCTCGAACTCCACCAGCGGGCCGCCGACCGGCGACATGACGCCGGGCTCGCCGTGCAGGGCGGTGACGACGCCGGCGACGGGCGAGGTCAGCTCGACCGTCGCCTTGTCGGTCATGATGTCGGCCAGGATCTGGTCCTCGGCGACGGTGTCGCCGACCTTGACGTGCCAGCCGACCAGCTCGGCCTCGGCCGTGCCTTCACCGACGTCGGGCAGTTTGAAGACGAAGCGACCCATCTCAGCGCCCTCCCATCATCACGGATTTCAAGGCGGTCGCGACCCGTTCCGGACCCGGGAAATATTCCCACTCGAAGGCGTGCGGATAGGGCGTGTCCCAGCCGCAGACGCGGGTGACGGGCGCTTCCAGATGATAGAAGCAGCGTTCCTGGACCAGGGCGGACAGCTCTCCTCCGTACCCGGACGTTTTCGGCGCCTCGTGCACGATGACGCAGCGGCCGGTCTTCTTCACCGAGGCCTCGATGGTCTCGATGTCGAGCGGAACGAGGCTGCGCAGATCGATGACCTCGGCGTCCACGCCCGCGTGCTCCGCGCCCGCCAGCGCCACCCAGACCATGGTACCGTAGGCCAGGATGGTGACGTCCGAACCCTCGCGCATGACGCGGGCCTTGCCGATCGGCTCGGCGTATTTGCCGGTCGGGACCTGGGCCAGGTCCTGGGCCTTCCACGGCGAGACCGGCTTCTGGTGCCAGCCGTCGAACGGGCCGTTGTAGAGGCGCTTGGGCTCGAAGAAGACGACCGGATCGTCGTCCTCGATCGCCGCGGTCAGCAGTCCCTTGGCGTCATAGGGGTTGGACGGGATGACGACCTTCAGGCCCGCGATATGGGTGAACAGGGCCTCGGGGCTCTGTGAGTGCGTCTGGCCGCCGAAGATGCCGCCACCATAAGGGCTGCGGATCGTGATCGGCGAGGTGAACTGGCCGCCCGAGCGGTAGCGCATCTTGGCCGCCTCGCTGACGATCTGGTCGTAGGCCGGATAGATGTAGTCGGCGAACTGAATCTCGACCACCGGCCGCAGGCCATAGGCGCCCATGCCGATGGCTGCGGCGACCAGGCCGCATTCGCTGATGGGGGTATCGAAGCTGCGGGTCAGGCCGTGCTTCTGTTGCAGCTGGTCCGTCACGCGGAACACGCCGCCGAAATAACCCGCGTCCTCGCCGAAGCTGAGGACGTTGGGATCCTCGGCCATCTTGACGTGCAGGGCCGAGTTCAGGGCCTGGATCATGTTCATGGGCACGACGCCGCTGTCGGGCGCGACCGAGGCGGGGGCCTCCGTCTGATCGACCATGTCGGGGGCGATGCCGTCGTGCTGATCGGCCTCGGAATAGACTTCGCTCATACGCCCACCTCCCGGCGCTGTTCGGTCAGGCGCCAGTCCTCGGTCGCGAAGACCTCCTCGAACATCGTCTTCACGCTGGGGCGCGACTGTCCCAGGGTGCCGATGGCCTCGGACTCCTTGCCGGCCGCGCGGACCTGCGCCACCGCATCGGCCTCGGCCTCGGCCTGAGCCTCGTCAGACCACTCACCGAGCGCGATCAGGTGCTGTTTCAGCCGCAGCACCGGATCGCCCAGCGGCCATCTCTCGTGCTCGTCGCCGGGGCGATAGCGGCTGGGGTCGTCGGAGGTGGAGTGCGGCGCGCCGCGATAGGTGAACAGCTCGATCACCGTCGCGCCCTGGTTCGAGCGGGCGCGCTCCTCGGCCCATTGCGTCGCGGCCCAGACGGCCAGGAAGTCGTTGCCGTCGACGCGCAGCGCCGGCAAGCCGTAGCCGATGGCCTTGGAGGCGAAGGTGGTCTCAAGCCCCCCCGCGATGCCCTGGAAGGACGAGATGGCCCACTGGTTGTTGACGATGTTCAGGATCACGGGCGCGCGATAGACGGCCGCGAAGGTCAGGGCGTTGTGGAAGTCGCCTTCCGCCGTCGCCCCGTCGCCAATCCAGGTGATGGCGATCTTGTCGTCGCCCTTGTAGGCGCTGGCCATGGCCCAGCCCACGGCCTGCGGCACCTGGGTGCCCAGATTTCCGCTGATCGTGAAGAACCCATAGTCCTTGGCGGAATACATGATCGGCAGCTGGCGGCCTTTGATCGGGTCGCTGGCATTGGAATAGATCTGGTTCATCATATCGACGAGCGGATAGCCGCGCGCGATCAGCAGCCCCTGCTGGCGATAGGTGGGAAAGCCCATGTCCTCGCGCGACAGGATCATCCCCTGCGCGACCGCGATGGCCTCCTCGCCCGTGCACTTCATATAGAAGCTGGTCTTGCCCTGGCGGTGGGCGCGGTGCATCCGGTCGTCGAAGGCGCGGGTCAGGATCATGGCCTTCAGACCCTTCTTCAGGGTCTCGGCGTCCAGGCGCGGGTTCCACGGGCCGACGGCATTGCCCTCATCATCCAGCACGCGGACCAGCCGGAACGCCAGGTCCAGCATCTGGACCGGGCGCGCGTCGACGGGCGGGCGATCGACCGCGCCCGCCGCATCCAGCTTCAGGTGGCTGAAGTCCGGCGCATCGCCGGGACGACCCGAGGGTTCGGGCACGCGTAATGAAAGCGGCTGGGTATTCCTGGTCATTCCATCCTGCCGTTCGGTTGATCCGACCGCACTCTTGGCGGCTGGATAGCATGGGCGCGAAATCAAGGCTCGCCTATTTTCGCCTTGCGTCAAGCGGTATTGGGGTTATTTATTGCGCAATAACGATAAAGGGAGAAACGCATTGGCCGACGAACTGGATCCGATCGACGCGCGAATTCTGGACATCCTGCAGCAGGATGCCGGATTGTCCGTCGCGGATGTGGCCGAGCGCGTGGGCCTGTCGGCCTCGCCCTGCTGGCGCCGGATCAAGAGACTGGAGGATAGCGGCCTGATCCGCAAGCGGGTCACCCTGCTGGACGCCGCCCTGCTGGGTCTGGACTTCGAGGTCTATGCCATCGTCAAGCTCAGCCTGCCGTCGCGCGAGAACCTGGATGTCTTCGAGGCCGCCGTCGCCACCTGGCCCGAGGTGGTCCAGTGCGCGACCATCACGGGGCGCGAGGACTATGTGCTGCGCATCATCACCTCCGACATGCATGCCTTCGACAAATTCCTGCGCGACAAACTGCTGACGCTCGGCATCGTGTCGGACTGCGAGAGCCATATCGTGACGCGCGGCGTGAAGAACGTGACGACCCTGCCCCTGGGGATCATCACCCCCCACGTGGCCCACTGATGTCGGCTTAATCCGACACAGTGTAAAAAATACTGGACATAATGTCCGATCTATAGGACACGGCTCTCGTCGCATCGTCGTGACGGGAGGGTCGCCATGTCGTTTCGTGAAAAGCATCTGTGGATCACCATCTTCGCCACGGTGGTGGTGTGGGCGGTCTATTTCCGAGAGCTGGCGGTACGGCTGATGCACGGCTGGATCGACGATCCCCGCTTCGCCATGGTCATGGGCGTGGGGTTCGCGGGGGCCCTGTTCGTCCTGGTCGTGATCGAGGTGGTCCTGACCCTGTTCGCCACCTTCACCACGCCCAAGGTCGATCGCGAGACCCGGGACGAGCGCGAGATGCTGGCCGCCTACAAGGGCAGTCACATGTCCCTGATGATGCTGATCGCCCTGGTGATCTGCCTCGGCGTCGCCCTGTGGTTCAACGGCCTGTTCCGCCACGCCATCCTGAACGGTCCCGGCGCGATGGTTGTGCTGGCCAATGTGCTGGTGGCCTGTGTGGTGGTGTCGGAGCTGACGCGGTTTTCCCTGACGATCTATTTCTTGCGGCGCGGCCGGTGACCAAGGCCCCGCCGCCGATCCGGAACCGTATCCGCGAGTTGCGCTTCCACGCCGGGGAGATGACCCAGGCTGACCTCGCGGCCCGGATCGGCATGACCCGCCAGACCATCGTGGCCATGGAACAGGGCAAATACTCCCCCAGCCTGGAGGCCGCCTTTCGCATCGCCGACGTGTTCGGGGTCGAGATCACCGAGGTGTTCCAGTGGGACGGGTGACGCGGTAGACCCTGCGGCCTGACGCAAGGAGCCCCGCCCGATGACCGACACCTACGCCAACCTGCTGATCGAGCGGCATGCCGACGGCTATGCGGTCGTCACCCTGAACCGGCCCGAGGCGCTGAATGCACTGAACGCGGCGTTGTTCGCGGATCTGGCGGCGTTTCTGGACGCCGTCGAGCATGACGACACGGTCCGCTGCCTGATCCTGACGGGATCGGGGGAAAAGGCCTTTGCCGCCGGGGCCGACATCAAGGAGATGGCGGACCAGACCTATGCCCAGATGTACACGGGCAATTACTTCGCCCTGGGTCACGACCGCATCGTCCGGTTCAGGAAGCCGATCATCGCGGCGGTCAACGGTTTCGCCCTGGGCGGCGGATGCGAACTGGCCATGCTGTGCGACTTCATCGTCGCCTCGGACAAGGCGAAGTTCGGCCAGCCCGAGATCAACCTGGGCGTCGCGCCCGGCATCGGCGGCTCCCAGCGGCTGACGCGGCTGGTCGGCAAGTCCAAGGCCATGGACATGGTCCTGACCGCCCGGATGATGGACGCGGCCGAGGCCGAACGCGCGGGCCTGGCCTCGCGCGTCTTCCCCCACGAGACCCTGCTGGACGAGGTCCGCAAGATCGCCGCGAAGATCGCCGCCCAGAGCCCGCTGGCCGTCATGGCCAACAAGGAGATGGTCAACGCCGCCCTGGAGACGACCCTGACGCAGGGGGTCCAGTTCGAACGCCGCCTGTTCCACTCCCTGTTCGCCTTCGAGGACCAGAAGGAAGGCATGGCCGCCTTCGTCGAGAAGCGAAAGCCGGAGTTCAAGGGGAGGTAGGTTCTAGGGATTGGGGATTAGGGATTAGGGATTAGGGACTAGGGACTATGGATTAGGGATTAGAAAAGGGCCTTGAGGCGATCCGAGCCGTGGAAGATGCAGCTTTCTGCCCTAATCCCTATCCCCTAATCCCTAGTCCCTCGCGTGGCACTTGCCCCGCGCACCCCCTTCCGCTATAGCCGCCCGCTCTTGAAGATTTCCGCGCCGTGGACGGGGTGTCCGCGGCGTTTCCGTTGATAGGTTCTGACGATGGCCAACAATCCCGGCGCCAAGAAAGCGATCCGCAAGATCGCCGCGCGTACCGAAGTGAACAAGTCGCGCCGCACCCGCGTCCGCACCTTCCTGCGCAAGTTTCAGGAAGCCGTGACGGGCGGCGACGCCGAAGCCGCCAAGGGCGCTTTCGTCGAGGCCCAATCCGAGCTGATGCGCGCCGTGACCAAGGGCGTGGTTCACAAGAACACGGGCTCGCGCAAGGTGTCGCGCCTGCATGCCCAACTGAAGAAAATGTCGGCCGCCTGACGCCTATAGGTAGGTCTACCTAAACAGGCCCGCAGACGATCCGTCACGGGCCTGACACACGAAAAGCGAACGATTTCAACGGCGAGTGAGCACCAGCTTACTCGCCGTTTCGCCGTGTGCGGATAAGTTGTCGCTGGGGAATCCACGCTCGCCGAACAGGCGAAACCCGGATTTTCCCAAGCGGGATTTACCTTTAGCGGAGTCAAACAATTTAGTTCGCGAATCGGCTTCGAATCAGCGTTGACCCCCGCCCCGCCCGGCGTAAGTTTTGGGCTCTAACGCACTTCCATCCAGCACGGATGAAGACGGAGCGGGGGCGAACCCCTGCGCCGGCGGGAGACGTCTGTCCGCGAGGTCGCCCCGCCCGAAAAGCGCATGCTTTTCGGGGCAGGAGAACGCGTCCCTCGGACAAGGGCCTCCCGGCGTGGCGCGCAACCGTTCGGTTGCGGGTTGTGGTGAGTTTTCTGGGGTGGTGACGGGCGATGGGGGCGACTGGGTTGGCGGCAGGACTGACGACGACGGGCATGACGGATCCGGACCGCATCTGGAACGAGGCCTCGGTGAGGCTGCGGGCTGAAATCGGCGAGGGTCCTTTCAGCTCCTATATCGCCCCGTCCGCCGTGCGGATCGATGCGTCGGGCAACCTGATCCTGGTCACGCCCACCGGCTACGCCCGCGACTGGGTCCGCAAGAACGCCTTGCGCCGCCTGAACGAACTCTGGCTGGGCCTGGACGGTCTGTCGCGCCGCCTGGACGTCCGTTGCCGGGCAGAGGTGTCCTCTGCGCCGCCGGCCTCCGCCGTGGCCCTTCAGGCCCAGGCGCTCTCGGCCTTGTCGTCGGCCGGGCTGGAGACACCGGTGGCGCCGCCCTCTCTCATGCCCACCGTGGCCCCCGTGACCGACGGGGCGCGCGCGGTCCGCGCCGCGGGCCTGCAGGAACGGCTGACCTTCGACAGCTTCGTGGAGGGTCAGGGCAACGCCTTCGCCCTGGCCATCGCGCGCCAGACGGCGTCCTGGGCCGACGGCCACTTCAATCCGATCTTCTTCTGCGGCCCCTATGGCTACGGCAAGACCCACCTGCTGAACGCCATCGCCTGGGAGGCGCAGCGCCTGCGCCCCGACGCCAAGGTCGTCTATCTGACGGCCGAGCGCTTCCTGTCGACCTTCGTCAAGGCGATGCAGGACCGCTCGACCGCCGCCTTCAAGGAGAGCCTGCGCTCGGCCGATATGCTGCTGCTGGACGACGTCCAGTTCGTCGGCGGCAAGGCGTCGACGCAGGAAGAACTGCTCTCGACCCTGACGGCCCTGATCGAGGACGGCAAGCGCATCGTCCTGTCGGCCGACCGTCCGCCCATGGCCCTGACCGAGGTCGAGCCGCGCCTGCGCAGCCACCTGGCCGCCGGCCTGACCTGCCCGGTCGAGCCCGCCGATCGCAGCCTGAAGATCGCCGTGGCCCAGAACCGCATCGCCGCATTCGCCCGCCTGGGCGTCG
Organism: Brevundimonas sp. P2_A6; assembly: GCF_056404975.1. NCBI lineage: Bacteria > Pseudomonadati > Pseudomonadota > Alphaproteobacteria > Caulobacterales > Caulobacteraceae > Brevundimonas > Brevundimonas sp. P2_A6. The sequence goes on along the minus strand of NZ_JBFUCZ010000002.1, from coordinate 629,939 downwards.
TCAACGGCGAGGCGCAAGCCGAGGTGCTGGAACAGCTGGTCGATCGCACGCCGGGTTCGGTGCGCGAGCTGGAGGGTGCCGTGAACACCCTGGCCGCCGCCGCCGGCACGCGCCTGACCACCCTGGGCGTGGACGAGGCCCTGACCTTGCTGGGCTCGGCCCTGCGCGGCGGCCCCGAGCGCCGCATCACCGTGGACGAGATCCAGAAGACGGTGGCCGAGCATTTCAACATGAAACAGGCCGACCTGCTGAGCGAGCGCCGCACCCGCGCCGTCGCCCGCCCGCGCCAGATCGCCATGTGGCTGTGCAAGCAGCACACGACACGGTCCTATCCCGACATCGGCCGTCGCTTCGGCGGGCGCGACCACACCACGGTCCTGCACGGCGTGCGCAAGATCGAGGAGCTGATGCCCCAGGACGACCAGATCGCCCGCGACGTCGAGGCGCTGACGCGCAAGCTGCGGGGATAGGCGGCTAGGGATTAGGGATTAGGGATTAGGGATTAGGTCGAGTGGCCGGAAGGCCTGGAGCGATGAGGGACAACTTTCCCTAATCCCTAATCCCCAGTCCCTTTCTTGCCCCGCGCCGCCAATCCTCTAGTGTCTGGAGCCACTGTTTACGCGAGGGATGATTCCGCCTTCGCCCCGGACGCCTGAGACACCATGCAACTGACCATCGAACGATCCGCGCTCCTGAAGGCCCTGGGCCATGTGCAGAGCGTGGTCGAACGCCGGAACACCATTCCGATCCTGTCCAACGTCCTGCTGTCGGCGGGCCGCGACCGGCTGAGCTTCGCCGCCACCGATCTGGACATGGAGATCGTGGACGAGGCCGACGCCACCGTTCAGGTCGAGGGCCAGATCACCGCCCCCGCCCACACCCTGTACGAGATCGTGCGCAAACTCCCCGACGGGGCCGAGGTCGCCCTGACCTACAACGGCGACGATCCCCGTCTGACGGTCCAGGCGGGCCGCTCCAAGTTCAACCTGCCGGTCCTGCCGGCGGGCGACTTTCCGGTCATGTCGACCGACCAGTCGGGCGCGCGATTCACCCTGATGAAGGACGATCTGGCCCGTCTGATCGACAAGACCCGGTTCGCGGTCTCGACCGAGGAGACGCGCTATTATCTGAACGGCCTGTATCTGCACACGGTGTCTGAAGCCGGCATTCCGCTGCTGCGCGCCGTGGCCACCGACGGACACCGCCTGGCCCTGGCCGAGACGCCTGCGCCCGAGGGGGCCGCGGGCGGTCCCGGCGTGATCGTGCCGCGCAAGACCATCGATCAGGTGCGCCGCCTGCTGGACGACGGCACCGGCCCGGTCGAGATCTCGGTCAGCCCCCAGAAGATCCGCTTCGAGTTCGGCCAGGCCAGCCTGACCTCCAAGGTCATCGACGGGGCCTTCCCCGACTACATGCGCGTGATCCCCAAGGGGAACGACAAACAGGCCGACATCGACAACGCCGTCTTCGCCTCCGCCGTCGACCGCGTCGCCACCATCTCGGCCGAGAAGAGCCGCTCGGTGAAACTGGCGTTCGAGCTGGACCGCGTCACCCTGACGGTGCGCAACATGGAGGCCGGTCAGGGCGTCGAGGAGGTCGAGATCGGCTATTCCGAGGCCCCCTTCGAAATCGGCTTCAACGCCCGCTACCTGCTGGACGTCGCCGGCCAGATCACCGGCGAGAACGCCACCTTCCTGTTCGCCGATCCGGCCTCGCCCACGCTCGTGCTCGATCCGGGCGATCCGGGCGTCCAGTATGTGCTGATGCCGCTGCGGGTTTAACGAAGCCTATCCGCTCATCCCGACGAAAGTCGGGACCCAGTGCTTTCGCAGCAGTCTGGCGGGCCCAAACCCTGAGCCCTCACCCCATCCGGTCCATCCGCGCCGCGCGGGTCTCATACATCAGAGCCACGCAGGATCGCGTCTCGCAGGCATCGCGGCGGCGAAGCCACTCGCGCTGTTCGTCGCGCAGGATCTGGGCGGCCTTGCCGTCGACGTTGTTCTGCATCCGGGCATAGCGGCGCGCCATGCGGACATCCAGGTCGGCCAGACCGGGGTCGGCGCAGATCGCCCGCTCGGCGTTGTTGCGGGCGCGGCGGCAGTCGAAGCTGGGGCTTGCGGCCGGTGGTGGCGGTGGGACCTCGACCCGACGGACCGGCGGCGCCGGCGGGGGTCGACGCGGCGCGGGGACGGGTGGCGCAGCCCGCGGCACAGGCCGGGTCGGAGGCGTTGGGGCCGTCGGTCGCGACGGCGCGCGCGCGCGAACGGGCACCCGCTCCACGGGGCGCGTGACGGCCCGGACCGGCTCCACGGCGTCCGGATCGGTCGCCTCCTCGGCTGCATCGACCTCCACCGGCGCGACGGCCTCGGCGACATAGCCGGCCTGCAATAACTCCGGCGACGGCGGGGAGGGCGGCGACGGCGGTGCGCCCAGCCAGTTGGCCATGACGTCCCCTCCACCGACCAGGGCCACCACCCGCCCCGAGCCGGTGCGAGACGGCTCGATCATGAAGCGGACGCTGTCGGACAGCTCCGACACCCCGTCCAGCGCCGCGCGGCGGTATTCCGGCACCGACAGCCGGGCCACGCCGCCGCAGACGGTGCGATCGGCGGTGTAGTCAACGGATTCCAGGCGCGGCGTATCCAGCGAGAAGGCGAAGGCCCCGTCCACCTCGCCTCCTTTGGCCGCGATCCGCGTCAGGATGGCGTCGCGCAAGCCCGCGCGCGTCTCGGAGCTGCGACAGGCGTCCAGCCCTTGAGGGGCTCGTCCGGCGATGGCGACCGCGCGCGTCACCACGCTCCCGACCCCCGCCACGGCGATCATCGCCGCCGCCACGATCCAGAGTGTCCTCATGTCCCGCGCCCCCATGACGCCGACCGCCCCCACGGTGGTCGAAATGTGACCGTAGTCCGGGCCCTGGTCCAGCGTTGCCATACGGAATCTGATGCCGGGGCCAGCGGACGCTGTGCCCAGGACCACGAAGCGCGCTATGTCGCGGGCTTGATCACCGCTCTGACCCTCACCGATTTCCGGTCCTATGCCGCCGCCACCCTGTCCATCGGACCGGGGCCTGTCGTGCTGCACGGGCCCAACGGAGCGGGCAAGACGAATCTGCTCGAAGCGCTCAGCCTGTTCACCCCCGGCAAGGGGCTGCGGGGCGCGACGGCGCAGGAGATGGGTCGACGCGAACCGGGCGAGACCGGCGGCCGGGCCTGGGCCGTGGCCTTGACGCTGGAGGGTGCAGAAGGCGACGCGGTCCGGCTGGGCACCGGGGTCCAGGTCGCGGGCGCGGGGCGGCGCATGGTGCGGATCGAGGGCGAGACGGCCCAGCCGGGGCGGCTGCTGGACTATCTGAGGCCGGTCTGGGCGACGCCGGAGCAGGACCGGCTGTTCTCCGACGCCCGGGCCGAGCGGCTGAAGTTCTTCGACCGGCTGGTGTTCGCCGCCGACCCCGGCCATGCGGCGGCGGTCGCGGGCTATGAGAAGGCGCTGCGCGAGCGACTGCGACTGCTGGTCGACGGTGCCGAAGGGCGCGAGGCCGATCCCCTGTGGCTCGACGCGCTGGAGGCCCGGCTGGGCGAGACCGGGGCGCGGGCGGCCGGGGCACGGGCGCGGGCACTGGGCGTGCTTCAGGCGGCGATCGACGCGCGGGCCGAACGCCCCTTCCCCCAGGCCGACCTCGGTCTGACCGGCGCGGCCGAGACGGCGGCGGCGATCGGGTCCGACGAAACGGCCATCGCCGCCGACATCCGGGAGGGCATGGCCCGCGCCCGATCCCGCGACGCCGCTGCTGGACGCTCCCTGTTCGGGCCGCACCGCACGGACCTGACCGCGCTTCACCGCGAGAAGAACCGCCCGGCGGCCGAGGGGTCGTCGGGCGAACAGAAGGCCCTGGTCCTGAACCTGATCCTGGCTCAGATCGGGCGGCTGAAGGCGATGGGCGGCCCTACCCTCGCCCCGCCCGTCCTACTGCTGGACGAGGCTCCGGCGCACCTCGACGCCCACCGCCGCGCGGCCCTGTTCGACGAGATCGTGGCGCTGGACCTTCAGGCCTTCATGACCGGGACCGAGGCCGACCTGTTCGCGCCGCTGAGGGGCCGGGCCGCTTTCGTGCGGGTCGAGGGCGGGATGCTGGTTTCGGACTAAACCTTCTTCCTGCCGAACCCGAAGGGTTCATCACAGAGAGCACAAAGGGATCACAAAGGACACGGAGAGAGCGTCAAGGGGACCGCGCACAGGGTCTCTTCGTGATCTTCGTGACTCTTCTTCGTGCCCTTTGTGATGAACCTCTTGAAGGCCTGCGGCCCGCTCAAGCCGTCGCCGGATTGGCCTCGCCTTCGACACGCGCGCCGGGTGGCTTTCCGCCGATCCGATCCATGAACAGAAACACGAACGGGTTCAGCGAGATCGACAGCAGGGCGGCGGCCAGCACCAGGTCGTGCGTCTGCTGGCTCATGGCCCCAAGCGTCATGCCCAGCGCCGCCAGGATGAACGAGAACTCCCCCACCTGCGCCAGGCTCGCCCCGACCGTCAGGCCGGTGGCGCGGTCGAGCCTGAAGATCTTGGTGATGACCAGGGCCGCGATCGTCTTGCCGACGATGACGATGCCCAGCACGCCCAGCACCGACAGGGGCTCGCGCCACAGGATCGTCGGGTCGAACAGCATGCCGACCGAAACGAAGAACAGCACCGCGAACGCATCGCGCAGCGGCAGTGACCGCTCCGCCGCATTGTGCCCCAGCGGTGTGCCGTTCAGCACCAGGCCGGCCAGGAAGGCCCCAAGCGCGAAGGAGTGAAACAGGGAATAGGCGATCCAGGCGATACCCAGCGCGATGGCCAGCACACCCAGGGTGAACAGCTCCCTCGACCGGGTATGGGCGATCCGCACCAGCAGCCAGGGCAGAACCCGTCCGCCCACGAACAGCATGGCCAGCACGAACCCCGCGACCTTCAGCAGCGTCCAGCCGACGTTCAGCGCCAGGGCTCCGGGATCGACCACGGCCCCGGCCGGCAGGACGATCATCGGCAGCATGACCAAGGCGATGACGATCACCAGATCCTCGACGATCAGCCAGCCCACGGCGATGCGCCCGACCTCGCCCCTGTTCTGACGCCGCTCCTCCAGCGCCCGCATCAGCACGACGGTTGAGGCGACCGACAGGGCGAACCCCATCAGCAGCGCCTCGACATCGGGCAGACCCAGCCCGAACCGGCCCAGCGCCCAGCCCATCAGCGTCGCCGAGGCGATCTGCACCAGGGCCCCGGGAATGGCGACCTTCCGAACCTTCATCAGGTCGGCGGGCGAGAAATGCAGCCCGACCCCGAACATCAGCAGGATCACGCCGATCTCGGCCAGCTGCGGGGCCAGGGTCGTGTCCGCGACGAAGCCGATGGTATAGGGCCCCACCACCACCCCGGCGACCAGATAGCCCACGAGCGGCGACAGCTTCAGCCGATTGGCGATCATCCCGAACACGAAGGCCAGCACGAAGCCGGCGACCAGGGTGGAAATCAGGCTGTCGGCATGCGGCATCGGCGCTCCAGCGTCGGTGGTGGGTCTCTCGATGGGTGAACCCAACATATGGGTCCGAAGCGTCGCCGGACAACCTGCGAGATCGGCCTAAAGCCTCGCTTTCGGCGTGGAAATTCCTATATAAACGTCACATCCGGACGGGGTGAATCGCCCTGTCCGGCTACGACCCTTTTCAGCGGGTTGGGCGGCGCGTGGCGCGGCCCGCGACGCCCGCGTCTCCGGACGACCGAATGACCGACGAACCGCTGCACGAACGGACTGCCGACAATGCCGAGGAGGCCGCCTACGGCGCCGAATCCATCAAGGTTCTCAAGGGCCTGGATGCGGTGCGCAAACGCCCCGGCATGTATATCGGCGACACCGACGATGGCTCGGGCCTGCACCACATGGTCTATGAGGTGGTCGACAACGCCATCGACGAGGCCCTGGCCGGGCACGCCGATCTCGTCGAGGTGATCCTGAACGCCGACGGCTCCGTCACCGTGACCGACAACGGGCGCGGCATCCCGGTCGACATCCATGCCGAAGAGGGCGTCTCGGCGGCCGAGGTCATCATGACCCAGCTGCACGCGGGCGGAAAGTTCGACCAGAACTCCTACAAGGTCTCCGGCGGCCTGCACGGCGTCGGCGTGTCGGTGGTCAACGCCCTGTCTGACTGGCTGAAGCTGGTCATTTTCAGGAACGGCCAGCGCCACGAGATGAAGTTCGAGCGCGGCGACACGGTAGAATCCCTGCGCGTCACGGGCGAGGCCCCGATGCGCGACAACGGCAAGGTGCTCAGCGGCACCCAGGTGACCTTCTATCCATCGGTCACGACCTTCGCCCACATCGACTTCGACCTGAAGACGCTGGAGCACCGCCTGCGTGAACTGGCCTTCCTGAACTCGGGCGTGGTCATCAAGCTGCAGGACCATCGCGGCGTCGAGCCGTTCGAGGAAATCCTGCACTACGAGGGCGGCGTCGAGGCCTTCGTGCGTCACCTGGACAAGTCCAAGACGCCGATCCTGAAGGACGTCATCGTCATTCGCGGCAAGCGCGACAACATCGAGATCGACCTGGCCCTGTGGTGGAACGATTCCTACCACGAGACCATGCTGTGCTTCACCAACAACATCCCCCAACGGGACGGCGGCACCCACTTGTCGGCCTTCCGCACCAGCCTGACCAAGGTCATGGGGGCCTATATGGAGAGCTCGGGCGCCCTGAAGAAGGAGAAGGTCGCGCCCACTGGCGAAGATGCCCGCGAGGGCCTGACCTGCGTGCTGTCGGTCAAGGTGCCCGACCCCAAGTTCAGCTCCCAGACCAAGGACAAGCTGGTCTCGTCCGAGGTCCGCCCGGCGGTCGAGGGCCTTTGCACCGACGGCCTGAACCAGTGGTTCGAGGAACACCCGGTCGAGGCCAAGGCGGTCGTCGCCAAGATCATCGAGGCGGCCTCGGCGCGTGAGGCCGCCCGCAAGGCGCGGGACCTGACGCGGCGCAAGTCGGCGCTGGATATCTCGTCCCTGCCCGGCAAGCTTGCGGACTGCCAGGAACGCGATCCGGCCAAGTCCGAACTGTTCATCGTCGAGGGTGATTCCGCCGGTGGCTCGGCCAAACAGGCCCGCAATCGCGAGAACCAGGCGGTCCTGCCGCTGAGGGGCAAGATCCTGAACGTGGAGCGCGCCCGGTTCGACCGGATGCTGTCGTCGGAACTGATCGGCACCCTGATCCTGGCGCTGGGCACGGGCATCGGCCGCGACGACTTCAACGCCGACAAGCTGCGCTATCACAAGATCATCCTGATGGCCGACGCCGACGTGGACGGCGCCCACATCCGGACCCTGCTGCTGACCTTCTTCTATCGTCAAATGCCGGAGCTGATCGAACGCGGTCACGTCTTCATCGCCCAGCCGCCGCTCTACAAGGTCTCCAAGGGCAAGCAGTCGCGCTACCTGAAGGACCAGTCCGAAATGGACTCCTATCTGATCGAGGAAGGCTCGTCGGACGCTGAACTGGACATGGCCACCGGCGAACGCCGCACCGGCCACGACCTTCAGGCCCTGGTCCGCGACGCCAAAGCCTTCAAGGCGCAGGTCGATCGCCTGAGCCAGCGCGCGCCCGCCTTCGCCATCGAACAGGGTGCCCTTGCCGGCCTGTTCGCCGAGGATGCCGACCCGGTCGGCGCCTCCTCTGCCGCCGCCGAGCGCCTGAACCTGTATGCCGAGGAAGGCGACGGGGTTTGGTCCGGTGCGCCGGGTGAGCAGGGGGCCGTCGTGTTCGGCCGCACCCGTCGCGCGGTCCAGGAAACCATCGTGCTGGAAGAAGCCCTGATCCGCTCGCTGGACGGCCGTCGCCTGGCCGAGCGCGCCGCCGCCTTCGAGGGCCTGTTCGATGCCCCCGCCACCTATCGGCGCAAGGACAAGTCGATCACCATTCGGGGCCCGATCGACCTGCTGAACGCCGTGCTCGACCAGGGCAAGAAGGGCCTCGCCATCCAGCGCTACAAGGGTCTGGGCGAGATGAACCCCGAACAGCTGTGGGAGACCACGCTGGACGCCAATGCCCGCACGCTTCTGCGGGTCCAGGTCGATCACGCCGACGACGCCGACGACCTGTTCGCCAAGCTGATGGGCGACGTCGTCGAACCGCGCCGCGAGTTCATCCAGGACAACGCCCTCGACGCGGCGGTGGACGTTTAAGCCTTTCCTTCTCCCGCAAGGGGAGAAGGAAACTCAAATGATATCCAGCGGACGGCTTTCCGTCGGCGGCGGAAACGCCCGGTCCAGCGTCTCGATGTCCTCGGCGTCCAGTTCGATCTCCAGCGCGGCGGCGTTGGCCTCGACGTGCTCCACCGTCGACGCCTTGGGAATGGCGATCACCCCCTCCTGACGCAGCACTGCCGCCAGGGCGATCTGCGCCGGGGTGGCGTCGTGGCGGTCGGCGACGGCCTGGATCGCCGGGTGGTTCAGGATGTCGCCCCGGCCCAGCGGCGAATAGGCCATCACCGGCATGATCCGCTCCTGCGCCCACGGCAGCAGGTCGAACTCGATGCCGCGCGAGCCCAGGTGATAGAGGACCTGATTGGCCGAGCACAGGTCCCCGCCCTCGATCTGCTCCAGCCGGTTCATGGTCTTGATGTCCAGGTTGGACACGCCCCAGCGCGCGATCATCCCCTCGTCGATCAGCTCCTCGAACCCGGCGACGATCTCCTCCAGCGGATGGCGGCTCGACCAGTGCAGCAGATACAGATCCAGCCGTTCGACCCCCAGCCGCTCGAGGCTCTTCTCGCAGTGAAGCATCATGGTCATTTCGCCCGCGTTCTCGGGCTTGATCTTGGACACCAGGAAGACCTCGTCGCGCCGCCCGGCGATGACCTCGCCCACCAGCCGTTCGGACCGCCCGTCGCCATACAGTTCGGCCGTGTCGACCAGGGTCAGCCCCAGATCAATGCCCCGGCTCAGCGCCGCCTGCTCGGCATCGCGCGTCTTCGGATCGTCACCGATCATCCAGGTCCCCTGACCGAGGATGGGGACGGAGGTGCCGTCGGAGAAACTGGTCATGCGCGTCATGGCAGGGACAATGCACGACCGGCCCGGTGGGTGCCAAGATGGTTTGGACTGTGTCGAACTGGCCCGGAAATCTTTCGACGGATCAACGACGGTTCATTCGAATGACGTCGTGAACCGAACATGCCTCCCGCGGGGTTTATGATGCCAGCTTGGTGAGCGGAGAGGGAGCGACAGACCGCTCGATCTGCACGGTCTGCACTATGGCGACGAATTTTTTTCGAGGAGGAAAAACACACGGTCTGCACGGTCTGCACGGTGCAGACGATTTTTTTCAGCCGGGATCACAGCGACTTCAGGAACTCGATCAGGGCCGCGTTGACGTCATCCGGCCGTTCCTGCTGCAGCCAGTGGCCCGCGCCCGGCAGCACCGTTTGCTTTCGCAGGTCGGTCAGCCAGTCCTTCAGCCCCGCCTCGTGCTGACCGGCATAGTGGCGGACAGGATCGCGTTCCCCGACCATGAACATGGACGGCTGACGGATCTTCTGGCCCTGCAGGAAGGCGGTCAGGGACCAGTTCAGATCCAGGCACCGATACCAGTCGATCGGCCCCTTGAACCCGCCCGCGCCGAAGGCCGAGACGTATTCGGCGAAATGTCCCGGGCTCATCCAGGGCGGCAGGGTGGCGTCGTCGGGAACCTCGGACAGGAAGTCGTGGCCGGGCGCGATGAAGCCCGTCGATTGCCGCTCGTCCGGCGTCGCCCCGTCATAGCTGTAGAAGCCCTTGCGCAAGCCCGCCGCCACGTCCGTCTCGAAGATCAGATGGGCGTCCGGGGCCTGGAACTGGTTCATGTACAGCTCGCCCTTGCCCGCCCGCCGCGCCAGGGCCGCCATGGCCGGGGTCGGCGGTCCGCCCGCCCGGCGCGGCTGGAACGGCACCGACAAACCCGCCACGGCCGTGAACAGGTCCGGCCGCATCAGCGCGCAGTGCCAGGCGACGGGTGCCCCCCAGTCGTGACCGACGACGGTGCATGTGCTCCGCCCCAGCGCCCGGACCAGATCGACCATGTCGCCGACCAGATGGAGGATCGAGTGGTCCTCGGTGCGCTCCGGCTTGTCGGTCCCGCCATAGCCGCGCATGTCCGGCGCGACGGCGCGGTAACCTGCCTCGCCCAGCGCCTTGACCTGCGCCCGCCAGCTGACGCCCAGCTCCGGGAAGCCGTGGATCAGCAGGACCAGCGGCCCGCCCTCGGGACCGTCCTCCAGCACCTGCTGGGTCAGGCCGTCTGTCTTTATGATGCGGGTCTGCATGGGCCGGTTCGCTCTCGGTTCGGGCGGCACCGTGCACCGGCGACACGCCCGCCGCAATCGGATCGGACCGCTCCGATTGGACTGGATAGGGGCCTCGCACAGGCGCAATCTCACGACGCAACCTGTCAGGGGCTTCTGTGATGATCGTGGCGATGGAAATGGTTCAGGCGGAGGCGGCCCAGACCCAGAGCGAGGGGGCCGATCTGGTCGGTCGGTGGGAGGGCGTGCTGAACGTCGGCGGAACGTCCCTGCCCATCGTCATCCGGGTCGAACAGGGTCCCGACGGCCTGGTGACCGCGATGGACAGCCCGGCCCAGAACGTGCGCGGCATCCCGGTCTCAAGCCTTGCTCAGACCGGCGGCGTCGTCCGCTTCGCCGTCCCGGCGGCGCGGGGCGGTTTCGAGGGCGCGGTCGCGGCTGATGGAAAAACGTGGACCGGGACCTGGACCCAAGGGTCGGCCTCCCTGCCGCTGATCCTCACGCGTGCCGCCAGCACGGCCGAGCCCGCCGGTCCGAAACGGCCCCAGACGCCACAGCCATCGTTTCCCTACGCGGCCGAGAATGTGACGTTCCGCAACGAGGGGGCCAACATCACGCTGGCGGGCACCCTGACCGTGCCGGATGGTGCGGGGCCGTTTCCGGCTGTCGTCCTGCTGACGGGATCGGGCGCGCAGGACCGGGACGAGACCATCTTCGATCACAAGCCCTTCGCCGTCTGGGCCGACGCCCTGACCCGTCGCGGCATCGCCGTCCTGCGCTATGACGACCGGGGCATAGGCGGGTCGGGCGGCGGCGGGCCGAATGAGACCACGGCCGACTTTGCCACCGACGCCCAGGCCGCGATCGCCTTCCTGCAGACGCAGGCACAGATCGATCCCACCCGCATCGGCCTGATGGGCCACAGCGAAGGCGGGGCCATCGCGCCGCTGGCTGTGCAGGACGGCGCGCCCGCCGCCTTTGTCGTCATGCTCGCGGGACCGGCTGTGCCGGGTGCCGAGATCATCACCGAACAGGCAGCGATGATCGCCGCCGCCGCCGGCCGCACCCCCGAACAGGTCGCCGAGGTCCGTGACATGCAGGGCCGGATCATGGCCGCCGTGGTCGCCAACAAGGACGACGGCCCCGCAGCCGCTTCAGCCGCCGAGGCCATACTGGTCGAGGCCGGAACGCCTCTGGCGCAGGCTCATGGCAGCACCGCCGCCTTCGCCTCGGGCTGGTATCGCCACTTCGCCGCCTACGACCCTGCACCGGCGCTCGCCGCCCTGACCGTGCCGTTGCTGGCCGTCTATGGCGACAAGGATGTGCAGGTGCCCGCAGCCCTGGACGTCGAGGCTCTGCGCCGAATCCAGCCATCGGCCGAGATCGTCGTCCTGCCCGGCCTCAACCATCTGATGCAGACCGCGACCACCGGTCTGCCTGGAGAATATGGAACGATCGAGGAGACGGTCTCGCCCTTGGCGCTGACCACCGTGACCGACTGGGTAGCCAAGGTCACGGGAGTGCGGTTTGGTGACTAGACCGGGTGCGTCGGCTCGGGCTTGATCGGCTCGGACCGGGTCGTGACGGCCGCGTCCTCCGGCAGGGGGATGAACTCCAGATCGTCCTCGTCGGGCAGCTTCATCCGGCCCGCCTGCCAGTCGGCCTTGGCCTGGTCCAGACGGGCCTGGGACGACGAGACGAAGTTCCACCAGATGATCCGCTGACCCACCGGCTCGCCGCCCAGGGCCATGACGGTAGCCTGGGTCAGGGACTTCACGGTCGGCTCGGCGTGGGGTTCCAGCACGATCATCTGGCCCTCGTGGAAGGTTCGGTCGCCCACCTCGACCTGGCCCTTGGCCACATACAGCGCCCGCTCCGACATGCCGCCCGCGCCCTTGCCGGCCGGCGGGGTGGTGCGCACGCCCGGCTGCATCTCCCAGTGGACGTAGAACAGCGGCGAGGAGGTCTTCACATTGGCCTTGGCGCCATAGGCCTCGCCCGCCACCAGCCGCGCGAACAGGCCGGCGTTGTCATAGGCCGGCAAGGCATCCTCGCCATAGTGCTGGAAGCTGGGATCCGTCTCCTCGGCCTCGTCGGGCAGGGCGATCCAGGCCTGCATGCCGTTCATGGGGCCGCCTTGCGCCTTCTTCAGCGGGTCGGTCCGTTCGGAATGGACGATGCCCTTGCCCGCCGTCATCCAGTTGACCTCGCCCGGACGGATCGCCTGGTTATAGCCCAGGCTGTCGTGGTGCATGATCTCGCCCTCGAACAGATAGGTCAGGGTCGACAGGCCGATGTGGGGGTGGGGCCGCACGTTAATCGCCTCGGAACCCGGCGCGAACTCGGCCGGCCCCATGTGATCCAGGAAGATGAAGGGCCCGACCATCCGGCGCGAATGGAAGGGCAGGATGCGCCCGACCTCGAACCCGCCAAGGTCCTTCTTGCGGGCATCGATCACCATCTCGATCATGTCGGTCGTCCTTGGGGAGGCTGTAAGCGACAGCATCGCGCGAGCCGGGGCTCTGGATCAAGCCTGCGTCGTCACAGCCCGACCATGGCCGCGAGCTTGACCACCGTGTTCCAGTTGCGACCGGTGCCGGCGCCGATCAGCCGCGGCTGGGCCTTCTCGGCCATCTTCGACGAACCGATGCCGTCGGGGTGCCACATGTAGAGGTTGCCGCCCGCCGCCTCGACACCCTCGTCGCCGACCGCGAAGCCGCGCAGGGCCTCGACCGCGCCCGGCTTGATCTCGCCCTTCATCACCATGACCAGCAACCGCGACGGATCGGTCTTAGCGGACTCTGGGAAGGGGTTAGCCGCCATCAGCTCGGTCCACTGCGCGGGCGTGCGAACCAGCGCCTCGATACGTCGACCGAAGCGCTGCTCCGTCTCCGCCTCGATCGCGGCTTCCAGCTCGGCGGGGTCGCGGTCGCTCTCGACCACCAGATTGCCGCTGGCCAGTAGGGTGCGCGGATTGCTCAGCCCCATCGCCTCGGCCATCGTACGCTGCTCGGTCACGGGCGCGCGGATGCCGCCGGTGTTCATGGCACGGAACAGGATGATGCGGTGATCGGTCATCGCTTCTGGCAGGTCGGGCAGTAGAAGGTCGAGCGGCCGCCCTGGACGATGCGCTTCACCACGCCTGTGCAGCCCTCGCCCAGACAGGGCTGACCCTCGCGGCCATAGACGTCGAACCGGTGCTGGAAATAGCCCTGGCCGCCGTCGGCGTTGGCGAAGTCCCTCAGCGTCGATCCACCGGCCGCGATGGCGTCGTTCAGCACGTCGCGAACGACGACCGCCAGCCGCTCCAGCCGGGGCCGCGAGACCTTGCCCGCCGCAGCCTTCGGCGAGATGCGGGCGCGATACAGGGCCTCGCAGACATAGATGTTGCCCAGCCCCGCCACGATCCGCTGATCCAGCAGCGACACCTTGATGTTCTGTTTCTTGCCGTCGAAGGCCTCGGCCAGATGCGCGCCTGAGAAGCCGTTGCCGAGCGGTTCCGGCCCCAATCCGGCGAACCAGGGGTGGCTGTCGACCGCGTCGGTCGCCATCAGGCCCATGAAGCCGAAGCGGCGGGCGTCGGCGAACCCGATCCGGGTCGCCGCGCCGTCGCGGAGCGCGCACAGGCTCATGTGTTCGTGCTTGCCGCTGATCGGGGCGGGCTCCTCGAACTCGCCGAGCTGCTGGCCATCGACCGTGAAACGGCCGGTCATGCCCAGGTGGGTGACCCAGGTCTCGCCGGTGGACAGGGCCGTCAGCAGATACTTCGCGCGGCGGTCTATCCGCTCGACCACCGCGCCCGACAGCCGCTCCACGAACCGCTCGGGAAACGGAAAGCGCAGGTCCGGGCGATTCTGTCGCACATGGGTCAGTCGCGCCCCGACGAGGACGGGCTCAAGGCCCCTGCGGACCGTCTCGACCTCGGGAAGTTCAGGCATGGCGCGGTCTAGCGGACAGGATACATGGGGTGAAGGGGGTTCGGAACAGACCCTGCGGCACCAGTTCGACCGATAACGGAACGTTTTCAACCGAACCGCAACGTGATCGCCACCGAACACCTATGTTTCCGTGATGCATCCTCCGCAATAAAGAGGCAGGGCTTGGGCTCAGCTTCGTGTCGGGGGGTTCGATGGCTCACATCACAGCGGACGGGACACGCAGACGGTCCCGACCCCGGTTCAGCCTGCACGGCCTGCGTCGCGAGGCCGCGCGCGTGCGCCTGTCCCTGGCGGCAGGCGTGCGTATCCAGGAGCCCGTGGCGATCGCGGGGATCGCCCTGTTGGCCCTCTCGGCCTATTTCGTGCTGCTTCCGGGCGTCGATCTGGCGGTGGCCAGACTGTTCTATTCGCAGGACGCGGGCTTCTTCCTGGCCGACAATGTCGTGCTGCAGGCATTCCGCAAGTCGTCCACCTATGCGCTGATGATGATCGTTCTGGGCCTGCTGGGTGAAGTGGCTCTTGGGCTGAGGGGTCAGGTCGGCCGGTTCCGGCACTACAGCCGCCGCGCGGTCGTGCTGCTGGCCGGGCTGGCCATCGGGCCAGGGCTGATCGTCAACGGGCTGCTGAAGTCGATGTGGGGACGGCCGCGCCCGATCCAGACGGATCTGTTCGGCGGCGACGCGACCTTTACGCCCGCCTGGACGATCAGCGACGGCTGCGCGCACAACTGCTCTTTCGTATCCGGAGAGGCCTCGTCGGCTGCGTGGATGGTGGCCGCCGTCTGGGTGATGACACCGCCCGAGTGGCGTCGCTGGACCGTGCCGACCGTCCTGATCTACTGCGTCGCCCTGTCGGCCAACCGGATGGCGTTCGGCGGGCATTATCTGTCCGACACGCTGCTATCGTGGGCCATAACCGGGCTGGTTCTGGCCGTCCTGCATCGCCTGACCCTGGCCTGTCCGGTCGAGGCACGGCGTGCGCGGCGCGAACAGCGGAACCGCCCCGGCGCGGCCTGAGCCTTCGCCCGGTGTGAGAGGGACGTTGCCGAAGCGGGGTTTTCTCGATTAGGTCGCGCGGACCGAAGCCGCAAGGATCGCCGAATGACCCAGACCACCGCCCCCACCGTGCCCACGAAGCGTGTGGAGTTGACCGTCCGGGCCGTGATCCTGGGCTGTCTGCTGGCGGTGATCTTCACGGCCGCCAATACCTATCTGGGCCTGAAGGTGGGTCTGACCTTCGCCTCGGCGATCCCGGCGGCGGTCATCTCCATGGCCATCCTGAGGGCCTTCAAGACCTCGACCATCTGGGAGAACATGACGGTCCAGACCGTGGCGTCGGTCGGTGGGGCCATGAGCTCGATCATCTTTGTCCTTCCCGGCCTGGTCATGGTCGGCTGGTGGACCGGATTTCCGTTCTGGGAATCGGTGCTGATCTGCGTGTTCGGCGGGGTGCTGGGCGTCACCTTCTCCATCCCGTTGCGCCGGGCGCTGGTGGTCGACGCGGGCCTGCCCTACCCCGAAGGCGTCGCGGCGGCGGAGGTCCTGACCGTCGGATCGCGCGGGGCCGAGCAGACCGACAGCGCGGTGCGCGAGAACAAGGCCGGGCTGGCCGTCGTGGTCGTCGGCGCGATTGTCTCGACCTTCTATGCCTGGCTGGTCTCGGCCCGGGTGTTCGCGGGCGAGGCGGCACGATTCGTCAAACTGCCGGCGTCGCTGGGCGGAGGGGCGACGGGCCTGGGATTCGGCATGCAGTTCGCCCTGCTGGGGGCTGGCCATCTGATCGGTCTGACGGTCGGTCTGGCCCAGCTGTTCGGCCTGATCGTCGCCTGGTTCGTCTTCGTGCCGCTGATGACCTCGCCCGATGTGGTGGCCTGGCTGGCCGCGCACGGGATTTCCTCGATCGCCTCGACCGTCGCGGCGGGCGCGCCGCCGGAAGAGCTGGCGACGACCGTCTGGCGCAACGAGGTCCGCTTCATGGGCGCGGGGGTCATTGGCGTGGCCGCCTTGTGGACCCTGATCAAACTGGCCGGACCGCTGGTCGGCGGCCTGACCTCGGCCCTGGCCGCCAACGCACGTCGCGTGGGCGGCGAGGTTCTGGAGCGGTCCGAGCAGGATATCCCGATCAATCTGGTCGGCATTCTTTCCGTCGCCTGTCTGGTCGGCATCGCAGGCATCCTGGCCGTGTTCGCCCAGAGCAATCCGACGCTGGCGGGTTCGACCGCCCTGCTGGTCGGCGGGGGCCTGGTCTATGTCGTCGTGATCGGCTTCGCGGTGGCGGCCATCTGCGGCTATATGGCCGGGCTGATCGGGTCGTCCAACAGCCCCGTGTCGGGCGTCGGCATCCTGGCCATCGTCATCGCCTCGGTACTGATGCTGGGGGTCATGGCGCTGTCGGGGTTGCCCGCCGATCCGTCGGTGGTGGCCTTCGCCCTGATCGTGACGGCGGTGGTCTTCGCCGTGGCCGTCATCGCCAACGACAACCTGCAGGACCTGAAGACCGGCCAGCTGGTCGGCGCCACCCCCTGGCGTCAGCAGACCGCCCTGATCATCGGCGTCGGCGCGGGCGCGATCGTCATTCCCCTGATCCTGAATCTTCTGAACCAGGCCTTCGGCTTCGAGGGCGGCCCGGCCGGCATCGCCGACGAGCCCCTGGCGGCACCCCAGGCGACGCTGATCTCGGCCCTGGCCAAGGGCGTGAT
Organism: Brevundimonas sp. P2_A6; assembly: GCF_056404975.1. Lineage (NCBI taxonomy): Bacteria > Pseudomonadati > Pseudomonadota > Alphaproteobacteria > Caulobacterales > Caulobacteraceae > Brevundimonas > Brevundimonas sp. P2_A6. The sequence goes on along the minus strand of NZ_JBFUCZ010000002.1, from coordinate 612,996 downwards.
CGACGGCGGGTTGCGCTGGGACCTGATTGGCATCGGGGCCGTGATCGGCGTGGTCATCATCGTGCTGGACGCCGTGCTGAACGCGACCACCAAGGGCAAGGTCAAGCTGCCGCCCCTGGCCGTCGGCATCGGCTTCTATCTGCCCGCCGCGGTGACCACCATGCTGGTGATCGGGGCCATCGCGGGCTGGGTCTATGACCGGGCGATCAAGACAACGCGCTTCGCCGATGTCGGCCGCCGGATGGGCGTGCTGCTGGCCTCCGGTCTGATCGTGGGCGAAAGCCTGTTCCTGGTCATGACGGCCGGGGTCATCGTGGCGACCAAGAACGATGCCCCCTTCGCCCTGATCGCGGAGGGTTCGACCTGGCCCGCGATGCTGGCGGGTATCGTCGCCTTCGCCGCTCTGACCGTCGCCCTCTATGCCTGGGTGCGAGGCCGCTCCGCCAAGGTCTGAGGCGGCGGTCTATTCCCGATAGGCGTCGTGGCAGGAGCCGCAGGTGCCGCGCACGGTGCCCCAGGCCTCCAGAGCCCCCGCCGTGTCGCCAGCGGCGACCTTGGCCTGAAGATCGGCCGTCGCGGCGGCATAGGCGGCGGCCTTGGCCTCGAAGTCGGCGCGGTTCGTCCAGATTTCGGCCTTGGCCTTGGTCGCGCCCGGCAGGCTGTCGGAGCCGGTTCCGGCCGGGAACATGGTCGGAAGGGCCGTGGCCCATTTGTTCAGGCCGGAAGCCGCGAAACCGACGCCCTGCATCGGCGCGCCCGCATCCAGCTGGGACTTGATGGCCCCGAGCGTCACCGCCGACATGTCGAAGGAGGCCTGGCGGGCGGCCACGATCTCGGCCGGGCTGGGCGACGCCTGGCCCTGAGCCCCCGCCACCCCGGCCACGCACATCAGGGCGACCACGCCCAGAACGATCGTCCGCTTCATCGACCCACTCCCGCTGATTGAAGGCGAAGGCTGCGCCCGGCGCGGTGGACTGTCAAACCGCCCCTATGGCCTTTCCTGCGTCCAGCCTGTATGAGGCGCGCGCTCCCCGCATGACGCCCCTAACGAGCGGCCCCCGCATTTGTCGGCCGCCTTTTCGCATTGACAGATTAGAACCTCGGCCATGAACCTACGTAACGTCGCCATCATCGCCCACGTCGACCACGGCAAAACGACCCTGGTGGACCAGCTCCTGGCCCAGTCCGGCGTCTTCCGAGCCAATGAGGCGACGACCGAGCGCGCGATGGACTCCAACGATCAGGAGAAGGAACGCGGCATCACCATCCTGGCCAAGTGCACCTCCGTGCTCTGGAACGGCAAGGCCGGCGAGACGCGCATCAACATCATCGACACCCCCGGCCACGCCGACTTCGGCGGCGAGGTCGAACGCATCCTGGGCATGGTGGACGGCTGCGTCATCCTGGTGGATGCCGAAGAGGGCGTGATGCCCCAGACCAAGTTCGTCCTGACCAAGGCCCTGAAGATGGGTCTCAAGCCCATCCTCTGCATCAACAAGGTCGACCGCGCCCACGCCGACCCGGACCGCGTGCACAACGAAGCTTTCGACCTGTTCGCCGCCATCGGCGCGACCGACGAGCAGCTGGACTTCCCCCATATCTACGCCTCGGGCCGCAACGGCTGGGCGACGATGGATCTGAACCAGCCGAACGACAACCTGGCCCCGCTGTTCGACCTGATCGTCGACCACGTTCCCCCGCCCAAGGTGCAGGAGAACAAGGACAAGCCGTTCCAGATGCTGAACGTGCTGATCGAGTCGGACCCCTTCCTCGGGCGTCTGCTGACCGGCCGCATCGAAAGCGGCAAGGCCGTTCCCGGCATGGCGATCCACGCCCTGGACCGCGAAGGCAAGGAAATCGAACGCGGCCGCATCACCAAGGTGCTGGCGTTCCGCGGCCTGAAGCGTCAGGCCGTCGACGAGGGCGCCGAGGCGGGCGACATCGTCGCCATCGCCGGCATGTCCAAGGCGACCGTGGCCGACACCCTGTGCGCCATGGAAGTCACCGACGCCCTGCCCGCCCAGCCGATCGATCCGCCGACCATCTCCATGACGGTCTCGGTCAACGACAGCCCCCTGGCCGGTCGCGAGGGCGACAAGGTCCAGTCGCGCGTCATCCGCGACCGCCTGCTGAAGGAAGCCGAGGCCAACGTCGCCATCCGCGTCACGACGACCGAAGGCGGCGACGCCTATGAGGTCGCGGGCCGTGGCGAACTGCAGCTGGGCGTGCTGATCGAGAACATGCGCCGCGAAGGCTTCGAGGTCTCCATCAGCCGTCCGCGCGTGGTCTATCAGGAAGGCCCGAACGGCGAGAAGATGGAGCCGATCGAGGACGTCATGATCGACGTCGACGACGAATACTCCGGCGTCGTCATCGAGAAGCTGTCGCAGCGCAAGGCCGAGCTGACCGATATGGGTCCGTCGGGCGCCGGCAAGACCCGCATCAGCCTGAAGGCGCCGTCGCGGTCGCTGATCGGCTATCAGGGCGAGTTCCTGACCGACACGCGCGGCTCGGGCGTGCTGAACCGCGTGTTCAGCCACTACGAGCCATTCAAGGGCGAGATCGCCGGCCGTCTGAAGGGCGTGCTGATCTCGAACTCCGACGGCGACACCGCCGCCTTCGCCCTGTGGAACCTCGAGGATCGCGGCGTGATGTTCGTCGGCGCCGGCGAGAAGACCTATGAGGGCATGATCATCGGCGAGAACGCCCGCTGGGACGACCTGGACGTCAACCCGATCAAGGGCAAGCAGCTGACCAACGTCCGCGCCTCCGGCAAGGACGAGGCCGTCCGCCTGACGCCACCGCGCCAGATGTCGCTGGAACAGGCCATCGCCTACATTTCGGACGACGAGCTGGTTGAGGTCACGCCCAAGTCGATCCGTCTGCGCAAGCAGACGCTGAACCCCTCGTTCCGCAAGAAGCGCGCGCGTCCCGACTGGGCGTGACGATCAGGGAATAGGGAACAGGCAACGGGCAACAGCGGGTCAAGCCGCTGCCGCTCTGAAACGGTTGCTGTTCCCTATTGCCTATTGCCCGCACACCGGACACGCCGGATCGGCCGTGACGGTCACCGTCCGGCTGGTCGCCGACAGGCCGTCGTAAATCAGCAGCCGACCCGTCAGGGGCTCGCCCGCCCCGGTGATCAGCTTGATCGCCTCCAGCGCCGCCATCGCGCCGATGACGCCCGCCAAGGCCCCGACGACGCCGACACGCGCGCAGGTCTCCGCATCCGGGGGGCTGTCGGGGACCAGGCAGCGATAGCAGGGCCGGCCCGCGAACACCCCAACCTGGCCACTCCATCGACCCAGCGCCCCGGACACCAGCGGCAAGCCCGCGATGACGCAGGCCGCGTTGACGGCGTGCCGTGTGACGAAATCGTCCGTGCCGTCGATCACGATATCGGCGCCGGCGATCAGGGCTGCGGCGTTGTTCGCGATGAGGGGATAATACAGTGCCTCGACGCGGCTGTGGGGGTTGATCGCGGCCAGCCGGTCGGCGGCCGCCTCGACCTTGGAATGACCGACATCGGCTGTGTCGAACAGGATCTGGCGCTGCAGATTGGACAGGGCGACCGTGTCGCCATCCACGATCCGGATCGTCCCGACGCCCGCCGCAGCCAGATAAAGGGCGGCCGGTCCTCCGACGCCGCCGGCACCGACGATCAGGATCGTCGCGGCCGCCAGTTTCTGCTGACCCGGGCCGCCGATCTCGGCCAGGACCAGATGACGGGCGTAGCGTTCGACCTCTTCGGGGGAAAATGCCATTCGCTCCCACTAGGCGCTGGAGCGAACGGCGTCACGCCGCCAATTTGATCTCGACGATGCGTTCGGCGTCGTAGCCGGTGATGGCCGCCATGTCCGGGGATCCGATCGCCTTCAGCATGGCCACGGGGTCGAGGCACAATCCCATCGGCTCGCAGAAGCGGCGCGCCGTGATCGGCCTGTCGACCAGCACCCGGATGTTCCTGTGGCGCCGATCCTCACGCAGCCGACCCATCAGCCGATCGATATCGACGCGCGCCCCCTCGATGGCATGAAGGCACCACCCGTCGTGAAACATCACGCCGCTCGTGATGTGGTCACGGCGATTGTTGCGTTCGGCGATGCCCAATATTTGGGCGACGGACAGGGTCGAAACGCCCGTGGACCCAACGGCTTCGCTGACATAGATGAGGCGGTGAAGCACGACATACCCCAGGATTGAAGATTTATTGAAATGATTGTGTCAATGTAACCTGTTACATTGGTAGAAATGTGGCCGGCCCGCCATATTGTATTTGCTCAGCTTTCGGCTTGCCGCGCCGCATTTGCGTCTCCATCTGGCATTCATGAGCCAGACATCACCCACCTTCCCCGACTGGCACGGCACCACGATCCTGGCCGTGCGCAAAGACGGGCGCACCGTCATCGCCGGTGACGGCCAGGTCTCCATGGGCGCGACGATCGTCAAGGGCGCGGCGCGCAAGGTCCGGACCCTGGCGGGCGGCAAGGTGCTGGCGGGGTTCGCCGGCGCCACCGCCGACGCCTTCACCCTGATCGAGCGGCTGGAGGCCAAGCTGGAGCAATATCCGGATCAGCTGGCCAGGGCCTGCGTCGACCTGGCCAAGGACTGGCGCACGGATCGCTATCTGCGTCGGCTGGAGGCCATGCTGCTGGTGGCCGACAAGGACGCCATCTTCACCGTCACCGGGGTCGGCGATGTGCTGGAGCCCGAATATGGCGTCGCGGCCGTGGGGTCGGGCGGCAACTATGCCCTGGCCGCCGCCCGCGCGCTCATCGACAACACCGACATGGATGCCGAAGCCGTGGCCCGTCGCGCCATGGCGATCGCCGCCGACATCTGCGTCTACACCAACGGCAATCTGACGGTAGAGACCCTGGGCGGAGCTCGCGCGTGACCGACCTGTCCCCCCGCGAGATCGTTTCCGAACTCGACCGCTACATCGTCGGCCAGGATGACGCCAAGCGCGCCGTCGCGGTCGCCCTGCGCAACCGCTGGCGGCGCAAGCGCGTGCCCGCCGACCTGCGCGACGAGGTCACGCCCAAGAACATCCTGATGATCGGGCCGACGGGCGTCGGCAAGACCGAGATCGCGCGACGTCTGGCCCGGCTGGCGGGATCGCCCTTCCTGAAGGTCGAGGCGACCAAGTTCACCGAGGTCGGCTACGTCGGACGTGACGTGGATCAGATCATGCGAGACCTGGTGGAAGCCGCCCTGGTCATGGTGCGCGACCAGCGCCGCACCGGCGTGCGGGCCAAGGCCGGAAGCGCGGCGGAGGAGCGGATCCTGGACGCCCTGGTGGGGCCCGGTTCGCAGCCCGCGACCCGCGACAGTTTCAGAACGAAGCTGCGGGCCGGCGAGATGGACGACAAGGAGATCGAGCTGCAGCTGGCCGATACATCCTCGCCGATCCAGGGCCTGGATGTCGGGGGCGGCGGCAATGTAGGCCTGCTGAATCTTTCGGACATGCTGGGCAAGCTGGGCGGCGGACGCACGAAGTCGGTCAAGACGACCGTGCGCGACGCCATGGCACCCCTGCTGGCCGAGGAGAGCGACAAGCTGCTGGATCAGGACAGCCTGACCCGCGAGGCCCTGCTGCTGGCCGAAAACGAAGGCATCGTCTTCATCGACGAGATCGACAAGGTCGCGGGACGACAGGATCGCGGCGGGGCCGACGTGTCCCGCGAAGGCGTGCAGCGCGACCTGCTGCCCCTGATCGAGGGCACAACGGTCTCGACCAAATACGGGCCGGTGAAGTCGGACCATGTGCTGTTCATCGCCTCGGGCGCCTTCCATGTCGCCAAGCCCAGCGACCTGCTGCCCGAGCTTCAGGGCCGGCTGCCGATCCGGGTCGAACTGAAAGCCCTGACCCGCGACGACTTCGTGCGCATCCTGACCGAGCCCGAGGCCAACCTGATCCGCCAGAACCAGGCGTTGCTGGCCACGGAGGATGTGACCCTGACCTTCACCCCGGATGCGGTCGAGGCCCTGGCCGACGCAGCGGTGGCGGCCAATGGCGCGGTCGAGAACATCGGGGCGCGGCGGCTTGTGACCGTGATCGAGCGGGTGCTGGAGGAGACCTCCTTCAAGGCCTCCGATCTGTCGGGCCAGACGGTCGCCTTCGACGGTGACGCGGTGCGGGAGAAGGTGGGCGACCTGTCGAAGAACGCGGACCTGAGCCGGTTCATTTTGTGAGTTTCGGTCCCTCTCCCAGTGGGAGAGGGTTTTGTGCTATACGCCTCGCCTCCCCACCCAAGGATCCCTGCCCGTGAGCGTCACGCTCGACCTGTCCCGTGTTTCCGCGCCCGCGCACAAGGCTCCCGTCAACCTGTCCGGTCTGACGCGCAGCGGTCTGCGTCAGGCGCTGATCGACGCCGACATCTGTCCGCCGGAGAAGGCGAAGATGCGCGCCAGCCAAGTGTGGGGCTGGATCCACCATTTCGGGGTCACTGACTTCGACGCCATGACCAACATGGCCAAGGACGCCAAGGCGAAGATGGCCGACGCCTTCACCCTGGCCCGGCCCGAGATCGTCGAGCGCCAGGTGTCCGCCGACGGCACGCGCAAATGGCTGATCCGCACCGCGCCGGGCATCGAGATCGAGACCGTCTATATCCCCGACGTGGGCCGCGCGGGCGCCCTCTGCGTGTCTAGCCAGGTCGGCTGCACGCTGAACTGCACCTTCTGCCACACGGGCACCCAGGCCCTGGTCAGGAACCTGACCGCCTCCGAGATCGTGGCCCAGGTGCAGGTGGCGCGTGACGACCTGAACGAATGGCCGTCGCCCAAGGAAGACCGCCGCCTGTCCAACATCGTCTTCATGGGCATGGGCGAGCCGCTCTACAATCTGGATCACGTCTCGGACGCCATCGACATCATCTCGGACAACGAGGGCATCGCCCTGTCGCGCCGCCGCATCACGGTCTCAACCAGTGGCGTGGTGCCGATGCTGGAGCCGCTGGGCACCCGCACCCAGGCCATGCTGGCCATCAGCCTGCACGCCACCAACGACCCGCTGCGCGACGTCCTGGTCCCGCTGAACAAGAAGTATCCGCTGCAACAGCTGATGGACGGCATCCGCGCCTATCCCGGCATCTCCAACGCCCGCCGGGTCACCTTCGAATATGTGATGCTGAAGGGGGTCAACGACAGCCCCGACGAGGCCCGCGCCCTGGTCAAGCTGATCGAGGGCATCCCCGCCAAGGTCAACCTGATCCCCTTCAACCCCTGGCCCGGCACCGATTATGAATGTTCGGACTGGAAGACGATCGAACGCTTCGCCGCCATCCTGAACAAGGCGGGCTATGCCTCGCCGATCCGCACGCCGCGGGGACGGGACATCCTGGCGGCGTGCGGGCAGCTGAAGTCCGAGAGCGAAAAGATTCGCGCCAGCGCGGTCAGGAAGGCCGAGCAGGCGGCGGCCTAGGCTAGCCGAACGTCGGGCCTGCCCAAGGCGTCCAACCATCCGACGGCACGCCGTAATCACTCTCCGCGACGGCCTTGGCCTGATTTACGGATTCGAAGAAGTAATCCGCTTCCGGCGAGCCTGAATGCTGTGTTCGAAAAACGAACAAGCAGGCACCGCCCTCGCATGGCTCAAGAATGACGCGGCATGCGTCGCTCAAAGCGCTGCATGCGATCGCGCCGATCATCAGCTCCGATAGTCCCCGTTGATCTCGATGTAGCCCTTGGTCAGATCGCAGGTCCACACCGTCGCCGACGCCCGGCCCGAGCCCACATCCACGCTGATGTCGATATCGGAGTTCTTCATATAGGCGCTCATCTTCGCCTCGTCGTAGGTGGGCGAGATCGCGCCATCCACGGCGGCCTGATGCGGGCCGAAGCGGATGGCCAGGTGGTCGCGGTCGACCGGCTCCTCGGTCTTGCCCACCGCCATGACGACGCGACCCCAGTTGGCGTCCTCACCCGCGATGGCGGTCTTGACCAGGGGGCTGTCGGCGATCGATTTGGCGAGCTTGCGGGCAGACGCCGGGCTGGCGGCGCCGTCCACGGTGACGCGGACGAACTTGGTCGCGCCCTCGCCGTCCCGGACCAGCTGGTGCGCCAGGTCCAGCATGACCTTGTCGAGCGCGACCGAGAACTCCTTCAGCCGCCGGTCGCCCAGCCGGCCGATGCGCGGCGCGCCCGAGGCCCCCGTGGCGAACAGCAGACAGGTGTCGTTGGTCGAGGTGTCGCCATCGACAGTCACGCTGTTGAAGGTGGTCCTGACATGCAGGCCCAGCATGGCGCGCAGGACATTCGGATGGATGCTGGCGTCGGTGACGATGAAGGCCAGCATGGTCGCCATGTCGGGCGCGATCATGCCCGACCCCTTGGCGATCCCGGCGATCCGGACCTTGACCCCGTCGATGCGGCATTCGGCATAGGAGCCCTTGGGGAAGGTGTCGGTGGTCATGATGCCCCGACCGGCGGCGGCCCACTGCTCGGTCGGCGTCGTGTCGCCGTCCAGCTTCGTCTCGATCTCATGCAGTTTCGCCGCGATCTTCTTGTCGTCCAACAGGACGCCGATCACCCCGGTGGACGCCAGCATGACGTCGCGCTGGCGACAGCCAAACCGCTTGGCGACCTCGGAGGCCGTGCGACGGGCGGCATCGGCCCCCGCCTTGCCCGTGAAGGCATTGGCGCAACCCGCGTTGACGACCAGGGCGCGAACGTCCTCGCCGCCGCTTGCCCCGTCCAGATGGCGCTTGCACCAGTCGACGGGGGCAGAGCCGATCTTGTGGCGGGTGAAGACCCCGGCGCAGGTGGTGCCCCGGGCGAAGCGGAACACCACCAGATCGTCGCGCTCGTGCTTGTAGAAGCCCGCGCGGGCCGTTGTGATCTCGACGCCGCCGACGGGCGGGATGGTCGGAAATGGCACCGCCAGAGGCGAGACCTTCAGGCCCGGTTTCCCGGGGGCCGCCTGAGCAACGGACGCGGGTGCATGAGGCTGGGTCGCCTTGCGGATGGCGGTGGCGAACGGATCCAGCGCCTTTTCGAACGCCTGTTCGATCGCCTTGCCGGTCGAGACGGGCTTTTTCGGATCGCCGCTCACTGTGCGGCCGCCGTCGGTGCGGTTGCCGGGGCGGTCGGGGTGGGCGTGGGGGTCGTCGGCGCGGCCGCGCGCGGGGCCGAGGCAGGTTCCTGTGGCGCATTCCCTTCAGCGGCCAGCAGCACGTCGACCTTGGCCTTGCCACGCAGCTCCTCCAGCAGCTGGCGCACGCCTTCATAGGTCAGATAGCGCACGATCTGCGGCCGTGCCTGATCGAGCGTCGGCGGGCTTTCGCGACGCCGGTCCTCGACGCGAAGGACGGCCCAGCCGCCCTCGGTCTGGAACGGGCCGACGGTGGAGCCCGCCGGGGCCTCCCTCAGCGCATTGGCATAGGCCTGCGGCATGACGTCGGCGGTCGAATAGCCGAGGTCACCCCCGGAAAAGCGCGTCGCCTCGTCGATCGAACGCTCCTGGGCCACGGCCTCGAAGCTGGCGCCCTGCCCCAGGATGCCCAGCACCGCGTCGGCTTCGGGCTTGGTCCGCGACAGGATCAGGCGGACGCGGATTTCCTCCGACGTACGGGCCAGGCGCAACTGCTCCTGGTACAGGGTCTGGACGGCCTGATCGGAGATCGCCCCGTTGACGACGTTCTCGACCAGCATGTCGCCCAGGATGCGCTCGCGCGTCGCCTCGAGCCGCCGCTGGGCCAGGGCGGAGTTGTCCAGGCCCCGCCGTTCGGCCTCGCGGGCCAGCAGCTTCTGATCGACAACCTCGTCCAGCACGCGCCGGAACAGGTTGGAGGTGATGTCCAGCGGCTCGCCCTCGCCCACCAGGCCTTGTGCCACCGCCTCGCGCTTGACGTCGGAGGCCCAGATCGTCTGGTCCTGCACCCGGGCCACCGCCCGGTCGCCCGGTTCCGGCGGCTGGTCGTTCCCCCCGCCGCGTCCACAGGCGGCCAACGCCAGAAGGGCCCCAAAGGCGATCAAAACGAGGGGGTTGCGCGAATGTCGCATCGGACGCTCCGTCCCGACTGAAGGGGTCCAAACGCCGGGCCAAAAAGCCCCTCGCGTTGACAGGGGTATGGCCGGTGCTTAAGTCCCGCCTGCGCCCAAGTCGAGGGGTTTTCGCTTCGTTGCGCGGCCTGTTGCGCCGCCTCGTCCGGCAGCCACTCACGCGGCGTTCATCGACGCCCGTTCAGGGCATTCCCAGAGCCATAGACCGCTCGACCGCTTCCGGACCGCCCATGCTCGGCTTTGCCAAGAAACTCTTCGGCTCTTCCAACGACCGCAAGGTCAAGGACTTCATGGGCCGGGTCCAGAAGATCAACGCTCTGGAGCCGAAATACGCCGCCCTGTCCGACGACGAGCTGCGCATGATGACCCAGACCTTCAAGGATCGGGTCGCGGCGGGCGAAAGCCTGGACAAGCTGCTCGACGACGCCTTCGCCGTGTCGCGCGAGGCCTCCAAGCGGGTGCTGGGCCAGCGCCAGTACGACGTGCAGCTGACCGGCGGCATGATCCTGCACGAGGGCGGCATCGCCGAGATGCGCACCGGCGAGGGCAAGACCCTGGTCGCGGTGGCCCCGGTGTATCTGAACGCCCTGTCGGGCAAGGGCGTCCACGTCATCACCGTCAACGACTATCTGGCCCGGCGCGACGCCGAATGGATGGGCCGGGTTTATCGTTTCCTGGGGCTCGAGGTCGGGGTGATCGTGAACGGCCTGTCTCAGGGTCAGCGCCAGGCGTCCTACAACGCCGACATCACCTACGGCACCAACAACGAGTTCGGCTTCGACTATCTGCGCGACAACCTGGTCTATGACCGGCGCGAGATGGTGCAGCGCCCGCACCATTTCGCCATCGTCGACGAGGTCGATTCCATTCTGATCGACGAAGCGCGTACCCCGCTGATCATCTCAGGCCCGACCGAGGATCGTTCGGACCTCTACAAGATCTGCGACGCCCTGGTGAAGGACCTGATCAAGGACCCCACGACTTTCGATCTCGACGAGAAGCAGCGTCAGTCGCTGCTGACCGAGGAAGGCTCCGAAAAGATCGAGCAGCTGCTGGAAGAAGGCGGCCATTTCGCCGAGGACACGACGGGTCTGTACGACGCCGCCAACATCAGCCTGGTGCACCACGTCAATCAGGCGCTGCGCGCCAACACCCTGTATCAGAAGGACAAGGACTACATCATCAAGGCCGGAGAGGTCGTCCTGATCGACGAGTTCACGGGTCGCATGATGACCGGGCGCCGCCTGTCCGAGGGCCTCCACCAGGCCATCGAGGCCAAGGAGGACGTCAAGATCCAGCCCGAGAACCAGACCCTGGCCTCGGTGACGATCCAGAACTATTTCCGCCTCTACGAAAAGCTGTCCGGCATGACCGGCACGGCCGCGACCGAGGCCCAGGAATTCCACGACATCTACAAGATGGACGTGCTCGAGGTTCCGACCAACCGCCCGGTCCAGCGCATCGACCACGACGACGAGGTCTATCGGACCTATGCCGAGAAGGTTCAGGCCATCGCGCGCCAGATCGCCGAGTGCCGCGAGCGCGGTCAGCCGATCCTGGTCGGCACCGTCTCGATCGAGAAGTCCGAGCAGCTGTCGGAGATCCTGAACAGCTACGAGCACAAGGTGGAGGTGTCGCGCACCCTGAAGCCGGAGTTCGTCGGCAAGGACAAGGAGGCCGCCAAGATCGGCGACGCCGCCTACGACATCAAATACGAGACCAAGTTCAAGGGCATCCCCCACAGCGTCCTGAACGCGCGTCAGCACGAACAGGAAGCCTTCATCGTCGCCGATGCGGGCCTGCCCGGCGCGGTCACCATCGCCACCAACATGGCCGGTCGCGGCACCGACATTCAGCTGGGCGGCAACCTGGAAATGCGTCTGGACAAATACCGTCAGGACCAGCGCAACATGGCCGTCGAGGTCACGCCCGAGATGCTGGCCGCCGAAGAGGCGCGGCTGAAGGCGGACATCGCGGTCCAGAAGAAGATCGCTTTGGATGCCGGGGGCCTGTTTGTTCTGGGCACCGAGCGCCACGAGAGCCGCCGCATCGACAACCAGCTGCGTGGCCGGACCGGCCGTCAGGGCGACCCCGGCACGTCGAAATTCTTCCTGTGCTGCGAGGACGACCTGCTGCGCATCTTCGCCGGCGACCGGCTGGACGCGATCATGCGCAACTTCGGCGTGGCCGAGGGCGAGGCGATCAGCCACCCCTGGCTGAACCGCGCGGTGGAGACGGCCCAGAAGCGGGTCGAGACCCGCAACTACGACATCCGCAAGAACCTGCTGAAATACGACGACGTCGTGAACGACCAGCGCAAGGCCGTGTTCGAGCAGCGCCAGGAGTTCATGGATTCCGACGACCTGTCCGAACTGGTCGGTGAGTTCCGGCGCGACGTGGTCACCGACCTGGTCGACCGCTTCATGCCGCCCAAGGCCTATGCCGAGCAGTGGGACATCGACGGCCTGGACGAGAAGGTGAAGTCCACCCTGGGGCTGGACCTGCCGTTGCACGACTGGGCCGCCGAGGAAGGCGTATCCAACGAAGAGGTCGAACAGCGCCTGCAGGACGCCGCCGACGCCCGCGCCGCCGAACGCCTGGAGCAGCTTGGGGCGGACCAGACGCGGGGACTGGAAAAGCAGTTCCTGATGCAGATGATCGACATGCAGTGGCGCGAGCACCTGGTGCATCTGGACCACCTGCGCGGCGTCATCGGCCTGCGCGGCTATGGCCAGCGTGACCCGCTGAACGAGTACAAGACCGAGGCCTTCAGCCTGTTCGAGACCCTGCTGCACGAGCTGCGGCACAATGTGACGCGCTGGCTGATGACGGTGGAGTTCCGCTTCGAGGCCCCGCCGGCGATGGAGATGCCCGAGTTCCAGGAAATCCACCTGAACCCCGGCACCGGCGTCAACGAAATGGCCGATCCCCTGGCCCAGAACCCCGAAGGCCAGGTCACCGGCGACGACCGGGCTCGCCTGCCCGTCGAGCTGCTGCCCGCCGGCTGGGAACGGACGCCGCGCAACGCGGACTGCCCCTGCGGATCGGGCCGCAAGTTCAAGCACTGCCACGGGGCGCTGGTTTAAGAGCGCTAACGCTCGACGCGCGGCGTCTCGCTGCTTGAGCGCTGGTTTCAAATCGGTCGTGTGGTAGTCTTCGGCTGGAGAGGAAGGCCATGGGCAAGCACGAGACCATCACCGCCGAGGTCGACGCCGACATCTATGCCGATGTCGAGGCCGCCGTGGCCGCGGGTGAGTTTGCATCGATCGCCGAAGCGATGAATCTGATCCTGGGCGACTGGGCCTCCGATCGACGTGCAGAGGCGGCTTCGGCCGAAACGCCGGAGTTCGTCGCCTATGCGAGGGCGTTGATCGAAGAGTCCCGGCGCGACCCACGCTCGAGCATTCCGGCGGAGGTGGTGTTCGCTGAACTCCGCGCCCGCTATGTGGACCCTGCGTGAAGGTTCAAGTCTCGGCGGAAGCCCAAGCGGACATCCAGGATATCGCCGACTTCATCGCACGCGACAGCCGCCAGGCGGCGTTTGGCTATATCGAGCGGATCGAACAACGCTGCCGATCGCTCTCCCGGATGCCGCAGCGATTTCCGATCGCCTATCGGCTGGAGCCACCGGTGCAACAGCGGACCCTGGGCCGCCATTACATTTTCTACTCGGTGCAGCGGGATCACGTTCTGATCGAACGGGTCCTCGACGCATCTCGGGACATATCGGAAGCGATGTTCAAACGATGAAGCCCTCCTACAAACCCCTCTTCTCCCGTGCGCTGGAACTCGACCCCGAGCGGCTGCATTTCGCGGCGCACAGTCATCACCTGTGGCCCGACGCCAGCTTTGACGGGCAGGTCCGGGCCTGGGTCGAGGCCAACCATTTCGCCGACCGGAAATGGGACCTGATCCTGGGGGACGTGGTGCCCGAGGCGCAGAAGCATGTGGCGCGCGAGCTGAACCTGCCCGACCCGGACACGGTCGTCTTCGCGCCCAACACCCACGACTTCCTGATCCGCGTCTTCTCGGGCTGGGAAACCAAGCCGGTCCGCATCCTGACCACGGACGGCGAGTTCCATGCCTTCCGCCGCCAGGCCGAGCGCTGGGAGGAGAGCGGCGAGGCGGTCGTCACGCGCGTGCCGCTGGAGCCGTTCGACACCTTCGACGCCCGGTTCACGGCGGCGGCCCAGGCGGGCGGCAACGATGTCATCTTCGTCAGCCAGGTCTTCTTCAAGACCGGCCAGGCGATCGGCTGCATCGACGATCTGGCGGCACTGGCTCGGCCGGAGGGGCCGTGGGTCATCGTCGACGGCTATCACGGCTTCATGGCCACGCCGACCGACCTGTCCGCCGTGGCGGATCGGATCTTCTACGTCTCCGGCGGTTACAAATACGCGATGACGGGCGAGGGCGCGGGCTTCCTGCATGCGCCGCCGGGATTCTGCGAACGACCCGTCGTGACCGGCTGGTTCGCGGAGTTCGGCAATCTGATGGGACCGCCGGACGGGGTCCAGTACCGCGCCGACGCCGGCCGTTTCTGGGGCGCGACCTTCGATGCCACCCCGCTGTATCGCTTCAACGGCGTGCGGCGCATGCTGGACGAGCAGGGGCTGACGACGGCGGACATTTCAGCCCACGCCGACCGCCTGTCGGCGCGGTTCGCGCAGGCGCTGGTGGCGGGCGAGTGCGGCAGACTGGGCGAAGCGACGATCCTGAACCCGGTGACCGGCGACAACGCCGCACGCGCCCGATTCCTGGCGCTGAAACACAAGGATGCCCAGGCCTGGCGGGCGCGCCTGCTGGAGGCCAATGTCGTCACCGATGTGCGCGACGAGGTCATCCGCTTCGGCTTTGGCCTGTATCAGGACGACGCCGATGTCGAACGCCTGATCGAGACCTGCAAGCGGCTGTTCTGATCTGCCCTTAGAAGAACGTCGTGTCGTCCTGCTGGGTCGGTTGCGGCGGGGTGGTCGGCTGGGTCGGGCGATTGGGCGTCGCGCGTGGGCGAGATGGCGATGTCTGGCCTGTCGCGCCGGGCTGGACCGGCTGGGAAGGCGTCGCCTGGCCATCAGCCGGCGGGATGCCGGGCAGGGTTGGATAGGGCAGGCTGCCGGGAACCGCCGGACCGGGCACGCCCGGGGGCACCGGCGCACCGGGCTCATCCAGGCTGGCCGGAGCCACCACATCGGGCGCATCGAAGTCGTCGCGGATGAAGGCCCAGGAGCGGGCGTCCGAACAGGCGCAGGCCTTCATGAACCCTTCGCGGTCGCGCCAGATCACCAGCGGATAGCCGGTCGGCACACCGGCATCGCGCAGCAGGTCGGTCAACTTGACCACGAAGGCCCGGCTGGCGTCGACCACGGCCGAGCGTGCCAGATTGCCGTCCGCCGCTGGAATCCCCGCCGCCGTCCAGTTGGCGGCCGGGGTCGCGGTCCAGCGCTGATACAGGCTCCAGTCGCGGCTCAGCCACAGCTCGGCCACGGTGGCACGCTCGGCGGCCGTGGACAGGGCCTGCCCCTCCTTGTCAGGGCGGGCGAAGACGACGACGCGGACCTCCACACCGCCGGCGCGCAGCTTCTCGGCCTCTTCCCGCTCGTAGCGCTGGCTGGCGGCGCTGTCTCGATAGCCGATGACGTAGAGCGGTTGGCCGCCGCCGCCTTCGGAAACCCAGGACGCCTCGTCCAGCAGGCGCTGGATCTCGGCCTGGTTGCGCGCGACCGTCACCGGCTGGAACCGGGCATAGAAGTTCCAGTAGGCCCAGTAGCCGCCGCCCGCGATGGCCAGGCCGATGACGACCGCCAGGGCGGACCAGATCAGGAAACGACGCATGCGGGGAGGCACTCCAGCTTCAGCATATCGCCGAGCATAACGCTTAACACCGAATTGCGTCGCTTCGCACACCGGTCGGGGGAAAGCGGGCGTCAGACGATGGGCGCTGTGTAGTTGGATTGGCCAAGTCCCTTCGGCGACTGGCCATAGCGGTTGGGACCGGGCGTGCCGTCCAGAAACCCTTGAGTGACGAGAAGGGCCAGCGAGAGCAGGCCGGTCACGACTTGATATGCGGTCTGCACGCCCAAGAGGCTGTTCGGGTCGAGAAGTCCGGTGATCTCCGGGAAGTCGAATGCGGCAAGGCCAAGGGTCAGTAGTTGATAGATCACTGCCCAGATGCCGCGTTGATTGCGATCATGGGCACGCCGGATGAACAGGGCCGTCATGGGCCACCAGATCACAAGCTGCATCGCCAGAAGAGCAAGCGCCGTGGTCCGAGTGGGAGGTTGCAGCAACGCGTCCACAACGGGTGTGGCCTCGAACAAGGCAATCAGCAAAATCGATATGAACCCGCCCAGCACCGCAAGGCCAATGCTCAGCAGCCACCATTCCGAGCGTCGAGCGCGACCTTGTGTAGTCAGAAATCTGCCGAGCATTGATCGGATCCGGTCAGGGTGGCGTTGAGAACGCCATCCTAGCGCCAAACAGCGAGGACGCTATCGCTGCTCGATCAACCTTAGCCCATCGTAGGGATGACGAAGGAGCTGTCGGCGTGCTCCAGGTCCGAGTCCGGCCAGCGGGCGGTGATGGTCTTGACCTTGGTCCAGAACTTCACGCCTTCCATGCCGTGCTGGTTGGTGTCGCCGAAGGCCGAGCGCTTCCAGCCGCCGAAGGTGTGATAGGCGACCGGCACCGGGATCGGGACGTTGATCCCGACCATGCCGACGTTGACGCGAGCGGCGAAGTCGCGGGCCGCGCGGCCGTTCTGGGTGAAGATGGCGACGCCGTTGCCGTACTGGTGCTTCGACGGCAGGCTCAGCGCCTCCTCGAAGCTGGCGGCGCGGACGATCTGGAGCACGGGCCCGAAGATCTCTTCCTTGTAGCTCTCCATCTCGGGCGTGACGTGGTCGAACAGGGACGGGCCGACGAAATAGCCCTTCTCGTGGCCCTGCAGAGTGAAACCTCGGCCGTCGACGACCAGTTCGGCGCCGTCCTTCACACCTTGTTCGATCCAGCCCTCGACGCGGGCCTTATGCTGGGCGGTGACGACGGGGCCGTAGTGGGCGCCCGCGTCGGTCGAGACGCCGACCCGCATGGTCGGGATCTCGGCGACCATCCGCTCGCGCAGTTCGTCGGCGGTCCTCTTGCCGACGGGGACGACGACCGGCAGGGCCATGCAGCGTTCGCCGGCGCTCCCGTAAGCCGCGCCGGACAGGTCCTTGATCACCTGATCCATGTCGGCGTCGGGCAGGACGATACCGTGGTTCTTGGCGCCGCCCATGGCCTGGACCCGCTTATGGTTGGCCGCGCCCGTCTGATAAACATAGTGGGCGATGTCGGACGAACCGACGAAGCTGACGGCGTGCACCAGCGGGTGCTCCAGGATCGCGTCGACCGCCGCCTTGTCGCCGTGGACGACGTTCAGGACGCCGGCGGGGGCGCCCGCCTCCATCATCAGTTCGGCCAGACGGACGGGCACCGACGGATCGCGCTCCGAGGGCTTGAGGATGAAGGTGTTGCCCACCGCGATGGCCACGCCGAACATCCACATCGGGATCATGGCCGGGAAGTTGAACGGGGTGATGCCCGAAACGACGCCCAGCGGCTGGCGCATCGAATAGACGTCGATGCCGGGACCCGCGCCCCATGTATATTCGCCCTTCAGCGCATGCGGGATGCCGCAGGCGAACTCGATGACCTCCAGGCCCCGCTGGATGTCGCCTTTGGAATCCGCGACGACCTTGCCGTGTTCGGACGACAGCAGTTCGGCCAGCTCGGTCATGTTGGCTTCGACCAGCCGCTTGAACTCGAACATCACCCGCGCGCGGCGCTGGGGATTGGTCGAGGACCAGCCCTCGAAGGCGTTCTGGGCCGACTGGACCGCGCGGTCCATCTCGGCGACCGAGGCCAGCTGCACGCGGGCCTGGACCTCGCCCGTGTTCGGATTGAACACGTCGGAGAACCGACCGGACGAACCGGTGAAGGACGCGCCGTCGATGAAATGGTGAATGTCGCGCATGGTCTTTTTCCTGGGGCGTATTTTGTCGTTTGGGGCGGTTTAGCGCGGCCGACCGGTTCGTGTCTCCCCCATGCGTCGATGATGAATTCGCTTGCGCCCTTTGCCTCGGCGGCGCTCCATCGGTTCGGCTTCCCTGCCGCCGAAGGAATGAACATGTCTCGCCTCGTGTGGATTGCCGCCGCCGTCGCTGCCATGGCGTTTCCGTCGGCCGCCGCTCCGGTTCCGGCGCAGCAGGCCCCTCGTGTCATTCAGGTCGTGCTGACCAACTACCGGTTCACGCCCGATCGTCTGTCGCTCCAGCGCGGCGTACCGATCGTGCTGCGCATTGTGAATTCCCAGGGCAGCCACAACTTCGTCGCGCCCGAGTTGTTCGCCTCATCGACCGTCGCACCGGCCGACCGTGGCTATATCCGGCGTGGCGCGATCGAGGTTCTGGACGACGAGACGATCGACATCCACCTGACGCCCAATGTCGCGGGCCGGTATCACATCGCCTGCACCCATTTTCTCCACGAAATGTACGGCATGGTCGGTGAGGCGACCGTCAGCTGATCGCGGCCTAGCGGGTGCTGCCCGGTACCCATTTCACGTCGCCCGCGCCATTCGCATTGGCGCGCCGGGCCGCCACGAACAGGTGATCGGACAGCCGGTTCAGATAACGCAGTGCCTCGGGCGTAACCGCCGCGCCGGTCTCGACCAGTCGGATCGCGTCCCGCTCGGCCCGCCGCGCGACCGTACGGGCCAGATGCAGATGCGCCGACAGGGCCGATCCGCCCGGCAGGATGAAGCTGTCGAGCGCCTTCGAACTCTCGTTCATCCAGTCGATCTCGGCCTCCAGCCGTTCGACCTGCGACTGAACCATGCGCAGCGCTTCCCAGGTCGGGGGCGGGTCCAGCGGCGTGGCTAGATCGGCCCCCAGGTCGAACAGTTCGTTCTGGATCCGGCCCAGCATCGCGTCGATACGGTCGTTCTGACCGGAATGCAGGCGGGCCACCCCGATCACGGCATTCAGCTCATCGACCGTGCCATAGGCCTCCACGCGCGGATCGCTTTTGGACACGCGAACGCCGGACGCCAGGCCGGTGTCGCCCGCGTCGCCGGTGCGAGTATAGATCTTGTTCAGAACGACCACGCCCGTCTCCTCGTCAGCCGCCGTGGCTGGTCTTCCACCACAGCCCGGCCATCAGCAGGACCACGGCGGTCGCCTGCATGATGACGCGCAGCCGCATCAGCCGGTTGGAGTTGGAGCGCGCATAGTCTCCGCCCCGGAACAGCGAATAGATGCCGAAGCCCAGCACCACCGCGACGGCGAGGATGGCCAGAAGGATCAGGATGTCGAACACGATGCCCATGGCCGCGTCTTAGTCCCCCCTATGCCGCGACGCCAGCGGCAGCCGCGCCGCACCCCGTTAAGACCCGCCAAACCACGCTCGTCGCCATGGCTCTAACCTTTGCCGTTCAGGATGCCGGCGTCAGGAGCTCCGATTGACCGACCGCGCCGTTCGAAACCTCGCCAACCTTCGCAAGTCCGCCTCGACCGCGCGGGTGCTCAACCTGCTGCACGTCTGGCGTCAGCATGGGCGAACGGAGGCGTGGAAGACCCAGCCCCTGTTCGCCAACCCCATCCTGAACAAGGCGCTGATCATCAAGCACCGCCTGCGCCGGAACGAGATCGAACAGTTCCGCGTCCGGCGCTATGTCGCGACCAAGATCATCCTGCCGATCGACGACGCGGACCTTCGCGTCGGCGGCCGCTATCTGTTCGTCGATCAGATCGGCTTCGACAGGACGCTGGAGGAAAGCTTCGGCATCGCGCCGCATCATCCGGATCGGCGGACCCTGTCCCTGATCGACGAACTGCCGGGCCTGGATCCCTTCCTGCTGCGCGAACAACTCAGGCGGAACGGCCAGGCCCCCGCATCCTGCTATTTCAACCTGTCAGAGGCCGACGTGTCTCGCATGGCGGCGTTCGTTGCCGAGGAGATCACGTCTCTGGTCGATCTGAGTCTGGGCCCCGACGCCGACCTGACAGCCGAGAACCCTGTCGCCCGGCTGACCGCCAAGATCATGTCGAACTCCGCGGGTGAGGACATGAGCGCTCTGGGCCAGACCCTGCAGCTGGCCCCCCATGAATACGAGGAGGGCGTCTTCTGCTGGAAGGGGTTCCTCTATTACAAATGGGCGCTGCAGACGATCACGGGCCAGGTCGGGGGCGTCGTCGACAGCGTGCGCCGCGTTCGCGCGTCGGGCAGGGTCGATGCCGAGCAGCATGCCGCGATCGATCGCGCGCGCGAGCAGGTGCGTCGCCGCATCCTGCTGACGTGCGAGGCGACCGCCGACATGCTGCGGGTCTATGACGATGCCTTTCGGGGGCTGACGCAGGAGGGAAGACCGACCGCCTTCCGCGACTTCCTGCGCGACGCCCCGCTGCTGTTCTCGCGCCTCGGCGAGCGTCTGGGGGCGGTGCAGCACATCGTCAGCTTCTGGTCCTACCGGATGGCGTCCGACAAGGCCCCGCCCAATGCCGACGAGCTGATCGACCTGCTGTCCGATTTCGAGCTGAGCCTGTCGGGGCGCGAACGCCCCGACATCCTGGCGCTGGCCGCCTGAACGAAGAAGGGGCGCACCGGCATCGGCGCGCCCCTTCGATCGTTGGATGACGTCGGGCGAACCCGCTACGCCTCTAGTACCGATAGTGGTCCGGCTTGAACGGTCCGGCGGTCGGGACGGAGATGTAGTCCGCCTGTTCCTTGGACAGGACCGTCAGCTTGGCGCCCAGCTTGGCCAGGTGCAGCGTGGCGACCTTCTCGTCCAGGTGCTTGGGCAGAACGTAGACCTGGTTCTCGTATTTGGACTTGTTGGTCCACAGCTCGATCTGGGCCAGCGTCTGGTTGGTGAAGGACGCCGACATCACGAAGGACGGGTGGCCCGTGGCGTTGCCCAGGTTCACCAGGCGGCCTTCCGACAGCAGGATGATCTTGTTGCCGTTCGGGAACTCGACGTGGTGGACCTGCGGCTTGATCTCGTCCCACTTGAAGTTCTTCAGGCCGGCGACCTGAATTTCCGAGTCGAAGTGGCCGATGTTGCAGACGATGGCGTTGTTCTTCATCGCCCGCATGTGGTCGACGGTGATGACGTCCTTGTTGCCCGTGGCGGTGACGAAGATGTCGGCCCGACCGACCGAGTCGTCCAGCGTCTGGACCTCATAGCCTTCCATGGCGGCCTGCAGGGCGCAGATCGGGTCGATCTCGGTTACGATCACGCGGGCACCGCCCTGACGCAGCGATGCGGCCGAACCCTTGCCCACGTCGCCGTAGCCACAGACCACGGCGACCTTGCCCGACAGCATGACGTCGGTGCCGCGGCGGATCGCGTCGACCAGCGATTCACGGCAGCCGTACAGGTTGTCGAACTTGGACTTGGTGACGCTGTCGTTGACGTTGATGGCGGGGAAGGGCAGTTCGCCCCGCTCGGCCATTTGATACAGGCGGTGCACGCCGGTGGTCGTCTCTTCCGACACGCCGCCGATGGCGTCGCGGATGGCCGAATAGAAGCCCGGCTTCTCGGCGATGTAGCGCTTCATCACCTTGTAGAGGGCTTCTTCCTCCTCGTTCTCGGGGTTGGCCAGAACCGAGATGTCCTTCTCGGCCTTGGGCCCCAGCACGCACAGCAGGGTGGCGTCACCGCCGTCGTCCAGGATCAGGTTCGGATAGCCGCCGTCGGCCCATTCGAAGATCTTGTGGGCATAGTCCCAGTATTCTTCCAGCGTCTCGCCCTTGGTGGCGAACACCGGGGTGCCGGCGGCGGCGATGGCGGCGGCGGCGTGGTCCTGGGTCGAGAAGATGTTGCAGGACGCCCAGCGCACGTCGGCGCCCAGGGCTTCCAGCGTCTGGATCAGCACGGCGGTCTGGATCGTCATGTGCAGAGAGCCGGCGATGCGCGCGCCCTTCAGCGGCTTGTCGTGGCCGAACTCCTCGCGCAGCGCCATCAGGCCCGGCATTTCGGTCTCGGCGATGGCGATTTCCTTGTTGCCGAACTCGGCGAGGGAGATATCGCGGACGATATAGTCGGGCATGGGCGGCTCTTTCCGGCGACGTGGGCCGTTGGCGTGAAATCGGATGGCGCGCGTATAGCCGTCCCACGACGACGGAGCAAGATCACATAAGGATGTCCTTATATGATCGCCCGCCCCACAGGCTTGGCGGGACGGCGCCGGGAGGGTAGCAATCCATCATGGCCGACGACGCATCCCCCATCCGCCCTGCCTTCGCCGATCTTTCGGCGCCTCGCCACGACTGGACGCTGGATCAGGTCGAGGGCCTGTTCGCGCGGCCGTTCATGGAACTGGTGTTCGACGCAGCCACCGTGCACCGCCGTTGGTTCGATCCCTCCGAGGTCCAGAAGTCGCAGCTGCTGTCGATCAAGACAGGCGGGTGTGCCGAGAACTGCGGCTATTGCTCGCAGTCGGCCGCGTTCGACACGGGGCTGAAGGCCGAAAAGCTGATGGACACCACCGCCGTCCTGGCCGAGGCCATGGCCGCCAAGGCCGGCGGGGCGTCCCGCTTCTGCATGGGCGCGGCCTGGCGTGAGCTCAAGGATCGCGACACGCCGAAACTGGCGGCGATGATTTCCGGCGTAAAGGCGCTGGGGCTGGAGACCTGCGCGACCCTGGGCATGCTGACCGCCGACCAGGCGCGGCAGCTAAAGGCCGCCGGCCTCGACTACTACAACCACAACCTGGACACCGGCCCCGAATACTACGCCGAAGTCGTCACGACGCGGACCTATCAGGATCGGCTGGACACGCTTGGTCACGTCCGTGACGCGGGCATGAGTACCTGCTGCGGCGGCATCGTCGGCATGGGCGAGACGCGACGGGATCGGGCCGGGTTGCTGCATGCGCTGGCGACCCTGCCCGACCATCCAGACAGCCTGCCGGTCAATGCTCTGGTCCCCGTGACCGGGACGCCGCTGGGCGAGCGGGTGCTGAAGACCGGCGAGATCGATCCGATCGAGTTCGTGCGCACCGTCGCCGTCGCACGTCTGGTCTGCCCGAAAGCCATGGTGAGGCTGTCCGCCGGCCGCGAGACGATGAGCCCGGAAATGCAGGCGCTGTGCTTTCTGGCGGGTGCCAACTCGATCTTCGTCGGGGGCAAGCTGCTGACGACACCCAATCCGGAACAGGACGAGGACACACGGCTGTTCGCACTGCTGGATCTGCGGCCGATGGAACCTATCGCCGTCGCCTGACGGCTCAGGCGCGACCGATCAGGAGCGGGTCGGCGTCGCGGTGGCGGGACGCAGGCCCTCGACGCTGGCGCGGGTCACGGCCGGACGGCGCTCACCGCCCGAGGCGATGACACGGTCGATCCGGGATTTCTCGGCCCGGAAGGCGGCCAGGTCAGCCCCCGTCAACTGGACATTGTCCTCGACGCGGATGCTGCCGGGATTGATCCGCTGGCCATTGCGCCAGATTTCATAATGCAGGTGCGGGCCCGTGGAAGCTCCGGTCGTGCCGACATAGGCCACGACCTGACCCTGGCTGACGCGCTGGCCGGCCCGGATGCCCGCGCCATAGCGCGACAGGTGGCCGTAGCCACTTTCCAGACCGTTGGCGTGGCGGATCCGCAGCCAGTTGCCGTAGCCGCCCCAGCGACGGGCCTCGACCACCACGCCGTCGGCGGGGGCGACGACCGGCGTGCCGGTTCCGGCGGCGAAGTCGATGCCCTGGTGCATCTTGCGATAACCCGAGATCGGGTGGACGCGGAAACCGAAGGTCGAGCTGATCCGGGTCGCCCGGTCCAGCGGCGTGCGCATCATCGAGGAACGCATGCTCTTGCCGGTGGCGTCGAAATATTCGGCCTCGCGCGCGCCGGGGCGCTGGAAGCGATAGAAGACCGCGCCCTTCAGCTCGGCGTACAGCAGGTCGCCGGTGTCGATGGTGCGGCCGTTCTCGGTCACCGAGCGGTCGAACACCAGGGTGAACTGGTCGGCGGCGTGAACGTCGCGGTCCAGGTCGAAGCGGTGGCCGAACAGCTGGTTGGCCTTGCGTCGGATGGCGGCGTCGGCTCCCATCCGCTGGGCCGTGGCGGTCAGCGAACCCTCGACATTGGCGTGGACGACCATGGTCTCGTGGGTGACGCGCTCTTCCAGAGCCCGCAGCCGAAGAGCGCCGTCGAAGCTGCGCGACACCGTCAGCTGGCTGGCCGGGCCAGTGCGCATGGTCAGGCCGATCAGACGGGCGTCGCCGCGACCGCCGCGGGGATGGGAGATCGCGGTCTCGAACCGCAAGCCCGCGCGCATTTGGCTCAGGTCGAAGGCGTTGGACACGGTGGCGGCGACAGCCGAGGCCTCGGCGGCCCCGATACCGGTGCGGCGCACGGCCTGTTCGAAGGTTTCCCCGCGACGAATCTGGACGGGAATGGCTTCGGGCGCGGTCAGTCCGGCCGGCGTTCCGGCGGAGGCGAAGGCGCGCGCTTCAAGCGACGCCATCTGCTGCGGGGTCAGTTCGGGAACCACTTCGGCCTGGGCGGGTTGATAGACGCGCCCTGCGAGCATCGCCACCGACACGGCGGCCACCGCTGTGAGCAGATGTGGTGCAAAACGCATCGGCTGGCGGCGCGGATCGAACTGGGCCATCGGTCCCCGGCAAACAACGACGCCACACGGCGACAGGATCTACGAACAGCAAGGATCGCGCCGGAGTGCCCCCAATCGCGAAGCAAGCCCTATAGCTCGCGGTTTCCAGAATGGGAAGCAGGTTCGTTACAAACCATTAACCGCCGTGACCCGCTTGGGTAAAAACATGGCTATCCGGGTCTTTCGACAGTGGTTGCGACAGTCTATCGCCAAGCTATGATCCGCTTTGCTGTGCGTCCGGACATGCGAATTCGCATTCGTGAAAACCACTTCACTCAACGTGACCTTCACGCCACTCGTTGTGTCGAACGGGCAACGCTGGTGTGGCCCGGATGGTCTATCGGAAACCTGACCACGCTCCCCGCCGACCCTGCTGCGTCAGCATCGTCGCGCGCATGAGCGGTCCGTCCAGCTCCGGGACGGAGTCTTCGAAGCCGCGCCGGTTCCGGCTCATCCTGACCGGTTTTGGCACGATCCTGCTGATTGCCGTCGTTCTGTTGGCTGTCGCATGGATGAACCGGCGCGTCGCCGCGCGCGAGGTTCTGGTGGGCTGGCTGGACCGCCGCGGCATCGAGGCGGACGTCTCGATCGAGCGGCTTGAGTTGACCGGTTTCGTCGGCCGGGTCCGGATCGGCGACGCCTCGAACCCAGACGTGACGGTCGAGCGGGTCGAGGTCGACTATGCGCTGGGCATGCCCTGGTCGCGGCAGGGACTGGGTGTCACGCCCTCGCGCATTCGGCTGGTACGCCCCGTGGTGCGCGCCGCCTGGAAGGAGGGCCGCATCTCGTTCGGATCGCTGGACCCGCTGATATCGGAATTCACCGGCCGCCCTGCGCGTCCCGACAGCCGGGGACCGCTGGTCCTGATCGAGAGCGGGCGTGTGCGGGTCGACACCGAATATGGCCCCGTGTCCCTGCTGACCGATGGGCGGATCGACGACGGCAAACTGATGCGGCTGTCGGCCCTTATGCCGGTCGCGTCCCTGAAAAGCGGAGCGACAGAAGCCCGGGCCCTGGGCGGATGGCTGGATCTGACGACCACGGGCGACCGCGTCGCGATCAGGACCGACCTGTCCGCCGCGTCCATGACCTTTGGCGGTGGCTCCGGCCAGGCCCTGTCGATCAAGGGGACGGCGGACCTGCCCTATCCCGACCTCAAGGCGCGGCGAGGCGACGGGCGTGCCGTCATCGACCTGGTTCTGGCCGGGCGACGGATGGCTCTGGGCGGGGTCGATGCCACCGATGTCGATCTGGCCCTGAAGGCGCAAGGCACGGTCGCCGGCTGGATCGAGACCCTGGCTTTTGACGGAACGACCGATGTCCGCGCATCGGCCGCAAGGTTTGCATCACCGAGCGTATCGGCGATGAACGCCGCGGTGCGCGCCTCGCGTGCTCGCGTTTCCGCCGCGCGGCGTGGCGGGACCTTCGACGGTCGGTTCGAGGGACCGGTGACGCTGACCGCGCGGTCGGGTCGAGCCGCCGACTTCGGCCTGACAGGCGTGTCGCTGTCGGTGCCCGACCTGACCGTGGCGACACAGGAGGGTCGCACGACCGCGGTCGGATCCATCGGCGCGACGCTGGACCGGTTCGGCTTCGACTCCCTCCGTCTGGACGCTGTCGCCGGCCGTATGGCCCTGGACTATGGGTCGACGCGGGACGATGCCCTGGTGTTGACCGGCTCGGTGACGGTTCGGAACGGTGCCTGGCCCCTTTTCGGCGCGATTGGATCACAGGACATCCCCGAGCTGGCGGAGATGAAGCGGGCGCTCGGAGCGTTTTCGGCGACCGCGCCAGACCTGCGCGTGACCTCCGGAACAGCCGGGCTGGCCATAGCCTTGGCAGGACCCGCGCGCCTCGTGCCCGCCAATGGTGGCGTGCTGACCCTGAACCCCGTCGCGCGGCCCATCTTCGCGGCCAGGCCGGGCGAGCGAGGCGGGGGTGCCTTGATCCTGACGGCCACGCGCGGGCGCGGCCTGCCCGAGGCGAGATTCGCCATCCCCGACTGGCGGCTGACAGCGGGAGGGTTCCAGGCCACCCTCGACGGTCGGGCAGTGCTCGATTTCGGCCTGGCCCGTGGCCTGGACGTTCAGACGCGGGGCGTCCTGGCCACCGACAGGGGACGCCTGACCTATACCGCGTCGACCTGCCTGCCACTGACGGTCGAGCGGCTGGAGCTGGACGAGAACGACGTGATGGACGTGTCGGGGCGGCTTTGCCCCACGGCCGGCCCACTGGTCGTGTCCCGGAATGGAGGCTGGCGGGCGACCGGCCGCTTCGAAGGCGTCGCGGCCTCTGTTCCGTTCCTGGCCCTGGACGTCGCGGACGCCACCGGCACCCTCGTCGCGACCGGCGCGCCGTCGGGCCTAGGCCTCGAGGCGACGGTCACGGGTGCCCGCGTGGACGACGCGACCCGACCGCTGCGCTTCAATCCCCTGTCGGCCACCGGGGTCGTCGGCCTCGCGCAGGAACGGTGGAGCGGGACCTTCGATCTGGCTCGCAAGGGCGACACCCTCGGCCGTTTGACCCTGGCCCACGACGGGCTGACGGGTGCAGGCGGCGTGACGATCGATGCGCCGTCGCTGGTGTTCGCCGAAGGGGGTTTGCAGCCCGCGGACCTCAGTCCGATGGTGGCGGATGTCGTGCGTTCGCCTGCTACGGGCTCGGCGTCCTTTACCGGGCGCATCGACTGGCGACCCGACCTGCCCGAGGGTTCCAGTTCCGGCCATCTGGTCGTCCCGGGCCTGGATTTCGTCAGTCCGGCCGGACCGGTGAAGGGCCTGTCAGGCACGATCGACTTCACCAACCTGGCCCCGCTGACCACCGCGCCGGACCAGACCCTGAAGGTGGCCACGCTGGAATCCATCGCGCCCCTGACCAACCTGGACCTGACGTTCCAGCTCGACAAGGCGGCGCTGTCGGTGGCCGGTGGACGGATCGAGGCGGCGGGCGGCACGATCGGCGTCGAGCCCTTCTCCGTGCCTCTGGATCGGCGCCCCTTCTCCGGCGTCATCGTGCTCGACCGTGTCCAGCTGGGCGATCTGATCGCGGGCTCCGGCTTCGGCGACAAGGTGAAGCTGGATGCGGTCGTGTCGGGCCGCCTGCCGTTCACCAGCGATCCGGACACCGGCGTGAAGATCACCGGCGGCACCCTCTATGCCGCCCAGCCCGGACGTCTGTCGATCCAGCGCGAGGCCCTGAGCGGACTGGAGGCCGGCGGCGGCGGCGAGGTTCCACCCAACACCGTCGAGGACCTGGCCTATCAGGCCATGGAGAACCTGGCCTTCGACGTCCTGACCGCAGATGTGAACAGTCTGGACGAGGGCCGTGTAGGGGTCCTGTTCCACATCAAGGGCCGCCATGATCCGCCCCAGACGCAGGAGCTGCGCCTGACCCTGGCCGAGCTGATCAGCCGAGAGTTTCTGAATCGGCCCCTGCCTCTGCCGTCCAACACCGGCATCGACCTGACACTGGACACGACGCTGAACCTGAACCAGCTGGTCTCGGACCTCCTGGCCATCAACAAGGCGCGTTCCGGAGGCACCGCTGGCCCTGTGACCCCGAACGAAATCCAGCCTTGACCGTTCAGACCCCGTTCACCGCCCCGGGCGCACACCGGTTTCACGATGTGACGCCGACGGAGACCAGCTCATGACCCTGCCCCAGCGCCTGACCCGCCCCCTGCTCCTGACCCTGGGAACAGCCGTGCTGCTGGCCGGATGCACGCCGACGATCCGCCTGCAGGTCGATCCGATCCAGATCTATGCCAAGCTGGACGCCGACGTGCGCGTCCGCCTGGATCAGGAGCTTCGTGACCTGCTGGTCGAAAATCCCAACCTGTTCTGATGGAAAAGACTCACCCCATGTCTCTTCACAAGATGTTCGTCCTCGGTGCCGCCCTCCTCGCTCTGGGCGCCGCCGCCGGTGCCGCGCTCGCGCAAACCCCGGCGCAGAAGGCCACGATCGACGCCGCCAAGGCGCAAGGCGTCGTCGGCGAGCAGGCTGACGGTTATCTGGGTTTCCGCACCCCGGCGTCCGACCCCGCACTGCAGACGGCGGTGACCACCACCAACGCCGCCCGCCGCGAAGCCTATGCGGCCAGTGCGCGTCAGGCCGGCACAACGCCCGACGTTGCGGCGGCGCGGATGTTCGAGAGCCAGCTGATGCCGCGCATCACCTCCGGCCAGTGGTATCGGAACGCCGCCGGCCAGTGGGTGCAACGCTGATCTGACGCAGGCGGCCGGCGCGCCGATGTGCTACGACGAGCGGCATGGTCGCCCGGCTCATCCGTCTTTCGCTGATCACCCTGCTGGGTCTGGCTATCTCCGGCCTGGCGACGTGGGGCCTCAGCCTGTTCTGGATCGCCATCGGCGGCGGCAGCCTGCCCCTGCATGGCTGGATCGCCATGGGTCTGGGTGTGAGCGGCACCGTGGGCCTGACGTACGGGCTTATGGCCCTGGCGTTCAAATCGAACCGCGAGGGCTGGGATGACCGGGTGGACAATTCCCTGGACCCCGGTCAGGCATCCCGCGACGATTAACGCTCGACCATACCCTGAAGCGGCGTGCGTGGAAGCGTCGCCAGCGTCAGCACCCCGTCATGGTCGGTATCCAGGGCCAGGAACCAGCGGTCGGTGGCCTGGGACCACTCCTGCGCCGTGACCGTCTGATTGGTGTCGGTGTCGGCGGCCTTGATCGGCTGGGGGTAGTTGAAGAATCCGGCTGCCGCGATCGGACCATAGGCCATGGGACCGCGTGGCGCGCGAGGACCTCTCAGTGGTGTGGGTGGGACGCGAGACACGATCTCCTGGCCCGATCCCGCCAACGGCAGACCACCATAGCCGTCGCGCGTTCCAGCGCCCGCCGCCGGACCCTGAAACCCCGGGATTGTGGCCCGGGCCGCATCCAGAGCCTGTTCGTAGCGCACGATCTCCTCTGGGCTCAGACGTCCGTCCGCGTACAGGTCCAGCGCCCGGAAGACCCGCTGGCCATCGGCCACGAACTCCGATCCCGTCATTCGGTCGTCATGGTTTGTATCCGCCGCCGCGAACCACTTCGCCACGGGCCAGGGCTGGCCGGGTTCGGAGGCGAACAGCTCGCCGAACGGACTGACGAACAGGCCGGGGCCGCCCGCCATCGGGCCTCGGCCGGCCGTCGATCCGCCCGGTCCGGGATCACTGGCGCACCCCGTCAGCATGACGCAGGCCAGCGCTGCGGCGGCCATCGCCTTTTCCCTATCCAGCATGAGACCTCCCCTGGAGCCCGGCTCAGTTCGCCGGCGACGTCGCCGGTTCCGACGATTCCGGCGGTGCCGGTCTGAACAACAGGGCCGCGATCAGGCCGGTGTCGTCAAGACCGATGACCCACTGGGTGACCGCTTCGTCGAATGTCACCAGGAACTGCCCTGCATCGTCGCGCGTGCCCTGGGCTTCAATGGACAGTAGGTCACCGTAGCCGTTCAGCATCGGTGAAAGCGTCGCCAGCTGGCCCTGCAGGCGGGTCGCCAGACCCGGCGTATACATCTTGGCGTCAAGGGCCCCCGTGCGCAGCTGCTCTATCACCTCACGCAGGGCCGCTTCCGCGACCGCCGCTTCGCTCGGTGGAGCCGAGGTGGCCACGGGCGGCGGGGGCGAGGTCGCGGCATCGAAACTATTGGGAAGGGTCGCCGCCGCGCCGGAAGACGGGGCCAGGGACCGGCTCTGGCTCGAAGGCAGGGTCTGAGACAGCGCCGGACCGGCGAGCGAGACGGAAAGGGCGGCCATCAATACGGCGCGAATGGTCAGGGGCATGCCGGAACTCCTCGGGATCAGCCCATGATCCTTGTCCAAAGCGACAGAACGAGGGCGGCTGCCGACATGGTGGTCGCGGCCGTGATGCAGACGACGATCCAGGTGGGGGTGCGGGTCGGCTCGACGACGACCGTCTGGGGTGCCGGCGGGTCCTGAACCAGGCGAGACAGGGCTCTCGCCCCGGCCAGGACCTCCTTCAACCCGTCTCGAATCTGCGCCTTGGGTCCCAGCTCTCGGGTGATCCAGCGCTCGACCACGGGCTGGGCCGCCGACCACAGGTCGTGATCGGGGTTCAGGCGACGAGCGACCCCCTCGACCGAGACCATGGTCTTCTGCAGCAGAATCAACTCGGGACGCAGGTGCATGTCGAACAGGGCGGTGATCTCGAACAACTGACCCAGCAGGCGGCCCATCGACACCTGCGACGCCGCACGGCCGATGACCGGCTCTCCGACGGCGCGCAGCGCCTGGGCGAAGGCCTCGACCGAATGATGCGGCGGGACGTATCCGGCCTCGAAATGGACCCGGGCGATGCGCGGATAGTCCCGCGTCAGGAAGCCCCAGAGGATCTCGGCCAGATAGCGCCGCTCCCCTTCGCCCAGCCGCCCGACGATGCCGAAATCGACCGCAGTCAGCTCGGCCGGGGCATAGGCGAACAGGTTTCCCTCGTGCAGGTCGGCGTGGAAGGTGCCGTGGTCCAGCGCCTGGCTCAGGAAGGCCCGCACCACGTTGTCGGCCAGGGCGTCGATGTCCATGCCGGGCTGCAGGATGGCCTCGGGGTCCGTCATCGGCAGACCCGTGGCCCATTCCAGCGTCAGCACCCGCTTGCCGACGCCGTCCCACACGACCTTGGGGGCCGACATATGCATGCCGTCGTCCCGGGATTTCTCCATGATGTCGTGAAGCTCGGAGGCCGCGGCCGCCTCCAGCCGCATGTCCAGTTCCAGATACATCGACCGGGCCACCGTCTCGACGAAGGCTTCGGGTTCCAGACGGCGCGCGGCGGGAACCAGACGGTGGACCATCCGGGCGGCCAGACGCATCGCATCCAGCCCGGTGGTCACGCGCCGCTCGACGCCGGGCCGCAGCACCTTGACCGCGACCTTCCTCCCATCCGCCAGCCAGGCGGGGTGCGCCTGGGCCAGCGACGCCGCCCCGATCGGATCGCCGAAGTCGGTGAACAGGCTTTCGACTGGCCGACCCAGGGAGCGTTCGATCTCGCGCCGGGCCTGATCGGTCGGGAACGGCGGCAGCTTGTCCTTCAGTCGCCCCAGATCGCGCGCGAACTCGATGCCGAAGATGTCGGCGCGGGTGGCCATCACCTGACCCAGTTTGACCGCCACAGGGCCCAGGGTCTCGAAGGCGCGGCCCAGACGCTGTCCGGGACGGCCGTCGCGGCCTTCCTTTCCGGCGAACAGATGGATGAACCCGGCGATCGGACGAACCCAGCCGGGCAAAAGCGGCGTTAGTTCGCGCGGCAAGAGGGCGTCGTGCCGTGCGAGGGCACCGCCCCAGCGCAGCAGCCGCCAGGTCGCGCCCACGGGATCGCGGACCGGCACTGTCGGTGGTGGCGGGGGCGCGACCCGGTACGAGGCCGACCCAGATGACAGGGGCAGGCTCAGACCGCCCACCCGAAGTGGATCGCGGCGACCCCGCCCGACAGATTGGTCACGGTCACGCGGCTGAAGCCCGCGTCCTCGATCATGGCCTTGAAGGTCGGCTGGTCCGGGAACCGGCGAATGCTCTCGACCAGGTACTGATAGCTGTCGCGGTCCTTGGCGACCCAGCCGCCGATGCGCGGGATGGCGTGAAACGACCAGGCGTCATAGGCCTTTCGCACCGCCTCGGCCGTGGGCCGCGAGAACTCCAGGCAGATGAACCGGCCGCCCGGCTTCACCACGCGGCGCGCCTCCTTCAAGGCCCCGGCGATGTCGGAGACGTTCCGGATGCCGAAGCTGATGGAATAGGCGTCGACCGAGGCGTCGGGCATCGGCAGGGCCATGGCGTCGCCGACGGTCCAGATCATCTCCGGCTCTCCGCCCTTGCCGACCCCGGCCAGGATCATCTCGGCATTGTAGTCCAGCACGACGACCGAGGCGTCGTCGCCGCCGCGACGCTCCTGCGCCGCGCGCGCCATTTTCGAATACCGCCGCGCCATGTCCCCGGTGCCGCCCGCGACATCCAGGATGGTCTCGCCGGGACGGGGGTTCAGCTTGGCGGCGGTCGCGTCCTTCCACAGCCGGTGGACGCCCCCGCTCATCAGGTCGTTCATCAGGTCGTAGCTGGAGGCCACGCTGTCGAACACACCCCGGACCATGCGCACCTTCTCGCGCGCGTCCACGTCGCGGAATCCAAACGGCGAGGTGGTTTCGGTCGGGGTGTCGGGATCGCTCATTCGGGCGGTCTAGCGCGACGGCGCGGCTCCGTCACCGGGCGGCGGCGTCGCGGGGGCCAAAACCCCTTCAATCACGCGGTGCCCCGGGCAGCGGGACCTCGAGGTCCTTCATCACGCTTCGCATCGACTGATAGCAGCCACAGGCCGCCGTCTCGAGCGCCGGACGATCGAGAACCTCCACCCAGCCGCGTCCGCGCTTGATCAGCTTCTTGCTCTCCAGTTCGGTCCCGACCTCCGAGACCGTTGCCCGTCGCACGCCCAGCATCTCGGCGATATCGGCCTGGGTCAGGTCGAACCGGGCCCCCTCGGCGCGGTCGTGCAGCGTCAGCAGCCAACGAGCCAGCCGTTCATCCAGCCGGTGCTGCGCGTTGCAGGCGGCGGTCTGCTGGACCTGGGCGAACAGGCTTTCCGTGAATTTCGACAGGGCGACGCGCATGGACTCGCTCTTGGCGAGCGCGTCGGAAAAAACATCTGCCGGGCAACAGGCGGCCGCCCCCTCGATCTGGGCGATGGCCCGGCTGGAGGCGCGGGCGTTCATGGGGCCGCAGGTCACCCCGACCAGACCCTCGCGCCCGATGGCGGCGGTCTCGACCAGTCGGTCCTCTGGCAGGACGGTCATCAGGCTGACCACCCCGCTCATGGGAAACCAGACCTCGTCCACCGCCTCACCGGCATCATAGAGCATCTGCCCCTGGGCGAAGGGAGTCTCGTGCAGATGGGGTTCCAGACGCCTGCGGTCGGCCGGTTCAAGGGCCGCGATCCAGAGATTGTCCATGATAGCCTCCCACGACAAACAGTGACGCTTTCCAACGCCAACCGTGACCGTGGGTTCCTGCCGCCCGTGCCCTTCCCCCGCGTGATCTTGCCGGACCCGGCGACCGGGTCTAGGCCAGCGTCATGACCCGTCCCACCATATCCCCGACCGAAGCCGCCGCCGCTGCTGCGGGCTGGACCGTTGCCCCCGGCGACCGCCCCGGCATCGCCCGGTCGCTGAAATTCGCCGATTTCAACGCCGCCTTCGCCTTTATGACGCGCGTGGCCCTGAAGGCCGAGACCATGGACCACCATCCGGAATGGTCGAACGTCTACAACCGCGTGGATATCCTGCTCACCACCCATGACGCGGGCGGGGTAACCGAGCTCGACCTCACGCTGGCGCGCTTCATCAATGACGCCGCGACATCCCTGGGAGGGGAATGACATGACCAAACCTGGACGCGTCGCGGGCAAGGCGGCCCTGATCACCGGCGGAGCCCAGGGCCTGGGCGAGGCGATCGCCTGGATGCTGGCGCGAGAAGGCTCGAAGGTCGCGGTAACCGACATCAATGGCCCGGGCGCGCTGGCCCTGGCCGCCCGGATCAATGCCGAGATTCCCGGCTCTGCCTTTGGTTATGCCCACGACGTCACCTCGGAGGACCAGTGGGCCGATGTCGTCGCACGCGCGACGGCCGACATGGGCGGGCTGTCCATCCTGGTGAACAACGCAGGCGTCGGCGACGTCCTGCTGTTCGCCGAGCAGGACACGGCTGAAAACTGGCAGCGGCAGTACGAGATCAACCTGCGATCCGTGATGTTCGGCTGCAAGCACGCCATGCCGCATCTGCGCGCCTCCGGCGCGGCCTCGATCGTCAATATCTCGTCCATCGCGGGACTGGCCGCCGGTGTCGGCATGGGGGCCTACAACGCCACCAAGGCAGGCGTCTGGATGTACACCAAGACGGTCGCGCTGGAAGCCGCCAGGATGGACTGGAACGTCCGCGTCAACTCCGTCCACCCCGTCTTCATCAAGACCGCGATCCTGGACCCCTTCGTCGCCATGGCCGGCGGGGACGAGGTTGAAGCGCACAAGAAGCTGGCGCGCGGCATCCCCCTGAAACGGATCGGCGAACCCGACGATGTCGCCTGGTGCGTCCTCTATCTGGCGTCGGACGAATCCAAGTTCGTCACGGGATCAGAGTTCAAGATCGACGGCGGCATGACGGCGCAATAGGCGAAGGGCGCTATCGCTCGGCTCACGGAGCCTCGCTGCTTGAGCGCGTCTCCTCCCTGTTCGCGCAGCGAATGGGGAGGTGGCAGCGAGCTCTTGGCGAGCCGACGGAGGGGTTCTTGCAGCCTTTACCGGCCTAAATCCACCGGCAGGATCTGGCTGGCCAGCAAGGTCTCCATGCCGCGCCAATGGTCGGCCCCTTGCCCTTCGACCCAGGCCTCGACGGTGTCGCGGCCCAGGCCGTAATTGATGATGTAGCTGCGATAGGTCTCGATGAAGCGCAGCCGCTGGGCCGCCTTGTCCGGTGTGGTCAGCGTGTATTTGGCCAGTCGCGCGATGGTCTCGGCCCGATCCACCCGTCCGGCCAGGAAGTCGTCGGCGATCGTGTATTCGGCCCGCGCCAGCTGCCGCGTCAGCGCCTGCAACCGCGCCTTCTTCTCGAAATCCGCGCCCGTTATCCCAGCCAGGGGCGCCAGCACATCGTGTTCGAACCGCGCGCCCTCGTCGCCCGGAAAGGCCAGGTCGATGCCATAGTTTGCGCTGCCCTCGGCCACGAAGGACATGGGGCTGAACAGCGGATAGACGCTCATCTCCACCCAGCCGCGCTCATTCACGAAGGTCCGCTCCAGAAGCGCGTTGTAGACATGGTGGCCGGGGTATCCCTCGTGGCACCCCAGGTCGATCGCCCGCTCGGTGTAGATCGGGAAGTCGGTGTTGATCTCGATCTTCGAGGCCGCGTCGCCCTGGAAATAGTTATAGCCCGACCAGGGCTTGTCGGTGACGAAGGCCAGGGTGAACCGCTCGTTCGAAGGCAGGGCGATATGCTGGACGGTGCGCCTGCGGCACTCGGCGATGGCGGCGGTCATGACAGGTTCCAGCCGGTCCTTGGGAATGATGAAGGCCGACTTGAACGCCGCGACCCGATCGACCAGCGGTCCATCGCCCGGCAGCAGGGCGTCGATCTGGCCCAGCGTCGCGTCATAGTCCGACAGTGGCTTCAACTCGGGCCGGACCCCGAACAGGGCGAAGGCCTCGTCCGCGAAGGGCAGGCGCTCGCCCGCGATGAAACGCAGCCGCCCCGAGGCGGCCGAGACATGGGCCAGCAGATAGGCCTTGCGCTGGACGATCATGGGATCGGCCCCGGCCATCGAGATCGCGTTCAGCCGGTTGGTCAGGGAGGCGGCACCCTGCATCAGGGCGGGCACCTCTCGCGGCGCGGCCTTGGCGGCCTCGGCCCATTCGGGCGGACCGTAGTAGGCGTCGACATAGCCGGGCTCGCGCTCGCCGATCTCCAGCGTCAGGCGAACATAGTCGGCGGCGATGGCGTCCAGTGTGTCACCGGACGGGTCGGCAACAGGCACCGTGGCGCAGGCTCCGAGCAACAGCAGGACGGCGAGAAACAGGCGACGCATGGCGAACTCCGGTAGAGATGCGTCACGCTATGCCGTGGTCCCGATGCCGCCAAGCCTCATTCCGGGATTGAGACGGTGGCGGACCTGCTGTAAGGCCCTTCGTCCGGCCGCGAGGCCAGGCGATGCACCCGTAGCTCAGCTGGATAGAGTACTGCCCTCCGAAGGCAGGGGTCAGAGGTTCGAATCCTCTCGGGTGCGCCACCTTCCTTCAGACATTCAGGATCGCCACGGGAACCGGCTCGTCCGGGGCCAACGCCGGCGCGTGGGGCGGGCGGCGCAGCAGGGCGTCGGCGGCCGCCAGGACCGTGACCATCGAGGAGTCCTGATCGGTCAAGGCCCGGACGGTCGCCCGGCCCTCCGCATCGCACCCGATCACGGCGCGCATATAGTGGTCGCGCGGGCCGTTGGCGGGCAGGGGTTCGGCCAGAGGCATCGGCTGGAAGACGGGCGCGGCCTGACCGCCCTGCATCGCCGCCAGCAGGGGGACCAGGAACAGCTCGGCACAGACCAGGGCGGATACCGGGTTGCCCGGCAGACCCAGCAAAAGGCGGCCGTCCGGCAGGGTGGCGAACCAGACGGGCTTGCCGGGGCGCATGGCGACCCCCTCGACCAGCAGCGTCGCGCCCAGGCTGCGAGCGGCGGGCTTCAGCAGGTCGTGGTCCCCCACCGAGGCCCCGCCGATGGTGACGATCAGGTCGGCGTCGGTGTGGCTCAGGCTGTCGGCGATAGCCTCCAGCGTGTCGCCGACCAGCGGCAGACGGCGGACCTCCGCCCCCGCGCGCCGGGCGACCAGGGTGACGCCCGGTCCGGCGGCGTCGTGGATCTGATACGGGCCGATGGGAGCGCCCGGTTCGACCACCTCGTCGCCGCCCGCCAGGATGGCCATCCGTGGGCGGCGAGCGCAGGCGAGCTGCGGTCGCCCGGCGGAGGCGGCCAGGGCCACGCGCCATGGGTTCAGTCGCAGGCCAGCCTCCAACAGGACCGAACCCACTGCATAGTCGGCCCCGCGCGGGCGCACCCAGCCGGGGGCGTCGGTGGGGGCATGGACAATCAGGTGGTCGCCGTCGCGGGTCGCCTCCTCCTGGATCACCACCCGGTCGGTGCCGGGCGGCAGGGGGGCGCCGGTGAAGATGCGGACGGTCTCCCCGGCCCCCAGCGGAATCTCGCGTCCACGCCCGGCCGCGCTTTCGCCGACGATCCGCAACGGAGCCGTGCCCAGATCGAGCGTCCGCACGGCCCAGCCGTCCATGGCCGAGGCGTCGAACGGCGGCTGGTCGCGGGTGGCGACGACGGCCTCGGCCAGCCAGCGGCCGTCCGCCTCGATCAGAGGGACGCGTTCGCGGGGCAGGACCGTCACGGCCGCCAGCATCGCGGCACGCGCCGTCTCGACGGACGGCAGGCTCACGCGCGAACCCAGTCGCCGGACTTTCCGCCGGTCTTCTTCACCAGTCGCACCGCCTCGATCGTCATGCCGCGATCGACGGCCTTCAGCATGTCGTAGAGCGTCAGGAGCGCGACGGTGGCCGCCGTCAGGGCCTCCATCTCCACCCCCGTGCGGCCGGTGGTGCGGGTCGTCGCGGTGACCGACAGGCCCGATCCGTCGGCGCTCGGCTCCACCGCCACGACCACGGCGTCGAGCGGCAGGGGGTGGCACAGGGGGATCAGGTCGGCGGTCCGCTTGGCCGCCATGACCCCCGCGATCTCGGCCACGGCGCGGACATCGCCCTTCTTGCCGCCGCCAGACAGGGCCAGGGCCAGGGTCGCTGCCTCCATGACGATCCGGCCGGTCGCCACGGCCTCGCGCACCGTCGTGGCCTTGGCCGAGACGTCCACCATCCGGGCGCGACCCTCGGCGTCGATATGGGTCAGATCCGCCATCAGACCTCCAGCAGACGCGGCATGATCTCGACCAGGTTGCAGGGGCGGTGGCGGCTGTCGAGCTGCCAGCGGATCACCCGGTCCCATCCGTCGCGTACCGCCCCGTTCGACCCCGGCAGGCAGAAGACGAAGACGCCGTCGATGATGCCGGCGGTCGCGCGAGACTGCAGGGTGGACAGGCCGATGGTCTGGTAGCTGACGGTGTGAAAGACGACCGAAAAGCCGTCGATCCGCTTGTCGAACAGGGGCTCCAGCGCCTCGGGCGTCACATCACGCCCGGTCAGGCCCGTGCCGCCGGTGGTGATGATCGCATCCACGGCGCCGGCGTCGATCCAGGCCCGGACCTGACCCCGGATGGCCTCGATGGCGTCAGGCACGATGGCCTTGTCCACGCAGACATGGCCCGCCGAGACGATCCGCTCGGCCAGGATGCCGCCCGAGGTGTCGCTGTCGTGATCCCGTGTATCCGACACGGTCAGAACGGCGATCCGCACCGGCACCACGGGCTGGTCCAGCAGCAGTTTTCCACCCGGCGCGGGCAGGACGTCGGAGGGCGGCGCATCGGTCATGGCGTGGTCTCCCATCGGGCGGCGTCGGCGTGATCGGTGGCGCGGGCTTCGATCCAGCGGCGGCCGTCCGGCCCCTCCTCGCGCTTCCACAGGGGGGCGCGGGTCTTCGTCTGGTCCATCAGGAAATCGGCGGCCTGAAAGGCGTCGCGGCGATGCACGGCGGCGGCGGCCACGAAGACGATGGTCTCGCCGACCGCGACCTCGCCCCAGCGATGGACGGCGATCAGGTCGATCAGGTCGAACCGCGCCCGCGTCTCGGCCTCCAGCTCGGCCATCACCCGCTCGGTGAACCCAGGCCAGGCGTCCAGCGACAGGGTCTGGACCGCCCGGCCTTCGGTGGCGGCGCGGCACAGGCCGGTGAAACTGACCACCGCCCCGACCTCGGTCCGGTCGCGGCAGAAACCGGCCAGCAACGCTGCGGGGTCGATCGGGGCGGTTTGGAGCCTGACCACGCTCAGCCGCCCGACACCGGGGGCGCGAAGGCGACCTCGTCGTCCGGCCCGACGGGATGGTCGCCGCGCACCACCACCTGGTTCACCACCGTCATCAGGCCCGGCCGCGCCAGCCGTTCGGCCAGCCGCTCGTCCTCGGCCAGGGTCGCGCGCAGGGCCTCGACGCTGCTGCCCGCGATCTCGCGTTCGCGCCAGCCGGCGGCGTCGGCCAGGGCTCCGAACAGCAGCACCCGCGCCATGGCTCAGCCCCCCGTCATCGACATGGGCCGGGCGACGGCGGGGGCCAGACCGGCGCCGATACGGAAATCGTGGCTCCTCGGTTTCATGGCCACCGCCTCCCGGATCGCCAGGGCCACCGCCGCATCGTCGCCCGCGCGCAGGATCGGTCGCAGGTCCGCGTGATCGTCCTTGCCCAGGCACAGATACAGCCGCCCGGTGCAGGTGACCCGCACCCGGTTGCAGGTCTCGCAGAAGGTGTGGGTCAGGGGCGTGATGAACCCCAGGGTCCCGCCCGTCTCTTCCACCCGGACATAGCGCGAGGGGCCGCTGGTGCGCTTGGCCAGCGGCGTGAGCGTCCAGCGCGCCTCCAGATCGCGCCGCACCTCGGTCAGCGACAGGAACTGGTCGGTCCGGTCGATCCCGGTCTCGCCCAGCGGCATGGTCTCGATCAGGGTGATGTCGTGGCCCTCGGCATGCGCCCAGGCGATCATGGCGGGCAGGTCGACGGCGTTGTCGGCCTTCAGAGCCACGGTGTTGATCTTGACCACGATCCCGGCCGCGCGCGCCGCCGCGATCCCCTCCAGCGCTCTGGACAGGTCGCCGCCGCGGGTGATCCGGCGATAGGCCTCGGCGTCCAGCGTATCCAGCGACACATTGATCCGCCGTACCCCGTGGCCAGCCAGCGCCTCGGCGTGCTCGGCCAGATGGGTGCCGTTGGTGGTCAGGGTCAGTTCGTCCAGCACACCGGATTTCAGATGCCGGGACAGCTTTGCGACAAGGTCTATGAAGCCCTTGCGGATCAGCGGCTCCCCGCCCGTCAGGCGCAACCGGCGGGTGCCCAGGCCGACGAAGACCGAACACAGCCGGTCCAGCTCCTCGATCGACAGCAGCTCGGCGCGGGGCAGGAAGGTCTGACGCTCGGCCATGCAATAGGTGCAGCGCAGGTCGCACCGGTCGGTCACCGACACGCGCACATAGTCGATCGACCGGCCGAACGGATCGACCATGGGCAAGGCGGACTGGCTGGACGTTGACGGGTGCGTCATGCTCAAATCAGCATAACGGTCGCGGTGTGGGAGCAAAGTCATTTCTGTCCTGATCGACCGACGGGCGCTTTGGGTTACAGGCCTGACGGCCCTGGCCGGTTGCGCCACGGCCGAGCCCGAGCCCCTGACCCTGTTCGCCGCCGCCTCCCTGACCGATGCGCTGACGGAGCTGGCGACCCGTTTCAGCGCCGAGACCGGCCGCCCGACGCGGACGGTCTTCGCCGCCAGCGGGGCCCTGGCGCGCCAGGTCCTGTCGGGAGCTCCGGCCGATCTGGTGGTCATGGCCGACACCGACTGGATGGACAGGCTGGCGGCGGCGGGCGTCCTGCAGCCCGACACCCGGGTCGATCTGCTGACTAACAGCCTGGTGGTGATCGCGCCCGCGGACCGCCCGCAAACGCCGTTCGCCTGGCGCGGCCGCATCGCCATCGGCGATCCCGACAGCGTCCCGGCGGGCCGCTATGCGCGCCAGACGATGCAGGCGCTCGGCGTCTGGGACCGCGCCGACCTGACGATGGTGACCGCCGCCGATGTGCGCGCGGTCCGAGCCTTCGTGGCGCGCGGCGACGCCGATCTGGGCGTGGTCTATCGCAGCGACGCCCTGGGGTTCGACGCGGTGAAGGTCGTCGCCACCCCGCCGGCCACCGTCCAGCCCCGTATCCTGTATCCGGCCGCCCTGACCCGCCCTGCCGCCCCGGGGTCAGCCGCCCTGCTCGGCTTCCTGCGTTCTGCTCCGGCCCGGGCCGTCTTCGCGCGCCATGGCTTCGGATCGGCGGCATGACCGACGCGCCGCGCCTGTGGTTTCAGATCCGCATCGGCGAGGGACGGTTCGGGCCGGGCAAGGCCGAGCTTCTGGCCCATATCCGCGACACCGGATCGATCAGCGCGGCGGCGCGCCGGATGGGGATGTCCTATCGCCGCGCTTGGACCCTGCTGGAGGCCGTCAACGCCCTGACCGGCGCGCCGGCCGTCGAGACCGAGCGCGGCGGTGCGCGGGGCGGCGGGGCGCGACTGACACCCCGTGGCGATGCGCTGCTGGCCGCCTATGAGACGCTGGGCCGGACCCTGGCCGCGACGGCCGCGCCGACGCTGGCGAGCCTCGGACGTCCAGGCAGCCTGGACGCACCGGATGACTGACCTGATGGCCCCCCTGAACGCGGCCGAGCTTCAGGCCCTGGGCCTGTCGCTGCGGGTCGCCGCCGTCGCCACCCTGGCCACCCTGCCCGTCGCGGTGGGGATCGGTTGGCTGCTGGCGCGCGGGGCCTTTCCCGGCAAGGGACTGGTCGAGGCCGCGATCAATCTGCCGCTGGTCCTGCCGCCGGTCGTCACCGGCCTGGTCCTGTTGCTGCTGTTCGGGTCGCGGGGGCCGCTGGGCCGGATCCTGGCCGAGGTCTTTGGCCTCAGCCTGCTGTTCCACTGGACCGGGGCCGCGCTGGCGGCCTCCATCATGGCCCTGCCCTTGATGGTGCGTCCCATCCGCCTGGCCATCGAGGGCGTGGACCGGGGGCTGGAGCAGGCGGCGGCGACCCTGGGCGCGCCGCCGGCCTTTGTCGCCCTCAGCGTTACCCTGCCGCTGGCGCTGCCTGGCTTGATCGCCGGAGCCTTGTTGGGTTTTGCCCGCGCGTTCGGCGAGTTCGGGGCCACCGTGACCTTCGTAGGGGCCATTCCCGGCGAGACCCGGACCCTGCCCGTCGCCATCTATGCCTCGCTGCAGGGGATCGATGGAGAGGTGACGGCCCTGCGTCTGGCCATGGTCTCGGTCGCCGTCGCCATGATCGCCCTGTGCGGCACCGAAGCCGTCAGTCGCCGCCTGGCCCTGAGGAGCGCGATCGGATGAGCCTGTCGTGCGCGGTGCGCGCCGAACGGGGTGGGTTCGGCATCGACGTCGCCTTCGAAAGCGGGGCGCGCATCGTGGGCGTCGAGGGCGCGTCCGGGGCGGGCAAGACCACCCTGCTGCACGCCCTTTGCGGCCTGGTGCCCGTCGCGCAGGCCCGACTGGTGGTGGACGGCGAAGCCTTGGTCGATACCCGCTCCGGCCTGTGCCCGCCGCCCCATGCCCGGCGGATCGGTTATGTCTTTCAGGATGTGCGGCTGTTCCCGCACCTGCGCGTGGCCGACAACATCGCCTACGGCCGGCGGTTCGCGCCCGGCGGCGGCGACACCGGCGATTTGATCGCGCTTCTGGGGATCGAGCACCTTCTGGGGCGCTGGACGCGGAACCTGTCCGGTGGCGAGGCGCGGCGCGTGGCGATCGCGCGCAGTCTGGCGGCGCGACCCCGGCTGCTGCTGCTCGACGAGCCGTTCTCGGGTCTGGACCCGTCGCGCCGTGACGAACTGATTCCCTGGCTGATCGACCTGACGAGCCGGATCGACGTGGCGATGCTGGTCGTGTCCCACGACGCCGCCGATCTTCAGGCCCTGGGGGCCGACCGGATCCGTCTGTCGGCCGGCCGGATCAGTCCAGACCGTCGTCGGTGACCTGATAGGTCAGGCCGCTGGCCACGGCCTTGGCGCCCAGCTCTTCCCGCAAGAGATGCCAGCGCCAAGGTTCGGGCGGGCAAGGTTCGCGTGAACCCCTGGCGAGAGAACCCCGTTGTCGTCAGCGGGCCGGCCCTGCTACGACGGAGCCGCCACCTGGAAGGCGCAAGGCGTGCTGGAGAGCGAGATGTTCCACCCCATCAAGTCCGGAATCCTGATGGTCGCCGCAGTCCTGGCGACGTCGGGCGCGGGCCAGGCGCAGACGACCTCCCCCGCTCCCGCCCAGGCTCGGTCGGACGCGGTCGATCAGCTGCTTCCGTCCGACGCCAAGCCAGTCCCCCCCGGCGCAAATGCGGGCGAGGCCTATCACCGCGCCGATGACGCCCAGCAAGACCCAACCGAAGTCCGCACGACACAGGCCCTGAACGACGAGATCGTGTCTCGAAATCAGTTGGCGGACAATCAGGAGCGCGCGGACCGGGAGGCCTACGAGGCCACGGTGGCCCAGGCCACCAAGGAGCGGCTGGCCTATGAGGAGGCCGCGCGTCAGGCGGACGCGGCACGCCGGCAGTGGGAGATCGATCGCGATGCGGCCGAGCGCGCCCGTGGCCAGTATGCCGCCGATGTGCTGGCCTGCCGCGCCGGCGACCGCGCGCGCTGCCCACGGTAACCCTTCGCGGCGGCGCGACGTATTCCGCCCATCGGCGACGTTGCCGAACGGCCGGTCCTGTGAGACCGTCCGGGGCCTGCGGGGGGGAAATCGATGACCGACGGAACGCTGGACGCCCTGCCTGTAGAGGCGTCCGCGGCGGATCACGCCGATCGGCCCCTGCCCGGGGGACGCACCGACACCTACCGCCATCCGCCGCTCGTTCGGATCAATCACTGGCTGAACGTCACCGCCATCGTCGTGCTGCTGATGAGCGGGGCCAACATCCTGCTGGCCCATCCACATCTGTACTGGGGCGTGCGCTCGACCTTCGCTGATCCCTGGCTGAACATCCCGACCATCCCGAACTGGCTGCTGATCCCTCAGGGGCGGAACCTGGCGGAGGCGCGGGTCTGGCACTTCTTCTTCGCCTGGGTCTTCGTGCTGAACGGCCTGACCTATCTGGCCTATGGGTTCATCTCGAAACGGTTCGGGCGGCGGCTGTGGCCGACGACGCAGGAGCTGAAAGGCACCTGGGACAGCGTCAAGGAGCACGCCCGCTTCCACTTCCCCAAGGACGAGGAAGCCCGCAACTACAACGTCATTCAAAAGCTGACCTATGTGACGATCATCCTCGTGATCCTGCCGATGATGCTGATCACCGGCCTGTCGATGTCGCCGGGTTTCAATGCGGTCGGGGGCTTTCTGCTGGACATCATGGGCGGGCGTCAGTCGGCCCGCACGCTGCATTTCATCTCGGCCGGGTTGATCGTGGGCTTCATCGTCATCCACGTCTTCCTCGTCTTCTGGACGGGGTTCATCAACAACATGCGGGCGATGATCACCGGCTGGTTCGTGCTCGAGCCCTCGGATCACGGCAAGGGAGACGCGGCATGAGCGCGTTGCCTATGAACCGCCGGTCCTGGCTGGGCCGAGCCCTGGCGACCGCCGGGGTCATGGCACTGGCCGGTTGTCAGAAGGCGGGCGAGGCCGGTGCGAGCCTGCTGGT
Source organism: Brevundimonas sp. P2_A6 (assembly GCF_056404975.1). Classification (NCBI taxonomy): domain Bacteria; kingdom Pseudomonadati; phylum Pseudomonadota; class Alphaproteobacteria; order Caulobacterales; family Caulobacteraceae; genus Brevundimonas; species Brevundimonas sp. P2_A6. The sequence continues at coordinate 568,462 of NZ_JBFUCZ010000002.1, read as the reverse complement.
CAGCGCCGAGGAATTGACCCGTCGCGCCCAGCGCCTGCTGATCCCGCGCGAGGCTCTGGCCCCGGAATACGACGTCCGCGAGATTTCGAAGGACTTCAAGCCGAACGGCTCCATCTCTCCGGCCGCGGCCGACTATGTCGCACTGAGAGACGCGGGCTTCGCCGACTACAGGCTGGAAGTCGCCGGGCTGGTCGAACGCCCCTTGAGCCTGTCGCTGGCGGAGCTGCGCGCCCGGCCGTCGCGGACCCAGATCACAAAGCACGACTGTGTCGAGGGCTGGACCGCGATCGGTCAGTGGACCGGGGTGCGGCTGGAGACCCTGCTGGACGAGGCCGGCCTGAAGCCCGAGGCGAAATACATCGTCTTCCACTGCTTCGACGCCCTGACCCAGACCGAGGACGGACCGCGCTATTACGAGAGCATCGACCTGGTCGACGCCCGCCACCCCCAGACCCTGCTGGCCTATGACATGAATGGCGAGGTCCTGGGCGTCCCGCACGGAGCCCCCTTGCGGCTCCGGGTCGAGCGACAGCTGGGCTACAAACAGGCCAAATACATCCGCCGGATCGAGGCGGTCGAGCGCTTCGACGACATCCAGGGCGGCCACGGCGGCTACTGGCCCGACCGCGGCTACGCCTGGTACGCGGGGATCTGATCTACCCCGCGATCATGCTCATGTCGCGCCGCGCCATCAGCTTGTCGAACTCGCCCCAGACGCCGTCGGCGCCGTGCCAGGCGCCGGTGGTGGCGGCCTTGGAGTATTCCGTGGCGCGGGCCTCGAAGAAGTTGGCGTGTTCGACGCCCGACAGCAGCGACTGCAGCCACGGCAGGGGGTTTTCCTTCACGCCGTAAAGCTCGGGCAGCTTCAGCTGGCGCAGGCGCCAGTCGGCGATGAAGCGGATGTATTGCTTGATGTCTTCTGGCGTCATGCCGTTGATCTCTCCGGCCTCGAAGGCCAGGTCGATGAACTTGTCCTCCAGCCCGACAACGGTCTCGCAGCACTGGACGATGTCGTCGGCCACGGCCTTGGTGACCACGCCCGTTTCCTTGTTGAAGGCGTGGTACAGCTTGATAATGCCGTCGCAGTGCAGGCTCTCGTCGCGCACGGACCAGGACACGATCTGGCCCATGCCCTTCATCTTGTTCTGGCGCGGGAAGTTCATCAGCATCGCGAAGCTGGCGAACAGCTGCAGCCCCTCGGTGAAGCCGCCGAACATGGCCAGGGTCCGGGCGATGTCGGCTTCGGTGTCCACGCCGAAGGTCTGCATGAAGTCATGCTTGTCGCGCATGGCCTCGTATTCCATGAAGGCGCCGAACTCGCTCTCGGGCATGCCGATGGTCTCGAGCAGCAGGGCGTAGGCCGCGATGTGGATCGTTTCCATATTGGCGAAGGACGACAGCATCATCTTCACCTCGGTCGGTTTGAACACCCGACCGTATTTTTCCATATAGTTGTCCGCGACCTCGATGTCCGACTGGGTGAAGAAGCGGAAGATCTGCGTCAGCAGGTTGCGCTCCTTGTCGTTCAGGTTCGCCGCCCAGTCCTTGCAGTCCTCGCCCAGCGGCACCTCCTCGGGCATCCAGTGGACCTGCTGCTGCTTCTTCCACATGTCGAACGCCCACGGATAGCGGAACGGCTTGTAGGCCGCCGACGGCGTCAGCAGGCCGGGAAGAGCGGGCTTGATCGAGACGTGGGCGTTCATGGCGGGCACCGGAAGCTGGAAGCGGCGGGGGACTGAGGCTCCATCCAACCCCAGATTCGATCCGAATGCTACGGGTAGATGGTTAACGATCCCCAACCTCAACATCTTGTGTGAATCAGGGGACTGTTTGTCGCGGCCGGCCGTCTGGCGGTGCGGGGTTCGCTCAAGGCGGAACCCCGCGAGGAAACCGACCGTTCCGACACCCTCCTCCGCTTGGGTTGTCCAGAATGTCCGAAACCGTCGTCTATCCGACCTTTCATCCGCCGGAGGACGCGGTCGATTTCTATGCGGAATCGCTGCGGCTGCTGAGGGAGAGCGGGATTCCGTTTCTATTGTCGGGCACCTATGCGGTGACGGCCTATACGGGGATCAAGCGGCCGACCAAGGATCTGGACGTGTTCTGCAAGCCCGGGGACTACCCCCGGATCCTGGCGTTTTTCCAGGCGCGTGGATACCGGACCGACGTCGAGGACGAACGGTGGATCGCCAAGGTCTGGAAGGACGACAAGCATTTCTTCGACGTGATCTTCGCCATGTCGAACGGCACGATCGCGGTGTCCGACAGCTGGTTCGGCAACGACACGATCCAGGTCTATGGCCACGAAGTGAAGATCACCCCGCCGACGGCCCTGATCCTGTCCAAGGTCTTCATCCAGGACCGTTATCGCTACGACGGGGCCGATGTGAACCACATCATCCTGAAGCAGTCCCAGGCGATCGACTGGAAGAGCCTGCTCGACCAGATGGACCTGTACTGGGAGGTGCTGATGGCGCACCTGCTGAACTTCCGGTTCGCCTATCCGACCGAACGGGACAACATCCCGGCCTGGCTGATGACCGAGCTGGCGCAGCGGCTGGAGGCCCAGGTCACCCTGCCGAACCCCAGGGTAAAGGTCTGTCGCGGTCGACTGTTCAGCGCGCGCGACTATATCGCCGACATCACCGATTTCGGGTTCGGCGACGTGGTCGGCAAGGGGCTGGAGGAACGCCATGATCCCATCCACTGACCACCAGACGCCCCAGCCTGGGATGGATTCGGGACCCGTCAACCGCATGCGCGTCGCCGCGGTCGGCGATCTGCACGTCGGCGAAGGTCCTTCGCCCTATCGCGACCTGTTCGAGCGGGTTGGCGACGACGCGGATGTGCTGTGTTTGTGTGGGGACATGGTCAACTTCGGCAAGACCTCCGAGGTCGAGGCCATTCTGGAGGACCTGACGGCCTGCGCGATTCCGATCGTCGGCGTTATGGGCAACCACGAGCACGAATGCGGCCAGCCCGATGTCGTCCTGCAGATGTTCGAGGATGCAGGCGTCATCATGCTGTCGGGTGGACGCAATCACGAGATCGACGGTGTCGGCTTCGCCGGGGCCAAGGGATTCGTCGGTGGGTTCGGTCGATACATGCTGAGCCCGTTCGGCGAAGCCTCCATCAAGACCTTCGTCCAGGAAGCGGTCGAGGACGCCAATCAGCTGGAGACCTCGATCCGGTCATTGAGAACGGAGCGCTCGGTGGTGCTGCTCCATTATGCGCCGGTGGTCGATACGGTGGTGGGCGAGCCGCCGGAGATCCACTGCTTCCTGGGATCGTCGCGTCTGGCCGAGACGATCGACCGCTATGACAACGTCAGGCTGGTGGTCCATGGGCATGCCCACCGAGGTGCCCCCGAGGGTCGGACCAATCGGGGGGTGCCGGTCTACAACGTGGCCCTGCCCGTCCTTCGGATGCTTAGCGATACGCCGTACCGCGTGTTCGAGGTCTAGCCGGCGGTCAGCACCCAGATGCCCGTCGCGGCGAACGCCGCCGCCGCGGCCATGCGGATATATTTCAGCGGCAACCTCTTGGCGGTCGCTTCGCCCAGCCAGACGGCGGGGCCGTTGACCAGCATCATGCCGACGGTCGACCCGGCCACGACCAGGGGCAGGTTCTGGAAGCGGATGGCCAGACCGGCCGTGGCGATCTGCGTCTTGTCGCCCATCTCGACCAGGAAGAACGCCGCCAGGGTGGTCCAGAAGATGCCCATGAAGGTCTTTTCGACCTGGGCCTCGTCGCGCACGTCCAGCGTATCGGGGATCAGGGCCCAGATCGCGAACCCGAGGAAGGCGATGCCGACGATCCATTTCATCCACGGCCCGTCCAGATATTGGGCGGCCAGGGTGCCGGCCAGGGCGGCGAAGGCGTGATTGGCCAGGGTCGCGGCCAAGATGCCGAGCACGATCGGAAGCGGCCGACGCCAGGCCGCCGCCAGGGCGATGGCCAGCAGCATCGTCTTGTCCCCGATCTCCGCGATGGAGACGAGGCCGACCGAGATCAGGAAGGCTTCCACGGCAGGCTCGGTGGAGGGGTGGCGTCGGTGCATCCCGAACGCGCAAAAGAGGCGGCGCGTGTAGGCCGCGCCACACCCGGGCGCAAGTTCCGCGACAGCGGTAGACAGCCCAATATGGTTAATATAACGCTGATTGGGCCTCGATAACGCCTTTGAAGTGATTTCGCTTCTCAGGGGAATGCGCGGTCTTTCAAAGGGTTAGGGGAGCTATTTCATGGAACCAGTCTCGATGTTGGTCGCCTCCATGCTGCTGGGCGGCATGGTCGAAGCGACCGACGGATGCGCACCGCATCCGCACTACGACGGCGAACTCTGCCCGTGCACGCACGAGGAGACCTTCTACGGCCCCTGGACCCCGGGTTCGCCCTGGCCCCACGGCGCGCCCGGCGGTGGCTATGGCCCCCCGATCTACATCCCGGCCGGTCCGGACATCCACGTGACGTCGCCCGGCGCCCGCGTCTATGGCCGTCCGATCGAGGTCGCCGGCCCGGTGGTCTACATCTCGGGCCCGCCCGTCTATGTCGAAGCGCCGCCGATCCGCGTGGCCCCGGCCCAGATCTACGTCCAGCGTCCGGAAGTGCACGTCAATCCGTCGCAGATCCTGGTCGAGCCGCCGCAGGTCCACTTCTCGGACTGCACGGACGGAACCGTCTGCACGCCCGCCACGCCGGGCGGTCACTAAACCCTGATGAGCGTCCGCGGGGCCATGTGGCCCCGCCGGCACCATCGACGGATCAACGAACAAAGACCCGGACGATGCAGGGCGTCCGGGTTTTCTGTTGGGCAGAGTGGGGAGGGTCAGCTAGCCGGAGGAACCACGGCCTGGACGTTGACCGGCGTGGCCGCCGAGGCGGCGCAGAAGTCGCGAGCCTCGCGCGCCAGCCCCAGATAGCCGCCATCAAGCGCCGCCTTGATGGCGTCGTCGCAGCGATCTTCGGCCAGCAGGCCCGTCACCGCGCGCTGGACCGACTGATAGGCGACCTGGCGATCCCGTAGCGACCGGGCGGCGCGACGGTCGTCGGGCAGACACAGCGACATCCAGCCGGCGTCGGCGCAGCGGGCCACCAGACGCGCCTCGCGTTCGGTCAGTATGCCCGATTCCGAGCTCGCCACGGTGACGTCGGTCGGCGCGGCGACAGCGGGTGTTTCTCCGGGCATCGTCGGCACCGGCGGTCCGGCGCGCGACGTCAGCTCCAGCTCCGACGCATCGCCGGTGAAGGGAATGATCTCCACGTCCGGCACCTGATAGCGACAGACCCAGCGCCCCTGCTCCATGGCGCACGACTGCAGCGTCGCCTGGACCGCCTGTGACGCGGGGGCCGGAGCGGCGATGGCGAGGGCGAGCATCAGGCCGATCATGTCGGTCCTCCCGCAGACACGGGTCGAAGCGGGGGCTTCGACCGTCAGGGACATAGTTAACGCCGACGACCGTCCGACACCTAGCGAAATCTCAGGCTTCGGCGACCGTCGGTTCGTCGACCAGACGGGCATGACGCACGGTCTGGTGACGTTCTATGCCATAGCTGACAAGCCACAGCGCCATGGCCCAGGCCGCGCCGACGCTCCAGCCCGCGAACACGTCGGTGGCCCAGTGCGCGCCCAGATAGATGCGGGTCATCCCGACCAGGACCGCGATCAGAACCCCGACACCGATGACATAGGCCTTCAGTCGCCGACGCGGGAAGGCGCGCGCGAGCATCACGGCCAGACTGAGATAGAAGACGGTCGACAGCAGGGCGTGGCCGGACGGGAAGCTGGCGTTGATCGTCTCGACCGCCTGAAAGGCTTCCGGCGGGCGGGCGCGCTCGAAGATCGCCTTCAGACCCTCGCTGAGTGTCACGCCGCCCAGAAGGCCGAACACCAGCAGCAGGGCCGACAGCCGCTTCTTCTGGATGATCAGGAAGATCACCGCGATCATGGCGAACAGGGTCAGAACAGAGATCCCGCCCAGGGCCGTCAGGTCATTGGCGGCGGTCGACAGCCACCAGGGTCCCCAGGCGTCGGACGGATCCGCGTTGGGGCGCATCGCCGACAGCACCCACTGGTCGAAGGCCTGGCCGTCGCCTTCGCGCATGTCCTCTGCCAGGTCGGCGAAGATCGATACCCCCAGGCCGACGACAAGCAGCGCCGACAGGGCGACGAATTCCGTCTTCGCCACACGCAGGGCACGGCGAAAAAATCGGACGAGAGCGGACGATGGCATCGGCTGCTAACGGTCAAGCTGGCCGGCCGTTCCCGATCACGGATTCGTGAATCTGGGCCCTCCCCCCTGTCGCGAGCCTGTCGCGCCCTTTTGCACAGGGTCATCCCCTGCGCCGAACTGATTCGGCGCGAATTGCGGCGTCAAGCCCGTTGACGTGTCGTTAGGCATCTGCGCCCCATATGTTGGTTCGGGGAGCGCTTCGGCCACTAGATGCAGTGGTCGGGGCCAGGCGGCTTCACTTCGATTTTAGTTCAGGGCGATGACGATTATGGCTGGCGGCGAAGCATTGAAGACAGTTGATTTTGCGGCGATTCCGGCTGCCTCGACGCCCGAGCGCCCCCATCTGACGGTGGTGCGCTCCATTGAGCTCGACCGGTCGCGCGACGACCTGCTGACCGACTTCGGCAAGAAGACGCTGGAGGATCGCTACCTGCTGACCGGCGAAAGCTATCAGGACATGTTCGCCCGCGTGTCCACCGCCTATGCCGACGACGCCGACCACGCCCAGCGCGTCTATGATTACATGTCCAGGCTGTGGTTCATGCCCTCGACGCCAGTGCTGTCGAATGGCGGCGCGGACCGCGGCCTGCCCATCAGTTGCTTCCTGAATTCGGTCGCCGACAGCCTGGACGGCATCCAGCGCGTCTGGAACGAGAACGTGTCCCTGGCCTCGAACGGCGGCGGCATCGGTACCTATTGGGGCGGCGTGCGCTCCATCGGCGAAAAGGTGAAGGGCGCAGGGCAAACCAGCGGCATCATCCCCTTCATCCGCGTGATGGACTCCCTGACGCTGGCGATCAGCCAGGGCTCGCTGCGCCGGGGTTCGGCCGCCGTCTATCTCGACGTGCACCACCCGGAGATCGAGGAGTTCCTCGAGATCCGCAAACCCTCGGGCGACTTCAACAGAAAGTCCCTGAACCTGCATCACGGGATCAACATCACCGACGAGTTCATGGAGGCGGTGAAGGCCGGCTCCGACTTCGCGCTGCGCTCGCCCAAGGATCAGGCGGTCATCCGGCGCGTGGACGCCCGCAGCCTGTGGCAGAAGATCCTGGAAATCCGCCTGCAGACGGGCGAGCCCTATCTGATCTTCTCCGACACGGTGAACCGCCAGATGCCCAAGCATCAGCGCGATCTGGGGCTGAAGGTGAAACAGTCGAACCTGTGCAGCGAGATCATGCTGCACACCGGCCCCGACCATCTGGGGATCGATCGCACCGCCGTCTGCTGCCTGTCGTCGGTCAACGCCGAGATGTTTCTGGAGTGGCGCGAGGAGCCCCGCTTCATCGAGGACGTGATGCGTTTCCTGGACAATGTGCTGGAGGACTTCATCACCCGCGCCCCGCCGGAAATGGCCGCCGCCGTCTATTCGGCCAAGCGCGAGCGTTCGGTCGGCCTGGGCCTGATGGGCTTCCACTCCTTCCTGCAGTCGCAGGGCGTGGCCTTCGAGAGCGCCATGGCCAAGTCGTGGAATATGCGACTGTTCAAGCACCTGCGTCGCGAGGCCGACAAGGCCAGCGTCAAGCTGGCCGAGGAAAAGGGTGCCTGCGAGGACGCGGCCGAACGCGGCGTGATGGAGCGCTTCAGCCACAAGCTGGCCATCGCGCCCACCGCCTCGATCAGCATCATCTGCGGCGGGACGTCGGCGGGCATCGAGCCGATCCCGGCCAACATCTATACCCACAAGACCCTGTCGGGCTCGTTCGCGGTCAAGAACCCCTATCTCGAAAAGCTGCTGGACGGCTACGGCGCCAACACCGACGCGGTGTGGAACTCGATCTTGGAGCACGAGGGCTCGGTCCAGCATCTGACCATGCTGAACGACGACGAGAAGGGGATCTTCAAGACCGCCTTCGAACTGGACCAGCGCTGGGTCGTCGAACTGTCGGCCGATCGTTCGCCAGAGATCTGCCAGGCCCAGTCGATCAACCTGTTCATCCCCGGCGACGTCAACAAGTGGGACCTGCACATGCTGCACTGGCGCGCGTGGGAGACGGGGGTGAAGTCGCTCTATTACCTGCGCTCCAAGTCGGTCCAGCGCGCCGCCTTCGCCGGTGCCGAGGACAAGGCCGAGGTCGAACCCGATCCCAACCAGCCCGATCTGTTTTCGGCCGCCCCCACCGACTACGACGAGTGCCTGGCCTGTCAGTAAAGTAGGGCGCTACCGCTCGGCTCGCGGAGCCTCGCTGCTTGAGCGCGGGCGGCTTTTGATGCTCGCGAGTGTCTGATTTTACCCGCCAGGGATTGATTCAGCGCGTCCGCTTGGGCGTGCGGGAACCCACGTCCGTGCCCCACGTTCGGCTGACGTCAGGGCCTTGTCACAAAATCGCGGTTGGACGTCCCTGTTTTTCGGTGCACTCTATGTGCCGTTAACGGGCTGTGGGAGGACCGTTGCCTTATCTGGTGCGACTGGCGTTGAGCGTGATGTCCCTGGTGACCCTGGCGGTCCCGGCCTCGGCGCAGACGTGGGTGAACCAGAACTGGTCCAGCGACCAAACGGCAACGGCCGCCGGCATCACGGCGCAATTGAACAGCAGATCCGCCTTCACCGTCGCGACCGAAGCCGGGTTCGGACCCGGCATCGAGGTGGCCGACGCCTTCGCGCCAGCCCAGTTGCGCGACCCCTTCGCGGCCGCGACCACACGCGATGTCTGGATCGAGGGGGACGGATTTTCCGACCGCCTGCGGGTGCGGACCCGGGGCGAACTGCGCCGCGCCGACGGCGCGCCCCTGCCCGTATCGCCGCTCGACCATGGAGCCTTCCAGGCCGAGAGCTATGATGTCAGCTATTCACGCGGCTGGCCGGTGGCGCGGGGTTATACGGCTTCGGGGTTGGAGGTCACCCTGACCCCACACGCGGGATTCGGCGTCGGCGACCGGGGCGGTCTGGCGGAGGCCGGGGCCACCCTGAAGATTGGGCGCAATATCGACCGGTTGGTGCCGGAGGGCAGCGCCGCCTTCGGACAACGCGCGCGCTGGTATCTGTATGCGGCAGGGTCCGGCACGGCCGTGGGCTACAACTTCGCGCGAAACCGCGACGGCGACTACGCCCGCTCGGGCGTCAGCCGCGACAGTGGCAACTTCCTGGGGGACGCCTCGGTCGGGATCGCCTTGCGGCGCGGCGACATGCAGGGCTCCTTCGGCGTCGTCTACCGCGAGATCGAGGCCGTGGGACTGCGCAGCGGCCGGGGCATCGACAACGATGTCACCGAGGGCTTGGTGGCCTTCCAGCTGTCGATCAAGCCGCAATGGTAGGCGGCTAGATCCAGCCTTTCCGCTTGAACCACAGCAGCGGCAACAGGGCCGATATGGCCATGGCGATCAGGGCGATGGGATAGCCGCTCACCCAGCGAAGCTCGGGCATATGCTCGAAATTCATGCCGTAAATGGCCCCGATCAGGGTTGGCGGCATGAGCACCGCGCTGAAGATCGAGAACACCTTGAAGATCGACGATTGCTCGATGTTGATGAAGCCCAACGCCGCCGACAGCTGAAAATTGATGCCCGCCGCCACAGCCTGATTGTGCGCGATCAGGCTGGCGGCATCGCTGGCCAAGGACTTCAGGTGCTCGCGGGCTTCGGGCGAATGATCCATCCGGTCGTCGAAGCCGACGAAGGCGAACACCCGCGCCAGACCGGCCAGGCTCTGCTCGATGCGGGCATTGGCGATGTGAGCGCGACCCAGCTTGGTCACCAGATGTTCGAACCCGACCCGCTTGCCCTCCGAGAACACATGGTTGCCCACCGCTTCCACCTTGGCGGCGGTCTTGCCCAGCACGTCGGAAGCGCGATCGATGATCGCCTCCATCAGGTTCAGGAACACTTCCAGCCCCGTCGCGCACAGCGACGGATCGCGTTCCAGCTTGTCGGTGAACTGGATGAAAGGGCGCGGATCGAAATAGCGGATCGTGACCATGGGGCCGGCGGTCAGCACGAAGGTCACCGGGTCGCTGCCCGGCAGGTCGGCATCGCCGTTATGGATGATGTCGGCGGTGACATAGGTCGCGCCGTTCTCGCGGTACAGACGGCTGGAGGCCTCCAGCTCGCCCATCTCCTCGCGCGTCGGGATGGCGATACCCAGGGCCCTTTCGACGGCGGCGTCTTCCTCCCGCGTCGGCTCAATCAGGTCGATCCACAGGGTATCGGACGGCATGGTCCAGGGACCGACGACAGCGATCTCGACCGATTCACAGGCCGCGCAGCCGGCGCGATAGAGGCGGATCATCGCTCGCGCCTCAGGGTCGGATCAGTCGGTCAGTTCTGACCGGCCGAGGTGGTCGCGTTCGCGGCCATCTGGCGACCGGCGTCATAGGCGTCGCGGGCACCCTGATAGATGAAGCCATAGGTAGGATATACGGTGGTGCCCAGGTCATGGATCGGGTTGTACCACACCTTCACCTCGCTCCAGTCGTTGGCGCCGGACACGTCCACCACGGTCACGTTCTCCTCGACCTTACCACGGCTGCCGCCCCAGTTGGCATGGGTCACGCGAATCACGCGATCGGTCAGGATGTCGGACACGACAGCGACGTGGCCACGGGTCATGCGACCCTCGGGACGGAAGACGAGGACAGACCCGGTCTCGGGCGCGCGGCCGGTGCGGAACCGGTCCACGGCCTGGTTCCACCAGGTCCATGCGTCACCGAAGATGTTGATTCCAGAGAACATCCGCGCGAACGTCACGCACTGCCAGTAGGGATCTTCGGCCCTTGCGGGGGTGGCCACCACGGCGGGGGCCAGCGCAAAAAGGCCGAGGGTCGCCGCAACCGCGGCGGCAGTGAGCCGTTTCATCATGCTGGATTGTTTCCGACTGTTACGCCCGCACTATCCCTAGACGATAGTTTACGGCCCGTGAACCACCCGCCTCAGGCGAGCTGCGCGGCCTGCTGACGCGCCCTTGACCGGGCCGCGCGCCGATCGGCGAGGCCGCGAAGCGCCCGCCGGGCGGGGTATTCCACCAGATGATAGGCGACGGCCGCCACGATCGGCAGAGCCGCAACGACCGCCAGCCACACGAAAAGTTGAAGCCTCTTGTCCTCGGCCGCGGTGAGGCGCGCAGCGAGATTCACCGCCAGAAGCTGCCAGGGCACCAGCACCATATAGACCGCATAGCTGATCTCACCCAGGTAGACCGCCGGGCGCGAAGCCAGCCAGCCGGCGTTGGGCAGGGACGCCAGCGAAAGGATCAGCCCGCCGCCGAGCAGGACGACGACACCGTCGGGCGCGCTGAGCGATCCAGCCGCCGCCATGGCGAGCACGCAAGCTGCGGCGATCCAGCCCGGTCGGGGAAGACTCGAACGACGATGGACCAGATAGAGGGCGCAGCCGTAGGCAAAACACGGGACGATCCGCAACGCGCCCCAGCGGATCGTGGCCTCGGTCAGGGAAAAGCCGGCCAGTGCCTCGAAGGCGGCATACAGGCCGATCATGAAGGCCGCCGCCCCGACCACGGCCAGCACCGGTCGGTCGCGCAGCCGCCAGGCGACGAAGGCGAAGGCCGGGAAGGCCAGATAGGCGAACCATTCCGCCGAGATCGACCAGGACGAGTGGTTCCAGCCCGCCTGCGGGGCAAGGCCCCAGGCGTGCAGCAGCAGGAGGTTGGCCGGCAGCGAGGGCCAGCTCAGGATATTGCCGTCGATCGCCATGCCCATGGCCAGGGCCGCGACGCCCAGCACGCCTACCCCGATCAGGGTGGCCAGATGCAGCGGATAGACCCGGGCCAGCCGCGCCCACAGGAAGCCGCCATAGCTGAAACGCTTCTCGCCGTGGGCCGCCAGATAGACGTGGCTGAGAATGAAGCCCGACAGGACGAAGAACAGTTCGACCCCCAGATAGCCCTTGGTCACCAGGGTCGGCACGAAGCCGACGTCCAGACTGGGCCAGAAGGCGTAGAGCGCGACCCAGGCGGCCGCGAAGAACCGCAGGGCGGTCAGGGGGCGCAGGTCGGCGGGTGCGGAACCGGGGATCATTGATCGATCCTGCATCCGGACCGGTTCGGGAAGCGTTAAGGGCCCGATGATAGCCCGCGAACCCATGCTCCAGGACCTGACATTCGACGATCTAGCGGTGCTCAGCGCCGGCGATTCCGGCCTGGATCAGGACCAGGCCCGCGCTGCCCTGACCGGGGCTCTGGGGCTGCTGGACCGCCACGCGGCGCGCGAGACCCTGGTCGCCCTTTATGACGCCCTTCCCGGAGCGGAGGCCGCCGCGCGATCCGAGGCCGCGGCCCGACCCAAACGCGGCCTGTTCGGCGGGCTGATCGCCGGCGCGGGTGGCCTGTCGGGCAAGGCGGTGGCCGAGGCCATGGGCCTGCTGGATCAACTGGAAGACGTCGGCGTGTCCAAGGCCGACCTGAAGCGTCTTCTGCCCGCCGCCCGCGAACGGGTCCGCGCCCTGACCGGCCGCGATCTGCTGGGCGAGGCGGTCCGCAGCGTGCCGGGCGTCGGGCCGCTGCTGGGCGACCCCTAAAGCCGCTGAAGCCTAAACCGCTGGAGCCTGCGCCAGGGCCGCCGGCGTCGTGCCGCAACCGTTCAGGGTCTCTTCGCCCAGCTCCACCTTGGCCGTCAGTGGATACAGGCGGTCGCTCATGCCGTCGGAACACTCGGTGGCGATCAAGGTCAGGACCAGGGTCTGACCGGAATCGGTGGTGCCGGTATAGACGGCCGTGGTGCCGGTCACGACGGGCGAGGCGACCGGGGCGGTCACGTCCGCCACGCCCGGTCGGGTCAGGCTGAGCGTCCGATGCGCGATATCGATGGCCCAGAAAGGCTCGGTCCCCAGCACCCGGACGGGCTGGGTCAGGTCGACGCCGCCGATGACCACCGGCGTCGTCGCCGTCTCGGGCGCGGGCTCGGTCCTGGTGTCCGGCTTGTCCGAGCACGCCGCCATCGTGGTCAGCAGCGTCAGGGTCAGGGCGGGCAGGACGAGGCGCATCGGGGGTCTCCGAAAGATCAGTCCGCTTCGGAATAACGGCTGAGGGCGGTCTCGCAAAGGGCCCTGCGCCTCCCCGCAGGGGCACGGTCGCATGATCCGCGCCGGCCACCTATCGTCGGCGGCATGTCGATTCGCGGCCGACCGAGCCTGAGCGCCTATGAATTCTTCGCCGGGGGTGGCCTGGCGGGGCTGGGTCTGGACGGCTTCCGGACCCTGTTCGCGAACGACATCGATCCCGCCAAGGCGGCCAGCTGGCGCGCCAATCACGCAGAAGACATCCATGTCGGTGACGTCTGGAGCCTGTCCACGGCCGACCTGCCGGGGCAGGCGGATTTGGCCTGGGCGTCCTCTCCCTGTCAGGATGTCAGTCTGGCGGGTGGGAGGCGGGGCCTGGCGGCGCGCCGGTCCGGGGCCTTCTGGGGCTTTTGGCGGCTGATCGAGGCGTTGGACGCCGAGGGCCGCGCCCCGCCCGTCATCGTCATCGAGAACGTCGTCGGTCTGCTGACATCCGGCGGCGGTTCGGACTTCGGAACGATCTGCGAGGCCTTGGTGGGGGCGGGTTACCAGATCGGCGCGCTTGAGATGGATGCGTCCCGATGGCTGCCCCAGTCGCGGCCCCGGCTGTTCATCGTGGCGATGCGAGGGGTGATCGGGCCGGTCGCGCCAGGGCCCGTCGCGCCCTTCCACCCCACGCGGCTGATCGCGGCCCATGATCGACTGTCGGCCGGCCCCCAGGCGGCGTGGGTCTGGTGGTCCCTGCCCACCCCGCCTCTTCGCAATCTCGACCTGGCCGCCCTGCTGGAGCCGGACGATACGGCGCACTGGTTCACCGGCGCCCAGACCGAGGCCCTGCTGGCCCTGACGGCCCCCCTGCACCGCGCGCGACTGGAGGCGGCCCACGCGACCGGCGAACGGCAGGTCGCGGCCGGCTTTCGGCGGGTCCGGGTCGAGCAGGGCGTGAAGGTCCAGCGGCTGGAACTGCGGTTCGACGGCCTGGCCGGCTGTCTGCGCACGCCCTCCGGCGGCTCCTCGCGCCAGTATGTGATCGTCGCCGAGGCCGGCGTCGTGCGGGCGCGCCGCCTGACCGGGCGCGAGGCCGCGCGGCTGATGGGGGTGCCGGACACCTATATCCTGCCGCGCGGCGAGACGGCGGCACTGAAACTGATGGGCGATGCGGTCGCCGTGCCGGTGGTGCAAGCGCTGAGCGAGGGCCTGCTGCGCCCGGCGCTGGAGGGGCGCTGGGTCAGTCCAGCCTCGGCTTACCCCGCCCCGACTTGATGTCCGACCGCTTGGCCTTGCCGTCCAGCCGCCGTTCCTTTGACGCCCGTGTCGGCCGGGTCGGGACCCGATAGGTGGGGGCGATCGAGGCCTGATCCACCATCTCCTGCAGCCGGGCGATGGCGTCTGCGCGGTTGCGCTCCTGGGTCCGGTGCCGGACGGCGGTGATGACGATGATCCCCTCCAGCGTCAGCCGACTGCCCGCCAGCTTCATCAGCCGCGCCTTGACCGGATCGCGCAGCGACGGCGAGTTGACCACGTCGAACCGCATCTGGACCGCGGTCGAAACCTTGTTGACGTTCTGTCCACCCGGCCCGCCGGCGCGATAGAAGCGGAACTCCAGCTCGTCTTCCGGGATGACGGTCATGGCCCCCTCTGAATGGGGAATGCGCGTTTCGCCCGCACCACCGCCTGATCCAGCGCCTGCAGGAAGGCCGAGCGGTCCTTCGGTCCGAACGGCGGCGGGCCGCTGGTCGCCACGCCGATGGACCGCAGATGCTCGCCCACCATCCGCCCGGCCAGGGCCGAGCCGATCGAGTCGGGCGTGAAGGGCTGTCCGTTGGACTTCAGCGCCTGGGCGCCCGCCGTCAGGCAGCGGTCCGCCAGGGGGATGTCGGAGGTGACCACGATGTCGCCAGGTCCGGCCCGTTCGGCGATCCAGTCGTCGGCGATGTCGGGCCCGGCGTCGACGACGACCTGTTCGATCCAGCTGTAGCGCGGCGTGTTGATCCAGCTGTTGGAGACGACGAAGACGTGCAGGCCATAGCGTTCGGCCACGCGATAGACCTCGTCCTTCACCGGACAGGCGTCGGCGTCGATGAAGATGCGGGGGGCCATGGCGCTAGCCTAGCCCGCCCGCAGGTCTCGGTGAAGCTGGGTCCTAGCCTTTCGCCCAGACGCCGAACGGGTCCGACCAGGACAGGCCCATGGCCTCGGCCACGGCCGGATAGGTGATCTCGCCCTTCAGCACGTTCAGGCCGCGCGCCAGGTGCGGGTCCTTTTTCAGCGCCTCCAGACCGTGGTCGGCCAGGGCCAGACCGAACGGCAGGGTGGCGTTGTTCAGGGCCTCGGAAGAGGTGCGTGGCGCGGCACCCGGCATGTTTGCGACGCAGTAGTGGACGACGCCGTCGATCGTATAGGTCGGGTCCTCGTGGGTGGTGGCGTGGCTGGTCTCGAAACAGCCGCCCTGGTCGATGGCGACATCGACGAGGACGCTGCCGGGCTTCATCTTCTTCAGATGGTCCTTCTTGACCAGCTTGGGGGCCTCGGCACCGGGGACCAGCACCGCGCCGATGACGACGTCGGCCTTTACGATCTCCTCCTCGATCGCGCCGATGGAGGAATAGCGGGTGATGACGCGGCCGTTGGTAACCTCGTCGATATAGGCCATGCGCGGGATCGAGCGTTCCAGCACCACGACCTCGGCCCCCAGGCCCATGGCCATGCGCGCCGCGTTCAGGCCGACGACGCCACCGCCCAGAACCAGGACACGCGCCGGGGCCACGCCAGGCACGCCGCAGAACAGCAGGCCCATGCCGCCATTGTGCTTCAGCAGGGTTTCCGCCGCCGAGAAGACGGCGATGCGACCGGCGACCTCGGACATGGGGGCCAGCAGCGGTAGGCCGCCGCGCGCGTCGGTCACGGTCTCATAGGCGATCGCCGCGCATTTGGACGCCAGCAGGCCCTTGGTCTGTTCCGGATCGGGCGCCAGGTGCAGGTAGGTGTAGACGATCTGGTCCTCGCGCAGCATCTCCCACTCGACCTTCTGCGGCTCCTTGACCTTCACGATCATGTCGTTGTTCGCGAAGATGGTCGGCGCATCGGCGACGATGGCGGCACCGGCGCGCTTGAAGTCCTCGTCGGTAAAGCCGGCACCGAGACCCGCGCCGGTCTCGACCGACACCGTGTGGCCGTGGGCGACGTATTCGCGGACGGCCGTGGGCGTCAGGCCGACGCGGTGTTCATTCTTCTTGATTTCCTTGGGGACGCCGACGCGCATGGGGTTTCCTCGCCTCTGATGGGATTGAACGGAAAATAGCGCCGGGTCGATCGCAGGTTCCTGTTCTTTTCAGCGAGTGAACACCGTAAAGTCGCAGAAGATTGCGCCTGGAGCCGCCATGAAGACCGTTTCCGCCGTCACTCTGGATGCGACCGACAGAAAGATGCTCCGCGCCCTGCAATCCGACGGGCGGATGAGCAACGCCGACCTGGCCAAGGCCGTGGCCCTGTCGGAAAGCGCGTCCCTGCGTCGCCTCCGCGCGCTCGAGGCCGCCGGGGTCATCAGCCGCTATGCCGCGATCATCAACGAACGGGCCGTGGGCCTGCCGATCAGCGTGTTCGTCACGGTCACCCTGTCATCCCAGGCCGAGAGCACCCTGACCGCCTTCGAGACCGCCATCGCGACCGTTCCCGAGGTCGTCGAATGCTATCTGATGACGGGCGGGTCGGACTATCTGCTGCGGCTGGTGGTGCGGGATGTGGACGACCTGGAGAGGGTTCACGCCAAGTCGCTGACGACCATCCCGGGCGTGACTCGCGTTTCCTCCAGCGTGGCCATGCGCACCGTGGTCAAACGCGGCGCGCTGCCGGTTTGAACCGCTTTATGCCCCAAGTCTGACCGATGACTTTAACGTGTATCCGGTCCGCAGCCGCTCGGGAATCCCTCCGGATCGGGCGCATAACACACGTTAAGATTGCGGCCTGACTTGACTCAAGGCACCTTCACCGCGCTTTATCCGCGCCATGGGCTTTAGCGACAACATCGCCGTCTGGACCGATCGCGAGCCGACGCTCGACGAAGAAATCGGCGCGCTGGACGACGAGGACATCTTCGATATGGCCAATCTGACGCAAGCCCAAACGGGTATCGTCGGCATCGTGGCGATCACGACGGTGATGGGGCGACATGGTCCCCGCGTGAAGTATTTTCTCAAGGCTGGCCGTCACAATCCGAGCTTCTCGGTTGCCGTCGCTTCGGAGCCTCGGGTCGTGGCCAACAGTCTCGATGACCGCGATATGAAGAGGATGGCCTTGGTGATGGAATGGGTGGCCCGGAATCACGAGGCGCTGGCCAGTTTCTGGTGGGACGGTGCGGACTGGGAGGCACCTGACGTTCACGCCTTCATCGAACGGCTTAAGAAGGTCTAACGACCGCCTGAACGTGCGACTTGGCCGATCGCCGCAACCAACCATACGACCCCGATCGCCAGCACCAGATCGCTGACCAGCTTCACCAGGCCGTAGAGCGTCACCGTCTCGACCGACAGGCTCGCGGCCTCGGCCAGCAGGGCCGTCGTCCCGCCCGCGACCAGAAGCGCGGTCGGCCAGACCAGGGGCTGGAGCCGCGGCCGCTTCACTTCAACGCCAGGGTGACCTGTTTGATATCGACGTATTCGTCGATGCCGTGGATCGAGCCTTCGCGGCCGTAGCCGGACTGCTTGACCCCGCCGAAGGGAGCGACGGCGGTGGAGATGAGGCCGGTATTGATGCCGATCATGCCCGCCTCGATGCGGCGGCCGATGCGCATGGCGCGGTCCAGGTCGCGGGTGAACAGGTAGGAGGCCAGGCCGAACTCGCTGTCGTTCGCCTTTGCCAGGGCCTCATCCTCCGTCTCGAAGGAGAAGACGGGGATCATCGGCCCGAAGGTTTCCTCATGGCGGAACAGTTCGTCGTCGCCGCCCAGCGTCACGGTCGGCTGGAAGAATCGACCACCCAGCGCATGACGCGCCCCGCCGGTCAGCACCTTTCCGCCCGAGGCCTGGACCCTCTTGAGGTGATCCTCGACCTTGGCGATGGCCTTGTCCTCGATCAGGGGTCCGACCTTGACGCCGTCCTCGAAGGCTGCACCCACGGGGATCCTGGACACCGCTTCGGCCAGCCTGTTCGCATAGGCCTCCGCGACGGACGCCTGGACATAGACGCGGTTGGGACAGACGCAGGTCTGGCCGGCATTCCTGAATTTGCCCTTGATGGTTTCTGCGACGGCCAAATCCAGGTCAGCGTCCTCGAACACGATCAGGGGGGCGGCACCGCCCAGTTCCATCGACACCCGTTTCAGGGTCGGGGCACATTGTTCGGCCAGCTTGCGGCCCACGGGCGTGGAGCCGGTGAAGGACAGTTTTCGGATCAGGGGCGAGGCGGTCAGCACGCCGCCGATCGTCGCCGCGTCGCCGGTGATGACGCTGAGCGCACCCTTCGGCAGGCCGGCACTATAGGCCAGTTCCGCCAGGGCGATGGCGGTGAAGGGCGTCTGGCTGGCCGGCTTGACCACGGCGGTGCAACCGGCGGCGAAGGCGGGACCGAGCTTGCGCGTCAGCATGGCGGCCGGGAAGTTCCAGGGCGTGATCAGGGCGCAGGGTCCGACGGCCTCGCGGAACGTCAGGACGACGTGGCCGAGCGGGCTGTCCTGGGTCTCGCCGAGGATGCGTTCCGCCTCGCCCGCGAACCATTTGATGAAGCCGTTGGCATAGGCGACCTCGCCCTTGGCCTCCTCGAACGGCTTGCCGTTCTCCAGCGCCATCAGCGCCCCCAGCCCTTCGGTGTTCTCGTCGATCAACCGCGCCCAGTCGCGCAGGAAGGTCGCGCGCTTGTGCGGATCGGACCGCGACCAGCCGGGAAAGGCATCATGCGCGGCCTGGATGGCGCGCTGCGTCTCGACCACCCCCAGGTCGGGAATATGGCCTATGATCTCGCCGGTCGCGGGGTCATCGACGGCGATGCCGTCGCCGGACACAGGCACCGGTTCGCCGGCGATGAAGGCGTGCTCTCGCAGGAGCTTCAATCCGGCGTCACGGGCGGCGGTATTCATGATCTGACCTTCATCTTCTCCCTCCCCTGCGGGGGAGGGTGGTCGCATAGCGACCGGGTGGGGCGGGCAGGGCGACGCGGATACAATGTGGGGCTAGGCCTTGCCTGGCCCTCCCCACCCGATCTCCGCTTCGCTCCGATCACCCTCCCCCGCAGGGGGAGGGAAAGACCTGGGATCGCCCTAACGCCTCAGTCGCCGATCGTGTTCAGGTCGCGACCCCTGGTCTCGGGCAGGAAGATCAGGGCCACGACGGCGGCGACGGCGGTGAAAGCGACCGAATACCACAGGCCGAAATAGATATTCCCCGACCAGGCCACCAGAGCAAAGCTGGCGGCAGGCAACAGGCCCCCGACCCAGCCGGTGCCGATATTGTAGGGCAGGCTCATGGCGGTATACCGCACCCGGGTCGGAAACAACTCGACCAAAGCGGCTGCCTGAGGGCCATAGACGGCTGTGGCAGCGACCATGAAAACCATCAGAATGCCGAACACCGCCAGCCCGTTCACCCCTGCGGGAGCGGCATTGGCGGGATAACCGGCCTGCGTCAGAGCCGCCTTTATACGGGTCTCGACGTCAGTACGCGTGCTTTTGAGGGCGGCAGCGGAAAGACCCGCGCCTTCGGCCGAGGCGATTTCCACCGTGCCGATCCGCACGGCTGCCAGTGATCCGGCGACGGCGGGCAGATTGTCATAGCTGACCCCGGCGTTCGACAGCACAGACTTGGCCAGGTCGCACGACGAGGTGAAGGCGGTCTTGCCGACGGGATCGAACTGCACGGCGCAGGTGGCGGGGTCCGCGATGACGGTGACGGGCGAGGACACCTGGGCCTGGGCCAGGGCCGGATTGGCGGCCTGGGTCAGGGCATGGAAGCCGGGAAACACGGCCAGCAGGAACAGCACCATTCCTCCCACCATCACCGGCTTTCGTCCGATGCGATCCGATAGCCAGCCGAAGAAGACATACAGGAACGCCGAGGCCACCGTGACGGCCAGGACGATCATGTCGACCGTCGCGGTATCGACCTTCAGGACCCGTTCCATGAAGAAACGCGTGTAGAAATAGCCCGCGTACCAGACGGCCCCTTGCGCGAACATGACGCCGACCAGTGCGATCAGGACGTATCTGCCGTTCTTCCAGGTCAGGAAGCTTTCGCGGAACGGGGCCTGGCGGACGGTGCTTTCCTCCGCCATCCGCTTGAAGGCGGGGCTCTCGTGCAGCTTCAGCCGGATCCAGAGCGACACGATCAGCAGGATGGCCGACAGCAGGAATGGAATGCGCCAGCCCCAGGCGTCGAAGGCTTCGGTGCCGAGGACGGCGCGCGTTCCCAGGATGACCAGCAGAGCCCCCGTCAGGCCTGCGGCGGCCGTGGTCTGGATCCATCCGGTCAGAAATCCGCGCGAGCTCGACGGCGCGTGTTCCGCGACATAGATGGCGGCACCGCCGTATTCTCCACCGAGCGCGAAACCCTGCGCCATGCGCAAAAGCAGCAACAGGATCGGGGCCGCAATGCCGATCTGGCCGTAATCCGGCAGCAGGCCGATCGCCACCGTGGCCACACCCATCAGGGTGATGGTGACCAGGAAGGTCGTCTTGCGTCCCGTCTTGTCGCCGAACCAGCCGAAGGCCAGGGCCCCGAGTGGCCGGACCACGAAGCCGACGCCGAAGGTCAGCAGGGCCAGGATGTAGGACGTCGCCTCCCCCACATCGGCGTAGAAATGCCGCGCGATGATCGTCGTCAGAGATCCGAAGATGAAGAAGTCATACCATTCGAAGGCCGTGCCGGCCGCCGAGGCTCCCACCACCGTTCTCAGGCTCGGTCCGCCCGCATTGTTCGTGGCCCGTTCACTCATGTCGTCTCGTCCCGCAGGCGTCGTCTGATGGATGCCTTTCATGCCGGTCTAGCGTCACCACCGGGCGGCGGACAAGCGAAAGCCCCGTCGGTGATCGACGGGGCTCTGACTTTCCAGGGTGATCGGGTTCTAGTTCTTTGCGGACTCCGCGGCACCCGTGACGGCGGCACCGGCGGCCTGCGTGTCGCGACCGGCACCGGCGACCGTGTTGCAGGCAGCCGTGGTAAGGGCGGCGGCGGCGGCGACCAGAACGAAAATCTTGCGCATCGGAATACTCCTGAAAATCCGGGTCGGCGGGGATGGTTCGCCGGTTCGCCTGATCAACGTCGCGCGCGGGTCAGGGTTCCCGGGCGCACGACGGCATCGCTGCGCTCCAGATCCCGGGCGTCCGTAGGCCGCAGCGCCTCGGGGGTGGCGAAGATCATGCGCGCGATCGTGCCGCCGTTCGGGGCCGCGATCACTTCAGCCTCGCCCCGCAGTTGCTTGGCGAAGGCTCCCATCAGGGTCCGACCGACACCGGCCTTGGCCAAGGCCTCTTGGGGACCCGGCCCATCGTCCTGGACCTCCAGCACACTGGTGTCCCCATGCACCCTGAACCGAACCTGCAGCGCGCCGCCACGCCCGGCGAAGGCGTGTTTCTGGGCGTTGGAGACCGCTTCGACCAGCCACAGGGCCAGGGGGGCCAACTTGTCGGGATCGACCACCAGACTGTCGGCGTCGATCGCGCTGGTCACGACGGGGCCGCGACCGGATTCCGCCGCCACCAGCTGTCCTACGAGTTCGTTGATGAAGTCGCGCGCATCGGCGTGCCGGATGTCGTCGCTCTGATAGAGGGTGCGATAGATCAGGGCGAGCGCCGAAATCCGCTGTCGGGTGTCGGCCAGCGCCGCCTTGGCGGGTTCATCCTTCAGCGATCTTTGCTGCATGGACAGCAGCGACGAGATGATCTGCAGATTGTTCTTCACCCGGTGATGGATTTCGCGCATCAGCGCGTCCTTCTCGGCCAGGCTCTCGTTGAGCGACCCGTCGCGCGTGGAAATCGCCTCCGCCAGACTGTCCAGGGTCGAGGCCAGAACCCGGATTTCCGACGGCGCGTTGGCGGCCTGGACCGGTCGCACCGAATACCGTCCCCGCGCATAGAGCGAGGCGATCCGCTCCAGATAGTCCAGCCACCGAATGACGATCCGCTCCGACACCAACATCACCGCCGCGAATGCGGTCAGCCAGGCCGCCAGCGGCAGAAGCAAAGCGCCGATCGGGTTCAGTCGCGCCCACGACAGAAGCCCCGGCGAAGGGGCGGACACCACCACATAGACGTCACGTCCGGCCAGGGCGGCTCCGGCGTAATCCCGGTGCTCGCCCGTCGCGTCCCAACCATCGAATGTCGCCGACTCACCCCTTCGCGCGCGCTCGACCCAGCCGAGCAGCGACGCTCCCCGTCGCAGGTCGAACGCCCCGACGTCCGTGGCCACCAGAACCTGGCCACGTTCGTCGGTCAGAGCGGCCTCGGCTCCCTCCGGCAACGATTGATCGTTCGTGTCCGGCTGAAGGTCCGCCAGAGGAAGGACGGCGGCCATGGCTCCGGCGAAGACGCCGAGCGGCCTGTCCCATCGGACCCCCACGATCAGCGCCGGATCGGCGCTGATGTTGCCGGACGCCCGGCCGACCGTGACCAGTTCGCCCTGCTTGAGACGTTGAAACCACGGGTCGTCGCCGAACCGCGCTGCATCAGCCGCGCCCGGGAGCTCGCTTCCACAGACCGAGGTCCCTCCCGTGCCGACCCGATAGACGGCCTGGAAACCCTCGAGCCGGTCGATGAGGGACGAAAGGCGTTCCGAACACGCCGGACCCGCTCCCTCCGGGGCAAGGGCCTCGAGCAGAACCGTCGCCGTATCCAGCCGCGCCTTGGCCGTCATCGCCGCGCGACCGGCCGCCTGCTGAAGATCGGACTGCCGCTCGATGGATTGCCGTCGAAACTCAGCCTGCGCCTGTACCGCGCCCAGGAGCAGGATCGGCAGCAAGGCGATGGCCATGGCCAGGCCCATGCGGAAGCGGATGCCTTGAAAACGGGGCGAACGCGTCAGGAACCGTTTCATCGATCGAGGCACGCGCGGCGAGAGTGGAGGCCCCGCCATGGGGCCGGCCTGGGCCACGCGCTCAACCCTGTCGCGCGCTGCTCAGGCGATCCGCGTCGGCCAGAATGGAGCGCATCGCATCACCGGCGGCGCGTCCGTCGCGCCCATAGCCGCCGCGTTCCAGCGTGGCCTGCAAAGCCTTGCGGGCGCGGCTGACGCGGCTTTTGACCGTGCCCACGGCGCACTGACAGATTTCGGCGGCCTCCTCGTAGGCAAACCCACCGGCCCCGACCAGGATCAGCGCCTCGCGCTGCTCCTCAGGCAGGGTGTTCAATGCCTGGCGCAGTTCATCCAGGGCGACGGGTGCTTCGGGGTCGTCCACCGCGACCAGGGTCCGCTCGGCGGCCTCCTGGTCCAGCTGGGTCGAACGCCAGGACCGGCGCTTCTCGGAATAGAACTGGTTGCGCAGGATCATGAAGGTCCAGGCCTTCATATTGGTGCCCATCTGATAGCTGGCTCGGGCGTCCCAGGCTTTCATCATCGCATCCTGCGCCAGGTCGTCGGCCGCCGTCGGGTCCCCGGTCAAGGTCCGGGCGAAGGCGCGCAGATGCGGGATCAGCTGGACCAGTTCGCGCTTGAAGCCCTCGTCATCGGCGGACGGCGGCTTGGGCGCGGTCGAGCGCGGATTGCCGACGCTCACGCCTTGTCTCCACCGGCCTTGCGCTCGTCGGCCCGGCGCAGGATGTCCAGGAACTCGTCCGGCACGGGTTCGTTGACCACCTCGTCGAACATGTGGCGCAGCTTGACGCCGATGGCCTGCTGACGCAGGCGCGCCTCCTCCATGGGAGGTTCTCCCACGCCGGTTTTGCCTGCGGCAGGCTTGCGCCCGGACTCGGGTGTGTCGATCATGAATTGTCGGTCGCCAATGTTGATCTCGATGGATGAGGCTCGCCGTCTGACACCGGCTTGTCGTTCTTCGACCCGCTGAACGTCGCGGGTTCACCCCGGTTCCGGGGTTAACGGCATTTAATGGTCAAGCTGGCTTGTGTCACGGGAACCGTTGCAGCACGGATACGTTTCTCCCTTCACGCGCGCCCGGGAAACGGGCGGCAACGTCTTACTTTGTCGGGGACTATCTGAATGAGCCTTCTGGCCAGACTCGCGCCGCACCTTCCGTATGTGCGCCGCTACGCGCGCGCTCTCACTGGCGATCAGGCCACCGGGGACAACTACGTCCGCGTCGCGCTGGAGGCGCTCGCGGCTGGTGAGCGTCAGCTGTCCCCCGACATGACGCCGCGCGTGGCGCTCTATCACGTGTTCCACGCCATCTGGTCGTCGACCGGCGCGCAACTGGAGGACATGAGCGGCATGGGCGACGAAAACGATGCCTCCAGCCGGCTGATGCGGATCGCCCCGAAATCGCGGCAGGCCTTCCTGCTGACGGCGCTGGAGGGTTTCACGCCGTCCGAGGCCGCCCAGATCCTGTCGGCCGATGCCCAGGGCGTCGAGCGTCTGATCGCTGACGCCCAGGCCGAGATCGACGCGGAACTGGCGACCGACGTCCTCATCATCGAGGACGAGGCGATCATCTCCGCCGACATCGAGAGCCTCGTGCGCGAACTGGGCCACAACGTCACCGCCACCGCGACGACGCACGACGAGGCCGTGGACGCCGTGGCCCGCCATCGCCCGGGGCTTGTCCTGGCCGACATCCAGCTGGCAGACGGCTCGTCGGGCATCGATGCGGTCAAGGACATCCTGAAGCGGTTCGACGTCCCGGTCATCTTCATCACCGCCTTCCCGGAACGGCTGCTGACGGGAGAGCGGCCGGAGCCGACCTTCCTGATCACCAAGCCGTTCCAGCCGGAGACGGTGAAGGCCGCCATCAGTCAGGCGCTGTTCTTCCACCCCTCGCGTCAAACCAAGGAAGCCGCCTGACCCCAGGCGGCTTCTGGCCACGAAAAGCCCCGCCGGCGCTTGCCGGCGGGGCTTTTGCTTGAATGGAAGCCGTCAGTTCGAGGACGGTGCGGCCTGGACGGTCGGTGCGTTGACGTTCGGCACCTCGCCGGTCGGCGGGCTGGTGGGTTCCCCCGTGGAGGTCGTCGGCGCGTCAGCCGTGGCCACGCCGTCACCGACGTTGAAGGCCTGGGCCTGAGCGACCTGGTTGTCGTCATCGTCATTGCCCGGCCGGTTGAACGCGCCGCTGAAGAACAGAAAGACCACGATGAAACCGATCAGGGTCAGACCGATGGCGATGGCCATCTCGGTACTGATCCGTCGCCCGCCCTTGCCTTGCCGGGTGTACTGCTCCTCGACGGGACGGCCCTCGTGAACGGCGTCGGCAGCCTCGGAATGGGGATCGTTGTGGGACATGGGAGGCTCCGGCGTCTGATGGGAATACAGGCCATACAACGCCACCGAAGCGTCACCGTTCCTGAGCCGGCGGCGGTTCGCGATGGGCGCGAAAAGATCCAGCCCAGGCGGAACCCTATTCCTCCAACGCGGTTAGTCCTCTGCGGAGGCGGCGACGCCCCCCCGACTTGGACCGGCGCTACGTTGGTCCTTGCCGCCTCCGCGCCTCATTCTCGATGATGCCACCTTAGAAGGCGACCTTGATCGGTCGCCTTTTTCTTTGGCTTGCCGACGAGGGCTGCGTCATGATGGGTCTGCAAAAGCAACCAGCCGGGAGGCGACCATGGCCCTGATGAACCGACAGTGGGTGCTGCGCCAGCGACCGCACGGCCTCGTACAGGACGCCGATCTGGAACTGGTTTCCAGCCCTGTGCCCGAACTGGTCGAGGGTCAGGTGCTGATCCGCACCCTCTATCTGTCTCTCGACCCCACCAACCGCACCTGGATGAACGACGCCGTCGGCTATCTGCCACCCGTCGGGCTTGGCGACGTGATGCGCGGCCTGACCCTGGGCGTGGTCGAGCAGTCGCGATCCGAGCGGTTCAAGGTCGGCGACATCGTCTCGACGGCCATGGGCGGCTGGGGTGATTACGGCGTGGTGGCCGACAGCGCCGTGTCCAGGGTCCACCGCGCGCCCGGTCTGCCGCTGACGGCGAACATGTCGGTCCTCGGCATGACCGGAATGACCGCCTATTTCGGCGTCACCGACGTGCTGCGGCCCGAGCCCGGTCAGACCATGGTCATCTCGGCCGCGGCCGGGGCCGTCGGATCCATCGCCGGTCAGGTGGCCAGGCAACGCGGCGCGCGGGTCATCGGCATCGCCGGCGGCCCGACCAAATGCCGCTGGCTGGTGGACGAACTCGGTTTTGACGGCGCGGTCGATTACAAGAACGAGGACGTCGGCGAAGCGCTGGATCGGCTGTGCCCGGACGGCATCGACCTGAACTTCGAAAACGTCGGTGGCGACATCATGATCGCGGTCTGGAACCGCCTGAACCTGGGTGCGCGCATGGCGGTGTGCGGCATGGTCTCGGCCTACAACGCCACCAAACGCCCGCCGTCCCCCGACCTCAGTCGCCTGATCACCCACCGGATGACCGTGCAGGGCTTTCTGGTGATGGACTATGCCCCGCGCGCCAAGGAGATGGCGGCCGAACTCGGCCCCTGGCTGGCCTCGGGCAAGGTCAAGTGGAAGGTCCACGTCGATGACGGCCTTGAGGGGGCGGTCCGGTCGCTGAACCGCCTGTTCACCGGCGACCATGACGGCAAGCTGCTGGTGCGGGTCTCCGAGGAGCCTGTCGCGTGATCCCGAAAAGTATCAGCGGTTTTCGGACAGGATCACGCGCAAGGAACACACACTGATGGCCGACCCGCTGCACGTCCATTTCGAGGATCTGGAAATCGGTCAGGTTCTCCAGCTTGGTGCCTGCGCGGTGGACGAGGCGGCCATCGATGTGTTCGTGACCCATTTCGCGCCAGGCTGGGACCTGGCCTATGGCGCGCCGGACGCCCTGGTCTATGCGCTGTGGAGCCGCCTTCAGTCCGACAAGTCTGCCGGCTGGGCCCAGTCCAAGGTGCTGGCCGTCGACGGGCTGCGGTTCATGCGCAACCCGCCCGCAGGCGAACTGCTGCGTGGCCGGATGACGGTGATGGGCAAAGATCCCGTGGGCGACGAAAAAGGCATCGTCATCGCCCAGCACGATCTGCTCGACGAAGGCGGCCGACTGGTCTTCTCGTGCCTGACGCGCGGGCTGTTCGTCCGAAGGTAGGCAACGAAAAGCCCCGAAGGCGAACCGACGGGGCCCTTCAGATAACCGGGGCTCAAGTAGCCCGAAGGGCGATAGCCCCAAAAAGACGCTTGAGCCGCCCTTGCGGCTTAAGCGTTCGCCGCCGTCGGCATCTCGGCCGCGCGCTGGAACGCCAGGGCGATCAGACGGTCCCATCCCAGCAGCGAAACCAGGTGGGCATAGATCTGACCCAGAGCACCGTTGTCGCGCAGCTCGGCCAGCTTCTCGGCGGGCAGGGCCTTCAACTTCTCTTCCGAGACGGCGAAATAGTCGGCCAGCTTCTGCGGCTGGCCGGGGTTGCCCTTTTCGTCGCGCGGCGTGAACACGGCCTCGCGCACGTCGAACAGGTCCAGCTCGGTCAGCAGGGCGACGAAGCTGTCGGTGCGCTGACGCTCCTGTTCGAAGTTGTTGCAGAACTCCATCGCCTGGGTGACGTATTCGGTCGGCTGGTCGTTCTCGAACAGGGGGACTGTGCCGCCTTCGGCGATGAAGGGCGCGTTGCGATCGATGCACAGGATCAGGCGACCCTGGTCGGCATCGTTTGCGAAGACGAACGGATAGCGGCGCACATAGGCCGGGATGTAGGCCTCGGGACGGAAGTCGCCGGCGGGGCTGACATACAGGTTCTCGCCCTGGCGCAGGCCCATGACGGCGCACGGCTGCTTGGTCTCGCCCAGGAAGACGATCGGATAGGACAAGGCCCCCGGCGCGAACTCGGTCACGGTCATCGGCACGACGTGGGACGCGCCGACGAAGGCATAGGGCTTGTCCAGCGCGTTGACGCCCAGCTTGCCGTGGGTCTCGGCCGACAACGGCTCGGGACGCGAGTAGAACAGGACGTTGCCGTCCAGCTGGGGCATGCCGTTGCTGGCGGCGGGCGAAGTGGTGTCGGTCATGGACGCGGGCTCTGGGATTGCAAGAAGGCGCGCTTCTAGCCGAACGGATCGGTTCGGGCAAACGGGGGTGCCGGGCCTGCGCCAGATTCACGTTCGAGGACATTTCGCAGCGGGAATTTCCCCACGATGGTCATGCTCCGCGACAGGCGGCCGGCCTTACACACGCCTGTCCACGCCGGATGCATCCGGCCGCTGTGGTTGCGGTTGGGCGCGACCGGCCCTAGCTTTATCCGATGGCCTCGACCTGCGATCACCAACATGCGCCCGGCGGCCTGACGCCCGGGGAGCTCGGTCGCGCCCTCGATCTGGCCCAGGACCGCTGCGAGGCCGATGGCGAGCGCATGACCGCGCCCCGACGCCGGGTGCTGGAGTTGCTGCTGGACGCGGGCGAGCCGGTCAAGGCCTACGATCTGATTGCAAGGTTCGGCACGGACGGCACCGCCGCCAAGCCGCCGACGGTCTACCGCGCGCTCGAGTTTCTGGAGAAACGGGGCATGGCGCACCGCATCGCCTCGATCAGCGCCTATGTCGCCTGTTCGGTCGGCGACCGTGCTCACTCGGCCGCCTTTCTGATCTGCGACTGCTGCGGCGCGACCGAGGAGGTCACGCCGCCCGAGGGCGAGGCCCTGCAGACGGCGGCGACGGCGTCGGGCTATGTTCTGGAACGCACCACGATCGAGGGCCATGGTCGCTGCCCGGCCTGCCGTGTCGCCGCATAGCGCCTTCGCGCTGGCATCCACCCGCCGCGACCCCTAAGTTTCAGTCATGGACGCCGCCCGGCTCTTTCCGCCCCGTCGCCTGCGCGTCCCCATCGACAACCGGTGGGGCAGTGGAACCATGGCGGTTCTGGATTTCGGCGATCCGAAGCGGCCCGTCGATCTGATCTTCAGTCACGCGAACGGCTTCAATGCCGTCACCTATCGGTCCATCCTGGCGCCGCTGGCATCCTCGCTGAGGATCCTGGCACCCGATTTGCGCGGTCACGGGGCGACACGGTTGCCGACCGAAACACAGGGTCGACGCGACTGGCACGACCACCGCGACGACCTCGTTTCGCTGTTGGAAGCCTTTCCCGGACCGCCCGTGGTCCTGGCCGGGCATTCGATGGGGGGCACATCCAGCCTGCTGGCGGCGGCCGAACGACCCGACCGCGTGTCGCAACTGGTCCTGTTCGATCCCGTCATCTGGGGCGGGCTGACCAACGTCCTGTTCCGTACCCCGCTGCTGCGGCGCTTCAGCGACCGCATCCCCCTGGTGAAGAGTGCCCGTCGGCGCCGCGCCACCTTCGACAGCCGCGAACAGGCCCTGGCCGCCTATCGCGGGCGCGGCGCGTTCAAGGGTTGGTCGGACGCTGTGCTGATCGACTACCTCACCGATGGCCTGACAGGCACCGACCAGGGCTGCACCCTCAGCTGCGCCCCGGCGTGGGAAGCCTCGAACTTCGTATCCCAGAGCCACGATCCCTGGCGGGCGTTGAGAACCTATTGCAAGCCGATACGCATTCTTCGGGCGGAGACGGGGTCGATCACCCAGATGCGGGCGCATCCCCGGGGGCTGCCGCATATCACGGTCGAGACCGTGCCGGACACGGGGCACCTGTTCCCCATGACCCGCGCCGACGTGGTGCGCGACGCCCTGTTCGACGCGGCGGTCTGAACACTCAGGCCTTGGGCCGGCTCGCCTCGTAGGCCTTGCGGTCGCGCACGATGGCGGCGGCGCGCGCCTGACGCTCCTGCTCAAGCCGACGCTCGGTCTCGACCAGGTCCCGGTTCTGCTGCGCCGAGGCCTCTGCCCTGCTCACGCCCGCGGCCCGCCCGGTGATGTCGGGCAGATAGATCGGCTGGACGCATTCGCGGCCTTCCGCATACCACCAGCGCCCGCTCTTCACGCAGGCATTCTCCGGATCGACGTAGAACCGCTGGACGACGAACAGCCCGACCAACGCCAGTGCGAACAGTCCGAAGAACAGGCCGCCGATGCGGCGTGCGGTCAGAAAGCGGTTCATCTCACATCTTGTCCCGGTGCGACGCCCGATCACGCCGCGTTACATTGACAGGCCGGTTCGCCCGTTCCATTCCCTGCCGCAACATTCCGGCACTTGTGTGGATCGTATCATGAAGGTTCTCGTCCCCGTCAAACGGGTGATCGACTATAACGTCAAGGCCCGCGTCAAGGCCGATCAGACCGGCGTCGATCTCGCCAACGTCAAGATGAGCATGAATCCCTTCGACGAAATCGCCGTCGAGGAGGCCGTTCGCCTGAAGGAAGGAAAGGAACACCACGCCGCAGGGACCGTGGATGAAATCGTCGTGGTCTCCATCGGCGTGCAACAGGCCCAGGAAACCATCCGCACCGCCCTGGCGATGGGCGCCGATCGCGGCATCCTGATTCAGTCCGACACAGACCTTGAGCCCCTGGCCGTCGCCAAGCTGCTGGCCGCCGTCGTGGCCGAGGAAAAGCCGGACCTGGTCCTGATGGGCAAGCAGTCCATCGACGGCGACAACAATGCGGTCGGCCAGATGCTGGCCGCCCTGCTGGACTGGCCCCAGGCCACCTTCGCCGCCAAGATCGAGATCGCGGGGGGTTCGGCCAAGGTCACGCGCGAGGTCGACGGCGGCAACCAGACCCTATCGGCGGCCCTGCCCGCCGTCATCACCGTGGACCTGCGCCTCAACACGCCGCGCTATGCGTCGCTTCCCAACATCATGAAGGCCAAGAAGAAGGAGATCGCCATGAAGGCGGTCGCCGACTACGGCGTCGATACGGCCAATCGTCTGACCGTGCTGAAGGTCACCGCCCCGCCCGTCCGCTCGGCCGGGATCAAGGTCGCCGACGCCGCCGAACTCGTGTCCAAGCTCAAGACCGTGGGAGCCCTGTAAATGGCCGTTCTCGTCATCGCCGATCACGACGCGACCCACGTTCGCGACACCACCCACAAGACCGTCACCGCCGCCCTGGCGCTGAGCCCGGACGTCGATGTCCTGGTCGTCGGCCAGGGGTCGAAAGCCGTCGCCGACGCGGCCGCGAAGATCGCGGGCGTGCGCAAGGTCCTGCTGGCCGAGAGCGGAGAGCTGGGTCACACCCTGGCCGAGGCCGTCACCGCCACCGTCGTGCCCCTGATGTCGGGCTATGACGCGGTGCTGTCGCCCGCCACCATGGACGGCAAGAACGTCATGCCGCGCATCGCCGCCAAGCTGGACGTGGCCCCGATCTCCGACATCGTCGAGGTCGTCTCCGCCGACACCTTCGTCCGCCCCATCTATGCCGGCAACGCGCTGGAGACGGTGCAGTCCTCGGACGGCAAGAAGGTCATCACCGTGCGCGCCACCGCCTTCGCCCCCGCGGCCGAGGGCGGCTCCGCCTCCGTGGAGACCGTGACCGGTGCGGATGCGGGCAAGGCGGGCTTCGTCGGCGAGGAACTGGTCAAGTCCGACCGTCCCGAGCTCGGGGCCGCCAAGATCGTCGTCTCCGGCGGTCGCGCCCTGGGCTCGGCCGAGGAGTTTCACGCCGTCATCGAACCCCTCGCCGACAAGCTGGGTGCCGCCGTCGGCGCCAGCCGCGCCGCCGTCGACGCGGGCTATGCGCCGAACGACTACCAGGTCGGCCAGACCGGCAAGGTGGTCGCCCCCGGCCTCTACATCGCCGTCGGCATCTCGGGCGCCATCCAGCACCTGGCGGGCATGAAGGATTCCAAGGTCATCGTCGCCATCAACAAGGACGCCGACGCCCCGATCTTCCAGGTCGCGGACTATGGCATCGTCGGCGACTACAAGACCATCGTGCCGGAGCTGATGACCGCCCTGGGCTGATCGTCACGCCACATCCGACGAAGGGCGCGGTGCCGGTGCGGCCCGCGCCCTTTTTCATGCCCTTCGGTCCGGTCAGGCCTGCGCCGCATGGTCGGCCAGCAGGGCATCCAGCTGCTCGAACTGTTCGGGCAGGCCCTGCTCTGCCCCACGGTTCGCCTCCAGCGCCGCCTTCGACGGATAGAGATCGCTGACGGTCACCAGCGTGCGTCCGTCGATCTCTTCAAAGGTGACCGTCGTCACCGCGCCGTCCGGCTCCTCCTCGTTCGTCCAGACCAGACGCGAGCCCGGTTCGACCTCCAGATACTTGCCGACGAAGGCCATCGAGTCGGCCTCGCTGTTCCCGAACACCAGGCGATAGCCGCCGCCGACGCGGACATCCATCTCCAGCGACCTCAGCGGGATGGGCATGGACGCCGGGGCCCACCACCGCTTCATCAGCTCGGCCTTGGTCCAGGCCTCGAACACGATGCGGGCCGGCGCATCGAAGGTTCGGGTGACGACGAGCTCGCGCTCGGACGGCTGTTCGATCTTGGTCGCGTTAGGCATCGGTCTGTTCCCTGCGTTGTAAATCCGCGACCACCTGATCCAGCGCGTCGAAGCGCGCCGCCCAAAGTTGTCGATAGGTGTCGATCCAGGCGGCCTCTTCTTCGAGGGGCCGTAGACCCAGGCTGCATGTCCGAACCCGCCCGACCTTCTTCGTCGTGACCAGCCCGGCCTGCTCCAGCACCCCAACATGCTTCTTCATCCCCGTCAGGGTCATGTGGAACCGGTCGGCCAGCTCGGTGATCGAGGCATCCGATCGTCCGAGCTGCTCCAGCATCCCCCGACGGGTCACGTCGGACAGGGCCGCGAAGGAGTCGCTCAGGCGGGGCGAAGAATACTGAACCATCTGGTGCAGTATTAGCGTTGGAGTCGGTGACGCGCAAGCCGGCAGCGCCGCCTTACCGATCCGTAATGTTTCCGCCTTTGACGGATGGCGCGTCAGGCCTTTGTAATCACACCTCGTTCGATGCCGTGGGCATCACAGGGGAGCGCGTCCAATGATCCGTCACGCCTTGCGAGGCCCCAGCCTCGCCGTCGTCGCCTGCGCGCTGGCGCTTTCTGCCTGCGCCACCACCGGGGACGGAGCCACGGCCCCCGACGGTTCGGACAAGGCGGGAGCCTCGAGCGAGCGGACCCTGGCCACGGGTCTGGATTATGCCGCCAACCCCGATCCTTACCCTTCCACCTATCAGCCGCTGCCGCGCGACAATATCGCCATCGTCGGCGGCACAGTCCTGACCGGCACGGACCAGAAGATCGAGAACGGCGTCGTCCTGGTCTCGGACGGCAAGGTCGAGGCCGTGGGCCCCGCCTCAACCCCCGTGCCGGCCGGCTACCGCGTCGTCGATGCGCGCGGCCGCTATGTGACGCCCGGCATCATCGATGTGCACTCCCACCTCGGCGTCTATCCGTCCCCCGGGGTCCAGGGGATGAGCGACGGCAACGAGGCGACCTCGCCCAACACCGCCCAGGTCTGGGCCGAACACTCCCTGTGGCCCCAGGACCCCGGCTTCAACACCGCGCGCGCCGGGGGCGTGACCACGCTCCAGATCCTGCCCGGCTCGGCCAATCTGTTCGGCGGGCGGTCGGTGACGGTGCGCAACGTCCCCTCGATCTCCATGCAGGGCATGAAGTTCCCCGGCGCGCCCTACGGCGTGAAGATGGCCTGCGGTGAAAACCCCAGCCGCGTCTACGGCAGCCGCAACCAGTCGCCCGCGACCGGCATGGGCAATGTCGCGGGCTACCGCGCCGCCTTCATCGCCGCCCAGGATTACCGCGAGAAATGGGACAAGTGGCGCGAGACGGGCGAGGGCTCACCCCCCACCCGCAACCTGCAGAACGAGACCCTGGCGGGCGTTCTGGACGGCACCATCATGGTCCAGAACCACTGCTACCGGGCCGACGAGATGATGGTGATGCTCGATATCGCCAAGGAGTTCGGCTATCGCGTCACCGCCTTCCACCACGCGGTGGAGGCCTACAAGATCGCGCCGCAACTGGCCGCCGCGGGCGTCTGTGCCGACATGTGGACGGGCTGGTGGGGCTTCAAGATGGAGGCCCTGGACGCGGTCGAGGCCAACGCCGCCCTGGTCGACGCGCCCGAAGGGTCCTGCGCCGTCATTCACTCGGACGACGCCCAGCTGACCCAGCGCCTGAATCAGGAGGCGGCCGCCGCACTGGCGGCCGGTCGTGCCGCCGGCCTGACCATCTCCGAGGAACACGCCATCGGCTGGATCACCTCCAACGCCGCCCGCTCCATCGGCATCGGCGACGAGACCGGCTCGCTGGAACCCGGCAAGCGCGGCGACGTGGTGATCTGGAGCGCCGATCCGTTCAGCGTCTATGCCCGCGCCGATCAGGTCTTCATCGACGGGGCGCTCACGTTCGACCGCTTCGACCCCCGCTATCAGCCCGTGTCCGATTTCGAGCTGGGCCAGCCGGGCTATGGCCTGACCGCCGCCACCGTCAATGAGGGAGCCCGCTGATGCGTCGTCTCGCAATCGTCTCCCTCGCGGCCCTAGCGATGTCCGCCATACCGGCTTTCGCCCAAGTGACCGCCATCACCGGTGGCCGCGTCCTGACCGGCACCTCGGTCATCGAGAACGGAACGGTCGTCATCGACGGCGGCCGGATCGTCTCCGTCGGAGCCGGTGCAGCCCCCAGCGGCGCCCGCGTCATCGATGCGCGCGGCAAGGTCGTCACGCCCGGCTTCGTCGCCGTCGATTCCGGCCTCGGCCTGACCGAAATCTCCTCGGTCGGCGGCTCGGAGGATCAGTCGAACGGGGCCAACACCATCTCCGCCTCCTTCGACGTCAGCTACGGCCTCGATCCCTGGTCGATCGCCATCCCGGTCGCGCGTCTGGGTGGCATCACCCGCGCGATCGTCGTGCCGAACCATCCGGGCGGATCGGGTGGGCACGAGCATCAGGACGATAGCGACTTCGCGGGCGCCGGCCAGGGCGGCTTCCAGACCCCCGGCCTGTTCGCGGGTACCGCCTCGATCATCCATCTCGCGGCCGGGACCGACATCCTCGTTCAGCCGCGCGTGGCCATGGTCGCGCCCTTCGGCGAAGCCGGAGCCGGCGTCGCCGGAGGCGCGCGCGGGGCCGAGTTCACCCTGTTCAAGGAAACCCTGGCCGAGGTCCGCCTTTACGCCCGCAACAAGGCCGCCTACGACCGCGCGGCCCTGCGCGACCTGTCGATCTCCCGCGCCGATCTGGAGGCCCTGATCCCGATCGCGAACGGTACCATGCCGCTGATCGTCACCGTCCACCGCGCAGCCGATATCCAGCAGGTCCTGCGGCTGGGTCGCGAGGAAGGCGTCAAGCTGATCTTGGACGGCGCCGAGGAGGGCTGGCTGGTGGCCGCCGACATCGCCGCAGCGAACGTCCCGGTCCTGCTCAACCCCATCTCCAACCTGCCGAGCGACCTCGAAAGCCGGGCCGCGCGGATGGAGAACGCCGCCGCGCTGAACGCCGCCGGCGTCGTCATCGCCATCAAGGGCAATGAGGGCTCGGTCCACCGCGCGCGCGAGGCCCGCTACAACGCCGGCAACGCCGTGTCCCACGGCTTGCCGTTCGAGGCGGCCATCGCGGCCCTGACCGTCAACCCCGCCCGCATCTTCGGCATGGGGGGCCAGTTCGGCGAACTCCGCGCCGGGGCTGCCGCCGACGTCGTCGTCTGGTCCGGAGACCCGCTGGAGCCCCTGTCCACCGTCACCGCCGAGTTCATCAACGGCCAGGAACAATCCCTGACCAGCCGCCAGATCCTGCTCCGCGACCGCTATCGCGCGGGGGGCCGGGTGAACGGTGGGATGCCGGTGGCGTACGGGCAATGATCGCCTCCCTCTCCCAGCGGGAGAGGGCTTGAGCACACGATCATGCAATGATCGTTCTTTTGCGAAAGGGTGAGGGGTTAGGCGTCAACCGGTAAGGGCATGACCCCTCACCCTTTCGGCTGACGCATCGCTTCGCTCTGCGAGCCTCAAACCCTCTCCCGATGGGAGAGGGTCCGCGATGCCTGTAATTCGCCGCTCTGTTCGCCTATACGCCCGCACATGAAGTTCCTCGACCAGGCCAAGATCTACATCCGCTCCGGAAACGGCGGGGCCGGCTCCGTGTCGTTCCGGCGCGAGAAATTCATCCCGAACGGAGGGCCCGACGGCGGCGACGGCGGCAATGGCGGCAACGTCTGGGTCGAGGCGGTGGAGGGGCTGAACACCCTGATCGACTATCGCTACCAGCAGCATTTCAAGGCCCAGACCGGCGGCCATGGCCAGGGGCGCCAGATGCATGGGGCCAAGGGCGAAGACATCATCCTGAAGGTCCCCGTCGGCACCCAGGTGCTGGGCGAGGACAAGGAGACGGTCGTGCTCGACATGGTCGAGGCGGGTCAGAAGGAGCTGCTCCTGTCCGGCGGCAACGGCGGCTGGGGCAATGTCCGCTTCAAGGGTCCGATCAACCAGGCCCCCCGCCACGCCAACCCCGGCCAGGAAGGCCAGGAAATGTGGATCTGGCTGCGGCTGAAGCTGATCGCCGACATCGGCCTGGCGGGCCTGCCCAATGCGGGCAAGTCGACCTTCCTCGCCGCCGCCTCGGCCGCGCGGCCCAAGATCGCAGATTACCCCTTCACCACCCTGGCCCCGAACCTCGGCATGGTGGACCTGTCGCCCGGCGAGCGGTTCGTCATCGCCGACATCCCCGGCCTGATCGAGGGCGCGTCCGAGGGCGCGGGTCTCGGCACGCGGTTCCTGGGTCACGTCGAACGCTCGGCCTCGCTGATCCATCTGGTGGACGGGACGCAGGACGACGTGGCCGAGGCCTACCGGATCATCCGGGGCGAGTTGGACGCCTATGGCGAAGGCCTGGCCGACAAGCAGGAGATCCTGGCGCTCAACAAGATCGACGCCCTGACCCCCGAGGCGCGCGAGGAGAAAGCCGCCGAGCTGGAGGCCGTGGCCGGTCGTCGCCCGATGCTGGTCTCCGGTGTCTCGGGCGAAGGCGTGCCCGAACTGCTCCGCGCCGCCTGGGCCGAGGTTCGCAAGACCCGCGGCGAGATCGACGAGGAAGGCGACGAGATCGAGACCTTCGCCGACGGCTGGGTGCCCTGAATTCGGGAACTCCGGCCTTCCTCGATCGCTCCACGCCTCGCAAGGAGGCGACATGACCGATCGAGATCAGACCCCGGGCCGCGAAAAGAACGGGGCCATCCCCGGTGGCCAACCCGATGCCGAGACGTCCGACGCCGACGTCCGCAGGACCGGCGAGCAAGAGCGCGCCTCGGCCGGGCCCGACGGCCCCGACGCGACAGAAGTCGGCGACACCTTCAAGACGCCCCCCGGCGGCTGAGACGCGACAAGCCGCACACGGACGTGTTAGCTGCGTTTTCGTTCGCTCAATCGTGAGCATAAGCCCGAGCGCGCGTCGTCTTGTCCTTCTTCCACGCCGGTCCCGCGCCCAGGTCTAGGGGTCCCCGATCCGGGGCGTTGCGGGACGGGCTGACGCTGAGCTCCGGCATGCGGGTCGGACTGTTCGGAGGCTCGTTCAATCCGGCCCACGACGGCCACGCCCATGTGGCCGAGACCGCGATGCGGCGGCTGGACCTGGACCGCGTCGTCTGGCTGGTCTCGCCCCAGAACCCGTTGAAGGACGCCCGCCAGACCGCGCCCCTGGCCGAGCGCATGGCCTCGGCCAGGCATTTTGCGCGCGGCCCGCGCATGATCGTCTCGGATTTCGAGACCCGGGCGGGAACGACCTGGACCGTCGATACCCTGAGGGCGCTGAAGGCGCGGCACCCCGGCGTTCGCTTCGTCTGGCTGATGGGGTCGGACAATCTGGAGAGCTTCCACCGCTGGCGTGGCTGGACCGACATCATGCGGATGATGCCCGTCGCCGTCGTCGCCCGGCCCGGTTCGATGCTGGAAAGCCGCTCTGCCCCCGCCGCGCGGCGCTTCGCCGGTCACCGCGTCGCCTCGGACGAGGCGCGCATGCTGCCCCTGATGGCCGCCCCCGCCTGGACCTATCTGACCGCGCCCCTGAACCCGAGTTCATCCACGGCGCTGCGGAACGAAGCCCACGGGTGACGGTTGGGGGCTTTCGTGCTAGAGAGCCTCTTTAGTGAACCCGCCCGGAGCCTTCCGCTGACCCCCTCGCCCGCGCACGACGCGCATGACCATCCCGTCCAGGACGAGGCCGTTTCCAACACGGCCCACGAGATGGACCCGATCGAACCCCTGCACGCCGAGGACGGCGACGACGGTTCAGACGAAGACCTCTCCGACGATTCCGCCGAGGATTTCCCGCTGTTCAGCGCGGATGACGACGACGATGCCTTGAATTTCGACCGGCAGGGCGTGGTGCCCACCGGCTCGAACCCGCTGGAGACCGCCCTCCTGTCCAAGCTGGACGAGGACAAGGCCCAGGACATCGTCCTGATCGACCTGAAGGGGAAATCCCCCATGGCCGATACCATGATCGTGGCCTCGGGCCGGTCGCACCGCCACGTCGGCGCCCTGGCCGACCACCTGCTGCGCACGCTGAAGGAACAGGGTCTGGGCCGCGCCAAGGTCGAAGGCCTGCCGCATTGCGACTGGGTCCTGATCGATGCCGGGGACGTCATCGTCCACCTGTTCCGGCCCGAGGTTCGCCTGTTCTACAACATCGAGAAGATCTGGGCCGTCGACAGCGCGCACCGGACGGCGAACGCCTGATCTATCCATGAGGCTGGCGATCGCGGCCATCGGCAAACCCGGTCGCGGGCCTGAAGCCAGCCTTGCCGCCGACTATGCCGCCCGCGCCACTGCTGCCGGACGCGTCCTGGGTCTTGGCCCGCTGGAGCTGATCGACCTCGATCCCAGAAAGCCCGGCAAGGCCCCGGAGGCCGAGATGATCCTGGCCGCTGCGGAAGGGGCGCACCTGATCGCCTGCGACGAGCGCGGAAAGACCTGGCCCAGCCGCGCCTTCGCCGACCACATCGCCGCCCTGCGCGACCGGGGCGAGCGACGGCTGGTGTTCGCCATCGGCGGGGCGGACGGGCTGGATGCCAGTGTGCTGGCCGCCGCTGGATCGACACTGGCGTTCGGGCCCCAGACCTGGCCTCACGCCCTGGCCCGCGCCATGCTGGCCGAGCAACTGTATCGGGCCGTGACGATTCTGGCCGGTTCGCCCTATCATCGGGACTAGGCCTTGATCGGCTGAGGAAAAAATCGCTTCGCGATTTTTCCGAAGTCGTGAATCAAGGCCTCACTAGGTTTCTTGGGCTTGATCCGCCGAAGAACCGCCGCTGTTTCTGGATCAAGCCCAAGATGAACCGCGCCGCCGTCCTCAGCCTGCTGATCGCCCTGTCGGCCCTGCCGGCGGCCGCGTCCGTTCAGGACGACCTGGAACAGCTTCAGGCCCGCTATCGCGACGAGGTCATCCGGGCCCGCCGACTGCGCGCCGACGCGGCCGAGGCCACGGTGTCCCTGGCGACCCTCGACCGACAGCTGGCCACGCTCCGCCGCGACCAGACCGCCGACGACATGCAGATGTCCGCCCAGCGCCAGCGCCTGCGCGACCTGTCACGGCGCGAGGCCGCGATCGTCACCGAACTGGCCCGCACCCGCGACGCCCAGGGCCGCCTGTTCTCGGCCCTGCAGATGATGAGCCGTCAGCCCCCGCCGCCCCTGCTGATCCCCGCCGACCGGGCGGTCGATACGGTGCGCGCCGCCATTCTGATGAAGGCCATGGCCCCCGAACTTCAGCGCCGCGCCTTGGGCTTCGACGCGCGCCAGGCCGAGGTTCGCCGCATTCGCCGCCTGGCCGTCCTGGCGAGCGAGCGCCTGCTGACCAGCGAGAGCGCGCAAGGTGATCGCCGCTCTGAAATCGAGGACCTGGTCGCCCGCCGCGCCGCGCTGCTGGCGGTTCTCAAAGCCGACGCCGATCGCGCCGAGCGCGCCTCTGCCGCGCTGGAGACCCGCATCCGCAACCTGGGCGGCCGCCCCGCCGACGTGGCACGGTCCGAGGAGGCCACCCCCGCCATGCGCCTGCCCGCCGGTCGCGCGCGCCTGACCGCGCCGGTCGCGGGATCGCCCACTGCCCGGTTCGGGCGAGGGTCCAGCGGCTGGCGCTGGTCGTCGAACGCAGGCCCCGTGGCATCGCCCGCCGCCGCACGCGTCGATTATGCCGGTCCGCTCAGCGGCTGGGGCCAGGTGGTGATCCTTGATCTGGGACCCGGCTGGCGGGCCGTGATCGCCGGACTGGACGGCGTCTCCGTCGCCGCCGGAGACCGGATCGCCGACGGCCAGTCGGTCGGCACCGGCACGGCGGGCGGCGAGGTCTATCTGGAACTGCGCCGCGAGGATCGTCCCGTCGATCCGGCACCGTATCTGTAGAGCCTAGGGCTTAGGGCTTGGGCGCTTCCAAATCCCTCTTTCAGGGACACCCCTTCCCTTGAAGCTCTCACACTGATTTTATCCCACCGGACGCGCGGCGGCCACGATTTCAGCGTGTGGTCTTGCCTTTAAGCCCTAAGACCGACTCACCAAGCCC
The DNA here is from genome assembly GCF_056404975.1 of Brevundimonas sp. P2_A6. NCBI lineage: Bacteria > Pseudomonadati > Pseudomonadota > Alphaproteobacteria > Caulobacterales > Caulobacteraceae > Brevundimonas > Brevundimonas sp. P2_A6. The sequence goes on along the minus strand of NZ_JBFUCZ010000002.1, from coordinate 527,815 downwards.
TGCCGCCCCTGGCGGCCCCGAAAGAGACCGAATGCGTAAACTGCTCATCGCCGGCGGTGCCGTCCTCGCCCTGGGGCTCAGCGGCATGACCGTGGCGTCCCAGACGCCCCGGAACGAAACCTTCCGCATGTTGCAGCTGTTCGGCGACACCTTGGCGGTGGTCGAGCAGTATTACGTCGTCCCGGTCGATAACAAGAAGCTGATCGAGGCGGCCCTGGCGGGCATGATGACGGCCCTCGACCCGCACTCCAACTACCTGTCGCCGGACGGGTATGGCGACCTGCAAGAGCGGACGACCGGGGAATATTCGGGCGTCGGCCTGACCATCTCCGCCGAGGGCGGTCTGGTGAAGGTCATCTCGCCGATGGACGACAGCCCCGCCGCGCGAGCGGGGGTCAAGGCGGGCGACGTCATCTCGGCCATCGACGGCCAGAACGCGTCTGGGCTGACGGTGTCGCAGGTGTCGGACAGGCTTCGGGGAGCCATGGGCACCTCGGTCAAGGTGACCTTCCTGCGCGACGGCGAGGAGCCGCTGGAGACTACCCTGGTCCGCGAGGTCATCAAGGTCGACAGCGTCACCGGACGGCTGGAAGGCGACTTCGGCTATCTGCGCATCTCGACCTTCAACGAGAATACCGGCCGGGAGTTGACCGCCGCGATCGCCAAGATCAAGCGCGACAAGCCGGACGTGAAGGGCTTCGTGCTGGACCTGCGCAACAATGGGGGCGGCCTGCTGACCGCTGCGATCGATGTGTCCGACGCCTTTTTGGAACGCGGCGAGATCGTCAGTCAGCGCGGCAGGAAGCCCGACCAGATCGAACGCTTCGCCGCCCGGCCCGGCGACCTGACCGGGGGCCTGCCGCTTGTGGTGCTGATCAACTATGGATCGGCCTCGGCCTCGGAGATCGTCGCGGGCGCCCTGAAGGATCAGGAACGCGCCACGCTGGTCGGCCTGACGAGCTTCGGCAAGGGATCGGTCCAGACCGTGATCCCGCTTCGCAACGGCCAGGACGGGGCCCTTTCGATCACCACCGCGCGCTACTACACGCCGTCCGGACGCTCGATTCAGAAGATCGGCATCGAGCCGGACCTGGAGGTCGCCCGTAACGAGGCCGAGGCTCGCATCGTCTCGCGCTCCAGCTTCATCTATTCCGAGGCCGCCTATGCCACGGCGCTGGACGCCTCCATCGGCGCGGAGCGCAAGGGGGCCCACACGCCCCGCGAGGCCCCGGGCGACGACTATGACAAGGACGCCGACTACCAGCTGCAACGCGCGCTGGACGTGCTGCGCGCCGGTGGCGACCTGACCCGACTGGCCGCCGCGCCCGAGGGCATCGTCATCAGCGACGGCACGGTCCAGACCGCTGCGGTGGACACCACCGAAGCGCCCGAGGGGGAGTGATCCGTCTCCTCCCCCGTCCCGCAGGGACGGGGGAGGGAAACCGCCCGCCGCTTGGCGGGGAGTGGGGGGTTCTTGACGCCTCCTGGACCTTGGCCGCTTCAAGAGCCCCTCCGTCTCCTCCGCTTCGCTCCGGATCCACCTCCCCACGCCTGCGGCGCAGGGAGGAAACTTTCAAAACATGCCTAACGCCGCGTTAGGCTTTCTTAACCGCCGACCGTTCATAGTCGCCTGAGATGATCGTCGGCCGGAATCCGTCCGGTCGCCAGATTGCAGAGCGCACTCAGTCCATGTTCGCCAAGCGCCAGTCCGCCCTTGCCGCCTCAGCCGGTGCCCCGCCCGCGGGCCGGATGCCGAAGGTCGATCTCAAAGCCGCCGCCGCCGTGCTCAAGAAGCCGCCGGTCGCCGTCGGGGCCGCGGGTCTGCTGCTGTTGGGGACCGTCGCCCTGTTCCTGACAGTGCTGGGCGACCCCCGCGCCGGGACGCCTTCGGCCCGCGTTACCCTGAAGCGCGAAACGCCCGTCGCCGCACCCGCACCGACGGGGCTGGAGGCCTTCAGCATGGGCGGTTTTGGAGCCTGGCAGGGCCTGTCGGGCGCGCCGGTGGATCCCGCCACCGGTGCCGCCGGTGGCGATGCGCTGATCACCCTGCCGGACGGTGCGACGGTCGCGGGTGGTTCCGCGATCGCAGCTCCGCCCCAGCCGGCCCAGCCCCTGGCCGTCGCTCCCATAGCGGGCCTCAGCCAGCCCGGCCCGCAAGGTCCCCTGCCCGTCATCGCGCCCGACGGCCGTGTCCCGGCCCAGGCCTATGCCCGCCCCTTCCGCCCCAACGGCAAGCCGACCGTGGCCCTGATCGTCGGCGGCCTGGGCCTGAACGCCGTCACCACCCGCGCCGCGATCGAACGCCTGCCCGCCGATGTGACCCTGTCGTTCGTTCCCTATGCGGAAGGGTTGCAGGGCTGGATCAACCTGGCCCGCGCCCAGGGACACGAGGTGATGATCGAGATCCCGATGGAGCCGACCGGCTATCCCAACACCGATCCCGGCCCCTACACCCTGCTGAACAACGCCACGCCCGACGACGTCCAGGCCAAGATGGCCTGGCTGCTGGGCCGCGCCACGGGCTATTTCGGGGTCACCAACTATCTGGGCGACCGCTTCGTGACCTCGGACACGGGAATGAGCGCCTTCCTGGGCATCCTGCGCCAGCGCGGCATCGCCTTCTTGGATGACGGCTCGGCCCGGCGCCGTCCGGGCGCGTGGGCCCGCGCGTCGGCCGACAGCATCATCGACGAGACCCAGACGCCCGCCGCCATCATCGGAGCCCTCAACGCGCTGGAGGCCACCGCCAAGACGCGCGGTGCCGCGCTCGGGACCGGCTTCGCCTATCCCGTCACGGTGGAGGCCGCCGCCCGCTGGACCGCCGGTCTGGACGCGCGTGGCCTGCAACTGGCCCCCGCCAGCGCGATGACGCAGAGGCCGGGGCGGTAGGGATTAGGGATTAGGGATTAGGGTCTGCTCAAGGGCGACGGGGTGTAATCCTCTTGCTTCCTACGCTCTAATCCCCAATCCCTAATCCCATGTCCCCCTTCCCCACCCATCGCCCCAACGTCGGCGTCGTTCTGTTCAACGGCGAGGGTAAGGTCTGGTACGGCCATCGCGCGGGCCAGCAGACCGACCATGCCTGGCAGTTCCCACAAGGTGGCGTGGACAAGGGAGAGGATCTCGAGGCCGCCGCCCGGCGCGAACTGGAAGAGGAAACCGGCGTCACCTCCGTCGATCTGCTGGCTCGCACGGACGGCTGGATCGTCTACGACTTCCCCGAGGCCCTGAAACTGGCGCACAGGCTGAAGGGCCGCAAACCGTGGGACGGCCAGAAACAGGTCTGGTTCGCCTTCCGTTTCACCGGCGATGAGGCCGAGATCGACCTGAACCAGCATGAAGAGATCGAGTTCGACGCCTGGCGCTGGGGCGACTTGTCGGAAGCCTGCGATCTGATCGTGCCGTTCAAGCGGCAGGCCTACGAACAGGTGGTTGAGGCGTTCGCGAAATACGCAGCCTAGCGTTTCAGCGCGATCCGGATGAGGCCGAATACGGCCACCAGCGCCCACGCCCCCTCCATCAACACCGCCGACAGATTGAAGTCCACGCTCAGGGACCACAGGATCAGCAAGGCCCCGACGAGGTTCAGCACCAGCGCGGGCCAATGCTTGGGGTCCATGCGCCCCGCGGTGGCCCCGGCGTAGGCAACCAGGATCAGGCCGACGCCGACGACACCGGCGACGTCGATGACGGTCATCAGGCCGCTGCGGTCTCGGTCGCTTCTTCGGCCAGGATCGTCAGGCCCGCAGGCGTCACATCGGCAAACCCGCCACGCACCGTGAAGGTCCGTCGATTGGAGCCGTCGAACACGACGACCGGGCCTTCGCGCAGGGCGGTCATGAAGGGCGCGTGGTCGGCGAGGACGCCGAAGTCGCCCTCGACGCCCGGCGCGTCGACCTGATCCACGAGGCCGTTGAAGACCTCGCGTTCAGGCGACACCAGAGAGAAGTTGAGCTTGCCGGCCATGCTTATGCGGCGTCCGCAGCCAGTTTCGCGGCCTTCTCGACGGCCTCTTCGATCGCGCCGACCATGTAGAAGGCGGCTTCGGGCAGGTGGTCGTATTCACCGGCGACGATGCCCTTGAACGAGCGGATCGTGTCTTCGAGCGACACGAACTTGCCGGGCGAGTTGGTGAACTGCTCGGCCACGAAGAAGGGCTGCGACAGGAAGCGGCTGATCTTGCGGGCGCGGCTGACGACCAGCTTGTCCTCTTCCGACAGCTCGTCCATGCCCAGGATGGCGATGATGTCCTTCAGCGCCTTGTACTGCTGCAGGACTTCCTGAACCGAACGGGCGACGCGATAGTGTTCCTCGCCGATGACCAGCGGGTCCATGATGCGCGAGGTCGAATCCAGCGGATCCACGGCCGGGAAGATGGCCTGGGCGGCGATGTCGCGGTTCAGCACGGTCGTCGCGTCAAGGTGGGCGAACGAGGCGGCGGGCGCGGGGTCGGTCAGGTCGTCGGCCGGAACATAGATGGCCTGGATCGAGGTGATCGAGCCCTTCTTGGTCGAGGTGATGCGTTCCTGCAGGTTGCCCATCTCGGTGGCCAGCGTCGGCTGATAGCCCACGGCCGACGGGATACGACCCAGAAGCGCCGACATTTCCGAACCGGCCTGGGTGAAGCGGAAGATGTTGTCGATGAAGAGCAGCACGTCCTTGCCCTCTTCGTCGCGGAAGTATTCGGCCTGGGCCAGGCCGGTCAGGGCGACGCGGGCGCGGGCGCCGGGAGGCTCGTTCATCTGACCGTAGACGAGGGCGCATTTGGAGCCTTCGCCGCCGCCGGCGACGTTCACGTTGGACTCGATCATCTCGTGATACAGGTCGTTGCCCTCGCGGGTGCGCTCACCCACGCCGGCCAGTACCGAATATCCGCCGTAGGCCTTGGCGATGTTGTTGATCAGCTCCTGCATCGTCACGGTCTTGCCGACGCCGGCGCCGCCGAACAGGCCGGTCTTGCCGCCCTTGGTGTAGGGGCAGATCAGGTCGATAACCTTGATGCCCGTGACCAGGATTTCCGACGACGTCGACTGCTCTTCGAACGTCGGAGCCTCGCGGTGGATCGGGCGGAACATCGTGGTCTGGATCGGGCCGGCTTCGTCGATCGGGGCACCGACGACGTTCATTATGCGGCCGAGGGTGCCGGGGCCGACCGGGGCCAGGATCGAGGTGCCGGTGTCGACGACGGCCTGACCGCGCGTCAGGCCCTCGGTCGTGTCCATCGAGATGGTGCGGACCATGTTCTCACCCAGGTGCTGGGCGACTTCCAGGACCAGGGTGAAGGGCTCGCCCGTCTTCTGATCGACGTTCTGGGTTTCCAGGGCGTTCAGGATGGCCGGCAGATGGCCGACGAACTCGACGTCGACGACGGCGCCGATGACCTGGGCGATCTTGCCAACGCCGGTTCCGGCGGTGACCACGGCGTTGCCGGTGGCGGGAGCGGCCGCGGGAGCCTTGGGCTTGCGGGCGGCGGCGGGTTTCTTGGCGACGGTGTCGGTCATCGGGAGGGGTCCGTTTCGGTCTGTATCTGTCAGGATCGGAGGATCAGAGCGCTTCCGCGCCGGCGATGATCTCGATCAGTTCGGTGGTGATCTGGGCCTGGCGCTTGCGGTTGTAGGTCAGCCGGAGCGCGGTGATGAGTTCGCCCGCGTTGCGGGTGGCGTTGTCCATGGCGCCCATCTGGGCCCCGAAGAAGCTGGCCTGGTTCTCGTACAGCGCGGCCAGGATCTGGGTCGTCAGGTTGCGCGGCAGCAGGACGTCGAGAATTTCCTCCTCCGACGGCTCGTATTCATAGACCGCGCCGTTCAGGTCGACCGGAGCGGCGTCGCCGTCGACCACGGCCGGAATCAGCTGCTTGGGCGTGGGCACCTGAGAGATGACCGACTGGAAGCGGCTGTAGAACAGGGTCACGACGTCGGCATTGCCGGCCTCGAACTCGTCGGCGATCAGATGGGCGATCGGCTCGGCCGCGGCCATGCCGATGACCTTGTGGTCGCTGAGCTCGAACGTCTTGATGATCCGGCCGCCGTAAAGACGGGTCAGGCCGTCGCGCACCTTGCGGCCCACGGCGACGATCTTCACGTCCTTGCCGGCCGCGATCAGGGTGTTGATCCGTTCCTTGGCGGCGCGAATGACGTTGGTGTTGAACCCGCCGGCCAGACCCTTGTCGCCCGTGGCCACGACGACCAGGTGCTTCTGGTCCTTGCCGGTGCCGGCCAGCAGCTTGGGCGCGCCGTCGCCCGAGACGCCGGCCGCCAGATTGGCGATCACGGCGGCCATCTTGCGGGCATAGGGACGGGCGCTCTCGGCCTGATCCTGGGCGCGACGCAGCTTGGCTGCGGCGACCATGTTCAGGGCCTTCGTGATCTTCTGCGTGGACTTCACGCTTTCGATCCGATTGCGCATTTCCTTGAGGCTGGCCATCGGGCGCTACTCTTTCAGCTTTCCGGGGTCAGACTTAGGCGAAGGTCTTGGCGAAGGCTTCGATGGCGGCCTTCAGCTCGGCTTCCAGCTCCTTGGACAGGGCCTTGGTCGACTTGATGGCGTCCAGCGTCGACTGATGCGCCGAGTGCATGCGGGCCAGCAGTTCCGATTCGAAACGGGCGATGTCGGCCACCGCGATCTTGTCCAGATAGCCGCGCGTGCCGGCATAGATGGACACGACCTGCTCCTCGACCGTCAGCGGCGAGTACTGGGGCTGCTTCAGCAGTTCCGTCAGGCGCGCGCCGCGGGCCAGCAGGTTCTGGGTCGAGACGTCCAGGTCCGAGCCGAACTTGGCGAAGGCGGCCATCTCCCGGTACTGGGCCAGCTCGCCCTTGATCGAACCGGCGACCTGTTTCATCGCCTTGATCTGGGCGGAGGAGCCCACGCGCGACACCGAGATGCCGACGTTCACGGCCGGGCGGATGCCCTGATAGAACAGGTCGGATTCCAGGAAGATCTGGCCGTCGGTGATCGAGATCACGTTGGTCGGGATATAGGCCGAGACGTCGTTGGCCTGGGTCTCGATCAGCGGAAGGGCGGTCATCGAGCCCGAACCGTTGTCCTCGTTCAGCTTGGCCGAACGCTCCAGCAGGCGGCTGTGCAGATAGAAGACGTCGCCCGGATAGGCTTCGCGGCCCGGCGGGCGGCGCAGCAGCAGGGACATCTGGCGATAGGCCACCGCCTGCTTGGACAGATCGTCATAGACGATCAGGGCGTGCATGCCGTTGTCGCGGAAGAACTCGCCCATGGCGGTGCCGGCGAAAGGGGCCAGGAACTGCAGCGGGGCGGGCTCGGACGCCGTGGAGGCGATGACGATCGTGTAGTCCAGCGCGCCGCGTTCCTCGAGCGTCTTGACGATCTGGGCGACGGTCGAGCGCTTCTGACCGATGGCGACATAGATGCAGTAGAGCTTCTCGCTCTCCGACGCGCCTTCGACGTTGATGGAGCGCTGGTTCAGGATGGTGTCGATGGCCACGGCGGTCTTGCCGACCTGACGGTCGCCGATGATCAGCTCGCGCTGGCCACGGCCGACGGGGATCAGGGTGTCGATGGCCTTCAGGCCGGTCTGCATCGGCTCGTGCACCGACTTCCGGGGGATGATCCCCGGGGCCTTCACGTCCACACGGCGGCGCTCGGTGAACTGGATCGGGCCCTTGCCGTCGATCGGCTCGCCCAGCGGGTTGACGACGCGGCCCAGCAGGCCCTTGCCGACCGGAACGTCCACGATCTCGCCCAGACGGCGGACTTCGTCGCCCTCGGCGATCTGGGCGTCGGCGCCGAAGATCACGGCCCCGACGTTGTCGCGTTCCAGGTTCAGCGCCATGCCCTTCACGCCGGCCTTGGGGAACTCGATCATCTCGCCGGCCTGGACGTTGTCCAGACCGTGGATGCGGGCGATGCCGTCGCCGACCGACAGGACCTGACCGACGTCGGACACGTCTGCTTCGACGCCGAAGTTGGCGATCTGGGACTTGAGGATGGCCGAAATCTCGGCGGCGCGGATGTCCATGGTCGGGCTCTCTGGCTTTCGTCTTCGGGTCGTCGCAGCCTGGGCCGCGCGGTATCAGGTGATGGGCCTAGGCCCGCTGCATTCTAGTGTCGAAGCGCGTCAGGCGCGCTTCAGGGCGAACTTCATCTGGTCGAGCTTGGTCTTCAGCGAGGCGTCGAACAGTTTCGAGCCGACCTTGACCTTCAGCCCGCCCAGGATCGACGGATCGACGCGGGCGGTCATTTCGGGAGCCTTGCCCAGAGCGGCCAGCAGGGCGCCCCGGATGTGGGTCGTCTGGGCGGTCGTCAGCGGCATGGCAGAGACGACCTCGGCGGCGACCACGCCGGTGTGGCGCGCATACAGGGTCTCGAAGCCGGTGATGACGCCGCCCAGATCGCGGGTCCGGCCGTTCTGGGCCAGCAGACCCAGAAAATTCTTCGTGGTCGCCTCGAACTTGGCGGCCGTGGCGATGGCGGTCAGACCCTTGCCCTGGTCCTCGGCCGACAGGATCGGCGAAGTGGCCATGCGACGGAAGTCCGCGCTTTCGGCCCAGGCCGCCTTCAGCGACTTCAGGTCCGCGCGCACGGCGTCCAGCTTGCCCGTTTCCAGGGCGAGATCGAACAGCGCCTGGGCATAGCGCGCGCCGACTTCCGTCGTTCTGAAATCGTCAGCCAAGGCCTGTCCGTCCGAATACGTATCTGTTCAAACGACCGGCCGCGAACCTCGCGCCGGTCAAAGGCTTGTAATGCTTAAGGAAAGCACGCCAGTGGCCGTTTCATCCGAAACACCCTCTGGAAGCCGGGCGCCTGATAGCATGGGCTTTTGCCGGTCGCAACCGAGGCCGGGGAACGATAAGGCCGCAGCCACGCTTGGAGCCTCTATCCAGAGGGTATCATGGCCGCGTCCACCTCCAAGACCGTCATCTTCGCCGCGCTGGCGGGCAACCTCGCCATCGCGGTGACGAAGTTCGCCGCTGCCTTGTTCACGGGATCGGCGGCCATGATGAGCGAGGCCATCCACTCCTCGGTCGATACCGGGAACCAGATCATCCTGCTGATCGGCCTGCGCCGCGCCGCACGTCCTGCTAACGAGACCCATCCGTTCGGGCATGGATTGCAGCTGTATTTCTACACCTTCGTCGTCGCGGTGCTGATCTTCGGCGTGGGCGCGGTGCTCTCGATCCTGCACGGGATCGAGCGAATCCGGTCGCCAGAGGCGATCGAGAACCCGTGGGTCAACTATGTGGTTCTGGGTCTGTCGGTGTTGTTCGAAGGCATCTCCTGGACGGTGGCGCTGAAGGCCTTCAACAGGGAGCGCGGCGGTCGCGCCTTCCTGGATGTAATCCGCTCGTCGAAGGACCCGACCGTGTTCACCGTCCTGTTCGAAGACACCGCCGCCCTGCTGGGCCTGGTCGTCGCCCTGGTCGCTGTGTTGGCGAGCCAATGGCTGAACATGCCGGTGCTGGACGGCGTCGCTTCCGTCATCATCGGCGCGATCCTGGCCCTGACGGCGACCTTCCTGGCCATCGAGAGCCAAAGCCTGCTGACCGGGGAGGCGGCCGATACCGAAACCCGCGCGGGTATCGAGGCCATCGCCCGCGCCGAGCCGGGCGTGGACGGGCTGAACGATGCCCGCACCATGCATTTCGGCCCCAACGAAATCCTGGTCGCCCTGAGCCTGGATTTCCGCGACGACCTGACCGCCGCCGAGGTCGAGGACATCGTCGCCCGGCTGGAGCACCGCATCCGCGCCGCCTATCCCCAGGCCGGTCGTATCTATGTCGAGGCCCAGAGCCTGGCCAGCCACGCCGCCGTGCGCGCCGCCGTCATCGCGGGGGGCGGAGCCGGGGCCCTGGTGGACGACGTGCCTGCGATTGTGTCGCAGTCGCTTTAGGATCGCGGCCCGCTTCCGATAGGATATAGAGGGCGAAACGACGCACCCCGTTCACTGATACCGGACCCCTTGATGCTCGATTCGATCACGCCGCTTCTGTCCGACCCGGCCGCCTGGGCCGCCCTGGTCACCCTCGTGGTCATGGAGATCGTGCTGGGGATCGACAATCTGATCTTCATCTCGATCCTGTCGAACAAGCTGCCGCAGGCCGACCGGCAGAAGGTCCGCCGCATCGGGATCGGTCTGGCGCTGATCATGCGTCTGGCCCTGCTGTCGATGATCGCCTGGCTGGTCGGTCTGGTGCAGCCGGTCTTCACCGTCATGGGCAATGAATTCTCGTGGAAGGATCTGATCCTGATCGCGGGCGGCCTGTTCCTGATCTGGAAGGCGACCAAGGAAATCCACCACACCGTCGATCCCACGCCGACCCACGACGTGCTGGACAAGAAGGACGTGGTCATCGCCAACGCCGGGGCCGCCATCGTCCAGATCATCATCCTGGACCTGGTCTTCTCGATCGATTCCATCCTGACGGCCGTCGGCATGACCGAGCATCTGCCGATCATGGTGGTGGCGGTGCTGGCGGCTGTGACCGTCATGCTGCTGGCGGCGGATCCTCTGGGCAACTTCATCGCCAAGAACCCCAGCGTGGTCATGCTGGCCCTGGGCTTCCTGCTGATGATCGGGCTCGTTTTGATCGCCGACGGCTTTGGCTTCCATGTGCCGAAGGGCTATATCTATGCCGCCATGGCCTTCTCGGCCGGAGTGGAGGCGCTGAACATGCTGGGTCGCTCTGCAACGTCCAAGAAGGATCAGGCGCTGCGGGCCCGCAGCGTGGCCGACCGCGCCGAGGTCGAGGCCCAGGCGGCCGAGGCCCGCGCCGCCTCCGATCCGAACGGCTGATGAATATGCCTCGCGCGTCCCTGATCCCGGCGATGGTCGGTCTGGTCGCCCTGGCGACAGGTCCGGCCGCATGGTCTCAGACGGTTCCGGCTCCGACCCCGCCCCCCGCTCCGACGGTGCAGGCCGCGCCCCAGCCGCCGCGCCCTCCGGTCTATGGCTACGAGATCGTCCACACCTACCCCCACGACCCCGCCGCCTTCACCCAGGGACTGATCTATCGCGACGGCGTGCTGATCGAGAGCACGGGGCGGCATCCGTCCAGCGTCCGCCGCGTGCGGCTGGAGGACGGCGTCGTGCTCGAAAAGAAGGACCTGCCGGTCGAATATTTCGGAGAGGGCCTGACCGACTGGGCGGACCGCGTCCTGACCCTGACCTGGCAGGGCGGCGAGGGCTTCATCTGGGACGCGGACGATCTAGACCAGCAGGGCACCTGGACCTACGAGGGCGAGGGCTGGGGCCTGACCCACGATGCGACCCGCATCATCCTGTCCGATGGCTCACCCAGCCTTCGCTTCTTCGATCCCGAAACCCTGACCCAAACCGGCATGGTGCCGGTCACCTATCGCGGCCGCCCGGTGCCCAAGCTGAACGAGCTGGAGTTCATCGACGGGGAGGTCTTCGCCAACGTCTGGCAGACGAACTTCATCCTGCGCGTCGATCCGGCCACGGGCGTGGTCAAGGGCGTCATCGACCTGACCGGTATCCTGCCGGACGAAGTCGGTGATCCGAACGACGATGTCCTGAACGGCATCGCCTGGGACGCCGCAGGCCGCCGCCTGTTCGTCACCGGCAAGAACTGGCCCAAGCTGTTCGAGATCCGCCTGGTGCCCCGAAACTGATCGGGGCGTCTAGGCCGCCTTCTTCTTCGCCGCCGGCTTCTTGGCGGCGGCCTTCTTGGCCGGAGTTTTCTTCGCGGCCGGTGACGCCGATCCCTTCAGACTGTTCCGCAGGGCCGCCATCAGGTCGACGACATTGGTGTCGTCCGGCTCCTCGACAGCAATCACACCCTTGCCGCCCTTGGTCTTTGCCTTGATCATCTCCTTGAGGGCATCGTCATAGCGATCGACGAAGTCCGAGGCGTCGAAGTCCGCTTCCTTCTGGGCGATGATCCGCGCGGCGATCTCGACCATGTCCGCATCGGCTTTCACCGTGGGGATGGCGTCGAAATACTCGTCGGCGTCGCGCACTTCGTCGTGAGCCCGCAGCGTGTAGGCGACCAGTCCCTTGCCGCGCACTTCCATCGCCAGCTGACGCTCCTTGCCGCGCAGCACCAGACGCCCCAACGCCACCTTGCCCTGCTTCTTCATCGCGTCGCGGATGACGGCGAACGCCTCCACTCCCGTTCCCTTCTCAGGCACGACGAAGAAGGGAGCATCCCAGAACAGCCGGTCGATTTCGGTCTCGTCGACGAACTTGTCGATCGAGATCGTCTTGGTGCTCTCCAGCCGAACCTGGTCGAAGTCGGCGTCGTCGAACAGGACGTATTCGTCCTTGGTCACCTCATAACCCTTGACCAGATCCGAACGCTCGATTGGACCGGTGTCGGGATCGGTGGCCACCATGCGGATTCGATTGTTGGTCTTGGGGTTGATCATGTGGAAGCGCACCGTGTCGGCGCTCGACGTCGCCGTGTAGAGCGCCACGGGACAGGTCACCAGGGACAGTTTCAGATGGCCTTGCCAGGTTGGGCGGCTGGGCATGATCGGTCTCCTTTTCGACCGAGTCGAACCCCCAAGGCCCCGCTTGGTTCACCCAATCCCGGATGCGCGGCGGGTCCATCGTGCTAAGGGCCGCCCATGAGGATCAAGGCCTGGGACGTGGTGGTGGTGGGCGCGGGCGCGGCGGGGATGCTGTGCGCGGCCGAAGCGGGGCGACGCGGGCGCGCCGTGCTGGTCGTGGACCACGCGCGCGCACCCGGCGAGAAGATCCGGATCAGCGGCGGCGGGCGGTGCAACTTCACCAACACGGGGACGACGGTCAGGAACTTCCTGGGCGAGAACCCCCGGTTCGCGGCTTCCGCGCTGGGCCGGTTCACCGTGCGGGACTTCGTGGATCGCGTGGATCGGGCGGGGATCGCCTGGCACGAGAAGACCCTGGGTCAGCTGTTCTGCGACGACAGCGCCAAGCAGATCGTGCGGATGCTGACCGAGGCGATGCGCGAGGCGGGCGTGACGCTGAGGCTCGGCACCGGCGTCGATGCGGTGGCGCGCGAGCCCAACGGGTTCGCCCTGACCCTGACGGACGGGACGGTGGTGCGCTGTGCCTCGCTGGTCGTGGCGACGGGGGGCAAGTCGATCCCCAAGATGGGGGCCACCGGCTGGGGCTACGACATCGCGCGCCAGTTCGGGCTGAGGGTCACCGAGACGCGACCGGCCCTGGTGCCGCTGACGTTCGAGGCGGGGCTGCTGGAACAGACGACGCCGCTGGCGGGGGTGGCGGTCGATGCCGTCGTCTCGGCGGGCAAGACGAAGTTCGAAGAGGCCGTTCTGTTCACTCATCGCGGCCTGAGCGGGCCCGCGATCCTGCAGATCAGCTCCTACTGGCGCGAGGGTGAGGCGATCACGGTCCAGATGGCGCCGGGCGTCCCCGTGCTGGAGCGCCTGAAGGCGGCCAAGCAGGAGAACGGCGGCAAACAGGCGGTGCACACCGCGCTCGGCCACATCGTGCCACGTCGGCTGGCCGAGGTGCTGACCGCGCGCGAAGGGGCCAACGGCAAGCTGGCCGAGGTGGGCGACAAGGTGCTGGCCCGACTGGATCAGGCGGTGAACGCCTGGACGGTCAAGCCCGTAGGATCGGAAGGGTATCGCACCGCCGAGGTCACCCTGGGCGGCGTGGCGACGGATCAGCTGGATCAACAGACCATGGCCGCCAAGTCGGTTCCTGGTCTGTATTTCATCGGCGAGGTGGTGGACATCACCGGCTGGCTGGGCGGCTATAACTTCCAGTGGGCGTGGAGTTCGGGCTGGGTCGCTGGCCAATCGGCGTAGACGGTCAGTGCGCCTCGGGTGGCCTCGCGGCGGGGTCCAGGTATTCGCTTTCGGCATGGTGGTCGGCCGACAGGACGAAACGGCGGTCGCAGTAGCCGCACTCGACGAAATCCTCTCCGCCCATGTCCAGATACACCAGGGGATGACCCAGGACCCCGCCGCCGTCGCAGGCCACGCGCTTGGTCGTGACGGTGATTTCTTCTGGAGGAAGAACCAGCTGATCGGGGTGGCGCGGCGGCATAGATACGTCCGTGGTCTTGGCGCAGGAGGGCGCGACGCCTAGTTAGACGGCCTGCCCCGCGCCTGAAAGCCCCTTATGACCGATACCAACGCCCTGCCCGTCAACGCCATCGAGGTGCGCGGGCTGGAAAAGACCTATGCCGGGTCCAAGAAGGCGCCCCCCAAGACCGCTTTGCGCGGCGTCGATCTGGTGATCCCGCGCGGCTCGATGTTCGGGCTTCTCGGCCCGAACGGAGCGGGCAAGTCGACCCTGATCAACATCCTGGCGGGCGTGGTCAACAAGACCGGCGGGACCGCCGCCATCTGGGGCCGCGACATCGACGCGCGGCCGAGGGATGCCCGCGCGGCGCTCGGCGTCGTGCCGCAGGAGATCGTGGCCGACGTCTTCTTCACCCCGCGCGAGGCGCTGGAGGTGCAGGCCGGCTTCTATGGCGTTCCCAAGCACGAGCGTCGCAGTGATGAGCTGCTTGCGGCGCTGGGCCTGTCGGACAAGGCCAACGCCTATGTGCGGGCGCTGTCAGGCGGCATGAAACGGCGGCTGATGGTCGCCAAGGCCCTGGTGCACAATCCGCCCATCCTGATCCTCGACGAACCGACGGCGGGGGTGGACGTCGAGCTGCGTCGCCAGCTGTGGGAATACGTGCGCCGCATCAACGCCGAGGGCGTGACCATCCTGCTGACCACCCACTATCTCGAAGAAGCGCAGGAGCTCTGCGACACCATCGCCATCATGAACCGGGGCGAGGTGGTGGCCTGCGAGCCGACGCCGCAGCTGCTGCGCCGGCTGGATACCCGCAATGTCGTGGTGACGCCTGAGGGCGAGCTGAACGGCCTGCCGATCGTCGCCGGATTCGAGGTGGTGGGGCGCCCGAACGGCGCCTTCGCCATCAGCTACAGGAAGGGCCAGTCCTCGGTCGAACAGGTCCTGGCCGCCGTGCGCGCGGCGGGCGTCACCATCGCCGACATCACCACCGAGGATCCGGACCTGGAAGACGTCTTCCTGGCCCTGACCTATGGCGACGCCAACACGGTCAGTCCGACGAGGGATTAGGGCGCAGGGATTAGGGATTAGGGGCGGACCTACCGAGCGGTTGGCTTCGACCGAGATGCACAGCTTCTTCCTAATCCCTCATCTCAGACCACCATCACCGTGCCGAGCAGCAGGGTCGCGCCCCGCTGGCGCAGGATGATGTTCATGGCCGACTGAAGCTGGCGCGACAGGCGATCGACATTGGGCGGCTGGCCGGGCAGCAGAGTCGCGGCCTCGCGCTGGACCAGGATGTTGAACACGGCGCGAACGCGGGGCTCCGACTGCTGCGCGCGAAGCAGCAGGGCGGGATCGGCGACGTCGACGCCGGTCTCGACCGTCATCACGCCCCGGCGGCCGTCCGCGTGGAAGGTGTTGGCCGTGATCGTCGGATAGCGCAGGTAGCTGCTGCCCGACGAGCCACCGCCTTCGGACGCGAGGGCGGGTGTTGTGGCGGCGAGGGCCAGGGGAGCGGCGAGCAGGGCGCGACGGTTCATGGGCAGAACCCTCACACGGTGGCGCTTAAGGTCGGGTTACGGTGCTTCGGACGTCGCCCTCTGAAGCGATGAAACCAAAACGTCTCGCCAGTTCGGGGGGGCTGGGGCATTATCCGGCGTGGCCCGATTTGAAACCGATCCTGAAGCGGCGGCCCTCGGCGAGGGACTGGCGGAGCTGCGCCGTGCGGCGGGGCTGAGCCAGGCCGAGGCCGGCGGCCGGGCCGGCATGACCAGTCAGGGTTGGGGTCTGTACGAAGGGGGGCGACGCCCGGGACTGTTCCGGCCTGATGTACAGCGTCGTCTGACATCGGCGATTAACGCCACGCCCGAGGACCTCGCGATGGTGGTGGCCCGTCGCGCCCCGGTCGAGACAGTGCCTGCTAGAGGGGTGGAAGGCGGGGCCCGGCCTTTCGAGCAAGGCCTACAGGTCGCCCGGACGGAGATCGAGCGAATGCAATTGTCGAACGATGACCTGGCACCTTGGGCCGCGTCGGGGGTCGTGGTGGAGTTCGATCCGGGACGCTGGCCACGCCGAGATCAAGGCTGCGTCATCGACCTGACCGATGGCCACCGGCTGGTGCGCCTGTATGACCGGGCGGACGCGGACTGGCTGTATGTCCGCGGCGGAGACGGAGGGCTGACGGGCACTTCTCGCGTGGCCAGAACCTCCATCAAACGGGTCGCAGCCATTCACGCCCGACTCGATGAATGAAACGAAAAGATTGCACGATGCCTCTGGCTATGAAACATTATGGGCGATTTCTCTGTCGGAGCCACCCCTATGCCCCGCTCGCCCGATGCCGTGGATGTCGCCGTGGGACGTCGCATTGCCCAGCGCCGTACAGCCATGGGTCTGTCGCAGACGAACTTGGCGCAGCGCATCGGCATCAGTCCCCAGCAGGTCCAGAAATACGAGGCCGGCTCCAACCGGATCTCCGCATCGCGGCTGAACGCGATCGCCCTGGTCATGGGCGTGTCACCGGGGGCGCTGTTCCCGGCAGGCGAGACCGACGGGGGGCTGGAGGTCGCGTCAGGCGATCTTCTGGCCCTGCGGTTCATGACGGCGACAATGGAGGGACGCGCGGTGGCGACGGCTTTTCCCCTGATCCCCGATCGCGGCGTGCGACAGGCCCTGGCACGGATCACCGAGGCCCTGGTGCCGTCGATCTGACCCTTGTCCCCGGCCTGCCAAAGGCCCGGCCGTGAGGGTTCTGGTCATCGATTCGGCGCTGGACGCCTGTACCGCCGGTGTGTTCGAGAACGGAGCGCCCCTGGGGCTACGGTCGGAAATCATGGCCCGCGGTCATTCCGAACGCCTGGGTGGATTCGTGCGAGACGCGGTGACCGAGGCGGGCGGCGGTTTCGAGGCGATCGAGCGGATCGGCGTCACCGTCGGCCCGGGATCGTTCACCGGCCTGCGCGTCGGGCTGGCCTTCGCCCAGGGCCTCGGTGCCGCCCTGGATCGGCCGGTGATCGGCATATCGACGCTGGAGGCGCTGGCTCGCAGTGCCGATGACGGGTGCGGAGCGACCGCTGCCGTCATCGATGCCCGGCGCGGACAGGTCTATCTGCAGACCTTCCACGACGGCCGCCCGGTGTCGGATCCGCGAGCGCTGGATGTCGGAGCGGCGATTGGTTTGCTGGAACAGGCGGGTCCATGGCGGCTGGCCGGTTCAGGGGCGGCGCTGATCGACCCGTCGGCTCAGATCGCGACATCGATTTCACCCGAGGCCCTGGCCGCGTTGACAGAGGTTCTGGGCCCCGAAGACCACCTGCCACGCCCGCTTTACCTGCGCGCGCCCGATGCCAAGCCGCCCACCCGCCTGCCGGGACAGGCTCGGCCCGTGGCGACCCTGTCCGGCGCATGAGCTATCCGGCCGATCTGGCCCAAACCCTGGCCGCACTTCACGCCGAGGCTTTCGAGGCACCGTGGTCAGCCTCTACCTTTGGCGATCTGCTGGCGCTGCCGGGCGTTCTGCTCGAGGTCGAAGCCGATGGCTTCGTCCTCATCCGGGTCGCCGCCGACGAGGCCGAGATCCTGACCCTGGCGGTGCGGCCCGCGGCACGCCGCGCCGGCCTCGCCTCGCGACTGGTGGCGGTCGCCTCTCGTCAGGCGGCGGAGCGAGGTGCCGCCCGACTATTTCTGGAGGTGGCCGAGGACAACGTGGCGGCGCGTGCGCTGTACGCCAGATTGGGGTTCGAAACCGCCGGGCGTCGACCGCGCTATTACGCCCGCACGAACGGGGACCCGGTGGATGCCCTGCTACTGGTTCTCATCTTACAGGCGAGCCTTCCCACGGGATGATCGCAGCCCTATCTTGCCCGCCCATGGACCGGATCGAGAAACTCTGCGCCGAGCGCGGCATGCGCATGACCGAGCAGCGGCGCGTCATCGCCCGCGTGCTGGGCAATGCCGAGGACCATCCTGACGTCGAAGAGCTGTATCGCCGCGCGTCGGCCATCGACCCGCACATCTCCATCGCCACCGTCTATCGAACCGTGCGTCTGTTCGAAGAGGCCGGGGTCGTGGAGAAGCACGATTTCGGCGACGGCCGGTCCCGCTATGAAGAGGCCGGGGACGATCATCACGACCACCTGATCGACACCCGAACGGGCGAGGTCATCGAGTTCTTCGACGCCGAGATCGAGCGGCTGAAGACCGAGATTGCCGAACGGCTGGGCTTTGAACTGGTCGGCCACAAGCTGGAGCTCTACGGCAAGGCCATCGAGGGAGCCGAGCCGTCCAAGCGCGAGGGGCTGATCTTCACCCGCAACGCCGCGCGGGTGAACCCCGAGAGCCTGTCCTGAATCCTCGCCTTGCCGTCGCCGGGATCGGCGATCATAAGCCCGGCATGACCGAGACCCTCGCCCCGCCCCTGGTCGAGACGGCCGCGCCCGATCCGGCACCCAAGCGGTTGTTCATCAAGACCTACGGCTGCCAGATGAACGTCTACGATTCGGAGCGCATGGCCGACGTGCTGCGCCCGCTGGGCTATGCGCCGACGGACACGCCGGAGGGGGCCGATTTCGTCATCCTGAACACCTGTCACATCCGCGAGAAGGCGGCCGAGAAGGTCTATTCCGAGCTGGGCAAGCTGCGGCTGATGAAGCTGGAAAAGGCCGCGTCGGGCGGCGGCGCCATGACCATCGCCGTGGCCGGCTGCGTCGCCCAGGCCGAGGGTGAAGAGATCATGCGCCGACAGCCGGCGGTCGATATCGTCGTCGGACCCCAGGCTTATCACCAGCTGCCCGAACTGCTGACCCGCACGGCACGGGCGCGCGGCGAGCGGATCGGGGCGGACTTCGCGCCGAACGAGAAGTTCGACGCCATGCCGGCCGTGCGCGGCGTCGACGGCCCGACCGCCTTCCTGACCGTGCAGGAGGGCTGCGACAAGTTCTGCAGCTTCTGCGTGGTGCCCTATACACGCGGGGCCGAATGGTCGCGGCCGGTCGCCGACGTCCTGGCCGAGGCGCGGGGGCTGGCGGCCCAAGGCGTGCGCGAGGTCACCCTGCTGGGGCAGAACGTGAATGCCTATGACGGGGCGGGGCCGGACGGCGCGGTCTGGACGCTGGCGAAACTGGCGCGGACTTTGGCGGAGATCGAAGGCATCGACCGCATCCGCTATACGACAAGCCACCCCAACGACATGTCCGACGACCTGATCGCCGCCCATGCCGAAGTGGACGCGCTGATGCCCTATCTGCACCTGCCGGTGCAGTCGGGGTCGGACCGCATCCTGCGGGCGATGAACAGAAAGCATGGACGGGCCAAATACATCGACCTGATCGGACGCATCCGCGAGGCGCGACCCGACATTGCCATTTCTGGGGACTTCATCGTCGGCTTCCCGGGCGAGACCGACCGGGAGTTCGAGGACACGATGGCGCTGGTGAGGGAGGTCGGATATGCCTCGGCCTTCAGCTTCATGTATTCGCCCCGGCCGGGAACGCCCGCCGCGACCATGGGCACCCAGGTACCGCGCGAGGTGGCGCTGGCGCGGCTGCATGCGCTGCAGGCGCTGATCGTCGAACAGCAGATGGCGTTCAACGCCGCCCAGGCGGGCAAGACGCTGAACGTCCTGTTCGAGAAGACGGGCCGCAACGGTCGCCAGGCGATCGGTCGGTCCCCCTATCTGCAATCGGTCCATGTCGATGACGCGGATCATCTGATCGGCCAGATCGTTCCGGTGACGATCGAGCACGGTCAGCAGAACAGTTTGAAAGGTCGCCTTTTGGTGGATGAATCCGCGCTCAAGCCGCCGCGCTCCGCGAACGCGGCGATAGCGCCCTCGGCCGACAGGCCGAACTAGAATGGCGCGTGAAAGTGAATTCCTGGCCTTGGACGATGCGTCGCTGCGCGCGGTCATCGGGCCGAACAGCCGCCACGTCGCCCTGATCGAGGATGCCTTCAAGGTGCTGATCGAAGCCCCCGGCGGTGGGGTGTCGATCAATGGCGGGGCACGCGACCGGGCCAATGCCAAGACGGTCATCGCCGGACTGATCACCCGCGCCGAAAAGGGTGCCGAGGTCAATGAGGCCGATGTGCGGGCCGGGATCGGCCAGGCGCGCGGGGTCGGCAAGGGGTTCAGTAACGATCCGATGGCGTTACCCGTGGGCAAGCGCGGTGCGATCGTGCCCAAGACCGACGCTCAGGCGCGGTATCTGGACATCCTGGCCAATCACGAACTCAGCTTCGGCGTCGGACCGGCAGGGACGGGCAAGACTTTTCTGGCGGCCGCTTACGGCGCCTCCCTGCTGCGGCGGGGGCAGGTGGACCGGCTGGTCATCACCCGCCCGGCGGTCGAGGCCGGCGAGAAGCTGGGTTTCCTGCCCGGCGACCTGAACGAGAAGGTCGATCCCTATCTGGCCCCGATCTGGGAGGCGCTGAACGATATTCTCGGACCGGAGGACGTGCAGCGTCGCCGCGACAAGGGAGAGATCGAGGCCGCCCCCATCGCGTTCATGCGCGGCCGGACCCTGAGCCACGCCTTCGTCATCGTCGACGAGGCTCAGAACACGAGCCGACTGCAGATGAAGATGGTCCTGACCCGGCTGGGCGAAGGGGCGCGGATGGTGGTCACCGGCGACCCGTCGCAGATCGACCTGCTGAACCCGCGAGATTCCGG
Organism: Brevundimonas sp. P2_A6; assembly: GCF_056404975.1. Taxonomy (NCBI): domain Bacteria; kingdom Pseudomonadati; phylum Pseudomonadota; class Alphaproteobacteria; order Caulobacterales; family Caulobacteraceae; genus Brevundimonas; species Brevundimonas sp. P2_A6. Next base: position 507,170 of record NZ_JBFUCZ010000002.1, on the reverse strand, counting down.
CCTGGCCCACGCCCTGCGGATCCTGCGCGAGGTGAAGGGCGTGGGGGTGCTGGAATTCGAGGCCCAGGACGTGGTGCGCCACGCCATGGTCGAGCGCATCGTGCGCGCCTATGACGCCGACGCGGCCGGAGCACGGCCCCGGGCCGACCTCGAGGACCCATCGGCTTGATCGAGGTCGAGGTCGAGGCCGGCGACTGGACCGACGCTGTCCCGGACGTCGAGGGGGTGGTCGAACGAGCGGCGGTGGCCGCGCTCGGGGAGGAAAACGGCGGGGTGGTCGTGCTGCTGGCCGATGATGGGACCGTGCGCGATCTGAACCGGCGGTTCCGGAACAAGGACCGACCGACGAATGTCCTGTCCTTCCCGGCGGTCGAGATGCCGGACACCGCGTTTCCGGAAGGGGGTGGGCCACGTCCGCTGGGCGACATTGTCCTGGCCTATGGGACCTGCGCGGGCGAGGCCGAGGCGCAGGGCAAGGCCCTGTCCAGTCACCTGACGCATCTGGTGGTGCACGGGGTGCTGCATCTGCTGGGCCGCGACCATGAGGATGAGACGGAGGCGGAGGCGATGGAGGCCGAGGAGCGGGTCATCCTTGCCAGGCTGGGGGTCGCGGACCCATACACGCTGCCGCATGACGCGTGATCCCAAAGCCCTGCTGAACATGGCCCTGAGCGGCCGCTTCGCCCGCATCGGTCTGGCGCTGCTGGCCGGGATCGCGGCGGCCCTGGCGCACCCGCCCTTCGGTATCCTGCCGGGCTTGCTGGGCTATCCGCTATTGATGCTGCTGGCCGAGCGGTCCGCCTCCACGCGGGGTGGCTTTTGGGTCGGTTGGCTGGCCGGGTTCGGCTATTTCGGGGTCGGGTGCTGGTGGGTGGCCGAGGCATTTCTGGTCGACCCGGCCCAGGCCTGGATGGCTCCCTTCGCCGCCAGCCTGCTGCCCGCAGGGATCGGCCTGTTCTGGGGCGGAGCGACGGCGATGTACCGCCGGTTCGCGCCATCCGGCGTTGGGCGGGTCCTGGTCTTCGCCGCCCTGTTCGCTTTGTTCGAATGGCTTCGGGGACATATCCTGACCGGCTTTCCTTGGAATCCGGCCGGTGCGAGCTGGGCCGCGGGAGGGGCTGGATCCCAGTTCGCCTCCGTCGTCGGTGTCTACGGGTTGGGCATCGTGACTGTGGCGGCGGTCGCCCCGGTGGGGTTGCTGATCGCCGATGGGCGGCGAAAGGTCCGGCTTGGCGCGGTGGCCGCAGGCGCGCTGGCCCTGGTGGCCCTGGTCGTGTTCGGAACGGTGCGGCTGCAAGGCGCGGTGATCCAGCCCAGCCCAACCTTGGTCCGGATCGTCCAGGCGGATGTGCAGCAGGAATCCAAGTGGTCGCCGGAAGCCTATCGTTCCATCGTCGATCGCTACGTCAATCTGACCGCTCGCCCGGCGGCGCGGCGTCCGGACATCGTCGTCTGGCCAGAGGGCGCTTTGCCCGCGAGTTTCAATGACGTCTTCGGCCCGGCGTCGGGCGACGGTCCCGCGATCGCCGGGGCCCTGCAACCTGGACAGACCCTGCTGGCGGGGTTCGCTCGAGGCGAGGCCGGAACCGATGGACGCGCGCGCTATTACAACAGCCTTTTCGCGCTCGAAGACGTCGGCGATGCGGGCCTTCGGGTCGCGGCCGTCTATGACAAATACCGGCTGGTGCCATTTGGTGAATTCCTGCCGATGGGCGACCTGATGGGCGCTCTGGGCATTCGCAGCCTTGTCCACATGCCGGCCGATTTCAGCCCCGGGCGCACCCCCGCGCCGATCACCCTGCCAAACGGCGGCCGGGTGCAGCCGCTGATCTGCTACGAGAGCCTCTATCCGGGCTTCACGCCCGGCGGCTCGGGTCGCCCCGAATGGATCGTCAATGTTTCGAACGACGCCTGGTTCGGGGCCACGTCGGGGCCCATCCAGCATCTGAACCTGGCCAGCTATCGGGCCATCGAAACCGGCCTGCCGGTCGTACGCGCCACGCCGACGGGCGTCTCGGCCATGATCGATCCGTGGGGACGGGTCATCGGCGGACAACGGCTGGACCCCAGGGAAAGCGGCGTGATCGACGCGATCCTGCCAAGACCGGCCGGGGTCACCCTCTATGGGCGGTTCGGTGACCTGTTCTTCTGGCTGATGGTCTTGGCGAGCCTGACACCCGTGATCGGCCCCGTCACTCAGCGGATTCGGCCATGAAGAAAATCAAGGCGGACTCTAACTGGCGCACCCGCCATATCGACGGAAAGCTGGGGCCCAGGGTCGAGCAGCTTCACGGGGAACGAGGCTTCACACGCGCCGATGTGGCCAGGCTGCTGGGCGTCAGCGATGCCGCGCTGCAGCATATCGAAGATGGAACGGCGCGAATGAGCGCGTCCCAGCTCTGGCAGATATGCGCTTTCACCGGGATTGAAATCGCCGACGTCTTCGCGGGACTTCCGACCCACGTGTTCAGGACGCGCGCCGATTTCGAGCGATACGTCGCGTTGCGCCAATACGCCGCCGAACCCGGCGCGCAAGGCGGAAATGTCGCCGGGCAAAACGGCTTTGCGGGCGTGGCCGAGCCCTTGCGCGCGTTCGAGACAGACGAGACGCCACGCCCGGACGTGGCGGCCCTGGCGAAGGTAGCGCGCAGTTTGACACCCGATCAGGTGGAGTTTCTGATTGGTTCGGCGAAGGGGTTGCGGCAAGCCGCGAGATCACCTCGGGCAGCCAAGCCCAAATCCTGACATACATCGCGATGAGAACGCACCCGGAAGCTCTGCCACTGCGTAATCGCTGTTTCCCATATTTTGGGTGACAGCTTGAATGGACGAGCGCATGAATTTGCAGACTCTAATGGCGACGACGACAAGACATGGCTAGAGGCGTTGGTGAAGACGGGCCCCACCCCGTAGATCGTCATGTGGGCAGGCGCGTCTGCGAGAAACGGATTAGCCTGGGCTACAACCAGAGCGACCTTGGGCGCGCGCTCGGCCTCACCTTTCAGCAGATTCAGAAATACGAGAAGGGCGCCAACCGTATTTCGGCGTCCAAGCTCTGGGACATCGCGCGCTTCTTCAAGGTCGATGTCGCCTACTTCTTTCAAGGTCTGAACGCCGGCCAGCCCGGCATGGCCGAAGGCGAGGTTCCGGCTTTCGATCACGAGTTTCCGTCGACCCGCTACACGATCGAGATTTCGCGCCTCGCGCCCCAGCTCTCCAGCCGTCAGCAGAAACTGGCCTTGGACATGATCCGCGAAATGTCCGGCAAGGATGACGCTGAAGCCTAGGCTGACGCCATCGCCCCCTCAACGCGGTCGGTCACTGGATGACCTCGAATCCCGACCCGACGATCAGTTCGTCGATCGTCGCTGACCGAAGGTCGGTGCCGCCGCCTTCTGTTCTGCCCAGTAGGTCGGTCCGTCGTCGGGCTTGAACATGGTCCGGGGCGAGCCGTTCCTGGCCACCACCGCGAAGGTGTTGGTCGAGGCCTGATACAGCAGGGTGTCGCCGTTGGGTCGGGTCGCCGTGTCCACCCCGGCGGGAGGTCGACTGGTGAAGGCCGTCACCTTGGCGAGAAAATCCTCGGGCGAGGTCGCGCCGAAATCGTCGCCGTTGCGCTCGTACAGACGTTGGATCTTGGCATCGACCGTCTCGCGCCGATTGGCGGTCAGGACGGTTTTCGCCCCCGCGCCGTCGGTGGTCGCCGCTTCGGCCGCCGTCGCACCCGTCGCCGCCGTCAGGGTCGCCTCGGTGACCTCCGCCGCGCGATCGCGCGTCTCCACCGCAGACGCGCCGTTGCCGCACGCCGCCAGACCCGTCAGCGCCAACCCTGCCAGTGCGATGACCGCAGCCGTTCCGTTGATCCTGAGCCTCATTCAACCCTCCATCAAAAATCCCGCCGACCGACGTTAGCCACAGGTTGTGTGTTCCTGCAATGTTCTTTTTTCGGTTCTCGACGGGATGAGACGGCGCCGCTAGACCGGGCGTCATGTCCAGCCTGGCCCTGACCGACCGGAAAATCCTGCTGATCGTCGGCGGCGGCATCGCCGCCTACAAGGCGCTGGAACTGGTACGACTGCTGAAGAAGAGCGGGGCCGAGGTTCGCGCGGTACTGACCGACAGTGGCGCTGCCTTCGTGACGCCGCTGTCACTGGCCGCCCTGACCGGTCACCCGGTGCGAATGGGTCTATTCCTGCCCGACGACGAGACGACCATGGGTCACATCGAGCTGTCGCGCTGGGCCGATCTGGTGGTGGTGGCCCCGGCGACGGCGGGATTGATCGGCAAGGCCGCGAACGGGCTGGCGGACGATCTGGCGTCCACAACCCTGCTGGCAACCGACAAGCGAGTCCTGCTGGCCCCGGCGATGAACGTGCGGATGTGGCGGCATCCGGCCGTGCAGGCCAATGTCGCGCGGCTGGCCGGCTTCCCCGATTACCACGGCATGGCGGTGGTGGGACCGGACGACGGCGAGATGGCCTGCGGCGAATTCGGACCGGGTCGGATGGCGGAACCGGCGGCCATCCTGGCCGCGATCGAAGGGCTGCTCGCCGGTCCCGATGGCCGCCCGCTGACGGGTCGGCATGCCGTCGTCACGGCCGGGCCGACCTTCGAGCCGATCGATCCGGTCCGCGGTCTGACCAACCGCTCCAGCGGCAAACAGGGCTATGCCATCGCCGCCGCCCTCGCCCGCAGCGGCGCGCAGGTGACGCTGGTGTCCGGGCCGACAGGGCTCGCGGTGCCGCCCGGCGTGACGCGGGTCGATGTCGAGACGGCCATGGAGATGCAGGCGGCCACGACTGCCGCGCTTCCGGCCGACATCGCGGTGCTGAGCGCCGCCGTCGCCGACTGGCGGGTCGACACCGTCGCGGGCGGCAAGATCAAGAAGGCCCCAGGCGGCCCACCGACACTGAGCCTGATCGAGAACCCGGACATCCTGGCGGGTCTGGCCAAGCCCGGTCCGACGCGCCCCCGGCTGGTGATCGGTTTCGCGGCCGAGACGACGGACCTGGAGGCCAATGCTCGTGCCAAGTTGTCCAGGAAGGGCTGTGACTGGATCGTCGGCAATGATGTGTCCGCCGATGTATTCGGGGCCGACGGCAATACGGTGCTGCTGGTGACCCGCGATGCCGTCGAGGCCTGGCCCCGCCTGTCCAAGATCGAGGTGGCCGAGCGTTTGGCGGACCGGATCGCCGACCATTTCGCATCCCAGACCGAGAGCCGCTGACGTGACCACCCTTCGAATCCAGCGGCTGCCCCATGCCGAAGGCCTGGCGCTGCCGGGCTATGAGACCACCGGATCGGCCGGGATGGACCTGCGGGCCGCCGTGCCGGAGGACGCGCCGATTACCCTGGAGCCGGGGGCGCGGGCGCTGGTGCCGACGGGCCTGAAGATCGCCCTGGATCAGGGCTGGGAGGCGCAGATCCGGCCGCGGTCAGGGCTCGCGCTGAAGCACGGGATCAGCGCGCCAAACACGCCCGGCACGATCGACAGCGACTATCGCGGCGAAGTGGGCGTAATCCTGATCAACCTGGGCCAGGAGCCGTTCGTCATCCGGCGCGGGGAACGCATCGCCCAGATGGTGATCGCAGCCGTCGCCCAGGCGACGGTGGTCGAGGTCCAAGCGCTGGACGACACAACGCGCGGCGCTGGCGGCTTCGGCTCCACCGGCCGTTAGGTCTGCATCCATTCCCGCATACCGGCGTTAACCCTGCGACGGCCAAGCTGGGTCGCTGGAAATCGTTGGAGTTCGCGGGATGGAAAACATCGTCGCCCAGCTGGGCAATCTGCTGCAGGGGCTGCTGTCGCTGGCCGACTCCGGCTTCGACGGCGTCAATCAGGTGCTGGGCCTGATCATCGCGGCCGTGTTCGCCTTTTTCCTGATGGGCTCATGGCGCGGGCTGTGGAGTGCAGCCTTCGGGGCCATGTTCGTCCATACTCTGGTAGAGGCCGTGCGCCCGATGCTGGACGGCGGGGCGTTCGCTCTGCCCGATCTGACGGACCTGACCTTCTGGATGACGCGTCTGGCGCTGTTCCTGGGCTACGCCATCGTGATCGCTGTGTTCTTCTTCGTTCGGACCCTGCTGACCGGCGGGTTCGGCCGCCGTCGCGCCCACGTGCACTGATTTGAGACGAGAGGCGGGCCGGTGGCTCGCCTCTTTCCCTTTGCGCCGGAGGGGGCTATAGGGCTCTCCACATCGTTAGACCGGCGTCCAACGGCGTCGTTCAAAGCGGCGGCCGTCGGGGCCGACCGCTTTTATTTTTGCCCGAAACGAATTCCTTGCGCGCCAAGACCGTCGAAGATCGCGAAATCCTGGAGCTGGTGGACCCCGTAGCGGAGTCGATCGGCCTCGAGATCGTGCGCGTTCGCCTGATGGGCGGAACGCTGCGTCGTCGGTTGCAGGTCATGGCCGAGCGTCCCAGCGACAACGACATCGACGTCGGCGAATGCGCGCGGCTGAGCCGTGCCATGTCCGAGGTTCTGGACGCCGCCGATCCGATCGCCGGCGAATACCTGCTGGAGGTCTCCTCTCCCGGCATCGACCGGCCCCTGACGCGGCTGAAGGACTTCGACCTGTTCGAGGGGCTGGAGGCGCGGCTGGAGAGCGACCGGATGATCGAGGGGCGCAAGCGCTTCAAGGGTATCCTGGCGGGCACCGACGGAGACAACATCGCCATCGACCTTGACGGCGAGGATGACACCGCCCTGATCCCGTTCGACTGGCTGGTGGACGCCAAGCTGGTGATGAATGACGCCCTTCTGAAACGCGGTGCCGCGATCCGCGCCGCGCGGGGCGAACCCGAAGACGACGGCCTGCCGGAAGGCTCGCCTGACGAACAAACCAACGCAAAGACTTCTGAGGACGACGCCTGATGGCCGTGACCGGTATTTCCGCCAATCGCCTGGAACTTCTGCAGATCGCCAACGCGGTGGCTCAGGAGAAGAACATCGACCGCGAGATCGTGATCGAGGCCCTGGAAGAGGCGATTCAGAAGGGGGCCAAGTCGCGTTACGGCGCGCACCACGACATCCGCGCCAGGATCGACCCGAAGACCGGCGAACTGGCTCTGACCCGTCACGTCACCATCGTCGAGGACGACTGGATGCCGGAAGACGAGCTGGAGGAGTTCAACGACAGCGCCATGGTCCGCCTGACCGACGCCTCCAAGCGCGATCCGGAAGCGGTCGTCGGCAAGGAGTACGTCGAGGACCTGCCGCCGTTCGAGTTCGGCCGCGTCCAGACCCAGATGGCCCGTCAGGTCATCACCGGAAAGGTCCGCGAGGCCGAGCGCGCCAACCAGTACGAAGAGTTCAAGGACCGCGTGGGCGAGATCGTCAACGGCACCGTCAAGCGCGTCGAATACGGCAACACCATCGTCGACCTGGGCCGGGGCGAGGGCATCATGCGCCGCGACCAGTCGATCCCGCGCGAGGTGTTCAACATCGGCGACCGGATTCGGACCTACATCTATGACGTCCGCCCCGAGGCCAAGGGCCCGCAGATCATGCTGTCACGGGCTCACCCCGGCTTCATGGCCAAGCTGTTCGCCCAGGAGGTGCCCGAGGTCTATGACGGCGTGATCGAAATCCGCGCCGCCGCCCGCGACGCCGGTTCGCGCGCCAAGATGGCCGTGCTGTCGAACGATAGCTCCATCGATCCCGTCGGCGCCTGCGTCGGCATGCGCGGCTCGCGTGTGCAGGCGGTCGTGGCCGAGCTGCAGGGCGAGAAGATCGACATCATCCAGTGGAACCCGGACGAGCCGACGTTCATCGTCAACGCCTTGGCCCCCGCCGAAGTCTCCAAGGTCGTGCTGGACGAAGAAGCCGACCGCGTCGAGGTGGTGGTGCCCGACGAACAGCTGTCGCTGGCGATCGGCCGTCGCGGCCAGAATGTGCGCCTGGCCAGCCAACTGACCGGCTGGCAGATCGACATCATCACCGAAAGCCAGGACTCCGAGCGTCGTCAGCGCGAGTTCAGCGAGCGCACCACCCTGTTCCAGGAAGCCCTGGACGTGGACGAGGTCATCGCCCAGTTGCTCGTCACCGAAGGCTTCGCCACCATCGAAGACCTGGCCTTCGTCGATAACTACGAAGTCGCCGAGATCGAGGGCTTCGACGAGGACACCGCCGAGGAACTGCAGGCCCGCGCTCGCGACTATCTTGAGCGCCAGTCGGCCATCCTGGACGCGAAGCGCGTCGAACTGGGTGTCGAGGACGACGTCCTGTCGGTTCCGGGTGTCACCCTGCCGATCGCGGTCGCCCTGGGCGAAGGCGGCGTGAAGACGGTCGAGGACCTCGCCGATCTGGCCACCGACGAGATCCGCGGCGGCTACGAGATGAAGAACGGCGAACGGGTCAAGGTCCCGGGCGTCCTGGAAAGCTTCAACCTGGCGCAGGAGGACGCAGAGATGCTGATCCTGCAGGCGCGGGTCGCGGCCGGCTGGATCGACGCCTCCGAACTACCGCAGCCGCCCGAGCCGGAATACGAGGAAGAGGGCGAGTTCGCAGAGGGTGAATACGACCCGGCGGCCGTGTTCGACGCAGCCGCCGAGGGCGGCCCCGAGGCCGAACTGACCGTTGACGACGCCGAGGTCGAAACCGACCTCGAGCCGACCCCAGACGCGTGATGCGGTGCCCCGTCCATGAGCCTTCGCGACGCGACGATCGATAGAGAGCGCCGGGACCTGGTGACCCACCAGGCCATGGATGAATCTCGTTTGATCCGTTTCGTCGCCGGCCCGGACGGGGCCGTCGCGCCTGACCTGGGGCGCAAGCTGCCCGGGCGCGGCATGTGGGTGGAGGCGTCGCGCGCCTCCGTCGATGCCGCCGTGAAAAAGAACCTGTTCTCGCGGTCGGCCAAGGCACCGCTTCGCCCGGCTGCGACCCTGTCCGACACGGTCGAAGGCCTGCTGATCCGGCGCTGCCTGGACCAGCTGGGTCTTGCCCGGCGCGAAGGCGTGCTTATCTCGGGCTTCGAGAAATCGGCGGCGGCGATCCGGTCTGGAAAGGCCGCTTGGCTGATCGAGGCCAGTGACGGCGCGTCGGATGGACGCGGAAAGCTGCTGGCCCTGGCGCGGCACCAGACGACCAAGGTCTGTGGTCTTTTCGGCGCGGATGATTTGAGTTTGGCCCTCGGGCTGGAAAATGCGATACACACCGTCCTGCTGCATGGCGGCAGAGCCGATCGCTGGACCGTGGAGGTCGAACGACTGGCGGGATTTCGATCGCTTCGGCCCGCGGCCTGGGACACGGATCATCCGGGTTCTGCGAACGGGAACGAGCCGGACGAAGACCCGAAGGACGAGCCTGAACGGGCGGATTGACGGGCGGGGTCAGGCCTCTTTCGAGAGGCGGACGCCGCACGGCTTTTTGCGTTTTCAGGCCTGAGGACGACACGATTTTGACGACCCGGCGGGATTCTCCGCCCACGAGTAAAGCGACCGGATGAGCGACGAGAACGACAAGACCAACGACGGCCAGCAGCCTTCGGCCCCCACCGGAACCCCCTCGACGACGGGACCACGGGCGCCGCTGAGCCTGAAGCCGCGCGCCGTGGGGTCGGTCCCCACCGGCACCGTGCGCCAGAGCTTCAGCCACGGCCGCACCAAGACGGTGGTGGTCGAGACCAAGCGCCGCGTCGGTGCCGCGCCGGGTCAGCCGCGCACGCAGGGCTTCGATGTCGCGCGTCCGCGCTCCGACGCGCCTGCGCCCCAGGCCCCCGCACCGCGTCCGCAGATGCAGCAACCGGCCGGGGGGCGCCTGTCCAGCGAGGAGCAGGAAGCCCGTCGCCGCGCCATCGAACTGGCCACCCGCCAGCAGGCCGAACGCGCCGCCGCCCAGGCCGCCGAACAGGCGCGCCGCGACGCCGCCGCTCGCGAACAGGCCGCTGCGACCGCCGCCGCCGCCAACGCCGCCCAGGCCGAGGCGGCCGCCGCCCGCGCCGCGGCCGAAGCAGCCCGCGCCGAGGCGGCCAAGCTGACCGCAGCCGCGCCTGCCCCGACGGGCAAGCCCGCGGCCCGCGCGCCCCTGGCCGCAAAGCCTGTGGCTCCTGCCCCGGTCGCGACGCCCGAGCCCGCTCCGCCCCCGGTCGCCGCCGCCCCGGTCGCGCCCGCGGCTCCGGCTCGTCCGGCCCCGCCCGCCCGCCCCGTCGTCAACTTCGGCCAGCGCGTGCCCAAGGCCAATCCGGCCCGCGCCCCTATCGACCGTCCGGCCTTCGGGGCCCGCTCCGCCCGTGAAGAGGCGATGGGGGGTGGCGAGAAATCCTATTCCGACCGTCCGGCCTCCTCGCGGCCCGGTGGCACGGCCCCGCGCCCGGCCGAGCCGGTCCGCTATTCGGCCCTGACGCCCCGTCCGGCCCCTGGCGCGGCCCGTCCCGGAGGTGCCCGCACGGGCGCCGGTGGCCGCGCAACGCCCAATGCGCCCCCCGTCGCAGCCGAGGTCTCGCGCCCCAGTCGCGCGCCCGGCGGCGGTTTCGCCCGTCCGGTCAAGCCCGAGGACGATCGCGACAAGCGTTTCAGCGACGCCGGCAAGGCGGTCAGCCGCACGCGCGGCGAGCCCAAGCGCCGCGAAGGCCGCCTGACCATCCAGTCCGTGGCCGGTGACGGCGACACGGCCGAGCGGATGCGGTCCCTGGCCTCGGTCCGTCGTGCGCGCGAACGGGAAAAGGAAAAGCGTAAAGGCGGCTCCACCGACGCGCCGAACCGTCCGCGCGAAGTCGTCATTCCTGACGTCATCACTGTGCAGGAACTGTCCAACCGGATGGCCGTGCGCGGCGTCGACATCATCAAGTTCCTGATGAAGCAGGGCCTGATGATGAAGATCAACGACGTCATCGACACCGACACGGCTGAGCTGGTCGCCGACGAATTCGGCATGACGGTCCGCCGCGTTTCGGAAAGCGATATCGAGACGGGCTTCCTGTCCGACGCGATCGACGATGAGGCGGTGACGCCCCGCGCGCCGGTCGTGGCCATCATGGGCCACGTCGATCACGGCAAGACCTCGCTGCTTGACGCGCTGCGCACCACCGACGTGGCGGCGGGTGAGGCCGGCGGCATCACCCAGCACATCGGCGCCTATCAGGTGAAGACCCCGAACGGCGACGCCGTGACCTTCCTGGACACGCCGGGTCACGCGGCCTTTTCCGCCATGCGGACGCGCGGCGCGAACGTCACCGACATCGTCATCCTGGTGGTAGCGGCAGACGACGGCGTCATGCCCCAGACGATCGAGAGCATCCAGCACGCCAAGGCGGCGGGTGCCCCGATCATCGTGGCCGTCAACAAGATCGACAAGCCGGACGCCGATCCCCAGAAGGTCGTCAACGAACTGCTGCAATACGAGATCATCGGCGAGGCCCTGGGCGGCGACACCCAGATCGTCGAGGTCTCGGCCAAGGCCAAGACCAATCTGGACGGCCTGATCGAAGCCATCCTGCTGCAGGCCGAGGTCATGGACCTGAAGGCCGATCCGGAACGCTCGGCCGAAGGCGTGGTCATCGAGGCCAAGCTGGACAAGGGTCGCGGCCCGGTCGCGACCGTCCTGGTCAAGCGCGGGACGCTCCGTCGCGGCGACATCGTCGTGGCCGGTTCGGCCTGGGGCAAGGTGCGCGCCCTTCTGAACGAGCGCAACGAACAGCTGACCGAGGCCGGTCCGTCGGTTCCCGTCGAAATCCTGGGTCTGGACGAGGCCCCTTCGCCCGGCGAACCGCTGGCCGTGGTTGAATCCGAGGCCCGCGCCCGCGAGCTGACGGAATACCGCGCCCGCACCAAGCGCGAGAAGGCCACCGGCGGCATCAACCAGGTCAGCCTGGTCGACATGATGGCCAAGCTGGGATCCAAGAAGATCTCGGAACTGCCGGTCCTCATCAAGTCCGACGTCCAGGGATCGGGCGAGGCCATCCAGGGTTCGCTGGAGAAGATGGGCAACGACGAGGTGCGTGCGCGCGTCGTCTATTCGGGTGCCGGCGGGATCACCGAGTCGGACGTCCAGCTGGCCAAGTCGGCCGGGGCTCCGATCCTGGGCTTCAACGTCCGCGCCTCGAAACAGGCCAAGGATCTGGCCGAGCGCGAAGGCGTGGAAATCCGGTACTACTCGATCATCTACGACCTGCTGGACGACATGAAGGGCGTGCTGTCGGGCATGCTGGCCCCGCTGCAACGGGAAACCTTCCTGGGCAACGCGGCGGTGTTGCAGGTGTTCGACATCTCCAAGACCGGCAAGATCGCCGGTTGCCGGGTCTCCGAAGGGGTGGTCCGCAAGGGTGCCAAGGTCCGGATCATCCGCGACGACGTCGTGGTGCTGGAACTGGGCACGCTGGCCACGCTCAAGCGCTTCAAGGACGAGGTCAACGAGGTCCCGTCGGGCCAGGAGTGCGGCATGCATTTCCAGGGCTTCCAGGACATCAAGGTCGGCGACTACATCGAGTGCTTCACCGTCGAAGAGATCAAGCGGACGCTTTAAGTCTAGGGGCGCTACCGCTCGGCTCGCGGAGCCTCGCTGCTTGAGCGCGAGCATCTGTCTCCTCCCCGTCCGAAGGATGGGGAGGGGGACCGCCCGCCCTCCTTGGCGGGTGGTGGAGGGGTTCTTGACGCCCCACCGACCTCGCTTCGTGAAGACCCCCTCCGTCAGCTCGCGAAGGCTCGCTGCCACCTCCCCACGCCTTCGGCGCAGGGAGGAGACGCCAACCGCCTCCCTTCCGCCGCAAGTCGCGGTATGAAGTGACGTCATGCTCCACCGTTTGATCGCCGTTCTGATCCTTGCCGCCCTCGCCACACCGGCGGCGGCGGACACGCGCTTTCTGTCGTTCAACCCGGCTGACCGGATCACCACTGCCCTGACGCGCGGCATCACGCTGGAGGTCGAGCGGGGGCTTTTCGGTGCCGTCAGCGTCCGGCGGATCATCTCGACCAGCGCGCGGGGGTCGGCCACGATCCGCAAGGGCGGGCCGGAGGGGGCGCGGTCCGTGGTGCCGGAGGGCGCGACCCAGGCGACGGTCTATTCGATCGACGAACAGGGCGACGGGCGCGGGCTGGCACGGGCCCTGTGTCCGGGGGCGGACGAGACGTTTCTGGTCTTGGGCCGCGTGCAGGCTGGCCATCCGATGGCGATGCAGGCGACCGGGCGCTGGCCCGACGGGCAGTTCCGGCACTGCGTGACCCTGTCCTACGACTACCGGGGCGAATGGAGCCTGCCGCCGCGCACGCCGCCACCCGAAGCGCGCTGATGGGGCGGGTCGTCGGGGTCCTGCTGGCCGGAGGGCTCGGCCTGATCCTGGCCCTGTGGACCTGGACCCTGCCCGGCGATGCGGCGTCGCTGGCCGGGGGTTCTCAGGGCGTCACGGTCCACGTCCTGAACAACGGCTTTCACACCGACATCGCCGTCCCGCGGGCGGCACTCGAGGCCCAGGGCGGGCCGCTGGCCGAGGCGTCGCGGTCGATCGGCGACGGCGACTGGGTGCTGATCGGCTGGGGCGATGCGAGGTTCTTCGTCGATACCAGTCCGATGGAGGGCCGTATTCCCGACGGACTGCGCGCCTTCTTCTGGCCTGGCAATGCATCCGTCGTGATGCTGGACCCGGAGACGGGCGATCCGGCGCGACGGTTTGCGCCGGCCGCTCGGCGGACGCTGCACCTGACGCCGGAGGGATTCGCGGCTCTTGCGGATCGGGTCGAGGGGTCCTTGTCGCTGATCGAGGGGCGACCCCGGCTGTCGACCGCGCGCCCTGGCGACGGCGCGTACTTCTTTGCCAGTCGCGAGCATTTCTGGATCGGCTACCTGTGCAACAGCTGGACGGCGCGGGTGCTGAATGCCGGAGGCCTGCCCGTCCGGCCCCAGCGGTCCGAGACGGCGGGGGAGGTGATCGCCGCGATCGATCGGGCGCAATTGGACAGGTCGGCCCGACGAGACTAGACCCCGCCCCTTCGCTTTTTTCGGAAGCCGGGTCCGATCCCTGGCGGCGAACAGGACGTGCCCCATGAGCAAGCAGAAATCCAAATCCACCGCCGGGCTGGCCAGCCAGCGCCAGCTGCGGGCCTCCGAAATGATCCGTCACGCCCTGGTCGAGGTGATGCGCGAGAACGAGATCCGCGATCCGGCGCTGGTCGGCGTTTCGGTGACGGTCACCGAGGTTCGCCTGTCGCCCGACCTGAAGCACGCCACCTGTTTCGTCGAGCCGCTGGGGGCCGGGATCGAGACCTCGGACACGGCCGGACATATCGACGAGATCATCAAGGCGCTGAATGCTCACGCGAAGTTCCTGCGCGGAGCACTGGGCCGCCATATCGACATGCGATTCACGCCGGACCTCCGCTTCCGCCACGACGAGAGCTTCGCCGCTGCCGAACGGCTGAACCGGCTGCTGGACGACCCGCGTGTGAGGGCGGACTCCTTCGTGCCGCCCGTCGAAGACGACGAGGACTAGGGGTGGGCCGCAAGAAGCGGGGCCTCGTCGTCAACGGCTGGGTGTGCCTGGACAAGCCCTATGACCTCGGATCGACCGACGCCGTGTCGAAGGTCCGCCGACTGTTCGACGCGCAGAAGGCCGGTCACGCCGGGACGCTGGATCCGCTGGCCAGCGGCATCCTGCCGATCGCGCTGGGCGAGGCGACCAAGACCGTGCCCTTCATGATGGAGGCGGAGAAGGTCTATCGCTTCACCATCAACTGGGGCGTCTCGACCGACAGCGTCGACCGCGAGGGCGAGATCATCGGCCGGTCCGACCTGCGGCCGCCGGTCGAGGCGGTGCAGGCGGCCCTGCCGGCCTTCGTCGGCGAGATCGACCAGACCCCGCCCCGGTTCAGCGCCATCAAGGTGGACGGTCAGCGCGCCTATGACCTGGCCCGCGAAGGGGCGGACTTCGAGCTGGAAAGCCGCCGGGTCATGATCCATTCGGCCGAGGTCACCGATGCGCCCGACGCCGATCACGTCGAACTGACCATCCGTACCGGAAAGGGCGTCTATGTGCGGTCTCTGGCCCGCGACCTGGCGATCCTGCTGGGGGCCGAGGGGCACGTCTCGGCCCTGCGGCGCGAGCGGGTGGGGCCGTTTTCGACCCGGAACGCCGTCACGCTGGATTTCCTGACCGATCTGGTGCATAGGGACGCCGCCTTGGAAGGCCTACTGCCCGTTGCGACCGCCCTGGACGACATCCCGGAGCTGGCCATAACGGAACAGGACGCCTTCTCGCTTCGTCAGGGACGACCGATCGTTCTGCTCCCCCGACAGGTAGAGACGCTTCTGAGCCGCCTTCGGGACGGCTCGCGCACCGTTTCCGCCTTTCAGGGTCAGACCCTCGTCGCTCTCGGTCAGATGCGGGCCGGCCGGCTAGAACCCGACCGCGTATTCAATCTCTAATTTTGGAGAAACACGATGTCGATTACGCCAGAGCGTAAGAACGAAGTCATCACCGAGAACGCCCGCACCGCCGGCGACACCGGTTCGGCCGAGGTTCAGGTCGCGATCCTTTCGGAACGCATCGCCAACCTCACCGAGCACTTCAAGACGCACAAGAAGGACAACCACTCGCGCCGCGGCCTGCTCAAGATGGTTTCGCAGCGTCGCCGCCTTCTGGACCACCTGACCAAGGTCGATAAGGAGCGTTACACCGCCCTGATCACCAAGCTGAACCTGCGCCGCTAAGCGCAGATCTGCGGAACAGTTTCGAGGCGCGGGCCATGCCTGCGCCTCTTTCCGCATCCAGAGACCGGCGCGCCGCCGGAGTTTCGGCGCAGACTGACGCGAGGGCCAAGCGGTCCTCTCCTTACGAACCTTCGCCATGGGGCGAGGGGTTCCTGGATCGAAGGACTGAACACCCGACGCATCCGCACCCACTGATGGGACCCCGGCCGGAATACGCCGCCCGGGATACGAAAGACGAAAACATGTTCGATATCAAACGCAAGACGATCGATTGGGCCGGCCGCCCGCTGACGCTGGAAACGGGCCGCATCGCCCGCCAGGCCGACGGTGCCGTCCTGGCCACCTATGGCGAGACCATCGTCCTGGCCACCGTCGTTTACGGTCGCGCGCCCAAGCCCGGCCTGGATTTCTTCCCGCTGACCGTCAATTACCAGGAAAAGACCTTCGCCGCCGGCAAGATCCCGGGTGGCTATTTCAAGCGTGAAGGCCGTCCGACCGAGAAGGAAACCCTGGTCAGCCGCCTGATCGACCGTCCGATCCGCCCGCTGTTCGTCAAGGGCTTCAAGAACGAGACCCAGGTCGTCATCACCGTGCTGCAGCACGATCTGGAGAACGATCCCGACATCGTCGGCATGGTCGCCACCTCCGCCGCCCTGACCCTGTCGGGCGTGCCCTTCATGGGCCCGATCGGCGCCGCGCGCGTCGGTTACGTCGACGGCGAGTTCGTGCTGAACCCGACGCTGGACCAGATGCCTGACAGCCAGCTCGACCTGGTCGTGGCCGGCACTTCGGACGCCCTGATGATGGTCGAATCCGAGGCCAAGGAACTGTCCGAGCAGGTCATGCTGGACGCCCTGATGTTCGCGCATCGCGGCATGCAGCCCGTGATCGACGCCATCATCGAGATGGCCGAACACGCCGCCAAGGATCCGTTCGACTTCACCGCCGAGGACCACTCCGACGTCGTGACCCAGATCCAGTCGATGGTCGGCGACGATATCAAGGCCGCCTACACCCACCCCGGCAAGCATGCTCGCCATGAAGCCGTCGGCGCCGCCAAGAAGAAGGCCTCGGCCGCTCTGGTGAAGACCGACGAGAACCCGGACGGCGTCGATTCCGCCAAGTTCGGCGTCGCCTGGAAGGAATGCGAAGCCCACGTCCTGCGTCGCGACATCATCGACAACGCTCACCGCGTCGACGGTCGTGCGCTCGACAAGGTCCGCGACATCGTCTCGGAAGTCGGCGTCTTCCCGCGCACCCACGGTTCGGCCCTGTTCACCCGGGGTGAAACGCAGGCCATCGTGGTCGCCACCCTGGGCACCGGCGAAGACGAGCAATACGTCGACTCGCTCGCAGGCACCTACA
The DNA here is from genome assembly GCF_056404975.1 of Brevundimonas sp. P2_A6. NCBI lineage: Bacteria > Pseudomonadati > Pseudomonadota > Alphaproteobacteria > Caulobacterales > Caulobacteraceae > Brevundimonas > Brevundimonas sp. P2_A6. Next base: position 490,164 of record NZ_JBFUCZ010000002.1, on the reverse strand, counting down.
AAGAGAAGTTCCTGCTGCACTACAACTTCCCTCCCTACTCGGTCGGCGAGACTGGTCGTATGGGCGGCGCGGGCCGTCGCGAAATCGGTCACGGCAAGCTGGCCTGGCGGGCGATCCGTCCGATGCTGCCGTCGGCGGAAGAGTTCCCCTACACGATCCGCATCGTGTCGGAGATCACCGAGTCCAACGGCTCGTCGTCCATGGCCTCGGTCTGCGGCGCCTCGCTGGCGCTGATGGACGCGGGTGTTCCGCTCAAGAAGCCCGTCTCGGGCATCGCCATGGGCCTGATCCTGGAGCCGTCGGGCGAGTTCGCCATCCTGTCCGACATCCTGGGTGACGAAGATCACCTGGGCGACATGGACTTCAAGGTCGCCGGCACCCGTGACGGCATCACCTCGCTGCAGATGGACATCAAGGTCGCCGGCATCACCGAGGAGATCATGAAGAAGGCCATCGCTCAGGCGTCGGCCGGTCGTCTTCACATCCTCGACGAGATGGACAAGGCCATCGACGGCGCGCGCACCGAGCTCGGCGAGTACGCGCCGAAGATCGAGTCCATCAAGGTCCCGGTCGACAAGATCCGCGACATCATCGGCACCGGCGGCAAGATCATCCGTGAGATCGTCGAAAAGACCGGCGCCAAGATCAACATCGAGGACGACGGCACGGTGAAGATCGCGGCCTCGGACCAGGAGAAGATCGACGCCGCCAAGAACTGGATCTCCTCGATCGTGTCCGAGCCCGAGCCCGGCATGATCTACTCCGGCAAGGTCGTGAAGGTCGTCGACTTCGGCGCCTTCGTGAACTTCTTCGGCGCCAAGGACGGCCTGGTCCACGTGTCCCAGATCGCTCTGGAACGCGTCGCCAACCCGGCAGACGTTCTGTCCGAGGGCCAGGAGGTCAAGGTCAAGTTCCTGGGCTTCGACGATCGCGGCAAGACCAAGCTGTCGATGAAGGTCGTCGATCAGGCTACGGGCGAGGACCTGACCGACAAGATCAACGCCGAGCGCGCCGAGCGCGGCGAGGCCCCCCTGACCGAAGATACCGGCGGCGGCGGCAAGAAGCGTGAAGGCGGCGGAGACCGTGGCGGCGATCGCGGTCGCGGCCGCAGCCGCCGCGACTGATCGGTCGCGTCACCGCTGAAATGAATGAGGCCCCGCTGGCGACAGCGGGGCCTTTTTCTGTGCCCTTCCCCCGCTTGCGGGGGAAAGCGGCCCATCGATCGCGCAGCGATCCAGGGCCGATGGGGGAAGTCTTGTCTTGCTTCGACGCCGTTTGGTTCCCCCATCCGTCCTGTTCGAGCTGCGCTCGAAGACGGACGGCTTTCCCCCATGACGAATGGGGGAAGGGCTTTACATCGCCTTACGCCGCGCACTCCGACGGCTTCTCCTCGCCGGGGCCGTACTGGCCGCAGGCGCGGTCGATCTCGTCCTGGATCAGGGCGCAGGCGTTGTCGGCGTTGCAGGGCGGGTGTGTGGCCGGGCTGACGGCGATGCAGCGGGCCACCATCCGGGCCGAGGCGGCCTCGCCGATCGTGTCGCGGCAGGTGCGGTCAGCCTCGCCGAGCAGTTCGCCTTCCGGCACAGCCGCCTCTTCCTGGGGCGGGGCGTCGGCGGGCATTTCCGCCATCGACTGCACGGGCGTGGCGGCCGCGTCCGACGCAGGGTCGGCCGCCGGGGTCTCGGCCGGTTGCTGGCAGGCCGCCAGACCGAAGACGGCGATCAGGGCGAGGGACGCGGGCAAGCGGATCATGGCCGTCTCCGGGGCGGGAAAGGGCGACGATGCGCCGCTTCTCGCCGTCTGCAAAGCCCTCCCCGGCAAGCCCCTGGCCGTCAGCGCGCGACGGCACCGTCCACGGCGGCGCGCTGCATCGCGAACAGGTCGGTGCAGCCCAGCTCGGCCAGCTGGAACAGCCGGTCGAACTCCGGGCGGGAAAAGCCGCGCTTCTCGCCCGTCGCCTGGATCTCGACGATGGTGCCCGATCCCGTCAGGACGAAGTTGCCGTCGGCCTCGGCGTTGGAGTCCTCCTCGTAGTCGAGGTCCAGCACCGGGGTGTCGGCGAAGATCCCGCAGGAGACGGCCGAGACCTGATCCAGGATCGGCTCGGTCTTCATGACGCCCTCGGCGCGCAGGTAGTTCAGCGCCGTGGCCATGGCGACCCAGGCCCCGGTGATGGAGGCGGTGCGGGTGCCGCCGTCCGCCTGGATGACGTCGCAGTCGATCAGCACCTGACGTTCGCCCAGCGCCTTCAGATCGACCACGGCGCGAAGGCTGCGGCCGATCAATCGTTGAATCTCCTGCGTCCGGCCGGTCTGCTTGCCACTGGCGGCCTCGCGCCGGCCGCGCGTGTGGGTGGCGCGGGGCAGCATGCCGTATTCGGCGGTGACCCAGCCCGCGCCCTTGCCGCGCATCCAGCCGGGCACGTTCTCCTCGACCGAAGCCGTCACAAGCACCTTGGTATGGCCAAAGGAGACGAGGCAGGACCCTTCCGCATAGCGGTTAACGCCGGTCTCCAGTGTCACGGCGCGAAGCTGTTCGGGGGTGCGGTCGGAGGGGCGCATGCGGTAGTCCTTGAAGCGAATGCGCGGGTGCTTATCCTGAAAGCGTGAGCCTGTATGCCCCCCACCCGTCACCCTTCGCCGACCAGGCCGGTCCCACGGCCGGGCTGACGGCCCTGGACGCCCGCGCGCGCGACATCTTCCGCCGGGTGGTGGAGACCTATCTGCAGACGGGCGAGCCGGTGGGATCGCGCACGGTGTCCCGGGGGGGCGTCCAGCTGTCGCCCGCCTCGATCCGCAACACGATGCAGGACCTGACCCTGGCGGGCCTGCTGGCGGCGCCCCACACTTCGGCCGGGCGCATCCCGACCCACGCGGGCCTTCGGCTGTTCGTCGACGGCCTGCTGGAGATAGGCGACATCGGCACCGAGGAACGTCGCGAGATCGACGGGCGGCTGGCCGGGCGCGGCAAGGGGTTCGAGGAGGCGCTGGACGAGGCGACGTCGCTGCTGTCGGGCCTGGCAGGCGGGGCGGGGATCGTGGCGACCCCGATCCGGGACGCGGGCGTCAAGCACGTGGAGTTCGTGGCCCTGGGGACCGATCAGGCCCTGGCTGTGCTGGTCGGCGACGACGGCTCGGTCGAGAACCGGATCATGACCCTGGCGGCCGGGGTGACGCCCTCGACCCTGCAGGAGGCGTCGAACTTTCTGAACGCGCGGTTGAAGGGCCGACCGCTGGCCGAGGCGCGCAGCGAGATGGGGGCCGAACTGGCCGCTGCGCGTCAAGAACTGAACACCGCCGCCGCCCGTCTGGTCGAGGACGGACTGGCCGCCTGGTCGGGCGGGCCGGACCGGGAGCGATCGCTGATTGTCCGGGGGCGCGCCAACCTGTTGCAGGACGCGGGCGCGGCCGAGGATCTGGAGCGGGTGCGGGTCCTGTTCGACGACCTGGAGCAGAAGGAACAGCTGATCGGCCTGCTGGACGGGGTCAATGCGGCTCAGGGCGTGCGCATCTTTATCGGGGCGGAGACGCGGTTGTTTTCGCTTTCGGGTTCCGCTGTGGTGGCCGCACCCTATATGACGGGCCGCCAGCGGGTTCTGGGCGCCATCGGCGTGATCGGACCCGCACGACTGAACTACGCCCGCATCATCCCGTTGGTGGACTACACCGCCCGGGTGCTGGGCCGCATACTGGACGGACAAGACACGTGACCGACGCCACAAACCCGAACGACCTGGAAGCCCAACTGGACGAGGCCCTGGCCAATGCCGAGGCGGGACTCGATGCCGACCCTGAAAGTCTGGCCCCGCTGGACGCCATGATCGCCGATCGCGACCTGTGGAAGGACCGCGCCCTGCGGGCTGCGGCCGAGGCCGACAACGTCAAGCGCCGCACGGAAACCCAGATGAACGACGCGCGGGCCTTCGCCATCCAGCGCTTCGCCAAGGACCTGCTGGGTGTGGCGGACAATCTGGAACGCGCCCTGATGGCCGCGCCCAAGGATGCGGACTCGGCTGCGGCCGGCCTGATCAACGGGCTGGAACTGACGCAGAAGTCGCTGCTGCAAGCGTTCGAGACCAATGGGCTGAAGCGGCTGGCCCCCGGCCTGGGCGATCCATTCGATCCGCACCTGCATCAGGCCATGATGGAACAGCCCTCGACAGAGGCCCCCGGCGGCACCGTCGTCCAGACCATGCAGGCGGGCTACGAACTGTTCGGCCGCACCGTGCGCCCCGCGATGGTCGTGGTCGCGGCCAAGGGATCGGGTCCGCAGTCCGGTGGACAGGCTGCGAACCCCTATGCCGCCGCGCCGAACGGCAACGGCGGCACCTTCGACGGTCAGGCGTAGGTCTCTACTTCAGCTTCGCCTCGAACAGGTCCGTCAGTCGAGCCCAGCCATCGGCCGCATCGGCGGCGTTGTAACTGGGGCGGTAATCGGCGTGGAACCCGTGCTGGGCATCCTCGTAGACCTTGATGCCGCTCTCGGTCGCGCCTGCGGCCGTCAGAGCCGCCTGCATGGCCTGGACCGTGTCCTGCGGGATTCCCTGGTCCAGCCCGCCATAGTTGCCGATCACGACACCCTTCAGATCGGCCGCCAGATCGACGGGATAGGGGCGTCCCGCCTCGACCTGCTCCATCGTCGCCGTCGGCGAGGGGGCCAGACGGCCGTACCAGGCCACGCCTGCGTCGATCGCGGCGAACCGGGCCGCCGCCTGCCAGACGACCTTGCCGCCCCAGCAGAAGCCGGTGATGCCGACCTTGTCGTCATTGGCCCACAGCTGGCCCGAGGCCCAGTTCAGGGTCGCGTCGATATCGCCCATGACCTGCTCGTAGCCAGCCGCTCCGACGATCGCCTGGATGCGCTGCATGTCGGCCAGGGGCGCGGGGTCCTCCACCCGCACGAAGAAGGCCGGGGCGATGGCGGCATAGCCCATCTTGGCCAGACGGCGGCATACGTCCTGGATATAGGCGTGCAGCCCGAAGATCTCGGACACGACGATCACCAGCGGATAGGGACCGTCGCCGTCCGGGCGCGCGACATAGGCCGGCAGGGCAAAGCCGTCGGGGGCCGGATAGGTGACCATACCGACCTCGAGCCCTTCGGCATCGGTCACGATCGGCTGGGCCGACTGCGACAGGGCAGCGGGCGCATAGCCGGTGAAGACGGCGGCTCCCACGGTCAGGGCGCCCAGGCCCCGGCGCGACAGTTTCAGGTCTTCGGCGGTCAGGCCTTCGGGACGGGTCAGCAGGGTCATGGGATTTCCTCTCGGTTGCGGCGAGTGTGGCGTCTGGATGACGCGGGGTCGAGTCGCGGCGGGATGCGGCCTCAGGTCGCGCGCCTCAGCGTCAGATTGATACGTCCGCCGCCGGGGATCAGTTTCGACGAGCCGACCAGAAGACGGTCGATGCCGTGGCGCGCCAGGCGCGAGGCCCCGGTCAGGGCGCAGACATCGCCCGACGCCAGCCGGATCGATCGTGTCGGGCCCCCGACCGCCGGGCCGATGCGGAAGATGGCTGTATCGCCCAGGGACACCGACACGACGGGCGCGCAAATGTCGGCCTCGTCCCGGTCCTGATGAAGGCCCATCCGCGCGCTGTCGCGGTACAGGTTGACCAGACAGGCGTCGGGCGGTGCCGCGTCGGGAACGACCTGTGTCCAGAGGTCCAGCAAGGCGCGAGGGATAGGGGGCCACGACCGGTCGGTTTCGGGATGGAACGCCTGATAGCGATAGCCTGCGCGATCGGAGACCCAACCCAGTGGACCGAGATTTGTCATCTGGACCGAGAACGGCTTGCCGCCCGGCGTCACGGGCCGGTAAAGCGGCGCGTCCGCGATCGCCGCCTCAACCTCGACCAGCAGATCGACCTGCGTCGCCAGATCCAGCGCGCCGGGCCAATAGTGAAACCCGGGCAGGTCGGGAAACGGCTCCATCGGCGACCGAGCGCCGTCAGTCCAGCGCCCGCGCCTCTTCCGGCAACATGATCGGCACGCCGTCTCGGATCGGAAAGGCCAGCTTGGCGCCCTTGGAGATCAGTTCGTTGGCCGCGCGGTCATAGTCCAGCCGGCCCCGCGTCACAGGACAGACCAGCACCTCCAGCAGGCGGGGATCGACGGAGGACGGGGTGTTGAAGGTATCGGACATATTTTTCGTGGGCTACCGCTCGCGCCGCCGGCGCTTGCTGCTTGAGCCCATTCCCTGCGGCCTTGGAAAAAGAAGTCTGCGCTCAAGCAGCGAACGACCGCGTCGTGAGCGTTAGCGCCCTAACCTACTGCATCGAGGTGGGGCTGTCGCCGTCGCCCGTTTCCGCCGCGTCGATGCGCATCAGGGCGGTCAGGACGGCGACCCGGTCTTCCAGCGTCGGCGATTCAAGCAGGGCCTGCTTCTCCGGCCCGTCGAACGGCAGAGCCATGGACAGGCTGTTGATCAGGGCTTCCTGAGGCGCGGCTTCGGCGGTTTCCCAATCGATCTCCAGTTGGCGGCGCTCCAGATACGCCCGCAGGGCCGCCAGGAAGGTCTGGCGCTCGAACCCCTCGCCACCTGTCGGCGCGGTCAGGTCGGCCTCGAACGGGGCGAAGGTGGCGCGAACCTGGCGATAGGGGGTCTGAGAGGGCAGTTCGGAGGCCACGCGAAACCGGGCGACGCCGGTCAAGGTGATCAGGTAGCGCCCGTCGGAGGTCTCCGCGAAACTGGTCACTCGCCCGGCACAGCCGACGGCGGACAGACTGGGCAGAATGGCCGGCCCCGTCCGCGGCTGGATCAGACCCAGGACCCGGTCGCCCGCCATGGCGTCGTCGATCATGTTCAGATAGCGCGGCTCGAAGATGTTCAGCGGCAACTGCCCTCGCGGCAGCAGGATGGATCCCGGCAGCGGGAAGACCGGGATCACCTGTGGAAGATCGGCCGCCTTGACGTAGCCCTGGGCCATGGCGCGTTCCTCTAGGCGAACAGGATCGAGGACAGTCGCCGGCGACCGTCCCTGGCGATGTCGGACGACAGTCCGGCGGCCTCGAAAACCACAAGCAGTTGCTTCCTGGCAGCCTGCTCGTTCCACTCCAGATCGGCCTGGACGATGTCCAGCAGGCTGGACACGGCCCCCTTCAGATCGCCGGACGCCGCCTGGGCCAACGACAGGTCATAGCGCGCCTGGTGATCCGCCGGATTGGCGCGCAACGCAGCTTCCAGCGCGGCGGTCTCGCTGGGCGGGGCGGCCGAGGCCAGGGCCAGCTGGGCCCGCAGGCTGATGACGGTGGCATTCCTGGAGTCGGCCGGGGCCATGGCGAGTGTCTGTCGCGCCTGATCGGCGTCCCCCCCGGCCAGATAGACCCGCGCCATCCCGGCGATGGCGTCCTCGTTCTCGGGCTCCAGGGTCAGGACGTGGGCGAAGGCCTGGGCCGCGCCGCCGAAATCGTCCAGCCCCAGGGATTCCTCGCCCAGCGCCAGCAATTGCTGAACATCCGAATTGATGCCCGCGCCGCCGGACAGTTTCTCGATGAAGGCCTTGATCTGGCTTTCCGGCACCGCGCCCTGGAAGCCATCGACCGGCTGGCCGTCGACGAAGGCGTAGACGGTCGGGATCGACTGGACACGCAGCTGTCCGGCATAGGCCGGGTTCTTGTCGACATCGATCTTGACCAGCTTGACCGCGCCGCCCGCCGCGCGGACCTGCTTTTCCAGGGCGGGCGTCAGGGTCCGGCAGGGCCCGCACCAGGTGGCCCAGAAGTCGACGATGACCGGCTGGATCTTGGATTGGGCGATCACGTCGGCCATGAAACCGGCGTCCGATCCATCCTTGATCAGATCGTCGGTTCCGGCGGTCGGGGAGGGATCGACAAGGCTCATCGTTGGTCTCTGCTCTAGGCTTCGATAATGCGGAACGTCTCAGATGGTCGCGGGGGTGCGCCAACTCAAGCGGCGAAGTCGATCACGAGGGGTTCACGACCGATCGCCGCCAGGAATCGCCGGAACGCAGATTGCGTCAGCGCCGTCGTCGCGGTGTTGGCGAGGGGGTGGAAGTTGACCACGTTTGCTTCCCACAACCGACGATCGAGCACGAGGGTGACCTGGCGTTCCACGTCATTGATCAGACCCAGGGCTGTGACGGAGCCGGGGCGGACACCCAGGGTCTGAAACATCAATTCCTCGTTGCCGAACGACAGGCGGTCCGACCCGATAATCCGGGGCGCGGCCTTCAGGTCTATGACGGTGTCCTGACGAGCGGATATCAGCCACAGCCGCGCCTTCCTGTCCTTCAAGAACAGGTTCTTGGTGTGGGCACCTGGCATCGACGCCTTCAGCTCCAGCCCTTCCTCGACGCGAAAAACGGCCTCGTGATCCAGGGTCGTCTGCGGAATGTCGCGATCGACCATCCATCGCAGCAGGCTGTCGCGATCATGCAGAGGTTGAGGGGTCATCGGGTGCCGGGCTAGGGTCGGGTCTGTTCGATACCGAAGGATGCGCCCGCGTGGAACTGGAATGCTATCCGATGTCGTCGCGGCCGCCGGACATGGTGCCGGGTCGTCAGTCCCGGAACTGGATGGACGCCTTCGTCAGCCGCCATCCCTATCGATGCCTGCCGCTGACCATGGCCAATACGACGGGATGGGAAATCCTGTGTCCCTTTACCTTCACGGCCGAGTGGAACGGGGGGCCGTCGCAGTCGGACATCACCATCAGCCCGGAACGGCCCCAGCCTGAACTGGACCACTTCGTCACCTCGCACTTCTCCAGGGGCGTGCTGACCATGCACCCGCAGTATCTGTTTCGTACGCCGCCCGGCTGGGGAATGATCTGCTCGGGCAGCCCCAATCATTTGAAGGACGGCATTCAGCCCTTGGTCGGGTTGATCGAGACCGACTGGCTTCCATTTCCGTTCACGATGAACTGGATCTTCACCCGGCCTGGCCGGGTGAAGTTCGAACGCGGCGAACCGTTCTGCTTCATCAACCTGGTCGAACATCGCAAGATGGAGGCGGTCCAGCCGGTGATCCGCACGCTGGACTCGAATCCGGTGATGAAAGGTCAGTTCGAGGCGTGGAACCGCCAGCGGACCGACTTTAACACCCGCCTGGCTTCCGGAGACCCGGACGCGGCGAAGGAGGCCTGGCAAAGGTTCTATTTCAAGGGCGAGATTCCCGAGGCGCTCGGTTCGGCACCGGACAGTCACGCCAACAAGCGCAGGCTGAAGACGCCCCGGGTCGGTTGACCGACACCGGGGCGTCCAGGACCTACATCGGGCGGACGACCCGCCCCCCGATATTGGCGATCACTTCACGAGCGTCGAACGCATTGGCGTCGCCGGCGGGCTTGGGCCCCCGGCCCATGACGATCTCGGCGGTGGCTTCGTAGCGATCGACCTGACGTACATCGAAGTCGTCACGACCCCAGAAGGGATCGCCCCACGGGCTCCAGCCGCGACGACCGTAATAGCGCCAGGACGGACCCCAGTAGCGATAGCGATCGAAGAAGGGATCGCCGATCGTCTGGTAGCGGGTATCACGGTCCGTGGCCCGGTTTGTTGTCGAGAACCAGTCGAAGCCGCTTTCGGTGGTCAGTTCGGCGGCCCGCAGCAGCAGCGACATCTCCACCTGCTCGCGCGAGGTGACGGAGTTGCCGGAGAAGCTGACGCGATATCGATCGTTCTCGAGCCGCTGTTCGGCATAGCCCCCGCGCTGGCCGTTGAAGCCGGCTGGGGCATAGGGGGTGGCGGTCGCGCAGGCGCCGAGCGTCAGGGTGGCCGCGGCGACCAGCAGAAGGGTCTTGGTCGGGGTTTTCATCGGGGGACTCCACAGGGAGGACTGAAAATCAGCCTTGGCACCTGAACGGGGCATGAACAGCTCCGTTCCGGACATCGGCAAGTCATTCTAATCGCGACACAATCAGTGCGGCGGCGGCCAACAGCAGAATTCCGACAAAGACGCCGAACGCCCTTCGGAACCGGGGTTCGCTCATCCGTCTGGCCATGGCCGCGCCCCCCAGACCGTAGGCGCTCATGGTGATCAGGTCCATGCCGACGACGACGCAGGCAAAGACAGCCAGTTGAGGCGCGGCGGGCCGTTCCGCGTCCATGAAGGGCGGCAGGACGGCCGAGAAGAACAGCACGATCTTGGGGTTGGCGAGTTGCACCAGAAACCCGTCCACGAAGGCCGGGCGGCGGGGATGGGTGCGGCCTTCGGTGACGTGTGTCTCGGGCCGATCGGCAAAGGCCGATCGCAGGGACGAAACGCCCAGGCAGGCGACATAGAGGGCGCCACCGATGGCCACGACACGAAAGATGTGCGGAAACGCCGCGACCAGGGCCCCCAGACCCAGGGCCGCCGCGGCGAACCACACCAGGGTCGCGGTATTCATGCCCAGGACCGCGATCAGAGCCGCGCGCCGCCCGCGCTCGATCCCTGTGGCGACCGAGAACAGGTTCGCGGGGCCGGGCGTGACGGCCAGCACCGTCATCACCCCGATGAAGACCCAGAACAGGTGCGGATCGACCGGCAGCGTCATCGGCGACGTTCGGTCAGGCGGACAGGCAGACGACCTGCGCCACGCGCAGGTCGCGCCGCAGATCGTCGGCGACACGGCCATAGTTTTCCGTCGTGACCGGTTCGCTCATCAACGGCTCGTCTGGTGCCTGTACGCCCCGGATCGCCGGGCCGAGTGTATCGGGCGCGGTGGTGTAGATTCGTCCCCGCCGGGGTGCCTCGGCGATCGTCACCCCCACCACACGCCCCCGCCGGTCCATGGCCGGAGCGCCCGACAGCCCCGCCAGAGTGCCGTCCAGGCCCTCCGTGCGGCCGACCTCGGCCCAGGCCAGAACCGGTTCGTCGTGACGACCCCGTCCCCGGACGTGCAGAACCTCGCGCCCCAGCAGGCGAGATGCGACCTCGCCGGCCGTCCCCTGCGGAAAGCCGGGGTGAAAGCCGCGCTGGCCGACTCGCAAGGGCGTGGCCGTGGTGACCGGCAGCGCGGGCGGCCCGCCGGAAGTGATCAACAGGGCGATGTCGGCGCGCGGCGAAAGACGGACATCCGCCGCGACCGCACGGCCACCGCCGACGACGAGGGCGGGGCGTCGGCACCCTTCGACCACGTGCTTTGCGGTCAACCAACGACCGTCGCCGGCGATCGAGAAGGCTGTGCCCGATGCGGGCTGGAAGGGGATGTCGGGCGCGATCACGGTCACGGCTGGATCGAAGGGCGTGACGGGACCCAGCAAGGCGCCCTCGATGGCATCGGGCGGCGGAGGCGCGGGGGGCGCGTCCGCGTTCTCGCGCTGGGCCAGGGAGGCGAAGACCAGCAGCGAGCCCGCCCCGGCATAGAGCAGCAGATCGGCGGGACGGGGCAGGTTCACCGGGGGCCTCAGCCCGTCAGGGCGGCGGCGAGGATCAGGGCGGTCGCCAGCTTTGCCGATACGAGCAGGACGGCGGCGGAAATCTCCCCCTCCTGGATGCGCTGGGGCAGGCCGGTCAGCAGCAGATCGACGACGCGGAACGCCAGCAGTTGCAGCACCAGGGTCGCCACGCCCCACAAGGCGATGTCCACGACCGAGGTCGAGACCGACATCGACACCGCCAGCGGAATGGCCAGTCCGATCAGCACACCGCCAAAGGCCACGCCCGCCGCGGCATTGCCCTCGCGGATCAGGGCGATCTCCTTCCAGGGCGTCAGCAGGCCATAGACCACCGCGCCCGCGCCCAGCAGGCCGAAGGTGACCACCATGTGCAGGACCAGAACCGGAAATCCGCTGGCGAAGGCCTGGACTTCAGGGCTCGTCAGGGTCTCGGACAGGGATGAGGGAGCCATGAGGCCTCAGGATGGGCGGAACGGGGAACGGGCCGGCGGAACGAAAGCAAAACGTCTTGCCCGATTGTGGCCCCAATCGGCAAGGACGCGGCGGCCACACTGTGTGACCAATGATTGCGGACGCGTTACACGAACCGGTATGGGGTCCCATGACCGACATGGCCCTGCCCACCGTTCTCGTCGTCGCCGCCGCGCTCGTGGACATCGACGGACGCGTCCTGATCGCCAAACGGCCTGAGGGCAAGGCGCTGGCGGGCTTGTGGGAGTTTCCCGGCGGCAAGGTCGAGCCCGGCGAACGCCCCGAAGCGGCGCTGATCCGCGAGTTGAACGAGGAACTGGGCATCGACGTGCAGGAGGCCTGTCTGGCCCCGTTCGTTTTCGCCAGCCACGCTTACGATTCGTTTCACCTGTTGATGCCATTGTATCTGTGTCGGCGCTGGTCGGGCCTGGTCGTCGCGCGCGAGCACGCCGCCCTGGCCTGGGTCAGGCCGAACGCGTTGTCGGACTATCCCATGCCCCCCGCAGATGCCCCGCTCGTGGCCTGGTTGCGGGATCTGCTCTAGGCGTCGAGTGACGAAAGGTTGCGTGACCATGTCCCTGATCCGCCGCTTTCTGAACGATGAATCTGGGGCCACGGCGATCGAATACGGCATGATCGTCGGCGCGATCTTCCTGGTCATCGTGGCCGGCGCTACGGCTTTTTCCGACAAGGTCATCGTCATGTTCAACCGGGCCAGCGCCGCCATGACGGCCGCCGCGGGCTGAGCGAACGGTGGGTGTAACCCCGCCCGCCTCCGGCGCGACCCCGAGGGGCGTGGCGGTCGTCGCGTCGGCCGGTTAAGGGTCGCCCCTGTTTCGTCGTTCGAAAGCCGTCCGCCCTTGCGTCTGCCCGTTCTTCTCGCCTGGCTGATCGTCCTGTTCGCGGGCCTGGCCGGCTTGCCCGGACCGGCGGACGCGCAGGCGGGCATGTCCCGCGCGGCCGTGCCCGCCGCCACGGGACCGCAGCGCAATTCGCGGATCGAGGTCGAGCTGGTTCCGATGAACCGCTGGGCCGCGCCGGGATCGACGGCGGTGGTGGCCCTGCGCCAGAAGATTCAGCCGGGGTGGCACACCTACTGGCGCAATCCCGGCGATTCCGGCGGACCGACGACACTGGACTGGAGCTTGCCCAAGGGGGTGGTAGCCGGCGGCATCCTGTGGCCCCTGCCCCATCGCCAGCGCCTCGGCGACATCGTCAACCTGGGCTATGAAGGCCAGGTCTTCCTGCCTGTGCCGATCGACATCCCGGCCAGCGCCAGGCCCGGCACGACCCTCACGCTGAACGTCACCGCCCTGCTGTTCGTTTGCAGCGACGAGATGTGCGTGCCCGACAGCTTCACCCTGCGGCTGGACCTGCCGATTCGCGACGGGGCCGCGCCGCTGCTGGGACCTGACGGGGCCACGATCCAGCGGCTGGTGGAGACCGCGCCGCGCCCGGCGGGAATCACGGCCCACGCCGGTCTGAAAGGCAACCGCCTGATCCTCGGCGCGACGGGCGGGCCGCTGGTGGGTGCCGACATCGACCGGGCCACCTTCTATCCGTTCGAGCCGGGCCTGATCGACCATGACGTCGCTCTTTCCGCCGTGGCGGGGCCGGACGGCGTGACCTTGACGCTTGATCCGACCGATGACCTGGCCGCGCGCGGGCTGACCCGACCGCTGGCGGGCGTTCTTGCGACCGATGCCGGGGCCTGGGAAATCGCGGCGATATCCGGTCCGCCCCTGGCCGGAGCTACAGGTCGCGCTCTGGCGACGGCCGACGGCCCCGCAGGCGGCGCTTTGGACGCGCGAGCGGCGGGTCAGGCGATCCTGTTCGCCTTCCTTGGCGGATTGATCCTGAACCTGATGCCCTGCGTCTTTCCGGTCCTGGCCCTGAAGGCGGCGGCGCTGGCGCGTTCATCGAGAGACGCCGGTGAAGCGCGCGCCGATGGCCTGGCCTATCTGGTCGGCGTGCTGGCCACCTTCCTGCTGCTCGGCGCGACCATGCTGTCGCTTCGAAGACTTGGCCAGGACATCGGATGGGGCTTCCAGCTGCAGTCGCCCCCGGTCGTCGCGGTCCTGTCGCTGCTGATGCTGGTGGTGGGGCTGAACCTGCTGGGCATCTTCCAGATCGGCCTCGGCCTGCAGGCGGCCGGGGGATCGAGGCTCTCGCGCCTGAACGGCCCGGTGGGCGCCTTCTTCACGGGCGTTCTGGCCGTGGTCGTCGCGGCTCCCTGCACCGCGCCCTTCATGGCCGTGGCGTTGGGAGCGGCGCTGGTGCTGCCCGCGCCGATCGCCCTGCTGGTCTTCCTGTCCCTGGGTCTGGGTCTGGCCCTGCCCTACGTGGCGGTCAGTCTGTCGCCGGGACTTCTGGCCCGGCTACCGCGCCCGGGCCGCTGGATGGAGCGGCTGCAACAGATGCTGGCCCTGCCCATGCTCGCCGCAGCCTTCTGGCTGGGTTGGGTGTTCCAGCGGCAGCAGGGATGGCCCGCTGCGGCGTGGCTGACCGGGGGAGCCGCCGTTCTGACCGTCGCCGTCTGGGTTTTCGGGCTTCGACAGCTGGCCGTCGCGGCCGGATCGACGGCACGGCCGCTGACCCTGACCTCGGCGCTCGCCCTGGTCGTCGCACTCGGGATGGTCGGCGTCGCCGCCGGCCTGGCCCCTCAGAGCGGACCTTTGATGGCGAACGCCAGCGACCCGACGGCCCGGGCCTGGTCACTGCAAGCCGTGGCGGATGCGCGGGCGCAGGGGCATCCCGTGCTGGTCGACTTCACCGCCGACTGGTGCGTGAGCTGCAAGATCAACGAACGCACGTCCCTGCATTCGCCAAAGGTGACCGAGGCCCTGGCCCGGACCGGGACGGTCTATCTGGTCGCGGACTGGACGCGGCGCGATCCGGTCATCGCGCGCGAACTGGCCAATCATGGCCGGTCGGGCGTGCCGCTGTATCTGGTCTATGCGCCAGGCGCGGCCGAACCGCGCATCCTGCCGCAACTGCTGACCGAGGGCCTGGTGATCGAGGCGCTGGAGGCCGCTAGTTCGTCGCCACGCCCGACTGGGCGTCCGGCTGCGGCGGCGCGGTGATGACCTCGACGTTGTCGTTCAGCAGATAGGACAGCTCCGACAGGGCCGTGGCCCGGGCCTCGGGCGTCACGGCCGTCTCCACCGCCTGGATCTTGACGGGGATGTCCTCGGAAATACCCCGCAGGATGCATTTCAGGTCGCCGTCGGTGCCGCGTTCCTTCAGAATCAGGTGCGCCTGCATATCCAGGGCCGAAAGGGCCGTGGCGCGCGTCTTGAAGACATCGAAGTCGTCGCCGGTCGCGCCCGACGGGCCCCAGGCATCGACGACGGCTTTCAGCGCACTGGCCTGGGTCACGATGTCGACGAACATGGGCTCACCCGCGACCGAGACGGGCGCGCCGGCGACCGCCACGGGCTGGGCCGCAGCCAGCGCGACATTGGGGTCCGACAGCAACAGCGAGACGGCGATGGCGATGCCACACGACATGGTCTGGTCCTTTTCGCGACGAAGCGATTGAACCGGTCTACGCCCCACCCGTAAACGAGACCTTGATTAACGAAAGGCTGTCTCATGTCCGATCCCGCAATCTGGGCCGCATTCGACGCCGCCGCCGCGCGCGATGCGGAGGCCCGTATCGTCGACCAGTTCACCGCCGATCCCGACCGGCTGGCGAGAATGAGCGTGGAGGCAGCGGGGCTCTACCTCGATCTATCCAAGCAGAGCTGGACGCGGGAGAGCTTCGAAGCGTGTCTGGATCTGGCCCGGGCTGCCGGGATTGAGCGGGAGCGCGCGCGCCTGTTCGCGGGTGAGGCCGTCAACAACACAGAAGGTCGGGCCGTTCTGCATCCGGCCCTGCGGGCCGGTAAGGACGCGGACTTCCAGGCCCTGGGCGAGTCCGTTTCGGGCGAGGTCCGCGCCGTGCGGGCGGCCATGGCGGACTATGCGACCGCCGTGCGCGCCGGCGAGCAGACCGGCGGTACCGGCAAGGCCTTCAAGGCCATCGTCCATATCGGCATCGGCGGCTCGGACCTGGGACCCCGCGTCGTCTGGGACGCGCTGAGGCCGCTGGAGACGACGATCGACCTGCGCTTCGTCGCCAATATCGATCCGCGCGATATGGCCGAGGCCCTGAACGGCCTCGATCCCGAGACCACCCTGATCATCGTCGTATCCAAGACCTTCACCACCCAGGAAACCCTGGCCAACGCCGAAGCGGCCAAGGCCTGGCTGGCGGCGAGCCTTCCGCCGGCGGGGCGTGAAAAGCATTTCATCGGCGTCACCGCTGCGCCTGAGCGGGCCGAGGCCTTTGGCTGCGGGCGGACCTTCGCCTTCAGGGACTGGGTCGGCGGCCGCTACTCCCTGTGGTCGGCGGTCAGCCTGTCTTGCGTGATCGCCCTGGGCGCAGACGTCTTCGATCGCCTGTTGGCCGGGGCGCGGGCGATGGACGACCACTTCGTCACAGCGCCGCTCGACCGAAACGCCCCGGTGCTGATGGCCCTGGCCCAGGTCTGGAACGTCGATGGGCTCAAGCGCCCTGCGCGCACAGTCGCCCCCTATGACCATGGACTGCGCCGTCTGCCCGCTTTTCTGCAGCAGCTGGAGATGGAATCGAACGGCAAGAGCGTCCACCGGGACGGATCGCCCGTCACCCGCCAGACCTGTCCGGTGGTGTTCGGCGAACCCGGGACGAATGGCCAGCACGCCTTCTTCCAGCAGATCCATCAGGGGCCGCAGGTCGTGCCCGCCGAGTTCGTGATCGTGGCCGAAACCCTGCCGGACGCGGGCGGTGCGCCGCTGTGGTCGAACGCCCTGGCCCAGGGCCAGGCGCTGATGGTCGGTCGGACCGCCCATGATGCGAGGGCCGAGCTGATCGCTTCCGGCGTGATGGAAGCGGAAGCCGATCTTCTGACCCCGCACAAGACCTTCCCCGGAAACCGCCCGTCTACGGCGATCCTGATGGATCGCCTGACGCCCGAATCGCTCGGCGCGCTGCTGGCCCTGTATGAGCACAAGACCTTCGTCGAAGGCGTGATCTGGAACATCAACAGCTTCGACCAGTGGGGGGTGGAGCTGGGCAAGGTGCTGGCGAAGGCCGTCTTGCACGATGTCGCGGAGGGGCGCCCCTCGGCCGATCTGGATCCATCGACAGCCGGGCTGCTGACACGCTTGCTGGGATGAAAAAACGGGCTCCCGCCAGGAAGCCCGTTTCATTCGGCCGGTTCGTCAGCGACTACCAGCGGCGGTCGTAGCGATAGTCGCGGCGGTCGTCGCGCCGATCGTAGCGACGATCCCTGCGGTCATCGCGGCGGTCGTAGCGATAGTCGCGACGATCGTTGTAGCCATAGCGGCTGTTGATGCCGTGCTCGCGTTCCCAGTGCCCCTGGTTCCGCCAGCAGCGCCCGTCGCGATAATAGCCGCAATCGTTGTCGTTGTTCGATGCAGCGGACGCCAGCAGGCCGCCGGCGATGGCACCGATCACGACGCCGGCCACGACATCGCCCCCGTTGTCACGACGCTGATCGTACGGATTCTGACCGCCGTAATAGCGGCTCTGGGCCTCGGCCGGCGCGGCGGCCGCCAAGGTCAATGCCAGCATCGGAACGGCGGCGAAAGCGAGCTTGATGATCTTCATGTCCCAGTCTCCTGATGGACGGTGTCCGGGCACGACGCCCCTCCCCATGGTGAAGGTTTAAGGCGGCCAATCTGAACGCTCAGGGCAGGCATCGTTCATCTGCCGTTCATCGTGCCGCCGCCTTGACGATGGCTTCGCGCCATCCTACTTGCGCCTTGCGTTAGCACTCGCGGGTCACGGCTGCCAAAACGGCCGGCCCCCGAGGGCGACATCACACTCTAGAGCTATTCGGAGAACACACAGATGGCGTTTCGTCCTCTCGGCGATCGCGTGCTGGTCAAGCGCGTGGAAGAAGAATCCAAGACCAAGGGCGGGATCATCATCCCCGACACCGCCAAGGAAAAGCCCCAGGAAGGCGAAGTCGTCGCCGTGGGCCCGGGCGTTCGTGACGAGCGCGGCACCGTCAACGCGCTGGAACTGAAGGCCGGCGACCGCATCCTGTTCGGCAAGTGGTCGGGCACCGAGGTCAAGCTGGAAGGCGAAGACCTGATCATCATGAAGGAATCCGACGTCCTGGGCGTGCTGTAAGCCCCCTGCGACCTCGACCTTCTTTCTTTGAAACCAACGATTTAGGAGCCGGCACATGGCTGCGAAACAAGTACAGTTCTCCACCGACGCGCGCGAGAAGATGCTGCGCGGCGTCAACGTCCTGGCCAATGCGGTCAAGGTGACGCTGGGTCCGAAAGGCCGCAACGTCGTGATCCAGAAGTCTTTCGGCGCCCCGCGCTCGACCAAGGACGGCGTGTCCGTCGCCAAGGAAATCGAGCTGGAAGACGCCTTCGAGAACATGGGCGCCCAGATGATCCGGGAAGTCGCCTCCAAGACCAATGACAAGGCCGGCGACGGCACCACCACCGCCACCGTCCTGGCCCAGTCCATCGTGCAGGAAGGCCTGAAGTCCGTCGCCGCCGGCATGAACCCGATGGATCTGAAGCGCGGCATCGACAAGGCCGTCGCCGCCGTGATCGCCGAGATCAAGGCCACCTCCAAGAAGGTCAGCGCCAACTCCGAGATCGCCCAGGTCGGCACCATCTCGGCCAACGGCGACACCGAGGTCGGCGAGATGATCGCCAAGGCCATGGACAAGGTCGGCAACGAAGGCGTCATCACCGTCGAGGAAGCGAAGACCGCCGAGACCGAACTGGACGTCGTCGAAGGCATGCAGTTCGACCGCGGCTACCTGTCGCCCTACTTCATCACTAACGCCGACAAGATGGAGGTTCAGCTCGAGGAACCCCTCATCCTGCTGTTCGAGAAGAAGCTGTCGTCCCTGCAGGCCATGCTCCCGATCCTGGAAGCCGTGGTTCAGTCGGGCCGTCCGCTGCTGATCATCGCCGAGGACATCGAGGGCGAGGCCCTGGCCACCCTGGTGGTCAACAAGCTGCGCGGTGGCCTGCGCGTGGCCGCCGTCAAGGCGCCGGGCTTCGGCGATCGCCGCAAGGCCATGCTGGAGGACATCGCCGTCCTGACCGGCGGCCAGGTCATCTCGGAGGACCTCGGCATCAAGCTTGAGAACGTCACCCTCGACATGCTCGGCAAGGCCAAGAAGGTCACCATCACCAAGGACGACACCACCATCGTGGACGGCGTCGGCGAGAAGGACGCGATCGAGGCCCGCATCGGCCAGATCAAGAAGCAGATCGAGGACACCTCGTCCGACTACGACAAGGAAAAGCTGCAGGAACGTCTGGCCAAGCTGGCCGGCGGCGTCGCGGTCATCCGCGTCGGCGGCTCGACCGAGGTCGAGGTCAAGGAGAAGAAGGACCGCGTCGACGACGCCCTGAACGCCACGCGGGCTGCGGTTGAAGAAGGCATCGTCCCCGGCGGCGGTATCGCCCTGCTGAAGGCGACCAAGGCGCTGGAAGGCCTGACCGGCGACAACGCCGACCAGACCGCCGGCATCGCCATCATCCGCCGCGCCATCCAGGCCCCGATCCGTCAGATCGTGGAAAACGCGGGCGTCGAAGGCTCTATCGTGGTCGGCAAGGTGCTCGAGAACCCCTCGGCCACCTACGGCTTCAACGCCCAGACCGAAGAGTATGTCGACATGATCCAGGCGGGCGTCATCGACCCCGCCAAGGTCGTCCGCACGGCTCTGCAGGACGCGGCGTCTGTCGCCGGCATCCTGATCACCACTGAAGCGGCCGTGGCCGACGCTCCCAAGAAGGCGTCGGGCGGCGGTGCCGGTGGCGGCATGGGCGGCGGCGGAATGGGCGGCATGGGCGACATGGACTTCTAGTCCACGCCTGCATCGCGCTGACGAAAAGAGAGGGCGGGTCCGGCGACGGACCCGCCCTTTTGCTTGACCTAGTGGGCGTCGTCCCAGTTCGCGGCCGCGCGGGCGTCCACCGTCAATGGCACCGACAGGGCCACCGCGGGTTCCGCCGCCCCTTCCATTATCCTCTGGATCAGGGGGATGGCCGCCGCGACCTCGGCCTCCGGGGCCTCGAAGACCAGTTCGTCGTGGACCTGGAGCAGCATTTTCGTCTCCAGGCCGGCGGCCTCCAGCGCGCCCGGCATCCGCATCATGGCGCGGCGGATGATGTCGGCGGCGGCGCCCTGGATCGGGGCGTTGATCGCGGCGCGTTCACCGAACTGGCGCTCGGCCCCCGACTTGGAATGGATCGCCGGGATGTGGATCTTGCGGCCGAAGACGGTGGAGACGAAGCCCGTCTGGCGCACCTCCGCCCGGGTCTTGTCCATATAGTCGCGGATGCCGGGAAAGCGCTCGAAATAGGTCTTGATATAGGCCCCGGCCTCGGACTGATCGATGCCGAGCTGGTTCGACAGGCCGAAGGCCGAGATGCCATAGACGATGCCGAAGTTGATGGCCTTGGCGCGGCGACGGGTCTCGGGGTCCATCTGATCGACGGGGACGCCGAACATCTCGCTGGCCGTGGCCGTGTGGATATCGATGCCGGCCTTGAAGGCGCGCTTCAGTTCGGGGATGTCGCCGATGTGGGCCAGAAGGCGCAGCTCGATCTGCGAATAGTCGGCGCTGATCAGGACGTGGCCGTCCCGGGCGATAAAGGCCTGGCGGATCTGGCGGCCCGTCTCGGTGCGTATGGGGATGTTCTGCAGATTGGGGTCGGACGAGGCGAGGCGGCCGGTCGTGGCGGCGGCGAGCTGATAGCTGGTGTGGACGCGGTCGGTGACGGGGTCCATCGCCGCCACCAGGGCGTCGGTATAGGTGCCCTTCAGCTTGGACAACTGGCGCCAGTCCAGCAGGACGCGGGGCAGGGCGTGGGTTTCGGCCAGTCCCTCCAGGGTGGCGGCACCGGTCTCCCACTGGCCGCTGGCGGTCTTCTTGCCGCCGGGCAGGTTCAGCTCACCGAACAGGATCTCGCCGATCTGGCGCGGGGAGCCGACGTTGAAGGGCCGGCCGGCGATCTCGTGGGCCTGGGCCTCCAGCTCGGCCATCTTCAATCCGAACTCGGACGACAGGCGGCGCAGCCGGGCGGGATCGACGCGGATGCCCAGCCGCTCCATGTCGGCCAGGACCGCGGGCATGCCCCGCTCCAGCGTCTCATAGACCGTCGTCAGACCCTCGCGCGCCAGCCGGGGCTTCAGGATGCGCCACAGCCGCAGCGTCACGTCCGCGTCCTCGGCGGCGTAGCAGGTCGCCGGTTTCAGCTCGACATGCTTGAAGGATTTCTGGGCCTTGCCGGTCCCCGCCACCGATTTGAACGGGATCGGCTCGTGGCCGAGGTGGAGCCTCGACAGCTCGTCCATGCCGTGGCCGTGCAGGCCGCCTTCGAGGACGTAGGAAATCAGCATGGTGTCGTCGATCGGGGCGACGCGGATGCCGCGCCGGGCCATGACGGCCAGGTCGTACTTGCCGTTCTGGACGACCTTCAGCACGGCAGGGTCTTCCAGCAGGGTCTTCAGCCGGGCCAGAACGATGGGCTTGTCCAGCTGGTTCAACGGCTCGCGCGTGTCGGCCTCCACGCCGAAGTCCAGCCCGCCCGCGCCCTCGACCGGCGGGTGCTCGTGGGTCAGCGGCACATAGCAGGCGTCGTTCGGCCCGATCGCCAGCGACACGCCGCACAGGCCCGCGTGGGTCGCTGACAGTGCGTCGGTCTCGGTGTCGAACCCGACGACGCCCGCCTCCGTCGCGCGGGCGATGAAGGCGTCCAGATCGACCAGGTCGCGGATACAGTGATAGGCGTCGTGGTCTACGGTCTGCTTCTCGACGTCGGTGGACACCGCCTGGGGGGCGTAGCGGGGCGAAATGACGGCAGCGCTGAGGGGTGCGGGCCGGGCGGGGGCGAAGGCGGACCCGTCGTGGCCAGCCAGCTTCCCGTCGCCGACCCGGCGCAGCAGCGACCGAAACTCCATCGTCTCCAGGAAGTCGGCCAGGACCTGGGGGTCGGGGTCGCGGACCTTGAAGTCGTCGATCGGCTCGGGCGCGGGCGCGTCGCAGGTCAGGCGGACCAGCTGGCGGCTCAGCAGGATCTGGTCCCGGAAGTTGATCAGGGTCTCGCGCCGCTTGGGTTGTTTGATCTCGCCTGCCCGCTCCAGCAGGGTGTCCAGGTCGCCGTATTCGTCCAGCAGCTGGGCGGCCGTCTTGGGCCCGATGCCCGGGGCGCCGGGGACATTGTCGACGCTGTCACCGATCAGGGCCTGCAGATCGATCATCTTGTCCGGGGTGACGCCGAACTTCTCCATCACCGCCTCCTCGGCCAGGCGACGGTCCTTCATCGGGTCCCACATGACGACCGAGGGGCCGATCAGCTGCATCAGGTCCTTGTCGGAACTGACGATCACGCATTCGCCGCCCGCGTCCCGCACCTTGCAGGCATAGGTCGCGATCAGGTCGTCGGCCTCGTAGCCCGGCAGCTCGACGCAGTGGACGCCGAACGCCCGCGTCGCGTCCCGCACCAGCGGAAACTGCGGGATCAGATCCTCGGGCGGGGCCGACCGGTTGGCCTTGTACTGGTCGTACAGGTCGTTGCGGAACGTCTTTTCCGAATGGTCGAAGATGGCGGCCAGATGGGTCGGGCCATCCGCCCCCTTCATGTCCTTCAGCAGCTTCCACAGCATGTTGCAGTAGCCCTGGACGGCCCCAACCGGTAGGCCGTCGGACTTGCGTGTCAGGGGCGGCAGGGCGTGATAGGCGCGAAAGATGTAGGCCGATGCATCGATCAGCCACAACCGCACGGCGGGCCCGTCCTGCGTCAGGGGACGATCGGTTTCGGGCAGGGTGTCGGACATCGAGCGAGCATACGGGGACACGCGAGCCACGTCACCGGGCCAATGCGCGGTCTAGAACTCTCGCCAGCTGTCGCCCGGATCGCGCTGTCCGGGGCGGGCCGATTGCTGGCCCCAGGCCACGACCATGAGCACCTTGTGGCTGCGAATGCGATATTCTCCGATCATCGGCGCGACGGCCCCCAGGGGCGCGCCGGTCCGCGCGTCGTACACAAAGCCCGAGAACTCGGCGACCCCGACCCGGTCGCGCCGGCTGTAGAGGCTGAGCTCGGGCAGGGAGACGACGTTCAGCGTTTCGTTGATCGGCACGGCCAGGGCGGGGATGCCGACGACCCGACGCATCTGTTCCAGCGACAGGGCCCCCGCCCGCAGCTCGAAGACGACCTCGGCCGCGTCACGGCCGTCCGCCAAGGCGAAGCCCGCCTCCGACAGGGCGCTGCGAATGGCTGACACGGCATAGTTGGAGCCCTCGCCCTGGAAAAAGCGCGTCTCGACGAACACCTTCGACCCGGGAGGGACGGGTAGCCGCAACCCTTCGACGGCCTGGTCGGCCGCGCGCGCCATCAGCAGTTGCTCGGTCGCCGTTCGCCCCGTGTTGCTCTCGGAGGTGGAAGCGCAGGCTCCCAAGAGCAGGCACAGCCCGGTCAGGGCCGTTCGCATACTACCAGGTTCCGGTGTTTGGCATCGACAGCCAGGGCTCGGCCGGGGGCAGGGCGGGCCCTTCCTGCAGCAGCTCGATCGAGATGCCGTCCGGCGACTTGACGAAGGCCATGTTGCCGTCGCGGGGCGGGCGGTTGATGACCACGCCGGAGTCCATCAGGTGCTGGCAGGTCGCGTAGATGTCGTCGACGCGATAGGCCAGGTGGCCGAAGTTGCGCCCGCCGGTATAGACCTCGGGGTCCCAGTTGTAGGTCAGCTCGACCTCGGGCGACCGTTCGGCGGCCGACCGATCCCTGTCCTTGGGGGCCGCCAGGAAGACCAGGGTGAAGCGACCCTTCTCGTTTTCCATCCGGCGCACCTCCTCCAGACCCAGCTGGGTCGTCCAGAAATGCAGCGAGGCGTCCAGGTCGGCGACCCGGACCATGGTGTGCAGATATCGCATGGGAAGGCTCGGATGCTGTGGGAGAGCGAGGCCGCCCTTCTAGTCGGAAATCGTCAGCTTCCAAAGGCTTGAGAACGGCCTTATGCATCACGGCGTTCAACGTCCGGGTGCGAACCATCCAGCGACCGCGATCGTCGGTCAGGGGGGCCGGCGGAATTCTTGGGATCGACAGCCGACCATGGGCTCTCTCACTCGGGCGAATGCCGCCCGCAGCGCCGTCAAGGGCGCGACTAACGCCAAGCCGAACTCGACCAAGGCTCAGAACGTCGGCGACGTCAGTCTGGGCGAACGGCTGAAGTACGGCTTCGACAAGTCGATGGCCGGGGGGCCGGTCGCGCTGGTCGGCTGGCTCAGCATCGTCACCCTGATCGTGATCGTGTTCGCCGCGACCGTGCTGGCGATCACCCACATGGGACCGGACGGAGGCTACAACTTCTTCGAGGCGGCCTGGCAGTCGCTGATGCGGACCATGGACGCCGGGACGGTCGCAGGGGACGCCGGCTGGCCGTTCCGCGCCCTGAACATCTTCGTGACCATGATGGGTATCCTGGTGTTCTCGGCCCTGATCTCGATCATCTCGGCCGGGCTGGACGCCAAGATCGACGAGGCCAGGAAGGGTCGCTCGCGCGTGCTGGAGACCGATCACACCATCATCCTGAACTGGTCGGCCTCGATCTTCGACATCATCTCCGAACTGGTCATCGCCAACGAAAGCCGGAAGGCTCCGCGCATCGTCATCATGGCCACGAAGGACAAGGTCGAGATGGAGGACGAGATCGCCGACAAGGTCGCCGATCTCAAGAACACGCAGATCATCTGCCGGTCGGGCGATCCGACCGACCTGTTCGACCTGTCGATCGTCAACCCCCAGGCCTGCCGCTCGATCATCGTGGTCTCGCCCGAAGGCGTCGACGATCCGGACAGCCAGGTCATCAAGACGGTTCTGGCCCTGACCAACGACCCCAAGCGCCGCGAGGAACGCTATCTGATCGCCGCCGAATTGCGCGACGCGCGGAACGCCGAGGTCGCCCGCATCGTGGGCGGCGACGAGGTCCAGCTGGTGCTGGCCGACGACCTGATCTCGCGCATCGTGGTGCAATCGTCGCGCCAGGCCGGGCTGTCGGCCGTCTATTCTGAACTGCTCGATTTCGACGGCTGCGAAATCTACACGACCGAGCTGGAGGACCTGGTCGGGGTCACCTATGGCGACGCGGTCATGGGCTATGAGGACTCGGCCCTGATCGGCCTGCGCTATGCCGACGGCACGGTGAAGATGAACCCGGCGATGGACACGGTGATCCCCGAAGGGGCGCGCGCCATCATCATCGCCGAGGACGACGCCTCCATCAAACTGACCCCATTGCCTGACGACGCCGTCGATACCTCCGCCATCCGCCAGCCCAAGGCGGTGCGCAGGAAGGCCGAGCGGACCCTGATTATCGGCTGGAACCGGCGCGGGCCGATGATCGCCTATGAGCTGTCCAAATATGTGCGGCCGGGCTCGGTCCTGACCGTGGCGGGCGACACGCCGGGCTTCGAGCAGGAAATCCTGACGATGCCGCTGGGATCGAAGAACATGAAGGTCGAGGCCCGCACCATCGACACCAGCCATTCGGCCTCGATCGAGGCCCTGGACCCGGTCAGCTACGACAGCATCATGGTGCTGGGTTACTCGGACAGCATGGAGGCCCAGTCGGCGGATACCCGTACGCTGATCACCCTGCTGCATCTGAGAAAACTGTCGGAGCGGCTCGGCACTCACATCTCCGTCGTCTCGGAGATGATCGACATCCGCAATCGCGAACTGGCCGAGGTGACCCGTGCCGACGACTTCGTGGTGTCCAACAAGCTGGTCAGCCTGATGCTGGCCCAGGCCTCGGAGAACGAATACCTGTCGTCCATCTTCGACGACCTGCTGGATGAGGACGGATCCGAAATCTACATGCGCCCGGTGGGCGACTATGTGGATCTGTCGGGACCGGTGAGCTTCTACACGATTGCGGAGGCCGCCCGTCAGCGCGGCGAGACGGCGATCGGCTATCGCAGGAAGCGCGAGAGCGAGGACGACGACGGCCGCAACATGGGCGGTGTGGTGGTCAATCCGAACAAGTCGGACTCACTGGAGTATCTGCCGGAAGACCGCGTCATCGTGCTGGCCGAGGACTGACCGCAGGCAAGCGACGCGGCGGGGTCGTGCGACACCCCGCCGCTTGGCACCGGCGACCCGAACTGGCATTGAGACTTATTCTCAATAGGAGACGCCGATGCCGCTTCTGATGTGTCCCAATGACAATGCCCAGATGCAGACGCTGGATCGCAATGGCGTCCAGTTCGACATGTGCCCGACCTGCCGGGGTGTCTGGCTGGATCGCGGTGAACTGGAAAAGCTGATGGAAGGCACGCCGGCGCCACCTTCTTCCGAAGCCTACGCACCGCCAACGCAAGGCCAGCCCTGGGGCCAGACCCAGCAGCCCTATCGCGAACTGCCGCGCTATCGCGACGACGACCGCCACTACAAGAAGAAGAAGCGCGACAGCCTCTTTGACATTTTCGACTGAACAGACGGTCTAGGCCGCCAGCCCGGCAGCGCGCATCAAGGTTTTCAAGGGAGCCAGGGCTTCGGGCGAGGCCGTCAGCGATGCCCGCGCCTCGGGTGCGCGGAACAGCTTGATCGCCTCGGCCTTGGCGCGGTCGGCGGCCGGGCCGAACGGGGCGGTCTCGCCCGCCGCCAGCCTCAGCAGGGCCGACAGTTTCTGAGGGATCGGCGCCGGCGCACGCCCCAACTGCGCCGTCAGTTTGGCCTCCGCCTCTATCACGCCGCCGACCACGCCGATCGCGCCACCGATCTGTTCGGTATCGTGCTGGGACAGGGCCGCGGCGCGAACCGAGCGTTGCAGCTGCGCCAGGACCTGCAGCTTGCGCGCAGGCGTAGGGCCGGACCCGCGCATCTCGCTTTCGAACCGCAAGGAGGTCACGCAGGCGGCCAGCCAGCGGGCGGCCGAGCGCTTGTTCGACGACCCCGTGACGTTCTCGCACAGGCGGGTCAGCTGCTCGGCCTCGCACAGCACCGTTTCGCACGACACGACATAGGCCTGGACGAAGTCGGCGGTGACCAGGCTCTTGGACCGTTCGATAAAGGCGTTCTGGACCTCTTCCAGCGTCAGCAACCGCCCGGCCGTCGCCGTCAGCGACATGGCCAGGGTGCGCAGGATGTCGATCTCTCCCGGCGCATCGGAGGGGCGCAAGCGGCGGGGCCCCTGCAACTCGCGCAGGACCATCCGGGCCAGGGACGCCCCCAGGATGGGGTATTCCCCCGCATCGAGCCGCTGACCCAGACGGGCCGCGGCGCCGTCCACGGCCGGCATCAACAGGGCCATGCGCGGATCCATGGCGATCAGGGCCTCGATCTCGCGCGGGGCCACCATTCGGACAACGGCCGCCAGGCTGCCGCCCTGATCCAGGGCGGGTCCCAGTATTTCGGCCAGACCGGTCCGCGCGCCCAGCAGTTCGACCAGGATCTGCTCGATCCCGACCATGACCAGGGCGCGCGGCGCGCCCTCCATCGGTGCCCGGTCGGCCAGGTCCATCAGCCGGTCCAGTCGCGCCCGCGCGCCCCTGACGCCAACCAGTGCCCCGGCAATGACGCCGCCCATGACGAAGGCCCGGTCCGGCGTTCCCGCCAGCCGGTGGGCGACGTCGGCCAGCGACCGGTTGGCCAGGTCGGGGAACGTCCCCTTGCGTCCCGCCGTCACGACCCGCTCCATCGCCTGTTCGGTCAACCGCTGGTAATGGCGGATCAGGTCATGGGCGGGCTGGCCCGTCGCCTGGCTTTCGGGGATGGCGACCTTCTGGATCGCGTGCTGGACCTCGACCCCCGAGGCCTCCAGCTTTTCGACCAGATCGGGGCGGTGCAACAGTTCGAACGGCGTGGCCCCATTCCGCATCAGCCAGTCTTCCAGGACCCGCCCCAGCAGTTCGCGGGCGTGCGGCGTGTAGAGGTCGGCCGGGGCCATGCAGTTGGGCCGGTCCGCGTCGTCCACGACCCGCTTCTTGGGCGCTTCCGGCGCGCCCTTGGTCAGGACGGTGACGCTGTTGAACTCCATGGTATCGGGATCGAGCGTCTCCTTGGTGACCCGGACGGCCACGGCATGCTTGTCGCGCAGGATTTCCTCGGCGGCCTCGATCGCCTGCTGGCGGTTTTCCGTGGCCTGCATCAGTGTCCACGGCGAGGGGGCCGTCTTGCGGATATAGAGCTCGTAATGGACGGGTCCGGCCATGGTCTCGCTTCGACGTTGAGCGATAACCTTACCGACCAGGGTTTAAGGTCCGGTTTCGCGAACGAAATCTGGTCAGCAACGAACTGTGGCCGTAAAGTCACCGCGTTCGCGGGCGAACGGTTACGCTTGCCGTGCGTTCAGTCGCTCCCGACATCGGTCGGGTCCGATCCGTGCCGGAACTGACGAGGAGACCGATTTGGCCAATATCACCCTGGTGGACGACGACGAGAACATCGTCGCATCCGTGTCGCTGGCGCTGGAAAGCCACGGCCACAAGGTGGTCGCCTATCACGACGGGGCCACGGGGCTGGAGGCGCTGGAAGCGTCGCCGCCCGATCTCGCCATCCTTGACGTCAAGATGCCCCGCATGGACGGCATGGAGGTCTTGCGCCGCCTGCGCCAGACCAGTCAGATCCCCGTCATCATGCTGACGTCCAAGGATGAGGAGATCGACGAGATCCTCGGCTTCAACCTCGGTGCCGACGACTATATGCACAAGCCGTTCAGCCAGCGTCTGCTGATCGAGCGGGTCAAGGCGCTGCTGCGTCGCTCGGGTGGCGACGGCGGCGAGCCGGAACCCTCGGCCGAGATCAGCGGCAAGGCGATCCGACGCGGCAAGCTGCTGATGGATCCCGCGCGCCACGAAAGCACCTGGGACGGCAAGCCGGTCAAGTTGACGGTGACCGAGTTCCTGCTGCTGCAGGCCCTGGCCCAGCGGCCCGGCTTCGTGAAGAGCCGCGACAACCTGATGGACGCCGCCTACGACGACCAGGTCTATGTCGATGACCGCACCATCGACAGCCACGTCAAGCGGATGCGCAAGAAGTTCCGGGTCGTCGATCCCGAGTTCGACGCAATCGAGACCCTGTATGGCGTCGGCTATCGCTACCGCGAAAGCTGACGGTCTGGACGGGGCGGACGAGACACCGCTTCGCCGACGCCTGATCCGTTTCGGCGGCTCGCGGCTCGGCGGGCTGATCCTCGCGCTCAATCTGCTCAGCCTGCTGATCCTGTTCGGCGGGGCCCTGGCGCTGAATGAATGGAACCGGGGGCTCGTCCAGGCGCGGCAGGAAAGCCTGATGGTCCAGGCTGAGCTGCTGTCGAACGTCCTGGGCCAGCTGGGCATCACCGAAGGCGAGCCGGAGCCGACCCTGGACCCGATCCAGGCCAGTCGCTGGCTGCGCGACAACTTCATCCCCAGCGGCCAGCGAGCGCGACTTTACGACAGCTATGGCCTGCTGGTGTCGGACAGTTTCGCGGTGTCCGACAAGATCCCGGGCGAGCCGCTGCCACCCGCCCTCCCGGCGGGATCCCCGCCTGAGGAAAAGGCCGATCCCGCGCGGGAACAGGCCAATCTGTCGCGCGCCAACACCGCTCTGGGCCAGGAGATCGAGGCCGCCCTGGGCGGCGATCCGCAGGCGACCGTTCGTCGGTCGGAGAACGGAGACCGGGTCGTGTCCGTCTCCCTGCCGGTGCGCCACGTGCAACAGGTTCTCGGCGTCCTGACCCTGGAGGCCGGGGACGTCGACCAGATCTTGGGGGCCCAGCGCCGGGCGCTGGTGCCGTTCGCCCTCGTCGCGCTGGCGGTGAACCTGCTGGCCAGCCTGTTGCTGCACCTGTTCGTGGCCCGGCCGGTCATGCGTCTGTCGGCGGCGGCCGATCAGGTCCGGCTGCAACGCGCCCGCGCCATCTCCTTGCCTGACCTCGAGGATCGTCGCGACGAAATCGGCGACCTGGCGCGCTCGCTGGAATCCATGACCGAGACACTGTCGGCCCGGATGGATGCGATCGAACGGTTCGCCGCCGATGTGGCGCATGAGATCAAGAACCCCCTGACCTCGATCCGTTCGGCGCTGGAAACCCTTGATCTGGTCAAGGACAAGGACAAGCGCGACCGTCTGACCCTGGTCCTGCAACAAGACGTCAAACGCCTGGACCGCCTGATCACCGACATCTCCAACGCCTCGCGCCTGGATGCGGAACTGTCCCGCGACCGCCCGCGCCCCGTCGATCTCGCCGCCCTGCTGACCGACATCGTCGGCGTCTACGAAACGACCGGAAAGCCTGGGGAAGCGGCTGTGCATCTTGATATCGCGCTCGAGGGACCGGCGCGCGTCATGGGGCGGGACGGTCCACTGGGTCAGGTCTTCCGCAACCTGATCGACAACGCCCGCTCCTTCAGCCCGGCGGATCGACCGGTTCGCGTGACCGTGCGCCGGGACGACACCGATCCGGACCGCCCATTGTCGATCCGGGTCGAGGACGACGGTCCGGGCATCCCGCCCGAGAACCTGGAGACGGTGTTCGAGAGATTCTACACGTCGCGACCGCGCGGCACCGCTTTCGGGTCGAACTCCGGCCTCGGCCTGTCGATCGTGCGCCAGATCGTCGAGGCCCATGGCGGGCGCGTCATCGCCAGCAACCGCCCCGACCCTGCCGGCGCGAGCCGGGGCGCCGTTTTCGAGGTGACCCTGCCGGCCGCCGGTCGCCGGGGGTGACGCTGTCCGCCCTCCCGTCGCCCATCCATGCCACCGCCGTCGCGACCTATCACGCGGAGACCTGGAAGGGGGTCTTGCTGATGGGCGCTTCCGGCAGCGGCAAGAGCGATCTCGCCCTGAGACTGATGGCCCGCGGCTGGCGGCTGATCGGCGATGACTATGTCCATGCGTGGGCCTCCGACGGGTCTCTCTTCGCCGCGCCGATCGAAACCATCGCTGGACGGATGGAGGCGCGCGGATTGGGCATTCTCCCGGCCGCACACAGGCCGGTGGGCCGGGTCGTCCTTGTCGTGGAGTGTGCGCAATGCAGCGTGGAGCGCCTGCCGGAGCCGCGGACGGCGACCATCGCGGGGGTGACTCTCTTCCGCCTCGCGCTGGACATCCGACCCGCTTCCGCTGTGGAAACCCTGACGCTCGCCATCAGGCGGCTTTGATCCGGCGCGGGTTTCCTTTATCTAGGCCGGCTTGCGGATCGGACCGGGGGGCACCGATGCAGTGTGAACGGGATGCTTCGCAGTTGAACGCCTTCAGGATGGGGTCGGCATGATCGGCCTGGTGATCGTTACCCACGGCGGACTGGCGTCGGAGTTCCTGTCCGCCATGGAACACGTCGTCGGCCCTCAGCGCGGCGTCGCGGCCATCTGCATCGGGCCGGAAGACGACATGGAACGCCGCCGGCGGGACATCGTCGATGCCGCCGCCGCCGTCGACGACGGCTCGGGCGTCATCCTCTTGACCGACATGTTCGGGGGCACGCCCTCCAACCTGGCCATCTCGGTGATGGAGCAGACCCACGCCGAAGTCATCGCCGGTCTGAACCTGCCCATGCTGATCAAGCTGGCCAGCGTGCGGACGCGCGAAAGCCTGGAGACCTGCGTCGCCCACGCCCAGGACGCGGGCCGCAAATACATCTCCGTCGCCTCATGGGTTCTGGCGGGCGAGAAATAGCCGTGGGCCAGACCCTGCCGACCGCGCGGACCACCGCCAACATCTGCAACACCCGCGGCCTGCATGCCCGGGCCTCGGCCAAGTTCGTCAAACTGGCCTCCAGCTTCGAATCCGAGATCCAGGTCACGCGCGACGGCACGACGGTGGACGCCCGCTCGATCATGGGCTTGCTGATGCTCGGCGCCGGGAACGGCTGTTCGATCGAGGTCACCGCGCAGGGCTCCGACGCCGACGCCGCGATCGAGGCCCTGGCCGATCTGGTCGCCCGCCGCTTCGACGAGGACGTCTGATACGTTAGGGGCGCTACCGCTCGGCTCGCGGAGCCTCGCTGCTTGTGCCCGCGCCCTGCTGTTTTGCCCCGATGTGCGCCTGGCCCCGTTGCTCGGCCAGCTTGACCTGACGATCGCGTTCGAGGGCACCCGCGCGTTGTTCGTCGCTAAGCGTGTCGTGGCAACGATCACAGCAGACCCCTTCGACGAAGTTCGTGGACGCCCGCCCGGCCTTGCTGACCGGCATCCGACAACCCCGGCACAGGCTGTGCGTGCCCGCTTCCAGCCCATGGCCGACCGCGACACGCTCGTCGAAGACGAAGCATTCGCCCTGCCACAGGCTTTGTCCTGCGGGCACCGTCTCCAGATAACGCAGGATGCCGCCCTGCAGGTGGTGCACGTTCGCCACCCCTCGCGCCTTCAGGTACGCGGTCGCCTTTTCGCAACGGATGCCGCCGGTGCAGTACATGGCGACCCTGGGTAGAACGGGGCGGTCCAGCAGGACACGCCCTTCTCGCTCGAACCAGTCGGGAAAGTCGCGAAACGACCGGGTATTGGGCTGCACCGCACCCTCGAAGGCCCCGACGTCGGCCTCGTACTCGTTGCGGGTGTCGATGACGACGGTGTCGGGGTCCGCGATCAGGGCGTTCCAGTCCGAGGGCGCGACATAGGTCCCGGCGTCCAGCACGGGGTCGATGTCCGGCTGTCCCATCGTCACGATCTCGGCCTTCACCCGGACTTTCAGCCGATGGAACGGCATCCGTTCGGCCGTGCTGTATTTGACGTCGAGGTCGGCGAACCCCGGCTCGGCGCGCAGTCCGTCGATCACGCGAGCGATCGCGCCTGGCGACCCCGCGACCGTCCCGTTCATGCCCTCGTGGGCGACCAGCAGGGTTCCGCGCACGTCCTCGCCGCACAGCGCCTCGAGTCGATTCCGCAGGCCTTCCGGCTTGCTCACAGTGGCGAACCGATAAAGGGCTGCGACGCGGATGGGGTGTGTCATGGCCAACAGCCTCCTTCGCCCGAGACTTGGAAGGGCAATCCTGCGCCGCAGGATTGGTGGAGCCGAGGGGAGTCGAACCCCTGACCTCGTCATTGCGAACGACGCGCTCTACCAACTGAGCTACGGCCCCGTTACCGGGTGAAGGCGAGGGCGGGACATAGGCGGCGCAGGCCGTGGGTGTCAATCGGCCAGCCGCGCGACACCCTCGTCCTTGGCGTTCTCGCCGGGGGCGTCTAGGACAGGCGGAACAAGCTTCAGGAGCACATCGTGGGTATCGGCGTCGGCATCGCGGGTTTCATCTGTTTCATCGTCGGCTCGCTGTTTCAGCTTCTGTGGCTGGCGATCGTGATCTCGGCCATCCTCAGCTGGCTGTTCGCCTTCGACATCATCAACTATCGCAATCGTTTCGTGGCCCAACTGGCCAGCTTCCTCGACAGCGTGGTCACGCCACTGCTTGCGCCGCTGCGCCGCTTCATCCCCCCGCTGGGCGGGATCGACATCACCCCGATCATCGCCCTGCTGATCATCTCGGGCGTGCAGCGGTATTTGCTGCCTCCGTTCTGCAACGCGCTGGCGATGCTGCTCGGCGGCGGTGTCTGACACCGACAAGGCGGGCCTCATGCTGCACCGCACGATTCCAGCCTTGCACCACGTCGATAGGCTCTTAAGGTGCCGACGACCGGGCGTACCGCCGTTTCAAACCACGACTTCATGACTTCCTCGATCAAGACAGTCGCCATCATCGGCGCCGGCCAGATGGGCGCCGGCATCGCCCAGGCCGTGGCGCTGGGCGGTTATGGCGTCAGCCTGTTCGACGTCGATGCCGACCGCCTGCCCGCCGCGATCGCCGCCATCGGTGCAAGTCTGGCGCGTCAGGTCGAGCGCAACATCCTGAGCCAGGCCCAGGCCGACACCGCGCTGTCCGCGATCGCCGGGATCAGCACGCTGGCCGAGGCGGGCAAGGCCGATCTGGTGATCGAGGCGGCCGTCGAGGACGAGGCGACCAAGAAGGCCGTGTTCGCCAATCTGGTCCCGCATCTGGGTCCCGATACCCTGCTGGCGTCGAACACCTCCTCCATATCGATCACACGCCTTGCTTCCGCGACCGACCGGCCCGACCGGTTCATCGGCCTGCATTTCATGAAGCCGGCCCCGGTCATGAAGCTGGTGGAGATCATCCGCGGCATCGCCACATCGGCCACGACCTACGAGACCGCGGTCGCCTTTGCCGAGAGCCTGGGCAAGACCACGACCAACGCCGAGGATTTCCCCGCCTTCATCGTCAACCGCATCCTGGTGCCGATGATCAACGAGGCGATCTATGTGCTGTACGAAGGCGTCGGCAACGTCGCCTCGATCGACAAGGCGCTGAAACTGGGCGCCAACCACCCGATGGGGCCACTGGCGTTGGCCGACTTCATGGGGCTGGACGTCGTCCTGGCCATAATGAACGTGCTGTACGAGGGCCTGGCCGACAGCAAATACCGTCCCTGTCCGCTGCTGGTGAAATATGTCGAAGCCGGGTGGCTGGGGCGCAAGTCCGGTCGTGGCTTCTACGACTATTCGGGCGACGTTCCGGTGCCCACCCGATGATGTCGCGCTTCGACACACCGTCGAGGTTTCCAGGCCAGACAACGGTGACCTGGAGGCGCACGCGACCGGCGATAGCCCTTGCGATCCTGGCCGGTGTGCTGTGGCCCCCGTTCATCCTGACCTTCCTGGTCTGGCCGCCCCAGAACTGGCTGCCGGGCCGCGAGTTCGATTTTCGGCTGCTGGCCGTCCTGATCGGTCTGATCGGGGTGCCGCTGGGTCTTTGGCTCATCGCCCGGGAACGTCGGCGGACGGGTCGACCGGCCACGCGTCTGGGCATCGTCTGGCGCTTCATGCTGTACGGCGGGCTCCTGGCCGCTGCATTGCAGGTGGTCCTGGCGTTGACCATGACCATCCTGGGCTGGTTCGGCTCGGCCAATCCGCTGGAAGCCGTCGGATCGACCGAGACGGTGCTTCTGATCTACGGCGTCGGTGGCCTGCCTGTCGCGATCCTGGTGGGTGTCAGCTATGCGCTGTGGGCCGGGCTGTGCGCCGCCTACCTCGCCTTCATGCCGGCTCCCGAGAAGGTCCGCGACCGTCTGGGCGTGATGTCGTCCGCTCCGCCGCGGACGCCGTTCTGAGGACGCCCGTGATCCTGCAAGGATCACGGTCCTGAACCGGCTTGGGGGAGCCGCCGATGACCGAAAACACCCGTGGGGTTGAAAAGCGCTCGTCTCCGATCCTCGGACCCGTCGATGCGGGCGATCGCATTCAGGCGCTCGACATCCTGCGCGGCTTCGCCGTGCTGGGCATCCTGGCGGTCAACGCCATCGCCTTCGCCTGGCCGGGCATGATGGACACGTCATCCGCCACCGTTCCGTTTTCCATGGAAGGCGACAATCGCTGGGCCATCTGGGTCGTCGACGTCTTCCTGCATGACAAGTGCCGGACGCTGTTCTCGATGCTGTTCGGCGTTTCGGTCTTTCTGGTGGGGGGCGAGCGGTCCGACCGAAACCGTGGCGCGATCTTGAGGCGACGTCTGCTGGTGCTGGCGGCGTTCGGCCTTCTTCACGGCCTGGCGCTTTGGTTTGGCGACATCCTGCTGCTCTACGCATGGTCAGGGCTGTTCATGGCGCTTTGCCGATCGTGGTCGCCCCGTCGCCTGCTGTGGGTCGGCGGCGCCATGGTCGGCGTCTTCTCTCTCATCGTCGCCGCGGGCGAGGCGATACCCGCGCTGATCCACCCCGGCCCGTCGGCCGCCGCCTTCGCTGAAACCGTCGTCAAGGGTCAGGCCGCGACGCTGGAGATCATCCAGCGCGTCCGGACGTCCTGGTCGGGCGCGATGTTCGAGAACCTGAAGATGTGGGCGATGCTGCAGGGGGCCAGTCTGCTGATCCTGGTCTTCCCGACGGTCGGGCTGATGATGCTGGGCCTCGGGCTGTTCAAGACCGGTTATCTGGCGGGGCGCGCGTCAGGCTGGGCCTATGTCCGGGCGCTGACGATCGGCATCGCCATCCTGGCGGCGTTCGGTGTCGTCCACTGGATGGTTCTCGACCCGGCCATGGCCCCCAAGGACGTGCTGGTCGCCGACAGCGTGCTGGGGGCGCTGGCTCCCTTCATCACCCTGGCCTGGGTGGGGCTGCTGATCCTGATGACACGGCACGGCCTTGGCATCGTCACGCGGCGGCTGGCCCCGGTGGGGCGGATGGCCTTCACCAACTACCTGAGCCAGACCTTGATCATGACGACGCTGTTCTACATGCCCTGGGGGCCGCGCCTGTTCGGCTCGGTGGAGCCCGCCCCGCTGTGGGGGATCGTCGCGGCGGTGTGGGTCGTCCAGCTGATCTGGTCGCCACTGTGGCTGTCCGCCTTCCGCATGGGACCGCTGGAATGGGTGTGGCGCTGCCTGACCTACGGGCGGATGGTCCCGATCCGGAATTAGGGCGAGAGGGATTGGGGACCAGGGATTGGGCCGAGTCGAACGTGCGTGCGACTTCGCGCTCCACCTGCCGCCTAATCCCTAGTCCCTAATCCCTAATCCCTCTAAACACCCCCGCCATGACCGACGCCGCGCCGACCCCTGCCCGCCCCGAAGCCCGAAGCCCGCGCGGATTCGCCGATCGTCGCGGCCCCGGCTTGATCGCCGAGCGCCAGATCGTTCAGCGGGTGTCGGAAGTCTATGAGCGCTGGGGGTTCGAGCCGCTGGATACGGGAGCGTTCGAATATGCCGACGCCTTGGGCAAGTTCCTGCCGGACGCCGACCGGCCCAATGAGGGCGTGTTCGCGCTTCAGGACGACACCGGCCCTGACGAGGGTGGCCAGTGGATGGCGCTTCGCTACGATCTGACCGCGCCCCTGGCCCGGTTCGCGGCACAGAACTGGGAAGTCCTGCCCAAGCCCTTCCGCCGCTACGCCTTCGGCTCCGTCTGGCGGAACGAGAAGCCGGGACCCGGCCGATTCCGCGAGTTCACCCAGTGCGACGCCGACACCGTCGGCTCCGACCGACCGGAAGCCGATGCCGAGATCATCGCCATGGCTTGCGAAGGTCTCCAGGCCGCGGGCTTGCAACCGGGTCAGGCCGTGGTGCGCGTCTCGAACCGCAAGCTGTTCGACGGCCTGTTCGAGGCGGGCGGCGTGACCGATCCGGGCCAGCGGCTGATCGCGCTCCGGGCCATCGACAAGTTCGACCGGCTGGGCTGGTCCGGCGTCTCGGCCCTGTTGGGAGAAGGTCGACTGGACGAAAGCGGGGACTATACCAAGGGGGCCAACCTGCCGCTGGGCGTGGCCACGACGATCGAGGCCTTCCTGGGGTCGGCGGGCGACGGCAGGCGCAGCCGGGCCGAGACGCTGGACGCGATCGCCCGTGCGGGCGGCCTCGGCCCGGCGGGGGAGGCGGCGCTGCAAGAACTGGCCGGGATCGACCGGGCGCTGGCGTCCATGCGGGTCAGCCAGGACGCCGTGCGCTTCGATCCCACCATCGTGCGCGGGCTGGAATACTATACCGGCGCGGTGTTCGAGGCCGAACTTCTGCTGGATACGACCGACGAGAAGGGACGGCCCGTTCGGTTCGGCTCCATTGGCGGCGGCGGGCGGTATGACGACCTGGTGGCGCGCTTCACGGATGAATCGACGCCGGCGACGGGCTTCTCTTTCGGCGTCTCCCGGCTGGCGTCGGCCTTGCGGGCGGCGGGTCGAACGGACAGCGCGACACGGGGGCCCGTGGTCGTCATCGTCTTCGGCCAGGACGACATGCAGGCCTATCTGGACGCGGTGTCGGAACTCAGGACCGCCGGCATTGCCGCCGAGCTCTACCTGGGCCGCGCGGGCATGAAGGCGCAGATGAAATACGCCGATCGGCGCGGATCCCCGGCGGTCGTCATGCTGGGCGGCGACGAGATCGCGGCCGGTCAGGTGACGATCAAGGACCTTGATGCCGGTCGCCAGCTGGCCGCCGGGGTCGCAGACAATGACGCCTGGAAGGCCGAACGCCCCGGGCAGCTGAAAGTCGCGCGCGCGGACTTGGTGCAAGCCATTCGCAAGATTATCGACAATCCTTCGATAACGTGACGCCAATATTTTGACTTATCGTCGATAAGTCATCGGCGACCGCGAAATGTCGTGCGGTTTGATTGACTTGAAGCCGTCGGATCGGTCATCTGATCTCACTCGAACGGCGCGGTGCCGCAAGGCGCAGCCGCTGGACGAAGGCGTTTCGGGGAGGAAACGTCCGCTCCACAGAGAGCGAGAAAGCCCGCTGCGATGTATCCCCCGCAGCGGGCTTTTTCACGCCCGATGCCCGGAAGGACGCTTCCGCTCGGCTTGCAGACGCTCGCGGTAGCGCTCTCTTAGAGCGTCAGCAGGTTCTGCTCGGACAGAGCGTCGGCCAGTTCGCCGGGACCGGTCCACAGCCGCGTATAGCCCGCCTCACCGAGCCGCTTGAGTTCCGTCACCAGATCGGCGCGCGGCGACGCGGCGAAGCGGGCGTCGAAGCCGGTCCCGTCTGCGCTGATCCGCACCATGGGGCGGCCGGTCTCCAGCCGATGCAGGAAACCTTCGGACAGCACGCCGGCCTCGTCTTTCATCAGCCCCGTCTCGACGACCAGTCCGGCCTGGCGCAGGCGCTCGGTGCCCCGTCCCGAGGCGAAGGGCGATGGGTCCAGCGCTGCGACGACGACCCGCGCTATGCCGGCTTCGGCCAGGAACTGGGCGCAGGAGGCGCGGCCGGACGACCGGGCCCCACACGGTTCCAGCGTCACATAGGCGGTGGCCCCGGCCACATCGGGCCCGGCGGCGGGCACGGCCTGTTCCTCGGCATGGGGGCGCCCGCCCGGAGCCGTGGCCGCCTCCGACAGGACCACGCCGTCCTTGACGATGACGCAGCCGACCGCCGGATTGGGCCACGTCTCCCCCATGCGCCCGAGGGCCAGATCGATGGCCCGGCGCATGTGCACCTGATCGGCGGCGACGTCGCTCACGCAGGAAGTCCCGGCAGCGGCGTGGCCCGATCGGCATCCAGATACCGCGCCGCCGTTGGCTTCAACGCCGCATCGAGATCGATCTCCAGCGGATTGCCGGTGGGGATCTCGACAGCCACAATCCGATCGTCCGGCACGGCGAACAGATGTTTGACGATCGCGCGAAGACTATTGCCGTGGGCCGCGATCAGAACGTCCTCGCCCGCCGCCAGCCGGGGCGCGATGGCCTCGTTCCAGTAGGGCAGGACCCGGTCCAGGGTGGTCTTCAGGCTTTCCGTGTCCGGGATGGCCTGCCCGGCATAGCGGGGATCGGCGGCGAAATCCCATTCGCTGCCGGCCTCCAGAGGCGGCGGCGGGATGTCATAGCTGCGCCGCCAGATCTTCACCTGATCCTCGCCATGCAGACGCGCCGTCTCGGCCTTGTCCAATCCCGTCAGGCCGCCGTAGTGCCGCTCGTTCAGCCGCCAGTCGGCGATGACAGGCACGTCGGTCAGACCCGCCGCCTGCAGCGCCAGGGCGCCGGTCCGCCTGGCCCGCGTCAGGACGGAGGTGAACATGACGGCGGGCTTGAAGCCTGCCTGCGAAATCAGCTCGCCGCCGCGTCGCGCCTGGGCCTCGCCCTCGGCCGTCAGATCGACGTCGACCCAGCCGGTGAAGCGGTTCTCGAGGTTCCACTGGCTCTGGCCGTGACGCAGCAGGATCAGTCGTGGCATGGATGCGAGCTCTCCGGAAACGGCCTACCGGGGTAGGGCGCGCTCCCGGTCCGGTCAAGCGGCGGGTTGTGCCCCGCACGCCGCCGCCCGGATCAGGTCGATCGACAGTCCCCGCCCCTGCCACACCTCGCCGAAGGCGGTCCGGTGATCGTTGGAATAGGTCGCCAGCGCGATCTTCAGGTCCGGCAGCAGGAAGTTGCGGACTTGCACGCCGCCGATCTCGCCATAGCGCTCGACCAGCCGCGTCTTGCCGATGCAGCCGCCCAGATCGGGCGAATAGGACCAGACGCTGAGCGCGGCATATCCTGAGGCCGGATCGCCGGTCAGCATGGTGTCCAGCGACGCCTGCGAGATCAGGCGACCGTCGATCAGGGCCGCGTCGATCTTCAGCAGATCGCCGAGCGTGCCGTACAGCCCGCCCGAGGGGCCGAAGGCGGAGGCCCAGACGCGCGCCTCGGCCGTGCCATCTTCCATCGTCGCCTCGATGCGGGGTTCCTCCGGCAGGATGACGCTGAGGCCCAGGGGCGTGCCGATGCCGGCATTGACCAGATCGAGGAAGGGCGTGCCCGTCACCGCCTCCAGCACCTTGCCCAGCACGATGGTATCGCAGTTGTTGTAGAGGAAGACCGAGCCCGGTTCCGCCGCGGCCGTCATGCAGTATTGCATCAGGTCGCCGGGAGGTGCGTCGGGCGTGTCCGCCTGGGCGGCCAGTCCCGACCGGTGGGCCATCAACTGGCGGATCGTGATGCGGTCGCCGTTGGGCAGGGACGTGTTCGTCAGATAGGTGGACACCGGCGCGTCCAGGCCGATCGTCCCGGCATCGATCTGTTGGAACACGAGGATGGCCGTGATCATCTTGGACACCGAGGCCCAGCGCACCGGCGTGGCGACATCGACGGGATAGGTCCCATCGGCCCGTGGGGTCGCCGCGACCGCACTCTGGCCGTCACGGATCACCCCGAACACGCCGGAGTAGCCGTCGGACGCCGCGAGCCGCGCCTGCATGGCCGCCAGACCGTCCGCCGCCGTCTGGGCCTGCGCCGCGACCGCACCCAGAGACACGGCGAGCGCGAGAGCCGCGATCTTCAAAGCCTTCATCGTCCGCATCCCCTCGAACCCCCCATTCCGTCGCAGCCATACCACCGGTCGCGCGTTGTTGTCCGCCCCCGACCCTGCGGCTATACCGCGCCGGTCAGACCTTTCTCCCCGAGGACGCCCCGATGCAGAAGCCCCGCCAGGACCTGGTCCCGAACACCTTCGAGTACGAGACCACCGCTCTGGTGAAGCCCACCGGCTTCCGCGAATACGACGCCCGCTGGATCCTGGAAAAGGAGATCAACCTGCTGGGCATCCAGGCCCTGGGTCTGGCCCTGGCGACCTATGTCCACGAGACGGGGGTCCAGCCGCGCATCGTGGTGGGCCACGACTTCCGGTCCTATTCGATCAACGTCAAACAGGCGTTGATCCTGGGCCTGCTGGAAGGCGGGATGGAGGTGCTGGACATCGGCCTGGCCCTGTCGCCCATGGCCTATTTCGGCCAGTTCGCCCTGAACGCCCCCTGCGTGGCCATGGTCACCGCCAGCCACAACGAGAACGGCTGGACCGGGGTCAAGATGGGGACCAACCCGCCCGTCACCTTCGGCCCCGAGGAGATCGGTCGGCTGAAGGAGATCGTCTTGTCCGGCACCGGCGTGGCCCGGCCCGGCGGTCGTCTGGAGCGGGTCGAGAACTTCCGTGAACGCTATTGGGACGAGGTCGTCGGCGACATCAAGCTGACCCGCCCGCTGAAGGTCGTCTGCGCCTGCGGCAACGGCACGGCCGGGGCGTTTGCGCCCGAGGCCCTGCGCCGCATGGGGGCCGAGGTCATCGAGATGGACACCGACCTGGACTGGACCTTCCCCAAATACAATCCGAACCCGGAAGATCACGCCATGCTGATGCAGATGGCGGATCGGGTGCGCGAGACAGGCGCCGATCTGGCCCTGGGCTTCGACGGCGACGGCGACCGCTGCGGGGTGGTCGACAACACCGGCGAGGAGATCTTCGCCGACAAGATCGGCCTGCTGCTGGCCCGCGACCTGTCGGCGCTTCATCCCAACGCCACCTTCGTCGTCGATGTGAAATCGACGGGCCTGTACAAGACCGACGAAGTCCTGGCCGCGAACGGCGCGACCACCGTCTACTGGAAGACGGGGCACAGCTACATCAAGCGCAAGACCGCCGAGCTGGGGGCCCTGGCCGGGTTCGAGAAGTCGGGACACTTCTTTTTGGCCAACCCGATCGGCCGTGGATACGACGACGGCATCGTGGCCGCCGCCGCCGTCCTGCAGATGATGGACCGGAACCCGGGCAAGACCCTGTTCGAGCTGAAGTCGTCCCTACCCGACGCCTGGACCAGCCTGACCATGTCGCCCCACTGCGACGACGAGATCAAATACGACGTCCTGGCCAAGGTCGTCGCCGAATACGAGAAGCTGGGGGCCGAGGGCGGATCGATCCTGGGCCGAAAGATCGTCGAGGTCATCACCGTCAACGGTGCCCGCGTGCATCTGGAGGACGGTTCGTGGGTGCTGGTGCGCGCCTCCTCCAACAAGCCGGAACTGGTGGTCGTGGTCGAATCCATGCGGTCCGAAGACGACATGCGCGCCCTGTTCCAGCAGGAGGTCAAACCCCGCCTGGCTGCCCACCCCGAGGTCGGGGAATACAACCAGGAAATCTAAGGCAGGCGTCTACGCTCCCTGACCAAAGGGCCGGGAGAGGCGGGGAAGCGGCGGAGCCATGGCGATCTCGCCCGGGACCGTGGCGGACGCCGTCGCCGACGGCCGCCTGTAAAAGAGTTTCGGCGTGGTCGCCGTGGCTCCGCTCGACCGGTTTTCGCAAGCTTTCGGGGGCGGGATGTCGTTCGTCGGGAGCGACGGGGCCACTTCCCCGCCGCCTTGGCCGTACCCGATTAGTCCTCGACCCGAATTTCAAGCCCACGACAGGCGACGACGCCCAGTGCGCCGCCGGACCCGGGGTTTCGCCCCGGCATACCCTGCGATCGACCCCGTCGCGCGTCCGGGTCCTGGGCCCAGGACGCCTTCCCCATGCGACGGGACGGGAAGAGGATAAAGGGGTTTTGAGTGCGGGCGCGTTCGAGGCCCCATTAAACCGGACGGGCGTTGAAATCGCAGGCGTTTTGAGCGCGAACGCGGACATTTCGTTGCCGGATGTCGGACACCCGACTTAGGAACGGCCCGCCTCCACGCGCCTTCCCTCTCCTCATCCCAGAGGAGATCGACATGAAAGCGCTATGCTGGCACGGCAAGGGCGACATCCGCTGCGAGACGGTGGACGACCCCGAGATTCAGGACGGCCGCGACGCCATCATCCGCGTCACCTCCTGCGCCATCTGCGGATCGGACCTGCACCTGTACGGCGGCTTCGTTCCCGGCATGAAGTCCGGCGACGTCATGGGCCACGAGACGATGGGCGAGGTCGTCGCGGTCGGGAAGGACAACCAGAAACTGAAGGTCGGCGACCGCGTCGTGGTGCCCTTCACCATCAGCTGCGGCGAATGCGACTATTGCCGGCGCGGGCTTTATTCCGTGTGCGAACGGTCCAACCCCAACGGCGCGGAACAGGCCAAGCAGACCGGCTATCCGACCGCCGGCCTGTTCGGATACACCCACATGTACGGCGGCATCCCGGGCGGCCAGGCCGAATACCTGCGCGTCCCCTATGCCGACGTCGGCCCGATCAAGGTGCCGAACGGCCTGACCGACGACCAGGTCCTGTTCCTGTCCGACATCTTTCCGACCGGCTGGATGGCGGCCGAGAACGCCGACATCCAGCCCGGCCAGACCGTCCTCGTCTTCGGCTGCGGCCCCGTCGGCCAGTTCGCCATCCGATCCGCCTTCATGATGGGGGCCGAGCGCGTCATCGCCATCGACCAGGTGCCCGAGCGGCTGCAGCTGGCCCGCGACGCCGGGGCCGAGACCATCGATTTCTCCGACGGCGACCTGCAGGAGCGGATCAAGACCCTGACCCACGGCGTCGGCCCCGACGCTGTGATCGAGGCCGTCGGCCTGGAAAGCCACGGCTCGGGCGGCCTGATGGAAAAGGTCCAGGAGACCGTCGCCGGCGAGATGGAGCGCCCCTATGCCCTGAACGAGGCCATCGTCGCCTGCCGCCCCGGCGGCACCATCAGCCTGCCCGGCGTCTTCGTCGGCGTCATCCCCACCATGATGGGTGCCTTCGTCGGCAAGGGCCTGACCCTGAAGACCGGCCAGACCCACGTGCAGCGCTACCTCGAACCCCTGATGCGCCGCATCGAGGACGGCGAGATCGACCCCAGCTTCCTGATCACCCACAAGATCAAGCTGGAAGACGGCCCCGACGCCTACAAGATGTTCCAGGAAAAGAACGACGGCTGCATCAAGGTCGTCATCAACCCCTAGGTCGCGGGCGCGCGACGGCGAGGAGACCGGAGGCCCCCGTGGAGACGCGGGGGCCTTCTCGTTGGTTGGGTGAGGACATTGTCACTGTCGAGGCATAGGCCGCCTGGGGCTCGGCTCGAATGGCATCAAGTCCGCATCACCTGGGAGGAGCCGCTACATCTGGATTTTCTTCTACTGGCGGGTCATCAACACCGGCGTCCTGAAGCTGGTCTCTGACAAGGCCAATCAGATAATTCTCCAGTTCCGAACAGTCCAAATGCCCCTGTGCCCAAGCTCGATCTGCCGCTTGAAGGGCAGCGTAATAAGGTTCGCGATTCTCCCGAATCCGC
Organism: Brevundimonas sp. P2_A6; assembly: GCF_056404975.1. NCBI lineage: Bacteria > Pseudomonadati > Pseudomonadota > Alphaproteobacteria > Caulobacterales > Caulobacteraceae > Brevundimonas > Brevundimonas sp. P2_A6. Next base: position 445,904 of record NZ_JBFUCZ010000002.1, on the reverse strand, counting down.
TCTGGAACAATCTTTCGTCCTGGGAGCAATCCTCCTGCGCGAGTGCACAGAAGATAATAGCAAACAGCCCGCGCGGTCCGGCCGTTGCCCTCGATAAACGGATGAATCCAGTTCAAGCGCCACAGCCCGTAGGCCGCCGCTGCGGTTGGCGTCATGTTCGGCCAGTTTTCGTGGATGGTTGAAATGAACCGATCCATCAAATCCGGCACCGCATTAAAGTGAGGTGGAATATGATTTCCGACGTATATAGGTTCTTCTCTAAACCGGCCGCCAAACTGAGAGATGTTTGCAACGGCAGAGTGATTGAGCGCCCAAAGTACGTACTTGTCGAAGGAGGTATGGCCCTGCCTAAGTCCGATCTCGATGCAGTTTGTCAGCAGATCGTACTGACGGATCAGATTTTTTTCTTGAACTGACCTGTATAGTTCGGGGTCGTGCGCTTCTAGTACGATCATTTAAAAAAAGGGGCCCAGCGTGAGCCGAGCCCCTACCCATGCGATTGATGTTTACGCAGGTACTAGATGCTGGTGTTCAGACGCTTGGCGAACTGAATCTTTAGTGCTTTTCGAATCAGCAGGCGCGTTCCCGTACGCGAAGCTAATGCGCTGTTCTTTAAGCTGAGCTTCAGTCACACCCGTCCGAGCGGATTCAATCAGAAGCTGCTGGAATCCCTCATCCTGAGGGGCGGTCCTCAAAAATGCTTTGCGTGCTGCCATGTGATTCGCTCCGAAGGATAATGCCGACCGTACCCTAAATGTTATCGAAAAGTTCCTCATTTGAGAACCTTGAATCGAAAACCGGGCGATTCTTATCCACTAAGTCAAGTGGGGATTCCGTGATTCTCCCACAAGATGCGGCATCGTCCCCAATTTTCTGGCTTGCCAAAGGCAAAACGCCCAAGCCCGATTCTTTGACATATCGTCTGAAATAAAAATCGATCCGCCGCCAGGCATGCGACCGACTTTGTCGTATTGCTGCTCAACACTTGCGAGTGCCAGAACATCGGTATAAATTGAACGAAACAAGAACTCTTGAGTCGGAGATGTCCGAATGTCGAGTGAGCGTAACAATCCGATCCCAACCAGGATCGGTCTCGGAACCGCAGTGAAATGGGCGCAGGCTCAAGGCGCAGATTTAACCGGCGCGATGAAAAGTCGAGCGCGAGGCGGTGTAATAAATCCGCACGGTACCGTTTTCACTTTTTTGCTTAGCTACCTTCGAAAGCGGCGATCCCTCGCTCAATGCTTGGAGTTTATCGCTTCACTGCCCACCGCCGCCGCTCGGTCGGAGTTCGGTCAAGCGTTCTCAAACTTCATCGACTATCTTGGGACGGGCACCTGGGAGGCTGGAGCGGTCCAACTGACCAACCCCATATCGGCACCCAAGGGGGTTTTGTTGGCTGGCACCAAGGCTCACTTTAGTTTTGAGCGCGACGGGCGAAAGCACTGGGGCTTGATCTGGAACAACAAGACCCCGGCACTTGGCCTCGACGCTGCCCATTTCGGATGTGCGTTGATGCGCCAAGGGGTAGAGGCGAATGACAACGACCTGTTTGAAGTCACCGATGTGCGCCGAGGCCTAACCTACGCTCTTAGCACCGCAGAAATCGACGACGGCCACGGAAGCTTGGCTGCCAAACTGGAAATGCTGGAAGAGGCCTATATCCGGGTTGCAGGTTAGATGCGGGCGCTAATGCACCCGCGCCTTCCCGATCTCCAGCCCGTCCGCCCCCGCTGACACGGCGATCACCGAGCCGTCCTCCAGCTCTCCGGCCAGCAGCTTCTTGGCCATCGGGTCCACGAGGTCCTTCTGGATGACGCGCTTGAGCGGGCGCGCGCCGTAGACGGGGTCGTAGCCCTTGTCCGCCAGCCAGGCGAGGGCGCCGTCGTCGATGGACAGGGTCAGGCGGCGGTCGGCCATCAGCTTTTCCAGCCGCGCCAGCTGGATGCGGACGATGCCGGCCATCTGGTCGCGGCCCAGGCGGCGGAACAGGATGATCTCGTCGATGCGGTTCAGGAACTCCGGCCGGAAATGGGCGCGGACGGCCTCCATGACGTAGGGGCGGACCTGTTCGACGTCGTCGCCTTCGCCCTGGTTGGCCAGGGCGTCGGAGCCGAGGTTGGAGGTCATGATCAGCAGGGTGTTCTTGAAGTCGACCACCCGGCCCTGCCCGTCCGTCAGGCGGCCGTCGTCCAGCACCTGAAGCAGGACGTTGAAGACGTCGGGGTGGGCCTTTTCGACCTCGTCGAACAGGACGACCTGATAGGGGCGGCGGCGCACCGCCTCGGTCAGGGCGCCGCCCTCGTCATAGCCGACATAGCCCGGAGGGGCGCCGATCAGGCGGCTGACCGAGTGTTTCTCCATGTATTCCGACATGTCCATGCGGGTGATGGCGGTCTCGTCGTCGAACAGGAAGGCGGCAAGCGCCTTGGTCAGCTCGGTCTTGCCGACGCCGGTGGGGCCGAGGAACAGGAAGCTGCCCAGCGGGCGGTTGGGGTCGTTCAGGCCCGCGCGCGCCCGGCGGACAGCATCTGCGACCGCTTCCAATGCCGCGTCCTGACCCACGACGCGGCCGCGCAGGGCGTCCTCCATCGACAGCAGTTTCTCGCGCTCGCCCTCCAGCATCTTGTCGACGGGCACGCCGGTCCAGCGCGAGACGACGGCCGCGATCTGTTCGGCGTCGACGACCTCGGGCGTCAGCGGGCCGCCGCCCGAGTTTTCGTCGGCCTCGGCTTGATCCAGCTGTTTCTCGATCTGGGGGATCTGGCCATAGGCGATCTCTGACGCACGGCCGAGGTCGCCGTTGCGTTGCGCCGCCGCCAGTTCGGCGCGCAGGCGGTCCAGCGTCTCGCGCAGCTGGGCACCCTGGCCGACCTTGTCCTTCTCGGCCTTCCAGCGGGTGGTCAGGGCGTCGGATTCGACCTGCAGGTCGCTGATCTCGTCGTCGAGCTTCTCGAGGCGGAGTTTGGAGGCGGTGTCGGTCTCCTTCTTCAGGGCCTCGCGCTCGATCTTCAGCTGGACCAGGCGGCGGTCGATCTCGTCCAGGCTCTCGGGCTTGGAATCGACGGCCATGCGGACTCTGGAGCCCGCCTCGTCGATCAGGTCGATGGCCTTGTCGGGCAGGAAGCGGTCGGTGATGTAGCGGTTCGACAGGGTGGCGGCGGCGACGATGGCGCTGTCCGAGATCCGCACGCCGTGGTGGACCTCGTACTTCTCCTTCAGGCCGCGCAGGATGGAGACGGTGTCCTCCACGCTGGGCTCGTCGATGAAGACCGACTGGAAGCGACGGGCGAGGGCCGCGTCCTTCTCGATGTATTTGCGGTATTCATCCAGCGTCGTGGCCCCGACGCAGTGCAGCTCGCCGCGCGCCAGGGCGGGCTTCAGCAGGTTGGAGGCGTCCATGGCCCCGTCGCCCTTACCCGCGCCGACCAGGGTGTGCATCTCGTCGATGAACAGGATGATCTGGCCCTCGGCGGCCGTGACCTCGCCCAGCACGGCCTTCAGCCGCTCCTCGAACTCGCCGCGGTATTTGGCGCCGGCGATCAGGGAGCCCATGTCGAGGGCCATGACCGTCTTGTCCTTCAGGCTCTCGGGCACGTCGCCGTTGACGATGCGGAGCGCCAGACCCTCGACGATGGCGGTCTTGCCGACGCCGGGCTCGCCGATCAGGACGGGGTTGTTCTTGGTGCGGCGGGCCAGGACCTGGATGGTGCGGCGGATCTCCTCGTCGCGGCCGATGACGGGGTCGATCTTGCCGTCGCGGGCGGCCTGGGTCAGGTCGCGGGCATAGCGTTTCAGCGCCTCATAGGCGTCCTCGGCCCCGGCGGAGTCGGCGGTCTTGCCCTTTCGGATATCGGCGACGGCGGCGTCCAGCTTGTCTGCCGTGACGCCGGCGGATTTCAGCGCGTCGCCGGCGGGACCGCCCTCGCGCGCGATGGCGGCCAGGATGCGTTCGGTGGTGACGAAGGCGTCGCCGGCCTTCTTGGCGGCTTCCTCGGCCTTGGCGAAGACGCGGGCGGTGGCACCGTCGAGATAGAGCTGGCTGTTGGCGCTCTCGACCTGGGGCCGCTTCTTCAGCAGGCCTTCCGCGTCGTCGGTCGCCTTGCCGGGATCGCCGCCGGCCGAGGTGATCAGGTTCCTGGCCAGGCCGTCGCGCTCCTCCAGCAGCACCTTCAGCAGGTGTTCGGGGGCGAACTGCTGGTGCTTCCTGGCCAGGGCCAGCGACTGGGCGGACTGGACCGCCTGTTTGGCGCGGTCGGAATAGAGGTCGAGATTCATCTGTGTTCCCCGGATGGCGGAAGTTACCCTGACGCCCTCACACGAAGCGACGCCTTGATCTGGGGCAAAGGTGGTCGTGGGCCGCGAGCCACACAAGGGGGGCGGATGGCGCTAGGGTCCAGCCATGTCCCACGCCATCTGGCCCGTCGATCCGTCCGTCATCTTGCCCTTTCTGGTGGCGGTATCGCTGATCGAGCTGACACCGGGGCCGAATATGGGCTGGCTGGCGCTGGTGGCGGCGGCGCGGGGGCGACAGGCCGGGCTGGCGGCAGTCGCGGGCATCACCCTGGGCCTGGCGGTGTGGATGGTGGCGTCGGCCTTCGGGCTCACGCGGGTGCTGCTGATCTGGCCGGTCGCGTTCCAGACAGTGCGCTGGGCCGGGGTGGCGTTTCTGCTGTGGCTGGCGTGGGACGCCTGGCGTGGCGGCAAGGCCGGGGCGGACCCGGCGGCCGACGACGGGTCGCGGCGGGGCCTCTTCCTGCGCGGGCTGACCGGCAATCTGCTGAATCCCAAGGCGGCGGTCTTCTACATCGCCCTGCTGCCGACCTTCATCCGCCCCGACCACGGATCGCCGCTGTCGCAGGCCCTGATGCTGGGATCGCTGCATCTGGCGGTCGCCGTGATGGTTCACGGCTCCATCGTTCTGGGGGCGTCGCGGGTCGCGGCGATGACCGCCGGGCGCGTCCGAGGAGGCTGGACCCGGGGTGCGATGGCGCTGGGAATTGCCGTGGTCGCGGTCTGGATGGCGTGGGAGACGCGCGGCTGAGCGAGGCCGCATGGACAGCGCCGGGCAGGGCGGGATAGCGTCGCGGTCTGACCTTCCCGGAGACCGCCATGTCGCTTTCGCTGACCCGCCGCTCGGCCCTGATGTCCGCCAGCCTGGGGGCCATGGTGACGCCCGCCGTGGGATGGGCACAAGACGCGGCGAACGACGCCGGATCGCTGGCCGAACAGGTCGATGCCTTCGTGACCGCCTGCATGGCCGCCTGGCCCGATCAACCCGCGCTGGGCATCGCGGTGGTCAAGGACGGGCAGGCGGTGCTGGCCAAGGGGTATGGCGTCAAGGTCCAGGGGCAGGCGGCAAAGGCCGACGAACACACCCTGTTCGCCATCGCGTCGAACACCAAGAACGTGACCTCCGCCTGCCTGGCCATGCTGGTCGATGAGGGCAAGGTGAAGTGGGACGAGCCGGTGCGGACCTATCTGCCCGGCTTCACCCTGTCGGACCCCTATATCGGCGAACACATCACGGTGCGCGACACGATCAGCCACCGGGCGGGGTTCGGCCTGGGGGCCGGCGACCTGCTGTTCTGGCCAAACACCGACCGGACGCGGGCCGAGGTCGTGGCCCAGGCCGCCTTCGTGCCGATCGAGGACGGCTTCCGCGCCCACTACCACTACTGCAACCTGATGTTCGTGATCGCCGGGGCGGTGCTGGAAAAAGTGTCCGGCATGGCGTGGGAGGATTTCGTCCAGACCCGGGTGCTGGACAAGGTCGGCATGACCGAGACCGTGCCCCTGGCGCGGCTGGCCGATCCGGCGAAGTCGGCCCTGCCCCACGCGCGCGTCGGGCCGCCCCTGCGATACCAGGGCGCGATGACGCAGATCGCGGACAGCATCGCCGAGGTCTGGAACTGGGACAATGCGGCGGCGGCGGGCGGCATCTGCACCACCCCGACCGACTGGGCCAAATGGATGGCGGTGCGGCTGAACCTGGGTCTGATGCCCGACGGCACGCGCCTGTTCAGCGAGCAGACGGCGCGCGAGATGTGGCGGCCCAACGTCATCATCTCGGGGACCGAGGGGCCGACCGCCGCCCTGCCCGGCCGGGCCATCGCCTCGACCTATGCGATGGGCTTCCAGGTCCAGGACTATCGCGGCGAGCGGCTGATCAGCCATGGCGGCGGATCGCCCGGCGGGATTTCGGCGACGGTGCTGATCCCCGGTCGCAACGCGGGATTCTGTGTGTTCTCCAATGCCGAGGAGAGCTTCCTGCTGCGGACCCTGCGCAGCGGCATCGCCGACATCGTGATGGGCAAGACGGGCTTCGACTGGATCGCGGACTCGAAAAAGCTGGAGGCCGACGGGACAGCCAAGTCGCTGGCGGCGGCGGTCGAGATCGATGCGAAACAGGCGGCCGGGGCCAAGCCGTCGTTGCCGCTGTCGGCCTATGTCGGGACGTGGCGCGATCCCTGGTACGGCGACATCACGATCGAGGCGCGCGACGTGACCCTGTGGCTGAAGTTCACCCACACGCCGTCGCTGCAGGGACCGCTGGAGCCCTATGACGGCGAGACGATGCGGACGAGGTTCCCCGACAAGCGCGAGGAAGACGCCTTCGTCACCTTCGAGATCGAGGACGGGCGGCCGGTCCGGGCCACGGTCAAGGGCGTCAGCCCCGACATCGACTTCAGCTACGACTACCAGGATCTGCGGCTGACGCGGGTGTAGTGCTGCACGTCTCCTCCCCATGCGAAGCATGGGGCTTGCGATCGGCTCGTGGCCTAGTGAAGAGACGGAGGGGTTCTTTCGGCGTGCGTGCCAGAACCCCTCCGTCAACTCGCAAGGGCTCGCTGCCACCTCCCCATCGGCCAAGCGGCAGACGGGGAGGAGACGCTCTGTTTCACCGCCTCGGATCCAGGAACACCCCCGATACCGTCGCGGCCAGGATCCGGGCGGCGAAGGGCAGCCGGGCGAGCTTGCCCAGCACATGGTCACGGACCCAGGGCAGGGCCTTTCCGTCGGCCTGATAGAAGGGGGTGAAGCCCATCGACAGGGCCTGATACAGTCGGACATGCCAGCGCCGGGCGGCGGCGTAGGCGGCGAGCGCCTCAGTCAGGTCGGGGTGGGTGTCGAGCGCATCGGCCAAAGCCTGAGCATCCAGCAGGCCCATGTTCACCCCCTGGCCCAACTGCGGGCTGGTCGAATGGGCGGCGTCGCCGACGACGGCCAGACGGTCGGCCACGGGCAACGGCAGGGTGTGATGGCCATAGCGGGCCAGCGTCAGCTGATCGGGGTCGGTGATCGTGTCGAGGACGGGCGAGACGTCGGGCCACAGCGCGCGGACCTCGGCCTTCCAGGGCTCCAGCCCGGTCTCCAGCCATTCGGGATGGTCGGCGTGCTTCAGGCTCCAGAAGAAGGTCGCCAGACGGTCGGGCGCATCGGGGCGGGTGCCACAGGGCAGGACGCCGATCATGCGAGATGCCCCGCGATAGACCTGTTCCAGAGCGCCCTCATCGAACGGCGCGCCGGGCCACGGCACCGTGGCCCACAGCGCGCCCCAGGGCAGTTCGGCGCGGCGGTGTCCTTGCGCGACCAAGAGGGCGTGCGCGATGGAAGAACGCGCGCCCGAGGCATCGACGACGAGGTCGAAGGCCGAGCCGACCGCGCCGCGTGCCGACGTCACACGGCCGGCGGACGCGGCGACGATCTCGGTGTCGGTCTGGAACTGGACTCCCTCGGCCCGGCATGCGTCGTGCAGCACATGGAAGATGCTGGCCCGGTGGATGCCCATGGCGTTGATGCCGTCGGGGCGGGGCACCTTCAGGTCCGAGTATTTGACGTCCAGAACGACCCGGCGACGGCGCGCCTCGCGCCCGAAGACGTGGTTCAGCGGCTGGCCCAGCGCCGTAACCTGAGGCGTCAGTCCCAGCCGGTCGAGCACATGCAGCCCCGTCGATTGCAGCATGAAGCCCGCGCCGATGGGGCGGGGGGCATCGAACCGTTCATGGACGACGACGCGACGCCCCTGACGCCGCAGCATCAGGGCCAGCGCCAGCCCGGTCGGACCGGCCCCGACGATGGCGACCTCGACCGGGCCTCTCACCGTCAGGCCGGGACCAGTTCGATCAGGTCGAGGTTGGATTCGGTCTGGGGCCAAGGGATCACAAGCCGCCAGCGGGCGTCGCCGATCCGTTCCAGCACCGCGATCAGATCGCGTTCGGGCCGTTGACCATAGGAGTTGGCGGGCGGCTCGGCGGCGAGCGCGAGCGACCCCAGCATGACCATCTGGCGGTCGTCCTCGGGAAACAGCAGGCCGGACGGGCGCTGCGAGCCGGTGGTCTTGGAGAATTTCAAGCCGCGCGGAGTCTGTTCGATCCGGCAGGCGAACCAGTCGTAGACGACATAGCCCAGACCCTGCTCGCCGCCCTGGGAGCCCAGCTTGACCGTGCGACAGCGGTAGTCGCCGACCGGCGGGGTCACGTCGCGGCGGGCCGCGCCGGGATCGGTCAGATCGCCCAGGGATCGCAGGTCACCCGACCCCGTCTGGCGACGCGCCTGTTCCAGCGCCAGCCGCCAGGCCGCGTCCCTGCGAGCATAGCGGTCGCGGTCGGCCGAGCGGACGATGCCGCGCCAGTCGCGCAACGCCCCGCTGTTGATGCTGCCCGATGCCGTCGGCGCGGACATCGGAGGGGGCGGTGGCGGGGGCGGCGGCGGGGTACTGGCGCAGGCGGCCAGGATCATGGGCAGGATCAGGCTGGAGAGGCGGGCGAAACGCATGGACACTCCGGAGCGGCATAAGCAGGGCGGACGGAGCCCCAGCCCGGCCCTCTCGTCAAGCGGTGCGAGGGGATGCGATCCGTCGCGCTTGCCCCCCGGACGCTCCGGGCCTATCCCCTGACCATGCCGACAACGCCCCTGATCTGCCCGTCCATCCTGGCCTCCGATTTCGCCAAACTGGGGGCCGAGGTCGCCGCGATCGAGGCGGCGGGGGCCGACTGGGTCCACGTCGATGCCATGGACGGCCATTTCGTGCCCAACATCACCATCGGCCCCGACGTGGTGAAGGCGCTGCGGCCCCACACATCCCTGCCGTTCGACGTGCACCTGATGGTCGCGCCGGTCGATCCGTGGCTGGAGGCCTATCGCGAGGCCGGGGCCGACATCCTGACCGTCCACCCCGAAAGCGGGCCGCACCTGCACCGGACGCTGGGCCGCATCCGCCAGCTGGGGGCCAAGGCGGGCGTCGTCCTGAACCCTGGTACGCCGCTGAGCGTGCTGGAGGACGTGATCGAGCTGGTCGATCTGGTGCTGCTGATGTCGGTCAATCCGGGCTTCGGCGGTCAGTCCTTCATCGGCTCGACCCTGAAGAAGATCGAGCGGACGCGAGCCATGCTGGATGCGGCGGGATCACAGGCGCACCTTCAGGTCGACGGCGGGGTGACTGCAGCCAATGCCGGGGCCTGCGTCGCCGCCGGGGCCGATGCCCTGGTCGCCGGGACGGCCGTGTTCCGGGGCGGGCCGGACGCCTATGCCGCCAACATCGCGGCTTTGAAGGCCGCATGAACCCGATCGGGCCCTTCGCCGATCGCACGCCCGCGCCGCCCGTCGGCGAGGGCAGCATTCCGGGCCTGAGAGGGGCGCCGGTGCGGACGCCGGTCAGGACCAGCGGTGCCCAGACCGGTCCGGCCCTGTGGCCCGCCATCGCCGGGCGGATGCTGACCCGCCAGATGTGGATCGAGCTGTATGGCCTGCCCGGCTATGCCATGACCCTGGCGGCGGGAAAGGCCGTGGCCTTCGCCGCCACACCGCGCGATTTCCGACCCGTCGATCCGGCGCCGGGCAAGGCGGTCTTGGGCGGCCGCTTCCATCTGGCCGGAACCCATATGGAGGCCGAGGCTCCGGCCGATCCGTTCAATCGCCCCAGTCCGTCCAGGGCCTTCGCCACCGACCTGCATGCCTTCGCCTGGTTGCCGTCCTTGATGCTGCAGGAGGATCGCGGGGCGCGCGAGGCCGTGCGTCTGACCCTGATCTGGGCCGAGACCTTCGCCCGCTGGTCGCCCTTCGCGTGGGACCCGCAGATCCTGGCGCGGCGCACCTTCAACCTGGCCTGCGCCGCCCGGCGCATGGGGGCGGTGGCCTCCGAGGCAGATCGCCTGAGGCTGGCCGACGTGCTGGGGCGTCAGGCGCGCCAGCTGCTGCGACCGCCCGGCGGACTGGCGGGCAAGGCCGAGCGTCTGGTCGCCGCGGCTTTGGCGGGATGCGTGCTGGCCGGACCGCCGGGCGCGCGGATCCGGCGGGCGGCCCTGGGGCGACTGACGGGAGCCTTGCGCGTCACGGTCTTCGGCGACGGCGGCCATGCCTCGCGCAGTCCGGAGGCGGGGCTGGAGCTGCTGCTGGACCTCCTGAGCCTGAACGACGCCCTGTCGCAGCTGTCGGAAACCCCGCCCGAGGCCATGGCCGGGGCCATCGTCCGGCTGACCACGGCGCTGCGGCTGCAGACCCTGCCCGACGGACGGCTGGCCGGCTTCCAGGGGGGCGGCCCCTCGACACCCGCGCGCGTGGCCGCCGCCCGCGCCCACGACGACCATGCCGAGACGCCGGGCGGCACGGCGGGCACCGTGGGCGCCCTGATACGCATCCGCTCGCCCCTGCTGACCGTCGTCGCCGACGCCGGATCGCCGGGAAAGGGCGCCTGGTCCGAAACGGCCTGCGCCCAGCCCCTGGCGCTGGAGATCGTCTGCGGGCGCGATCGGCTGATCACCGGCTGTGGCTGGACGCCGCGCGCGGCGGACCGCCAGGGCCTGCGTCTGGCCCCCGGCCATTCGACCCTGACCCTGGGCGAGCAGTCGTTCGCCGAACCCCTGGGCGGATGGAAGGGCGAGCTTCTGGGGCCGCGCCTGTTCGGCCGCCCCTACAAATGCACCACCGAGCAGCGCGACGGCGAGGGCGCTGTCTGGCTGGAGGTCGAGCACGACGCCTGGGCGGTCCAATATGGCCTGCTTCACCAGCGGCGGCTGTATCTGGACCAGAGGCTGGACGAGCTGAGGGCCGAGGAGCGGCTGCATCCCTGCCCCGACCATCGGGATACGGTCCGCGCCATCGCCGCGCCCTATGCCGTGAGGTTCCATCTGGAGCCGGGGGCACAGGCGTCGCTGGCGCGCGACCGGCGCTCGATCCTGTTGCGCGGTCATTCGGGGCGGGGCTGGTGGTTCCGCACCGACGGACCGGATGTGGCGATCGAGCCGTCCGTCCATGTCGAGGACGGACTGACGCGTCGGTCGCTTCAGGTCGTGGTGCGCGGATCGGCGCGGACCGACGCGGAAACCAAGATCCGCTGGAAGCTTTCCCCTGCCGGGGCCGCGGGCGATCCGACCTGACCGCGTCAGGAACAGGCACTCTGGCGGAACCGGCCCCGTGCTAGTCCTGTCCGACACCACACCGAGGATGCCGACATGAAGACCGCGATCGCCGCCGCTGCCGCCCTGACCCTCCTGGCCGCCTGCAAGCCGACCGGCGAACCGGCCCCTCGCGCACCGGCCGCCGATCCTGCCGTTTCGGCCCCGCAGGCGCCGGCCGCGACGCCGGTCCGCTACTTCTATTTCGGCAATCACGTTCCCCGCGCTCAGATCGTGTCGATCGACGGCATCGACACGGCGTCGGCCAGACTGGTCGGACAGACGATGGCCGAGGACAACTATGCCTACTGCATGGGTTCGTTCGGTGCCGGAAACGCCGAGGCTATCGCCGGGTGCGCCGATCAGAGAACCGCTCCGCCGCAGGACGAGATGACCGCCGACTGCATCGCCCGCACGGTCTCCGATGGCAGTTCCGCCGCCTGGGTCCGCGACGAGGAGGCCGAGGACGGCAAGGTCATGCCCGTCTGGCAGGACAAGGACAGCGGCGACATTCGCGACTATTCCGGCGCGGGCGGGGGTTATGTCCTGACGGCTGCCTTCCGCCTGATGTGCCCGGCCGCCTCGACCAACATCGCGCCAGATCCGGACTGATGGCCCGCAGCCCCCTTGCCCTGTCCACGCAGCGCGCCATCGGCCCCCCGCTGGCGCTTGTCGCCCAGCGGGCGATCGCTAGGCAGGTCGTGGCCATGTTCAACGATCCGAAGAAGGGCGAGACGCCGATCGTGCGGCGACCCGACGGGCTGTTCGGGCCAGACTCGGTCGCCTGGCGGGTTCATGGCGACGTGGTCGGCATGCTGGTCGGCGGGGTGTCCGGCCTGCTGCTGCAGATGCTGCATCCCAAGGTGCTGGCCGGGGTCTGGGACCACTCCAACTTTCGCGCCGACATGCACGGGCGGCTGAGGCGGACCGCCCGGTTCATTGCCGTCACCACCTATGGCGGACCGGAAGAGGCGACGCGCGCCATCGACCGGGTGCGCACGATTCACGGCCATCTGGGCGGCACCCTGCCGTCCGGCGAGCCCTATCGCGTATCCGATCCCGAGCTGCTGGCCTGGGTCCATGTGACGGAGTGCTGGAGCTTTCTGAACGGCTGGATCCGCTATGGCGAGCCGGGCATGTCGGCGGCCGATCAGGACCGCTATTTCGCCGAGATGGCGACCATGGGGGCCATGCTGGGGGCCGATCCCCTGCCACGATCGCGGATCGAGGCGCGGCGTCTGATCGACCGGATGCGGCCGCAGCTGCGCGCCGACGACCGCACGCGCGAGGTCGCCCGCCTGGTCCTCAGCCAGCCGTCGTCCAGCCCGGCCACGGCTCCGATCCAGACCATGACGCTACAGGCGGGCATCGAGCTTCTGCCGGTCTGGGCAAGGCGGATGCACGGGCTGTCGGCCCCGGTCCTGACGCGGCCCCTGGTGCGGGCCGGGACGATGGGGCTGGCCAGGACGCTGCGCTGGACGTTCGCCGGTGTGCGGGCGGCGGCGGATCAGTGATTTTTTCCGCTCATCCCGGCGAAAGCCGGGACCCGGTTCTTTCGCATCAAGGACGCGTGGGATAGGAGCCGGGTCTCAACGCCAGCATCGATCGCCCAAAGGTCTGGATCCCGTCTTTCGCCGGGATGAGCGGAGATTGGGCGAGCAAGGACCGCCCCATGCCCGCCGCCCCCGACTTTCCGCCCGCGCCCGACGCCGTCCGGCCCGTCCGCGCCCTGATCTCCCTGTCCGACAAGACGGGGCTGGAAGAGGCGGCGCGGGCGATGCACGCGGCGGGGGTCGAACTGGTGTCCACGGGCGGCACCCGCTCCGCCATCGCGGGGTTCGGCCTGCCGGTGAAGGACGTGGCCGACCTGACCGGTTTCCCCGAAATGATGGACGGCCGGGTCAAGACCCTGCACCCCGTGGTTCACGGCGGCCTGCTGGGCGTGCGCGACGCGGCCCCGCACAAGGCGGCGATGGATGAGCATGGGATCGGTCCCATCGATATCGTCTGGATCGATCTGTATCCGTTCGAATCAACCGTTGCTTCCGGGGCCGGTTTTGACGCCGTGATCGAGAACATCGACATTGGCGGCCCGGCCATGATCCGATCGGGCTCCAAGAACCATGGCTATGTCGCCGTCGCCGTGGATGCGGCGTCCATCGGCGAGATCGTCGACGCGCTGAAGGCCGACGGGTCGACCGATCTGGCCCTGCGGAAGCGCCTCGCCGCCCGCGCCTTCGCCCGCACCGCCGCCTATGACGCCGCCGTCTCCGGCTGGTTCGCAGGCCAGCTGGAGGAGGCGGCCCCCGCTCGCAAATCCATCGCCGGGTCGCTGGCCCAGACGCTTCGTTATGGCGAGAACCCGCACCAGACCGGGGCCTTCTATCGCACCGGCGAAATGCGCCCCGGCGTTGCCCACGCGCAGCAAATCCAGGGCAAGGAGCTGGGCTACAACAACATCGCCGACGCCGATGCGGCCTATGAGCTGGTGGCGGAGTTCGAGGCCCCGGCCTGCGTCATCGTCAAACACGCCAACCCCTGCGGCGTTGCGGTCGGCGCGACCCTGGCCGAGGCCTACGCCCGCGCCCTGGAATGCGACGCCGTCTCGGCCTTCGGCGGGGTCATCGCGGTCAACCGGTCGCTGAACGGAGCCGACGCCCGCGCCATCACCGACATCTTCACCGAGGTGGTCATCGCGCCCGGCGCGGATGAAGAGGCCAGGGCCGTCTTCGCCGCCAAGAAGAACCTGCGCCTGCTGCTGACCGACGGCCTGCCCGATCCGCACGGCGCGGGCGAGGTGTTCCGCAGCGTCGCCGGGGGATTCCTGGTCCAGTCGCGGGACACCTCACTGATCAAGCCCGCCGACCTGAAGATCGTCACCCGCCGCCAGCCGACGCCGCAGGAAATCGAGGACATGCTGTTCGCCTTCACCGTGGCCAAGCACGTCAAGTCCAACGCCATCGTCTACGCCAAGGACGGCCAGACCGCCGGCATCGGCGCGGGCCAGATGAACCGCAGGGACAGCGCCCGCATCGCCGCCATCCGCGCCCGCGAGGCCGGAGAGGCGAAAGGCCTGGCCCATTCGCTGGCGCAAGGGTCGGCGTGCGCGTCCGAGGCCTTCTTCCCCTTCGCCGACGGACTGCTGGAAGCGGTCGCCGCCGGGGCCACCTCGGTGATCCAGCCGGGTGGCTCGATGCGCGACGCCGAGGTCATCGCCGCCGCCGACGAACAGGGCATCGCCATGGCCTTCACGGGCGTGCGGGTCTTCCGGCATTAGCATCCTTCTCCCCTTGCGGGAGAAGGTGGCCGAGCGAAGCGAGGTCGGATGAGGGGTGAAGCCCGGTCTCGCCGATGAGGAACCTGCCCGACGCAGTCCCTCTGCATCTTCGCACCCCTCATCCGGCCCTGCGGGCCACCTTCTCCCGCAAGGGGAGAAGGCAGTAGGATCACACCCATGGACACCCTCTCCGCCCGCTGGGCCAGACTCGAGCCTGCCACGACCGTCGTCGGCCCGGACGACGACCGCCCTCGTCCGACCGCCCTGCTGTTCCACGGCTGCGGCGGCCTGAGGGGGCATCTGCCGATGTATGCGCAGGCGGCGAAGGCGGCGGGGTGGCGGGCGGTGATCGTGGATTCCTATGCGCCGCGCGGCTGGAGCCGCCAGTTCGCCATGGCCACGGTCTGCACCGGCCTGATGCTGCGGGGGCACGAGCGGGCGGGGGACATCCTGGCGACGATCCGGGGGGTTTCGGAACGCCCGGACGTCGATGGCTCCAAACTGGTCCTGGCGGGGTGGAGCCACGGCGGCTGGGGCATCATGGAGGCGATGAGCGCGGACCGCGCGGCCGGGTCGCTCGGGGTCGCCGATCCGGGCGCGGTGTCGCTGAACGGGGTCAAGGCGACCTATCTGGCCTATCCTTACGTCGGCATCGCCGCCCTGAACCGGATGCGGCCGTGGAAGCATTGCCCCAGGACCCTGGCGGTCATCTCGGCGAAGGATCACCTGACCACCGTCCGCAACGCCGAGCGGATCCACGCCATGGTCAGGAACTGCGGGGCCGAGGTCGAGACCTGGGTCGCGGACGGCACCCACAGCTTCGACGAGCCGATGACCGCCCTGCCGATGCGCTACGACCCCGACCTGACCCAGGAAGCGATCCGCCGGTTCGTCGCCCTGCTGGAGGACACAGCGGTGGCACCGCCGGTGGGCTGAGCCTCAGGCCGGTTCCACCCGCACCTCGCCCCGGATCGAGTTGGCGATGTAGCAGAGGCGGTGCGCCTGGCCGTGCAGGTCGGCGAGCGTCTCCGCGTCGGGTTCGGTGCCCGACCAGGCGATGGCGGGACGCAGGACGATCCCGGTCATCGACATCCGGCCCCGGTCGTCGCGCGCCAGCGTCCCTGAGGCCGCGTCCCGGTAGTGGTCGACGACGAAACCTCCTTTGGCCGCCAGGGCCAGGAAGAACAGCATATGGCAGCTGGAGACGGCGGCCACCAGCGCCTCTTCCGGATCCACGGCCGTCGGGTCGGACATCGGCGCAGGCACGCTGGTCGGCGCGGACGAGGCCCGGACCACCGCCCCGCCGTCGAACATCCAGTCATGGGCACGGGAATAGCTGTTGTCGGCGAAGGGCTGATCGCCCCGACGCCATTCGACGGTGGCGATGTGGTCGCTCATGACGGTCTCCTTCAGCGCAGGATCGTATAGGTCATCTCGGCCCGAACCTCGAAGCCGAGCGACCGATAGAAGGCTATCGTGGCGGGGTGTTCGGCGAAGGCGTGCAGGAAGACCCCCTCGCCTGAGGCCAATATCTCGGCGGTCACGGCGCGCGACAGGGCCGCTGCATGGCCCCGGCCGCGCCAGTCGGGGTGGGTGCAGACGCCGCTGAGCTCGGTGAAGCCCTCGACCCGCATTCGGCGCCCCGCCATGGCCACCAGCCGACCTTCCGACTTCACGCCGATGAACGGCCCCAGCCGCCGCGTCGCCGACCGGAACGGCCCCGGCCTGGTCAGGGTCGCCAGGGCCAGCATGTCCGGCGCGTCCGCCTCCGTCAGGGTCTCGAACCCGAGGTCCGGGCCGCCCGGCGTCAGCGAGGTCGCCACCATCTGCACGAGAGGGATTCGGCTGACGACCTCGACCCCCGGCAGATCGAGCGCCGCCATCGGGCCGCCGGTGCGCTCCACCATCCCCGCCCCCGGATGACGCAAGGCCAGCGCGGCCATGGCCTGGAGCGTCTCGGCTCTGGCGTCGGCACCGGACAGGAAGACCCCGACCTCCGGGTCGATCCGGACGGCGCGGCCGTCGGAATCGGGTGTGGCGAACGAGGTCAGGCGCGTGGTCAGGGCGTTCCAGACGGCGCGGTCCAGCGGATGGGGCATGGCCACGCTCTAGAGTATGAGCCGGCGTTCGTCAGCCACGATCAAAACGCCGCGTCCGAAAGGCGCGACGTCTCAGCCCCGCCAGAAGCCGACGATCTTCTTGACCTCGTCCACCACCGGATCGGCGATGGCGGAGGCACGCTCGGCACCGTCCTTCAGCACGCGGTCGATCTCGGCCGGGTCGTCCATCAGGCGGCGCATCTCGGCGGTGACGGGGGCGAGGGACGACACCGCCAGATCGGCCAGGGCGGGCTTGAAGGCGCCGAAGCCCTGGCCGGCGAACTGGGCGGTGACCTCGTCGCGCGTCTGGTCCGACAAGGCGGCATAGATGGCGATCAGGTTGCGCACCTCGGGCCGGTCGTCGAGGGCCTCGCCGGGTTCGGGCATGACGCCCATGTCGGTCTTGGACTTCCTGATCTTCGCCGCGATGGTGTCGGCGTCGTCGGTCAGGTTGATGCGGCTCTGGTCCGAGGGGTCGGACTTGGACATCTTGGCCGCGCCGTCGCGCAGGCTCATGACCCGCGTCGCCGGCCCCTGGATCAGGGGCTCGGGCAGGGGGAAGAAGCCGGGCGCGTTGAAGTCGGTGTTGAACTTGGCGGCGATGTCGCGGGTCAGTTCCAGATGCTGCTTCTGGTCCTCGCCCACCGGCACCTCGGTCGCCTTGTAGAGCAGGATATCGGCGGCCTGGAGAACGGGGTAGGTGTAAAGCCCGACGGACGAGCGCTCCTTGTGCTTGCCCGACTTCTCCTTGAACTGGGTCATGCGGTCCAGCCAGCCGAGGCGGGCGACGCAGTTCAGGATCCAGGCCAGCTCCGAATGGGCGCGCACGGCCGACTGCGGGAAGATGGTCGATTTGGCAGGGTCGAGGCCCGAGGCGATATAGGCCGCGGCGATCTCTCGCGTCTGGGCCGCCAGAAGGGCCGGGTCCTGCCAGACCGTGATGGCGTGCAGGTCGGCCACGAACAGGAAACAGGGCGCGCCCGAGTCTTGAAGCGCCGTGAAGCGCTTCAGCGCACCCAGATAGTTGCCCAGGTGCAGCGCGCCCGAGGCCTGGATGCCGCTGAGGATACGGCGGGGGCCATCATAGGCGGGGGAGGCAGAGGCGTCGGTCATCAGTCCAGTCCGGTCGAAGCGGTCGCTCCGGGTTCACGCTTCAGCGTCGCCTTCAGTTCGGAGACGCTGACGGCGCGGAAAAGCACGATGCAGACGCCATACACAAGAGCGCCCGCGACGACGACCGCGATCACGGCGATCTCCTTGGCCAGCAGAAGCCGGCTGAGGTCGCGATAGAAGAGGCTGGCGGGGATCAGGACGGCGGCCATGACGGCGCTGGCGGCCAGCACGCGTGAGAACCTGGACACGAACCGCGCCGAGGGGGCCCAGACCCCTTCGCGCATCAGGGTGCCGCCCAGCAGGGCGACGTTGATCCAGGCCGAGACGGAGGTGGCGATGGCCAGGCCCAGCACGCCGTCCACGCCGGTCCGGCTGAACCAGAAGAAAAGCCCCGACCCCAGGGCCACGGTCACCACGACCGAGATGACGGCGAAGATCATCGGTCGCCGCGTGTCCTCGCGCGCGAAGAAGGGCGGCGTCAGCACCTTGGCCAGGACGAAGGCGGGCACGCCCCAGGCGAACTGACGCAACACGTCGGCGGTGCGGGCCGCATCCAGGCTGGTGAAGGCCCCGCGCGTCACGGTGGCGTCGATGATGAAGAAGGGAATGACGAACAGGGCCACGGCCGCGGGAAGCGTGAAGGCCATCGACAGGGTGATGCCGTCGTCCAGCGTGCGCCGTCCGCCCTCGTGGTCGCCACTGACGAACGCCTTGGTCAGGCGCGGGACCAGAGCCAGGCCGATCGCGACGCCCACCAGGCCCAGCGGCAGCTGATACAGGCGGTCGGCGTTGTAGAGCACCGAGCGGGCACCCTCGTTCGAGCCGGTCAGCAGCTGCGACACCACCGAGTTCAGCTGCAGGGCGCCGCCCGCCAGAACGCCAGGGATGGCCAGCTTCAGCGTCCGCGCCACGCCCGCCGTCAACCGGGGCCAGCTGATCCGAAGCCGGATGCCCAGCCGCCGCACGCCCCACCACAGCAGGCCCGCCTGGATGACGCCGGAGACGGTCACGGCGGCGGAGACGGCCAGCAGGGTCGTCGGCTGGCTCATGTCGATGAAACTGGGGGCCAGCAGCGGCACGAGGGTGCACAGGTTCAGGAACACCGGCACCCCCGCCGACAGGGCGAACCGGCCCGAGGTGTTCAGCACGCCCGACAGCAGGGACGCGATGGTCATGCAGGCCAGATAGGGCATGGTCAGCTGGGCGGCCGTGGTGGCCGCGAACATGACGCCGCTGTCGTCCTTCCAGGCGGACAGCAGGAAGGGCATGACCCAGGGCATGGCGACCTGCAGCAGGATGCAGAACCCGGCCACCACGGCGAACATGAAGCTGAGCGCTTCCGACGCCGTCACGGCCGCCGCGTCCTCGCCGTCGCGCGCCCGCACCCCGCCATAGATGGGCACGAAGGCCTGCGCGAAGGCCCCTTCCGCGAACAGTCGACGGAACATGTTGGGCAGCATCAACGCCGTGGTGAAGGCGTCCATCATCGGCCCTTGGCCAAAGCGGGCCGACAGGACCAGATCGCGCGCGAACCCCAGGATGCGACTGCCCAGCGTCAGGGTCGCCTGAACGAGCGTATTGCGGGCCAGGCTCATGGAAGCGTCCGTTGGGGAGTACTGATGCGCCTTAGCGCGGTTCCGGCTCGGGCGAAACGGCCTTCCGGGGGCGCAGGTCGGAGACGTCGCGGGCGCTGGCACGCGCGGCGGTGATGCGGCGCCCCTGCGGGGGTTCGGGCGCGCGGTCCAGCACGGCCTCCAGGGCGGCATGCACCTGGTCCAGCACGGCGTCGGAGGTGACCTTCCGGCCCTTGGCGTCGGTCACATAGAAGCTGTCGACGGCGCGTTCTCCGAAGCCCGCCACATGGGCCGAGCGGATCGACAGGTCGTGATCCGACAGGGTGCGCGAAAGCTCGGCCAGCAGGCCCGGCCGGTCGGCGCCGGACACCTCGATCACCGTGGCGGCTTCGCTGGCGGCGGGGTCGATCATCACCACGGGTCGTACGTCGAACACGGCGCGACGTGGCGAGGGCGCGGGCATGGCGGGGGGGGCGACCGGAGCTTCCCCCCGCGCGGCCGCCTCCAGGGCCGCGATCAACGACGTCAGGCGGCGTGGTTCGTCCTGGCCGTAGGGGCGGTCGGCCCCGTCCTGGACCTGGAAGACGTCCAGCACCGTGCCGTCGGCGGCCGTCGCGACCCGCGCCCCGGCCACATCGGCCCCGGCGGCGGCCAGCACGGCGGTCAGATCGGCGAACAGCCCGGGACGGTCGCGGGCGGCCAGGGCGATCTCCGTCGTCGCCTCCATCGTGCCCGGCCCCTGACGGGCCTCGGCCGCCGCGCCGCTCGCGCAGGCCCGGGCCACCAGATCGGCATGGTCGGCCAGGGGATCGGCCCCCTCCGCGTCCTCGCCCCGGAACAGGGCCTCGACGCGGGCATAGAGGGTCCGCATCAGCTGGCCCTTCCAGCTGTTCCAGACGCCCGGCCCGACCGCGCGGATGTCGGCCACGGTGAGGACCAGCAGCATCCTCAACCGTTCCGGATCGCCGACGATCTCGGCGAACGCCCGCACCGTCGCGGGGTCGGAGATGTCGCGCTTCTGCGCATAGTCCGACAGGGCCAGATGATGGCGCACCAGCCAGACGACGATCTCGATCCGCCGCGTCTCGATCCCCAGCCGCTCGCAGGCGCGCCGGGCGGCGATGGCCCCGTCCTCCAGCTGACCGCGTTCTCCGCCCTTGCCGACGTCGTGCAGCAGCATGGCCAGCATCAGCGCCTCCGGATCGGCGATCAGATGCACGACCTCCGAGGCCAGGGGGTGGTCGGCCTTCAGCTTGCCGCGCTGGATGTCGTTGATGATGCCGATGGCCTGCAGCGTGTGCTCGTCGACCGTATAGGCGTGATACATGTTGAACTGGGTCTGGCCGACGATCCGGCCCCATTCCGGCAGGAACCGGCCCAGCAGCCCCGCCTCGTTCATCAGCGTCAGGACGCGATAAGGCCTCTGCCCGTGCGCCAGCACATGCAGAAACGCGGCCGTCGCGCGCGGGTCGCGCCGCAGCCGGGGCGTCACCAGCGACAATGACCGGGTCACCGCCGAAAAGGCATGGGGGTGGACGTCCAGGTCGTGCTGATCGGCCGTGACGAACAGGGTCAGCAGCTTGACCGGATCCTCGGCGAAGACCTCCGGCCCGGTGACCGACAGCCGCCCCCGATCCTCGATGAAGCCGGCCACGCCCAGGTTCCGCTTCCGCCCCGGGATCAGGCGCGACAGGCTCATCGTCTTCTTCTGCTGACGCGCCTCCAGCGTGGCGCTCATGGCGCGGGTCAGGGCCCCGACGTCGCGGGCGACCAGGAAATATCGCCGCATGAACCGCTCGACCGCCGGTTCGTCGCCGCGTCCGCGCCAGCCCATGCGACGGGCGACCTCGGGCTGCAAATCGAAGGTCAGCTTCTCCTCGGCCCGCCCCGCCGCCAGATGCAGGTGACACCGGACCCGCCACAGGAAGTCGAACGCCTCCTCGAAGGTGCGCCGCTCGCGGGCGGTCAGCAGGTCATCCAGAACCTTCGCCCCCAGGGGACTTTCGGGGGCCAGGGACCGGGCGATCCAGAACAGTGTGTTCAGGTCGCGCAGGCCCCCCTTGCCGTCCTTGATATTGGGCTCGACGCGGTATCGGGTGGCCCCCGCCTTCTGGTGGCGGCCGTCGCGCTCCTCCATCTTGGCGGCGATGAAGGGGCGGGGGTCGGCGTTGGTCACCATGCCCCGAAAGCGCCACAGGAAGTTTTCCGTCAGCGCCGCGTCGCCCGCCAGCGGCCGGGCCTCCAGCAAGGCGGTGCGGATGGTCATGTCGGTGCGGGCCAGGCTCAGCGCCTCCTCCACCGACCGCGCCGACGATCCGACCTTCAGGCCCAGATCCCACAGGACATAGAGCATGAACTCCGCCACCGTCTCGGTGCGGGCGGTGGTCTTCCACGGGCGCAGGAAGACCAGGTCGAGGTCCGAAAAGGGGGCGAGCACCCCCCGGCCGTAGCCGCCGACCGCGATCAGGCTGAGCTTTTCCGCCTCGGTCGGATTGTGGGACGGATACAGGGTCTCGGTCGTGAACCGCCACAGGGCGATCAGCAGGTCGTCGGCGGCGGCCGCATACAGACGGGCCACCTCGACGCCGGGCAGGCCGTTGCCCAGTTTGGTCGCGATCTTCTCACGGGCGGCATCGTGATGGGATTTCAGGATGGCGGCGACGGCCGGACGAACCCCGGGGCCGGAGACGATGGCGTCGAGACGAGCGTCGAGGGTCGGCATCTAATCCTCACCCGCAAAGCGGGGGAGGGGGACCGCCCGAAGGGTGTTGGAGGGGGCGGAAACGCACGCCCGTGTCTGGGGTCGCCCCCTCCACCCCCGCGCAAGCGCGCGGCGGTCCCCCTCCCCCGTTTCGCTCCGCTCACGAGTGAGGATTGTCACTTTGCCAACCCCTTCAGCCGATACAGCGCCTCCAGCGCCTCGCGCGGGCTGAGCGCATCCGGGTCCAACGCCGCCACCGCCTCGTCCACCGCCGACTGCAACGCCGGTGCAGGCGGCTCCATCACCGCGAACAGGGGCAGGTCGTCCAGCCGCCCCTGCGCCGCCTTTTCGGTCTCCAGCCGGTCCAGCACGGCCCGCGCCCGCGCCACCACCGACGGCGGCACGCCCGCCAGCTTGGCCACCTGAACGCCGTAGGACCGGTCCGCCGCGCCGGGCACCGCCTCGTGCAGGAAGACCAGGTCACCGTTCCACTCGCGCGCCCGCATGGACAGGTTGCAGACGTGGTCCAGCCGTTCCTCCAGCCGGGCCAGCTCGTGATAATGGGTGGCGAACAGGGTCCGGGACCGGTTCACGTCGTGCAGGGCCTCGGCACAGGCCCAGGCGATGGCCAGGCCGTCGTAGGTCGCGGTGCCGCGTCCGATCTCGTCCAGGACGATGAAGCTTGATGGCGTCGCCTGGGTCAGGATGGCGGCGGTCTCGACCATCTCCATCATGAAGGTGGACCGTCCGCGCGCCAGGTCGTCGCCCGCCCCGACCCGGCTGAACAGCCGGTCGACGACGCCCAGCCGCATGGACTTCGCCGGCACGAAACAGGCCCCT
The DNA here is from genome assembly GCF_056404975.1 of Brevundimonas sp. P2_A6. Classification (NCBI taxonomy): domain Bacteria; kingdom Pseudomonadati; phylum Pseudomonadota; class Alphaproteobacteria; order Caulobacterales; family Caulobacteraceae; genus Brevundimonas; species Brevundimonas sp. P2_A6. The sequence continues at coordinate 422,904 of NZ_JBFUCZ010000002.1, read as the reverse complement.
TGCGCCAGCACGACCAGCAGGGCGTTCTGTCGCAGGAAGGTCGACTTGCCCGCCATGTTCGGCCCGGTGACGATCGACAGGCGGGCGCATCCGACACCGTCACCATCCAGCCGACAGTCATTGGGCGTGAACGGATCGCCCGCCTTCTTCACCGCCGCCTCGACCACGGGATGCCGTCCGGCCTCGACGGAGAAGACGCGGCTGTCATCCACCACGGGCCGCACCGCCCCGACCTCCTCGGCCCATTCGGCCAGGGCCGCCGTCGCGTCCAGTTCGGCGAGGGCGTCGGCCACGGCCTGTAGGGGTCGCGCGAGGTCCTGAACGGTGCGTCGCCAGGCCTCGAAGGTCTCGCCCTCCATGGCGAGCGCCCGGTGCCCGGCCTGGCTGATCTTCGCGTCCAGCTCGGACAGTTCCACCGTCGTGAACCGGACCTGGGCGGCCAGGGTCTGGCGATGGATGAAAGGGCTTTCGGGACCCGCGCGGAACAGGGGCTCGGCGTGTTTGGCCGTCGTCTCCAGGAAATAGCCCAGCACCGCATTGTGCCGCACCTTGAACGGCACGCCGCTCTCGGCCACCGCGCGAGCCTCCAGATCGGCGACCACGCGGCGGCTGTCGTCCCTCAGCGTCCGGGCCGCGTCCAGTTCGGGCCGGAAGCCCGGCTTCACGAAGCCGCCGTCGCGCGCCAGATGTGGCGGCTCCTCGGCCAGCCCGTCCGCCAGATCGAGCATCAGCCGCGCCAGATCGGGCGACAGGGTCAGACGGTCCAGACATGAACTGATCCTTTGTGGCGGACCGGTCAGAGGATCGGGCGAGACGGTGAACAGCCCGGCCAGCGCCTCCGCGATCGTCAGCCCCGCGCGGATCGCGGCCAGGTCCCTAGGCCCGCCCCGACCCAGCGCCAGGCGCGACACCGCCCGCGCCACATCGGCCGAGGCCTTCAGCCCGTCGCGCAGGTCGCGTCGCAGCGACCGACGCTCCAGCAGCCATTCGACGGCGTCCAATCCATGATTGATTTCGACCGGATTCCTCAACGGCCGGGCGATCCGCTCCGCCAGGGCCCGCGCCCCGCCCGAGGTGACCGTGCGGTCGATGCAGGCGAGCAGGCTGCCCTCGCGCTCGCCGCGCTGGGTCCGGTCGATCTCCAGCGACAGCCGCGTCGCCGGATCGATGGCCAGGAACCCCGCATCCCCCGACCGTCTCGGCGGCGACAGGGCGGGAACCTTGCCCGCCTGCGTTGTCTCCAGATAGGCGGCGATGAGGCCGAGCGCCGAGACCTCCGCCTCCTCGAACGCGCCGAACCCGTCCAGCGAGGCGACGCCGTACAGCCGCGCGACCCGACCCCCTGCCGCCGCCGGTTCGGCCATGGCGGAGGCCAGCGCCTGAACCACGCCCCCGGACCCGTCCAGCGCGCCCTTCAGGTCAGGATCGGAAAAGACCTTGTCGGTGACCAGGACCTCGCTGGGCCGGAACGCCGCCAGCGTCGCGCCCAGGTCGCCGATCTCGCAGGCGACACAGTCGACGGCTCCGGCCGACAGTTCGACCACGGCCACGGCCGCGCGGCCCTTGCGGATGGCCACCGCCGCCAGTCGGTTCGCGCCGCGCGCATCCAGCAGGGAATCCTCGGTCAGGGTTCCCGGCGTCACCACCCGCACGATGTCGCGCCGGACCACGGCCTTGGAGCCGCGCTTCCGTGCCTCCGACGGATCCTCCATCTGTTCGCAGATCGCGACCTTGAAGCCCTGGCGGATCAGGCGGGCGATATAGCCCTCGGCCGCATGGACCGGCATGCCGCACATCGGGATGTCCTCGCCCAGATGCTTTCCGCGCTTGGTCAGGGTGATGCCGATGGCGGCGGCCACGACCTCGGCATCCCTGAAGAACAGCTCGTAGAAATCGCCCATGCGGAAGAACAGAATCGCGTCGGGCTGCGACGCCTTGGCCGTCAGGAACTGGGCCATGACGGGCGTGGTGCCGTCGGGCGTCTCGATCTTCGGCGGATGGGACAGGGGGGCGTTCATGGCGTGGCGTCAGGGTGACGGATCGGGCGGCCCGGCTCAAGCGATCTTGCGCAACCTCTGCTGCGCTGCGACAAGCCGGTCAGGCGGTTAAGGGAACGCGGTCGAACACCGCGGCTGTGCCCGCAACTGTAGGCGGTTAGGCCGTCGTCCGGTCCGGGTGTTCGCATCCGGCGTCACTGGTCCTGCTTTCGCAGAGCCGGGAAGGCGAGGACGGCGTCCGTTGACCCGCAAGCCAGGAGACCTGGCCGCCGACGTCGCTCGCCCGCTGTCCGGGACCAGACAGAGGCGTGGGACCAGCCCCTTCCGCAAAGCCGGGAGGCCGTTCCGTCGAAGCGACCCGATCTCGGAGCCGTCGTGACCGCGTCACGGCGGATTGGTCGCTGTTCACACGCCCGGCGCGCGCCGAAGTCGGGCCTGTCGGAGCTAATTCCATGAAACGCCTGCTTCTTGCGAGCAGCGCCCTCGTCGCGCTCATCGCCTCGCCTGTCCTCGCGCAGGAGACCCCGGACGACACCCTGCCGGAAGTCATCGTCACCGCCACCCGCCTGCCCGCGATCCAGCAGGACACGCCGGGCGCCCGCGTCATCGACGCGCGCGCCATCGATCGGCGCGGCGCGGTGTTCGCCGCCGACATCCTGGCCGACATTCCCGGCCTGTCGGTCACGCGTTCGGGGGCCTATGCCGGTCCCGCCCAAGTGCGCATGCGCGGCGCGACGCCCGGCAAGACCCTGGTCCTGGTCGACGGCGTGCCGGTCAACGACCCGGCCGAGGTCAATGGCGCGTTCGACTTCTCCGGATTCGAGCTGGGCGATGTCGAGCGGGTCGAGGTCCTGTCCGGTCCGCAATCCTCGCTGTGGGGATCGGACGCCATCGGCGGGGTCATCGCCTTCACCACCCGGGAGATCGACGGGCTGCGCGCGGAGGCCGAGGCCGGCAGCTTCGACACCTGGCGCGGGCGGCTGGCGCTCGGCACCGTCAGCGAGACCTGGGCCGCCAGCGCCTATGTGTCGCGCTTCGACAGCGAGGGCATCTCGGCGGCCGACGAGGCCGACGGCAATCCCGAGCCGGACGGACTGAAGACCACGACGGTCGGGGCCAGGGGCCGCTATGCGCTGACGACCACGACCACGATCGAGGCTTCGGCCCGATGGTCGGACAGCCACGGCGACATCGACGGATCCCCCCCGCCCGACTATGTCCCCGCCGACACGCCCGACACCACGGCCAGCGAGCAGTGGTCCGGGTTCGTGCGGCTGTCGACGGCCTTCCTGGGCCTGGATCAGCAGTTCAGTTTTTCGGCCAGTGATATCGCGCGCGAGAACGACGGCGACTTCGCCTCACAGTTCGACGCCGATCGCCAGGTCTATCGCTGGCAGGGGCAGGGCACCGGCTGGGACGACCGAGCGGCCTTCACGGTCGGGGCGGAGCGGGAGGATACGCGAGGCACGGTCTCGACCGGCGAAGCGGTCGCGCTGGGCACCACCTCGGCGTTCGGCGTGGCGCGGGTCGACGTGTCCGACGATTTCAGCGTGACGGGGGGGCTGCGTTACGACGACACCGACGATTTCGGGTCGGAGGTCACGGGCCGAATCTCGGCCGCCTATGACCTGCCCGCCGGCTTCGTCCTGTCGGGGGCCTATGGGACCGGCTTCAAGGCCCCGTCGATCAGCCAGGCGGTCTGCGACTACTGCTTTAGCGCCATCCCCTACCCCGAGCTTCGGCCCGAAACCGCCGACAGCGTCGAGGGGGCGGTCGGCTGGGCCTCGGGCGACGGTCGCATCGACGGGCGGCTGACGTTGTATCGGCTGAAGGTCGAGGACCAGATCACCTATTTCTTCGATCCGGTGACGTTCGATTCCTACTACGTCAACGTCGCCCGGGCCCGGACCGACGGGGTGGAGGCGGAGGCGCGCGCGATCCTGGGGGGCGGATTCGATCTGACCCTGGCCTACGCCTGGACCGACGCGGTCGACGAGACGACCGGCGACCGGCTGCTGCGCGTGCCCGAGCACGCGGGATCGGCGACCCTGGGATGGAGCGGCGGGCGTCTGTCCGGCGCCCTGACCATCCGCGCCGAGGGCGACCAGCCGGATTCGGGGGGCCTTCGCGAAGGGTTCGTCACGGCCAACCTGAACGCGGCCTATGACCTGAACGACGCCGTCACCCTGACGGCGCGGCTCGAGAACCTGGCCGACGAACACTATCAGCAGGTGTTCGGATATGGAGAGCCGGGGCGGTCCGGCTATGTCGGGATCAGGCTGCGTTACTGATCCGCGCCGCGGAGCCGGTCGTGATCGCGGCCGGCTCCGACAGGGCCAGCGCGTCCCAGTCCAGGTCGGGCCGGGGGGCGTGAGCGGCCGCCAGGACCGCCCGCATCTCGGCGGCCGAGGCCACGCTGGCGACCACGGCGGCCACGGGCGGCAGGCCCAGACAGAAGGCGAGCGCGGCCTGCATCGGATCGACCCTGGCCTCCGCCAGGCGTCGGCGCGTGCGCGACAGGGCCACGCCCTGATCGACCAGATGGGCGGGCAGGGTTTCTCGGCTGGCGAAGAGCAGGCCGCGCGCGAAGACCGACGAGACATGGACGTCGATGCCCAGACCGGCGAGGTCGGACAGCACCCCCTCGGTCACCGGGCGCTGGTCCAGGATGTTGCAGGCGATCTGCACGACATCGGGCTGATAGCGCCGCGCCAGCAGGGTCGGCCCGTCCTCCATGGTCGCCAGGAATCCGACGCGGCGATAGAGCCCGCGATCCTTCAGCGCCAGCATCCGGTCCCACAGGGCGCGGCCCTCGGCCCCGGCCAGGTCGGTCGCACCGGACACCAGCAGGGTGTCGCCGCGCGGCAACCCCATGCGTTCCAGCGACCGCCGGGCGCGCGCCTCGACCCGGTCCAGGCCCTCGGACAGGGCGACGGTTCGAACCGTGACGGAGAACGGCGAGGGAAACGGCCAGGCCTGACCCAGCAGACGTTCGGCATCGCCCGTCGGACGCGTGGCGACGATCGACACGCCGGCATCGGCCGCCGTCTGGAGCAGGGTCCGCATCGCCTCCTCGCGCGCGCCGACGGGCGCGGGCAGCGCATGCTCGGGCTCGGTCACGACCGCCAGGGCGAGCTTGGCGACCGGAGAAGGGCAGGAGGGGGACATCACCGGTCGATCCTGACCGGGAAAGTTTAAGGGAGGCTGAGGGAGACCCTACCGGTTCGTTACCGGGGGAACGGTGATAGGGCTCAGTGAGTAGGGCTTAGGTCTTGGGGAGTGGGCCATCATGGCCTCGGGCCGCGCGACGTCGTTCAAGGCCAGCGGCCCAGTCCTTCCTAAGCCCTAAGCCCCACTCCCTGCACAATGCTGCACCGCAGGGGAACCCCCGCAAAGCAGTGGCGTTCAGCCGACAAGGCCCCTATTTATGGCAAAGCTGCATCAACGGAGTGGGATCATGGCGACCAGCAAGGCGCGCGAAGACATCAAGAACGACCTGAACACCCTCAAGGAGGATCTAAAGGTCGGCGCGCGCGAAGAAGCCGCCAAGCTGAAGGCCAAGGCCTCGGAAACCGAAGCCCGCCTGCGCGAAAAGGCCGCCGAAGCCGACGCCCGCGTCCGCGAACGCGCCGACGAACTGCGCGAACAGGCCCGTGGCTATTACGACCAGGCCCGCGTGCGCAGCCGCGAATACTATGACGACGCTTCAGAGCGTTTCGACGAGGCGCAACGCTACATCACCGAGCGGGTGCAGGAGCGTCCGGTTCAGTCCACGGCCATCGCGCTCGGCGTCGGCGTGGTGCTGGGTCTGCTGCTGGCCGGTCGTCGCCGCTGATGTTCGGCAAGGGGCTGGTCAAAAAGCTGTCGGCGGCCTTCGTGGTCGCCGGCTGCGCCTTCGTGGCCGTCGTGGCGCTGGGCGCGACCCTCTATTATGCGCTGGCGCTTGTCCTGCCGCCTCTCGGCGCGGCGGCGATCACGGCCGGGGTCTTCGCCCTGGTCGCGGTGATCGTGGCGGTGGTCTTCCTGGGCGTCGGCGGCGCCTTCGAGGAGGAAGAGGAAGAAGAACCCGAGGGCCTGGGCGGTCGCGCCTATGCCCTGTTCCGCTCGCGCCCGATCCTGGGCACCGTCGCGGCCCTGGCCGGCGGCTGGATCTTCCTGCGCAACCCGGCCCTGGCCACCATGGTGGCGGCGGCCTTCACAGAGAAATCGCACGGTCGTTACCGCCGCTGACCGGAACGGGATCGCCCGGCGAACATTGATCAGGCAGGCGGCGTCGATGGTGGCGACGCCCGTCATCAATCTTCCAAGGGAGGATCGTCCATGCTCCGCTGGGCTCTCATATTTCTGGTTCTCGCGCTGGTCGCAGGCGCTCTCGGTGCCGGTGGCGTCGCTGGCCTGTCGATGAACATCGCCTATGTCCTGTTCGTGATCTTCCTCGTCCTGATGGTGATCTCGTTCTTCACCGGTGGGCTGCGACGCGGGCCGCGCGCCTAGCCGCCGCGACCGATCAAAGACCAAAGCCGCGATCCTCACGGGTCGCGGCTTTTTTCTTGGCCCTCAGGTGATCGCCGCTTCGAGCGTACCGGGCGTCGCCGGATCGGGCGCGGAGGCCGGATGGCGGGTGTCCTGACGCCGCGGCAGCCGCCAGCTCTGGGCGGGCTTGAAGGTCTGGCCGTCCCAGGCGATGGCCGTGACCACGATCTCGTGCGCGGACCATTCGATCTGGTTGAAGCTGGGCGGTGCGCCGCGTTCGCGCTTGGACAGGGTCCCGCAGCCGACAGCGTAGGAACACCGATCCGACAGGTCGATCGGAATGGCGAAGGGGACGTGGACGTGGCCGGTGGTGATCAGATCGACGCCCGCCTCGGCGAAGATTTCGGCCGCCGCGTCGCCGCGTTTCACATCGCCGGTCATGGGCGTGCCGATCATCTCGATCAGCGGATGGTGACAGGCCAGGATGCGCAGGGCTCCGACCGGGGCCTGACGCAGCGCCTCGGCCGCGCGGCGCGTCTGGTCCAGGTCGATGACGCCCTTGGACCAGTTGGCCCGGGCCTGCCAACCGCGCGCGGTGACGACGCCGCGCACCATCACGCTGTCGGAGACGAACTCGCCGTCATGGGCCGGATAGCCGGTCGCATCCTCGAAGGCCTTCCACGGCCGGAACAGCCGCGCGCCCAGATTGTAATAGGGGACGTCGTGATTGCCGACGATGACGAAGCGCGGTTTCGGCATCGCCCGGATCCAGGCCGCGGCCGCCGCGAACTCGTCCGGCAGGCCCTTTTGCGTGATGTCGCCGGTGATCAGGATCAGGTCGCTGGGCGTGGCATGGGCAAAATCAAGCGCGGCGGCGCAGGCGTCCGGGTGTTCGACCCCGAAATGAACGTCGGAGAACTGCAGCAGACGGCCGGCTCTCACCGGGCGTCGCCTCTCGCCATCGACCGCATCAGACCGCCTCGCCCTGAGGCTGGGGATCGGGGGCCAGGGCCTGCCAGGCCTTGGGAATGAAGGTCACCATGGCGTCGTGATGCAGCAGCGTCGGCTCACCGTCCAGAACGGCGGGGATTTTGGATCGCGCACGAATGCGGATCTTGCGGGCGGGCTGGGTCACGACGGACGGGTCCTGACGCCAGTCGCTGAACAGGGCGTTGGCGGCCAGTCGGAACGCCTGGGCCGCGTCGGCCGGGTCCATGGCGGCCGCCTCCAGCCCGACGGGCTCGTCCATGGCCTTGGAGATCATCGGGCTGATCAGGGCCAGGGCCTCGCTGCGACGGACCCTGCCGCCGTCCAGTTCGACGCGAATCTTGCCGGAAAAGGCCCGCTTCAACGCCCGTCGTCCATAGGTCCAGGCCAGGCTGAGCTTGCCCGTGCGCATCGCCTCGCGGGCCGGTGCCCACAGGGCGGGCGATCCGAAGATGCCGGCGCAATAGAAGGACTGCCCCTCCACGATGCCGCCCGATACGCACTGGGGCAATCCGTTCTCCAGGGCGTCGCGCAGGGCGACCTTCCAGTCGGCGGTGCCGTAAAGCGCCTTGGGCAGCATGTTCATCGTCCCGCCCGGCAGGGGCGCGACCAGCGGCCCCTTCGGTCCCGCCCTGGAAGCGGCCGCGCGCGCCGTGCCGTCGCCCGCCAGCACGAACAGAACATCGGGCTTGGATGCCAGGGCCGCATCGATCTGATCGTCCATGGTCGATCCGACCAGTTCGACGATCTCCGCCTCGCACGGATAGTCGGCCATGATGGCTTCGACCTCGGCCACGGCGCGCGGCCCCACCGATCCCGACAGGGTGTTGACCAGGATCACCACGCGCGAGATCGCGACATGGGGCGTCAGGGCGCGCGGCTCGGCGACCGCCTCGACCGGCTCGGTCTCGGGCAGGCCCAGGGCCACGGATTCAGGCTCGATGGTATCGGTCATCCCGCCCGAACGCGCCTGTCAGGCCCCTGTTCCGCCAAGCGTGACTATTGCGCCTTGAGCGTGTCCGCCGTGGTCGCGGCGCCGGCCTGAAGCGCGTCTCCGGTCTTGTCGGCGGCGTCGCCCGCCTTGTCGGCGGCGACCTCGGCGGCTTCCGGCGCCTTGCCGATCAGACCCTTGGCCGAAGAGACGCCGGCCGTGATCCAGCCGTCCATCATCGCCCCGCCCTTGGCCAGCGACTGCTCCTTGATGCCCAGCACGGCCGTCAGAACGCCGAACAGCGCCAGAAGCGTGACCAGCAGACCGACGAATCCGCCCCCGCCGCCGCCTGAACGGCGCTTGGAACGGGCCCAGACCGGGCTGGCGTGATCGTCCGCGTTACGGACCGGCTCAGGAAAACGCATTGAAAACCCCTCACAAACGCTGGACGTGTTCGAAATCCGCGCCCCTCGCGCGACCCGCTACAGTCTATGTCATCGTTGACGACGAGCATAGGCGCGGAACCTGAGCCATAATCCAGCGTTCTCGCTTTCGGGGCGAACATCAGGAATGAAGGACACATCCATGAAGACGGCAATTATCGCGATCGGTGCCGCCGGCCTGCTCGCATCGGCCTGCGCGACCGATCCTTACGGCAACAGCACCAGCAACCAGACCGTTCGCCAAGGCGCGATCGGTGCCGGCCTGGGCGCCGTCGCCGGCGCCATCATCGGCAACAACGTCGGCGGCGGCAATGCCGCGACCGGCGCGCTGATCGGCGCCGCCGCCGGTGGCACCATCGGCGCGATCCGAGGATCTCAAGCCGACCGCAACAACCAGCAGCGTTACCGCGACAACCGTGGCCAGTACTACTACTGCTACGACAACCGTCAGGACGAGTGCTACTGGGAAAATGGTCAGCGCCGCTACTAGGCCCTGACAACAGACGACTCTCAGGGCGGCTCGTCGATCGACGGGCCGCCCTTTGCTTGAGCGAACACAGGGAACAGGGCGATGATGACGACGCAGAAGATCTTTCTGGCCGCGACCATGGGGGCGATCGGTCTGTCGGCCTGCTCGATGGGGCCGAAGTTCATGGATCGCGAGGCGCTGGTGGCCACGCCCAGCGCCTGTGCCGCCAAACGGTTCGACGTCTATTTCAACGAGAATCAGGACCGACTGACCAGCCCGGCGCTGGAGGCGATCGGCCTGACGGCGACGCAGCTGCAGGGCTGCCGGATCACTTCGGTCAAGGTTCTGGGCCTGGCCAGCGCGAGCGGCGCGGCCGATGCCAATCAGGACCTCTCCGAACGCCGGGCCCTGGCGGTGGCCGAGGCACTGACCGCAGCCGGATGGCCGGTGCCCGCCTTCGAGATCGCGGCGGCCGGCGACGCGGGCGCGACGACCGCGGACGGGGTGCAGGAACCGCTGCGCCGCCGCACTGAAGTCCTGGTCGAAGCCACGCCGCTCTAGGGTTTTGTGCGACCGTGCTCGACGACGCCCAGGGCGTCGGCCAGACGAACCCTGGCCGACCCGCGTGGCAGGGGTTGCTGCTGGCTGTCGTGCGGAGCCCAGCCGGCCAGATTGACGATCTCGAATGTCGCGGGGATGCGGCCGTCGGGTTCGGCGTATCGCTGGGCATAGAGCGCGGCGGCACGAGCGACGATGCCGCGCGTCAAGGGTCGAGTCGCGCCGGCCAGCACATTGGTCTCGCCCATGGCCCGCAGATCGCGGATCAGCGCGAACAGGTCGGGGTAGCGGACCGTCAGCCGATCCACGTCGGCCACGGGCAGGGCGAATCCGGCCCGCTGGAGCAGGCCCGCGCCGTCGAACCCGTCGGCAAAGGGCGAGACACGCGCCTGGGCTCCGCCGCGCTCGGCCAGCTCGGCCTCGGTCAGGACGGCCCGAAGCTCCTTCAGGGTGCCCGCGCCCAGCAGGGTGCCCAGAAACAGCCCGTCGGGCCTCAGCGCGCGGCGGATCTGGCTGAGCGCGCCGGGCAGGTCGTTGGCCCAGTGCAAAGTCATCAGCGACACGATCAGATCGGTCGAACCTTCGGCGACCGAAAGGGGGCGAGCGCCAGGCGCGGCCTGGCCTCCATCCTCAAAGGTCACGGGCACGCCGACCCGCGTGGCTGCATCACTGTCCGCCAGGGCCGCGCCGAACACACCCGGATGGGCCGACAGGTCGACGGCGGCGGGAAACGCACGCAAGGTGGCTTCCAGGCTGAGGACCGCGTTCTCGGCGGCGCGGCGATGCAGGAAGTCGGCCTGAGCGAACAGGCGGGCGGCGCGCGCCAGCCGCAGGGCGCGGCGCGCGGGATCGAATATGGATGGGGGGCCGGGGGCGGTCATGAGACTTCAGGATGGGGACTGGAGCGCGCGTTGGGAAGCGGCGCGCGCGCGCGCGATGCTCGGCTTGACCGATCTGGGGCGCGGCCTGGCCGATCTGGTCCTGCCGCCCATGGCGCACGACAGCCGTGAGGCGACTCAGGCCGCCGGGCTGACGGCCGACGCCTGGAGCCGCGTTGTCTTTCTGGAAGATCCGGTCTGTGACGGGTGCGGTGCGGCGTTCGAATACGACGGCGGCGATTTCGCCTCGGACCGGTGCGCGGCCTGCGTGGCCTCGCCCTATCGGTTTTCCCGCTGCCGGGCCGCCTGCGTCTATGACGAGGCGTCGCGCGGGCTGATCCTGAAGTTCAAGCACGGCGACCAGCAACAGTTCGCCGGCCTGTTCGCGCGCTGGCTGGGACGGGCGGCCGCCCCGTTGATCGAACAGGCGGACGCGGTGGTGCCCGTGCCGCTGCACCCCACGCGACTGTTGTCGCGGCGCTTCAACCAGGCGGCGGAGATCGCGCGGCCACTGGCCCGGTCGGCGCGGCTGGATTACCTGCCTGATGCCTTGTCGCGCACGACGCGGACCGAATCCCAGGGCGGGCGCAGCGCGCGGGGACGGCGGCTGAACGTCAAATCGGCCTTTGCTCTGACCGAGATGGGCGCGCGGCGCATCAAGGGTCGGCGCATCCTGCTGATCGACGATGTGCTGACGACTGGGGCAACGGCCGAGGCCTGCGCAAAGGCGCTGCTGGAGGGCGGAGCGCGCGCCGTCGATCTGGCGGTCATCGCGAGGGTGCGAACCGCGCGCGAAGTGCCTAGATAAGGGGCAACACGGATATTCTGGAGTTCTCCCTCATGGCCGACGTCGTCCTCTACACCAAGCCCGGTTGCCCCTATTGCCACGCGGCCATGGCGCTGCTGGACAAGAAGGGCGCCGAATACACCGAGATCGTCGCCTCCAACGACCCGGCCAAGAAAGCCGAGATGATGGAGAAATCGGGCGGCAAGGCCACCTTCCCGCAGATCTTCATCGACGGAAAACACGTCGGCGGGGCCGACGACCTGAGCGCGCTTGACCGGCGCGGCGGCCTGGACCCTCTGCTGGCGGCCTGATGTCGTCCAGCCTTCCCATCGCCCTGATCCAGACGCGGACGCCGGCGACGGCGGCCGCGGCCCTGGCCCATGTGGAGCCGCTGATCCGGCGCGCGGCGGCGGAGGGGGCCAAGCTGATCCTGACGCCCGAGGGGACGAACCTGCTGGAGCAACGCCGGGACCGGCGCGCCCTGGCGATCGTCGACGAGGATCAGGACGCGGCCGTGATCGGCCTGCGCCATCTGGCGGCCGAGCTGGGCGTCTGGCTGCTGATCGGCTCTGCCATCGTGCGGTCCGGGCATACGGGCGATGACCGGGCGGCCAACCGCTCGCTGCTGATCGACGCCAACGGCACGATCGGGGCGCGCTATGACAAGCTGCACGTCTTCGACGTCGATCTGGCCAATGGCGAGACCTATCGCGAGAGCGCGTCGATCCGGCCGGGCGACGGAGCCTGCGTGGCGCAGACGCCGTGGGGCAGGCTGGGTCTGACCGTCTGCTACGACGTGCGGTTCCCGCACCTGTTCCGGCAGTTGGCCAAGGCCGGGGCCTGCATGATCGCCGTGCCCGCCGCCTTCACCGTGCCGACGGGAGAGGCCCACTGGGAGACCCTGTTGCGCGCCCGCGCCATCGAGACCGGGGCCTTCGTCCTCGCTCCCGCGCAAGGGGGGACACACGAGGACGGGCGCAAGACCTGGGGCCGATCGATCGTCGTCGGGCCGTGGGGCGAGGTGGTCGCGAAACTGGATCACGACGCGCCCGGCGTCCTGCACGCGACGCTGGATTTGTCGGCGGTCGAGGCGGCGCGGGCCTCTGTGCCACAGCTGCGCCACGACCGGGATTTCGCGGCGCCCGGAGCTCAGGCGTGATCCGCTATGCCCTGAAGTGCGACGCCGACCATCCGTTCGAGGCCTGGTTCGGGTCGTCCGGCGACTATGACGACCAGGCGGCGCGGGGCCTGGTCGAATGCCCGTTCTGTGGATCGCACGGGGTGACCAAACAGATCATGTCTCCGGCGGTCGCAGGGACACGGCGCGAGCCCGCCACACCGGACATAGCCAAGGTGCGGACCATGATGACGAAGATGGCGCGCGAGGTCCGCAGCCATGTGGAGGCGAATTTCGACTACGTCGGCGACGCCTTCGCCCGCGAAGCCCGCGCCATTCACGAAGGGACGACCGAGAAGCGGGAAATCTATGGCGAGGCGACCCCGGCCGAGGTGCGCGCCCTGAAGGCGGACGGCGTGCCCTGCGCCGCCCTGCCGCCTGTGCCGATCGAGCCGGAAAAGCTGAACTGATGCCGGCCGGCTGGCGGCCGATGCGGGCCAACGACCTGGACCGCGTGGCCGAGATCGCGGCGGTCGGCTTTCCGGATCATTTCGAGGGCCGCGACTGTTTCGAGAACCGGCTGGCGCTCCATCCCCACGGCTGTCTGGTGCTCCAGATCGAGGCGGCGCTGGAGGGTTATCTGGTCGCCTATCCATGGCGAGCGAACTCGGCGCCGGCGCTGAATACCCTGATCGAGGCGATCCCGTCGGACGCGGGGGTCCTGTATCTGCACGACCTCGCCCTGACCCCGGCGGTCCGGGGGCGGGGCTGGTCGAAACCGGCCGTGCGGACGGTGGTCGATCTGGCCGTCGCGGGCGGCTGGGCGACGATCGCCCTGGTGGCCGTCAACGACGCCGTCGACTTCTGGCGCGGCCATGGGTTCGAGGTGAAGCAGACGCCGGACATGGCGGCCAAACTGGCCAGCTACGGCTCCGACGCCCGCTACATGACGCGAAATCTGTAGTCCTTCCCCCGCTTGCGGGGGAAAGCGGTCCGTTGCTGGCGCAGCCAGCCAGGACCGATGGGGGAAGTCTCGTCTGACTTCGACAGCATGAAGTTCTCCCATCCATCCTGTTCTCGCTACGCTCGAAGACGGACGGTTTTCCCCAATGAAGAATGGGGAAAGGGCGAAGGTTCAGTCCTTCGTCGCCACCATCATGAAGTTGACATCGGCATCGGCGCTTTCGCTCCAGCGGTCCGACAGCGGGCTGTAGACCAGGCCGTAAGGGCCGCTGACGGCGAGCGGTTCGGCCGACAGCATCATGCGGATTTCGTCCGGCTTCACGAACTGCCGCCAGTCGTGGGTTCCGGCCGGCACCCAGCGCAAGATGTATTCGGCTGCGACCTTGCCCAGCGCCAGGGACTTCAGCGTGCGGTTCAGGGTGGCGACGATCATGAGGCCGCCCGGCGCCACCAGCCGGGAGCAGGCGCGCAGGAAGCTTTCAGGGTCGGCGACGTGCTCGATGATCTCCAGCACCAGGACGACTTCGAACGGCCCCGCGCCTTCGGCCTCCATCTGCTCGACGGTGGCGGCGCGATAGGCGATGTCCAGACCCTGTTCGGCGGCATGGGCACGGGCGGTGCCGATGTTCTCGGACGAGGCGTCGACCGCCGTGACGGCGAACCCCATCCGCCGCATCGGCTCGGCGATCAGCCCGCCGCCGCAGCCGATGTCGATCAGGCTCAGGCCCGCGAAGGCCTCGCGTTTTGCCGGATCGCGCAGGAACCGTTCGGCGACCCGGTCGCGGATGAAGGCGAGACGCGCCGGATTGAACCTGTGCAGGGGCGCGAACGGCCCGCGCGCGTCCCACCATTCGGCGGCCTGGGCCGAGAACCGCGCGACGTCGGCGGGGTCGATGCTGGCCCCCTCGGCCCGATCGGCGGGAATATCGGCAAAATCCTGCCCCGTTTGGGGTTTGCGCCCGGACGAGGGGTCGGTAGAAGCGGCCATGGCGCAAGGGTGAACCCCTTTTGCGCCCGCCATGCAAGACGGGGATTTCCGCCACGATGACGCGGACACGATGACGACGCCGGCGTCGAAACGACTGGTGATGAAGTTCGGCGGCACCTCCATGGGCGACCTGGAGCGGATCCGCCGTGCCGCGTGCATCGTCGCCGCAGAGGTCCAGGCCGGGCATTCGGTCGCCGTCGTCGTCTCGGCCATGGCGGGCAAGACCAATGAGCTGGTGGCCTGGACCGACGGGGCGGGGGCCGCAGCCGCCGGACTGCCGCTGTCGGACGACGAATACGATGTGGTCGTCGCCTCGGGCGAGCAGGTGACCTCGGGCCTTCTGGCCATCACCCTGCGCAACATGGGCCTGAACGCACGCAGCTGGATGGGGTGGCAGATCCCCATCCTGACCGACGAGGATCATGCCCGCGCCCGCATTGTGGATGTGCCGGGCAAGGTTCTGGGTGCCGCGATCGATTCCGGAGAGATCGCCGTCGTGCCGGGGTTCCAGGGGGTGTCGCCGTCGGGCCGGATCACGACCCTGGGCCGTGGCGGATCGGACACCTCGGCCGTGGCGGTGGCGGCGGCCCTGGGCTGTCCGTGCGACATCTATACCGACGTGGACGGCGTCTATACGACCGACCCCCGCATCGAGAGCCGGGCGCGCCGACTGGAAAAGGTCTCCTACGAGGAGATGCTGGAGATGGCGTCGCTGGGGGCCAAGGTGCTGCAGACCCGCTCGGTCGAGCTGGCCATGGCCAAACAGGTGCCGGTGCGCGTCCTGTCCAGCTTCATCGAACCCGACCAGAACGGCGACCTGCCCGCCAAGTCCGGCACGCTCATCTGTGACGAGGAAGAAATCGTGGAAAAACGCATCGTGTCCGGCGTGACCATGAGCCGTGACGAGGCCCGCATTACCCTCTTGGGCCTGTCCGACCGGGTCGACGCCCCCGCCGACGTCTTCACCCGCCTGGCCGAGGCCAGCGTGAACGTGGACATGATCGTGCAGTCCCAGGCGCGGACCGAAGGGGCGGTGAACCTGACCTTCACGACCGGCCGCCGCGACGCCGCCCGCGCCGCCGATCTGATGCGCGCGCACCAGGCCGACATCGGCTTCGAGGAGATCCGCGTCGACGAGGACGTGGCCAAGGTCTCGGTCGTCGGCGTCGGCATGCGCAGCCACGCCGGCGTCGCCCAGACCATGTTCCGGGCGCTCGCCGACAAGGGCGTCAAGTTCCAGGCCATCTCGACGTCCGAGATCAAGATCAGCGTCCTGATCGACGCCGCCTATGCCGAGCTGGCCGTCCGTGCCCTGCATTCGGCCTATGGGCTGGAGGGGGTCTGAGAATCGGCCATGCTATATGCCGTCCTGAAGGCGCTGATCTCGGGTGCCCTGGTCGGTCTGGTGTCCGAAACTGCGCGCAGGAACGCGGCGCTGGGGGCCCTGTTCGCGTCGCTGCCGCTGGTGTCGGTGCTCGGCATGGTCTGGTTGTGGCGCGACACGCGCGACACGGCGCGGCTGGCCGATCATGCCGAGGCGACCTTCTGGTATGTGCTGCCGTCGCTGCCCATGTTCCTGCTGATGCCGATGCTATTGCGGCGCGGTGTGGGGTTCTGGCCGTCGCTCGCGGCGGGGTGTGTCCTGACGGTGATTCTGTATGCTGTGACCGTCTGGGTCGCGGGGCGCGCAGGCGTAAAACTCTGAGGGTGACCGACGGATGCCGGTAGCGGGCGGAACGATGACGAGGGGGCCGCGGGTCCTCCTGCGCCAGATCCGCGAGGCGATGGCCGATGGCGGCCCGGCGCAGGGCCGTCTGGACGTCGTCGTCACCACCATCGCCCAGTCCATGGTGGCGGAGGTCTGCTCCATCTATCTGCGGCGGGCGTCGGGCGAGCTGGAGCTGTTCGCCACCCACGGTCTGAACCGCGATGCCGTTCACAACACCCGGCTGAAGGCGGGCGAAGGTCTGGTGGGCGAGGTGGCCCGGATGGCCCAGCCGATCAGCCTGTCGGACGCGCCCAACCACCCCAGCTTTTCGTATCGGCCGGAGACGGGCGAAGACCCCTATCACGCCTTTCTGGGTGCTCCCCTGCTGCGCGGCGGGCGGGCCATCGGCGTGCTGGTCGTCCAGAACAAGTCCGAGCGGCGCTATGACCCCGACGAGGTCGAGGACATCCAGACCATCGCCATGGTCCTGGCCGAGACCGTGGCCAGTGGCGAACTGCTGGCCCAGGAGGAACTGCGCGACATCGAGGTCGCGCCACACCGCCCCGAGCGCATCAAGGGCCAGAGGTTCGCCGAAGGGCTGGCGTTCGGCCACGTGGTCCTGCACGAGGCCCCCCTGCCGCCCGAACGGCTGCTGGCCGAGAACCAGCAGGTCGAGGAAATCCGCCTGCGCGAGGGGCTGAATACGCTGAAGGCCTCGATCGACGCCCTCCTGGACGGCGGCCAGGGCAAGCTGGCGGGTCAGTCGTTCGAGGTGCTGGAAACCTACCGGATGTTCGCCGACGACCGGGGCTGGAACCGGTCGCTGGAGGAGGCGGTGCGGGGCGGCCTGACGGCCGAGGCGGCGGTGGACCGGGTGCGCAACGAGCACCGTGCCCGCTTCGCCCAGGCGCGCGACCCCTACATCAAGGAGCGGCTGCACGACTTCGAGGACCTGGCCAACCGCCTGCTGCGCGTGCTGGGCGGCGAGAAGCCGGGCCAGCGCGACCTGCCCGACGATGCGATCCTGGTGGCGCGGAACCTGGGTCCGGCGGACCTGCTGGAATATCCGCGCGACCGCATCCGCGGCCTGCTGATGGAAGAAGGCTCTGCGGCCAGCCATGCGGCCATCGTGGCCCGCGCGCTGCAGATCCCGTGCGTCGGCCGCCTTCAGGGCATCCGCGACCGGCTGAGCGAAGGCGACCTGGTCATCGTGGATGGCGAGACGGGCGAGGCGCATCTGCGGCCCCGACCCGACATGGTGGACTCGGTCCAGTCGCGCATGGCGGTCCGGGACCAGCGCCAGGCCGAGTTCGCCAAGCTGCGCGATGTGCCCGCGATCACGGCCGACGGCACGCGGATCACGCTTTTGACCAATGCCGGGCTGGCGGTCGATCTGGAGAACCTGGACGCCACGGGTGCCGAGGGCATCGGCCTGTTCCGCACCGAGTTCCAGTTCATGGTGTCGGAGGAACTGCCGCGCCTGAACTCCCAGACCGCGCTCTACAAACTGGTGCTGGACGCGGCGGGCGACCGACCGGTGACCTTCCGGACCCTGGACATCGGCGGCGACAAGGTCCTGCCCTATATGGAGACCACCGAGCGGGAGGAGAATCCCGCCCTGGGACGTCGCGCGATCCGCCTGGGGCTGGACCGGCCCAGCCTGCTGCGCCTTCAGCTACGCGCGCTTTTGGCGGCCGGGGCCGGGCGGGAGCTGCGCGTGATGTTCCCGATGATCGCCACGGTGGACGAGTTCCGCGCCGCGCGCGAGCTGGTCGACGTCGAATGCGAATGGGCGCGGCGGCGAGGACGGCCCCTGCCTGCCCGGCTGCGCGTCGGGGCCATGATCGAGTGCCCCAGCCTGCTGTGGCATCTGGACGCCCTGCTGCCCCTGACCGACTTCGTGTCGGTGGGGTCCAACGACCTGTTCCAGTACATGTATGCGGCGGACCGGACCAATCCGCTGGTGTCGGACCGGTATGACGCCCTGTCGCCACCGGCGTTGCGCGCTCTGCAATCGATCCAGAAGGCCTGCATCGAGACCGGTACGCCGGTATCCGTCTGTGGCGAGCTGGCGGGGCGCCCGCTGGAGGCCTTCGCCCTGATCACCCTGGGATTCACGCGCCTGTCCGCCCCGGCGGGCGGCGTCGGCCCGGTCAAGCGAATGATCCTGTCCGCCGACCTGGTCGCGGCGCGGCGCGGGATGGCCAATCTGCTGGGATCCTCGGCCGGCTCGATCCGCAACGAGATCGAAAGTCTGGCCCGGAAGTTGAACGTCGGTCTGTGAGCCGTGCCTTCGCGGGACGGAAACAGGTTTAACAAGACGTTGATATGGCAACCAGATTGGGTTATCCACAAGACGCTACGCATGTGCCTCCGGGGGGAGGCGGTCGCTGTCATACCGACGTGGTAGGCGGTGACTGGTTGAGTACGACGTCGGTTGTCAGGACCACGTCGAGTATGGGGCAAGGCGTGATGGCGCTGGATACGGGGAATGTCCCCGATGAGTTTCGGGCCCACCCGGACTGGAAGGACCCCGTGCCCTCCATCACCGATGCAGCGACTCTCGGCTCCGGCCTGCGCAAGGCCCGCGAGCTGTCGGGCCGGTCCATGGCCGAACTGGCCGCCGACACCCGTGTCCACGAACGCTATCTGCGCGCCCTGGAAGAAGACAACGTCTCCGCCCTGCCGTCGCGCGTCTTCGCCATCGGCTATGTCCGTGCCTATGCGGGGGCGCTGGGTCTGGACGAACAGCTGGCCGTCGAACGCTACAAGCGCGAGACGCCGGACGCCTCCGTCGCGCTTCAGGCCCCGGTCGGCGTCGCCTTCGAGGACGTCAAACGCTATTCGCCGCGCATCATCGGCGCGGTTCTGATGCTCGCGCTGGCGGTGATCGGCTGGAACGTGTTCCAGCGCGTCAGCCTGATGCGCGCGCCCCAGCCGTCGGACATCGCCGAGGTCCCCGAGAGCTGGTCGCTGGGCGATGTCCCGGGCCAGAACGTCGTGCGCGTCGGCGCGCCGATGGCCGCCCCCCCCGACCAGACCACGCCCGCCCTCTACATCACGCCGGGCCTCGAGGCCGAGCTGACCGGCATCGACCCGACCGACACGGCCGCGCTCGCGGCCGCCGCGGCCCGGAACGCGCCGCCGGTCCAGGCCGCCTTCAATCCACGCGGAGCCATCTACGGCGCCTCGGCGACCGCATCACAGGTCGTGCTTCAGGCCCGGAAGGCCGGAGCCCTGGTCGTACGCATGGCCGACGGGCGCGTGCTGTTCGCCCGTCAGCTGGCGGCCGGCGAGGCCTGGCGCGCCCCGGCCGGGGTGCCCGCGGTCATCGACGTGTCCGATCCCGCCGCCTTCGACGTCTATCTGAACGGCGAACTCGGCGGAGCCCTGACCGGTGTCCTGACGCCGCTGGCCCAGTTGAACACCCGTGCCCAGGCGCTGGCGCGTCAGACGGCGGCCCAGGTCCAGGCCGAGGCGACCGCCGCCCAGGCCGCCGCCGCCCGCGCCACCCTGGCGACCCAGGCCAGCGTGACCCAGACGGTCGGTTCGGCCGAGCAGACCCTGTCGACGACCGTCAATCCGGGCTGATCCGGCCGCGGGTCAGACGCTTCGTCGCGCGTCATGGCCTTGTCGTCGGGACGCGCCTATATTGATCGGGTCATGAGCTCCGATCACAGCCACATCCGACCCTGGCGTCACATCGAGCGCCGCAAGAGCCGCCAGATCATGGTCGGCAACGTGCCCGTCGGCGGCGACGCCCCGATCAGCGTCCAGTCGATGACCAACACCCCGACCTCGGACGCCAATGCGACGATCGGCCAGATCCGCGAGCTGGAAGAGGCCGGCGCCGACATCGTTCGCGTCTCCTGCCCCGACGAGGCGTCCACCGCCGCCTTCCGGACCATCGCCCGCGAGGCCAAGGTGCCCTTGGTCGCCGACATCCACTTTCACTACAAGCGCGGCATCGAGGCCGCCGAGGCCGGTGCCGCCTGCCTTCGCATCAATCCGGGCAATATCGGCAATGCGTCGCGCGTCCGCGACGTGATCCAGGCGGCCAAGGACAACGGCTGCTCCATGCGGATCGGCGTCAATGCCGGATCGCTGGAAAAGGAGCTGCTCGAAAAATACAGCGAGCCTTGCCCCGACGCCATGGTCGAGTCAGCGCTGAACCACGCCCGCATTCTGCAGGACCACGACTTTCACGAATTCAAGATTTCGGTGAAGGCGTCCGACCCCTTCCTGACCGTCGCCGCCTATCAGCAGCTGGCCGAAGTCATCGACTGTCCCCTGCACCTGGGCGTCACCGAGGCCGGCCCCTTGCGCACCGGCACGATCAAGTCCGCCATCGGCATGGGCAACATGCTGTGGGCCGGGATCGGCGACACGATCCGCGTCTCGCTCGCCGCCGATCCGGTCGAGGAGATCAAGGTCGGCTTCGACATCCTGAAGTCGCTGGGCCTGCGCCACCGGGGCGTCAACATCATCGCCTGCCCGTCGTGCGCCCGTCAGGGGTTCAACGTCATCGAGACGGTCGGCATCCTGGAAGAGAAGCTGGCCCATATCGCCACGCCCATGTCGCTGTCGATCATCGGCTGCGTCGTCAACGGGCCGGGAGAGGCGCTTTACACCGACATCGGCTTCACCGGCGGCGGGGCGGGGTCGGGCATGGTCTATATGAACGGCAAGATCGCCCACAAACTGGCCAACGACGGCATGGTCGATCACATCGTCGAGATGGTCGAGGCCAAGGCCGCCGAGCTGAACGCCGCCCGCGACGCCGCCGAGCTTCAGGCCGCCGAATAGGCGCGGCGGCGATCGCCGCCACCGCGCCCTTCAGGATCGATGATTACCGATCGGGGAAGGCCTGCTTGCAGACCTCGGCCCCGAAGGCTTCGCTCATCTGGGTTTCGGCATTGGCCATCATGGCGATGCCGATCAGGCCGGACGCCGCGAACTGGCGCGAGATCTGGTATTCGCCGACGACCGCGCCGGAGGCGTCCATCAGGCGGGCCGTTCCGGAAATCCGGTTCGCATCGGCGATCAGCCAGGTCATCGCCGGATTGGCCTTGTCGAACATGGTCAGGGTAACCTGCAGCGTCAGCGGCGTGGAGCCGGTCGCGCATTCGTTCAGCTTGGCCTGAACGCCCGACTGGAAGGTCTCGGTGAAGTTTTCGCTCACACCCTGCGCGGGTGCGCCCTGAAGTGTCACGGCCGAGACACGCGCGGATTGCGCCAGAGCCGACGGCAGGGCGGTGGTGACGGATGTGCCGCCTGCGCTGGAGCAGGCAGCGACGAGCAGAATGGCCGGAATGGCCAGAAGTGACGATTTCAAGGATAACCCCCATACAGGACGCGAACATGCGTCGTGCGCAGAATGCACGTTCAGGTCGCGTCTGTCGCCGCTACCGGCAAGAAGATTGAGCCTTGTGGCCTGACGGTCAGGCGAACACGCCCGCCAGTTGCAGGCCCTGAAAGCCCGCGAGCAGGATCAGCAGACCGCCGACGCCATAGGTCAGGGCGCGCTGGGGCACCGCCTTGGTGATCCAGCCCGCGAAGGGCGCGGCCAGCAGGCCGCCGACCACGAGACCCGCCACGGCCGAGAAATGGTTTTCCAGGGCGTCGGCCTCGCGCCAGTGGCCGGTCACCAGCGACCAGACGAAGGTGGCGGAGATGGCGACCGTCAGGAAGAACTCGGCCGTATTGACCGTGCCGATCGCGCGGCGAGGCTCGGCGCCGGCGCCGACCATGGCCGAGGACACCGTCGGCCCCCATCCGCCCCCGCCGACGGCGTCGAAGAAGCCTCCGACGAGCCCCAGCGGCGCCACCAGCCAGCGCGGGATCTGGCGCGGACGATGATCGCGCGTCGCCCGATACAGGATGTAGCAGCCCATTCCGGCCAGATAGGCGATGATGAACGGCTTGATGACGTCGCCCTTGATGCCCGACAGCACATAGGCCCCGAGACACCCGCCGATGACGCCTGCGATGGCCAGCGGGACCAGCAGCCGCCATTCCACGTTCTTGTGCCAGATGTGCGATCCGGCCGAGGCCGCGGTGGTGAAGACCTCCGCGCCGTGCACGCTGGCCGATGCCGTCGCCGGCGGGACGCCGAGGGCCAGCAGGACCGAGGAGGAGATCACGCCGTAGGCCATCCCCAGAGCGCCATCGACCGCCTGGGCCACGGCACCGACCAGCAGGAACAGGAAAAACGTATCCATTCAGCCCTCTTTGCCGACCCGTAGCGCACCGCGAACCGAGGCCGCAGCGGGAATAACTGCTCGCCGTCGATAGCGTTGCTGGCGCGACCCCTAGGCCGAGACGCCCGCGACCGCGCGCCGGATGGCGTCGAAGACGTCCGCGCCACGATAGGGCTTGATCACCATGGCCTCCGCGATGTCGGCGTGGCGCGACGCCGCGGTGACGTCGCCCGACAGAAAGATGACCTTGATGCCCCATCGCGACCTCAGGGAGCGCCCCAGGGTCGCGCCGTCGACGGGCCCGGACAGGTTGATGTCCAGCAGGGCCAGGTCGATGGCATGCAGCCCGGCGGCGGCCTCTGCGGCCTCGGCGCTGTGGAACGGCCCGATGACGGCGTGGCCGGCTTCCGACATCAGGGCGGTCAGATCCTGCGCCATGTGGGGATCGTCCTCCACGATCAGCAGGGTCAGCGGCCCCGTCCCGTCGGAGGCGACGACCGCGTCCGGCACGCGGGGACCCTGGGCCACCAGGATCGCCCGGACCTGAGGCCACAGGGTCTCGGGGGGTCGATCGGGCTCCAGATCGAAGATGCCGGCCATGGCCACCAGCTCGGCCGCGTGGGCCGGCGACAGCGGATGCCCCGTGTCGATTGCCCCGTCGTATCGCGCGAGGATGGTTTTCAGGTCGCGGCGATCCCCATCGGCCGTCGCGTCATCGAAAGGCGCGTGGCCGCCTTCTGCTGCATCAGACATCATGAGCTCCCTCTGTGGTGACCCCTAGGTAGTCAGTCCGCCTTCCGGGCGTAGCGGCTCTGACGCCATCGTGACGGCGATGCACAAGCCCGGCATCGACGCGTGAGCGGGGGGCGCGGATCGACATTCCGGCTCTCGCCGGAGTATGACCGCGCCTCGCTCGCCACCGTTTTAGGGATCCCCGCTTTTGCATCTGCCCCAGTCCAAGCTCGACCAGGTCCTGGATCGCTTCCATCAGGTGGAAGCACGCATGGGCGCGGCCAGCGACGGGCAGGAGATTGTGCGCCTGTCCAAGGAACACGCCGAGATGAAGCCCGTGGCCGACGCGGTCCTGGCGCTGGCCAAGGCCAGGAAGGAGATCGAGGATCTGCAGGCCATGACGGCCGATCCCGAGATGGCGGCCATGGTCGCCGACGAGCTGGACACGCTGAACGCCCGCCTGCCGGACATGGAGCGCGACGTGGCCCTGCTGCTGGCCCCGCGCGACGCCGACGAGAACGCCTCGGCCGTGCTGGAAGTGCGGGCGGGCACGGGCGGGGACGAGGCGGCCCTGTTCGCGGGCGACCTTTTCCGCATGTATTCCCGCTATGCCTCCACGCGGGGCTGGAAGGTCGAGCTGGACTCGGCGACCGAGGGCGATGCGGGCGGCTACAAGGAAATCATCGCCACCGTCACCGGCGACGGCGTGTTCGGGCGGCTGAAGTTCGAGAGCGGCGTGCACCGCGTCCAGCGCGTGCCGACCACCGAGGCGGGCGGGCGCATCCACACCTCGGCCGCCACCGTCGCCGTCCTGCCCGAGGTCGAGGACGTGGAAATCGAGATCCACGACAAGGACATCCGCATCGACACCTATCGCGCGTCCGGGTCGGGCGGGCAGCACGTCAACAAGACGGATTCGGCCGTGCGGATCACCCACTTCCCGTCCGGTATCGTGGTCACGTCCTCGGAAAAGTCCCAGCACGTCAACCGCGACAAGGCGATGAAGAACCTGCGCGTGCGCCTGTACGACATGCAGCGCCAGATGAAGGACAACGCCCGTTCGGATGCCCGCAAGTCCCAGGTCGGATCCGGCGACCGGTCCGAGCGCATCCGCACCTACAACTTTCCGCAAGGCCGCGTGACCGACCACCGGATCGGCCTGACCCTGCACAGCCTGCCCCAGATTCTGGAGGGCGACCTGGACGCCCTGCTGAACGCCCTGATCGCCGAGGATCAGGCCGCGCGCCTGTCGGACCTGGAAGCCGAGTTCGCCTGATCTGAACCCCGCGACCACGGTGCCCTTGCCGGGTGCCGCCGCCGCGCGTAGAGCGCAAAGACCATGTTCGGCCTCGCCAATCCCCAACGCTTCATGTCGTTTACCCGGCCGCTCGTGCCGGTGCTGTGGGTCGTGGCCGCAGCATTGCTGCTGATCGGCATCTGGCTGAGCTTCACCGCGCCGGGCGACTATCAGCAGGGGGACACGGTGCGGATCATGTTCGTGCATGTGCCCGCCTCGTCGCTGGGGCTGATGGCCTATTCCGCGCTGGGGATTTCCAGCTTCTTCGCCCTGGTGTTCCGTCATCCGCTGGCGGACGCGGCGGCGCGGGCGGCGGCCCTGCCGGGCGCGGCCTTCACCCTGCTGGCGCTGGTCACCGGCTCGCTGTGGGGCCAGCCGATGTGGGGGACCTGGTGGGTATGGGACGCGCGGCTGACCAGCGTGCTGGTGCTGTTCCTGTTCTACCTCGGCTACATGGCGCTGCGCTCGGCGATCGACGACGAGGCACGCGCGGCACGGGCTGCGGCGATTCTGGGGCTGGTCGGGCTGATCAACCTGCCGATCGTGAAGTTCTCGGTCGACTGGTGGAATACCCTGCATCAACCGGCGTCGCTGCTGCGGGCGGGCGGATCGGCCCTGGCGCCGGTGTTTCTGGCCCCGCTGCTGACCATGATGGCGGCTTACGGTGCGCTGTTCCTGGCCGTCTGGCTGACGTCCATCCGCACCGAGATCGTGCGCCGTCGGGTGCAGTCGATCCGCGCGCGTCTGGCGCTGGAGGCGTAGGATGTTCGACCTGGACATGAGCCCCTACGCCGCCTTCGTCTGGCCCGCCTGGGGAATCAGCGTCGTGGTGCTGGGGGCCGTGGTGATCCGCGCCGTCGTCGCATCGCGCCGATGGAAGGCCGAGCTGAAGCGGCTGGAAGCCGACGACACCACCGAAACCCGGGCTCAAGCAGCGCCCCGCGCGGTAGCCCCAGAACAATGAGTCGCTGGCTATCGCTGATACCGCTGATACCGCTGGTGGTGCTGGCGGCGCTGGCGGCCCTGTTCATCGGCTGGTCGCTGAAGCGCGATCCGGAGTTCAAGCCCGCCGCCCTGGTCGGCCGCAGCGTGCCCGAGACGGTGCTGCCGATCCTTCAGGACGGCGTGCCCGGCCCCCAGAACGTCGACATCCGCACCGCCGGGGTCGGCAAGCCGATGATCGTCAACGTCTTCGCCAGCTGGTGCGCCCCCTGCCGGGTCGAGCACCCACAGCTGCTGAAGCTGAAGGCCCAGGGCGTGGCCATCGTCGGCGTCGCCTACAAGGACGAACCCGAGGCGACCCAGGCCTTCCTGGACGAACTGGGTGATCCGTTCGCCATGGTCCTGGTCGATCAGGACGGTCGGGCGGGGCTGGAACTCGGCATCTCGGGCGTGCCCGAGAGTTTCGCCGTCAATGCGATGGGGCAGGTCGTGGCCAAGTCCTCCGGGCCTCTGCTGACCGATGAAGACCTGAAGCGGATGACCGACGCCCTGGTCGCGCCGCCACGGCCGCTGCCGACGGCGACGTCGCGCTAACTCCGCGCTCAAGAAGCGAAGCGCCGCGCGCTGAGCGATAGCGCGCCAAGCCTCCCATTAACCTTTTGTCGACAGGATTCGTTAACCCTGTCGGCATGAGCACGATCCGCACAGACCTGCCGTCCTCACTGTCTGCTTCGCCCACCGGGCAGGCGGTGCAGATGCGCGCGGCCCAGGCGGCCTTCTTCCGCGCGGCGATGGGCGATGTGCAGGCGGCAGCGCCACAGCAGGCGACTGCGGCAGCTGCGACGTCGGCGGAACCCGAAACGCCCCGCGCCCCGCGCCCCGGTCAGCTGCTGGATATCCGGGTCTAGGCGACCGGTTCGGCGACCTTCGCCTTCTTGGGCTTGCGGACCTTCTTGGCCGGTTCCGCCACCTTCCTGGCTGCCTTTTCCGCCTTGCGAGCTTCCTTCTGGGCCTTCTTCAGCGCCTTGATCTCGGCCTTGGCCTGTTCGGGCGCGGCATCGGCGGAGGCCGCGAGTTCACCCAGAAGCTCCAGGAAGCCGTCGCGCTTGGCCTTGGGGATCAGACCCATGATCCGCTTGTCGGCGGCCTCGACGCGGGGCCGGGCCGCCTCCAGCATGGCCTTGCCTTCGGCCGACAGACTGACAGCCATGGCGCGGGCGTCCAGGCTGGAGCGTTCGCGAGCCAGCAGACCCTTGGTCGTCATACGGGCGACCAGATCGGCCAGAGTCGAGCGATCGATGCCGGTCGCCTTGACCAGATCGGTCTGGGTCAGGCCGGACTTGACGGAAACGGCTTCCAGCACCGCGAACTGACGCTGGGTCGGGCCGTCGGCTCCAGCTTCGTCGGCATAGATGTCGAGCGCGAGCTGCAAGACGCGGTGCATCAGATGGCTGGGCGATTCCGCCAGCGTGCCCGCCCGCCTCGCCTGTTTGCCGGACTTGACCATCGCATGCACCCCTCTGCCGTATGCGGAGGGTTATCAGCGAGGCTTTACAGTTTTGTGGCATGGTGCTGGCCGCTGACGCGGCGCGCTATGGTCGGCTCGCGGAGCCTCCCGACTTGAGCGCAGGATCCTGGCCGCTGACGCGGCGCGCTATGGTCGGCTCGCGGAGCCTCCCGACTTGAGCGCAAGATTATGTGGCTAAGGCGCGGTGTCCGGCCGGGCAGGCGCAGACGGATCGACGGGGCCGTCCTTGTCCGCGTCCGGGACCATGTTCTTCATGATGAGCGGCACCTGCGACAGGCCGAACACGGACGAGGCGATCCACAGGACGCCCCGGAAGCTGACCCAGACGTCGGCGGGATCGACGCCTGCCATGCCGATCCGCGCGGCGGTCCAGGCCACCAGCGCCTCTGACCGGACCAGTTCGTTGACGATGGCGACCGCCAAAAAATAGAGCCCGTATCGGAAGGTCAGCGTCCGCCAGGCCGCGTCGTTGATCGGCAGGACCGTGCCCAGCAGGGCCTTCAACGGCTGCTTGCCCAGCCGCAAGCCCCCCAGAAGGGCGACGGCCAGCGACGCGTTCAGCACCGTGACCTTCACCTTGACCCAGACATCGTCGTTGGTCAGCAGCGTCAGAACGCCGAACACCAGGGCGAACCCGCCGACCAGCAACGGCATCAGGGCCAGCCGCTTCTCGACCATCAGCCCGACGACCACCGCCACGACCGACCCTGCCACCAGACCCCAGGTCGCGTGCACCAGCGCCTGATCGCCCGGAAGGCCGCGAACGCGGAAGAAGACGAAGGTCGCGGCGAAGGCGGCCAGGGCCCCGAAATCGACCGCCTGCCGGATCCAGGCCGGCGGCGTCCTTCGAGCGGTCTCTGGCGCTTGGGTCATGCTCTAGTCTTCCAGTCCGACCAGCGAGCGCGAAAACGCCCGCGCGTCGAAGGGTTGCAGGTCGTCGATCCCCTCGCCCACCCCGATAAGCTTGATGGGAGCATCCGACGCCTGGGCGACCGGTACCAGGACCCCGCCCCGCGCCGTGCCGTCCAGCTTGGTCATTACGAGGCCCGAGACGAAGGCGGTGCGGCCGAAGATCTGTTCCTGGGCCAGGGCGTTGCGGCCTACGGTGGCGTCCAGCACCAGAAGGGTCTCGTGCGGGGCGTCCGGATCGATCTTCTTCAGCACCCGCACGATCTTCAGCAGCTCATCCATCAGGGCCGACTTGTTCTGCAGCCGCCCGGCCGTGTCGATCAGGATGACGTCGTAGTTTTCGGCCTTGGCCTTCGTATAGGCGTCGAAGGCCAGACCGGCCGGGTCGGCCCCGTCGCGGCGGCTCTCGAAATCGGCCCCGGCCCGCTCGGCCCAGACCTTCAGTTGTTCGCGGGCGGCGGCGCGGAAGGTGTCGCCTGCCACGATCATGACCTTGGCGCCCTTGCCCGTCAGGTCGGCCGCGATCTTGCCCAGGGTCGTGGTCTTGCCCGATCCGTTGACCCCCACGAACAGGACGACATAGGGCTTGATGCCCTCGGACAGCGGATCGAACGTCGCCTGGCGCGGCAGCAGTTCGGCCGCGACCGCCTCGGCCAGGGCCTCCTTGACCTCGCGCTCGTCGGACACCTTGCCGAAGCGGAGTTCGCGGAAGCGGGCGACGATGCGGTCAGTGGCGGCGGGGCCCAGATCGCTTTCCAGCAGATGCTCTTCCAGCCGGTCGAGCGCGGCCTCGGACAACGGCTCCTTGACGAAGGTGCCGACGACCGTCTCGGTCATCTGCTGGCTGGAGCGGGCCAGCCCCGCGCTGAGGCGCTGGAACCAGCCCTTCTTGGGCGTGTCGGTCATTACACGCCTTTAGCCGTCGCGGGCGGGCAGGTCACGGGGTAACGTGGCCTTGTCGCGACTTTGGCTCTATATGAGCATAACCCGTTACGAGGACGTGCCTTGGCCGAACCGCATCCGTTTCATTCTCCCCGCACCCACGGCTTCGTCCGGGTCGCCGCGGCGACGCCGGTGGTGCATATCGCCGATCCGGTGGAGAACGCGCGCGAACACGCCGCCCTGATCCGTCAGGCGGGCGAAGCGGCTTGCGACCTCATCGTCTTCCCGGAACTGTCCCTGAGCGGCTACGCCATCGACGACCTGCACATGCAGGCGGCGCTGCTGGCCGAGGTGGATCGCCAGATCGGCGAACTGGCAAAGGTCGCGGGCGAGGCCGGACTGGTCGCGGTCGTCGGCGCGCCGGTCCGGCATGGCGACCGGCTGCTGAACACCGCCGTCGTGCTGGCGGGCGGCGAGGTCACGGGCGTGGTGCCCAAGACCTATCTGCCGAATTACCGCGAATATTACGAGAAGCGCTGGTTCAGCTCGGGCGACGACATCGGGGCCGAGACGATCCGGATCGGCGGGCAGGACAGCTGGATCGGCACCCGGCTGCTGTTCGAGGCGGACGACCGGCCGGGCTTCGTCGTCGGCGTCGAGATCTGCGAGGACTTCTGGGCCCCCGTGCCGCCCTCGACACGACAGGCGCTGGCCGGAGCGCGCATCCTGCTGAACCTGTCGGCGTCCAACATCGTCATCGGCAAGGCTGACGAACGGGCCATGCTGTGTTCCAGCCAGTCGGCGCGGAGCCTGTCGGCCTATGTCTTCACGGCCTCGGGCTGGGGCGAGAGCACCACCGACCTGGCCTGGGACGGACAGGCGACGATCCACGAACTGGGCGCGAAGCTGGCCTCGGGCGAGCGGTTCGCCCTGGAGAGCCATCTCACCATCGCCGACGTCGACATCGAGCGGATCGGTCAGGACCGGCTGAGGAACGGCACCTTCGCCGACTGCGCCCGGCGAGAGCTGGACGAGGAGGGCTACATCCGGCTGGGCTTCAGGACGCGCGACGCCGCGCCGGTCACGTCCCTGATCCGCCCGCTGGACCGCTTCCCCTTCGTGCCCGACGATCCCGCCCGGCTGGACCAGGACTGTTTCGAGGCCTTCAACATCCAGGTGCAGGGACTGATGCGCCGGATGACGGCGACGGGGGCCGAGCGGCTTTGCATCGGCGTCTCGGGCGGGCTGGATTCGACCCAGGCCCTGCTGGTCGCCTGTCGCGCCTTCGACCGGCTGAACCTGCCCCGGACCAACATCCTGGGCTTCACCATGCCGGGCTTCGCGACCTCTGACGGCACGAAATCCAACGCCTGGGCGCTGATGCGGGCGCTGGGCGTCACGGGCGAGGAGATCGACATCCGTCCTGCGGCGGAGCGGATGCTGGCCGACATCGGTCATCCTTATGCGGACGGCCAGCCCGTCCACGACATCACGTTCGAGAACGTGCAGGCGGGCCTGCGGACCGACTATCTGTTCCGGCTGGCCAACCAGAACCAGGCCTTCGTGCTCGGCACCGGCGACCTGTCGGAACTGGCGCTCGGGTGGGCCACCTATGGCGTCGGCGATCACATGAGCCACTACAACGTCAACGGCGGGGTGGCGAAGACCCTGATCCGGCACCTGATCCGCTGGGTCGCCGGTCGAGACGAGATGGCGGCCGCCGCCGACGTCCTGCACGCCATTCTGGACACGGAGATTTCGCCGGAGCTGGTTCCGGCGGGCGCGGACGGAAAGATCCAGTCGACGGAGTCGACCGTCGGCCCCTATGCGCTGAACGACTTCTTCCTGTTCCACCTCACCCGGTTCGGCATGGCGCCGTCCAAGATCGCCTTCCTGGCGCATCAGGCGTGGGGCGACGCGGCGCGCGGGGAATGGCCCGCGCATCATCCGGAGAGCGATCGGGTCGCCTATGACCTGCCCACCATCAAGGCCTGGCTGAGGAAGTTCCTGATCCGCTTCTTCCAGACCAGCCAGTTCAAGCGCTCGGCCCTGCCCAACGGCCCCAAGGTGGTGACCGGCGGGTCGCTGTCTCCGCGCGGCGACTGGCGCGCGCCCTCGGACGGCAATGCCCGGGTGTGGCTGGACGAACTGGACGCCAGGGTGCCCTGAGCGCCAGGTCCGGGCCGGGGCCTCGACAGCGGGGGCGAGGCGGGCTTGGATGGGGGATGACCCGCACACTGATCGCCAGTCTCGCCCTCGCCGCCGCCGTCCTGTCCGGCGGTTTCGCCACCGCGCAGACGGCGCCGACGCCCGCGCCCTATGTGGCCTATGCCCAGCCGCGCATCCTGGTCCGCGACGTCCAGCTGATCGACGGCACGGGCGCGGCCGCGCAGTCCGGGATGAGCGTGCTGATCGAGGACGGCCGGATCGCCCGGGTGGCCCCGGCCGCCGATCTGACCGACACCGGGGACGCGACCGTCATCGACGGTCACGGCAAGACCCTGATGCCGGGGCTCGTCCTGATGCACGAGCATATGTTCTATCCGACCGGCCGGGCCAACTATACGGAGATGGTCTACAGCTTTCCGCGCCTGTATCTGGCCGGCGGGGTGACCAGCCTGCGCACCGCCGGGACCATGGCCCCCTATGCCGACCTGAACCTGCGCGACGAGATTTTGGCCGGACGCATTCCGGGCCCGGACATCGATGTGACGGCCCCCTATCTGAACGGGCCGGGCCTGCCGATCCTGAAGGTCAACGCCCTGGGCGATGTCGCCGACGCCGAGCGGATGGTGACCTATTGGGCCGATGAAGGGGCGACCTCCTACAAGGTCTACATGCAGATCACGCGGGCCGAACTGGCCCGGATCGTCGAACTGGCCCACGCGCGGCACCAGCGTGTCACCGGCCATCTGTGCTCAGTCACCTATCGCGAGGCGGCCGAGGCGGGCATCGACAACTTGGAGCACGGCTTCTATGCCGCCAGCGATTTCGTCGCCGACAAGCAGCCCGACGTCTGCCCGAGCGGTGGTGCGGTTCAGGCCTCGCTGATGGCGCTGGACCCCGATGGCCCCGAGGCCGCGGCGCTGATCCGGTTCCTGGTTGATCACGACGTCACCCTGACCTCGACCCTGACGATCTTCGAGACCACCACGCCGGGTCGACCCATGGCCCCCGAGGCGGCGCGCGACCTGTTGATCCCGCAGATCCGGGCTCAGTACGAGGCGGGATGGGCGCGGGTGCAGACCAGTGCCAATCCGGCCGCGCCCGGCTTTCTGCATCGGATGATGCGGATGGAACGGAACTTCGCCGATGCGGGCGGGCATCTGATCGCGGGCACCGATCCCACGGGATACGGCGGCGTCATTCCCGGCTGGTCGTCCAAGCGCCAGCTTCAGCTGATGGTCGAGGGCGGTTTCCCGATCGAGGAAGCGGTGCGGATCGCGACCCTGGACGGGGCGCGGTTCCTGGGGCGACAGGCGGATATCGGCTCGATCGAGGCGGGCAAGCGCGCCGATCTGGTGCTGATCGACGGCGACCCGGTGGCCGATCCCGCCGCGCTGGACCGCATGCCGCTCGTGTTCAAGGCGGGCGTCGGCTATGACACCGCCGCCATCTTCGCCAGCCTGCAGCAGAGCGTGGGCCTGAACTGACCTAGGGCGCGTCCCGCAGGAATTCGAAGATCGCGGCTTTCGATTCCGGCTCGTCCAGCATGGGGGCATGGCCGACGTCGGGGATTTCGGCATAGGCCATGTCGGGGGCGGCCTTCTTCATCCGGTCGGCGATGTCGGCCCCCAGCAGGTCCGAGGTCGCGCCGCGGATCAGCAGGGTCGGACGCTTGCGCGCCAGCCGACGGAAGTAGGGCCAAAGGTTCGGGGCCAGGGCCTTGGCGCCCGCCGCCCGGATCGGCACGGCGATGTCGGGGTCGTAGTCGAGGATCGGTGACCCCTCCGTGCCCTCACGGAAGGTGCGGCGGGCGAAGGCGTCCCAGTCGGCGTCGGAATAGTGGGGCAGGGCGACGGCGTTGATCCGCCTGGCATAGGCGGCGGCGGCGGCCCAGTCCGGCGTGTCGACCGGCTGTCCGGAATAGGCGGCGATGCGGGCCAGGCCCTCGGGCGAGACCTGGGGGCCGATGTCGTTCAGGATGGCGGCGGCGACCACGCGGGTCTTCATGGCCGCGAGGGCCATGGTGATCAGCCCGCCCATGGAGGTGCCCAGGAAGACGGCGCGGTCGATTCCCGCCTGTTCCAGCAGGGCTAGCACGTCCTTGGCATAGACCGGCGGCTGATAGGTCATGGGGTCGGTGGCCCGGTCCGACCGACCGCGACCGCGCACGTCCAGCGCCAGCACGCGACGGCCGCCGCGCGCGATCAGGGGGGCGATGGCATCGAAATCGGCACTGTTTCGCGTCAGGCCATGGATGGCGATGACCGGCAGTCTCGCCGGACCGTCCGCCCCCGGATAGTCACGCGCGAACAGGCTCAGCCCGTCAGACGACGTCCAGCGGCGTTCGGAAAACAGGTCTTGTTCGGCCATCGGGCACCTTCCTGACAGCGACGCCCTCGCGTCGCCCTTCAGCCTATTTCATCGCGCGCGGAATTGCGATCAGCCCCCCAGCAGGTCCCGGACGAAATGATCCAGATCGCCGCCCTCGAACAGGAAGCCCGGGATCCCGGCGCGTCGCGCGGCCTCCAGATCGCTCTGCCGGTCCCCGATCAGGAACGATCGCGCCGGGTCGATATGATGATCGGCGATGGCCCGGACGATCATTCCAGGATTGGGCTTTCGGTCCGGGTGGTCGGGATGGAACCACTGCGGATCCTCGGCCTCGTTGTGAAACGGACAGGCATAGACTGCGGCGATGCGGGCGCCCTTGGCCGCGAACCGGCGCACCAGCAGGGCGTTGAAGGCGTCCATCCGATCCTTGCTGAACAGACCGCGCGCCACGCCCGACTGGTTGGTGACGATGACGGCGAGATACCCCAGGCCATTCAGCCGGCGGACAGCCTCCGCGGCGCCGGGGATCAGGACCAGATGCTCGTCCAGATGCGGATATCCGCTGTCCTCGATCAGGACGCCGTCGCGGTCGAGAAAGACGGCGGGAACGCTGGACGCGGGATCGGTCAAGGCAATGCGGCTCCGGGTACTGACGGCTCACTGGATAGAAGCGCCCGTTGCAAGGCGCAACGCGAAGTGACCCCCTCGTGTTTGGTGTTCTGGCCCCGGGTGCGTTAGATCGCGCCACCTTCGACGGCCAGGCCGTCCGCAAAGAGGCAATCCCCCATGAGCATCGCCTTCATCGATCTGCAGGCCCAACGCCGCCGTCTGGGCGGAAAGATCGAGGCCGCCATGATGGCCGCCGTCGAGAGCGGGGCCTATGTCATGGGTCCGCCCGTGCGCGAGTTCGAGACGATGCTGGCCGCGTTCGGTCAGGCGAAACACGCCCTGGGCTGCGCCAACGGCACCGAGGCCCTGGTCCTGCCGCTGATGGCCTGGGGTATCCGCCCGGGTGACGCGGTCTTCGTGCCCAGCTTCACCTTCTGCGCCACCGCCGAGGTCGTGCCCTGGCTGGGGGCGACGCCGGTGTTCATCGACATCGACGCCCGGACCTACAACATGGACCCCGGCCATCTGGAAGCCGCCATCGAGGCCACGATTGCCGAAGGGAAACTGCGACCCAAGGTCGTCATCGCGGTCGACCTGTTCGGTCAGCCGGCCGACTATCCGGCGATCCGTGCCATCTGCGACCGGCACGGCCTGAAGCTGATCTCGGATTCGGCGCAAGGGTTCGGCTGCACGATCGACGGGGTTCACCCTCTGAAATGGGCGGATGTGACCACCGCCAGCTTCTTTCCGGCCAAGCCGCTCGGCTGTTACGGCGACGGCGGGGCGGTCCTGACCAACGACGACGACCTGGCCCAGGAGATGGATTCCTATCGCGTGCACGGCAAGGCGGTGGCCAAGGACCTCGCCCTCTTTGCTGAAACCGGCCGGACCTTCGAACACGACACCAAATATCTGAACATGCGCGTCGGCATGAACAGCCGTCTGGACACCGTCCAGGCCGCCGTCCTGATCGAGAAGCTGAAGGTCTTCCCGCAGGAGATCGAATGGCGCAACCGCATCGCGGCCCGATACAACGAGATGCTGGCCCCCCACGTCACGGCCGTGCCTTTCGTGCCGGCCGGCAACGTCTCTAACTGGGCCCAGTACACGATCGAGCATCCGGACCGGGACGGGCTGGCGGCCCATCTGAAGGACCAGGGCGTGCCCTCGGCGGTCTATTATCCGATCCCCTGTCACCTTCAGCCGGCCTATGAGCACCACCCGCGCGGGCCGCAGGGATTGCCGGTCACGGAAGCCAAGAAGGAGACGGTCATCAGTCTGCCGATGCACTCCGACCTGGACGAGGCGACCCAGGACCGGATCGTCGCCGCCGTCGCCAGCTACAAGGGTTAGACCCATGCCGAACCAGTCCACCCCCCTGAAGGTCGGCGTCGCCGGCGTCGGCGTTATGGGCCGCAACCATGCGCGCGTGCTGTCCGACATCCGCGATTTCGACGTGACCACCATCTTCGACATGGACGACCTGACGGCCAGGGGCGTGGCCGAGCTGTATGACGCCACGCCGGTCACGACGGTCCAGGCCTTCGTCGACGCCGGTCTGGACGCCGCCGTCGTCTCGACCCCCAACCGGACCCATGCCGACCTGTCCGTCGCCCTGCTGGAAAAGGGCGTCCACGTCCTGGTCGAGAAGCCCATCGCCGCGACCGTCGAAGACGCCCGGCGGATGATCGACGCGGCCCGGGCCAACGATCGCGTCCTGATGGTCGGTCAGGTCGAGCGGTTCAATCCGGCGGTCGAGGCCGTGAAGCGCGCCATCGCCGACGAAAAGGTCATCTCGATCCAGATCACCCGCGTCGGCCCCTTCCCGCCACGCATGGGCGAGGTGGGGGTGGTCATCGACCTGGCGGTGCACGACATCGACATCATCCGCCACCTGACGAACTCCGAAGTCGCCGAGGTCCAGCCGCAACTGGCCCGCACCCGCGCCGAGCGCGAAGACACGGCCTTGCTGCAGTTCCGCATGGACAACGGCGTGATCGCCCACATCACCACCAACTGGGTCACGCCCTACAAGACCCGCACGCTTCAGGTCGCCACCGCCAACAAGTTCGTGGTGGCCGATCTGATGACCCGCCAGGTCACCGAATATTTCGGCCAGCAGCCCGATGGGTCCTACTCCACCCGGGGCGTCATGAGCTGGCCCGCCGAGCCGCTGAAGAGGGAACTGGAAAGCTTCGCCCACGCCATCCGCACCGGCGAGGCCCCGGCGGTCACCGGCGAGGACGGCCTGCGCAACCTCGAGGTCGCGCTGAGGTGCCTGGGCGAGGGCTGACCCGGCCGCTCGGACGGATGTCGCCATCGTCGCAGCGGGTGTTGCGATTGAACCCCGATGACCGGGTGACGTTGGGCTGTCTCGCACAGACAGGAAGCCCGACCCATGGCCTATCGCACCCTCAACCCGTTCACCGAACGGACCGTCGAGACCTATGCCGAACACACCGATGCCGAGGTCGAAGCCAGGCTGGCCAAGGCCGATGCGCTTTTTCGGTCCGACTGGTCACGAGGTGACATCGCCCCGCGCCTGAAGGTTCTGAAGGCCCTGTCTGGCCTGCTGGCCGAAAACCAGGACCGACTGGCTCGCACCATGGCCGAGGAGATGGGCAAGCCACTGGCCCAGGGGCTGCTGGAAATCGAACTCTGCGCCGGGATCGCGGCCTACTATGCCGAGCGCGCGGAAGGTTTCCTGAAGCCCCGGACGATCGACAGCGATCTGGGCGAGGCCTGGACCGAGTTTCACCCGATCGGGGTCCTGCTGGCCGTCGAGCCCTGGAACTTCCCGATCTATCAGCTGATCCGGGTGGTCGCCCCCGCCATCGCGGTCGGGAATCCGGTGATGTTCAAGCACGCCGGGATCGTGCCGCGGTGCGCGGCCCTGTTCGAGGACCTGTGCCGGCAAGCGGGCGCGCCCGACGGCTGTGTGACCAACCTCTATGTCTCGTCGGGCAAGGTGGCCGAGCTTATCGGTGACGACCGCATCCAGGGCGTGGCCCTGACGGGATCGGAGGGCGCGGGGTCCAAGGTCGCCGCAAAGGCCTCCGAGAAGCTCAAGAAATCCACGCTGGAGCTGGGCGGTTCCGACGTCTTCGTCGTTCTGGACGACGCGGACATCGAAAAGGCCGTGGTGGCCGGCGTGGAGGGCCGACTGTCAAATGCCGGTCAGGTCTGCACGGGCTCCAAGCGGTTCATCGTCCAGAAATCGGTGTCCGAGGCCTTCGTCAGCGGCTTCGTCGAAGGCATGAAGGGCGCGGTGATGGGCGACCCTCTGGACGAGGCCACGGTGCTGGGGCCGCTGTCATCCGAGGACGCGCTGAATACCCTGAGCCAACAGGTCGATGACGCGGTCGCTCACGGCGCGAAAGTCCTGACCGGCGGCAAGCGCGCCGACCGCACCGGCTTTTTCTACGAGCCCACGGTCCTGACCGACATCACCCGGGACAACCCCGCCTACTACCAGGAATTCTTCGGCCCCGTGGCCCAGGTCTTCGTGGTGGAGGACGACGATGCGGTGGTGACCCAGGCCAACGATTCCCACTTCGGGCTGGGCGGTTCGATCTTCGCCGGCGACACCGCCCGGGCGCGCAGACTGGCCTCGCGGATCGAGACCGGAATGGTGTTCATCAACACGACCACCACCTCCATGCCCGAGCTGCCGTTCGGCGGGGTCAAACGCTCCGGCTTCGGCCGCGAGCTCGGCGATGTCGGCATCCTGGAGTTCGTGAACAGGAAGCTGGTGGTGGTATCCTCGGGCGACGCCACCCAGACCGTCGGCTAGTCGCCGGACGTCGCAGACAGGGCCTCGTCGAGCACCGGGTCGGTCGCCCGGCCGGGTGCGGGCCGCAAAGACAGGCGAGCGCGGAGGCCGGCCTCGGCGTAGTCCATATCGGCGAAACCGCCGAGGTCGCCTTTCAAACTCGTCGCGATCAGGCGCGATCCAAAGCCCCGCTGTTTGGGGGGCACGGCCGCCGGGCCGCCGGTCTCGACCCAGTCCAGCACGATCAAGCCGTCCGCGTCCGGCTCCGACCAGGTGGCGGTCACGCAACCCTCGGGCCGGCTGAGGGCGCCGTGCTTGGCGGCGTTCGTCGCCAGTTCATGGACCACCATCCCCATGGCCAGCGCCTGTGGGGCCTCGAACATCACGTCGGGCCCGATCAGCCGGATCTGTTCGGGCGCATAGGGCCGGAACTCCTTGGTCAGCAGGTCGCCGAGCGTCGCCTGCTCCCAGCCCGAGGCGGTCAGCAGGTTATGGGTGTCCGACAGCGCCATCAGCCGCGCCTCGAACAGGCGTGAGAACTCCTCGACCGACCCGGACCGGCGGGCGGTGAGGGCCGCGATCGACTGGATGGTGGCCAGGGTGTTCTTGACCCTGTGGTTCAGCTCGTTGATCAGCAGCTTCTGGCGGCGTTCGCTGGTTTCCAGCGCCTCGAAGGCCCGGCGGCGATCGGTGACGTCGCTGACGACGCCGGCCAGTTTCAGCGGCCGACCGGAGCGGGTGCGCACCAGGCTGCCGCGCGACTGGACCCAGCGGTCGGTGCCGACGATCGGATATTCGACGTCATAGTCCGCCTTTCCCGCGATCGCCGCATCCAGGGCAGCGGCCCGCGCCGCGACATGGCGTTGGTCGGCGAGCCAGACGGGGTTCATGACATCGCCGTCCGGCCGATCCACGGGATGGGCGATCAACTCGCGGGCGCGGGGCGACAGGACGAAGGATCGATCCTTGAGGTTGACTTCCCAATAGCCGACGCCCGCCGCCGCCAGCACCTGAACCAGACCGGCCCGCTCATCCGCCATGGAGGCGGCCAGGGCGATGAACAGGATGACCGCCGTGACGGCGGCGATGCTGATGGCGATGGCCAGGGGCGAGGCCCCGCCGGCGACCATCTCGACCTCGACGGGACGCAGCTCCAGCGCCGCCATCCCGGCGTAATGCATACCCACGACGGCCAGGCCCAGGATGGCCGCCGCCACCGCGCGCCATCCCAGCGACGTCTCGCGCCTGGCCGCCCACAACGCCGCCGTGGAGGCCCCGACCGCGATCATGATCGAGACGAGGACCATGCCCGCCCGCCAGCCGACGGCGGCGGTCGTCTCCATCGCCGCCATGCCGACATAGTGCATACCGGCGATGGCCAGGCCCATGACCGTCCCGGCCAGCGGAATACGTCCCGGCCCCATTTGCTGGCGCGACGCGGCGACGAAGGCCCCGGCCGTGCCCGCGACCGCGAGCACGAACGACAGGATCGTCAGCAGGGGGTCATAGCGAACGGGCGCGCCGGGATCGAAGCCCAGCATGGCGATGAAATGCATCGACCAGACCCCGCCGCCCATGGCCAGGGCGGCCGCGCCCAACCACGGCGCGCGATCGCGACCCTCCCGGCCCCGCACGCGCTGGAACAGGTCGAGCGCCGTCCACGCGGCCAGGACCGCGACCGCATAGGCCAGAAGCAGAAAGGTCGCGCCGTGGTGGTGGTGCAAGTCGATTACCGTACCGAAGTCTCGTGTTTATCGGACATTCGTATGGTGGCGTCCATCGCGATCAGCCGCCCGCGACCATCTGCATGCCCAGCCATTCGGCGATCAGGGCGGGCTTCTCCGCGCCTTCGATCTCGACCGTCAGCTCGTGCTTCAGCAGCCAGCGGCCGCCGCCCTTGTCCTCGGCGCTCAGCAGCCTGAACCGGCCACGGACGTTCGAACCCGCCGGGACCGGGGCCAGGAACCGCAGTTTGTCGAAGCCGTAGTTGACGCCCATCACCACGCCCTCCAGTGGCTTGACCGCGTCATAGGACATGGCCGAGGCGAGGCTGAGCGTCAGGAATCCGTGGGCGATCGTGCCGCCGAAGGGCGTCTGTTTCGCCGCCACCGGATCGATGTGGATGAACTGGCGGTCCTCGGTGATCTCCGCGAAGGCGTCGATCCGGGCCTGATCGACCAGGATCCATTTCGAGACGCCGATCTCGGTGCCGATCAGGGATTGGAGGTCGGACGGTTTGGTCATGCGGCGGCTCCGTGCTGCGTCGCCGGAACGAACCGGCCCTCGATGATGGCGGCGAACAGGGCGGGATCGATGTTGCCGCCCGAAAGGATGACGGCCGTGGTCCGACCCTGCGTCTCGAACCTGCCAGCCAGCACGGCGGCCAGGGCGGCGGCCCCGCCCGGCTCGACGACCAGTTTCAGCGTGCGAAAGGCATAGGCGACCGCGTCGGCGGCTTCCTGGTCGTTGATGGTCACGGCCCCGGACAGGACGCGTCGGTTGATCGGAAAGGTCAGCACGCCCGGGATCGGCGTCTGCAGGGCGTCGCAGATCGAAGGGGGTCCCTTCGGATGGCCGACACGCTCGCCGGCGGCCAGCGACCGACCCGTGTCGTCATAGGCCTCGGGCTCCACGGCCCAGCTTCTGGTCGCCGGGCTCTGTGCCTCCAGCACCAGATTGATCCCGGCCATCAGACCGCCGCCGGAGCAGCAGCAGATCAACTGATCGATGGGACCATCGGCCTGGTCCAGCAGCTCCAGCGCCGTCGTTCCCTGGCCCTCGATCACATACGGATCGTCGAACGGCGGCACCAGAACGCTGCCCCGCTCCCTGGCCACGGCCGCGCCGATCTCCTCGCGGCTCTCGGTCCAGCGGTCGTACAGACGCACCTCGCCACCAAAGGATTTGACCCCCTCGATCTTGATGGTGGGGCTGTCGGCCGGCATCACGATCACGG
Organism: Brevundimonas sp. P2_A6; assembly: GCF_056404975.1. Classification (NCBI taxonomy): domain Bacteria; kingdom Pseudomonadati; phylum Pseudomonadota; class Alphaproteobacteria; order Caulobacterales; family Caulobacteraceae; genus Brevundimonas; species Brevundimonas sp. P2_A6. Next base: position 382,281 of record NZ_JBFUCZ010000002.1, on the reverse strand, counting down.
CCCGCGTGCCCATCAGCTTCGCCGCCGCCGCGACCCCTTGCGCATGGTTGCCCGAAGAGAAGGCGACGACGCCCGAAGCCAGCTCTGCCGCGCTGAACCGGCTGATCCGGTTGTACGCCCCCCGAAACTTGAACGCCCCCGCGACCTGCATCGTCTCGGCCTTCATCAAGACCCGTCCGCCCATCCGTTCGTTCAGTGCCGGGCTTTCGATCAGCGGGGTGCGCACGGCCGCCGGAGCGATCTGGCGGGCGGCGTCCAGGACGCCTTCGTAGGAAGCGATGCGGTCGGTCATGAACCCCACTTAACCCGATGACGATGCTGCGCGTAAGGTGCCCTCATGACGACCTGCATACTCGCCATCGACCAGGGCACGACCTCCACGCGCGCCATCGCCTTCGAGCTCAGGGACGATGGCGGCCTGCACCCCATCGCGGTCAGCCAGATCGAGCTGGCCCAGCATTTCCCAAGCTCCGGCTGGGTCGAGCATGACGCCGCCGAAATCTGGACCGCGACGCTGCAGACCTGTCGCGAGGTCATCAAGAAGACGGGTGGGGTCGGCCGGTTCAGCGCCATCGGCATCACCAACCAGCGCGAGACGTCGGTGATCTGGGACGCCGCCACCGGCGAACCCCTGCATCGCGCCATCGTCTGGCAGGACCGTCGCACCGCCGCCGTTACCGCGCGTCTGGCGGCCGAGGGGCATGAGGCCATGGTTCAGTCGGCGACGGGACTGATCCTCGACCCGTATTTCTCGGCCACCAAGTTCGCCTGGCTGCTGGACGCCGTGCCGGGCGCGCGCGAACGGGCGGCCAAGGGCGACGTTTTGCTGGGGACGATCGAGTCCTGGCTGATCTGGAAGCTGACAGGGGGCGCCGGCCACGTCACCGACGCGACCAACGCCAGCCGCACTTCGCTGATGGACCTGACCACCGTCCAGTGGCGCGACGACCTGTGCGACCTGTTCGGTGTGCCCAGAGCCGCCCTGCCCCGCATCGTCGGCTGTGCGGAGCCGATGGGCGAGAGCGACCCCGCCCTGTTCGGGCGCGCCCTGCCGATCACGGGCTCGGCGGGCGATCAGCAGGCCGCGCTGGTGGGGCATGGGGCGCTGAAGGCGGGCGACGCCAAGATCACCTATGGCACGGGGGCCTTCCTGGTCGCCAATGTCGGGGACGCGCCGGTCGCCTCCTCCAGCCGGCTCCTCGGCACGCTGGGATATTCGGTCGGTGGCACCGTGGCCTATGCGCTGGAGGGATCGATCTTCTCGGCCGGGTCGGCGATTCAGTGGCTGAGGGACGGCGTCGGCATGATCACCGAAAGCCGCCAGTCCGAAGCGGTCGCCCAGACTCTGCCCGACAACGGCGGCGTCTATCTGGTGCCCGGTTTCACCGGTCTGGGGGCACCCTGGTGGGAGCCGGAGGCACGCGGCGCGGTCATCGGCCTGACGCGCGATTCCAGACCCGCCCACTTCGTCCGGGCGGCGCTGGAGGCCCTGGCCTATCAGACGCGCGACCTGCTGGATGCGCTGGAAAAGGACGGGGCGCCGCCGCTGAAGGTGCTGAAGGTCGACGGCGGGGTCACCGCCAATGCCTTCGCCATGCAGTTCGTGGCCGACATCTGCGGCGTGCCGGTCGAACGCCCGGCCTTTCAGGAGATGACGGCCCTTGGGGCCGCGCGTCTGGCGGCCCTGGGTGCCGGGCTGATCGACAGTCTGGAACCGCACAACGACGAGGCCCCCGCCGTCTGGACGCCGCGCATGGACGAGGATGAGCGCGGCAGGCTGCTGCGGGGCTGGCGTCGCGCGGTCAAGGCCGCCATCATCGCCGCCGCATGACAGACCTCTCGATAGACGCCCAGAACGCCTTTTCCGGAACGCGGGAGGTCGATCCGCGATACCGCCTGGACGAGGCCGCGCTGGATCACTGGATGGCGACCCATGTCGAAGGCTATGCCGGCCCGCTGACGATCCGCCAGTTCAAGGGCGGACAGTCGAACCCGACCTATGAGCTGACGACGCCGACCGCCGCCTACGTCCTGCGTCGAAAGCCGCCGGGCGTGCTGCTTCCATCCGCTCACGCCGTGGACCGCGAGTTCACCGTCATCTCGGCCCTGCACGCGCAAGGGTTCCCCGTTGCCCGGCCCCATGCCCTGTGCACGGACGAGGGCGTCATCGGCTCGATGTTCTACGTCATGAGCAAGGTCGAGGGCCGGGTGCTGTGGGACCTGAAGCTGCCCGGCCTGGAGCCCGCCGAACGCCGCGCCATCTTCGAGGCCCAGACCGATGCCCTGGCCGACCTGCACCGGTTCGATCCGGCCGAGATCGGGCTGGCCGACTATGGCAGGCCCGGCAACTATTTCGCTCGTCAGGTCGGCCGCTGGACCAAGCAGTACCGGGCGTCCGAGATCGACCCGATCCCCGAGATGGACCGGCTGATCGACTGGCTGCCGCAAGGGTTGCCGCCCGAGGGCCCGGCCCGGATCGTCCATGGCGACTTCCGGCTCGATAACCTGATCATGGCCGCCGATGCCCCCCAGGTCCGGGCCGTGCTGGACTGGGAACTGTCGACCCTGGGCGATCCGATGGCGGATTTTTCCTATCTGCTGATCGGCTGGGTCCTGCCGCCGACGGTGCGCAACGGTCTGGCGGGGCTGGATCTGGAAGCGCTGGGCATTCCGACGATCGAGGAGACGGTCGAGCGCTATGCGGCCCGCAGCGGGGGTCAGAGGCCGCAGAACCTGGACTGGCTGATGGCCTACAACCTGTTCCGCCTCTCGGCCATCTGTCAGGGCATCGCCGGGCGCGTGCGCGACGGCACGGCCGCCTCCGCCCACGCGGTGGAGACAGCCAAGCAGGTCACGCCTCTGGCCAAGGCCGCGTGGTCCTTTGCAGTGAAGGCCGGGGCCTGACACGACAAAGGCCCCCCGGCGCGAACCGGGGGGCCTTGAATCGATCCGGCGGACCGGGCCGTCTTACTTCAGCGCGTCGCGGACCTTGGCGGCGATGTCGGCGAAGCCGGTGCCTTCCATGGCGATCGCGGCCAGGACCTTGCGGTCCAGCTCGATCCCGGCCTTGGACAGGCCGTGCATGAACTGCGAGTAGGTGAAGCCTTCCTGACGGGCGGCGGCGTTGATGCGCTGGATCCACAGGGCGCGGAAGTTGCGCTTGTTGATGCGGCGGTCGCGATAGGCGTACTGCCCGGCGCGGTCGACGGCGGCCTTGGCCGTGCGGATGGTGTTCTTGCGGCGACCCGAAAAGCCCTTGGCCTGTTCGAGAACCTTCTTGTGTCTGGCGTGGGAAACTACGCCGCGTTTGACGCGAGCCATATCTTATATCCTTCGGATGGGTCCCTACCGCGTACGCCGCGGGCGCTTGCGACTTTAGGGACACCTGATTTCAAATTCAGTGCGATGAGGTCAGTGCTGCTCCGCTACGCTTACGCGTACGGCATGTAGGACTTGATCTTCTTGGCGTCGGCGTCGGCCATGACCGAGGTGCCGCGGTTCTGGCGGATGTATTTGGAGTTGTGGCTGATCAAGCGGTGACGCTTGCCCGCAACGCCGGCCTTGACCTTGCCTGTCGCGGTGAATTTGAAGCGCTTCTTGGCGCCCGACTTCGTCTTCAATTTGGGCATTTCATATCCTTTGGGGCTACCGTCCTTTGGACTACTTGAGCCCGAGGGGTGAGGGAGCAGGGTTCATGAACCGCCCAGGCATGCCTTTAGCCCGGCGGTTCGTTACGCGAAGGCGCGGCTAGTAGCGGAAGCGCGGCCACAGGGCAAGCGGTCTCACTCCGCCGGGACGGGAACCGCCGATTGCCGCGCCACGGCCCGTCCGGCGTTCACCGCCATCAGGGCCGCCGGGATCATCAGCGCGGCCCCGACCGCCAGCGGCCAGTCATGGCCCAGGCTGGAGAACATGAAGCCCGCCACCACCGGTCCGAACATCCGCCCCGACGAACTGGCCGCCATGTTCAGACCCAGCATCGCCCCCTGCCGGTCGGGTGGGCTGGCGCGCGAGATCATGGCCGAGATGTTGGGCATGGTCATCGCCATGCCGAAGGCTCCCACGCTCATGGCCACGGGCACGGCCCAGGCGACGGGCGCCAGCATCTGACCCAGCAAACCGCAGCCGAACAGGATGCACCCCACCGACAGCATGCGGCTTTCGCCGAACCGGCGCGACAGCCGTCCCGTGACCAGGGACTGGCAGATCACCGACACGATCCCGACCGCCATGAAGGAGAACGCGACCTCGCGCGCGCCCCAGCCGAACCGTGCGCCGGTGAACAGGCCGAAGGTGGATTCCATCCCCGAGAACCCGGCCATGTAGATCAGGGTGACCAGGATCACGCGCGACACCACCGGATTGGCGGCCGCATCCCTGACCCCGCCGAGGAAGGGCGTACGCGCGGGGGCCGGTCCGTCGCGCCGGACCAGGCTTTCTGTCAGCAGGAACATCACGCCCAGGGCCGCGAGGGTCGCCAGACCACAGGCGGCGAAGATCGGCAGCTGATAGCCCAGCCGCCCCAGGTCCTCGCGCACCAGAATGCCGCTGAGGCCCGGCCCGGCGATGAAGCCGGCCCCGAAGGCCGCGCCGATCAGGCCCATCCGCCCGGCGCGCTTTTCCGGCGGAGTGACGTCGGCGACATAGCCCTGGACCGTCGAGACATTGCCCGCGCCCAGGCCCGTGAACAGCCGGATGCCGATCGCGACCCAGATGTTCGGGGCAAAGGCCAGCATCAGATAGCCGACGGCATTGGCCGCGACCGTGATCAGCAATACGGGCTTGCGCCCGATCCGGTCCGACAGCCGCCCCCAGAAGGGCTCGGCGAAGAACTGACCCACCGAATAGGCCGAAAACATCAGCGCCACCTGCCAGGGTGCGGCGTTCAGGCTGCTGCCGAAGAAGGGCAGCAAGGGCACGACCAGGCCGAACCCGACCAGGTTGATGAAGACGATGGCGAACAGCACGCCCAGGGCACGTCGCTCGCTTCTGGGGGTCGGGGCGGGAACGAACGGCGGCGTCTGGCTCATATCGTCTTCTAGCCGACCTGATCGCTACCGGCGAGAGAGGGTCGCGACGCACCCCCCCGGCGCGCCATCGCCGCCGTCCCTAATCCGCGGGATTGTTCGCCTGCAGAAAGCGAACCGTTTCCGTCAGCATTCGCTGGCGGGTCTCTCCTCGAGACAGCCAGTGATCCTCGCCCGCCAGTTCGATCATCTCGACCGGCTTGCCCGCATCGCGAAGGGCGCGTTCCATCAGTCGGCTCTGCTGGATGGGAACGACGGAATCGTCGCGGCCGTGGATCAGGAGGATCGGGGCGTCGGCCTGCCGTGCGAGGCGGGCCGGAGACCGCTCGTCCAGCGATCGGTCGCCCAGACGCTCTGCACCCATGAAGCGGTTCCAGTACCGCGTGGAGGTGTTGTCGCGGCGGCTCACCCCCCGGTTGGCCTCGGCGTCCACCATGACCCTCAGGTCCGACACACCCGCGACCGAGACGGCGCAGCGATAGATGCCCGGGTTCAAGGTCACGCCGGCCAGGGCCGCATAACCTCCGTAGCTGGCCCCGACGATGCAGACGCGTTCCGGATCGATCACACCCTGGGTGGCCAGATAGCGGACGCCGTCCGAGAGATCGGTCTGCATCTTCTTGCCCCACTCGCCATAGCCGGCCTCGATGAAGGCGTCGCCATAGCCGGTGGAACCGCGGAAGTTCGGCTGGAGGACCGCATAGCCCCGGCTGGCCAGGGCCTGGGCCCACCAGTCGAAGCCTCCGGAGTCGCGCGCCTGCGGGCCGCCATGGGGCAGCACGACCAGCGGCAGGCCCCGGGCGTCCCCCTTGCCCGGCGGCAGGGTCAGATAGCCATGGATTTCCAGCCCATCGGCGGCCGGATAGCTGATCGGGCGCACCGAGGCGACCTGATCGGCGGCGATCCCCTCATAGGCGGTGCCCACGGGCGTGATCTGCGACGCCTCCAGATCGACCAGACGGTAGGTCCCGGCGTCGCGGTCGCCGCTGGTATAGACGACGGCCTTCTTGAAATCGTCGCTCCAGCTCATCAGCACAGGGCCCCGCCCGGCGAAGGCGCGCTGGACGGCGTCCGACAGGGCGCGGGCCTGGGGATCGGCGAAGGCATAGACGGTGCCCTCGTCCGTCGATCGGGCGGCCCCGATCAGCCGATGTGTGGCGGGGTGAAAGAAGACGGCATCGGGCACGAACTCGAACCGGACGGGCCGCCAATTCCCGGTGGCCAGGTTCACATCGAAGAAGGCGGCGTCTTCCCGATCGGGCTGGCTCAGGTCCGGTCGTTCCGCGGCCAGGATCACACTGTCGCCGTTCAGGCCCAAGCCAAGCAGGCTGGGCTGATCGATCGGCGCGACGGTCGACCACACCCGGCGGAAGGTCTCGCCCTGACGGAGATGAAGGCTCCAGGTCTGGCTGGCAGACTCAAACTCGCCGCGCGCGAGGGAGCGGCCCGCGCCGTCCAGAACGAAGTCATCGACGTTGCGGCCCATCACCTCGGACAGGCTGGCCCGGCCGTTCTCCAGATTGATGCGATAAAGGTCCAGCCGATCGGGGTTGCCAAAGTCATAGGCGCGGACCAGGACCAGCGGATCGTCGGCGGCCACGACGCCCACCCGGCTGAACAGGGCCGGAAACAGGCCGCGGGTATTGGCCAGCATTCTGACCACACGGTTCCGACCGGGATCATAGATCTGTCCGGTCGCGAGCTCGAAGTTCACCAACCCCAGGGTGGGAATGGTCTCGGTCTTGGTGGTGGTGACGAGGATCCGATCCTCGCCCACCCAGTCCAGGTCCCGGACCTTTGCGCTACCGACACCGATCCCGCCCACCTGCGCCTGGGTCGCGACGTCGATCATGACCAGTAGTCGCGTCTCGCCCGAGACGGTAACGAAGGCCAGCCGCTGTCCGGAGGGCGAAAGCTCGACCATCTCCATCGAGGGCAAGGCGCCATAGGCCGAGAGCGGCGGCGGCTCGGTCGATTGTCGGGCCAAGACCGGACCCCCGACACACGCTGCCAACGCACAGGCTACAGAAAGAAGGGCCTTCAGGTCGGCCGCTTGTACTGGACGCAAAATGGAGACCCCCGCCTCGAACAGGCCTCCATCATCTCTACCACCCGCATAATCTCAAGTGGTTTTTCGCCGCACGGATCGATCGACGATTGACCGGGCGGAGGTGGCAGACATCGCCCCCGAAATGCCGGACGAAGCCTACTTCGGGGCCAGGATCATGATCATCTGGCGGCCTTCCATGCGGGGCGCGTATTCGACCTTGGCGATCTCGTCGAAATCGGCCTGGACCTTGTTCAGCAGCTTCATGCCCAGTTCGGGGTGGGCCATCTCGCGGCCGCGGAAGCGAAGCGTCACCTTGACCTTGTCACCCTCGTCGAAGAAGCGGTGCATGGCCTTGGCCTTCACCTCATAGTCGTGGATGTCGATGTTGGGACGGAGCTTGATCTCTTTCAGCTCGACGACCTTCTGGCGTTTGCGCGCCTCGGCCTTCTTCTTCTGCTCCTGGAAGCGGAACTTGCCGTAGTCGAGGATCTTGGCGACGGGCGGCTCGGACGTCGAGACGATCTGAACCAGATCCATGCCCGCCTCCTCGGCGGCCTCCAGCGCGGCGGAGGTCGGCATGACCCCCTGTTTCTCGCCGTTCTGATCGATCAGCAGAACGCGCGGGGCGCGGATATCCTGGTTCATAGGGGGGCCGTCCTTGGTGGGCGGCTGGTTCATCGGACGGCGAATGAGCGTCGTTTCCTTGTGTTTCTGAATGAGCAGCGATGTCGCAAGGGACAGCGCACGGCATACCGCCGCGTTCCCTCACCGGCCCTATATGACCGCGAAAGCCCTGATCTTCAAGGCGTGACGGCCGTGTCTGCCTCGATCCAGGTGTCATGCAGCGCGATGACGGCCTCGAAGACACGCCGGGTGGTCAGCGCCTCGATCGGCGCGAACTCGCCCCGCACGGGGTTCGACGCCGCGATGGCGGTCCGGGGGCCGCGCGGGCCGTACAACCACCACTCGGTCGGCCCGAACAGGCCCAGCGTCGGCTTTCCCGCCGCCGCCGCCACATGCATCAGGCCGGAATCGTTGCCGACGAACAGGGTCGCCCGGTCGATGGCGGCGGCCGAGCACAGGATGTCGCCCTTGCCCACGCAGTCGATGGCGAGGTGTCCGGCCGCCTGGAGCGCCGGCGTCGCGGGCGGGCGGTCGCCGGGTCCGCCCACGGGCATGAACCGCCAGCCCTGGAAGCGCGGCTCGGCCTTCAGAAGTTGGACCAGCTCCCCCCAACGATCGGCGGGCCAGCTCTTGCCGGGTTGGTGGGCGATGGGCGCCAATGCCATGATGGGTCCGGGCGCGGTCGCCAGCTGGGGGTCGATCACGGCTGCCGCCTCGGTGCGGGCGCGGTCGTCGATGAACAGCTCGGGCTCCAGCGGCCGGTCCGACCCCATCAGACGCGAGACCATCTCCACCTTGGGCAGACCCGTCTCCCAGCGCCGGTTGTAGACGACCCGCCGATCCGCCCGGACCAGATACGCCAGGGCCGAGCCCCGAATGTCGATGACCATGGCCCAGCGGGTGCCGACCACCTGTCGCCACAGGTCCAGCCAGTGTCCGGCGGCCTTCTTCTTGTCCAGCACGATGACGCGCTCCACCCCCGGAGCCGAGCGGAAGAAGGGCGCGGGCGGGCGGCCGCAGGCGACGGTGATCTCGGCCCCCGGAACCTGACGCGCGATCTCGCGGATGATCCCCGAAGAGATCACGCAGTCGCCGATGCGGTTGGAGGTGACGAACAGGACCTTGGGCATTTGCGCCTTATCGACGGCTTGGCAGGAAGATCAAGCTCGCTACTGCCTGGTCTGCTGAAACGCGCCGGAGGCCGGAGAGGTGGGCTCTCCGATTTCAGCGATGAAGCTTCGGCGGATTTCCTCGAGCGCCGCGGCGACGTCCGGCTCGTCGCCCGATCCGACGAGCGCGTCGGCGGCGTGCCTCGCCAGATCCGCCAGGATCACGCCCCAGGCGGTCGCCTCCCGATAGGCGCTGTCCCGATAAATGCCGACGTTCAGCACGCAATGCAGCCCCTGCTGGGCCACCCACACCCGCGCCATCTCGACGGCATTGGCGTCTTCCAACGCCGCCGGCGGAATTCCGATTGCTTTCATGACCTGCTCCAATGACAGGCTGAACCGACCATTCCGGAGTCTCGATGTCCACCCTTGAACACTTGAACCGCCCCGACGGCGAAACCCTGGCCCTCAAACGTGTAAGGGGAACCGGTCCGACCGTCGTCTGGATCGGCGGCTTCCGCTCGGACATGGAGGGCACAAAGGCCCTGGCCCTGGACGCCGCCGCGCGCGAACGGGGCTGGTCCTTCGTTCGCTACGACCATTTCGCCCACGGCCGGTCGTCGGGCGACTGGCGACGGGCGACCATCGGGCGCTGGCGCGAGGATGCGATCGGCGTGATCGACAGCCTGGAGGGACCGGTCATTCCGGTCGGGTCGTCCATGGGCGGCTGGGTCGCCCTGCTGGCCGCGCTGGCCCGGCCGGAGCGGATGTCGGGGCTGGTGCTGATCAATCCGGCCCCGGACTTCACCGAGCGGCTGATGTGGCCGTCCCTGCCCGACCACGTGCGCCAGGCGATCCTGCGCGACGGCGAGGCGACCATCGTGGAACCGGGTCTGGGGGCGTATGTCTTGACGGCCCGGATGTTCGAGGAGGCGCGCGACTGGCTGCTGCTGGACGGGCCGGTGGCGATCGAGGCCCCGGTCCATGTGCTGCAGGGGCGAGCCGACGAGACGGTGCCGTGGTCCCACGCGATGGGCCTGGCCGAACGGTTGACCGGCGGTGACGTGCGGCTGGACCTGATCGAGGGCGGGGATCACCGCCTGTCGACACCGATCGATCTCGACCGCCTGATCGCGGCGGTGGAGGCGCTGCGCCTTTCAGGGCGAGCCTAGATCACCTGTTCGACGCTGGTCACTTCGGGGACGTAGTGGCGCATCATCTGCTCCACCCCGGCCTTCAGCGTCATGGCCGAGGACGGGCAGCCGGCGCAGGCCCCGCGCATTCGCAGGCGCAGAACGCCGGAGGCTTCGTCGAACGCGTCGAACAGGATGTCGCCGCCGTCCTGGGCCACCGCGGGGCGGATACGGCTGTCGAGCAGCGCCTTGATCTCGGCCACGATCTCGGAGTCGTCGCTGTCGTCCGCGACCTCGCCGGCGTCGCGCAGCATGGGCTGGCCCGACGCGTAGTGATCCATGATGGCGGTCAGGATCTCGGGCTTCAGCTCGGCCCAGTCGCGACCGTGGGCGTTGCGGGTCACCGAGACGTAGTCGGCTCCCAGGAAGACGCCCGACACGTCCTCGAACTGGAACAGGGCCTCGGCCAGGGGCGAGGCCGTCGCCTGGTCGATGTCGCGAAACTCGCGCGGCCCGTCCGGCGCGACATCGCGGCCCGGCAGGAACTTCAGCGCATTGGGGTTCGGGGTCGGTTCGGTCTGGATGAACATGGGCGAGAAATGCGCCCGGCCCGGCCGGTTCGCAAGGTTGACCTCTTTCCTTTCGAGAAAGCGCTCAGCCCCGCTTGGACGCCTTGCGGAAGGCCGGCTTGGCCAGGGCGGCGCTCTTGCGGGCCGCAGCCTGTTCGGGATGCTGGCCGGCCTTGAACGCCGGGCCGCCGGAGCCGGTGGTGGCCTGCTTGGCGGCGAGAACGCGTTTCAGGGCTTCGGATGCGGTTTCGGGGGTGTCGGTCATGCGTCCCTTCTAGCACAGCGGCCGGGTCAAGCCTTCATCAAGCGTCGGCACAGGTCGTCCAGCTGTTCCAGGCTGGCATACGACAGGGTCAGTTCGCCCTTGCCGCCCCGGTCCGTCAGCGTGACCTTCAGGCCCAGGGCATCGGCGAGATCCTGTTCCAGAGCCGCCGTGTCGGGCGAGGCCATGGCCGGACCCGCGCCGCCCTTGCGCGGCTTCGATGGACCCTGAGACTTCCTGGCGAGGGCCTCGGTCTGCCGCACGTTCAATCCCTGACGCACCACCTGGTCGGCCAGGTCCTCGGCATGGCGCGCCGTCAGCAGGGCGCGCGCATGACCCGCCGTCAGCTTGCCCGTCATGACGTAGTCGGACACCCGGGGCGGCAGCATGATCAGCCGCAGCGTATTGGCCACATGGCTGCGCGACTTGCCCACGATGCCGGCCACCGCGTCCTGGGTCCGGCCGAAGCGGTCCATCAGGGTGGAATAGGCGGCGGCCTCTTCCAGGGGATTGAGGTCCGCGCGCTGGACGTTCTCGATGATGGCGACCTCGAGCACCTCCAGATCGTCCATCTCGCGGACGATGATCGGCACCTGGGTCAGCCGCGCCTGCTGCGATGCCCGCCACCGCCGCTCGCCGGCGATGATCTGCCAGACCCCGTCTTCGCCCGGCTGGCTGCGCACCAGGATCGGCTGCAGCACGCCCTTGTCCCGGATCGAGGCCGTCAGCTCGTCCAGATCCTCGATCTCGAAGATCTTACGGGGCTGATCCGGATTGGGCTTCAGGCTTTCGATCGGCACCATCTGGACGCCGCTGGGCACAGGCTGGCCGCCGGTCACCGGCACGGCGTTTTCGGCGACATTCTCGCCCAGCAGGGCCGACAGACCGCGACCCAGACCTCTTTGACGTTCAGACAAACTCTTCGTTCCGTTTCGTTATCAGGCCGCGACCAGGGACTTCATCCGGCGCCGCTCGCGGCCGACCACCTCTTTGGCCAGACGCAGATAGGCCTGGCTGCCCGTGCATTTCAGGTCGTAGATCAGGACGGGCTTGCCGAACGACGGCGCCTCCGACACCCGGACGTTGCGGGGGATGACGGCCTCATAGACCTTGTCGCCGAAATGGGCGCGAACATCGGCCGCCACCTGCCCCGACAGGGCATTGCGGCGATCGTACATGGTCAGGACCAGACCCTGGATCTCAAGCGACGGGTTCAATGATTGACGGACCATCTCGATGGTCTTCATCAACTGCGTCAACCCTTCCAGCGCGAAGAACTCGCACTGCAGCGGCACCAGCACGCCGTCAGCGGCCGCCATCGCGTTCAGCGTCAGCAGGTTCAGCGACGGCGGGCAGTCGATGAGAACGTAGTCATACCCGGCGCTACCGTCCTCGCCCTGACGCGCCAGGGCGTCGCGCAGGCGATAGGACCGCCGGTCCGCCTGGCTCAGCTCGATCTCGACGCCGGACATGTCGGCGTCGGCAGGAATTATGTGCAGACCCGGAACCGCCGTCGGTACGGCCGCGTCATGCACCGAACGCCCATCGACGATCACGTCGTAGATGGTGATCCGTCGTGTTTCACGTGGAACACCCAGCCCGGTGGAGGCATTGCCCTGGGGGTCCATGTCCACGATCAGAACCTTTTCGCCGATCGCGGCGAGGGCCGTCCCCAGGTTGATCGCGGTCGTGGTCTTGCCCACCCCACCCTTCTGGTTGGAGACGGCGAGAACGCGGGCTTTCTTGGTCATGCTAGCCACGGCGTTTGGCGCTCCGGACGGTCACGATACGGCCGCGCGGGTCGCTGCGCGAAACGGTGAGACCGGCTTCCACTTGCCAGACCTTGGAGGCTTCCTGCAACTCGGCTTCCGCCTTCTCTCCCTTGAGAAACAGACCTTGTGCACCGCGCGACAGATACGGCTGTGCATAACCCAGCAGCTTCTCCATCGGCGCGACCGCGCGGGCCGTGACGATGTCGACCTTCAACGCCTGATCCTCGGCGCGGCCCCAGACGACGGTCGCGGGCAGGGCCAGCGCATCCACCACGGTCTGCAGGAAACGGCACCGCTTCTGCAGGGAATCGATCAGCCACACGTGCGATCCGGTCCGACCCTTGGCCAGCACCGCCAGCACGACGCCCGGGAAGCCGGCGCCCGCGCCCAGGTCCGCCCAGGTCTTGCCGAACCCGGCCATGTCGACCAGCTGCGCCGAATCCCAGGCATGGCGGCTCCAGAAATCGGGCAGACTGTCGGGGCCGACCAAGTTCATGACCTCATTCGCCTCGGTCAGCATGAGACGGAACTGTTCGAGGTCGGCCATCCGCTCCGGCCAGGCCCCGGTCAGCCGCTGAAACTCCTCGGCCGTCATCAGGCAGCGACCGCCGTCCGCTTCACGTGCGACAGCAGCGCCGTGAGCGCACCGGGCGTGACCCCCTCGATCCGTCCGGCCTGCCCCAGGGTTCGGGGCTGGACCAGCGAGAGCTTCTCGCGCACCTCGTTCGACAGGCCGCCGATAGTCGCATAATCCAGATTGGCCGGAAGGGTCAGCGCCTCTTCCCGACGCAGGGCCTCGGCGTCCGCCGTCTGGCGATCAAGGTAACCCGCATAGCCCGCGTCGATCTCGACCTGCTCGCGAATGGCCGGGGGCCAGGACTGGATCATGGGATAGGCGGTCTCAAACCGCGCCAGATCGACCCCCGGATAGGCCAGCAGGTCGCGCATCGAGCGGCGCTGGCCGTCGGCATTGACGGCGACGCCCAGGGCCTGGGCCTCGTTGGGGGTGAAGCGGGTGTCCCGCACCATGGCGGTCGCTTCGGCGAGCGCGGTCGCCTTGGCCTCATAGGCGCGCCGGCGCTCGGACGACACGATGCCGGCGGCGATCCCGACCGGGGTCAACCGTTGATCGGCATTGTCGGCCCGCAGCGTCAATCTGTATTCCGCCCGGCTGGTGAACATGCGGTAGGGCTCGGTCACACCGCGTGTGACCAGATCGTCGATCATCACCCCGATATAGGCCTGGTCCCGCCCCAGCATGATTTCCGCCGATCCAGCGGCGACCCGGGCGGCGTTCAGACCCGCGATCAACCCTTGAGCGCCCGCCTCCTCATACCCGGTCGTACCGTTGATCTGACCTGCCAGATACAGGCCAGGCCGACGCTTGACCTCCAGCGCCGCAGTCAGCTCGCGCGGATCGACATAGTCGTATTCGATCGCATACCCGAACCGGAAAACCTCGACCCCCTCCAGCCCCGGCATGGTCCGCAGGAAGGCCATCTGGGTCTCGGGCGAGACCGAGGTGGAGATGCCGTTGGGATAGACCGTCGGGTCGTCCAGACCCTCGGGCTCCAGGAAGACCTGATGCGAGGTCTTGTCGGCGAAGCGGACCACCTTGTCCTCGATCGAGGGGCAGTAACGCGGGCCGCGCCCGGTCAGGTGACCCCCATAGACGGCGCTCTCGCGTAGATTGGTGGCGATGATGGCGTGGGTCTCCTGCGTGGTCTGGGTGATGCCGCAGGCGATCTGGGGCACGGAGATCCGGTCGGTCAGGAAGCTGAACGGCACGGGCTCGGCATCGGCCGCCTGCATCTCCAGCCGGTCCCAGGCGATGGTGCGGCCGTCCAGCCGCGCCGGCGTGCCGGTTTTCAGACGTCCCATCTTGAGACCCGCGCCATAAAGGTCCTGCGCCAGCCCCGTGGAAGGGGCCTCGCCATGACGTCCGGCGGGCGTACGAACGTCGCCCTGGTGGATCACGCCGTTCAGGAAGGTGCCCGTGGTCAGAACGACCGCGCCCGCACGGAGGGAGACACCGTCGCCCGTCGTGACGCCGACGACACTGTCACCGTCCTGGATCAGGGCCTCGGCCGTGCCCGCCATCAGGGTCAGGTTCGGCGTCTGCGCGAGTTCGGCCTGCATCGCCTCCCGATAGAGACGGCGGTCGATCTGGCTGCGGGGTCCGCGCACCGCCGCGCCCTTGGACCGGTTCAGCATCCGGAACTGGATGCCCGAGACATCGGCCAGACGCCCCATCAGGCCGTCTAGGGCATCGATCTCGCGCACCAGATGGCCCTTGCCCAGTCCGCCGATGGCCGGGTTGCAGCTCATCTCGCCGATTGTCTCGAGCTTCTGCGTCAGCAGCAGGGTGCGCGCGCCGGTGCGGGCCGAAGCGGCAGCCGCCTCGCAGCCGGCATGGCCGCCGCCGATCACGATGACGTCGAAAGGGTTAGGAGACCTCATGGGCGGGGACATAGGCGAAACGCCAGGCCAATGCCACTCACCCGATGTTTCACGTGAAACAAGGCGAGTCTATTTCCCGATGCAGAAGGTCGAGAAGACTTCGCCAAGGATGTCCTCGACGCCGATCGTTCCTGTCACCCGCCCCAGCGCCTCGGCCGCCCGGCGCAGATCCTCGCCCGCCAGCTCGGGTGCATCGCGCAAGCGCGCGCGACCGGCCCGCACCGCAGCGAGGGCCTCTGTCAGCCGACGCCGATGGCGTTCGCGCGTCACAGCCGGAAAATCGGCACCGGCCAGATCCCGATGCAGCCGCGCCTCGATAGCGGCCAGAAGCGCGGATAGTCCCTGCCCCGTGGCGGAGCTGACGACGAACCCGCCTGAGGTCGGGGACAGGGGCGGAAGGTCGGCCTTGGTCCAGACGATCAGGTCCCGGGCCGTCGCGAAGACTGCGGCATCGCCCTCCGGATCCCCCGGTCCACGCACCCACAGACGCAGATCGGCCGCCTCGGCCCGGGCGCGGGCGCGTCGCACGCCCTCGGCCTCGACCGGGTCATCGCTTTCGCGCAGCCCGGCGGTGTCCGACAGGGTCACCGCATAGCAGCCGATGACGACGTCGGCATCCAGAACGTCCCGCGTCGTCCCGGCGATCGGCGTCACGATGGCCGCCTCGCGGGCGACCAGGGCGTTGAACAGGGCGGACTTGCCGGCATTGGTTTCACCGATCAGGACGATGCGATAGCCCTCGCGCACCCGCCGTCCCCGGTCCGCGTCGGCCAGGGCCGCGCTCAGGTCCTCGATCAGCCCGTCCAGCACCGGACCGGCGGTCAGAGCCAGATGATCGGGGACGTCCTCGTCGGGAAAATCGATCTCGGCCTCGACCAGCGCCAGGGCCTTCAGCAGATCGCGCCGGAATCCGGCATAGGTCTGCGACAGGGCTCCCTCGAGCTGACCCAGGGCCTGGGCCGCCTGAGCCGTCGTTTCCGCGTCGATCAGATCGGCGACCGCCTCGGCCTGGGCCAGATCCATCCGGCCGTTCTCGAAGGCCCGGCGCGTGAACTCGCCCGGATCTGCCGGGCGAAGCCCCGAGGCGATGAGGGCCGCGCTCGCCGCCTCGACCACGGCGCGCCCACCGTGCAGGTGCAGCTCCGCGCAGTCTTCGCCGGTATAGCTGCCGGGTCCGGGGAAATTCAGCACCAGGGCCTGATCGATGACGTCGGATCCCTGTCGCAGGGTCCGCAGCGACGCGACCCTGGGGGGAACCGACGTCGCCCCCAGGCCGATCAGCGCCGCGCTGGTCCCCGGCCCGGACAGACGCAGGATGGCGATCGCGCCCCGGCCAGGCGGGGTCGCAAGGGCGAAGATGGTGTCGGTCACCCGAAATCAGGCCTTCGGCACCTGGGTGACGACCGCCATCATCTGGCGGAACTGGTCCTGGGCCTGAAGCCCGAAGCTGGTCCAGGTCTTCATCAGTTCTTCCGGCTGCATGGCCGTGATGTTGGCATCCATCCGGGTCTTCATCTCGTTGACCAGATGATCGTTCAGGACCGTGACATCGGGAAGGCCCAGAAAGGCCCGGGCTTCCTCCGGCGTGCACTCGGCCTCGATCT
Organism: Brevundimonas sp. P2_A6; assembly: GCF_056404975.1. Taxonomy (NCBI): domain Bacteria; kingdom Pseudomonadati; phylum Pseudomonadota; class Alphaproteobacteria; order Caulobacterales; family Caulobacteraceae; genus Brevundimonas; species Brevundimonas sp. P2_A6. Next base: position 365,671 of record NZ_JBFUCZ010000002.1, on the reverse strand, counting down.
TGACTTTCATCACGGCGCTCCAACCTCTCAAGGGCCCGTCATAGGCCGATCCGGCCGTCGAAAGGAACCCTCATGACCTCCACGATGCGTGCCGTCAGGCTGAACGAAGCGGGCGGGCCCGAGGTCATGCAGGTCACGGATGTGCCCGTGCCCACGCCCGGCCCCGGCCAGATCCTGATCCGGCACGAGGCCATCGGCCTGAACTTCATCGACATCTACCAGCGGACCGGATTCTATCCGATGACCTATCCCTCCGGCCTCGGCCGCGAGGGAGCCGGCGTGGTCCAGGCGATCGGCGAGGGCGTGACGCGGTTCAAGGTGGGGGATCGCGCCGCCTATGGAACCAGTGATGTCGGAGCCTATGCCGAGGCGCACGTGATCGACGCGGGCCGCGCGGTGCCTGTCCCATCGGGCATTTCCTCGCACACAGCCGCGGCCGTCATGCTCAAGGGCATGACGGCGGAGTTTCTGGCCCGGCGTGTGTTTCACGTGAAACAGAGCGACTTCGTTCTGGTCCACGCGGCCGCAGGCGGCGTCGGCCTGATCCTGTGCCAGTGGCTGAAGACCCTGGGCGCAACGGTGATCGGCACCGTGGGCGACGCGCGCAAGGCCGAGCTCGCCCGATCCCACGGCTGCGATCACGTCATTCTCTACAAAACCGAGGACATCATCGAACGGGTCAAGGCGATCACGAACGGTGAAGGCTGTGCGGTTGTCTACGACTCGGTCGGCAAGGACACGCTGGACGCATCGCTGGCCAGCCTGCGCCGGCGCGGCATGCTGGTCAGTTTCGGCAATGCCTCGGGGCCGGTCCCGGCGATCGAGCCGCTTCGTCTGTCGCGCGGCGGGTCCCTGTTCCTGACGCGCCCGACCCTGTTCGACTATGTCGCCACGACCGAGGAGCTGGACGACAGCGCATCGGCCCTGTTCGCCATGATCCAGTCGGGTGCGATCAAGGTCGAAATCGGCCAGACCTTTCCGCTGGAGCAGGTCCGCGAGGCCCATGAGGCGCTGGAGGGTCGCCAGACGACCGGATCGACGCTGCTGATCCCGTAGGCATACCGTCTCCTCCCATCGCCAAGAGGCGACAGGGAGGAGACCCGCGCAGGATCAGGTGTTCATCGACTGGAAGAAGTCGGCGTTGTTCTTGGACTGGCGCAGCTTGTCGAGCAGGAACTCGATGGCGTCCTGGGGTCCCATCGGGTTCAGGATACGACGCAGGACATAGGTCTTGGTCAGCTGATCCTTCGGCGTGATCAGCTCTTCCTTGCGGGTGCCGGACTTCAGCACGTCGATGGCGGGGAAGATGCGCTTGTCGGCGACCTTGCGGTCCAGGACGATTTCCGAGTTCCCGGTGCCCTTGAACTCTTCGAAGATCACCTCGTCCATCCGGCTGCCGGTGTCGATCAGGGCGGTGGCGATGATGGTCAGGCTGCCACCCTCCTCCACGTTGCGCGCCGCGCCGAAGAAGCGCTTGGGCCGCTGCAGGGCGTTGGCGTCCACGCCGCCCGTCAGGACCTTGCCCGACGACGGCACGGTGGCGTTGTAGGCGCGACCCAGGCGGGTCACCGAGTCCAGCAGGATGACGACGTCGCGCTTGTGCTCGACCAGGCGCTTGGCCTTTTCGATGACCATTTCGGCGACGGCGACGTGACGGGTCGCCGGCTCGTCGAAGGTGGAGGCCACGACCTCGCCCTTCACGGTGCGTTGCATGTCGGTGACTTCCTCGGGCCGCTCATCGATCAGCAGCACGATCAGGGCGACCTCGGGGTGGTTGGCCTCGATCGACTTGGCGATGTTCTGCAACATGACCGTCTTGCCGACGCGCGGCGGGGCCACGATCAGGCAGCGCTGGCCCTTGCCCAGGGGGGCGACGATGTCGATGACCCGGCCGGATCGGTCCCGCAGCGTCGGGTCCTGGATTTCCATGGTCAGCCGCTCGTTGGGATACAGCGGCGTCAGGTTGTCAAAATTGACCTTGGTGCGGACTGTCTCCGGGTCCTCGAAGTTGATCGTGTCGACCTTCAGCAGGGCGAAATAACGCTCGCCTTCGCGCGGGCCGCGCACCGCGCCGTGGACCGTGTCGCCCGAGCGCAGGCCGAAGCGCCGGATCTGCGACGGCGACACATAGACATCGTCCGGACCCGGAAGATAATTGGCATCGGGCGAGCGCAGGAAACCGAACCCGTCGGGCAGCATCTCCAACGTGCCGGAGGCGATGATCTCGACCTCTTCGTCCGCCAGGGTCTTCAGGATTGCGAACAGCAGGTCCTGTTTGCGCAGGTTCGAGGCGTTCTCGATGTCCAGCTGCTCGGCGAAGGCCACCAGTTCGACCGGCGACTTGTCGTTCAGTTCCTGCAGGGTGATGCGGCCTGACGGAACGACGGATTCGCCCTCGTCCTCCGCATCGTCGCCGATGTCCGCGGCCACATCAGCGTCATTGGCTCCGTCTGCCTGGGAGGTGTCGACCTGGGCTGCGTCCTCGGTCGTCTCGGGCGTCAGGGCGTCCAGCGCCTCGGCTTCGGGAGCGGTGTTGTCGGTGTCGCGCACGTCGGTCATGTCGGAACTCGGGATACATGCCGTCTCGGCCCGGCGTCGGATGACGTCAGGCGGAGCGGGATGGGAAGGTGTGGCCTCGCGGCCGGAGGGGGAGCGCCGGGTCCGAAGGCGGCCTAGCGGCTCTGCGATCGGTCGGCGCGAAGAGAAGGGCAGTGCCGCGAACGACACCTCACCACCAGCGAAACCACGAAACACCCCCGAGGGTCAACCGCGCTCAGGCATAGACATTCGGAAGCCGCCGCGGGCTCAAGCAGCCCGCCACCGCGTGGCGGGCGTCAGCCCCCTTCTAAAATGTCCACTCCGTGGTCACGGACAGCACCATGACGATGGCCAGCACGAACGGCACCTCATTGGTCATGCGCCAGAACTTCGAGGTTCGCATCGAGGTCCCCGCCAGGATCTTCTTGCGCTCGGCCGTGAGGTAAAAGTGCCAGCCCAGCAGCAGGACGACGCCGATCAGCTTGGTGACCATCCAGGGCTCGGCCAGGAATCCCGCACCGCGCATCTGCACATCCAGGTGAATCAGCCAGGCCCCGAAGATCAGGGCCAGTCCCATGGCGGGCTGCAGGATGATCTTAAGCATCCGCCCCTGCCACAGGCGCAGCAGGGTCCGCATCTCGGTCTTCAGGGGCTCGGGCTTGTCGGCCTGCTCGGCGTCATAGGCATAGAGCCTGGGCAGGAACAGCAAGCCCGCCATCCAGGCGATGACGGCCAGGATGTGCAGCCCCCGGGCCAGGTCGTACAGGTTCATGCCGTCGTGCTCCTCAAGCTGCCTGCTTTTGCGCCTGGCACGGACAGGCCTTCCAGCGCCCCTGGCAGCCCGGCCCTGCGGGCGCGATCCCGGTGCGGCCCAGACTGTTAGTCACCGCGTCGGCCAGACCGTCGATGAACAGAGGACTGGTCCCCACGGCCGGCACGCGCAGATAGGGATGGACGCCGGCTTCCTCGGCCAGTTCGCCGTATTCGATGTCCAGCTCGACCAGGGTTTCGATGTGCTCGGAGACAAAGGCGATGGGCGTCACGACCAGGCCGATGCCCTCGGCTCCAGCGGCGCGGATCGCGTCGGGCGTCGACGGCCCCAGCCATTTCAGCGGCCCGACCCGGCTCTGGTAGCACAGGAGCCAGTCGGTCAGTCCGGCCTGTGCCGCCACGGCGGCGACGGTCGCCTCGACCTGTTCCTGATAGGGATCGCCGTCCTTCTCGACCAATTTCTCGGGGATGCCGTGGGCCGAGAACAGGACGCGGATCGGGTGCCCCGGATGCTCGCGCTCGGCCTCGGCCAGTTTCACGCGGATGCCCTCGGCCTGGGCGGCGATCCAGCCCTCGGCCCGGGGATAGCAGCAGATGGTGCGCACCCGCCCCGATCCGGCATAGGCGGCGTTCCAGGCCTTCAGCGACGACCGGGTTGTGGTGGTCGAGAACTGCGGATACAGCGGCAGCAGGACGATCTCGTCCGGGCCCCAGGCAGCCACGTCGACGGCGGCCTCCTCGGTCAGGGGGTGCCAGTAACGCATGGCCATGAAGCTCCTGACCTCGTCGCCGGGCAGGCGCGCCGAGAGAGCTGCGTCCAGCGCGTCCATCTGGGCATGGGTCTCCCCCTTCAGCGGCGAGCCGCCGTTGGAATCCATCATCGCATAGTTGGCCTGGGCGCTGGCCTCGCGCCGCGACGAGATCAGCTTGGCCAAAGGCGTGCGGAACAGGCCCGGCAGGCCGATGATGGCCGGGTCGTTGAACAGGTTGAACAGGAACGGCTTGACGGTGGCCGCGTCGTCCGGCCCCCCAAGGTTGAAGAGCACGACGGCGATCCGGCGACCGGGCCGCGGGCTCCCCGGATTTGCGTTCACTGCGCCCCGATCCGCTTCAGAACCTGCTCGACATGAGCGATCGGCACGTCCGGCAGGATGCCGTGGCCCAGGTTGAAGATCCATGGGCCGGAACCCCAGGCTTCCACAAGCTGATCCACCCTGCGGTCCAGCGCCGCACCGCCGACGCGCAGCAGCAGCGGATCGAGCGCGCCCTGGATCGGCTTGATCTTCTGGACCTGTTGACCGCGTTCCAGCGAACAGGCCGTATCCAGCGCCACGCCCTGGACATCGACCTCGCGGGCGTAGCGTTCCGCGTGCAGCGCCGACCCACGCGGGAAGCCGATCAGGGGCACGGTCACGCCCAGCTCGCGCACCCGCTTCACCAGGGCCTGGTGGGGTTTCAGCACCAGCCGTTCGAACAGGTCGTCCGGAAGGCCCTCGGCCCAGCTCTCGAAGATCTTCAGCGCGTCGGCCCCAGCGTCGGCCTGCATCTTCAGATAGCGTGCGGTGGCCTCGACCAGCACGGCGAGGACCTGATCGACCTTTTCCGGCTCAGCATAGGCATAAGAACGGGCCGTGGCGCGTTCGCCCTTGCCGATCGTGTTGTGATGGCCGTCCAGCATATAGGTCGCCACGGTCCAGGGCGCGCCGGCGAAGCCGATCAGGGCGCGTTCCGGCTCCAGTTGCTTGCGCACCAGGCTCAGGGTCTGGCCGACCTGGTGCAGATGCTCGCCCGCGCCCTCGGCCAGCTCCTGCATCCGCCCCACCCCGGGCAGCAGACCCAGACGCGGGCCTTCGCCCGTCTCGAACCAGACGTCCTGACCCAGGGCCTGAGGGATCAGCAGGATGTCGGCGAAGACGATGGCGGCATCGAAGCCGAACCGGCGCATGGGCTGAAGCGTCGCCTCGGCCGCCATCTCCGGGTTCAGGCAGAAGGCGATGAAATCGGGAGCCTCGGCCCGCAGCGCCCGATATTCGGGCAGATACCGCCCGGCCTGGCGCATGAACCAGACGGGGGGGCGCTCCAGGGTCTCGCCCTGCAGGACACGGATCAAGGACGGCGTGATGCTCATGACCTTGGCTTTACGCAGGCCCGGGCGTCCCCTCAAGCCCAGGGCCTCCTCCTTATTCCAATGAGAATCATAAAAGGATTGGAGGAAGACAGCAGGGGGCGGGACGGCGGGGACAAATCGCGACGATCCGGCCGTTCCGAACGGGCTGTCCACGTCCTGCGAAAGACTTCGACCCGATGCCGTGACAGTCCGTGGAAACCGGGGATAATCCTTAACCAATCCTTAACGGACGGGGCCGGGACGGACCGCCGCGGCGCGCGCAGGGTGGGGGCCGTTTACCCTTCATTAATGATTTCCCCAGCCGATCGATCGGCGGCGAAGGGCCGTTGGACAGTTGGGCCGACAGTCGCCGGACGATCCGCCATTCTCCCCGCTCGCCCCATGTCCGGCACCGCGCTATAGGCTTTCATGCCCGTGGCCGGACCGCGTGGCGCCCCGACCGACCCACAGGAAATCGCGCCATTCGCCCGCATCTGTTCTTGGTTATCCAGCGCCGGGGTCCGGCATGAGCCCGGCCAAGCCCGCCGGGGCGTCGCGGCTGGCGACCTATTTCCACGTCCACCTGGTCTCGGACTCGACCGGCGAGACGCTGAACGCCATGGCCAAGGCCGTAACGGCCCGCTTCGACGGAGTCATTCCGATCGAACACATCTATGCCCTGGTCCGCTCGGACCGGCAGATGGAACGGGTGCTGGAAGAGATCGCCACCGCGCCCGGCGTGGTCCTGCACACCATCGTCGATCGCGCGCTGCGAGCCCAGCTGGAAGAGGGCTGCCGGGCGCTGGACATCCCCCATATCGGCGCCTTGGATCCGCTGGTGGGCGCATTGTCGCGCTATCTTGGCGCGGCGCTTTCGACTCGCGTCGGAGCCCAGCACGCGCTGGACCATGACTATTTCAACCGGATGGGGGCGCTGGACTACGCCATGGCCCACGACGACGGCCAGGGCACGGCCGAACAGCTGGAGGGGGCCGATGTGGTTCTGGTGGGGGTCAGCCGGACCTCCAAGACCCCGACCTGCATCTATCTGGCCCACCGGGGCGTCCGGGCGGCCAATGTGCCCCTGGTTCCCGGTCAGGAAGACGGCGAGCGGCTGGTGGGCCTCAAGAATCCCCTGGTCGTAGGCCTGACGGTGTCGCCGGATCGGCTGATCCAGATCCGCCGGAACCGGCTGGACGGGCTGAACGCCAACCACGCCTCTTCCTATGTCGAGCCCGACGCGGTGCGCGAGGAGACGATCAAGGCCAGGCGGGCGTTCGAGCGTCGTGGCTGGCCCACCATCGACGTGACCCGTCGCTCGGTCGAGGAGACGGCCGCCGCCATCCTGAACCTGCTGAACGAACGGCGCACCAAGACGGTTGGGGTCTCGTGGTGACGGGCGAAATCGGCGAGCGGCTGATTCTGGCGTCCCGCAGCGCGGCGCGGCGGGCCATGCTGACCGGGGCCGGCGTGCCCTTCGTCGCTCAGGACGCCGGCGTCGACGAGGACGCGATCAAGACATCCCTCACCGGGATCGACCCCGCCGAACTGGCGCTGGAACTGGCGCGGGCCAAGGCGCTGGCGGTATCGCGTCACGATCCCGAGGCCTGGGTGCTGGGCTCTGACCAGACGCTCGATCTGGAAGGCGCGATGGTGTCCAAAAGTCCGGATCTGCACGTGGCAAGGACGCGTCTGCGCTCGATGCGGGGCAAGACCCACCATCTGAACGCGGCGGCGGCCCTGGCCCGGGACGGGACGGTGGTCTGGTCCGGCGTGGATACCGCCCGGATGACGATGCGACCTTTCTCCGATGGCTTTCTGGAGGCCTATCTGGAGGCGGAGGGTGAGGCGCTGCTGGGCTCGGTCGGCTGCTATCGCCTGGAGGGGATGGGGTCGCAGCTGTTCGACCGGGTCGAGGGCGACTATTTCACCGTGCTGGGCATGCCGCTGTGGCCCGTGCTGGACGAGCTGCGCCGCGCGGGGGTAATCCCGACATGAAGGCCCGGATCACGGGCGCGGCCCGCCTGGGCGGGATCGTAGGCAACCCCGTCGCCCATTCGCTCAGCCCTGTCATCCACAACGCCTGGCTGGAGGCGGCGGGAGTGGACGGGACCTATGCCGCCTTCGCGCCTCGCGATGCCACAGGCTTCGACGCCCTGGTGGTCTTCGGGCGGGCGGGCCTGCTGGCGGGGCTCAATGTCACCGCGCCCTTCAAGGAACAGGCCTTCGCCAGCGCCGATGGAGTGTCGGACACGGCCCGGGCCAGCGGATCGGCCAACGTCCTGGTCTTCCGTGACGGTCAGGTGCGAGCCGACAGCACGGACGGCGAGGGTCTGCTCTGGGCCCTGGCGCAACAGGCCCCCGAGCTTGCCCTGGACGGCGCGACCGTCGTCATGCTGGGCGCGGGCGGCGCGGCGCGGGCCGCCGTCGCTGCCCTGCGCGATGCCGGGGCCACGGTGCGGATCGTCAATCGTACCCGGGACCGGGCCGTGGCCCTGGCCCGCGATCTGGGCGGCTCCATCGAAGTGGCCGAGCCGGAAACGGCCTTCGACGGCGCGGCCCTGGTCGTCAACGCGCTGAGCGTGCGGCCAAAGCTCGACCTTGGGTGGCTCGATCCGGCGACGGTGGTGATGGACATGACGTATCGTCCCGTCCGGACGCCTCTGCTGACCGACGCCGAGGGCGCGGGCCTGACCACCGTCGACGGCCTGGCCATGCTGATCGGTCAGGCGAGGCCGTCGTTCCAGGCGATTTTCGGCGTCGCGCCGGCGGATCTGGATCCCCGACCGCTGCTGCTGGCGCATCTGGGAGAAACGGCTTGATCGTGCTGGGCCTGACCGGTTCGATCGGCATGGGCAAGTCGACGACGACGGCCATGTTCGCCGACCACGGCGCCCTGGTCTGGAATGCCGACGACGCGGTCCATGCGCTGTATGCCCAGGGCGGGGCGGCGGTGGGTCCGGTCGGAAACGCCTTTCCGGGCGTATTGGTCGACGGGGCCGTCGATCGAACCCGGTTGGCCGAGGCGCTCGGGCGCGACGACACGGCGTTCCGGCGGCTGGAAGCCATCATCCATCCCCTGGTCGCGGCCGGGCGACTGGCCGAACTGGAGGCGGCGCGGGCGTCGGGTGTGCCGCTTGCCGTGCTCGACATCCCCCTGCTGTTCGAGACCGGTGGCGAGCGCGCGGTCGATGCCGTCGTGGTGGTGTCTGCGTCCGAAGGGGTGCAGCGCGCCCGCGTCTTGGCCCGGCCCGCCATGACGCCGGAACGGTTAGAGGCCATCCTGGCCCGGCAGATGCCGGATGCCGAGAAGCGCCGCCGCGCCGACTTCGTCATCGATACGGGCGAAAGCCTTGAGGCGACCCGCGCCCGCGTGGCCGAAATCGTGGGGATGGTTCTGTCGCCGGACTGGAAACGGCCGGCGCGGACTCTTTCGCAACCCGGCGAACCGCCCCATTAGAAGGGGATGGCCCGCGAAATCGTTCTCGACACCGAAACCACCGGCTTCGACCCCAGGACGGGCGACCGACTGATCGAGGTCGGCTGCATCGAGATCATGGACCTGCTGCCGACGGGTCGGACCTTCCACCGGTTCGTCAATCCCGAGCGGCTGATCCCCGCCGATGCCATCCGGGTCCACGGCATCACCGACGACAAGGTCAGGGACGCGCCGAAGTTCGCCGAGATCGTCGTCGACCTGATGGACTTCATCGGCGATGCGCCGGTGATTGCCCACAACGCCCAGTTCGACCGCAACTTCATCGACCACGAATGCGGCCGGTGCGGTCATCCCCTGCTGCACGAGACCCGCTGGATCGACACGCTTCAGCTGGCCCAGAAGCGGTTCCCCGGCATGGCCAACTCGCTGGACGCCCTGTGCAAGCGCTACAAGATCAGCCTGGTCGATCGCGCCCTGCACGGGGCTCTGATCGACGCCCGGCTGCTGGCCGAGGTCTATCTGGAGCTGAAGGGCGGAAAGGAGCGGGTGCTGGATCTGTCCAGCCGTCGCGAAAGCGCGGCCGCCGCCGCCCATGCGGCGGCCGGCGGCTATGGCGTCCGTCCCCGACCCCTGGCCCCGCGCCTGAATGCCGGGGAGGCCGAGGCCCACGCCGCCTTTCTGGCCGCGACGCTGAAGGACCGGTCGCTGTGGGAAGGCTACGGTGTCGGGACCGGGGCCACGGCCTGATCCGTCAGGCCGCGCCCGACGGCTGGCCGTTCTGCTGCTGCATCCGCGCGGCATAGATGCCGGCGAAGTCGATCGGGTCCAGCATGAAGGGCGGATAGAAGCCGCCGTCCGCCGTCGCCCGGGCGATGATCTCGCGGGCATAGGGGAACAGATAGCGCGGGCATTCGATCAGCAGCAGCGGCTCGATGTCCTGCTCGGCCACGCCCGACAGCTGGAACAGTCCGCCGTACAGCAGTTCCACGTGGAACACGGCCAGGGCCTCGGTTGAGGCCTTGATCGACAGTTTGATGTCGACCTCGAACAGGCCGTCGGGACGACCCTGGGCGTTCAGCTCGACGCCCATGTCGATCGAGGGGCGGCCCTCGATCCGCAGGGAGTCCGGAGCCTTGGGGTTCTCGAACGACAGGTCGCGGACATACTGCGCCAGGATGCGGAAGCCCGGAACGGGCGGCTGGCCGGTGGGGGCGGAGCCGTTCGGCTCGGGCGGGGCGCTATCGGTCATGGGGTCAAAGCCGGGGCGGACGAGGGACAGGAGGCCGCGCGACTAGCATCCGCCGTCCCGCCCCGCAACGGTGGCATCCACTCGCCTCTATGACGCAGCGGATGCGTGTCGCCTTGCGCGGGCCTATATAGGACCGTAATCGTCCAGCAGACGCCGTTCGCCTCCGCACCGAGGCGCGCATCGAAAACCCGGGATAGACCGTGCCCTCTCAGTTCCTGATCGTCATCTTCGCCGTCATCGCGGCCATCGTCCTGTTCCAGCTGTACAATGTGCTGGGCAAGAAGGTCGGCCGCCAGCCGCAGGAGGACGCCAAGGCTCCGACCGCCCTGCCGGCTGCTGCGGGTCCGGACGCTCCGGGTCGCACGCCGGGCGTGGATGCGACCCTTCTGGCGGCCGCGGCCTCGCTGCGCGCTCGCGACCCGGCCTTCGACCCGGCCAAGTTCATCGACGGGGCCCGCCAGGCCTATGAGACCATCGTGCGTGGCTATGCGTCCGGCGATCGCGCCGCTCTCAAGCCCCTGTTGACCCCGGCAGTGCTGGAATCGTTCGAGACCGGCATCGCGGCCCGCGAGACGCGCGGCGAGACCGAACAGGTCGAGTTCCTGCATCCCCCCCGCGCCGATCTCGAACTGGCCTCGGCCGAAGGCGACCGCGCCGTGGCCAAGGTCCGGTTCCTGGCCGAGCTGCGCTCGCGCATCATGCCACCGGCCGACGAGGCCACGCCGGGCGCCCCCGCCGAGGAGCGCGTCGAGGAGCGCCGCACCGCCGAGCACTGGACGTTCGAACGCTCGCTGGGTGCCTCGGACCCCAACTGGGTCCTGGCCCGGGTCGAACCCGCCAACGCCTAGTCCGGGCGACCGCCCGGTGGGATTTGACCAGAGGCTCGGACTGGCGGCAGCGCTTCTGCTCCTGGCTGGGTGTGCCACGTCGGCTGTCGTGACGCCGGTCCCGCCGGTCGTCGATACGCCTGTCGCCCCGCCGACGCCGCAGACATCTCCTGCCGCTCCGACGAATGCCCTGCCGGGGCCGGAAACCCTGCCCGGTTGGGCGGACGAGGACCATCTGGCGGCATTCCAGGCCTATGCCGACATCTGCCGGGTCGCGCGCGAGACTTTGGCCGCCGCCCGATGCGAGGAGGCCCAGCAGATCCGCCGGGTGTCGAAACCGGTGACCCCTTCGGCCGCCCGCGCCTTCTTCGAACGCGGCTTCGGCGTGGTGCAGGCCACGACCGCCGACGGTCGCCCGGGGCTGATGACCGCCTATTTCGCACCCGAATATCAGGCCCGTCGCCGACCCGACACCGTGTTCGACACCCCGGTCCTGGCCCGGCCCGAGGGCTGGACCCGGGGCCAGGTCCTGCCCGAACGGGCGGTGATCGAGGCCGGACCGCCGCCCTCGCCGCCACTGGCCTGGATGCGGGCCGAGGATCTGTTCTTCCTGCAGATTCAGGGGTCGGGCTACCTGACGTTCGAGGACGGCACGACCGCGCGCGCCGCCTATGCCGCCGACAACGGCCGACCCTTCGTCGGTATCGCCCGACCGATGGCGGAGCGCGGTCTTCTGCCGAGCAACGGCACGTCGGGCGATGCGATCCGGACCTGGCTGGCGACGCATCGCGGGGCCGAGGCCCGCGCGATCACCGCCCTGAACCCCCGCTACATCTATTTCAGCCTCGACCCCGACGACGGCGGCGATCCTGCAGGGGCGGCGGGTGTGCCCCTGCCCGCCAGGCGCGCCATCGCGGTCGATCCGGCCAGTTGGACCTATGGCGATCTGGTCTGGCTCTCGGCCGACGCGGGCAATCTGGCCGGAGCTCGGCACGGCTATCGGGGGCTGGTCATGGCGCTGGATACGGGATCGGCCATTCGCGGGCCCGTGCGCGCGGACCTCTACATGGGCCGGGGCGAGGCAGCGGGCGCGGAGGCCGGCGTCGTGCGCCATCCTTTGCGCATGTGGCGACTGGTTCCGCGTTAGGGAATCGGGGCGAAAGCGCCTAGAGCGACGGGCGGATTGCCCGCCACGGTCCCCCAGTCGCATGACATCGCCCATCGAACGCATCGTCTATCGCAGCGATGCGGTCGCCCCGACCGACGGCCCCGTCGATGTCTCGAACATCGTCTCTATCTCTGTCAGGAATAACGGACGCCGCCGTCTGACCGGCGCTCTGGCCTTGAAGGATGGCGTCTTTGTCCAGGTGCTGGAGGGCGATCCCGAGGCTCTCACGGCCCTTATGGAGGCGATCGAGGCGGACGCGCGCCATCGCAACGTCCGGGTCCTGGCCCGCTGGCCGGTGCAGGCCCAGTTGTTCCTGGATTGGGCCATGGCCATGGTGGATACCCGCGCCCTGTCGCCGCATCATTCCAAACTGCTGACCCAGACCGGATCGGGCGCACAGGTCACCAGCGTCCTGAGCACACTGGCCAGCGCCCGGCTGGGGTCGATGATCTGAACGGCTATTTTCTTCGCAGCCCGCCGAGCACGCCCCGCAGCAGTTCGCGGGTCAGGGTGGAACCGGCGGTGCGCAGGACGGACTTGGTCAGAGCCTCCAGCGGGCTCTGGCGGTTGGAGCGGCGCGGAGCCTTGGGTGCCGGCGGGGCGCGTGGCGCGGGCGCGGCCCGACCTTTGGGGGCGGCCTTGGCTTCAGGCACTTCGACTTCGGTCGCGGCCGCATGGCGGGCGGCCAGGACTTCCTCGGCCGACTCGCGGTCGATCACGGTGTCATAGACACCCCTGACCGGGCTGGCGGCCATGACGGCGGCGCGCTCGGGGTCGGTGGCGGGACCCAGGCGGCTGTCGGGCGGGCGGATCAGGGTCCGCTGGACGACGGTGGGCGCGCCCTTTTCGTCCAGCACCGACACCAGTGCCTCACCGGTGCCCAGGGCCTGGATCGCGTCCTTGGTGTCGAAGGCCGGGTTGATGCGGAAGCTCTCGGACGCCGCCTTCAGGCCGCGCTGATCGGCGGGGGTATAGGCGCGCAGGGCGTGCTGGATGCGGTTGCCCAGCTGGGCCAGGACGCTGTCGGGGATGTCGGCCGGGTTCTGGGTGATGAAATAGATGCCGACCCCCTTGGACCGGATCAGGCGCACGACCTGTTCGACCTTTTCCAAAAGGGGCTTTGGCGCATCCTTGAACAGCAGGTGCGCCTCGTCGAAGAAGAAGACCAGGCGTGGCTTTTCGGGATCGCCGACCTCTGGCAACTGTTCGAACAGCTCGGAGATCAGCCACAAAAGGAAGGCTCCGTACAGGCGCGGGCTGTTCATCAGCCGGGTCGAGTCCAGGACGTTGACCTGCCCGCGTCCGTCGACGCCGGTCTTCATCATGTCGGTCAGTTTCAGCGCCGGCTCGCCGAAGAAGGCGTCGCCGCCGTCCTGTTCCAGCTGCAGCAGGGCGCGCTGGATCGAGGCGATGGAGGCGGGCGCGACGTTGCCGACCTCGCGCCCGATCCGGGCCGCGTTCTCGGCGACATAGACCAGCATGGATCGCAGATCGTCGAGGTCGAGCAACAGCAGGCCCTCCTTGTCCGCGACATGGAAGGCGACGGTCAGCACGCCTTCCTGAACGTCGTTCAGGTCCAGCATCCGCGCCATCAGCAGCGGCCCGATCTCGGACACGGTCGCCCGGACCGGATGACCCTTCTGGCCATACAGGTCCCAGAAGACCGTCGGGGCCGCCTTCGGGTCCAGCGTCAGTCCCATGCCGGTGGCGCGAGCGACCAGTTTCTCGTTCGGCGTGCCGACCTGGCTGATGCCCGAAAGGTCGCCCTTCACGTCGGCGCAGAAGACGGGGACGCCCATCTCCGAGAAACCCTGGGCCATGATCTGAAGCGTCACCGTCTTGCCGGTGCCGGTCGCGCCCGCGATCACGCCGTGCCGATTGGCGCGGTTCCACAGCAGATATTCCCGCCGCGCGACGCCGTTGTCGGAGGATTGACCGAGGAACAGCCCCGGGACGGGCGCGGCGGCGGATGTCGTGTCGGTCATTCGGGGTTCCTCTGCAGCCGACACCATACAGACAGCCCGGCGCGCAGGGCTAGGGTCGGCTTGACCGGGCGGGCGACGACCCCGACAGTCCGGCCATGAAATTGCCCCTCGCCGTCCCGACCAACACGGTCGCCCGCAACGCCCTGGTCCTGATCGCGGTGGTGGCGACGGGGGCCGCGCTCTACTGGCTGCGGGACATCCTGACGCCGCTGGCCATGGCCATCTTCCTGATGATCATGATCGACGGGGTGAAGCGGTTCATCGAGGACCGGACCAGTTTGCCGGCCCACTGGGCCGGGACCGCCGCGCTGCTGGTCGTAGTCGTGGGCTTCTTCCTGTCGATCGCCTTCATCGTCAACGGCGCCGCGAGTTTCTTCACCGACATGTCGGGCGTCTCCAGCGGGATCGGGCCCCGCATCGACGCCATCATCGCGGATGGCGCGAAACTGTTCGGCATGCAGGCCGCCCCGACGGCCCAGGAGCTGATCGGCAGCATCGACCTGCGCGGCTATCTGATCGGCCTGGCCGGCCAGGCCCAGGGCGTGGCGTCGGGGTCGTTCTTCGTCCTGGTCTATCTGGGGTTCCTGCTGGCCTCCCAGGTCGGCTTCCGCCGCAAGATCATCGCCATGTTTCCGGAGCGCGAGCAGCGTGGCGAGGCGATGGAGGTGTTCCAGCGTGTGCGGGGCGGCGTCGAGGGCTATCTGTGGGTCCAGACCGTGACGGGGGCCATCATCTGCGCCGCCGCCTGGATCCTGATGCGGGTCGTGGGCCTGGAGCATGCCGAGTTCTGGACCTTCGTGATCTTCGTGGTCGGTTTCATTCCGGTGCTGGGCGGGGCCGTCGCGGGGCTGGCCCCGCCACTGTTCGCCCTGGTGCAGTTCCCCACCTACTGGCCCGCCCTGATCCTGCTGGTCGGGCTGCAGGTCATCCTGTTCGTGGTCGGCAACCTGATCCAGCCGCGCATGCAGGGCGAGAACCAGAACATCGACCCGGTCGCGGTGCTGCTGGCGCTGGCGCTGTGGGGCAAGATGTGGGGCGTGGTCGGGATGTTCCTGTCGACGCCCCTGGCGGTCATGGCCATGGCGATCCTGGCCGAGTTCAAGGGATCGATGTGGATCGCCGTCCTGCTGAGCGGGGACGGCAAGCCCTATGCCGACGAGGACGAGCACAGCGGCCACCACACCCCGGCCAAACACCCGGCCCGCGTCAAACCGCCGCGCCCGGCGACGGGAGAACCGTAAGGGTCGCGCCCTTGCAGGCCGGGCCGAGGTCCCCATCTCCCATCCAGGCGTCGCGGCCCACCCCTCCCCCTCCCGGTCGCGACGACATCGAACCCGCGCCCCTCCCCCTCCAGCGCGGGTTCCAGTCGAGGCCGCCGGACCCCCCCGTCCGGCGGCCTTTTCTCTTCTTTCACTGGTGCGCAAAAGCGACACACGGGCCGCGCAAGGCCCCGTGGCGCGCATCCGGCAGGAACGACGCATCGTTCCTGCCGTTAGGCCCGGCGGAAGGGCAGCGCCGTCCCACCGCGGCGCACAACAGCTCAGGGATACAGATCGATGATCAAGACACTCACGGTTTCGGCAGGCGCATTGATGCTCGCCTCCGTCGGCGCGCCGGCCATGGCCCAGTCGCAGGACTGGAGCGGCCTCTATGTCGGCGTCTATGGCGCGGGCACCAAGACCAACGACCAGGACGACGAGCGCCTGCGGTTCGACCGGAATCTGGACGGCAACTACGGCGATACCGTCACCACGTCCCTGGCGGCCGATGCCTTCGGCCCCGGATCGTGCGGAGGCAGCGCCAAGGGCAATCTGCCGACCGACGGATGCGATGAGGATTCCAACGGGGTCGAGGGCGGCGGTCGCATCGGCTACGACCTCCAGTTCGGAAACTTCGTCGTCGGAGCCGTGGCGGAGTATTCCGGCGTCGATGCCGAAGACAGCGTGACGTCGTTCTCGACCACGCCCGCCTACTATGTGTTCGAGCGAGACGTGAACAATCTGGCCGCCATCCGCGCCCGGATCGGCTATGCCTACGGGCCGGCCCTGGTCTATGCGACGGGCGGCGCGGCGCGGGCCGAGATGACCAACCGCTTCTATTCGTCCAACGGCCAGAATGCATTCGCGGCCACGGTGAACGACGATCAGGCCGACGGCTACCAGGCCGGCGGCGGTATCGAATACGCCCTGGCCCCGCACCTGACGGTCACGGGCGAATATATCTATACGTCGCTGGAAGCCTCGGACTTCACCGTCCGGGCGACGCGCGGCATCGCCGTCGCGACCAACCCGTTCGTTCTGGCCCCCAACACGACCGGAACGGACATCC
Source organism: Brevundimonas sp. P2_A6 (assembly GCF_056404975.1). NCBI lineage: Bacteria > Pseudomonadati > Pseudomonadota > Alphaproteobacteria > Caulobacterales > Caulobacteraceae > Brevundimonas > Brevundimonas sp. P2_A6. Next base: position 349,259 of record NZ_JBFUCZ010000002.1, on the reverse strand, counting down.
AGCGCTCCAACGGCCGGTTCGGCCTGCATGCGATCCGCATCGGCATGAACTACCGCTTCTAGGTCCATCAAAGGATCGTCGATCGACGCCGGGCTCTCGAAAAGAGGGTCCGGCGTTTTCGCTTTCTGGGCTTCCCGGCGGACGCCGGCGGGCCTATTCCCGGTCTCAGCACCTGGCGGCCATCAGAGCCGCGCTGAACGAGACCCTGCCCATGTCCGGCGAACCGCGTCCTTCCGTCCCGTCCCCCGTCGCGGAGGCGTTGCGGACAGCGTTCGCAAAGACATTGAGGGCGGACGCCGTCCTCGACACGCTCGAGAAGTCCTTCATCGACCAGGCCGCCGACGACTATGCGGAGGACGAGACCCCCGAACTGGACGTGGCCGCCATGGCCGCCCTGCTCGGCGACGCCTGGCGCTGGGCGCGCCAGCGCAAGGTCGGGGACGCGCCCGGCGTGCTCGTGCAGCCCTTGAAGACCGCCGACGGTCAGGCCGGCTCCTATGACACCATCTGGATCGCGCAGGACGATCGTCCCTTCCTGGTCGACAGCGTCATGGGCGAGCTGGCCGACGCCGGCGTCTCGGTGCGCGCCCTGTTTCACCCCGTCCTGGCGCGTGAAGGCGAGCAGGGCCGCGAATCGCTGATCGTCATCGTCGTCGATCCCCTGCCCTCCGAACGTCGGGACGCCTTGAAGGCCGAGGTCCAACAGGCCTTGGCCGACGTGCATGCGGCGGTCGGCGACTTCCAGGCCATGAGCGACCTGATGAGCCGGTCTGTGGCGCATCTGGAGGCCTGCCCTGGCGGCATCGATCCCCAGGTGGTGGCCGAGAACCTGGCCTTCCTGCGCTGGCTGAACGACGACCATTTCGTCTTCCTGGGCGCACGCGACTACGACTATCCGCGCACGGCGGACGGAGGCTATGCGGCCGAGGCACCGCTGGATCAGGCCACCGCGGGGGTCGGGGTGCTGCGCGATCCGTCCCGCACCGTCCTGCGTCGCACCTCGGAGCCCGCCGTCCTGACCGCCCAGATGAAACGGCAGATGGACCTGTCCGATCCGGTCACGGTGGCCAAGGCCAATCTGCGCAGCCGCGTGCACCGCCGGGCCTATATGGATTACGTCGGGGTCAAGCGTTACGGCGACGACGGCCGCCCGTCTGGCGAGACCCGCTTCGTCGGCCTGTTCACCGCCGAGGCCTATGACCGCACAGCGTCCGAAGTCCCGTTGATCCGCCGCAAGGTCACCAACGCCCTGACCCGCGCCGCCAAGGTGCCCGGCAGCCACAACGAGAAGCGGCTGAAGAACATCCTGGAGAACTATCCGCGCGACGAGCTGTTCCAGATCACCGAGGACGAGCTGCTGACGTCGGCGCTCGGCATCCTGCATCTGTACGACCGGCCCCGGATCAAGACCTTCACCCGGCTGGACCCGTTCGACCGGTTCGTCTCGGTCCTGGCCTTCGTGCCGCGCGAGCGGTTCGAGGCGGCGGTGCGCGAACGCATCGGACGCATCCTGGCCAGGGCATGGGGCGGCCGTCTGTCGGCCTGGTATCCGCAGCTGTCCGACGCGCCCCTGGTGCGCATCCACTACATCATCGGCGTGACGCCGGGCGATCACCCCATCCCCGACGCCAAGGCGCTGGAGGCCGAGATCGCCGAGGCCGGACGCAGCTGGATCGACCGCTTCGAAGCGGCCCTGCGCGCCGCCGACGTGGACGACGCGCAAATCGGCGCGCTGAGCCGGAAATGGTCGGATGCCTTCGGGGCCGGCTATCGCGATCGCTATGACGCCGCCGAGGCCGTGGCCGATCTGCAGGAAATCGACCGCCTGAACGCCTCGGGCACGGTCGGATCGGGTGAGCCGGTCGCGGTTCGCGCCTTCCGCTCCGCCGGGGACACACCGCTGCAGTTCCGGTTCAAGCTCTACCACCGGGGCGCGGCGGTGCCGCTGTCCGACGTCCTGCCGATCCTGGCCGACATGGGTCTGAAGACCCTGGAAGAGTTCGGCCACGCGATCCGGCCGGTCGATGCCGAGGAAATCCATGTCCATGAATTCCTGCTGGAGGACCCGCGCGGAGCCGCGATCGCCTTCGCCGACGTCAAGGGGCCGTTCGAGGCGGCCTTCTCGGCCGTCTGGACCGGACTGACGGAAAGCGACGGGTTCAACAGGCTGGTGCTGGAACTGGGCGTCGGCTGGCGCGAGGCGGCCCTGATCCGCACCCTGGCCCGCTATCGCCAGCAGACGGGTCTGGATCCGTCCCAGGCCGTTCAGGAAGAGGCGCTGCGCGACTATCCAGCCATCGCGCGCGCCCTGCTGAGCCTGTTCGCCTGCAAGTTCGACCCGGATCACGGCGGATCGGCCGACGAGCGCACGGCGGCGGCGAGCGAACTGACCGACAAGATCACGGCCCTGCTGATGGACGTGAAGTCGCTGGACCACGACCGGGCGCTCCGCCGCATGGCCGCCCTGATCGGCGCGATCAAGCGGACCAACTATTTCCAGAAGACCCCGGACGGCGCGTTCAAGCCGCATATCTCGATCAAGATCGCCTCGCGCGAACTGGACGATCTGCCCCTGCCCAAGCCGTATCGCGAGATCTTCGTCTGGGCCCCGCACATCGAGGGCGTCCATCTGCGCTTCGGCCCCGTGGCGCGGGGCGGGCTGCGCTGGTCCGACCGCCGCGACGACTTCCGCACCGAGGTGCTGGGGCTGGTGAAGGCCCAGCAGGTCAAGAACGCCGTCATCGTGCCGGTCGGCTCCAAGGGCGGCTTCTTTCCGAAATACCTGTCGGGCATCGTGCGTGCCGGCGGTGACCGCGACGCCCAGCAGGCGGAGGCCATCCGCGCCTACAGGACCTTCCTGTCGGGCCTGCTGGACATCACCGACAACATCGGGGCCGACGGGGCCGTGGTCCACCCGTCGAACGTCGTCGCGTTCGAGGGGGACGACCCCTATCTGGTCGTGGCCGCCGACAAGGGGACGGCGACGTTCAGCGACATCGCCAATGGCGTCTCGGCCGACTACGGCTTCTGGCTGGACGATGCGTTCGCTTCGGGCGGCTCGGTCGGCTACGACCACAAGGCCATGGGCATCACGGCCCGCGGCGCGTGGGAGGCGGTCAAGCGTCACTTCCGCGAGATCGGCAAGGACATCCAGGCCGAGCCCTTCACCGTCGTCGGCGTGGGGGACATGTCGGGCGACGTTTTCGGCAACGGCCTGCTGCTGTCCAAAGCCTCGAAACTGGTCGCCGCCTTCGATCACCGCGACATCTTCATCGACCCGACGCCGGACCCGGCGACGTCGTGGGATGAGCGCAACCGCCTGTTCCAGCTGCCGCGCTCGTCCTGGCAGGACTACGATCCATCGTTGATCTCGAAAGGCGGCGGCGTCTTCTCGCGCTCGGCCAAGTCCATCCAGCTGACGCCCGAGATCAAGGCCACGCTCGATATCGCCGACGACGTCCTGGACCCCGTCAGCCTGCTCCGCGCGATCCTGAAGGCCCCGGCCGAGCTGCTGTATCTCGGCGGCATCGGCACCTATGTGAAGTCGGCCGCCGAGACCGACGCCCAGGTCGGCGACAAGGGCACCGACGCCCTGCGGATCAACGCCGACGAACTGCGGGTCAAGGTGGTGGGGGAGGGGGCCAACCTGGGCCTGACCCAGGCCGGCCGGATCGCCTATGCGGCGGGCGGCGGGCGGATCAACACCGACGCCATCGACAACTCGGCGGGCGTGGACACCTCCGACCACGAGGTCAACATCAAGATACTGATCGGCTCGGCCGTCACCAACGGCGTCCTGCCGCTGGCGGATCGGGTGCCCCTCCTGGCCTCGATGACGGACGAGGTGGGCCTGAAGGTCCTGGCCCACAACTACGACCAGACCCTGGCCCTGACGCTGCAACAGGCGGAAGGCGCCGGTGCCCTGGATCAGCAGCAGCGGTTCATGCAGGCGCTGACCGCCAGAGGCAAGCTGGATCGCAAGGTCGAGGGTCTGCCCGGCGATGTCCGCATCGGCGAGATGAAGACGACGGGCCTGGCCCTGACCCGGCCGGAACTGGCGGTGCTGATGGCCTATTCCAAGCTGGAGCTGGCCGAGGAGATCGTGGCGTCGAAAGCGCCCGAGGATCCGTTCTTCGAGGAGACGCTGGTCCGATACTTCCCCGGACCGCTCGCCCGGTTCGAGGATCAGATGAAAGGCCACCGGTTGCGGCGCGAGATCGTGGCCACGGTGCTGTGCAACGAGATCGTCAACATGACGGGCCCGACCTTCCCCGACCGCCTGCGCGCGGCGGCCGGTTGCGACACGACCGCCCTGGTGATCGCCTTCGAGGCGGCGCGGCGCGTGTTTCGCCTGGACGAGGCCTGGGACGCCGTCAACGCCCTGGACCTCAAGGTTCCGGCCGAGACCCAGACCGCGCTTTATCAGGAGATCGCCACCGTCCTGCGGCGTCAGACCTTCTGGCTGGCCCGGCGCGGCGCGAAGGCCGGCGCGACGGTGCAGGGGCTGATCGAGGCCTATCGCCCGGCGGCGGATGCCCTGCGCGGCGCGGGCGGGGATGTTCTGTCCCGCTTCGAGCAGAACCGTCTGGCCGAGCGGCTGAAACGGTTCGCGGACATGGGCGTGGGCGAAGATTTGGCCCAGACCGTCTCCATGCTGCGGCCGCTGGTGGCGACCGCCGACATCGGCGATCTCGCGCAGGAGGCCGGGTGGTCCGAACCCCGGATGGCGCGGCTGTATCACCAGGTCGGGGCGGCGTTCGACTTCGACCGGCTGAGGGCGGCGGCCGGGGCCGTGCCCTCTGGCGATCACTTCGATCGACTGGCCGTGCGCCGTCTGATCGAGGATCTGATGGCCGAGCAGGTCACCCTGACCCGCGCGGTGGCCAAGGCGTCCGATCCGTCCGTCGGCGACAGCGAGGCCACGGCCGAGGCCGCCGTCGATGCCTGGATCGGCGCGCGTCTTGACCAGGTCGAGGGCGTCCGCGCCGCCGTGGACGAGATCGAGGCCTCCGGCACCGGGTGGACCTTCGCGAAACTCACGATTGCGAATGGGCAGATCCGCAGCGTGGCAGGCTCAGCCTGATGCCGCGCAAGTTCCTTGTCGTCGTGGATGACAGCCCCGAGTTCGAGGCGGCGCTGCGCTATGCGGCGCGGCGGGCGAAATCGACGGGGGGCCGGGTGGCCCTGCTGCGGATCATCCCGGTCCAGTCGGACGAGCAGTGGGCGGGGGTGCGCGAGCAAATCCAGCGCGAGCAAAGGGCCGAGGCGGAAGCCCTGCTGACCCGCCTGGGCGAGGAGGCGCAGACCCGATCGGGGGCCGCGCCGATCTTCCTGATCGAGGAGGGCGAACCCCAGGCCGCGATCCGCAAGGTCTGCGGCGAGGACGCGGAGATCAAGATCCTGGTGCTGGCCTCGGGTTCGGGCGCGCGCGGGCCGGGTCCGCTGGTGTCCGCCGTCCTGAAACAGGGCGCGGCCTTCGGGGGGCGCAAACTGCCGGTGACGATCGTGCCCGGCGAACTCACGGACGCCGAGATCGAGGACCTGGCCTGACGCCACCTCGCCCCCACCGAGGGGGTGGAGGAGCCTCAGAGCCCCAGCCGTCTGGCCCGCGCGGCGATCTCCAGCAAAAGCCGCTCTGCGATCAGGTGCTCGGGCAGACCGGTCGTCTTGGTGGCGATGTCGGCGGTGTTGACGCTGTCCTGGACGATGTCGAGTTCCTCCAGACGCCAGGCCCGGGCCTGACGCAGCATCTCGGCCTCCTGCTTCCAGAACACACCGGCCGCCTTGGCGGCCTCCTTCGCGCCCGCGCCGGATCCTTGCAGGACATTGATCCGGCGCAGTTTTCCAAGGTGGATCGAGGTCGATCGCACGGCCATGACCGCGCTTTCGCCCTCGGCCAGGGCGCGGCGCAGGCCGCTCTGGGCCGGTGCCGGGCGACCCCCGAAGGCCTGGAGCGCCGCATCGGCCAGCGAGGCATCGGCCTCGACGCCCAGATGAGCCTCCAGTTCCTCGACGTCGATGGTGCGGCCGGAGCCGGGGCCGACGTAAAGGGCCAGCCGCTCGATTTCCTGGCGCATAAGGCCCCGTTCCTTGGGCAGCCGGGCGACGAAGGCGGCCAGGGCATCGGACGTCAGCCCGACCTTGTCGGCGGCCAGGGCCTCGCGCGTCATTCGGGCGATGTCGCCAGCCTCGTCCTCGTAGCAGGCGATGCCGACGGAGGCCTTACCCGCCTCGGCCGCCTTCCTGAGGGCCGAGTCCCGCCCAAGCGCCCCCGCCTCGACCACCAGCATGCAGTCCGGATTGTAGCCGCCGTCGCCGTGGGTCTTCAGCGCCGCGGCCAGCATCTTGTCGATCGAGGCCTTGTCTGCGCCCAGCCGCACCCGGACCAGACGCCGTCCGCCGATCATGCTGAGCGCGGTCAGGGCCTCTTCCAGTCGCGCCTCGTCGCCGTCGATGTCGCTGTCGGTCAGGACGGTGACGTTGAAGGGATCGTTCAGGTCGGGCGTGATGGCCCTGCACAGGATTTCGGCGCGCTCGGCGACGCCCGAGCGGTCCTTGCCGTGAATCACGGCGGCGCGGATCCCGGCGTCGGGCCGCGCCAGGAAGCGGTCCACCTCGGGCCGCTTGGCCAGAATCATCGGCCTGCCAGGGCCCGCATCAGGTCCAGGCGGATCATGCGGGCCAGTTCGGACGCGGCGCGGTCCTCGCCGTCCTGCTGGGCCGCGATGGCCGCATAGGGCTGGTCTGCGGCGGCATAGGTGGTGGTGACGGTCTGGGTTCCGCTCAAGGGCGTGCCCCCCGACGTCGGCGTCAGGGTCCAGGCCCCTCGGACGGTCAGTTCGTAACGGGTGGCGGTATCGTCGATCCGGCGACCCAGCGGGCGGCGATTCTGGGTGACAGCCGTCTCCAGTCGGTAGAGGGGGGCCGGGCCCCGATCCCAGCCCAGGGCGTCCTCGAGCTGTTCGCGAAGCCTGTATCCCAGACGGTCGTCCTGTGTCGTCACGGCGATGCGAGACAGGGACCCGGAGGCCCCGGTATCCCCGTACAGGGGCGTGAACCCGCATCCGGCCAGAAGCAGGGATGCGGCGATCAGGGCCGCGAGGCCGCGCGCCGCCACCTAACCGGCCACCAGATTGACGATGCGGTCCGGCACGACGATCACCTTGCGGATGGATTGACCCTGGCTCTCCAGATAGGCCTGAACGGCCGGGTTGGCGAGCGCCTCGGCCTCGACGGCCTTCGGGTCGGCCCCGCGCGGCATCGAGATCTCGCCCCGGCGCTTGCCGTTGATCTGGATCGGCAGGACGACCGCGTCGTCGGCGGCCAGGGCCGGATCGAACACGGGCCAGGGGGCGTCCAGCACCATGCCGGCCTCGCCCAGGCGGCTCCAGCCTTCTTCGGCCAGATGCGGGGTGAAGGGCGCGATCAGACGGGCCAGGGCCGACAGGGCCTCGCGCCGGGCAGGGCCGGACGCCGTGTCATGATCGCGCAACGTCGCCACGAAGGCATAGAGCTTGGCGATGGCGGAGTTGAAGCGGAAGCCCTCGACCCCTTCGGACACCGCCTTGATGGCCTTGTGGGTTTCCTTCAGCAGGGCGGCATCCTGGGTCGGATCGCCCGTTGCCGTTTCGTCAAAGCCGTCGAACAGGGTCCAGACGCGCTGGACGAAGCGGCTGGCGCCTTCGACGCCGCCGGGGGTCCACTGCACGTCGCGTTCGGGCGGGCTGTCGGACAGGACGAACAGGCGCCCGGCATCCACCCCGTGCGAGTCCAGGATTTCCTGGGGGGCGACGACGTTCTTCTTGGATTTCGACATCTTCTCGATGTCGCCGATGGTCAGGGTCTCGCCGGTCGACAGCTGGCGGGCGCTGCGGACGCCGGCGGTGTTGGTCAGGTCGACGTCGGTCGGCTCGACCCAGGTGCCGTCCGCCCGGCGATAGGTCTCGTGGACGACCATGCCTTGCGTGAACAGGCCGGCGAAGGGCTCCTTCACCGACAGCATGCCGGTGTCGGACAGGGCGCGGGTGATGAACCGGGCATAGAGCAGGTGCAGGACCGCGTGCTCGACCCCGCCGATATATTGATCGACGGCCAGCCAGCGGTCGGCGGCCGCGGTGTTGATCGGCGCAGGTGACGTCGGATCGGTGAACCGGGCGAAATACCAGCTGGAGTCCACGAAGGTGTCCAGGGTGTCGGTCTCGCGTGTCGCATCGGCCCCGCAGGACGGGCATTTGACGTGCTTCCACGTCGGGTGCCGGTCCAGAGGATTGCCCGGCACGTCGAAGGTGACGTCATCGGGCAGGACGACCGGCAGCTGGTCGGCCGGGACCTCGACCACGCCGCATTCGGCGCAGTGGATGATGGGGATGGGACAGCCCCAATACCGCTGACGCGACACGCCCCAGTCGCGCAGGCGATAGATGGTGGTGCCCTTGCCGTGGTCGGAGGCTTCCAGCCGGCGAATAGCCTCGGCCTTGGCGTCCTCGACCGACAGGCCGTCCAGGAAGTCCGAGTTGAAGATCGTGCCTGGTCCCACATAGGCCTCTGTGCCAATCTCGACGTCGTCGGCCCCTTCGGGACGGACGACCGGCACGACGGGCAGTTCGTATTTGCGGGCGAAGTCGAGATCGCGCTGGTCATGGCCGGGGCAGCCGAAGATGGCGCCCGATCCATAGGTCGACAGCACGAAGTTGGCCGCCCAGACCGGCACGGTCCGCGCGGCGTCGAAGGGATGACGGACCCGGATACCGAGATCGACACCCAGCTTTTCGGCCTTCTCGATCTCGGCCTCCGAGGTGCCGGTCTGGCCGCAGGCGGCGACGAAGGCGGCGACGTCCGGCCGATGCTCGGCGATGGCCTTCGTCAGCGGGTGATCGGGGGCCAGGGCCAGGAAGCTGGCTCCGAACAATGTGTCGGGTCGGGTCGTATAGACCTCGATCGGATCACGGGCGTGGTTGGGTTCGCCTTCAGGCGACGCGGGCAGGAAATCGGGTGCCTCCGCGATATCCCACCAGACCGTCGCGCCCCTGGACTTGCCGATCCAGTTTTCCTGCATCAGCCGGACCTTGTCGGGCCAGCGGTCAAGGGTCTTCAGCCCTTCGATCAGGTCGTCGGCATAGTCGGTGATGCGCAGGAACCACTGGTTCAGCTTGCGTTTTTCGACCAGGGCACCGGAGCGCCAGCCGCGCCCGTCGATGACCTGTTCGTTGGCCAGGACGGTGTTGTCGACCGGATCCCAGTTGACCGTGCCGTCCTTCCTGTACACCAGGCCTCGCCGATACAGCTCCAGGAACCAGGCCTGCTGCTTGCCGTAGTATTCGGGATCGCAGGTGGCGAACTCTCTCGACCAGTCCAGCGACAGCCCCAGAAGCTTCAGCTGGGCGCGCATCTGGGCGATGTTGTCGTAGGTCCAGCCCTTGGGGTGGATGCCCCGCTCCATGGCCGCGTTCTCGGCCGGCATGCCGAAGGCGTCCCAGCCCATGGGGTGCAGAACGTCGAACCCCTGCGCCCGCTTGTGGCGCGCCACCACGTCGCCCATCACATAGTTGCGGGCGTGCCCCATGTGGATGTTCCCCGACGGATAGGGAAACATTTCAAGCACATAGTATTTGGGACGACCGGTATCCCGGGTGACGAAGGCGTTCGCCTCGGCCCAGCGGGCCTGCTGGCGCGGTTCGGCGGTCTTGGGGTCGTAGCGGGTCGGAGCAGCGGACACGGGATTCCTTCAAGGCGTCTCCTCCCTGTTCGCCGCCTGGCGAATGGGGAGGTGGATCCGCAGCGAAGCGGAGGAGACGGAGGAGTTCTTGAAGCGGACGCAGGTGCGGGGCGTCAAGAGCCCCTCCACCCCTCGCCAAGCGGCGGGCGGTCCCCCTCCCCATCCCTTCGGGAAAGAGAGGAGACGCCGCGTCGTTAGCTCGCGTTGGACAGGTTCAGCTGGCGCGCCTTGGTCAGGATCGCGTTTTCCAGATCGGCCTCGGTCTGGGCCGCCACCGGCGCGCCGGTCCAGGCCCCCGAGGCGTCCTTGACCTCTTTGGTCACCGTGACGTTCAGGGCGTCGGCGCGCAGGCGGGTGTCGAGGATGAAGACCGTGGCCTTGAACCGCTCGTTGGGGGTCTGGGGGTTGATGTACCAGTCGTAGTTGACGACGCCGCCCCACGGATCGGCGGTCAGAAGCGGCATGAAGCTGAGCGTATCCAGGGTGGCGCGCCACAGGTAGCCGTTGACGCCGATGCCGGTCTGGGCATTGGCTCGCGCCGCCGGACGGTCGCCGACGAAGGGCAGGCCGCCGCAACCCGCCAGAACCAGACCCCCCAGGGTCAGGGCGGTAACCGCAACCATCGTCTTGCCGCGAACAAACGCCATTCGTCTTGTCTCCATCCCAGATCGACCCGTGGCTCCCCCGGAGTCACAGGCGCGTCGACGGCCCCGTTTCAGGGCGCGCGGCGAAGCGAAGCTCTATAACACGCTGAAAAGGGGCGATGACAAGGCAATGGCGTTCCGGTCCGTCACACGGCGTACGCTGCCGGACGCTCGCCGCGCGGGCGAACGACTTGCGGACGCATTCCCGTGACGCTTGCGCCACAGGGCGCGATTAGAGTCGGTGGAACCGGGGTCGTTCGTCCGGGTTCCGTTGACCGGGCGGACCACCGGTGTCTAATCGGTCGGTTCACGGCGAAAATGCCGGTTCAGGAAACAGGGTCCGGCGACGAAACGTCGGACCGAAGGGTTGGAAATGCGGCTTCGCGTCGTCATCGCCGGGCTTTTCGTCACCGCCGCCCTCTTGGGCGTGGCGGGCGAGGCGGCTGCGCAATCGCGATCGCGGGCACCGGCCGTCAGCCTTTCGGAAGCGAGTGCGGCGCGAAACAGCGTCGCCTCCGCCGCTCCGCGTCGGGGTCTGCGCTGGAACTCCAATGGCCGCTGGGGCCTTGATTTCAACCTGAACCAGCCGGTCGGCCGCGACACCCGGTGGGGCGACGTGGAGGCGGGAGCCTATTATCGCCTGTCGCCGTCATTGCGCGTCGGGGCCGCCGCCGGCCTGGCGCCGGCCGAGCAGGATCCGGCCCGCGCGCCGGAAACCGATCGTCGCGCCCAGCCGCGCGTGCGCCTCGAGACCCTGTTCCGCTTCTAGGGGCCGAACGCTTCGGCGATGCCGGAGACGGCCGCGACTCCGGCCGCGCCCGTGCCCAGCAGCGTCTCCACGTTTTCTGACGTCACCCCGCCCAGCGCGAGGACCGGCCGATTGAGCGCGACGCCGACCAAGGCCTCGATACCGAGGGCGTTTCTGACGGACGAGGCCCCACCCGCCGGAAAGATCGGAGACAGGACGACCGCATCGACGTCCCGTGCCGCCAGAGCCGCCTCCACCGAATGCACGGCCCCGGTCAGAATCCAGTCAGGCCGTCGCCCGGAGACGGCGTAGGCCGCCGACAACGCCCGCTCGGGCAGATGCAGGCCGTCCGCGCCCACGGCCTCGGCCAGCCCGCTGTCCATGCCGATCAGCAGGGCGATGCCGCGCGAGGCGGTCACGGCGCGAAGTCGGTCCGCCGTGTCGCGCGCATCGTTCGCGCCGAAGGACCGATAGACGACGCCGGAACCCGCCGGCATGCGTTCGGCGACCTCCCACGGGCGCGGGGTCCGGTCGGGATCGGTGAAGAACAACAGGGGCGGAACCCGCGAGGGGGCACCCCCCCTGACAGAGGCCGCCGCGCGGGCTAAGGCCTGGGCATTGGCCCACAGTCGCGCGGCCGCTTGCTTCAGGGGGGGCGCGCCCATCATCACCGGCTTAGTCATGACCGCCTCTATCCCCGCTTCCGCCTCCGCGTCCAGCGAGCCCGGCTTCGAGCAACGACTGGCGGCGGTCCGCACCCGGATGACTGCCGCGGCGAAGTTGGCCGGCCGCGATCCGTCGTCGGTCACCCTGACGGCGGTTTCCAAGACGCAGCCGCCCGAGGCCATCGATGCGGCCCTGGCGGCGGGCGTGCGGGTGTTCGGCGAGAACCGGGTGCAGGAGGCGCAAGGCCGCTGGCTGGATCGGCGTACAGGCTTGCCGGACCTCGAACTGCGCCTGATCGGGCCGTTGCAGTCCAACAAGGCCGAGGATGCGGTCGCGCTGTTCGACGTCATCGAGACGCTGGACCGCGAGAAACTGGTCGGGGTCCTGGCTTCGGCGGCGTCCAGGGTCGGGCGCTCGCCGCGCCTGCTGGTCCAGGTCAATACCGGCGAGGAACCGCAGAAGGCCGGGGTCGCGCCGCGCGACGCCGACGCCCTGATCGCCCTGGCGCGGGCGCAGGGGCTGGCGGTCGAGGGTCTGATGGCCATTCCGCCCGCCGACGAGGAGCCGATCCTGCACTTCGCCCTGCTGGCGCGGATCGCCGAACGGAACGGCCTGGAGGTTCTTTCGATGGGGATGAGCGGCGACTACGAGGCCGCGATCCGGCTGGGCGCGACCCATGTGCGGATCGGATCGGCGCTGTTCGGGGAACGAAAACCCGCCGATGCGCCCTCTAGTCTCTGATTTTCGTCCAATTTCCGGCACCGCCTTGGCGTTTGCCTCAAGCCTCGCCATTCTAGACAGATGCCCACAGCCAAGACCCTGCTCATCATCGACGACGACGACGACCTGCGCGAGGCGCTGGCCGAGCAGCTGGCGCTGCACGAGGAGTTCAAGACGGTTCAGGCCTCGACCGCCACCGAGGGCGTGCGCCTGGGTCGCGAGATCCGCGCAGATCTGATCCTGCTGGATGTCGATCTGCCCGACATGGATGGCCGCGAGGCCTGCCGGTTGCTGAGGAAGGACGGCGTCTCCACCCCCGTCATCATGCTGACGGCCCAGGATTCGGACGCCGACACAGTGCTGGGGCTGGACTCCGGGGCCAACGACTATGTCACCAAGCCCTTCCGGTTCGCCGTCCTGCTGGCCCGCATCCGGGCGCACCTGCGCAGCCACGAACAGTCCGAGGACGCCGTCTTCCAGATCGGCCCCTACGAGTTCCGACCGGCGGGCAAGATGCTGCTGGATGCGCGGGGCAAGAAGGTGCGGTTGACCGAGAAGGAGACCAATATCCTGAAATACCTCTATCGCTCGGGGGCCAAGGCGGTCTCGCGCGAGGAACTGCTGACCGAGGTCTGGGGCTATAACGCCGGGGTCACCACCCACACGCTGGAAACCCACATCTATCGCCTGCGTCAGAAGATCGAGCCGGAGCCGGGTCAGGCGCGGCTGCTGCTGACCGACGCGGGCGGCTACCGGCTTCAGCCCTAGTCCGGCTGTGCGACCCCTCCGACACTGGACGCCCCGGGCGGAGAGCGCGACAAGACGGCCATGAGCGGACCCCACACCCACGACGTGATCATCGCCGGCGCGGGCCTGGCCGGCGCGACCTTCGCCCTGGCCGCGTCGCAGGGCGGACTTCGCGTCGCCCTGATCGATCCCCAGCCGTTCTCGGCCCAGCTGGCACCCACGTTCGACGGGCGGTCGACGGCGATCGCCTGGTCCACCTTTCGCATGCTGGACGTGCTGGGTCTCGGCGAGGCCTTGCGGCCCCACGCCTGCCGGATGGACCATATCCTGGTGACCGACGGGCGCAGGCCCGGGGCGGCGTCCAAGGCCGCCTCCCCGGCCTATCTGCGCTTCGACGCCGATGAGGTCGGCGACGCGACGGGGGGCGAGCCCCTGGGCTATCTGGTCGAGAACCGCCACATCCGGGCGGCCCTGGCCGAGCGGATCGCGGCGTCCGACATCGAGCTGATGGCTCCGGCCTCGGTCGTGGCGGTGGAGACCGCCTCGTCGCGGGCGACGGTGACGCTGGCGGACGGAACGGTTCTGACCGCACCGCTGGTGATCGGTGCCGAAGGGCGGGGCTCGCTGGTGCGATCCGCCGCCGGGATCGAGACCGTGGGCTGGCGCTATGGCCAGTCGGGGGTGGTCGCCACCGTCCGGCTGGACCGCGACCACGGCAATGTCGCGCATGAATATTTCCTGCCCCACGGCCCCTTCGCCATCCTGCCCCTGACGGACCAGCGGGCCAGCCTGGTCTGGACCGAGACGACGCGGGCGGCCGAGGCGCTGCGCGATGCCTCGGACGAGGCGTTTCAGTCCCACCTGATGCGGCGGTTCGGCGAATTCCTGGGCACGGCGACGCCCGAGGGGCCGCGCTTCGTCTATCCGCTGGCGCTGGAGCTGGCGACGCGCCTGACCGCGACCCGCTCGGCCCTGATCGGAGACGCGGCGCACGGCGTCCACCCGGTGGCGGGTCAGGGGCTGAACATGGGGCTGAAGGACGCCGCCGTACTGGCCGAGGTGCTGGTCGAGGCCATGCGGCTGGGCGAGGACATCGGGTCGGACACCGTGCTGGATCGCTACGCCCGCTGGCGGCGGTTCGACATCATGGCCCTGGCGGCCGGGTTCGACGCCTTCGTGCGGCTGTTTTCCAACGACATCGCGCCGATCCGGCTGGCGCGGGACCTCGGCATGGCGGCGGTCAACCGCATCAGCCCCCTGCGCCGGGCCTTCATGCGCGAGGCGGGCGGGGCCACGGGCGACCTGCCCCGGCTTCTGAGGGGTGAGGCTGTTTAGAAGGGCGCTACCGCTCGGCTCGCGGAGCCTCGCTGCTTGAGCGCGTCCATACGACGGTCTGATCACCGGGTGAAATAGTAGTCCGCGACCTGGCAGACGTTGATGCCGCTGCGTCGCAGGACCTCGCCGTTGTCGAACTCGGCCCGGAAATCGTAGCGGCAGGCCCCGGAGCCGTCGTCGACGGTCATCACGATGCTTTCGCCCGACGACAGGGTATCGGAGCCCAGAAGGTCCGCGCCCCAATCGCCGCCGCCGGAACTGGCGGCATAGAAGTATGTCATGGTCCAGCCGGTCTGATTGTGGACCCTGACGTCGCGATTGTAGCTGTCCTGAGACTGGCGCGCCGCCGGGGGGGTCAGGGGCCGGGACACCCTTTTAACGGCGGCGTCGGCCGCGCTCTGGCCGCCCAGTGACACCAGACCCGCCAGCACGATCGCGGCCAGCGTGGCCTTTTGCTTCGCCGACGGTGATTTCATTGCCATGTCGGAACACTCTGCAGGACCGAGCCCGGGTGCCCACGACCCACGATCGGGGATCAGTGTGCCCAACCCGCGCCCCTAAATCACCTGATGCGACCTGACTCAGGTGTCGCACCCGCCTGAATCGCATCAAGGCCTTGCGGGGCATGGCGACTTTCCCATATCCCGACCAGCCCGAGAGACCCCGCCGATCGTGGGGTTTCACGGGAAACGAACCCAACCTGTCGATCCTGCCTTCTGGTGGGGCGGCGCAAACAAAACGGGGGCGGTCACGCGCGGCGCTTAGCTTGAGAAGGCCGCCGCATCGCCCGCCAGACGGAGAAACGTAAGGCTCATGGCCAAGATTATCGGTATCGACCTCGGCACCACCAACTCCTGCGTGGCCGTCATGGACGGCAAGAACCCCAAGGTCATCGAGAACGCCGAGGGCAACCGCACCACCCCGTCGGTGGTCGCGATCCAGGACGGCGGCGACACCCTGGTGGGTCAGCCCGCGCGTCGTCAGGCGGTGACCAACCCCGCCAACACCTTCTTCGCCATCAAGCGCCTGATCGGCCGCAACTTCGACGACCCCGTCGTGGCCAAGGACAAGGGGATGGTCCCCTATGAGATCGTCAAGGGTCCGAACGGCGACGCCTGGGTGCGCGCCAACGGCAAGGACTATTCCCCGCAGCAGATCTCGGCCTTCACCCTGATCAAGATGAAGGAGGCCGCCGAGGCCTATCTGGGCGAAAAGGTCACCCAGGCCGTCATCACCGTCCCCGCCTATTTCAACGACAGCCAGCGTCAGGCGACCAAGGACGCCGGCAAGATCGCCGGCCTTGAAGTCCTGCGCATCATCAACGAGCCGACCGCGGCCGCCCTGGCCTACGGCCTGGACAAGAACGACGGCCAGAAGATCGCCGTCTATGACCTGGGCGGCGGCACCTTCGACGTCTCGATCCTGGAGATCGGCGACGGCGTGTTCGAGGTGAAGTCGACCAACGGCGACACCTTCCTGGGCGGCGAGGACTTCGACGTGCGCCTGGCCGACTACCTGGCCGACGAGTTCAAGAAGGAACAGGGCGTCGACCTGCGCCAGGACAAGCTGGCGCTGCAGCGCCTGCGCGAAGAAGCGGAAAAGGCCAAGAAGGAGCTGTCCTCGACCAGCCAGTACGAGGTCAACCTGCCGTTCATCACCATGAACGCGTCGGGTCCGCTGCACCTGAACATCAAGCTGACGCGCGCCAAGCTGGAAGCCCTGGTCGACGACCTGATCCAGCGCACGATCGAGCCCTGCAAGAAGGCCCTGGCCGACGCGGGCCTGAAGGCGGCCGACATCGACGAGGTGGTTCTGGTCGGCGGCATGACCCGCATGCCCAAGGTGCAGGAGGCCGTGAAGGCGTTCTTCGGCAAGGAGCCGCACAAGGGCGTGAACCCCGATGAAGTCGTGGCTCTGGGGGCCGCGGTTCAGGCCGGCGTGCTGCAAGGCGACGTCAAGGATGTGCTGCTGCTGGACGTGACCCCGCTGACCCTGGGCATCGAGACCCTGGGTGGCGTCTTCACGCCGCTGATCGAACGCAACACGACCATCCCGACCAAGAAGAGCCAGGTGTTCTCCACCGCCGACGACAACCAGTCGGCCGTGACCATCCGGGTCTTCCAGGGCGAGCGTCCGATGGCCGCCGACAACAAGATGCTGGGTCAGTTCGACCTGATGGGCATTCCACCCTCGCCGCGCGGCATGCCGCAGATCGAGGTGGCCTTCGACATCGACGCCAACGGCATCGTCAACGTCTCGGCCAAGGACAAGGCGACCAACAAGGAACAGTCGATCCGTATCCAGGCCAACGGCGGCCTGTCGGACGCCGACATCGACAAGATGGTCAAGGAAGCCGAGGCCAACGCATCGGCGGACAAGGCCAGGAAGGACCTGGTCGAGGCCCAGAACGCGGCCGACAGCCTGATCCACTCGACCGAGAAGGCTCTGGCCGAACACGGCGACAAGGTCGGTGCGGACGAGAAGTCGGCCATCGAGACCGGCCTGACCGAGCTGAAGGCGGCCCGCGACGGCACCGATCCGGAAGACATCCGGACCAAGACCAACACCCTGGTCCAGGCGTCGATGAAGCTGGGCGAGGCGATGTACGCCCAGAACGCGGCATCGGGTGGTGACGACGCGCCCGCCGACGACGGCGTGGTCGACGCGGAGTTCGAGGAAGTCTCCTCGGACGACGACCAGAAGAAGAGCGCCTAAGGCGCATGTGCGGTCCCTGCCTGCTTGTGGCGGGCGGGGACCGTGTCTTTCATGAAACTTGCATCCGCCCACCCGGTGCCCATGTCCATCATGGGACGCTGTTCCGCTTGCATGTCCGCAAAAGAGACGTGAACGGAATGTCCGGGGCTGGCTTTTAGGATATCTGCGCATGGCGCGTGATTATTACGAGGTGCTGTCGGTCGAGCGGACCATCGACGCCGCCGGCCTGAAATCCGCCTATCGCAAGCTGGCGATGGAGCACCATCCCGACCGCAACGGCGGATCGGAGGAATCGATGGCCCGGTTCAAGGAGATTTCCGAGGCCTATACGGTCCTGTCGGACGACCAGAAGCGCGCCGCCTACGACCGGTTCGGCCATGCGGGCGTGAACGGCGGCGGAGGCGGGGGCCAGCAGGGCTTCCACGACGTCAACGACATCTTCAGCCAGGTCTTCGGCGACGCGTTCGGCGACGTCTTCGGCGGGCGGCGCCAGTCGAACGGCCCGCGCCGGGGATCGGACCTGCGCTACGACCTGGAGATCACGCTGGAGCAGGCCTATCAGGGGGCCGAGGTCGATATCGCCGTGCCCACCACCGCGACCTGCGACACCTGCGAAGGTTCGGGGGCCAAGCCGGGCACCCAACCCAAGACCTGCACGACCTGCGGCGGGGCCGGTCGGGTTCGGCAGGCGAACGGCTTCTTTCAGGTCGAGCGGACCTGCCCCGGCTGCGGCGGATCGGGCCAGATCGTGGACCCATGCGTCACCTGTCATGGCCACGGGCAGGTCCGAAAGACCCGCAAGCTGGCGCTGAAGGTGCCGGCCGGCGTGGACGACGGCTCACGCATCCGTCTGTCGGGCGAGGGGGACGCGGGGACGCGGGGCGGACCGCGCGGCGACCTGTATGTCTTCCTGTCGGTGACCTCGCACGACCTGTTCGAGCGCGACAATCTGGATCTGCTGGTCACGGTGCCCGTGCCGATGACGGTCGCGGCCCTGGGGGGCGAGATCGAGGCGCCCTGCCTGATCTCCGAGGCCTGCGACGGTCAGTGCAAGGCCCCGGTATCGGTCCCCGCGGGTGCCCAGACCGGCAAGACCGTGCGGATCAAGGGCAAGGGCATGCCGCACCTGAACGGCCGTCAGCGCGGCGATCTGGTGGTCGAACTGTTCGTCGAGACCCCGACCGATCTGACCGCGCGCCAGAAGGAGCTGATGCAGGAACTGGCCGCTTCGTTCGGCGACAGCCAGAACCCCCGGAACTCCTCTTTCGCGGGCAAGGCCAAGCGGTTCTGGGCGGATATCCTGGGGGCCGAGGACACCAAGACGTCTCGCGAAAACGTCCAGTGACGGCCAGCGCATGAGTGAGCTGTTCCATGTCGGAATCTCCGGCGCACGCGGCAAGATGGGCCGGGCCGTCGATCAGGTTCTGGATGCCCGCAGCGACGTCATGGTCGCCGCGCGCTTCGACTGGGGCGAGACGCCGGACCTGTCGCGCTGCGACGTGGTGATCGACTTTTCCACTGCCGAGGCTTCGGTCGCCCTGGCGAGCGCCTGCGCCCAGACCGGCGGACCGGCCCTGGTGATCGGTTCGACCGGCTTCTCGCCCGAGCAGGACGCGGCCCTGGCGGCGGCGGCGGAGAAGATCGCCATCGTCCGCAGCGGAAACTTCTCGCTGGGCGTCAACATCCTGATCGGTCTGGTCGAACACGCCGCGCTGCGTCTGGACGCGCGCGACTGGGACATCGAGATCACCGAGGCGCACCATCGGCGCAAGATCGACGCCCCGTCCGGCACGGCCCTGATGCTGGGCGAAGCGGCCGCCAACGGGCGCGGCCGGGATCTGATTGATCTGCGCAGCCCGCCGTACGACGGCGTGGGAGAGGCGCGCGAGACGGGCAGGATCGGCTTTTCCTCGATCCGCGCGGGCGGCATCGTCGGCGAACACACGGTGCTGTTCGCCTCCGAGGACGAAGTCCTGACCCTCAGCCATTCGGCCATCGATCGGTCGCTGTTCGCCAAGGGGGCCGTCGCCGCCGCGGCCTGGGTGCGAACGCGCCGAGCGGGTCTCTACGACATGCAGGACGTGCTGGGGTTCAGGCAGGCATAGCGCCTGTGTCGCTTCGCGACGCGCTAACGCTCGCCACGCGGTCGCTCGCTGCTTGAGCGCAGTTTTCTCTGCGTCAGGCGACCTTCTCGAACTCCAGAAACAGCGGCTCGGTATCGCCCAGCTTTTTCTCTTCATATCGCGTGACGACGTGATCGGTGGGGGCGACGCGCCAGTCCGAGGCCTCGTCGGCCAGCCAGATCAGGTCCGGCGTCGCCAGCATCCGCTCCAGCGCCCAGCCCGCATAGTCCTTCCAGTCGGTGACGAACCGCAGGCGTCCGCCGGGTTTCAGCACACGGGCCAGGTCGGCGGTGAAGGCGGGCTGGATCAGGCGGCGCTTGTTGTGGCGCGCCTTGTGCCAGGGGTCGGGGAACAGGATCATGATCCGGTCCAGCGAGGCGTCCGGCAGGGCCTGGACCACCGCGCGGGCATCGTCGTCATGCAGGCGGACGTTCTTCAGATCGCCCTCCTCGACATGGCGCAGGGCCGAGGCGACGCCGTTGATGAAGGGCTCGCAGCCGATCATCAGGGCGTTCGGATGGGCCGCTGCCTGGGCCGCGAGATGCTCGCCGCCGCCGAACCCGATCTCCAGCCAGGCCTCGGTCGCCTGAGGCATCAGGGCCGCGACATCGATCGGACCGGCCGACGGATCGGGCAGGCGGATGGTGGGCATCAGGGTGTCGAACAGGGCCGCCTGTCGCGGCTTGACCGCACGCGACTTGATGCGACCGAACGAGCGCAAGGGCGCGTCGGGGCTGCGGGGTTCGGACTGTTCGGATCGGGGGCGCGAGGCGGGCATCGGGGCTGTCTAGAGCCTGATCGTGCCGGAAAGAAGAGCATCCCGGCCCCGTCGCGCGACGGGGCCGGGATGAGATAGATCAATAGGCGCGGATGCCGTCGTCGTCCACGGCCACGCCGTCGATGCCGCAGTAGTCGATGACGTCGGCGAATTCCGAACCGTCGGACAGGGTCACGGCGGTGGCGTATTCGCACTCGTCTTCGTTCGGGTTGAACGTCATGTACAACTCGTCACCGCTTTCGATGACGTTGTTCGGGATCAGGTCCTCGCTCCAGCTGTCGTCGTTCTTGGCGACCAGGTGGAAGGTCACGATCGTCGAGGACGAGTTGTTGTACAGGGTGAAGGTGTAGTCGTCCTCGTCACCGTCCTGGGCCATGGCGGAGCCGCCGGCGGCGATCATCATCAGAGCGCAGACGGCTGCGCCGAGCATCTTTTTCATAGTCGAATTCCCCAGCCCGAGCGGAGATCGCCCGGATCAGCCGCACAAAGGCGCTGAGACGGGTCTGTCGTCAAGCGTCGCGATCCCCACCGGGGCACCGAGTCAGGAACCGTCAGCGCCCCATGGCGGGCGGTTCGGCCCCTGCGCGCGGTCGCGCGGGGGCCGAAGCGACAGGGTCAGGCCAGCGCCTTCAGCTGATCGACCAGATCGGTCTTCTCCCAGCTGAAACCGCCATCCGCATCCGGCGTGCGGCCGAAATGGCCGTAGGCCGAGGTGCGGGCGTAGATCGGCTTGTTCAGGCCCAGATGCTCGCGGATCGCGCGCGGCGTGGCACCGCCGATCAGGCCCAGGATCTTGTCTTCAAGAACGGCCTCGGTGACCGCGCCCTTGCCGGTGCCGTGCAGGTCGACGTGGATCGACTGGGGCTTGGCCACGCCGATGGCGTAGGAGATCTGGATGGTGCAGCGATCGGCCAGACCCGCCGCCACGACGTTCTTGGCCAGGTAACGGCACGCGTAGGCGGCCGACCGGTCGACCTTGGTGGGGTCCTTGCCGGAGAAGGCGCCGCCGCCGTGGGGGGCCGCGCCGCCGTAGGTGTCGACGATGATCTTGCGACCCGTCACGCCCGCGTCGCCGTCGGGCCCGCCGATCTCGAAGATGCCGGTCGGGTTGATGTGCCAGACGGTGTTCTCGTCGGTGAAGCCTTCCGGCAGCACTTCGAGGATGTAGGGTTTGACGATCTCGGCCACCTGTTCGGACGACAGGCCGGCGGCGTGCTGGGTCGAAAGCACGATCGAGGTGGCGCGGACGGGCTTGCCGTCCTCGTACTGGATGGTGACCTGGGACTTGGCGTCCGGCTCCAGCCGGGTCTCGCCGCCGTGGCGGACCTCGGCCAGACGCTTCAGGATGTTGTGGCTGTACTGCAGGGTGGCCGGCATCAGCTCCGGCGTCTCGTTCGAGGCATAGCCGAACATGATGCCCTGATCGCCCGCGCCTTCATCCTTGTTGCCGGCGGCGTCGACGCCGACCGCGATGTCGGCCGACTGGCCGTGCAGGCGGTTGATGAACTCGAACTTCTCCCAGTGGAAGCCGGCCTGCTCATAGCCTATGTCCTTGACCGCGGCGCGCACGGCGGCCTCGATCTCGGCCTCGACGCCGGGGGCCCAGTTGCCGGCCGTGTCCATCACGCCCTCGCCCCGAATCTCGCCGGCCAGCACCACCAGATTGGTCGTGGTCAGGGTTTCGCACGCCACGCGGGCATACGGGTCCTTGGACAGGAACAGATCCACGACGGTGTCGGAGATGCGGTCCGCGACCTTGTCGGGATGGCCCTCGGAAACGCTTTCCGAGGTGAACAGGAAGGAAGAACGGGACAAGGCGATGCTCCGAGCAGCCCATGATGGGCGGGGTGGCGGGCAGACATATAAAGATATGCTTATATGTTCAAGTGAGGACGACAGCGGGCGCAGCCATGCCCTGGCGTCACGAACGGTCTGCCATGTCAAAGGAAGTGGTGCCGCTTAGGTGACTCGAACACCTGACCCCCGCATTACGAAATCCAGGGAAGAAGTTGGGCGTAGGCCATGCCACACCTGGGTTTGAGGGCCCTTTCGCCTTGCAGAAACCTGGCCGACCCACACCCTACCCAGACTGGCCGAAGCGGAGTGTTCGGACGTTCTAAGGTTGCGGCGCCTTCCCGTGGGCGAAACTGGAATTCCGACCTGCGCTATACCTGCAAAGCCGACCGTCGTCGGACATTCTAGACGGCGTATCGGCGCGGTGGCCATGCGATGATCAACACTGAACGCTCCTCGTGCATGTCCGCTTTCCGGCCCAACGGCTTTGACCGCTTTCGACCCATTGCGGACATTCGCAGTCTTGAGTCTCTAAGTCCGAGTCTGGCTCATCTCAGCCCTCCGGAACGTCTGCTTACCGGCTTCAAACGAAGATTGGTCTGACACCTGCGTCAAGCCGGAGGCGCCGACCGTTCGCAGGGAATGTCTCGCGAGGCGGCGTCCAACAGGCAGGGCGCGACGAACAGGTCGCCTCTCCAGGCGCCGCGCAGGGTTCGAGCGCCGACGACGAGCCAGAGAACCAACAGCGCCCCGACCAGTCCGAGGCCGAGGATGTTGAAGGCCGCAATCGGCAGCAGCGTCCCCAGCTTCAGGGTCGCGACGGAGAAGACGCCCAGTGGGAATGTGTAGCCCCACCAACCCAGGTTGAACGGCAGACCCTGGCGCAGGTAGCGCAGGGTAATCAGGACGGCCATCGCCGCCCACCACAGGCCATATGCCCACAACAGAAGTCCGCCGATCAGCCCGATCCCGCGCGCAGCGTCGCCATACTGGCCAAGGCCGTTTGCGGCGAAGATGGCGGGCGCGGCCTGACCCAGCACCAGCATCCCCAGAGCGCCGGTCCCGATTGGACCCAAAGACAGCCAGCTGGATGCCGCCATGCTGGCGTGCGGCAGTTTGTGGACGGCCATGCGCAGCACCAGGATGACCAGTATGCTCATCGCCAGCGGCACCGACAGGGCCCACAAGCCATAGCTGACCACCAGCACATCCAGCGCCGAAGAAGGATCGGCCAGATGCGGCGCGATCAACCCTCCCGTCACGGCGGCGACCTCTGCTGCGACGACGGGCAGGAGCCAGACGGCGGTCATCTGGTCGATCGTATGGGTTTGGCGCGTGAACATCATGAAGGGGATGGCGATCCCGCAGGCGACGGCCATTGCCACGTCGATCCACCACAGGGTTTCGGCCCAGGGCGCGACCCCGTCGCCCCAGCGCGCCAGGCCGAACGCCATCAGCCCGTTGATGATCGTCGCCAGCCCCATGGGGATGCAGCCGAAGAACATAGACACCACCGAGTGGCCGAAAATCCGTCGCGCGCCGTCGAAGAAGAAGATCCAGCGGGCCGCATAGAGACCGCTGAACAGGACGAAAAGTCCGATGTTGAACAGCCACAGCCCCTCCGCCACGATCTTCACGCCGGGGATCGTGACGGGCAGCTGGTTCAGCGCCAGCGCCAGTATCCCGGTTCCCATGGTGGCGGCGAACCAGTTCGGCGTGAATTGACGCACGACCTCGGCAGGGGACTGCAGATTTGCGAACGGATGAAGGCCGAAGGCGACGTCGCGGGCGTGGGTGTCGTGAACCATTGGGCAGAACTCCGAAGCGCGACCCGCGTCCTCGATCAGGAGCGTGCGCTGCCAGCCGACAATGAGCGCCAGCGCTCGGGTGTTCCAACGGAATGATGCGAACTGATTGATCGGCCAGAGCGAACGGTTTTCGGCAGCTCAAGAGGTCGGGAGCAGGCCAAGAAAGGTCTCGCCCGCCTTTGACCGATATCTCTGTTTGTGGCGTAGCAGCCAGAAAGGGCGCGCGGGCAGATCGAGCGGCAATAACGCCAGCTCGCCTGAGCGCAATCGGGCGGCGACGACCGTTCGCGATACGACGGTCGCCCCGACACCAGCCGCGACGGCGGCGGCCACCGCTTCGTTGCCCGGCAGCGTCATGGAGATGTCCAAATCTTCTACCGTCAGGCAGCGTTCGGCCAGAGCCGCCTCAAAGGCCGAACGGGTGCCCGAGCCGGGCTCGCGCAGGACCCAGGACAGGGTCTTGAGGTCGGGCGGACCGGCGCCGTCCTGGGCCATGGGATGATCGGCGGCGACGACCAGCACCAGTTCATCGTGATCCAGAACCGTGCGTGTCAGGACCGCTTCGTCCACCTCGCCCTCGACCAGCCCCAGTTCCGCCCGTCCGTCGATGACGGCCTGGGCCACGTCCCGGGTATTGCCGATGGCGACGTCGATGCGGATGCCGGGATGTCGAGCGTGGAAGTCTGCCAGACGGGCGGGAAGCCACCAGCCGGCGATGGTCTGGCTCGCCTGGATCGACAGCCGGCCCCGCTTCAGCGCGCCGAGATCATCCAGCGCATCCTCTGCCGCCGAGGCGCGAGCGATGACGGCGCGCGCTTCTTCCAAAAAGACCTGTCCCGCCGCGTTCAGGACGATGCTGCGGCCGACGCGGTCGAACAGGGCCACGCCATGCCGCCCCTCCAGCGTAGTGATCGCCGAACTGACGGCCGACTGGGTGAGGTTCAAAGCCTCGGCCGCGCGGGTGACGTGCTGCCGCTCGGCGACAGCGACAAAGATGCGGAGCTGGTCGAGCGTCATATCGGAAGCCTAAGGCGTCCGCCGGTCCAAGCACAGGGATCGTTCGATGGCGACGAACGTTCCGAGCGGAACTTCGCGTTGGCGGCGGGCGTGAACGGCGTCCAGGATCAGGCGATCATGGATGACCGCCGCATGACCTCACCGCTGAAACTCATTGCGCTCATGGCCGGATCAGCCCTCGCCGGGGCTGTGCTTATGGCCTTCGCCCAGGCACCCCGCTCCCCCTTCAATACGGAAATGGCCGAGGCCATGTCGCGCATGCACGCCGCGATGATGATCGCGCCGATCGGCGATCCCGACCGGGACTTCGCCGCCATGATGATCCCCCATCATCAGGGCGCGGTGGACATGGCGCGGATCGAACTCGCCTACGGCAAGGACGAGCCGATGCGCCGTCTGGCCCAGGGGATCATCGTCGAACAGACCCAGGAGATCGCCTTAATGCAAGGCTTCCTCGACCGCTCGGCCACCCGCCCGACGCCCAACGCGCCCGCCGCACCTCATATCGGACACTGACCCATGACTTTCGTTTCGAAAACGCCCTTCGCCATGGCCCTGGCCTTGATGGCGTCCCCGGTTCTCGCCGATCAGGTTCCGGGCGCGGCGGCGGCGCCCGCGATCCCGATCACCGGGCAGGACCGGTTCTATTCGGCCGACCAGTTCTCAAACACGGTCTCGGTGGTTGATCCCTCGACCAACAGCCTTCTGGGCGTGATCTCCCTCGGTGAGCCGACCCCGGCCAACCTCAGCCCGCTCTACAGGGGTCAGCTGCTGGTCCACGGCATCGGCGCGGCGCCGGACGGCAAGACGATCGCCGTGGTCTCGATCGGGTCCAACTCGGTCAGCTTCATCGACACGGCCACCAACACCGTCAAACACACGACCTATGTCGGACGCTCTCCGCACGAGGCCTTCTTCACACCGGACGGCAAAGAGGTCTGGGTCACGGTGCGGGGCGAGGCCTACGTTTCGGTGCTGGACGCCGCGACCTATCAGGAGACCGCCCGGGTCGAGACGCCCAACGGGCCGGGCATGACGATCTTCTCGCCGGACGGCCGTTATGCCTACATCTGCTCCAGCTTCAGCCCCGAGACAGTCGTGGTCGAGACTGCGACCCGTGAGATCGTCGGTCGGGTGGCCCAGGCCAGTCCGTTCTGCCCAGACATCGCCGCCACGCCCGATGGGAGCCAGGTCTGGATGACGCTGAAGGACGTGGGCAAGACGATGGTGTTCGACGCCCGTCCGCCATTCGCCGTGCTTCAGACGCTCGACACCGGCCCGCTGACCAACCACGTCAACATCGTGCGAAATCGGGATGGTCAGTTCGCCTATGTCACCGTGGGGACCGAGAACGTCGTCAAGGTTTTCCGCACCGACACCTTCGACCCCGTGACCGAGATCGCGGTGGGGTCGCTGCCGCATGGTCTGTGGCCTTCCGGCGACGGCTCGCGGATCTATGTCGGGCTGGAGAATGGCGACGGCGTGGCGGTCATCGACACCTTGGCCAACCGCGTGATCGCCACCGTGCCGATCGGCCAAGGACCGCAGGGCGTCACCTATGTGCCGCGTGCGGTCACCGAGGGTGACGGCAAGGCCAACCTCATGCCCCTGGGCACCGCCCGCGCCTCGCGTCAACTCGTCCTGACGGGCGACGGTGACGCCCGGTCGCAGGCGACCCTGTTCGAGCAGGGGCAGGTGCAGATGCTGCAGATCGCCGCCGCAGGCCTCGAACCCGGCAAGCCCTATGTCATCGCCTTCGCCGAGACGGCGGACGGATCGGGGATGCTGCAGCCTTTGGCGAAGTTCATGACCAATCCGGCCGGGTCCGCGGTCGTCAATGCCGTGGGCCCGATCCGTCAGGTGGTCGCCGCCGACGCCGGCGCACCCCGCCGTTGGCTGGTCATCGCCTCGGGCTCGCCCGAGGCGATCGGCCCGGTCGTCCAGAGACAGTCGGAATAGGACCGGCCGCATGCGTATCGACAAGTTCGTCCATAGCTGCCTGCGCCTGACGGTCGGTGCAGATCGACTGCTCTTCGATCCGGGCAAATTCTCGTTCGTCGACGGACGGGTCGATCCCGCTGTCTTTTCGGACGTCTCGACGATCGTCCTGACGCACGGCCATCCGGATCACATCGACCCTGATGCGTTGGGCAGGATCGTGCAGGCGAGTGGCGCAACGCTCGTCGGCAACGGCGAGGTCGCCAACAAGCTCAGCGAGAAGGGCCTGTCGGTCACGGTCTTCGAGGTGGGTGAACGGATCTTCGGCGCGTTCCGACTGCAGGCTCAGGCGGTCGCGCATGAGCCCATCCTGTCGGACGAGAGCCCGCAATTGACCGCCTTCCTCGTCAATGACGTTTTCCTCAACCCGGGCGACAGTTTCGACAGCCGTCTGGATCGATTCGTGGGCGTGGAGGTGCTGGCCCTTCCGGTGATGGCGCCCTTTCTGACCGAGCTCACCGTCCATGCCTTCGCCAAGCGGATGAAGCCGAAATCTGTCATGCCGGTCCATGACGGCTACGCGCGCGACTATTTCCTCAAGCAGCGTTACGACGTCTACGAGCCCTATCTGGACAAAGTCGGGATTAAGCTGCACCGGCCGATGACGCCCGGAGACGGGTTTGACGTCGCCGACCAATGACGATTGACGAAGCCTCCGTCTCCATCGGCTTCGCCTGACCACGCAGATTTATCTTGGTCAGTTGCACATGTGACGTCGCCTTCCTGGCGCGAGTTCAACTTCCGCTTCTGGCGCTCTGAGGGCCGCTGCGCCTCTGCAAAGGCAATGTCCGCTAACCACCCATAGCGGACCTTGGAAGAGTCCGCTTCCTGGCTGCGATACATGATCGCCGTTGCCCTCTACCAACATTCCAGAGGACGCCCCAGCATCGAAACGACGATCTGGAGGCCGAATGAAAGCCGTCGCCTACTACCGCGTCAGCACGGCAGCACAGGGGCGAAGCGGCCTCGGTCTGGATGCTCAGAAGGCCGCCGTTGCGGACCTCGCTCGCCAGCGTGATCTGACCCTGTTGGCGGAGTTCACAGAGGTCGAAAGCGGAAAGCGCAACGACCGTCCGACCCTCGCCCGCGCCTTGCACCATGCCAAAATCACGAACGCCGTTCTGGTCATCGCGAAGCTGGATCGTCTATCGCGGAACGCGGCCTTCCTGCTCACCCTCCGAGACAGCGGAGTCAGATTCCTTGCCGCCGACGTACCCGACGCAAACGACCTTACCATCGGCGTCCTTGCCGTCATCGCCCAGGCCGAACGTGAAGCCATTTCCCGTCGCACCAAAGAGGCGCTCGCGGCAATCAAACAGAAGATTGATGGTGGTGAGATCCACGTTTCGGCGCGGTCTGGTCGTGCTGTGTCGCGACTTGGCAATCCCACAGGCGCAGCGGCGTTGGGGCGTCACTGTGGCGACCTTACCTCGGCTCGTATTGCAAAGCGTAACCTCGTTTTGCGGTACAGACAGGAGTTGGCGTGTGTGGTCGAGAGCATCAAGGCAGCGGGCCATTCCAGCGCTTACGCCATCGCGGCTGAACTCAATCGGCGCGGCATCGCATCGCCTCGGAACGGCAAGTGGTATCCATCCACGACGATGGCGCTACTCGCCCTTCTTTGAGCCGCGCAATGCACCGGAGCGGTCATTCAACGATCGGCAAAAACATGACATCAGCCACGCCCTCTATTTGAGGAAACAAGCCCCACGGCCTCAGCGTAATCACCAGAAAGGTAGGGTTTAAACCGCCATCGGATCAATCGTCGACTATGTGCCAAGCGGCAAACTCTACCTCTGAACAAGCCGTGGTCGGCGAGCACGCTCACGACTCCGGGCGGGCGTCCGGCATGACTCCAGTTTTGATATACTGCGACCAGTCATGATGCTGGTGGATGAACGCCCAGAAGCTGCTAGCTAACATGGCGATTGCGATGGCAAAAAACGCCCAAATAACGAACTTGCCCCACATAGTGTTGGGCGCGTCATCGGCCTTTTGGGTCTTAATCAGCCAAGTGAGCGACCAGAACGTCAGCAGTAGGTAGCCGACCGCCAAAGCCAACATGGACATGTCGCCGCTATTGTTCGCCAGCATCACCGCGTAGGCGAGAGCGGCGACCACGGCTGTCCGCTTTAAGACCTCAAAGAGGAAGCTGAACATTTCCTCTGTGTTTTGGCCGTGACTGGTCGGTTGCCGACCTCCAGCCAAGCCCAAATACGGCGCTTCCTACCCATCGCATTACCCTGCCCTTGATCGCCCTGAATGGGCTCCGCAACTGCTAGGTCCTTTCGGGCCAGAGCCGTGATAGTCACCCTCGCGTCGCGAACGGCGCCCCACGCGTCATCGAGCTCTTCCTCCAAGCTGTTCTTCTGTTGCCGGAGGGCTCGATCCATCGTGTCGATGGCATCGTTGAGTTCGCTGCCTAGCAGCCACCTCTGGCCCTCGACGCTCCGCATCATGGCTGTCCGCGCTTTCGTCTTTTGCTTGCTCAGTTCTGCGATCCGCTCGGGCGTCAAATCCCGCCGCTCAATCGCTGCCTCGAAATGCGTCCCGTAGTAGTCGAGCCAAACAAAGAGCGCCTCAAGGATCGTGGTGTAGGCGTTCGCCTTTCGCTCCCAGATGCGCTCTTTGTAGAACCGCTGGAGGGTGGGGCTGGCGGCCAGTGACACGGCCAGCCAAGCCACCACAATCGACACGACCGCGCTGACGCTGAGTTGGATAGCCAGGGTGGTCTGCCCTTCGGTCATCTACCCACGGTAGCCGTGTCCGCGAAGCCAAGCTACACTGCTGGCGAACAGGGTTGCATTTGTACCGGCTATGACGACCAACAGCCCTCAGAAGCCCTATCCGGCTGGTTTCATTAAGCAACTGCGGGACCAGATCGCCATCGTGGTCGAGACGCAGTCGGCCAACGAAGTTCCCTCGTTCTGCCTTCGCTTTGGCCTCAGGGCTGGGGATCGGAATGAGGCGATGGGCGGGAAGCAGAAGTATGCCAAGGCGCGCCTCCTTGAGCTGCCGAATGACAGGGTGGTGCAGATCGCCCGCGATATCGCTCAGGAAGAGGGTGATGAAACCCTCGCGCGGCTCTTGGATGTGATCGACACCAAGCCCATGCCTCCGTTGCCTCCGGGTCTCCAGCCTCAGCGCCGAACCTATTACGCGGAGAGGAACGGAATTGGGCCGGCAGGTGGGCGACTGGATCTTCCGACCATCAAGACGCTCTTCCTGTCCGAGTACACGCGCTTGGAGCTGGCAGGGTATTTCGCGGAGCACTTCGGCTTCTGGTGCATCGACGAGCCCGACAGGATTGAAGGGCTGCTAGGCGCAGACATTGGCGCTCGAATGCTATTCAGCCTCAACAAGCCCAATCTCTGGCCTATCGAGAAACGGTTCGAGAGCTACTCCGAGGACGACCTTTTCAGCGTCATCGAGTACCTGTTCGACCACGTCTCCAAGCCCACCAGCGGGCAGATGCACATGCAGCTCGGTTGCGGGATGCACTGGCAGACCTTCAAGGCCGGGCCAGGTCAAACCGAGTTCCGCGACACCATTAACGTGCTGCTGGATCGCTACAGCGAGGGCTATGAGCTTAGCCCCACGGGCGAGATCATGGAGCGGGCGCCCATGGGGACTGAGAACCTCGTGAACGTCTCGCTGCCGCACGGCGACGCCAACATCCAAGATCGCGTTCAGTCAGCCATCACCAAGTTCCGCAAGCGGCAGTCCACGCCCGACGACAGGCGCGATGCGGTGAGGGACCTCGCTGACGTGCTGGAGTACCTGCGTCCGCAGGCCAAAAAGGTGATGACGAAGAAGGATGACGGTGCGCTTTTCGACATTGCGAACAACTTCGGCATCCGTCACCACAACGCCGACCAGCAGACCGACTACGATCGGAAAATCTGGCTCAGTTGGATGTTCTATTTCTACCTCGCGACCATCCACTCCATCGTGCGGTTGATCGAGAAGGCAAGCGGCCTTTCGCAGCCGTCATAAAGGTCGGAACAGTACCGCTAGCCGTTACAAACGGCTCAATGCACCAGCGACATGGACCGCGACATAGCTGGTATAACGATATTCAACTAAGCCAGCGCTCCAGACCGAACCAGCGCAGCCGCTACCTCGACCGTCTGCGTCTGATCTAAACACCCGATACTGAAGCTGCCGACCGATCCCAGACCAGTCCTGCATGCGCTAAGGGCCACCGGGTTCCTAAGGGGCTGCAGAGGGTATTAACTGATCTCCTCACTGCGTTCGTCGATGCCCTTCGGGCGTCTCTGATGATATTTGAATATTATTTCAATCACTCTCAGAGCTCTCTAATGCCTTTCAGACACACTTAATAATCAAGGTCTGACAGGGGTCTGACCGAGGGCTGAATTATCAGGGTTCGCTGAGAGGGGCCTGCCCGTGTGGGTTATGGCTTATCCCCGGCATCTAGTCGGGGGCAGTATCTCTGGATCAGGGAATTATGGTGTTCAGGACATCGACGTTGTCGAGGTCCAGCAGGGATCTGACGCCCTTGTATATGTAGCCTTGGCCGCCCGAAAAATCGTACAGGTCACAAGCGTCTTGACCGTCTCGGCGGCGATATTTTGGGTCGCCTTCGATCCAGGTCTGGATGATCAGGTCGGGTACGGCGACAGGGCAGGGGTTGGTCTTCAACGACAACGACCCCTCTGGCACGCCGACCAGCATGTGGGTGTGAAGGCCGCCGTTAAGGGTCGTCTCCTGGGTCGCCAGCGTCGCTAGTCGCATCTTCTTGCCGTCTCGGCTTCGCCCATAGTGATTGCCGAACAGCTTGGCGTTCACCCGGTGCATCGTCTGGCCCACTTCGGCTGAGAACCTCATCGGGTCGAAACGCCGGTTCATCGTCAGCGTGACGAAATAGCGGTCGGGGCAGCCCTGGATGAACTGCTCGACGTGCCGGAAGCGTAATCGGGGATCGTTGCGGGCGAAGGTGGGTGGAACGGTCATGAGGTATGGGTGCCCACGGGACACGCGGACATGATGGTGGGTGATGATGTGGGGAGGGTAAGACGCACGGGTATAGGGCCGCACGAGAGTGGGTTATTGAAGTTCTATTGTGGAGATTTGGACGAGTTTAGGGGCTCGTTTTATGCGAATATTATACTCGAAAAACCGGCTAATCGCCAGCTCTAAGAATGCTCTTTCCGGCTTCGTGAGCGCCTGGGATCGTCGGGCCGCCGACACTCACATCGCCGAGCACAGCGCCGGTTGAGTCCATGTGAACTACGGTGTTCGACCCCCGCAGTGCGAGATACAAATCGCCACCTGCGTGGAATTCTATGTGGTCGATAAGTTCTCGGAGGCTGTTGGCAGCCTTCACTCGGGCGTCTCGCCGCTCATCGGTGCGTTCGCCGCTGATCAAATGTTGAACAGCTTGCACCCGTCCAACATGAAGCTCTGGCGTCGTCGATCCTCTAGCCGTCGCAAGCCTGACGGCAGTGTTTTGAAGCTGCGACTCCAACCGCTTCACCTCGGCGCTCGCCGAAAGCCACCGTTCTCGGACATCCATATCGCCTGTCTCAGCGAATAAGTCCAAAAGGCGAGCAGCCTTATCCTTCTCGCTCCCGAACTGACGGAGAGCCCGGTGTTCCTCTTCCACCAAAGCGGTCAGGGTCAGGGGGCGTTCAAAAAAACGGTCACTCAGTGCTGCGTTGAGAAATGCTGCCAGTATTCCCTTTTCCAATGGCTCATAACGGAAATGCCTTCCGTTCCTGCACGATAAGCCCCGGCTGCGACCCGAACAACTCAGGTAGCTGGCTCTATGCTGGACTGAAGCCTTACCATTTCGGACCCTAACGCCCTCACCGGTTTTCATCTGAAAAACCATGGAACCTTTGCAGTGACCGCACCTGGTGAGACCCGTGAGCAGATTATTTACATCGCCCCGCTGACCGTTGTTCCCTGGACGGATCGCCTTCATGCTCCGAACGGCCGCCCATAAGCTTTCGGACACCACCGAAGGGAAGTAGCCTTGTATAGGATCGCCAACCTTCGAGCGCTTGGTCTCGCCCCTTGGCTTTGAATGCGGCTGATACTCTCCGACCACCGCGGCATTGGTCAGAATTTTTTGGACGTAGCTGGGATGCCAGCCAGCTGCTTTGCTCTTGCCCCTCCCCCACGTCGGAACGCCACGCCTGTTTAGGTCCGTAGCGATTGACCGCTTGCCTTCACCCCCCACCGTCCTCTCAAAGATTTCGACGACGATGGAAACACGGGCCGGAACGGGAACGAACTTTCGGGTAGCCGCATCGAGAACAAGCCATGCGGGACAGACTCCCGTTAAGGGAAGCAGATCGTTGCCTTCCAAGCGCTCCCGCTTGATCCTCCAACTAGCTGCTAGGCGTTCGCTCTTGTGCTTGCTTTCTTGGTGCGCTCGAAAAGAATTGAACACCAATGCCATGAAACTTATCGGGTCGGCATCGATCGAACTGGCACTTATCGATTGGCCATCATTTGCCGTGGCAATCGTAACGCCAAGATTGGTGACCCTTTGAATGAAGGCTACCACCTGACTTGGCGGCAGCCTGCTGATGCGGTCGAGCTGCTCCACGACAAGAACGGAATCCCTGCCGATCGCACCCTCTTCAATTTTTCGGACGAGGCGGCCGAGATTGCCTGAGCTGATATTGGTCCCGGCGTAGGCGCTAGATCCCTCGTCGACGACCATCTCCGTAAGCTGCAGCTTTTGCGACGTGCAGTATCCACGGATAGCTTGAAGTTGACGATCTAGCGTACTGCCCTTGCCCTGTTCGAGGGAACTCCATCGTGCGTATCCGATCGCTAGCATACCTCCGACCATACCCAAAAAATCGTCATGTCAAAGAAATAACCTGCTGTTCGTCGGCCCGCCGGGGTCGGGCAAGTCGATGATGGCCCAGCGCCTGCCGGGCTTGCTGCCGCCCCTGACCCCGACCGAGCTTCTGGAGACCTCGATGGTCTGGTCGGTCGCGGGGCTGATCGAGCGCGGGGCGCTGACGCGCGAGCGGCCGTTCCGGTCGCCGCACCATTCGGCCTCCATGGCCGCCCTGACCGGCGGGGGATTGCGCGCCAAGCCGGGCGAGGCGTCACTGGCCCACAACGGCGTGCTGTTCCTGGACGAGCTGCCCGAATATTCGGCCCAGGCGCTGGATAGTCTGCGGGCGCCGCTGGAGACGGGCGAGATCGTGGTGGCCCGCGCCAATGCCCATGTCCGCTATCCGGCCCGGTTCCAGCTGGTCGCGGCCATGAACCCCTGTCGGTGCGGGCTGGGCGGCGCGGGCAAGGGGGCGTGCGGCAAGGCCCCCCGGTGCCAGCGCGACTATCAGAACCGCATCTCCGGCCCGATGTTCGACCGCATCGACCTGACGGTGGAGACCCCGCCGGTGACCGCCGCCGACATGGCCCTGCCCAGTCCGGCCGAAGGCACGGCCGAGGCCGCCGCCCGTGTCGCCGTCGCCCGCGCCATGCAGGAAGACCGGGTGAGAGAGGCGGGGCTCGACCCCATGCAGGCGCTGAATGCCCGGGCGTCGGGCGAGGTGCTGGAGCGGTTCGCCACGCCGGACGAGGCGGGGCGGGCCCTGCTGATGCGAGCGGGCGAAGCGGGTGGCCTGACCGCGCGCGGCTGGACGCGGACGCTGCGCCTGGCCCGCACCATCGCCGACCTGGAAGGGTCGACCGGCGTCCTGCGTCGCCACATCGCCGAGGCCCTGATCTATCGACGGTCCACCGTGGGGGCACAGGGCGACTTCGAACGTCAGGGTGGCGGTCGGGCAGCGATGCCGGCGTGGTGAAGCGATAGGCCGTCGTTAACGCCTTTCGCCCACTCTGCCGCCTGAGTGGAGGCGGGCATGGCGCGGCGGACCAGGGCGAGCATATCGGCAGGGGCGACCGAGCAGAAGGCTCTGGGCGGGGCAGACCCCTTCCTGCGCCTGATGAGCCACGAGATGCGGACGCCGCTGAACGGCGTGATCGGCATGCTGGGCCTGCTGACCCGCACCCGGCTGGACGGAGCCCAGCGCGCCTATGCGGAAGCCGCGCGGGATTCGGCCGAGCACCTTCTGGGGTTGGTCAATGACCTGCTGGACTATGCCCGGCTGGAAGCGGGAAAGCTGGAGTTCGATCTGGCCCCGGTCGATCCCGAGGGGCTGGTGCGCGGCGTGGCCGAACTGCTGAGCCCGCGCGCCCACGAAAAAGGCCTGGAAATCGTCTGGTCGGTCGCGGCCGATGCGCCCGACATCATGGCCGACGAGGGTCGTCTGCGTCAGGTCCTGTTCAACCTGGCCGGAAACGCCGTGAAATTCACCGACACCGGCGGTGTCCGCATCGCCGTCGAACGCGCGGGGGGCCACGACGCCCGTCCGGTCCTGGCCTTCATCGTCGACGACACCGGCCCGGGCATTCCGGCCGAGGCTCGGACGCGCATCTTCGAGGAGTTCGGCCACGTCGATGCCTCGGACGCCACCCGCCACGGCGGGGCCGGGCTGGGCCTGGCGGTCGTGCAGAAACTGGCACGGGCCATGGGCGGGACCGTCACGGTCGAGGATCGCCCCGAGGCCGGCGCAACCGGTGGGTCGCGGTTCCGGTTCGAGGCGACGTTCGATGCCGCCACCGACGCGGCACCGCGCGCCCGTCCGCTGGATGGGCTGCCTGTCGCGGTCCGCAGCCCCGACCCCTTCGTCCGCGCGGCAGCGGAGGCTCAGGTTCTGGCCAGCGGCGGCTCGGCCTGGCCCGCAGGCGACCTGGCCCCCGTGACCCTGGTCGATCATGCCGAGACCCAGAAGACGGGCCTACCGCTCGCTGCCCTGCCCGAGGGTGGACGCGGGATCATCCTGCTCAAGCCGTCCGAGCGCGAACTGATCGCTCGTTATCGCGGGGTCGGTTTCGCAGGCTATCTGATCAAGCCCCTGCGACGCGCCTCTCTGGTCGAGCGGGTGCTGGCCGCCCAGCAGGCCGAGGTCATGCCCGGCATTCCGCGCCTGGCCGCGCCCGAGGACGACCGGGTCCTGCCCGTCCGGTTCGCCGGCACCCGTGTGTTGCTGGCCGAGGACAATCCGGTGGGTGCGCTTCTGGCCAAGACCCTGTTGCGGCGCGAAGGCTGCGTCGTGGAGACGGCCGCCACGGGCAGCGAAGCCGTCGCCGCCATGAAACGCGCCCGCTACGATCTGGTGTTCATGGATATGCGGATGCCGGTCATGGACGGCCCCGCCGCCACCCGCGCGATCCGCGCCACGGGCGACCGCA
Organism: Brevundimonas sp. P2_A6; assembly: GCF_056404975.1. Taxonomy (NCBI): domain Bacteria; kingdom Pseudomonadati; phylum Pseudomonadota; class Alphaproteobacteria; order Caulobacterales; family Caulobacteraceae; genus Brevundimonas; species Brevundimonas sp. P2_A6. The sequence continues at coordinate 313,202 of NZ_JBFUCZ010000002.1, read as the reverse complement.
CGCCCATCGTCGCCCTGACCGCCAATGCCTTCGCCGAGGACCGCAAGGCCTGCCTGGAAGCCGGGATGGACGATCATCTGGTCAAGCCGCTGGAGCTGGACGCGCTGCGCTCATCCCTGGCCCGCTGGACGACCGGGGACTTCCGCGCCAAGGTCGCCGCAGGATAGGGCGAACCGGCGAAAGACCGGCCGCTCGAAAGAATGAGGCCGCCGCCGTCCATGACGCACACGACACCGACCGATGCCGCACCCGTGGCCGCCACCGATCTGAAGCCCAAGGGACTGGCGGTGCTGAAGGCCGCCTTCCGCGAGCGGCGGACCCTGGCCATGCTGCTGCTGGGGTTCTCTGCCGGTCTGCCGTTCGCCATGCTGATCGGCACGCTGAACGCCTGGCTGACCGAGGCCGAGGTACCGATCGCGACCATCGGCATCCTGAGCTGGATCGGACTGTTCGGCGCCTTCCGCTTCCTGTGGTCGCCCGCCGTCAGCTGGACCCCGCCGGGGATCGGCAAGCGCTTCGGCAGACGCCGCAGCTGGCTGCTGGTGCTTCAGGTCATCATCGGGGTGTCGCTGTGCCTGGTTGCCCTGTCGCGTCCGGAATCGGGCGTGCTCGGCCCGCTGGCGCTGGGCGCGGCTCTGGGTGCCCTGGCCTTCGCCACCCAGGACATCGTCATCGACGCCTGGCGGATCGAGGTGGCCGACGAGACGACGCCCATCGACCTGCTGTCGACCATCTATCAGCTCGGCTATCGCACCGCGGCGCTGGCGGGCGGGGCCGGGTCGCTGCTGCTGGCCACGGCGATCGGCTGGCCCGGCGTCTTCGTCACGGCGGGCATCCTGATGGGTCTGGGCCTGATCGGCACCTTGATCGCGCCCGAGCCCAAGCCGACGTCACAGGCCCATGTCGCGCGCGAGCGGCGCGGCTCGCCCCGGCTGAGGCTGGCGGTCCTGACCGCGACGCTGCTGGCCTGGGGCTGGGCCGCCTATATGCTGATCACCTTCATGATCGTGGCCCTGACGACCAGCCCCGCACCCAGCGCGGGTGATTTCACGGCCAAGTGGGGACCCTGGATCGTCGGGGCAACCGTCATCCTGCCCGCCGCCCTGGCCGGTCTGATCGTCTGGAAAGGCCGGGGCGCGACCGAGGCGGAATCGGTCCGCGCGCCGCGCTTCGCAGACACGCTTTACGACGCCATCCTGGCCCCGCTGGTCGAACTGATGGGGCGTCTCGGCTGGGGCGCTGTGGTCGTGCTGTGCCTGATCCTGACCTACCGCATCACCGACGGCGTCTGGGGACCGTTCGCCTTTCCCTTCTACATGGGCGACACGGGCGGGGCGCTGGGCCATACCAAGGCCGAGGTCGCGCTGGCGTCCAAGACGTTCGGCGTGATCATGACCATCGTCGGCATCGGCCTGGGCGGCTGGGCGCTCCTGGTCATCGGCCGGATGTGGAGCCTGCTGATCGGAGCCATCCTGTCGGCGGCGACCAATCTGCTGATGATGGATCTGGCGCTGGGCGCGCCGACGATCGGGCCGTTCATGTCGGCGACCGGGCTATACGCCCTGTTCGGAGCCTTCGGCATCCACGAGGCCCTGGCCCGCCTGATGCTGGCGATCACGGGCGAGAACATCGCCGGCGGGTTCGCAGGCGCGGCCTTCGTGGCCTATCTGTCCGCCCTGTCGAACAGGATGTTCGGCGCGGTGCAGTTCGCGGTCTTCATCTCGCTGGCGCTGCTGATCGGCACCCTGGGGCGCGGGGCGCTGGGCGAGCTGATCGAGGCGCAGGGCTATGCCGCCATGTTCGTGATCGCGGCCTGGCTGGGCGTGGCGGCGATCGTCTTCGTGCTCATCGAATGGGTCCGGCTGTCGCTGGAAGCGCGCCGGACCCGTACGGCCTAGATCGGCAAGCTTTCCATGGACTGTTCCGCTTCCCGGCTGGGATGCGGGGCACCGCCTTCATCCTCGGGTTCGAAGGCGACGCTGACGCCTTCCTCGTAGGCGGCGAAGGTGGCGGCCGTGATGATCTCCGACACCGAGGCCCCCAGCGACACGATCTGGACCGACTTCTCCAGCCCGACCAGCAGCGGCCCGATCACGGTCGCGCCGCCCAGGGCCTGGACCAGCTGGGTCGAGATGGCGGCCGAATGCAGGGCCGGCATGACCAAGACGTTGGCATCGCGGCTGAGGCGCATGAACGGATAGTTGGTCCGCTGGCCGGGATCGAGCGCCAGCTCCGGTGGCATCTCGCCCTCGTACTCGAAATCGACGCCCATGGAATCCAGGATGCGGATGGCGGCGCGGACGTTGTCGCCGCGCTCGCCCGGCGGATTGCCGAAGGTCGAATAGGACAGGAAGGCCACGCGCGGGGTGCGGCCCAGCTTGCGGACCGTCGCGGCCGCCTGGATGGCGATGTCGGCCAGTTCCTGGGCATCGGGCAGTTCGTGGATCGAGGTATCGGCCACGAAGATGGTGCGTCCTTTGGCCAGGACGATCGACAGGCCGATCAGACTGTCCTTCACATCCAGGACCCGCCGGACTTCCTTCAGCACCATGTTGAAGTTGCGGGTCGTGCCGGTCACCACCGCATCGGCCTGGCCCCGCGCGACCATGGCGGCGGCAAAGTAGTTGCGGTCCTGATTGATCATCCGCTGGACGTCGCGCCGCAGGTAGCCCCGACGTTGCAGCTTTTCGTAGAGCCAGTCGGTGTAGGCGTCGTTCATCTCCGACACCCGCGCATTGACGATCTCGATGCCCATCTCCGCGAAGTCGAGACCGGCCTCGGCCGCGTTCTTCTTGATCAGGTCCTCGCGGCCCAGCAGGATCGGCGTGCCCAGCTCGGCCTGTTTGAAGGCCCAGGCGGCGCGAATGACGGTCGATTCCTCGCCCTCGGCGAAGACCACGCGCTTGTTCGGCGCGGCGCGCACAGCCGACGAAATCTTCTGCATCAGGGCGGCGGAGGGATCGACGCGCTCGCGCAGCTGGGCGCGATAGGCGTCCATGTCGTCGATGTTGACGCGGGCGACCCCGGTGTCCATCGCCGCCTGCGCCACGAAGGGCGGGATGTACCAGATCAGGCGCGGATCGAAGGGCGTGGGGATGATGTAGTCGGGGCCGAACTTCAGCTTCCTGCCGCGATAGGCCACGGCGACCTCGTCGGGCACATCCTCGCGCGCCAGCTGGGCCAGGGCGTGGGCGCAGGCGACCTTCATCTCGTGATTCACGCGCCGCGCCCGGACGTCGAGGGCCCCCCGGAAGATGTAGGGGAAACCCAGGACGTTGTTGACCTGGTTCACATAGTCGGACCGGCCGGTGGCGATGATGGCATCGGAGCGCACGGACATCACGTCTTCGGGCGTGATTTCCGGGTCCGGGTTGGCCATGGCGAAGATGATCGGATTGGGGGCCATGGAGGCCACCATCTCCTTGGTGATCGCGCCCTTGGCCGACAGCCCCAGCACCACGTCGGCCCCGACCATGGCCTCGGCCAGGGTCCGCAGCGGCGTGTCGGTGGCGTGGGCCGCCTTCCACTGGTCCATGCCGGTGGGGCGACCCTTGTAGACGACACCGTCGCGGTCGCAGATGACGGTGTTCTCGGCCTTGACGCCCACGGCCTTCATCAGGCCGATCGAGGACAGGCCCGCAGCCCCGGCCCCGGCCAGCACCACCTTGATCTCGTCCATCTTCTTGCCGGTGATGTGGACGGCGTTGATCAGGCCGGCGGTCGAGATGATGGCCGTGCCGTGCTGGTCGTCGTGGAAGACGGGAATGTCCAGCAGGTCCTGCAGCTCGCTCTCGATCACGAAGCATTCGGGGGACTTGATGTCCTCCAGATTGATGCCGCCCCAGGTGTCGCCGATGTTCTTGACCACGGTGATGAACTCGTCCGGGTCGGTGGTCTTGACCTCGACGTCGAAGCTGTCGACGTCGGCGAACCGCTTGAACAGGACGGCCTTGCCCTCCATCACCGGCTTGGACGCCATGTGGCCGAGGTTGCCCAGGCCGAGGATCGCCGTGCCGTTCGAGATGACGGCGACCAGATTGCCCTTGGACGTGTAGTCGTAGGCCCTGTCGGCATCGGCGGCGATCGCCAGCACGGGCACGGCCACGCCTGGCGAATAGGCCAGAGACAGGTCGCGCTGGGTCGCCATCGGCTTGATCGGGGCCATGGAGATCTTGCCCGGCAGGGGCAGCCGGTGGAAGTCCAGGGCCTCCTGGTCGGAAAAGGTCTGTTTGTCGGTCTGGTCGGCCATGGGTCAGGGATCAGTCTGCAGGAGAGGGGCTGGACTGTCGTAGCGAGGGCATGCCTTGCGGACAACCGTCGCCGGGCATCGGGGCCCGGCTCGGGCGCGGCGCGAACGAATTCGGCGGAACGGTGTTAACCAAACACATCCCGCTGGAGCCTGCCCATGCGTCTGCCCGCCACGCTCGTCGCCGTCGCCTTCACCGCTGCCGCATCGACAGCCTCCGCGCAGACCTGGGGCCAGCCCGCCTACGGACAGGGGCCGGTCACGACCTATGGCCAATCTTACAGCTCAGCCCCGGCCTATGCGCCGCCGATCACGGAATGGAACAGTCGCGCCTATGGGGCGACCGGGCGGGCGGCCACAGGCTACGCACCGGGGTATTCCGCCTACGGCTATGGGTCGGCTTGGGACGGCCGGTTCGGCGATCCCTACGCCTACCGGCCTCCGGTTCGCTACACCCGCTACGGCGGCGGTTACGGCCATCACGGCTATGGGCAATCCCGCAGCGGAGAATGGACCCGGTGGTCCAGCCCGCCGGGCCGCGGCTACCACGACGTTTATGGATACAACGACGATCGGGCCCCGCGTGGACACGACTGTTATTGCGGCACCGGGGCCTACCTCTACGACCGGTAAGGGTCAGCTTCACGCCGGGGACGGGAGATTTAACCACGTCTGAAACGCATCCCTCCCGCGTCAGGCGCATCCGGAACCGAAGCGCGATTTGACGCTCTAGGCTGCACGCAACGCGTGGAGTCTCGCCCAGTGAAAACCCTTCTGATCTCGACATTCGCAGCCCTGTTGGCGCTGGCCGGACCTGCTCTGGCGGGCGAGCGCGGCGGACCTCCCGGCGGAGGGGGCCATCCCGGTGGTGGTGGCTGCATGAGCGGCTGCGGCGGTGGCGGTCACCCGGGCGGCGGTTATCCGGGCCACGGCGGCGGTGGCTACAACACCAACGTCAACGTCAATGTGAACGCCAACGCGAGTGCCAGCGCCTATTCCGGTTCGTATGCGGGCGCGGGCGCTGTGATCAACGCACGCGGCTATGACGTCGGCGCGATCCGGGGTGGTGGCGGATACGGCGGCGCGATCGTCTCGGGCAGCGGCTATGGCGGATGGGACTCGCTGGGCTACGGCGGCAATGCGGGTGCGGTGGTCGTGCGGGGGCCCGGTTATGGTCCCAGCCGCCCGTTCGGCTATTCCGTACGCGGGTTCGGACGCCGCTATGTGACGACGGATCGGTGCGGATCGTGTGGAGCCCCGCCTCCGCCGCCCCCTCCGTCCTGCCACGACCGCTGCGGCGGTGAATACGATGGCGGCCATGATCGCGGGAACCGGTATTCCGAGCGCGACGATCACTCGGATCGCGGCCAGTATGGTCCGAGCGACTGCGGTTGCGAGGGTCCGCGTTACGTGGCCCAGCCCTATTATGCCGCCCCGCTGGAGCCGGTCGGGTATGGCGATCATGGCTATCAGGGTGGCTACGAAAGCCAATCCTACCAGAGCCAGGGCTACGCGCAGCAGGGCTACTCGGCCCAGACCTACGAGCGCTACGAGAGCCAGTCTTCTGACGGCGGCTACGAGGCCCAGGCCTACGGTGGCGGCGGCTATGAAGCCGCGCCCTATGCGCCGCCCCAGGTGACCTATGCGCCCCAGCCCTATGCCCCGCAGAGCTATGCGCCGGCTGAATACGCGCCGCAGGTGATCGAGCAGGCTCCGGTCTATATTCAGGCCCCGGCCGACTACTACGGCGACCTGCCTCCCGGCGACGACGGGGTCTCGATTCCCTATCGCCAGGAGCCGGGCGAGCGGGGCTAGGCCGCTCCGGCCATCTCGGCGACGATCGCGGCAGCGGCAGCGCACGGATCGGCGGCCGCGATCACCGGGCGGGCGACCACCAGATGGCTCGCCCCTGCGGTCAGGGCGGCGGCGGGCGTGGCCACGCGCTGCTGGTCGCCGACGTCGACTCCGGCCGGACGAACGCCTGGCGTCACGATCAGGAAGTCCGGACGGCCCGCCTCGGTCGCGATTTCTCGGACGCGCTGAGCCTCCAGCGGGCTGGAGACGACGCCATCGACCCCGCAGTCCAGCGCCTGGCGCACGCGGGTCTCGACCAGATCGGCCGCGCGGGCGGAATAGCCGATCTCCCTCAGGTCCTCGTCCGACAGACTGGTCATGACGGTGACGGCCAGGATTTTCGTGCCGAACGGACCGCGTCCCTTCACGGCCGCCTGCATGACCTGCGGCTCGGCATGGACGGTCAGCAGGTCGCAGCCGCCCTCGGCCACCGAGCGGGCCGCGCCTTCGACCTGGGCCCCGATGTCGTGCAGCTTCCAGTCCTGGAACACGAACTTGCCCATGGCGCGCAGGTCGTGGGCGAAGGCCACGCCGCCCGGCCGGGCCAAGAGCGTCAGCCCGACCTTGTAGAAGGTCACCCCCTCGCCCAGCCGATCGACCAGGGCGCGCGCGGCCTCCACCGAGGGCAGGTCCAGTCCGACGATCAGGCGCGGGTCCGACGCGAGAGGCGAGGTCATCGACGTTCTCCGGATGACCGGCTAGACACCGCGCACAGGGGCGTCGGCGGACCGGCGTTTGACGATGTAGGCTAAGGACAAGGCAATGAACGCGCTCGATCTGGGGGTCAACCTGTTCGTGGCCCTGTTCGCTCTGGTCGACCCGATCGGCAACATCCCGATCTTCGCCGCCGCCACGACGGGAGCCACGGCGCGTCAGCGGCTGTCGGTCTCGGCCCTGATCTGCATCTTCATCGCGGTGTTCCTGGCCTTCTTCTTCTTCACGGGACTGTGGCTGCTGCAGTTCTTCGGCATCTCGCTAGCGGCGTTCCGGATCGCGGGCGGCATCCTGTTGCTGCTGCTGGGGCTGGACATGACGCGGGGCGACTTCCTGACCATGTTCGCGGACGCCGATGCCGCCGCCGACGCCAAGGACGTGCGCGGCTATGCCCAGCGGCGGTTCAAGCGGCTGATCGTGCCCTTCGCCATGCCGCTGCTGATCGGACCCGGCGCGATCTCGACCATCATCATCCAGGCGGGCGAGGCGCAGAAGCTGGGCTATGCGGGGACCGTCGCGGGCATGCTGGCCATCGGAGCGGCCGCGTTCGCGACCTTCGTGACCTTTTCGGCCACCGCGCCGATCAGCCGCGTGCTGGGCGACGTGGGCATGGCGATCATCGTGAGGGTGCTGGGCCTGATCCTGTGCGCCCTGGCGATCCAGTTCATCCTGGCGGGTCTGGGCGAGGCCCTGCCGGGCATGTTCGCCAGCGGCGTGACCACCCCCTACCCGGACGCAGGCCACTAAGGCCTTACGCCAGATCGGTCGTCGCGATCCTGGTCCCGGCCGCCAGCGGACCCTTCGCCGTCCGGCCCACGACGTGATCCGTCCGCGCCGGTGACAAGCCATCGCCCGGTCTGAGAGCGATCAGGTCAGCGTCGGTCACCACCGCCCCGGCCGCGATATCGCGCGCGGCGAACAGGCTGCGGCGGGCCACGGTCATGATCTCGCGCTCGGCGTCCACCGGCCGCTTGATCCCGTCGCCCAGCGCGGCCTCGACCGCGCGTACACCGGCGATCAGGTGGGTCAGCTCCTGGGGGCTCAGCGACATGGCGTGGTCGGGGCCGGCGAGGGCCTTGTCCAGCGTGAAATGCTTCTCGACCATCCGAGCCCCGCGCGCCACGGCGGCCAGGGACACGGCGTCGCCAAGGGTGTGATCCGACCAGCCGATCGGGTGTCCGAACGCCGCAGCCAGGGTGTCCATCGCCCGCAGGTTGGCGTCCTTGGCCGGGGCCGGATAGTTGGACACGCAGTGCAGGATGGTCAGGTCGCTGCACCCCGCCCCTCCGATCCAGCCGACCGCCTCGGCCACCTCGTCCAGGGTGCTCATGCCGGTCGAAAGGATGACGGACCCGCCAGCCTCCGCAGCCAGCCGGGCGACCCCGCGCACGAAAGGGGCGTTGGTGATTTCGCCCGAGGCCAGCTTGAACTTCGTCATGCCGATGCTGGCCAGGAAGGTGGCGCTGTCCAGGTCGAAGGGCGAGGACATGAACTCGATGCCGGTGGCGCGGCAGTGGTCGGCGATGCGGGCGAAATCGGCGTGAGGCAATTCCAGTCGCCGCAGCATCTCGACCTGGCTGGGCGCGCCGGCCCGAGCTTTCTGATAGTCGGCCATGGGCGCTTCGGGCGCGGAGATGGCCTCGGCGCGGAAGGTCTGGAATTTGACGGCGTCGGCCCCGGCCTGCCGGGCGACATCCACAAGCTTGAGCGCCAGCCCTATGTCGCCGTTGTGGTTGACCCCGGCCTCGGCGATGAAGAAGACGGGTTCGCTCATGCGGTCAGCACCCGCGCCGGATTGCCGACGACCGTGGCCCCGGGCGGCACATCGCGGATGACCACCGCCCCCATGCCGATGACGCAGCCCCGCCCCAGCGTCAGACCCTGTTTGATAAGGGCCCCGGCCCCGATCGTGACCCCGTCCCCGATCCGGACCGCGCCGTTCACACAGGCGCGCGGGCCCAGCGTGACGAAGTCACCGACCACGCTGTCGTGCGCGACGCTGGCATAGGCGTTGCAAACGAAACTCCGGCCGATGGTCACGTCGGGGCTCACCAGGCCATAGGGGCCGATCAGGGCACCAGGCGCGACCGCCGCGCCGGCCGCGACCGTGGCGCTGGGCGCGATCAGGCTCAGAGGCCGACACCGTGCCACCTCCAGCCGCTCCGCCACGACCCTGCGCGTTGCTCCGTCGCCGATGGCGACAGCGAAATGCCGAGGGCTGTCCAGCGCGATGAAGCCGTCCTCGTTCATGACCGCGTGGCCGCCGATCGCCGGGCCCGGCTGACGGTCGACGAACACGATCCGGTCGCCGTCGATCTTCAGGTCCGGCCTTGTCTCGATGAAGGCGCTGGCGAAGGCCATGGTCTCGCGCGCATGGCCACCCGTGCCGATCAGACCGAAGATTGCCCGGGACGATGCCGCCATGGGTCTATCCTAGCGCCTGATTTGCGCCTGGGCTCAAGCAAGGCGGGTCATATCCGCTTCAGCCGCCGCGCATGGCCGGCGACCAACCGCAGCGCCAGGCTGTCCGGCAACAGCTTGCCCAATGCGGCGAGAACGTTGTTCATCACACCCGGCGTGACCCGGGGCCTGTCCGCCTCGCAGGCGGCATAGGCGACCTGTGCGACGTGCTCGGCCGTCTGCCACATCCAGGCCGGATAGGCCGACGACACCTGAGCGCGCGAGCCGTTGACGTCGTGAAACTCGGTCAGGGTGTAGCCGGGACACAGGGCGGTGACGTGGACGCCGGTGCCTCGCGTCTCCAGCCAAAGACCCTGCGAGGCCTTGATCAGAAAGCTTTTGATCGGGCCGTAAAGGGTGTCGCCGCCGGTCGCGGGCATCTGACCCGCCAGGGAGGCGACGTTGATGATCCGTCCGAACCCGCGCTTCACCATGCCGGGCAGAACCAGCCGGGAAAGGGCGACCGGGGCCGACAGCATGACCTGGATCATGGCCGAGTGCTGCGTCGGATCGGTGGCCAGAAAGCCGGTCGTGCGAGAGAACCCCGCATTGTTGATCAGGCCATCGACGGTCAGGCCGCGCGCGCCGACCGCCTCGATCAACCCCGTCGCCGCGTCCGGATTCGCAAGATCGGCGGGGATGACAGCCACATCCACGCCGTGACGGGCGGCGATCTCGTCGGCCAGCGCCGTCAAGGCCGCCTCGCGCCGCGCGGTCAGGATCAGGTCCCAGTCATGCTCGGCATAGACCCGGGCCAGGGCGGCTCCAATTCCGGCCGAGGCTCCGGTGATCAGGATGCGGCGACGCATCGGGGGTCAGGCAGGCACCCTGGACGCGGCACGGACCGCTTCGGTGCAGGCTCCGTGAACGGCAAGCCCGGCCAGGGCCGGCGGGTTCTCGGCCAGCAGGTCGGCGATGGTGATGCGGCTGAGCGCCTCCGACGCCGCCTGATCGGCCAGGGTCAGGACCTTGCCCACCTGGCGCGGAATGTGTTCACCGACCGGGCAGCCCTTGGCGCCGGCCGGGGCCGAGCCCAGGTGGGCGCAACCGTTGACGGCCTTCAGCACGACATCCAGCCGAATGTCCTCGGGGCGAAGCAAAAGCCAGGATCCCCCGGAAGCACCGGGTCGGGTCGCGATCAGCCCGGCCTTGGCCAGAAGGGCCGTGACGCGGCGAATAACCACGGGGTTGGTCGGCACGGAGGCGGCCAGAATGGCGCTGGGCGCGGCATGGGCGGCGTCATACGCGCCCTTGTGGGCCAGATAGGCCAGGGCGTGGGCGGCGACGGGAAAGCGTTGGCTGTCTGACATTTTCGTTCGGTTCCAGCCCTCAAGGTAGGCACCCGGCGGGCGAATCACAAATGTCGTCTTCCGGCGCGACCGACACGGTGCAACCGAAACCGCCGTCGCGCGATTGAAACCCCCGCGCAATGCGCCTAAAGGCGCTCCGCTTTGATGGGTCCGCAGTCGCGGTGCCCGGAGGATCTTCATGGCAGGGGACGCATCCCCCCCACCGAGCGACGGCGCCCCCCCCGCCCCGCTCATCAACGCGATTCATGGCACGCCCGCGCCGGTCGTGGCCCCGGGGCATGGCAAGGCCGGATTCTGGGCCCTGACCATCGGCGCGATCGGCGTCGTGTTCGGCGACATCGGCACCAGCCCGCTCTATGCGCTGCGTGAAGCGATCGGCCATGCCCAATCTGGCGTTGGCGGCGACCTGGCTGTGATCGGCGTCGTATCGCTGGCCTTCTGGGCGCTGATGATCGTGGTGACGTTCAAATACGTCATCTTCCTGATGCGGGCGGACAACAAGGGCGAGGGCGGGACCCTGGCCCTGATGGCCCTCGCCACCCACGCGGTCGGGCGTCGATCGGCCTGGATCTTCGCGCTCGGGGTCTGCGGCGCGGCCCTGTTCTATGGCGACGGCATAATCACGCCCGCGATCTCGGTCCTGTCGGCCATCGAAGGGGTGAAGGACGCGCCGGGCATCGGTACGCGGCTGGATGCCTTCATCGTGCCGATCTCGGCCGCGATCCTGATCGGCCTGTTCCTGGCGCAGTCGCGAGGCACGGCCGGGCTGGCCAAATATTTCGGTCCGATCACCGCCCTGTGGTTCCTGAGCCTGGGCGGGCTCGGCCTTGTGCACATCTTCGACGACCTGAGCGTGCTGCGGGCCCTTTCGCCCCATTATGGCGTGATGCTGCTGGCGCACGACGGCGTGCTGGGCTTCATCATCCTGGGCAGCGTGTTCCTGGCGGTGACGGGGGCCGAGGCGCTGTATGCCGACATGGGCCACTTCGGAAAGGCCCCGATCCGCATGGGCTGGCTGTGCTTCGTCCTGCCTTGCCTGACCCTGAACTATCTGGGCCAGGGCGCGCTCATCCTCGACAGCCCGGGCGCGGCCGAGAACCCGTTCTGGTCGATGGTGCCGCAGTTCGCCTACTGGCCGATGCTGGCCCTGGCTACGGCGGCGACCGTGATCGCCTCCCAGGCCGTGATCACAGGGGCCTTCTCGGTCACGCAACAGGCCGTCCAGCTGGGCCTGCTGCCGCGCATCGACATCCGCTTCACGTCCGAAACGCAAGCCGGACAGATTTTCGTGCCGGCGGTGAACACCTTCCTGATGGTGGGGGTGCTGGCGCTGCTGTTCGTGTTCCAGAGCTCGCACAATCTGACGGCCGCCTATGGCGTGGCGGTCACGGGCGTGATGCTGATCAATACGCTGATGAGCTTCTCGGTCATCCGCAAGAGCTGGAGATGGCCGCTGTGGGCCGTGCTGGGCTGCCTGATCCCGTTCGGCTTCATCGACAGCGTGTTCCTGACCTCGAACCTGCTGAAGATCCCCGACGGAGCCTGGTTGCCGCTGGTTTTGGGGGCGATCCTGATCCTGATCATGTGGACCTGGACGCGGGGGTCGCAGATCCTGTCGGCCAAGGCCAAGAAGGACAGTCTGCCGCTGGCCGATCTGATCGAGATGCTGCGGGCGCGGCCGCCGCATCGCGCGCCGGGCACCGCCATCTTCCTGACCAGCGACCCCGACGTCGCCCCGGTGGCCCTGATGCACAATCTCAAGCACAACAAGGTGCTGCACGAGAAGAACATCATCCTGACGGTCCGCTCCACCGACCGACCGCGCGTGCCCGACAGCCAGCGCGTGACGATGGAGCCGATCAACGACGACTTCAAGAAGATCACCCTGTCCTTCGGCTTCATGGAAAGCCCGCAGGTGCCCCGTGCGCTGGGTCTGTGCCGCAAACAGGGGCTGAAGTTCGACATCATGTCGACCAGCTTCTTCCTGGGCCGTCGCTCGGTGGTGCCGTCGGCGGCGCAGGGCATGCCGCTGTGGCAGGACAAGCTGTACATCTTCCTGATGCGCAACGCCGCCAACCCGACCGACTTCTTCCACATCCCGCCGGGACGCGTGGTCGAGCTGGGCGCGCAGGTTTCAGTATGACGGTGTCGGTTTGAGCGGGGGTTCCCCCAGAGGCAAGGATTCCGGTGCCCGGGGCCGACGCATGGCCGACAAGGCGCGCGGGCCGAGGCGTGAGCCGATTCAGCGTCCCGCCGACCCGGATGGAGCGGTCGACATCGGGGTCGAGGCCCGGATCGCGGCCGGTATCCTGCTCAACGCGGCGCTGGAGCGTCGCAACGGGCTGGACGAGGCGATGGCCCTGCCCGCCGTCGCGGCGTTACCGGGACCGGACCGCGCCTTTGCCCGCGCGGTCGCCATGGCCGCCCTGCGGCGGCTGGGCGAGATCGATCACATCCTGAACCAGCGGCTGCAGAAGTCGCCACCCGAGGCCGTGCGCACCATCCTGCGGGTTTCGCTGGCCCAGACGCTGGTGCTGGGCACCCCCGCGTTCGCGGCCGTGTCCACGGCGGTGAAACTGGCCGAGCGCGATGCCAAGACGAGGCCCTACAAGGCCCTGATCAACGCCGTTCTGCGCGGCATCGAGCGCGAAGGGCCCGGCCTGACGACGGCCGAGTCCAACCTGCCTGACTGGATCGCGGCGCGCTGGCGTCAGGCTTATGGCCCTGCCACCCTGGCCGCCATCGCCCTGGCCGCCCGCGAGGAGCCGCCGACCGATATCAGCCTGAAGCCGGCCGAGGACGCGTCCGCGCTGGCCGAAGCGCTGGAAGCGACGATCCTTCCGGGCGGAACAGTCCGTTCGGGCGTGCGCGGCGATGTCTCGACCTGGCCCGGCTATGAGACCGGCGGATGGTGGATCCAGGATGCGGCCGCCGCCATTCCTGCGCGGCTGCTGGCGCCCAAGGCCGGAGAGACCGCCCTCGATATGTGCGCGGCCCCTGGTGGCAAAACGTTGCAGCTCACGGCGTCGGGCGCGTCTGTCGTGGCGATGGACCGGTCCGAGGCGCGGCTGCGTCGCCTTCGCCAGAACCTGGAGCGAACCGGGCTGTCTGCTGAGATCGTAGTCACCGCCGCAGAGGACTGGGACGATCCCAGCACCTTCGACGCGGTTCTGCTGGATGCGCCCTGCACCGCGACCGGCACGCTGCGTCGCAATCCCGAAGTCCTGCGTGCCACCAAGCCCGCCGAGGTCGCCAAGCTGGCCGACGTCCAGCACCGTCTGCTCGATGCGGCGGCCCTGCGGGTCAAGCCAGGCGGTCGGCTGGTCTATTGCGTCTGCTCGCTGGAACGCGAGGAGGGCGAGACCCAGATCATCGCCTTCCTGCGTCGCAACCCGGACTTCCGGACGGTGCCCGCCGACCCCGCCGCCGTCGGGGCACCGGGCGAGGCGCTGACCCCCGAGGGCTGGCTTCGGATTCTGCCCTCCCACTGGCCCGAACAGGGGGGGCTCGACGGGTTCTTCGTCGCCGGGCTCCGGCGTGGCTGATCAGGCCGCTCTGGGGCGTTCGGTCTCACTGTCCGTCGTCAACGCGCGGTTCAGGGCCGCTGCCAGGGCAGGGATATCCAGCGGCTTGGTCAGGTAGTCCCTGAATCCCGCCTCGCGCCCGCGCCGGATATCGGCGGGCATGGCACTGGCGGACAGGGCGAGCACCGGAAGGCCCCGTGTCAACGGATCGGCGTCCAGTCGCGCTTTCAACTCGAACCCCGACAAGCCCGGCAGGTTGATGTCCAGAAGAATGACGTCGGGCCGCAGGTCGCGGGCCAGGGCCAAACCTTCGTGGCCGGTCTCGGCGACGTGCAGCTGGATCGGGCCCAGGGCCGTCACGACGTGGCGCATCAGGGCGACGTTCGAGGGATTGTCCTCGACATACAGAAGGGTCGCCGCTGGCAAGGTGCCGATCGTGACCGGCGCGGTGGCCAGGGTCGTGGCAGCGACCCCGGCCGCCAACGGCAGATGCAGGGTGAAGGTCGAGCCCTCGTTCGACCGGCTGGCCACTTCCAGACGTCCGTTCATGGCCTCGGCCAGGCGACGCGAAACGGCGAGCCCAATTCCGGTGCCGGCGACGTCGGAGGTCTCGCGCCCCAGCCGATTGAAGGGTTGGAACAGCTCCGCGATCCGGTCCTCGGGAATGCCGAAGCCCGTGTCGTGCACCGACAGGGCGACGCCCTGGGCCGTCTGTCGCACCTCCAGCAGGACCGAGCCCTCGGCCCGGTTATATTTGATGGCATTGGAGACCAGGTTGATCAGCACCTGGCGCAACCGCGTCCGGTCGGCGACGACGCCGAACCCGGCCGTCGGGGGCGGGTTGCGCAGGGTAACCCCAGCCGCCTCCGCCTGGGGTCGGAGGGCGTCGCAGACCTGTCGCACCACCAGCTGCGGATCGACCCGCTCGATCGACATCGACAGCTTGCCCGCCTCGATGCGCGCCAGGTCCAGCACCTCCTCGATCAGGGCCAGCAGATGCTGGCCGGAGGCGGCGATCTGCTCGACGGCCTGTGTCTGGCGGCGCGTCAGGGGTTCGGCCGCCGCATTCATGCGGAGCAGCTCGGAAAAGCCGATCACGGCGTTCAGCGGCGTGCGCAGCTCGTGCGACATGGCGGCCAGGAAATCCGACTTCGCCTGATTGGCGGCCCCCAGTCGCCGGGCCTGTTCATCGGCGGCGTCGAGGGCCAGCCGCAGGGCCTGGGTCCGGTCCTCGACACGAGATTCCAGCGTCGCGTTCATCTCGGCCAGCCGCGACGACTCACGCCGGGCTTGAAGACCGAGCCTTACCCCGGCCCAGCAGGCCGACAAGGCCAGGGCCAAAACCAGTAGAACAAACTGCATGACGCATCCTCCCTGGCATCAGGGATAACGCGCATTAGTTGTATTGCTGTAAACGCGGGAGTTGTGACCGCTCTATTCACCCTCGGCGGGGACGTCGGCCTTCTTTCGAGGTGCCCGGCGCTTCGGTGCCGGCTCCGCAGGGGCGTCGGCGGCGGCGGGCGCGGGAGCCGAGGAGCGCGTCAGAAACCCGGGAAGCGCGCCGGACCCCTCGGTGTCCGCTTCGGCTCGCGGGCTGCGCGTTCGACGCGCGGGTCGCTGGGCCGAC
The DNA here is from genome assembly GCF_056404975.1 of Brevundimonas sp. P2_A6. NCBI lineage: Bacteria > Pseudomonadati > Pseudomonadota > Alphaproteobacteria > Caulobacterales > Caulobacteraceae > Brevundimonas > Brevundimonas sp. P2_A6. The sequence continues at coordinate 297,467 of NZ_JBFUCZ010000002.1, read as the reverse complement.
TGTTCAGCCACGACAGTCGCGGCCTCCGCAGGCGGTGTGTAGGCGATCGGCGCGGTCGAGGCGATGGCATCGGACCCGCTCTCGCGGATGCCTTCGTTGCGGTCTTCGCCGCGCGCCCCGTCACGACCGTTGTCGCCCCGATGCTCGCTACGGTTGCCTTCCGCCTCTTCATAGGTTCGGGTGTCCGGGGTGCCGCCTTCGGCCTCGTAGCGTCGGTTGCGTTCCTCGCGACGACGCTCCCAGCGCTCGCGACGCGTCTCGCGACGGCCACCCTCACCCTGATCGCCATCGGCCCGGGACTGTCCGCCGTCCTGGTTGTCGCGGTTCTGGTTTTCACGCGGCGGGCGCGGCGTCCATTCGCGCTGTTCGCGCGGTTGCTGCGACCCCTGTGCGGCCTCGGCGTCGCGGGCGTCGCTCTGTTGCTGGATGCGGTCGGCGGCCTGCTGGGCGGCGAGGAAGGCGGCGGCCTGGGCGCCGGTCTCGTCCTCGAAATCGATGTCATAGCCCTGGTTGGACAGTTCGCGCGCGGCGATCTCGCTGACCGGCCGCTGGGGCTGAAGCGCGCGCAGGACGCGGAAGTAATGTTCGGCGTGCTGCAGGTAGTTCTCGGCCAGCACCCGGTCGCCCGAGGATCCGGCGTCGCGCGCCAGCTGCTGGTATCGCTCATAGACGGTCTGGGCATTGCCCCGGACCTTGATGTTCTCGGGCCCTTGCGAGTCCCAGGACCGGTTCGGGTTGGCCGCATTGGCATTGCCGCCGCCACCACCGGGTTTCCGGTTGCGGCCGCGCTGGCGCTTCATGCCCTTGAAATCTCGCATCGAGGCTTACCGTGCTGGTTTGGCGTGGCCCTGCGCGACAGGTGCGAGGGAGACAGGCCGGTGTTCGAGGTTCCGGTTCGCTGGGGGCCAATCCCGGCAGCGATGTGATCGGAAAGACTTGCGCCGCCCGTCGTGGTCCGCTGGGGACTGTTTTCAGCCACCGACCTTCACGCGCGTCCCGGCCGAGCGTCACGGAACCTCGAGAGGCGGTCCAGCGAGATGCGGTTGGGAGGGAGACAAACGAAGACTTAGCGCGGGTCGGTGCGGTTTGGAAGGGGTTTGTTCGGTCGCTCCTATGAGGCCCGGATCGGCGTCGTTCGGGGGTCGGGACCGTTCGTCACCACCCGATGTCGATCGCCCAGATCCTTGACCACCTTGACGTCCTTGAACCCCGCAGCCTCGAACAAGGCCTTGACCTGATGACCCTGGTCCCAACCGATCTCGACGGCGAAGATGCCGCCGGGTTTCAGGATGCGGGCGATCTCGGGGGCCAGGTCGCGATAGGCCTGCAAGCCATCAGGCCCGCCGTCCAGCGCCAGGATCGGATCGTGGTCGCGCACCTCGGGGTCCAGACCGGGGATGTCGCCCGATGGAATATAGGGCGGGTTGGATACGACGAAGTCGAAGCTGGCGTCACCGAAGCCGGTCGCCCATTCGGTCCGCAGGAAGGTCGCGCGGCCGTCCAGGCCCAGGTTGGCCGCGTTCTCTCGCGCCACGGCCAGGGCCTCCGACGAGATGTCGGTGCCGACGCCGTGTGCGCCGGGCCGTTCGGACAGCACGGCCAGCAGGATGGCGCCGGAGCCCGTGCCCAGGTCGATCACGCTGAACGCCTGCGCCGGCTCGAACGCCAGCATGGCCACATCCAGGAGGGTCTCCGTGTCGGGGCGGGGGCTCAACACATCCGGCGTCACGTTCAGCATGATCTTCCAGAACCCCTTGCGGCCCAGGATGCGCGACACGGGCTCTCGCCTCAGCCGCCGCTCCAGATAGCCAGAGAGGGTCGTCTGCTGATCCGACGTCAGCGGCCGGTGCGGGTCGGTCAGGATGTCGAGACGTGACGCACCCGACGCCGCCTCCAGCAACAGGCGGGCGTCGATGGCGGGGCTGTCGAGGCGCGCGGCCTTGAGCTCAGCCTGCGTCGCCTTCCAGGCGGAAACGAGGGTCGGCGTATCGGTCATTCAGATCAGCTCCGCGCGGTCTCCGGGGCGCAACGCGCCGCCCGCCTGGACCGAGAGATAGAGGCCACACCAGCGATGGCCATAGAGGTCGTGGAGGGCGGACACCACGTCGATGTCGCTTTCTCCGGTGGCCGGATTCGCATGGGTGGCCACGCAGCGGACGATCGGCTTGACCACGCTCAGACTCGCCTCGCCCAGCATGAGCCCCCGGCCGGTCCAGTCGTTCTCGATCCAGGCGGGCCAGCCTTCGACCCAGACATTGGCCCGGAACCGCAGGGGATCGACCTCCACGCCCAGCCGTTCGGACAGATCACGCACGCTGGCCAGGTTGAGCACGGAAACGGCCCCTGCCGGATCGTCCATGAACCGGTGCCGGGCCCCGTCCAGCAGGCGCAACGGAGCCGTCGCCGCCTCGCCCAGGACATCGGTCAGCCAGGCTTCCAGCTTGCGGTCGTCGTCGGCTCGACCCAGCCGAACGGTCAGAGCGGGCGCATTCGGAACCGACAGGGTCAGCGTGTCGGCCGTCTCGTTCCACCGGGTCCGCACCCGGGCAAGTTCCGGCAGGCGCGCCAGCACCGCGAACCGCATCTTCGAGATGTGGGCGGGAGCGGCGGGATCGAACCCCGACGGTCCGATCTCGACGGCGCGCAACCGGTCGCCGGGGAAGGCCTGGCCGGGGGCCAGCCTCGCCTCCGGCAGCGGCTCGGGCGTGAAGCCCTTGACCGGGTGGCGGTACAGAGCGGCGATCGTTGCGATAGGGGGATTGGCCACATCGCGTCAGTGCCCCAGGTCGTTTATTCAGGCAAGCTCACCCTGCCGGAACGCCTCCGGAGCCTGAGCCGTTCACCGCCCCGATGACCCCTGACCAGCCGCGCGCCTTCTCGACCCTCTGGAAAATCGCGGCGGCCGTCGCGGGCGGGCTGGCGGCGGGCGCGGGGGCCGCGCACCTGATCTATAGCCAAGGGCACAGATACGGGCTGGAACTGCGGCGTGAACGGCCGGGCCCGACGCCGGTCAAGCCACCGACCCCCGAGGCGCTGGACCTGATGGCCCCCAGGCGCGGTCGCCTGGCGCGGCGACCCGCCCACATCCCGCCCAAGGGATGGATCGACATCGGATGGCGGGTCGCCAACGGCTATTTCACCGAGCAGGTGGGGTTTGTCGCCGGCGGGGTGACCTTTCTGATGCTGCTGTCACTCTTTCCCACGCTGGCGGCGTTCGTCACCGTCTATGGCTTGTTCGCCGATCCGGCCGACGCTTCCGCGCGCGTCGCCTTCCTGTATTCCTTCCTGCCCGCCAATGTCGCAGGGTTCCTGGGTCAGGAGATGACACGGCTGGCGGCCGGATCGACCGGTGCCCTGACCTTCACCCTGATCTGGACCCTGGCGCTGTCGTTGTGGACAGCCAACAACGGGATCAAGACGCTGTTTCACGGCATCAACGTGGCCTACCGCGAGGTCGAGAAGCGCGATTTCCTGCAGTACAATCTGCTGTGTTTCGCCTTCACCCTGTCCGGGCTCGCGGCGGTCCTGCTGAGCGCCGCCCTGGTGGTCGGCGTGCCGATCTTCCTGGGGCTGTTCGGTCTGGCCGACGACTGGGAGCGACTGGCCCCCCTGCGCTGGCCCCTGCTGTTCGCGGTCTATATCCTGACGCTCGTGGCCATGTACCGGTTCGGCCCCAGCCGGACCCGGGCCCGCATTCGCTGGCTGGTGCCCGGCGCGGTCTTCGCCGCCAGCGTCAGCGTGTTCATCTCGTTTGCCTTCAGCTGGTATCTGACGACCTTCGTGAGGATGGATTCCTATGGGCCGCTGGCCACGGCGATGGGCTTTCTGCTGTGGGTCTGGCTGTCGGTTCAGGTCGTGCTGATGGGAGCCAAGCTGAACGCCGAGATCGAGCATCAGACCGCGATCGACACGACGATCCTTCGGGGCGCGGACATCGGTGCGCGGGGTGCAACCATGGCCGATACCGTCGGCTCGCCCCAGGCCAGCCGCGAAGTGGTCGCCTTCACCCGCAGGCAGGCGGCGACCGTCGGGCGGCTTCTTGGGCGTGGCCCCAGGGGTGACGCCTGACTGAGCCGTCTCGCTTATCGGCCCGGGCGTCCCTATCTAGGGGCGATGAGCAATAACTTTCGACCCACGACCCTCGAACGCGCCTACGAACTGGCCCGCAGCGGCGAGTGCCGCACCGTGGGCGACATCAAGACCCGCCTGCAGCAGGAAGGCCACGAACGCGTCCAGGACCGTCTGTACGGCGGTTCCCTGACATCGGCCCTGCGCAAGCTGTGCGTCGCGCACTATGTCGCGCCGGAGGGCGAAGACCCGGCCTCCAAGCCCACCGACGCGGATCTTGAGGATGAGGACGAGGACGGGCCGGTCCCGGCCTGAATCCCGCGCCATCGAGACTCAGGTTGTGCACAGGGCCGTTTCGGTCCATATGACGGCTGTCGATCTCTCTGCGTAACGCCCCTCTCTCTTTGCGAACGCACCGAGTTTCTGGCCGATCCCATTCAGACCCGACAGGCTTCAGGCGCTCTTGCCTGATGCAAACTGCTAACGGAGGTCCTTAAAATGGCTACCGGCACTGTCAAATGGTACAACTCCACTAAAGGCTACGGCTTCATCGAGCCCTCGGACGGCGGCAAGGACGTGTTCGTTCACGTTTCGGCCGTTGAAGGCGCTGGCATGAACGGCCTGAACGAAGGCCAGAAGGTCTCGTACGAAGTCGAAAAAGATCGCCGCACCGGCAAGGAATCGGCAGGTCAACTGAAGGCCGCTGAATAGTCCGTACGGATTATTTGACGACTGACTTTGAAGGGTCGGCGCATCGCGTCGGCCCTTTTTCGTTGCGCGGCGCGCCAGCGGATGCCCACGCACTTTCCCCTGTGGCCCGCAGCCGCTAGACGAACCGCACCATGACCGACCTCGCCAGCCTCGAACTCGACCTGATCAACGCCATCGGCGGCGCGACCAGCGTGGCCGAGGTCGAAGGCGTCCGTGTCGCCGCCTTGGGCAAGACCGGCACGATCTCGGGCCTGCTGAAGGGCATGGGGGCGATGAGCCCGGACGAGCGACGCGAACAGGGGCCGGTCATCAACGGCCTGCGCGATCGGGTGACCTCCGCGATCGCCGCGAGAAAGACCGAGCTGGAAGCCGCCGAGCTGGACGCCCGACTGCTGGCCGAACGCATCGACCTGACCCTGCCGTCTCGCCCGCGCCGCAAGGGCGGGGTCCACCCGACGATGCAGGTGATGGACGAGATGATCGCCCTGTTCGCCGAGATGGGGTTCGCCGTGGCCGAGGGCCCGGACATCGAGGACGACTTCCACAACTTCACCGCCCTGAACTTCCCACCCAAACACCCGGCGCGCGAGACCCACGACACCTTCTTCCTTCGGCCCGACCCCGAAACGGGCGAGCGCAAGGTCCTGCGCACCCACACCAGCCCGGTGCAGGTGCGGACGATGATGAGCCAGGAGCCGCCGATCCGCATCGTCGCGCCGGGCCGCACCTTCCGGAAGGATTCCGACGCCACCCACACCCCCATGTTCCACCAGATCGAGGGTCTGGTGATCGGCCGGGACATCCACATGGGTCACCTGAAGACCACGCTGGAGACCTTCGTCGCGCGCTTCTTCGAGCTGGAGGGCATCCATGCACGGTTCCGGCCGCACCACTTCCCGTTCACCGAGCCCTCGGCCGAGATGGACATCCGCTGCGACCGTTCGGGCGGCAAGCTGGTGCTGAACGAAGGCGACGACTGGCTGGAAATCCTGGGGTGCGGGATGGTGCATCCCAATGTTCTGCAAAGCTGCGGCATCGACCCGGACGAATGGCAGGGCTTCGCCTTCGGCATGGGCGTCGATCGGATGGCCATGCTGAAATACGGCGTGCCGGACCTGCGCCCCATGTTCGAGGCCGACGTGCGCTGGCTGGCCCACTACGGCTTTTCAGCCTTCGCCGCCCCCAATCCCTCCAGTGGACTGAGTTGACATGACCTCCAGACTGCCGATCACGCGCGCCTTCAAGGCCCCGACCGATTTCGACGCCGCCCTGTTCGAGGACGTCGACCTGTTCGTGCACCAGATCCTGGCGGCCAGCATGGCCCGCATGGTTCCGGCCATTCAGGACCGGGTGTTCCGGGGCTGTCGGATCAACGGACCGGCCCTGCTGATGCCCTCGCGCGGCACCAGCTTCGACGACTGCAATTTCGGCGATCCGCGCGGCGACATCAACAACCTGCTGTTCCAGCCGCTGGGCGAGCGGGCGACGGGCGCGGTGCCCCTGTTGAACTGCAAGTTCGAAGGGTGCGAGTTCACCGAAGTGGGCTTCACCGGCGCACCCGCCTTCATGGACAGCATGAAGGCGATCCGCACGACGCCGCGGTTCGGGACCCTCTCGTGAAGTTCACGCTCTCCTGGCTGAAGGACCACCTCGAGACGACCGCCTCCGCCGCCGAGGTGGCCGAGGCCATGACCATGGCCGGGCTGGAGGTCGAGCACGTCACCGATCCGACGGTGGCGCTGGCCCCGTTCACCGTGGCCCGGATCGTGTCGGCCGAGCGGCATCCGAACGCCGACCGCCTGCAGGTCTGTCAGGTCGAGACGGTCGACGGGATGAAGGAGATCGTCTGCGGTGCTCCCAATGCGCGGGCGGGCCTGACCACCATCTATGCCCCGATCGGCGCCTGGGTGCCGGGTCTGGGCGTCACCCTGGTCGAAAAGCCCGTTCGGGGCGTGGTGTCCAACGGCATGCTGTGTTCGGCCTCCGAACTGCAGCTGGCCGACGAGAGCGACGGCATCCAGGAACTGCCGCCGGAGATTCCGGTCGGCACGCCCGTGGCCAAACTGTTCGGGGCCGAGCCGGTCATCGATTTCGAGGTCACACCCAACCGGCCGGACTGGCTGGGCGTCACGGGGATCGCGCGCGATCTGGCGGCGACGGGGCTGGGCACGCTGAAGCATTTCGACATCGCCGTGGTGCGGGGGGCCTTCCCCTGTCCGATCACGGTGCGGCTGGACGCGCCCGAGATGTGCCCGGTGTTCGCCGGGCGGGTGATCCGGGGCGTTCGAAATGGTCCGTCGCCGGCCTGGCTGCAGACCCGGCTTCAGGCCATCGGCCTGCGCTCCATCAACCGGCTGGTCGATGTGACCAACCTGATCGCCTATGACCGCGCCCGGCCGCTGCACGTCTATGATGTGGGCAAGCTGGTCGGCTCCGAGATCTTGGTGCGGGCGGGACAGGTCTCGGCCGGGAGCGAGCACATCGCGGCCGGCACGCCCGAGCATCTGATCGCCCTGGACGGCAAGACCTATTCCGCCGATCCGACCGTCTGTGTCATCGCCGACGCCGGGGGCGAGCGCCCCGTCGGCCTGGGCGGTGTCATGGGCGGAGAATCGACCGGCTGTTCGGACGAGACGACCGACGTCTTCCTGGAAAGCGCCTGGTTCGATCCGCTGGTCACGGCCCAGACGGGTCGCAGCCTGGGCATCAGCTCCGACGCCCAGTACCGGTTCGCGCGCGGCGTCGATCCGGTTTCGGTCACGCCGGGGCTGGAGCTGGCGACGCGGCTGATCCTGGACCTGTGCGGCGGCGAACCGTCCGAGATCGTCTTCGTCGGCGAACCCCCGGCCAGCCCGGCCGCCTTCGCCTTCGACCCCGCCTATGTGAAACAGCTGTCGGGCATGGACCTGACGAACGACCGGATCGGCACCATCCTGGGCCAGCTGGGCTTCCTCGTGCAGGCCGCGCCCGCCGATGCGCCCGGTCCGTGGATCGTGACCCCCCCGTCGTGGCGTCGCGACGTTTCGGGCAAGGCCGATCTGGTCGAGGAAGTCGCCCGCATCCACGGCTTCCAGCACCTGCCCTCCACCCCCCTGCCCGATCAGGGATCGCCGTCGAAGGGCGTGCTGAACCCGCGCCAGACCCGGGTGCGCATCGCCCGCCGCGCCCTGGCGGCCCTGGGCTATGCCGAGGCGGTCACCTGGTCCTTCACGCGGCTCGATATCGCCGCCCTGTTCGGGGGTGGCGACGAACGGCTGATCGTCGACAACCCCATCGCGTCCGACCTGGACTGCATGCGGCCCTCGATCCTGCCCAACCTGATCCAGGCGGCGGCCAGGAACGCCGCGCGCGGCCACGCCGACGTCGCCCTGTCCGAGATCGGGCCGATCTATCTGGGCGACCAGCCTCGCGATCAGCGCACCGTCATCGCGGGCCTGATCTCCGCCCGCGCCGCGCGTCACTGGGCCGGGCCGGGCGAAGACGCTCTGTTCGGGCTCAAGGGTGATCTGATGAGCGTCCTGGACGCCATCGGCGCGCCGGTCGGATCGTTGCAGCTGGCGCAGGGGTCCAACCGCGACTGGTGGCATCCGGGCCGGTCGGCGCGGCTTCAGCTGGGACCCAAGACCGTGATCGCCGAGTTCGGCGCGGTCCACCCGCGCGTGCTCAAGGCACTCGATGCGGACGGCCCCATGCTGGCGTTCGAGATCGTCCTGGACGCGGTGCCCGAGCCCAAGTCGAAGCCGACCAAGGCGCGCGGCAATGCGGACCTTCCCAACCTGATGCCCCTGACCCGCGACTTCGCCTTCGTCGTCGCGGACGACCGGGCCGCGGGCGATCTGGTCCGGGCGGTGCAGGGCGCGGACAAGGCCCTGATCGCCGAGGTTCGCGTGTTCGACGTCTATCGCGGGCCGGGCGTGGCCGAAGGATCGAAGTCGATCGCCCTCGAAGTCGTCATCCAGCCCCGCGAGGCGACCCTGACCGAGCCGGAGATCGAGGCACTTTCGTCTCGGATCGTAACGGCGGCCGGAAAGCTGGGGGCGGTCCTGCGAAGTTGATGGGGCCGGTAAGGTCTCGTTAACTCTACAGCCCCAAGTCTGCCGCAAAACCCAGCGACCCTGCGGCCTCGCCCGCGTCGCGGACGAACAGCTTTCGGGGACACCGCCATGCACCGCCGCCACCTGATCCAGACCGGCTTCGCCGCCACAGCCATGACCGCGCTCGGCGCCTGTGCCACCACGCCCCAGGCGGGTGCGCCGAACGAGCCGCAGTATCCGATTGCCTCGGACGACACGGCACCGGCCTATACCGCCGACGAACTGGTCGCGGCAGGGTCGCGCGAGCTGGGCATCGCGGCCGAGGCCATGGGGGCCGCGATCGAGAAGATCTTCGCCGATCAGGGCGACCGCCCCACGGCCTATATCGCGGGCGAAGAGGGTGCCGGGGCTGCTGTCGTCGGCCTGCGCTACGGTCGCGGCGCCCTGCACATGAAGGACCTGTCGGCCTCGCAGGAGGTGTTCTGGCAGGGGATTTCGGTCGGCTGGGACGTCGGCGGCAACGCCTCCAGGGTCTTCACCCTGGTCTATGGCCTGTATGCGCCCGACGCGATTTATCGCCGCTATCCAGGGGTCGAGGGCTCGGCCTATCTGGTCGGCGGCGTGGGCGTGAACTACCAGCGAGCCGACGGCATCGTCCTGGCCCCCGTCCGCACCGGCGTCGGCCTGCGCCTGGGCGCCAACGTCGGGACGATGGCCTATTCGCGGCAGAGAAACCTGCTGCCGTTCTAATCGGCCAGCTGCGCCTCCAGTCCCTCCCGCCAGCTCGGATACATCGGTCGCCAGCCCAGTTCGGCCTTGGCGCGGGCGTTCGAGATGCGTTTGCTGTCGAGGTAGAACCGCCGCATCGCGTCGGAGACCGAGGGGTCGGTCCAGTCGACCTCGGGCGGGCTGGGCAGGCCCATGCGGGCGGCGGCCCAGATCATGACTACGTCGGCGGAGGACGGCTCGTCGTCGCACAGGTTGTAGGCGGCCCCGGGTCGTGGGCGGGCGATGGAGGCGAACGTGCCCGCCACCGCGTCCTCGACATGGACCCGGTTGAAGATCTGGCCGGGCTTGCGCACGATCCGGGCCGAGCCGTCACGCAGACGATCCACCACCGAACGGCCAGGTCCATAGATGCCGGGCAGACGAAAGATCTGCACCGTCAGCCCCATGCCGCGCCCGGCGTCCAGCCAGTCCGCCTCGGCCCGGACGCGGCGCGCGCCCTCCAGGCTGGCGGCGTTCAGGGCGTCGTCCTCGAACACCCAGCCGCCCGCGCGGTCGCCATAGACGGCGGTGGAGGACACATAGCCGATCCAGTCCGGATAGGCCCCGCTGGCGGTCAGGGCGGGCAACAGGCCGCGCGCGCCGGGACAGCCCTTGGCGTCCGGCGGGGCGGTGATCAGGATGGCCGAGGCCTCGGCGACCGCCGCCTGCATCGCCCTTTCATCCTCTGGATCGACGGCCGTGATGCCCTGCGCCTCCATGGCCGCGCGGCGGTCCGGGTCGCGCGAGGTGGCGACGACGCCCATGCCGCGCCGCGTCGCCTCATGCGCCGCCGTCAGGCCCAGATAGCCCGTCCCGAAGATCAGCAGCGACGGCTTGGTCATGAGCGGATCAGCCGAGGACCTTGGCGCGCGCTGGCCGGGTCGGGGCCGCGTCACAGGCGGGGGCCGCCCGAATCGCCTCGGCCCGCGCGCCATTCCAGGCGGACACACACGGAATCTTCGATCGGTCGGCCCGGTCGGCATAGCGGCGGGCGATGTCGGTGACGTCCGCCATCAGCCCCTCGGCCAGGGTGATCGGCTTCAGGCCCAGATCGCGGAACTGGTCGTTGGCGACCACCAGTTCGTTCTCGTCCGCCTCCTGGCGCGGATTGGCGACATTATGGACCTCGGCCCCCGTCAGGTCGGCGACGAGGGCGGCCAGGTCGCGGACGCGGCGGCTTTCGGTCATCTGGTTCAGGATCTTGACGCGATCGCCCCCTTTCGGCGGGTTTTGCAACGCCAGCTCGACGCAGCGCACCGTGTCCTGGATGTGGATGAAAGCCCTCGTCTGCCCGCCCGTGCCGTGCACCGTCAGCGGATGGCCCAGAGCCCCCTGCATCAGGAAGCGGTTCAGCACCGTGCCGTAGTCACCGTCATAGTCGAACCGGTTGATCAGCCGCTCGTCCTGCCTGGTCTCCTCGGTCTGGGCACCCCAGACGATGCCCTGGTGCAGGTCGGTGATCCGGACGCCGTCGTTCTTGGCATAGAACTGGAACAGCAGAGCGTCCTGGGTCTTGGTCATGTGATAGATGCTGCCCGGGTTCGGCGGGAACAGGATTTCCTGCTCGGTCGGGCCGAAGTCCGTCTGGACCGTGACGGTCAGGTAGCCTTCCGGGATGCGCAGACCCGCGGTGGTGTAGCCATAGACGCCCATGGTCCCCAGGTGGGCCAGGTGCACGTCCAGCCCGCTCTCGACGATGGCGGCCAGCAGGTGGTTGGTGGCGTTGATGTTGTTGTCGACGGTGTAGAGCTTGTGCCGCGCCGACTTCATCGAATAGGGGGCCGCGCGTTGTTCGGCGAAGTGGACCACGCTGTCGGGCCTCTCCTCTCGGATCAGGGCGACCAGGCCGTCGAAATCCTTGCCGACCGTCAGGTTGACGAAGCCGATGTCCTTGCCCGACACGTCCTTCCAGGCGGCGATCCGGTCCTGGATCGTGCCGATGGGCGTCAGGGACTGGACGCCCAGTTCGACGTCGATGTCGCGGCGACTCAGGTTGTCGACGATGACCACGTCCCAGCCCCGCGCCGACAGATGCAGCGCCGTCGGCCAGCCGCAAAAACCGTCGCCGCCCAGGACCAGAACCTTCATGCCGTCGCTTCCCTTTGTGATCGTTGGGATATGCGTAGCCGAAGGACGAGGGCGGGCAAAGCGTGACGGTTCGGCCCAGGGCCTAAAGCAAGCCTTCGATCGCTGCCCGCGCAGCCTGTCCCAGGCCGGCGTGTTTCAGCCCATAGGCGACGTTGGCCCGCAGCAGACCGACCGGATCACCGCAGTCATAGGTCGTGCCTTCGTATTCCAGGGCGTGGAAATCGCGCACCTTCATCAGCCGGGCCATGGCGTCGGTCAGCTGGATCTCGCCGCCCGCGCCGGTCTGCTGGTCGGCCAGCAAGGGGAAGATGTCGCGCGTCAGGACATAGCGGCCGGAGATGAACAGGTTGGACGGCTCGGTCCCCAGGGGCGGCTTCTCGACCATGCCGACCATGCGGTTCAGGCGGCCGTCGTGACCGTCCAGGGCGACGATGCCGTATTTGTGGGTCTCGCCCTCGGGGGCCTGTTCGACCACGACGACATTGCCGCCGGTGCGCTCGTGCGCGTCGATGGCCTGCTTCAGGGCGGGGGTGTCGGCCATCATCAGCATATCGGGCAGCATGACGGCGAACGGCTCGTCCCCGATCAGGTCTCGCGCGCAGAAGACGGCGTGACCCAGACCCAGCGGTGCCATCTGACGCACGAAGCTCATCTCCCCCGGCCGGGGCAGGTCGGCGACCACCATGTCCAGGATCGCATCCTTGCCCTTGGCCTTCAGGATCGCCTCCATCTCGTAGGCGTGGTCGAAATAGTCCTCGATCGAGCCCTGGCCGCGCCCGACGACGAAGATGATGTGCTCGATGCCGGAGGCGCGCGCTTCCTCGACGATGTGCGACAGGATCGGCCGGTCGAACACGTTCAGCATGTTCTTGGGCGTCGTCTTGGCGGCGGGCAGGACGCGGGTGCCCAGACCGGCGACGGGCAATACGGCCTTGCGGACGCGGGACGACGATGACGGCATGGACGAGCTCCCCTGACAGTGGTGGCAGCCTAACGCATGTCGCGCGGCTTCGTCTCCCTCCGCTTGGGGATCACTCCACCGTCACGGACTTGGCCAGGTTGCGGGGCTGATCCACGTCGGTGCCCTTCTGGACGGCGGTGTAATAGGCGAGCAGCTGCACCGGCACGGCATAAACCAGGGGCGCGATCAGGGGATGGCAGTCCGGCGCATGGATGCGCTGAATGCCCGCGCCGTGCGGATCGGGGGCCGTTCGCGGCGCGATCATGATGACCGGTCCACCCCGCGCGGCCACCTCCTGCAGGTTCGAGGCGGTCTTCTCGAAGACATCGTCCAGGGGAGCCAGTGCAATGGTGGGGGTCGCTTCGTCGATCAGGGCGATGGGGCCGTGCTTCAGCTCCCCGGCGGCATAGCCCTCGGCGTGGATGTAGCTGATCTCCTTCAGCTTCAGCGCGCCCTCCATGGCCAGAGGGAACATCGCCCCGCGCCCCAGGAACAGGACATCGGTCGCCTTGGCCAGGTCGTGGGCGACGGCCCGGATGTCGGCGTCCATCTGCAAGGCCTCCGCGATCAGGCGGGGAGCCTCGAACAGGGCCTTGACCAGTTCGCCCTCGGATTGGCCGTCGACCTTGCCGCGCGCCACGCCCGCGGCGACGGCCAGAGCCAGCAGGGCCGACACCTGGGCGGTGAAGGCCTTGGTCGAGGCGACGCCGATCTCCGGCCCCGCATGGGTGGGCCACAGCACATCGGCTTCGCGCGCCATGGACGAGGAATGGACGTTGACCACGGCGGCCGTCTTCAGTCCCTGACCCTTGCACCAGGTCAGGCTGGCCAGGGTGTCGGCGGTCTCGCCCGACTGGCTGACGGCGACGGCCAGGGTGCCAGGCGTCACGGCGGGCGAGCGGTAGCGGAACTCGGACGCGATCTCGACGTCGCAGGGCAGACCCGCAATCTTCTCGAAGGCATAGCGACCGATCTGGCCGGCATAGAAGGCAGTGCCGCAGGCGACGATCTGGATGCGGTCGACGGCGGCGAAGTCGATCGCCCCGGCTTGCAGTGTCTGCACCTTGGCCTTGCCGGTCACCAGGTCGAGATAATGAGACAGGGTGTGCTGTACGCTGTCGGGCTGTTCATGGATTTCCTTTTCCATGAAGTGGCGATAGGCGCCCTTCTCGACCATGGCCGAGGAGGCGGAGACCTGCACCACCGGCCGGTCCACCGGAGCACCGGACGCGTCGAACATCGTCGCGCCCGAGCGGGTGACGGCAACGAAATCGCCTTCTTCCAGATAGCTGATCTTCTGGGTGAAAGGCCCGACCGCGAGCGCGTCCGAGCCCAGGTACATCTCCCCCTCGCCCCAGCCGACGACGAGGGGCGAGCCCTTGCGTGCGCCCAGGATCAGCTCGTCCTCGCCTTCGATCAGCACCGCCAGGGCATAGGCGCCGGTCAGGCGATCCAGCGTCGCCTTGAAGGCGTCCAGCGGCGCCTTTCCCGACGACAGTTCATGGTCCAGCAGATGGGCGACGACTTCGGTGTCGGTCTGGCTCTCGAAGACGCGGCCTTCGGCGGTCAGTTCGGCCTTCAGCTCGGCGAAGTTCTCGATGATGCCGTTGTGGACCAGGGCGACGCGACCGGCCTTGTGCGGGTGGGCATTGGGCGTCGTCGGTGCGCCGTGGGTGGCCCAGCGGGTATGACCGATGCCGATCGTGGCGTTGAGGGGTTCGGTGGCTAGGACCGCCTCCAGCTCGCGGATCTTGCCCTTGGCGCGACGACGCTCGATCCGCCCGTCGACCATGGCGGCGACCCCGGCGGAGTCGTAGCCGCGATATTCCAGCCGCTTCAGGCTGTCGATCAGCCGGGGAACCGCCGGACCCGTGCCGGTGACGCCGATGATGCCGCACATAGGGGGTCTCCGTGGGTCCGCCCCGCCCAATGATGACGGCGTCGATGTCCTGCTCTAGGACGGGCTTAAGACGTCATCACCTAAAAAGGCGTTTCGGATGATTTCGGCCGGGAGCTGACGATGGGCGAGCGCAAATATTTCGGGACCGACGGCATTCGCGGCAAAGCCAATGTGTCGCCGATGACGGCCGAGATCGCCCTGCGGGTCGGGCTGGCGGCAGGCAAGCTGTTCATGTCGGGCGACGACCGCCGCCATCTGGTCGTGATCGGCAAGGACACCCGCCTGTCGGGCTATATGATCGAACCGGCCCTGGTCGCGGGCTTCGCATCGGTCGGGATGGACGTGCGAACCTTCGGCCCCATTCCGACGCCGGGCGTGGCCATGATGACCCGCTCCATGCGCGCGGACCTGGGCGTCATGATCTCGGCCTCGCACAACGACTACGCCGACAACGGCATCAAGCTGTTCGGGCCCGACGGCTACAAGCTGTCGGACGAGATCGAGCTGAAGATCGAGGCGATGATGGACGCCGGCCTGGATGAGGGTCTGGCCCCGTCCAACCGGCTGGGTCGGGTCAAACGGATCGACGACGCCCCGCCGCGCTATATCGAGATCGCCAAGGCGGCCTTTCCCCGCAACCTGTCGCTGTCGGGCCTGCGCATCGCTATCGACTGCGCCAACGGGGCTGGATACCGCGTCGCGCCGACCACCCTGTTCGAGTTGGGGGCCGAGGTCTGCGCCGTGGGCGTGTCGCCGAACGGGACCAATATCAATGCCGACTGTGGCTCGACCCATCCAGAAACCCTGGCGGCGGCGGTCAAGCAGTACAGGGCCGACATCGGCATCGCCCTGGACGGCGACGCGGACCGGCTGATCATCTGCGACGAGAACGGCAAGGTGGTGGACGGCGACCAAATCATGGCCCTGATCGGCCGAGACTGGGCGCGGCGCGGCGTGCTGAAGGGCGGCGGCGTGGTGGCGACGGTCATGTCCAATCTGGGGCTGGAACGCGCCTTGAAGGCCGACGGCCTGACGCTGGAGCGAACCAGCGTGGGCGACCGCTATGTGATGGAGCGGATGCGCGCGGGCGGGTTCAACCTGGGCGGCGAGCAGTCGGGCCACCTGATCCTGCACGACCATGCCACGACAGGCGACGGCCTGATGGCGGCGCTTCAGGTGCTGGCCGTGCTGGTCGAGAGCGGCAAGCCGATGAGCGAACTGGCCCGCCAGTTCGAGCCCGTGCCGCAGCTGCTCCAGAATGTGCGCTTCACCGGCGGCAAGCCGCTGGAGGACGCCGGGGTGAAGGCGGCCATCGCCGAGGGGCACGCGGCGCTGAACGGCTCGGGCCGCCTGCTGGTCCGACCTTCCGGCACCGAAAAACTGATCCGCGTAATGGCTGAGGGCGATGACGGCGCCCTGGTCAAACGTGTCGTTGCCGATGTTTCGGCGGCCGTGAAGGCGGCGGGCTAGCCCTCCACGCGGTCTTTCAGGTCGGCCAGCATGGCCACCGCGCCCCGCGTATAGGGCGCGAGCCAGCGGTCGTGCACCGCCTTGATCGGCATGGCGTTCAGGTGGTTCCAGCGTTCCCGACCCTCGCGCCGGACGATGATCAGGTCAGCCCCCTCCAGCGCCTTCAGATGCTGCATCACCGTGCATCGATCCAGCGACGGTTCCGCCTCGCACAGCTGGCCCGTCGTGCGCGGGGCGTCCTTCATCGCATCCAGCAGACGGCGGCGGACGGGGTTGGCCAGGGCCTTGAACACGGCGTCCAGAGCGTCGTCGTTTGACATGTTATGTTTCTATAACATATAAGGCCCGCCATCAACCATGGAGTGGGACGATGGAGCTGAAATTCGAGGTGTCGACGCGGGTCGGCAAGCCGGTCCACGAGGTGTTCGAGGCGGTCGCCGATCCGGCCAAGCTGTCCCAGTATTTCACCACCGGCGGCGCGGTCGGGCGGCTGGAGACGGGGGCCACGGTCCAGTGGGACTTCGCCGATTTCCCCGGTGCCTTTCCGGTCGAGGTGATCGAGGTCGTGCAGGACGAAAGGATCGTCCTGCGCTGGTCGGCCAAGGCGGCCGACGAAGGCAAGACCACCGTCACCATGACGTTCAGGCCGCTGGACGATGACCGGCGGACCCTGGTGACCATCGCCGAGGAACGCTGGCAGGAAACGCCCGAAGGTCTGAAGGCGTCCTATGGCAACTGCATGGGCTGGACCCAGATGCTGTCGGCGCTCAAGGCGCACGTCGAATATGGCATCAACCTGCGCAGCGGGGCCTATGCCTGACCGGCCAGGGCAGCCACCACGTCCTCGACCCGCTTCCTGATATCGGGCACGGCGATGGTCTCCCAGAAGGCGGCGCGGGCCGGCGGGCCGAGGACATAAAGCCGGGGGTCGGGATCGCCGGCAGCATCGAGCACCCGACCGTACGGGTCGAGATCGAGCCCCAGGCGGAGCGGATCCAGTCGCGCGCGGCCTGAAACCAGCAGTGGGGCGGTCAGGGGATCGGCGTCGGGCGCGTGGCCCGGCCCCGTGCAGTCGATCAGCCAGCGGGCGTTCAGCGCCGGGCGTGCGCGGCCGTCCCGTGGGGTCCAGGTCACGCCTACGCCCTCGCCATCGGCCGCGATCTCGCGAACCCGCCCGGCGACGACATCCAGACGGCCGCTCCCGCGCAGACCGTCGATGACGGCGGTGATGGCGGGTGCCACCCGATGGCGATGGACATCCCACCAGGGCCGCAGATGGCGGACCATCCGGCCGCGTGTCCGAAGGTCGGCCTGCACCCATAGATCGGCAGTCAGGGGGCGCAGGCCCTCCATCACCTCGCGCCAACTGCCCTCAGCGGACAGGCGGCGAGCCTCTGCCAGCCGGCTGGACAGGGTGGAGGTCAGGAGCAAAGGCGTCGGCGACACGGGGCTGTCCGGGCGCAGGGCATGGCCCCGGGGCAGCAGCCCGCGACGAGACAGGGCCGTCGCACGACCGGTCCATCCGCCGGCGTCCAGGCTCAGCAGGACATCGACCATCGTCAGGCCCGTGCCGATCAGGAGGATGTCGTCGGCCATCCCGATCCGGCCGAGCGCACCCCTGTCCCAGGGATCGCGGATGACGGCGCTCGACGGATCGGCGGCGCTCGCGGTGCACGGGGCAGGATTGCCGGTGGTCAGGACGACGGCGTCGGCGGCAAGGGTCTGGCCGTCCTGCAGGCGAAGGCCGGCAGGATCGATGGCTGCGACTGCTCCGATCACCTTTCGGATTAAACCGGGCCGGGCGGCTTCGACCGAGGCCAGGCGGGACTGGACGTAGAGGCCGAACAGACGGCGCGGCGCGAAACCGTCGGGGTCCGACATAGACGGATGGTTCACGGTCAGCCATTCGACGAAATCGTCCGGTCGGTCGGCCAGGGCGCTCATCCGTCCCGAGCGAACATTCAGCAGATGCCCGTCGAACGGCGTCGAATAGGCGACCCCCAGCCCGAAATCGGCCGTCCGGTTGATCAGGGTCGACGACATGCCTCGCTCGGCCAGCCGCGCCGCCAGCATGGCCCCCGAGAACCCCCCGCCGACGATGGCCACGCTGTCGATCGGTCCGGTCACTGAGCCTCCCGCACAATCACCGGGTTCTGAACCGGTGCGGCGACACGGTCAAACCGGGGTCGAATCGTGCGCTCAGTCGCGCAGTCGCGTCCCGCCGTCGTTGATCTTGCAGGCGTATTCTGTCTGGGGCCGATCCAGCTGTCGTCCGACGTCCGCCGGGGTCAGTATGCCCCCGCGCGCGGTGCAGCTTTGCTCCAGCTGAGCCAGTTCGGCGGCATAGCTGTTCGGTCGGCCGGTGC
Organism: Brevundimonas sp. P2_A6; assembly: GCF_056404975.1. NCBI lineage: Bacteria > Pseudomonadati > Pseudomonadota > Alphaproteobacteria > Caulobacterales > Caulobacteraceae > Brevundimonas > Brevundimonas sp. P2_A6. Next base: position 279,101 of record NZ_JBFUCZ010000002.1, on the reverse strand, counting down.
TTGCGCAGGCCGAGGCGGCGAGTGCGAGGGACAGGGCGAGCGCGGCCTGGGGAACGGACTTGGTCATCGACGGTCTCCGGATTTTCGTCGCTGGCCATGATGCGCCTCAAACGTCGGCGCGAAAAGCGTTCGTTGGCGGAGGCCGTGCGGCCACCTGTCCGTTCACGCAGCGCCGATGACCATACCCCGCCGTTCGCGAACCCCGAGCGGGCATCGCCGCAAACGCGCTGGCAGCCATCGGTCGGTTCTCCGAGGGTCGGTCGTCGAAGGGCCGGTGGTCGGACCTTCCAGCCGAGGATACCCGCCATGCTCCGCACCGCCTCCATGATCGTCGCCGTAATGCTGTCCGCCGCTCCCGCCCTTGCCGTCGAACCCGGCGCTGAGGCTTCGGTCAGCCTGACCTTCGAGACCGGTGCCGAGACCGGCGCGGTGATGGTCGCCCTGTATGACGAAGCGACCTATGGCGGGGGCCAGCCCGTCCGCGCCGCCCGCATCGATGTCGCCGCTGGCGAGCACTCGGTCACCTTCGATGGCCTGTCGGCCGGGGATTACGGGGTGAAGGCCTTCCACGACGTGAACGGCAATGGCCGCATGGACACCAATCCCTTCGGCATGCCGACCGAGCCCTTCGCCTTCTCGAACAACGCGGTCGGCAACATGGGTCCGGCGGGTTGGGACCGCGCGCACTTCGCCGTGGCCGGCGCGACGGCCCAGACGATCAGCATTCGCTGAAGCCTAGGGGGGCTACCGCTCGCGACGCGGTCGCTCGCTGCTTGAGCCCGGATTGTTCCAACACTTTCAAATGAGACGCGCCATGACCCTCTCCCGCCGCCATGTCCTGATGGGTGCCGCCGCCCTGTCCGCCGCCGTCGCCACGCCAGAGATGGTGCGCGCCGCGATCGCCCAGGACGTCGCCGCCCCCTGGGCCTTGGCGACCGCCGATCTGGAGGGCGACATCACGCCGCGCGCCATGCGGCTGGTCCATGGCCGGGCACCGGCGGGGCTGGGGGGGACCCTGTTCCGCAATGGTCCGGGCAAGTTCCGCAGGCCGGGCGGATCGGCCACCCACTGGTTCGACGGCGACGGCCTTATGCGGTCGTTCACGCTCGCCGAAGGGAGCGCGACCCTGGCGGCCCGGTTCGCAGACACGCCCAAGCGCCGAACCGAGACCGAGCTGGACGCCGTCGTCACGCCGGGCTTCGGCACTCCCGGCGATGCGCGCGCCCGGATCGGGTCCAACGACGACGCCAATGCCGCCAACACCGCCGTCATGGTCACCGGCGACAAGGTGTGGGCGCTGTGGGAGGGCGGCGCGCCCCTGGCGATGGACGCCGCGACCCTGGCCACGGAAGACTTCGTGACCTTGCGTTCGGATCTGAAGGGAATGCCGTTCCAGGCCCATCCTCGGTTCGCGCCGGACGGCACGATCTGGAACGTCGGCACCAATGGCGAGCAGGCCATCGTCTGGCACCTGAACCGCGACGGCAGTCTGATCGACGCCCAGGTCGTGACCCTGCCGCGCGCCAGCTATCTGCATGACTTCACGGCGACGGAGCGGTCGCTGATCTTCGTGCTGCAGCCCTGGGTGTTCGACCATCGCAGCATGCCCTTTCTGACCCAGTTCGCCTGGAAGCCTGAGCTGGGCACCCAGATCCTGGTGGTCGACAAGGCTGACCTGACCCGGACCCGACTGTTCGAGCTGGAGACCTTCTCCTTCTTCCACCTGGGCGATGCCTGGGAAGAGGCGGACGGCACCATCCGTTTCGACGTCGCGGCCAATGTCGACAATACCTTCGCCATCGAGGGCGCGCGGATCCTGGTCGCCGGACGCGGCACGGTCCCCGGTCGGCCCAGCGTGCTGAAGCTGATCACCCTGTACGCCGACGGCCGCGCCGAGATGGCGTCGTCGGGAATGGCGGCAGAGTTTCCCAAGGGCGATCCGCGCCGCGCCGGCCTCGCCCGCGACCTGACCGTCCATGTCGCCGGCGAACGCGGCGGTCGACCGCTTCCCAATGGACTGGCGATCCAGGACTGGAAGACCGGTCGCAGCCACGGCTTCAACTTCGACGACACCCAGATCATGGAAGAGGCCGTGTTCGTGCCCAAGCCCGGCACCACCGCCGAGCGCGACGCCTGGCTGGTCGCGCCATCCATCAATCTGGCCGAAGGCGTGACCGAACTGCACGTCTTCGACGTGGCGCGGGTCGCGGACGGGCCGGTCGCGACGTGGCGGGCCGACGTGGCCCTGCCTGCCGGATTTCACGGGGCGTGGCGAGCCTAGTACCAGCCCGCCTCCCGCAAGGCCCGCGCATAGCGGCGGCTGACCGGCGCGGTAAGTCCGCCGTCTAGCGTCAAAGTCGCGCGGCCGTCGCCCCGGGATATGTCGCGCACGGCATCCCGCGCGACCCACCAGCTGCGGTGGGTCTGGGACCCTTCCAGCCCCTCCAGCTCCTCCAGCGCATCGGACAGGCGCATCAGGATCAGGTCGGAGCCCCGATCGGTGTGGATGCGCAGATAGTGGTCCTCGGCCTGGACCGCGCGGATGGCGGCACCCCGCAGCTTCATCGGCAGGCGGTCGGGAAAGCGGGCGGGGGCGGTGCCGGTCGGGGCGGCGTGGGTCTGGATCGGCTGGGCCTTGCCCAGGAAGACGTTGATCGCGCTCATCACCGCTGTGATCGTCAGCACCGGCCCGACCATCAGGGGCAGGGACGACAGCGGATAGACCCGGCCCTCGAACACCAGACCGGTCGCGAACCACACCAGCAGCGAGACCGGGCCGGTGATGGCGGCGGTCAGCGCCGCGACCGTCAGCCAGGGCCGCTCGTCCATGTCGATCCACCGATCGACGATGCGCGAACAGACGTGCCCCCACGACGCCCCCGCCAGCATCACGGGCACCCAGTAGGCCAGCCTCAGCCACAGCGGCACCTCGACCGTGCCGAACGCGCCGGTCAAGGCCAGCACCACCCCCGCGATGGAGGCGACGCCCAGGCCGCGCGCCAGACCTGTGTTCAGCGGACGAACCGGACGCGGCGCGGTCGGTGTGGGGATAGCGGTCATGGCTGGACGGACGGCTCCGGCGAGTGGCATCAGGGGTCGGGGCGTTCCCGGATCACCAAAAGGCGTTTCGATGAGGTTGGCAATCGCGGCGATCGTCACGGCCCTGGCGACGCTGGCCCTGGCGAGCCCGGCCCTGGCGTCCGATTTGACGCTGGACATCACCTCGCGCGGCACGGGCGGCTCGATCGCCGTCGCCGTCTATCGCGACGCAGCCTCCTTCCGCCGTGGCGAGGGGCCGGTCGCGACGCGCACCGTGCCGCGCACAGGCGCGGTCACCTCGGTCGTCGTGCCGGGACTGGCACCCGGGCGCTATGCGGTGGCGGCGTTTCACGACACGGACGGAAACGGCGATCTGACCCTGTGGCCCATCGGTGTGCCGAGGGAGGCCTATGGCTTCTCCAACGATGCACGCGGACGGTTCGGACCCCCACCCTTCGACGCCGCCTCGATCGAGGTGACGGCCCGGGGCGCGCGAACGGCCTTCACCGTGCGGTAGGAGGCGTCCGTTCGCGAAGGCGGCGCGGTCGGCGGCGAAGTGGCCCTGGGCGGCCGGGGCGCGCGCATGGACGATGGCTCGAACCCACAAGGACCGTCGCCATGACCCACGTGATCCCGACCCAGAGCCCCCTTCGCCAGACCCTGACGTTGGCACCACCCCTGATCGGCGCGGCCGTTCTGGGATGGTTCCTGTTCATCGTTGCGCCGGGCTGGGGACTGCCCGTCCGCCTTCATGCGCCCGACTGGTCCCTGCTGGCCGGTCAGGCCCTCGTGCTTCAGGTCCATATCGCGGCAGCCGCGATCGCGCTGGTGATCGGGGTGGTCCTGCTGGCGGGCATCAAGGGCACCACCCTGCACCGAACCCTGGGCTGGACCTGGGCGATCGCGATGGCGACCGTGGCCATCAGCTCGATCTTCATCCGCAACATCAACGACGGCGCATTCTCGTTGATCCACCTGTTCACCGGCTGGACCATCATCATCCTGCCGATGGCGCTCTACGCCGCCCGGACCCACGACATCGCCGCGCACCGGGCGCGGATGACCGGCCTGTTCGTAGGGGCGCTGCTGATCGCGGGGATGTTCACCTTCTTTCCCGGCCGACTGATGTGGCGGGTCTTTCTGGGTTAGCAACCGGCCGCTCTCAAGCAGCGCCCTGCGCGTTTTGGCAAACCGCCCGAAACCCGGCGGCGGCGAACCGGACCATGTAGTCGCAAGCCGTTTCCAAATCGCCCGACCGGCACAGCCCGTCCGACAGCCGGTCCAGCCGCCCCGTCTCGCCCAGAGTCAGGGTCAGGGCCCCCGACAGATTGTGCCAGGCCCAGTACAGATCGACCTCCCGGGCCTCCGGCAGCAGGGTGCGGATCAGCTCGATCAGACGGCGGATCGCCGGATCGAAATAGCGCGCCATGGTCTCGCCCCCAAACGTCGGGTTTGCATTGGTTTGCGCCACCAGGGCCGCATAGTGCTTCCAGCCCGGCCCGCCCTTCAACGACCACTGGAACGGCGGATCCAGGAAGGCCCTCAACAGGCCCTCCAGCGTCATGGACCCGGCGTTGGCCAGGGCATAGCGGTCGATCGCGGCGACGCGCTCGTCGTTCCAGACCTCGGCCCGGCGCAGGAAGACCGCGTCGAACAGGCCCCGCTTGGCCCCGAAATAATAGTGGACCAGGGCGGTATCCACGCCCGCCTCGCGCGCCACCTCGCGGATGGTGACCCCATAGAAGCCGTGTTTGGAAAACAGATCCTCGGCCGCGTCCAGAATGGCCTCACGGGTATCGCCGCCTTCGGCCTGAGCTCTCACCTTGGGCGGTCGGCCGCGTCTGGCGGGAGCCGCAGCCGACGGAGATGGAAGGTCAAGCTTGGTCATCGAAGCCAGCTAGCCATGAGGACCGCGTCGGTGCAACGGCGCCACAGCCACCTGCCGACTTTACGCTCGGGAAGCGGAGCCGTTTGACACCCGTGTCAATCGGCGTCAGTTTCCCGAAAATCATCGAACGCTGAATAAAGCGTCGAACGGCTGGAAACGAACAACAGGATGGGGTTTCGCATGAACAAGGTCATGAAGAGCGTGCTGCTGGCTGGCGCAGCATGGAGCGCCGCCTCGTCGATGGCGATGGCGCAGGACGCGCAGAGCGGCGAACCGTCGGCCGTCGACGACATCGTCGTCACCGCCCGCCGCACCGAGGAATCGGTCCAGACGGTGCCTCTGGCCATCTCGGCCTTCTCCGGTGAATCGCTGGAGCGTCGCGGCGCAACGGGCGTGCTGGACCTTCAGGGCTCGGTGCCCAACCTGAACATCGTCCAGGGCCGGGGATCGTCAAACGCGACCAACATCTACATTCGCGGCATCGGTCAGCCTGACGCGCTTCAGACCTTCGATCCGGCCGTCGGCGTCTATGTCGATGATGTCTACTACAGCCGTATCCGCGGGACCCAGTTCGACCTGCTAGACCTGGAGCGGGTCGAGGTCCTGCGCGGACCGCAGGGGACGCTGTACGGCAAGAACACCATCGGTGGCGCGCTGAAGCTGGTGTCGCGTCGTCCCGGCCAGGACTGGCGGGCGCGCGGTTCCGTCGCCTATGGCGATTACAACATGATCGACGTCCAGGGCGCGGTGTCCGGCCCGATCACCGACCAGCTGGCGTTCGGCCTGTCGGCCCTGCGCTCCACCCGCGACGGCTATGTCACCAACCCGGTGACCGGCGCGGAATACAACGACAAGGATACGACGGCCGTGCGCGGCACCCTGGCCTGGGATCCGGCCGACAATCTGCGCATCGACATCATCGCCGACTATTCGCATGACGACGCGGGTCTGACGGTGGGTCAGGCGACCAACAGCCTTGTCGGCTCCAGCGGCCAGACGATCGTCGCGGTGCCGTCGCCCCTGCCGGAATATAACTTCCAGACCGTGGTCGATCCGGACCTGCCGAACTCCACCCGCCTGGAATCGCGCGGCATTTCCGCCAACATCGCCTGGGACCTCAGCGACAGCCTGACACTGCGGTCGATCACCGCCTATCGCAAGCTGAACACCGACGATTACATCGACTTCGACGCCACGCCCCGCGAGGTCACCTCGGCCCTGGTCGCCGTCGATCAGGATCAGGTGAGCCAGGAGCTGCAGCTGACCTACGACTCCGGCCCGATCAACGCGGTCGGCGGCCTGTATTACCTGAAGGAGAACGTCGATTCCCATCAGGAGGCCTATGCCGACGATCTGCTCGGGGCCCTGTTCCTGAACTCCGGCTTCCTGCGCACGGTCGACGACAGCCTGGAGACGACCTCCAAGGCCGCCTATGGCAACCTGACCTATTCGGTCACCGACCAGCTGCGTCTGTCCGCCGGCGTCCGCTACACGGAAGAGGAAAAGGACTATGTCCGCACGACCTCGACCTTCTTCAGCGCCCTGCCGGCCTTCAACGCGACCTTCCCGTTCCGGCCGCCGGTGGCGAAATACGACGACACGTCGATCATGCTGTCGGCCGACTATCAGATCACGCCGGACGTGCTGGCCTATGCCCGCTTCGCCCAGGGCTTCAAGTCGGGCGGCTACAACGGTCGCGCCAACTCGGCCGCCGAGGCGACCGAGTATTCGCCGGAAACCGCCGACAGCTACGAGATCGGCGTTAAGACCACCTCATGGGACGGCCGCCTGCGCCTGAACGGCACGGTCTTCCAGACCAACTATCAGGACTTCCAGGCCCGCGTGTCGGGGCTGGATACCGATCCGATCACCAACCTGCCGGTCGCGGTCCTGTCGGTGATCAACGCCGGCGAACTGAAGATCAACGGCGCCGAGCTGGAAATGATCGCCCAGCCCTATCCCGCCTTCACCATGGATGCCCAGGTCGGCCTGCTGAACGCGGAATACGACACCTTCCGCGACAGCCGCTTCACCGCCTTCAACGGCAGCCGCGCCTTCCAGACCCCGGCCTTCTCGCCGAAATGGACGGTCCGCTATGGGATGCAGTACGTCTGGGATCTGGATGGCGGCTCCAACCTGACCTTCGGCGGCGCGGTCCGATACCGCTCCTCGATGGCGCTGGCGGTCGACAACACGCCGGTGAACTCCGACGTCAAGCTGCCCGGCGTGTTCCAGGACGGCTATCTGCTCTATGACGCCCGCGTCGTCTGGAACGACCCGAGCGATCGCTATTCCATCGGGGTCTACGGCCAGAACCTTACCGACGAGGTCTACAAGACCGACGCCCAGGAGTTCTCGTCCGTGGGCGGCATCCGCACCGCCTACTACGGCGCGCCCCAGACCGTGATGGTCAAGGCCACCGTGCGCTACTAGAGACGCTGATGCTCCCCGGGCGGCCCATTGCGGCCCGGACGAGAGGATGAAACTGGGGCGGCGGTTCGATCGGGCCGCCGCCCTTTTTCTTTTGCAGCCTTGATCCGGACGGCTACGGTCCCGGCCAAGGAACGATGAGTCCGCGAGGATACACAGACATGAGCCCCAACGACGTCCTGGCCACGCCCGCCCCGCTGGAGCGGCCGGCCTATCGCTTCTACGTCCTCGGGCTTCTGATGGTGGTCTACACCTTCAACTTCATCGACAGGCAGGTGCTGGCCATCCTGGCCCCCTACATCCAGGCCGAGATGAAGTTCACCGACAGCCAGCTGGGGCTGCTGGGCGGGCCGGCCTTCGCGGTCGTCTATTCCACTCTGGCCCTGCCGATCGCGTGGCTGGCCGACCGGGTCAGCCGCACGTCGATCATCGCCACGTCGCTGGCCATCTGGTCCGGCTTCACCGCCCTGTGCGGCATGGCCACGGGTTTCACCTTCCTGTTCGGGGCACGCATGGGCGTCGGCGTCGGCGAGGCCGGAGGCGTGGCACCGTCCTATTCCCTGGTCGCCGACTATTTCCCGAAGTCGCAGCGCGCACGGGCCTTGGCGGTCTATTCGTTCGGGGTCTCGATCGGCACGGCGCTGGGCTATCTGTTCGGCGGGCTGATCGCGGCCGCCATAGACTGGCGCGCGGCCTTCATCGTCATCGGGATCGCGGGCGTGATCCTTGCCCCGCTGCTGAAGCTGACGGTCAAGGACCCGGTGAGGGGTCGCTACGACCGGGCGACGCCCGTTGCCGACGCCTCCGGCTTCGTGACGCCGCTGGCCCCCATTAAGGCCGCCTCCTTCGGCGAGGTCTGGGCCATCCTGCTGAAGAAACCCAGTTTCTGGTTCCTCGGTTTCGGGGCGGCCTGTTCGTCGGTCTATGGCTATGGTGCCGCCTTCTGGTTGCCCAGCTTCTTCCAGCGGTCGCTGGGCATGGAGGGGGCCGAGCGCGCCTGGTATATGGCGGGCATCTCGTTCATCGGCGGCACGGCCGGCATCTGGCTGGGCGGCTGGCTGGCCGACAAGCTGGGCAAGGGCGTGAAAAAGGCGACCTATCCGCTGGTTCCCGCCGTCGGCTTCATCATCGCCGTGCCGTTGTTCTTCATCGCCATGAACACACCCGACAAGTGGACGGCGTTCGCGCTCTTCCTGGTACCGCAAGCCCTGGCCCTGGCCTGGTTGGGACCGCTGACCACAGCGGTCCAGCACCTGGTGCCTGCTCACATGCGCTCCACGGCCTCGGCCAGCTTCCTCTTGATCAACAACCTGGTCGGCATCGGGTTGGGCATTTATCTCTTGGGCGCGGTGTCGGACTATCTGACGCCCCGCTTCGCCGAGGAGGCGCTGCGATATTCGCTGTATGTCGGGCAGTGGTTCTATGCGCTGGCGGCCATCCTGCTGTTCATCTCGGCCCGGACGCTGCGACGCGACTGGGTGGATTGAGGCTTCGCACGGTTGCACCTGCGAAGGGCCAGCGCCTATAAGCGCCCCACCTTTCGCGCAGCTCCCGGCGGTCTCCCCATGAACATCCACGAATATCAGGCCAAGCAGGTCCTGAAGGGCTTTGGCGCGCCGGTCGCCGAGGGCGTCGCCATCACCTCCGCCGACCAGGCCGAGGCGGCCGCCCGTCAGCTGCCCGGGCCGCTTTATGTCGTGAAGTCCCAGATCCACGCCGGCGGGCGCGGCAAGGGCAAGTTCAAGGAACTGGGTCCCGACGCCAAGGGCGGCGTGCGCCTGGCCTTCTCCATCGAGGACGTGGTCAAGAACGCCAGGGAAATGCTGGGCAACACGCTGGTCACCGCCCAGACCGGTGAGGCCGGCAAGCAGGTCAACCGCCTGTACATCGAGGACGGGGCCGACATCGAGCGCGAGCTGTACTGCTCGCTGCTGGTCGACCGTGCCCATGGCCGCATCGCCTATGTCGTCTCGACCGAAGGCGGCATGGACATCGAGGCCGTCGCCCACGATACGCCCGAGAAGATCCAGACCATCGTCATCGACCCGGAAACCGGCGTGACCGACGCCGATATCGCCGCCATCAACGCCGCCTACGGCCTCTCCGGCGCGGCCGCCGAGGACGGCAAGAGCCTGTTCCCCATCCTGTACAAGGCCTTCGTCGAGAAGGACATGGACATGCTGGAGGTGAACCCCCTGATCGTCATGAAGGACGGCCACCTGCGCGTCCTGGACGCCAAGGTCAGCTTCGACGGCAACGCCCTGTTCCGCCATGACGACATGAAGGAACTGCGCGACGAGACCGAGGAAGACGCCAAGGAGATCGAGGCGTCCAAATGGGACCTCGCCTATGTCTCGCTGGACGGCAACATCGGATGCATGGTCAACGGAGCGGGCCTGGCCATGGCGACGATGGACATCATCAAGCTGTACGGCAAGGAGCCCGCCAACTTCTGCGACGTCGGCGGCGGCGCCGGCAAGGACAAGGTCGCGGCGGCCTTCAAGATCATCACCGCCGACCCCAACGTCCAGGGCATCCTGGTCAACATCTTCGGCGGCATCATGAAGTGCGACGTCATCGCCGAGGGCGTGGTCGCGGCCGTGAAGGAAGTGGGCCTGAAAGTGCCGCTGGTCGTTCGCCTGGAAGGCACCAACGCCGAACTGGGCAAGAAAATCCTGAACGAGAGCGGCCTGACCATCCAGGCCGCCGACGACCTCGACGACGCCGCCCAGAAGATCGTCGCGGCGGTCGGCTGAGCTTTCAGCTCAGTCTCCACCGCCCTGCTGACAGACACATCCAGAGATCGATAGACCCATGTCCATTCTCGTCGACAAGAACACCAAGATCATCGTCCAGGGCCTGACCGGCAAGACGGGCGGGTTCCATACGGAACAGGCGCTGGCCTACCACGGCACGCAGATGGTCGCGGGCGTGCACCCGACCAAGGGCGGCACGAACTGGACCGGCTCCAACGGCGAAAGCCTGCCGATCTACGCCTCGGTGGCCGAAGCGAAGGACGCGACAGGCGCGGACGCCAGCGTGATCTACGTTCCGCCGTCGGGCGCGGCGGCCGCGATCATCGAGGCGATCGATGCCGAAATCCCCTTCATCACCTGCATCACCGAAGGCATTCCCGTGCTGGACATGGTCAAGGTCAAGCGGCACCTGGAAGGCTCCAAGTCCCGCCTGCTGGGCCCCAACTGCCCCGGCATCTTGACGCCTGACGAATGCAAGATCGGCATCATGCCGGGCTCCATCTTCCAGAAGGGCTCGGTCGGCATCCTGTCGCGCTCCGGCACCCTGACCTATGAGGCGGTGTTCCAGACGACGAACGAGGGCCTGGGCCAGACGACGGCCGTCGGCATCGGCGGCGACCCGGTCAAGGGCACCGAGTTCATCGACGTGCTGGAGATGTTCCTGGCCGATCCCGAGACGACCTCGATCATCATGATCGGCGAGATCGGCGGCGGTGCCGAGGAAGAGGCCGCCCAGTTCCTGATCGACGAAGCGAAGAAGGGCCGCAAGAAGCCCATGGCCGGCTTCATCGCCGGTCGGACCGCACCCAAGGGCCGCACCATGGGCCACGCCGGGGCCGTCGTTTCAGGCGGCAAGGGCGATGCGGAGAGCAAGATCGCGGCCATGGAAGCCGCCGGCATCACCATGTCGCCCTCGCCGGCGCGTCTCGGCAAGACGCTGGTCGAGGTTCTGAAGGGCTGAAGATGTCCTTCTCCCCTTGCGGGAGAAGGTGCCCCGGAGGGGCGGATGAGGGGTATGCTGATGCATACCTGGTGAGGTGAGCAGGTGCTGACCGGACAGTCCGGGAGTCACCCCTCATCCGACCTCGCTTCGCTCGGCCACCTTCTCCCGCAAGGGGAGAAGGGCATTTTTCTCCCATTTCGCCCTCCTTCGGTCATGACCGATAAGGAAACAGCGCCTATATCAACCGCGCTGGCCTCACGCGGATGTGACCGCTGATGAACCCCGGGGCCGAAGTCGGGACGACGATACTATGGCGGACGATGCCGGTCGGCTGAATCAGGTCTTTGCCGAGACCAGCTTCCTGTACGGCTCCAACGCCGCCTTCATCGAGGAACTGCACGACAAGTGGGCGGCCGATCCGTCCAGCGTCTCGGCCGAATGGCGTGGCTTCTTCGACCAGCTGAGAGACTCGGCCGCGACCGTGCAGGCGTCGTCCGCCGCCGGAAGCTGGGGCCGGTCCCAGGCGACCGAACCGAGCGAAGAGACCGGCGTGTTCGACGGCCGCTGGCCTGCCGCCAAGCCTGACCCCAAGACGAAGTCGGCGCCCGCGTCTGCATCCCCCGCCGCGACCGGAGCCTCCGCCGAGGAGGTCCGCGCCGCCGCCCACGATTCCATCCGCGTCCTGATGCTGATCCGCAGCTACCGCGTGCGCGGGCACCTGCAGGCGACGCTGGACCCGCTGGGGATCGAGGCCGCCACCAATAACCCGGAGCTGACGCCTGAATTCTATGGCTTCACCGAAGCCGACATGGACCGGCCGATCTATCTGGACGGCGTGCTGGGCCTGCAGACCGGTACGATCCGCGAGGTCATGGCGATCCTGAAACGGACATACTGTGGCAATATCGGCATCCAGTTCATGCATATCGCCGAGCCGGACGAAAAGGCCTGGATCCAGCAGCGGTTCGAGGGGCCGGACGCCTTCGAGAAGAACGGTTTCACCCGGGAAGGCAAGATCGCCATCCTGAACAAGCTGATCGAGGCCGAGGGCTTCGAGCGGTTCCTGCACAAGCGCTTCCCGGGCACCAAACGGTTCGGCCTGGACGGCGGCGAGGCCATGGTCCCGGCGCTGGAGCAGATGATCAAGCGCGGCGGCGCGCTGGGCGTCGACGAGATCGTCATCGGCATGGCGCACCGGGGGCGTCTGAACACCCTGGCCGCCGTGATGGGCAAGCCCTATCGCGCCATCTTCCACGAGTTCCAGGGCGGCTCGACGGTCCCTTCCGACATCGAGGGATCGGGCGACGTCAAATACCACATGGGCGCGTCCTCGAACCGCGAGTTCGACGGCAACCACGTCCACCTGTCGCTGACCGCCAACCCGTCGCACCTGGAGATCGTCAACCCCGTCGTGCTGGGCAAGGCGCGGGCGAAACAGGCGTTCGACATCCGCGAGGCCAACGCCGGCCTGCCGGAAAGCCAGTGGGCGCTGGACCGGTCCAAGGTCATGCCGCTGCTGATCCATGGCGACGCGGCGTTCGCCGGCCAGGGGGTCGTGGCCGAATGCTTCGCCCTGATGGGTCTGAAGGGCTACCGTACCGGCGGGACGATGCATTTCGTCATCAACAACCAGATCGGCTTCACCACCAGCCCGCGGAACAGCCGGTCCAGCCCCTATCCGTCCGACGTGGCCCTGATGGTTCAGGCGCCGATCCTGCACGTCAACGGGGACGACCCGGAAAGCGTCGTCTTCGCCGCCAAGGTCGCCACCGAGTTCCGCCAGAAGTTCAAGAAGGACGTGGTGGTGGACATGTTCTGCTACCGCCGCTTCGGCCACAACGAGGGCGACGATCCGACCTTCACCCAGCCGGTGATGTATTCGAAAATCCGCAGCCTGCCCTCGACGCGCGAGATCTATTCGAAGCGTCTGGTCGAGGAAGGGGTGCTGACCCAGGCCGAAGTCGATGCCGAGATCAGCCGCTTCGAACAGTATCTGGACGAGCAGTTCGAGGCCGGCAAGACCTTCGTCGCCGACAAGGCCGACTGGCTGGACGGCCAGTGGAAAGGCGTGGGCCTGCCCGACGGCGAGGAGCGGCGCGGCGATACGGCGGTGCCGGAAGCCAAGCTGAAGGACCTCGGTCACCGGCTGACGACCATCCCGAACCAGGTCGACATCCACAAGACCCTGAGGCGCGTCGTCGAGGCGCGTCGCGCGACGATCGACAAGGGTGCGGACATCGACTGGGCGACGGCCGAGAGCCTGGCCTTCGCCTCACTACTCACCGAAGGCTTCCCGGTGCGCCTGTCGGGCCAGGATTCGGTGCGCGGCACCTTCAGCCAGCGTCACTCGGGCATCGTCGATCAGACCACGGAGGAACGCTATGTTCCCCTGAACAACCTGGGCGGCGACTACCAGCATTTCGAGGTCATCGATTCCGCCCTGTCGGAAGAGGCGGTGCTGGGCTTCGAATACGGTTATGCCCTCAGCGATCCCAACACCCTGGTGATGTGGGAGGCCCAGTTCGGCGACTTCGTGAACGGGGCCCAGGTGGTGATCGACCAGTTCATCTCCTCCGGCGAACGCAAGTGGCTGCGGATGTGCGGCCTGACCATGCTGCTGCCGCACGGCTACGAAGGTCAGGGTCCGGAACATTCCTCGGCCCGTCTGGAGCGGTTCCTGCAGCAATGCGCCGAGGACAATATGCAGGTCGCCAACTGCACCACCCCGGCCAACTATTTCCACATCCTGCGCCGCCAGATGCACCGGCCGTTCAGGAAGCCCCTGATCATCATGACGCCCAAGAGCCTGCTGCGGCACAAGAAGGCGGTCTCGACCCTCAAGGACATGGCCGAGGGTTCGTCCTTCCACCGCGTGCTGCACGACGACGCCCAGACGCGTCCCGAGGTGTCGGGCATCACTATCAAGGGCGACAAGGACATCCGTCGCGTCGTCCTGTGCTCGGGCAAGGTCTATTACGACCTGCTGGACGCGCGCGAGAAGAAGGGCGTCACCGACGTCTATCTGATGCGGCTGGAGCAGTTCTATCCGTGGCCGATCAAGTCGCTGTCGACCGAGCTCAGCCGCTTCCCCAACGCGGAGCTGGTCTGGTGCCAGGAAGAGCCCAAGAACATGGGCGGCTGGACCTTCGTCGATCCCTGGCTGGAGCTGACGCTGGACAAGCTGGACGTGAAGTCCAAACGCGCCCGCTATGTCGGACGGCCCGCCTCGGCCTCGACGGCCGCCGGCCTGATGAGCCGCCACCTCAAGGAACTCGAGGCCTTCACCTCCGAGGCCCTCGCCTGACCGCCCTCGCTTGATCTCTGCCGTCGGGTCCCTCCCGCCCGACGCCGTTATCGCCTATATGACCGCCACGCCCTGACGCTGACGAAACGACCGGAACCCTCCCCATGGCCGACATCCTGACCCCCACCCTCGGTGAATCCGTCTCCGAGGCGACCATCGCCAAATGGTCCAAGAAGGTCGGCGACGCGGTGAAGAAGGACGAGATGCTGGTCGAGCTGGAGACCGACAAGGTCTCGCTGGAGGTCGTCTCGCCGTCCGACGGGACGCTGGGCGCGATCAACTTCGCCGAGGGTGACACCGTGACCCCGGGCGCGATCCTGGGGGCCGTGACCGAAGGGGCCGCCGCCGCCAAACCGGCCGAGCCTGCACCTGCTCCGGCCACAGCACCCGCTCCGATACCGGCACCGGCTGCCGCGCCTTCGGGTGGTTCGGCCAACAGCGGATCGGCCGCTTTCAAGGCTCCGGCCGCCGACACCACCCTGTCGCCGTCGGTCCAGCGCATCGTGACTGAGAATAAGCTGGACGCCTCGGCCATCGCGCCGACGGGTCCCAAGGGCAACATCACCAAGGGCGACGCCCTGGCGGCCGCGGCCGCCCCGGCTCCGACCGCTGCCGCTCCGACGCCCGCCCCGGCTGTCGCCGTGGCGCCGCGCGCCGACCAGCCGCGCGAGGAGCGGGTCAAGATGACCCGGTTGCGCCAGACCATCGCGCGCCGGCTGAAGGAATCGCAGAACACCGCCGCCCAGCTGACCACCTTCAACGAGGTGGATATGACCACGGTCATGGCCCTGCGGACCCAGTACAAGGACGCCTTCGAAAAGGCGCATGGCGTGAAGCTGGGCTTCATGAGCTTCTTCACCCGCGCGGTCGTCCAGGCGCTGAAGGAGATCCCGGCCGTCAACGCCGAGATCGACGGCACCGACATCATCTACAAGAACCACTATGACATCGGCGTCGCCGTCGGCACCGAAAAGGGCCTGGTCGTGCCGGTGCTGCGCGACGCCGACACCCTGTCGCTGGCGGGCATCGAGAAGGGCATCGCGGCCCTGGGCAAGGCGGCGCGCGACGGCGACCTGACGCTGGACCAGCTGCAGGGCGGCACCTTCACCATCACCAACGGCGGCACCTACGGCTCGCTGATGTCCACGCCGATCCTGAACGCGCCCCAGTCGGGCATCCTGGGCATGCACAACATCGTCCAGCGCCCGATGGCCATGAACGGCCAGGTCGAGATCCGACCGATGATGTATCTGGCCCTCAGCTACGACCACCGCATCGTCGACGGCAAGGAGGCGGTGACCTTCCTGGTCCGGATCAAACAGCTGCTGGAAGACCCGGCGCGGGCCCTGCTGGACCTCTAGGTCAGGCTGGAAAGCACCGCGTCCGTATCCTGCCCCAGCGCGGGCGGCGCAGTGTCGTAGCGGGCGGGCGTCTGGGACATGCGGATCGGCGACGCGACGGTTCGCACCACAGCCGACAGGTCGGCGCGCGACTGCTCGACCTCCAATCCCCTATGCTTCGCCAGCGGTTCGTCGAAGACCTGGTCGATGGTGTTGACCGGGCCGCAGGGGACGCCGGCGGGTTCCAGCGTCGCCATCAGCTCGGCCATGGTCATCGCGCTGGTGATAGCCGAGAGCGCGGCGACCAGTTCAGCACGGTGCTCGATCCGGCCCGCGTTCGTGGCATAGCGGCCGTCGCCCGCCAGCGCCTCGGCACCGAGCACACCGCACAGCGTCCGGAACTGCCCGTCGTTGCCGACGGCGATGACGACCATACCGTCCGTGCACGGAAAGGGCTGATAGGGCACCAGGTTCGGATGGGCATTGCCCATGCGGGTCGGCGCGACGCCGGACACGAAATAGTTCGTCGCCTGATTGGCCAGCATGGCGGCCTGGACGTCGAACAGGGCGATGTCGATGTGCTGGCCCTGACCGGTCGCCCGGGCATGCAGCAGGGCGGCCAGGATGGCGTTGGAGGCATAGAGGCCGGTGGCCAGATCGACCACGGCGACCCCCACCTTCATTGGCTCGGCCCCCGGCGATCCGTCGGCCTGACCGGTGATGCTCATCAACCCGCCCATGGCCTGGATCATGTAGTCGTAGCCCGCCTGCTGGGCGCGCGGGCCGGTCTGGCCGAAGCCGGTGATGGAGCAATAGACCAGGCCCGGCCGATCCTTCGACAGGGCGGCATAGTCCAGACCGTATTTGGCCAGTCCGCCGACCTTGAAGTTTTCGACCACGACGTCGCAGGTGGCGGCCAGACGCCGGA
Source organism: Brevundimonas sp. P2_A6 (assembly GCF_056404975.1). Taxonomy (NCBI): domain Bacteria; kingdom Pseudomonadati; phylum Pseudomonadota; class Alphaproteobacteria; order Caulobacterales; family Caulobacteraceae; genus Brevundimonas; species Brevundimonas sp. P2_A6. The sequence goes on along the minus strand of NZ_JBFUCZ010000002.1, from coordinate 262,473 downwards.
TCGTCTCGGCCCCTTCCGGGCTGGCCATGTCCAGTTCGACGGATTTCTTGCCCCGGTTGGCGCACATGAAGTAGGCGGCGTCGCCGCGCGAGCCGTCGGTCTTCGTCGTGAAGGGCGGGCCCCAGGCGCGGGTGTCGTCGCCGACACCGGGTCGTTCGACCTTGATGACCTCGGCTCCCAGGTCGGCCAGCAGCTGGGTCGCCCATGGCCCCGCCAGCACGCGCGACAGGTCCAGGATGCGGACACCCGCCAGGGCTTGAGTCTGCGTCACGCTCGCGCTCACAGGCCCGGATCGAAGGCACCGGCCTCGGCCATGCGCGTCTCGCGCGCGACCTCGGCGCGATAACCGAGGTCGTCGGCCATTCGTTTGATCTCGGTCGAGACCGTCGTCTTGTGCATGCCCGGCACCAGGGCATGAAGAAAGGCCGCGCCCGACAAACCCGCGAGCCGGAACCCGAAGCGCGAGGCGGCGGCCGCGTGGTGAAGATAGGTCTCGCCGACTTCGCGGGGGTGATCGACGAACAGGCGGGTCAGGGGCCGGATCATCCGGTCACCCTAGCGTGACGCAAGCCGTCCCTCTACCCCGCGCTCCATGGTCAGTCCTCGGGGGAGACGATCACGTCCGCATCGTCCTCGGACACCGCTTCGGCGGCCTGGTCCAGCGCGTACTGGGCGATCAGGCCATAGGTGACGATCTGTTCCGGATCGTTGGCGGCCCAGGCTCCGCTGGTGGCCATGACCGGCGCGGCGGCGAGGGCCCCCTGGACCTCCGGGTCGTTCATGGCGTCGGCGACCAGGGCCTCCACGTCGATATCGGCCAGGGCCTCCTGGGCGATCGTGCCGGCATGTCGGGTGATCTCGGCGGTGAAGGCCGAGACCTCCGGCGCGTATTCGGCCCAGATCGCCGCGATCCGCGTCTCGCGTTGATCGGCGCTCAATGCCTCGTCGGACGACACGGCCTCGGCGCGCTCGCCGAAGGCCTCCATGCGGGCCTCGAACGCCGAGGCGGCGGCCTCGATGGCGGCTTCGGACGCGCTTTGGGCATCGCCCGGCCTTTCCCCGGCCAGGGCGCTGGACAGCGGCAGCACGGCGAGGGCGGCGGCGAGGGAAAGGGCACGGATCATGGCGGCGGCTCCTCGGATGAGATGCCGCAACCTCCGCCCGTCGCCGCCCGGGCTCAAGTGAAATCGCGGTAAGGCGGCGCTACTGGGCGGCGGGCGGCGCGGCCGCCGTCGCCGCGCCTTGTTCGATCTGGCCGCGAACCTGATGCGTGATGCCTTGAATCTGGGGCAGGGCCGCCGCGACGCCGGCCCGCATCTGGGCGGCCTGATCGGGCGAAAGCGCACCCGCCTGGGTCTCGATGAAGGCTTGGAGATCGGTGATGAAGGCGTCGACTTCGGGCTGGTAGCGCGCCTCGATGGCGTCGAGGTCGGACGATCGCTTGGCCGTGTCGGTCCCCGCCGCCGTCACCGCGTCCTGCATTTCCTGCGCCATGGTCTGGATGCGACCGCTGAAGGCTTCGGATCGCGCCTCGAACGCCGCCTCCTCGGGCGAAGGCGGGGCTTCGGCCGGTGCAGCCTGAGCGGGCGCGGGCGCAGGCGCCGTCTGGGCGAGACCGGGGGTGGCCAGCATCAGGGCGGCGGCGACGGACAGAAAGCGGATCATGGAAAATCTCTGAGAAAGGGGTGGCGAAGCGTCCAACGGAATGCGCCGTGGCTCAAGCGCAAACTGCGGCTCAGCTTCGGCGATCGCGCTTGGCTAGCACGCGCAGGCGAAGGGCGTTCAGCTTGATGAAGCCGGCGGCGTCGTTGTGATCGTAGGCCTGAACGCCTTCCTCGAAGGTGACCAGATCCTGGTCGTAAAGGCTGTTGGCGCTCTCGCGGCCGATCACCGAGACATTGCCCTTGTACAGCTTGATGCGGACGGTCCCGGAGACCTTCTGCTGGCTGTGGTCGATGGCGGCCTGCAGCATCTCGCGCTCGGGCGCGAACCAGAAGCCGTTGTAGATCATCTGGGCGTATTTGACCGCCAGCTCGTCCTTGAGGTGCATGGCCCCACGATCCAGCGTGATGGACTCGATGCCCCGGTGAGCGGCCAGCAGGATGGTGCCGCCCGGCGTCTCATAGACCCCCCTCGACTTCATGCCGACGTAGCGGTTCTCGACCAGATCCAGACGGCCGACGCCGTTGTCGTGGCCGAGTTCATTGAGTTTCGTCAGCAGGGTCGCCGGCGACATGGCCACACCGTCGATGGCGACCGCGTCCCCCTTCTCGAAGGTCATGGTGAAGACGTGCGGCGTGTCCGGTGCATCCTCCGGGCTGATCGTGCGCTGGTGCACGAACTCGGGGGCCTCGAGCGCCGGGTCCTCCAGCACCTTGCCCTCGGACGAGGAGTGCAACAGGTTGGCGTCCACGCTGAACGGCGCCTCGCCGCGCTTGTCCTTGGCGATCGGGATCTGGTTCTTCTCGGCGAAGTCCAGCAGGGCCTCGCGGCTGCGGTATTCCCACTCGCGCCAGGGGGCGATGACGCGAATGTCGGGCTCCAGGGCGTAGTAGCCGAGTTCGAACCGGACCTGGTCGTTGCCCTTGCCGGTCGCGCCGTGACAGACGGCGTCGGCGCCGACCATGCGGGCGATCTCGATCTGGCGCTTGGCGATCAGCGGCCGGGCGATCGAGGTGCCCAGCAGATACTGGCCCTCGTACAGGGCGTTCGCGCGGAACATCGGGAAGACGAAGTCGCGCACGAACTCCTCGCGCAGGTCGTCGATGAAGATGTTCTCGGGCTTGATGCCCATCTTCAGGGCCTTCTCCCGCGCCGGGGCCAGTTCCTCGCCTTGGCCCAGGTCGGCGGTGAAGGTCACGACCTCGGCGTTGTACTCCGTCTGGAGCCACTTCAGGATGATCGATGTGTCCAGGCCGCCGGAATAGGCCAGCACGACCTTCTTGACGGGCTTTTCGGAGGCCTTGGCCATGACGGGATCCTTGAAAGAACGATGCGAGGCGGGGATTGGCGGCGCTTAAAGGGCCTCGCGACCCACGATGCAAGGGCGCGATTGTGGCCGGGTCCGGTGGCGGCGGGCACGGCGGACACTATCTGACGGATACAGCCACCGGATGCCGCCGTGACCCATACCCCGTCATTTCCCGCCGAAAACGACGACGCGCCTGTGGAAGCGACGCCGCGCGTCCTGTCCGACGCCGCCCGGCGGGCCTTGGCTGAGGCCGCAGAACGCCGCGCAACGGCCGAGGCACTGGCGCTGGCCGTTGAACATGGCGGCCGCGACGGGCCGGAACCTACCCGATATGGCGACTGGGAGAAAAAAGGGCTGGCGATCGACTTTTAAGCCCTTGCCCCTTCTTCATGGGAGAAGGGCTATTCTGAACGCCCGCGTCAGCCCAGCCGGCCCGTCCGCTCGATCTCGACCGGCCCGGTCATCAGGACGTGGCCCGTGACCTCGTCCCAGTCGATCTGCAGTTCGCCGCCATCGACGACCACCGTCGCGCTGCGTCCCGTCAGGCCGCGTCGCGAAGCCGCCACCAGAGCCGCGCACGCCCCGGTTCCGCAGGCTTTCGTCAGTCCCGCGCCGCGCTCCCAGACCCGCAGGCGGATGCGGTCCGCCGCCAGCACATGGGCGAAGCCGACGTTCACGCCTTGAGGAAACAGCGGGTGGTGCTCGATCATCGACCCCGCGCCGGTCACGAACACGTCGTCCAGCCGGTCCGTGACGAAGACCACGTGGGGGTTGCCCATGCTGACGGCCCCGGGCGTATGGATGACCGGATCGTCGATCGGGCCGATCTGAAGCTCGATGCCGCGCGTGTCCATCGCCTCGGCGAGGGGAATTTCAGTCCAGTCCAGCCGGGGCGTGCCCATGTCCACGGTGACCCTCTCCGGCCCGGCACGCCGCGCGATCGTGGGGCCGCCCAGAGTGTCGATGGTCGCGCTGTCGGTGCCGTTGGCCTGCATCAGCATCCAGCCGACGCAGCGCAGGGCATTGCCGCAGGTCTCGACCACACCGCCGTCCGCGTTCCACACCCGCATGAAGGCGTCGGCCCGGTCGGACGGTTCGATGGCGATCAACTGGTCGAAGCCTTCGCCCGTCTGCCGGTTCGCCAGCGCCCGCACCCGATCCCCGTCCGGGGTGAACGGGGTCTCCAGCGCGTTGACGACGACGAAGTCGTTGCCGGCGCCGTTCATCTTCACGAAGGGGGTAGAGGCCTGCATGGGCCGCATATAGGCACGCTCACGGTTCGCGCCCAAGCCATCGACGACGCAACGCCCCGGCCGCCCGCCCGTTAGCTGAATCTTCCCCAACAGAGAACGAGGCCTTTTCCTATGAACCTTCCCAAGGACGCGATGGTGGCCGTGGTCGACGGCGAGAAGGTGGCTCTGTTCAAGAACACCGGCGGCCAGGACGTCGCCCTGACGGCCCAGCCCAACCCCTCGATCGAAGAGCGCGTCGTCGGCGCACCGGGTCGCGCCTCCAGCGGAGCCAATCCCGACAACGATACCCAGGCCGAAGACGGCTTCGCCATGGGCGTCGCCGAGGTGCTGAACAAACGGGCAATCGCCGGCAAGTTCGATCACCTGTTGGTCATCGCCGCGCCCAAGACCCTGGGTGAGCTGCGCAAGCACTGGCACAAGGAACTCTCGGCCAAGCTGGTCGGCGAGATCGCCAAGGACCTGACCGGCCATTCGACCGATCAGATCGCCGCCGCGATCCAGAAGGCTTGAGGCGTTGGGGCGACCCGCCCGCGTGACGCGGGTCGCCCCGCCCGCTAAGCCTCGGCCATGACGTCGCCGCCCCGCCAAAGCCGCCACCACAGCCTGAAGGCGCGACTGCGTTATCTCTATCATGGCGAGACGATCACTGCGGTCCGGTTCCGGCTGGCGGTGATCGTGATCGACCTGGTCATCATCGCCTTCTTCGTCGCGGCACCGGTCCTGCGCGACATGGGGCGGACCTTCTATGTCATCGACTATGCCATCGCAGCCTTGCTGGTGGTCGACCTGGCGGCTCGCATCACCGCCTATTCGGACTGGAAAGACTGGTTCAAGCGGCCGATCAACTGGATCGACCTTCTGGTGCTGGCCACGCTTCTGATCCCGGCCTGGGCCTTCAATCTGGGCTTTCTGAGAATCCTGCGGCTGTGGACTCTGCTGAACTCCGACCTGTTCTGGCGCACCATAGGCCGACGCTTCGACGACACCCGGGTCGAGGAGGTCACGCGTGCGGTCGCGGCGCTGGTCACCTTCGTCTTCATCGTCACCGGCTTTGTCTATTCGACCTTCCGGGGCCGGCACGAGGGGATCACCGGCTACGTCGACGCACTCTATTTCACCGTCGCGACCCTGACGACGACGGGGTTCGGCGACATCACCCTGCCCGGCGTCTGGGGGCGGTTGCTGTCGATCTCCGTCATGCTGGTGGGGATCACCCTGTTCGTCCGGCTGGGCCAGACCCTGCTGAAGCCGAGGAAGGTGCACTTCCCCTGCCCGACCTGCGGGCTGCAGAAACACGACCCCGATGCCGTCCACTGCAAGGCCTGCGGCACGACCCTGTGCATCCCCAACCACGAATAGCCGCACCGCGCCGCCTTGCCGCGCAGGCCCCTGCCGCTAAGGTGCGCCATCCTCAACGGAGCGCCCCGCATGCGTCGATCGTCCGGCATCCTGCTCGCCGCCCTCATGCCCCTCCTGTCCTTCGCATCGAGCACCATGGCCCAGACTCCTCCGCCCAATCCTCCGCTCGCGCCCGGAGCCTTCGCCACCTCGGACGAGACCGACCCCTATCTGTGGCTGGAAGAGGTCGACGGCGAGCGCGCCATGGCCTGGGTGAACGAACACAATACCCGGTCGCTGGGCGTGCTCCAGGGCGACCCGCGCTACGAGGGCCTGCACGACCAGGCCCTGGCCCTGGTCCAGGCCCGCGACCGCATCCCGGCGCCCGGCTTCACTCACGCGGGTATGATCGACAACTTCTGGCAGGACGCCGACCACGTGCGCGGCCTCTGGCGGCGCACGACGCTGGACAGCTACCGCACGGATGCGCCCGAGTGGCAGACCATCCTCGACATCGACGCCCTGTCGGCGGCCGAGGGCAAGAACTGGGTCTACAAGGGCTCCAGCTGCCTGCCCCCCGACGAACGGCTGTGCCTGATTTCCCTGTCCGACGGCGGCAAGGACGCGGTCGTCGTCCGCGAGTTCGATTCCGAGACCCGCGCCTTCGTCGACGGCGGCTTCGAACTGGCCGAATCCAAGGGTGGCGCGTCCTGGGTCGATGCCGACACCCTGCTGATCTCGCGCGACTTCGGTCCCGGCACCCTGACGACCTCGGGCTATCCGATGATCGTCAAGCGACTGAGGCGCGGTCAGACGATCGATCAGGCCGAAACCGTCTTCACCGGCCAGCCGTCGGACGTGTCCGTCAGCGGCTACACCCTGCGCGATGCCGACGGCACGGTCCAGGTCGTCCTGATCAATCGCGGCGTCAGCTTCTATGAGGGCGAGACCCATCGCCTGAACGCGGACGGCACCACCACCCAGCTGGCCCTGCCCGCCAAGTCCGACATCGACGCCCTGGTCCAGGGCCAGCTGGTCGTGACGATCAAGCAGGACTGGACGGCCCCGTCCGGCCAGAGCTTCCAGACCGGCGACGTGGTGGCCTGGCCGCTGACCGATTGGCTGACCGACCCGATGACCCAGGCCCGGCTCATCATCCGCCCCGGACCGCGAGAGGCGGTGGAGGCCATCACCGCCACCCGCAACCACCTGATCGTCGGCCTGTTCGAGAACGTGCGCGGCGCGGCCTATGTCTACACACCCAACCCCGGCGGCGACTGGGCCCGCAGCCGTCTCGATCTGCCGCAGAACGCCACCATCGGCCTGGGATCGGCGTCGGAGATCGACGACCGGGTCTTCGTGAACGTCTCCGGCTATCTGACGCCCCAGAGCCTGTATCTGGCCGACGCGGCCAGCGGCGATGTCGCCCCCGTCAAGGCCCTGCCCGCCAAGTTCGACGCGGCCGGCATGACGGTGGATCAGTTCGAAGCCGCTTCAGCGGATGGCACGATGATCCCCTATTTCGTCGTCCACAAAACCGATATCGCCACGGACGGATCGAACCCCACGCTGCTCTACGGCTACGGCGGCTTCCAGAGCTCGCTGCTGCCCGGCTATTCGCCGACCGTCGGCAAGCTGTGGCTGGAGCGCGGCGGCGTCTATGTCGTGGCCAACACGCGCGGCGGCGGCGAGTTCGGTCCCAACTGGCATGACGCGGCCCTGCAGGAGAACCGCCAGCGGGCGCACGAGGATTTCCAGGCCGTAGCGCTCGACCTGATCGCCCGCAACATCACCTCCCAGCCTCGCCTCGGCATCATGGGCGGGTCGCAGGGCGGGCTGTTCATGGGGGCCATGCTGACCCAGCGCCCGGACCTGATCAACGCGGCGGTCATCCAGGTGCCCCTGTTCGACATGCTGCGCTTCCACCGCCTGCTGGCGGGCGCCAGCTGGATCGCCGAATACGGCAACCCGGACATCCCGGCCGAGCGCGCCTGGATCCAGGCCTATTCGCCCTACCAGAACCTGCGGGCGGGCCAGCCCTATCCGGAGGTCTTCATCCACACCTCGACCAAGGACGACCGCGTCCACCCGGGCCATGCCCGGAAGGCGGCCGCGCGTCTGGAAGAGCTGGGCTATCCGGTCCTGTTCTACGAGAACACCGACGGCGGCCACGCGGCGGGGGCGAACCTGCAGGAAACCGCCCGCCGGATCGCCCTGGAATACACCTATCTGACCCGCCGGCTGATGGATCAGCCGGCCCAGGAGTAGACGACCATGTTTCGTATGATGCTGCTTGGCTCCGCGGTTCTGGCCATCTCCGCCCCCGCCGTCGCCCAGACCCCCCCGCCCCATTTCCCAGCCGACCTGTCCCCCGCCGGCGTCCGCGCCGCCGACGACCATCTGGCGCTGGAGGAGGTCGAGGGCACCGAGGCCATGGCCTTCGTGCGGGCCGAGAACGAACGGTCCCTCGCGGTCCTGACGGGCGATCCGCGCTACGAGACCTTCCGGTCCGAGGCGTTCGACATCCTGTCGTCCACGGCCCGCATCCCCGGCCCGTCCTTTCTGGGCGAGGGCATCGGCAACTTCTGGCAGGACGCGGCCAACCCCAAAGGCCTATGGCGGCGGACGTCGCTGGACAGCTACCGCACCGAGAGGCCGGTCTGGGAGACGCTGATCGACATCGACGCCCTGTCGCGCGCCGAGGGCAAGGACTGGGTCTGGAAGGGCGCGAACTGCCTGGCGCCGGACGAAACGCGCTGCCTGATCTCCCTGTCCGAGGGCGGCAAGGACGCGGTGGTCGTGCGCGAGTTCGACACGACGACCAAGACCTTCGTCGACGGCGGCTTCGTCCTGCCCGAGGGCAAGCACCGGCTCAGCTGGCTGGACCGCGACACCCTGCTGATCGCCACCGATTTCGGCCCCGGAACCCTGACCGAGAGCGGCTATCCCTACATCGTCAAATCCCTGGCGCGCGGCCAGGCCCTGGCCGAGGCGACCGAGGTCTATCGCGGCGAACAGGGCGATGGCGGGTATGGCGTCAGTCCGGCCGTCTATCGCGACAAGGACGGGGTCGTGGAAGCGGTCCTGTTCAGTCGGCCGCTGGACACCTTCCGGGCCCAGACCTGGCAGTGGGTCGACGGCCGCGCCATGCGCCTCGCCCTACCCGAACGCGTGGCCGTACAGGGCACGATGGGCAGCCGACTGGTCTTCTCGCTGGAGGAGCCCTGGACGGTCGGCAGCGGTTCGCTGGCCTCCGGCGATCTGGTGATCGCTTCGCTGACGATGCTGCAACAGGCCGACCCCGTGGTCAGCGACAACGACCCTCAGGTCATCTTCCGTCCGGGTCCGCGTCAGTCCCTGCAGGACGTCGCCGTCATGTCCGACCGCATCGTCGCCGTGGTGTCGGACAACGTCGTCGGAACGTTGAAGACATTCGCGCCCGAGACGACGGCGCGGGCTCACGTCACATGGCGGACGAACGACATCGCCGTGCCCGCCAACAGCGCGGTGGCGCTCGGGGACAGTTCGCGCTCGCGCGGCGAGGTATTCGTGTCGAGCCAGGGCTTCCTGACCCCGCCGACGCTGAGCCTGGCGAACGTGGCGAGCGGCGATCTGGCTCAGGTCAAACAGGCTCCCGCCCAGTTCGATGCCTCGACCCACGTCGTCGAACAGTTCGAGGCCGCGTCCAGCGACGGCACCATGATCCCCTATTTCGTCGTCCGGCCGAAGGACGCGCCGACCGACGGCTCCACCCCGACCGTCATGTTCGGCTACGGCGGTTTCCAGGTCAGCTATCCGCCCGCCTACAAGCCGGAGCTGGGCAAGCTGTGGCTGGAGAACGGCGGGGCCTATGTCGTCGCCAACATCCGGGGCGGGGGCGAGTTCGGACCCGAATGGCACCAGGCCGCCCTGCGTGAAAACCGCCAGAGGGCCTTCGACGACTTCGCCGCCGTGGCCCGCGATCTGTCGGCGCGCGGCATCGCCTCGGCCCGGCATCTGGGCATCTACGGCCGATCCAACGGCGGCGTCCTGACCAGTGTCTCGATCACCCAGCACCCGGAGCTGTTCAATGCGGCGGTGATCGAAAGCCCCCTGATCGACATGCTGCGCTATCAGGACCTGCCGGCGGGCGCGTCCTGGATCGGCGAATACGGTGACCCGCGCATCCCTGGCGACGCGGCCTTCATCGCCCGCTATTCGGCCTATCAGCAGCTGCGGCCCGAGGTGGACTATCCCCGCGTCTACATCACCACCAACACCCGCGACGACCGGGTCCACCCGGGTCATGCGCGCAAGTTCGCCGCGCGGCTGGCCGACCAGGGCCACGACCATCTCTATTATGAGGAGACCAGTGGCGGTCACTCCAACGACGCCGACCCGGTCGCCAACGCCCGTCGCTGGGCCCGGCACTATGTCTATCTGAGCCAGCAGCTGATGGACTGAGGTTCACGCGATTATGAGGCGCGGTCCGCCACGGTTCCGGCTAGGACTCCGCGCCATGAACGCACGGGGCTTGCTCATCGCGACTGTCGTCGCCCTGATCGGCGCGGGCGCGGTCGGATCGGCCGCCCAGCCCGCCGCCTCTCGCGTCGCGACCCGCAACGTCCGACCGGTCGAGCCGGTGGTGGTCGAACTGTTCACCGCTCAGGGCTGCGCGGGCTGCATGGAGGCCAACCGGGTCGTGGAGGCATTGGCCGACGCCCCCGGCGTGATCGCCCTGACCTGGTCGGTCGATTACTGGGATTACCTGGGCTGGGCCGACACCTTCGCGCGCCCCGAGTTCGCCCAGCGACAAAGAGCCTATCAGTCGGCGCTGCGGCTGCGCGGCGTCTACACCCCCCAGGTCGTGATCGACGGTCGACGCCAGGTCTCCGGGGCCGACGCGGACGCCGTTCAGGACGCCGTCGATGAAGAGGCCACCCGCCGGATCTTCCCGCCGGAGGTCCAGTTCCGCGAGGATGGCGATGCCGTTGGCGTCGGCAGCGGCCAGGTTCCAACCGGTGGCGCTGACGTCTGGGCCATCACCTATCGCCCCGGCCGTCAGGACGTCAGCGTGTCCGGCGGCGACAATCGAGGTCGGGTCGTCGGGTCGGTCAATGTGGTGCGCAGCCTGACCCGGCTGGGTGCCTGGCGCGGCCAGCCGATCCTGCTGGCGCTGCCCACACCGACCGAAGCGGAAGATCGCACGGTCGTCCTCGTTCAGGCACGAGCCGACCGCAGAATTCTCTCGGCGGCCCAGCGCCAGGATTAGATCGCCGCCCTCTTAGGTCCAAGACAGCTAAGCCTTGGCGAATCCATCAGTTTCGGTCACTGTCCGCCGTCGTTCGAACGGCGCAATCCGAACACGGTCGCCGCTCGGGCATCGCTTTTGGGGGAAGGCGAAGATGGGACAGCGCATGCATCGATCCGCCCGGGGGACTGTGGGTCGGTCCGCCGCGTTCGCCGTCGTCCTGGGTGCCGCTCTGATCGCCGCCCCGGCCGGGTCCCAGAACCGGTCGGGGCAAGGCCATACGCCCGATCCGGACGCCGAGGCCCGCGCCATCACCCAGATCGTGACGGCCGCCGAGGTCGCCGACTGGGCGCGCCAGCGGGGCGACGCCGAGGCCATGCTGGTGGCGTCGCGGATGATGGCTGAAATCCACAGCCGGGCGGAGAACGGCGACGAGCCCTTCGTGACCTCTTCCACCCTGCTGGACGAGGCTGAGGTCCTGGCCGCCGACGCCCCCTATATCCTCGAGAAGATCCAGCGCCTGCGCTCGCCCGACAAGGGGGTCCGTTCCTCGCCCTTCGGCCCGGGTCCTATCGTACTGGTTCGTCGCCTGCGCGCGCGCGAGACCTACAGCTTCACGGTCGAGGCCCGGCGCAACGAGATCCTGCGCGTCGCCGCCATCGGGGACGGCGACACCAACATCGACCTGACGGTCCGCGACGCCCAGGGAGCCGTCATGTGCACCGACGGATCGCGCGACCACTATCCCGTCTGCACCCTGAACCGACCCCAGCCCGGTCTGCTTCGGGTCGAGGTCGTCAATCGTGGCGGCGTCTGGTCACGCGTCCAGATCCTGACCAACTGACCTCCGGCGTCGTCAGGCGTCGTCGGACGGCGGGGCCCAGTCGGGGTGATCGACGTCCTCGCCCCGCGCCTTGGCGTCCTTCTTGGCCTGTTTGGCGGCCGCCTTGCGCGCGGCCTTTTCGGCCTCGGCCTTTTCGCGCTCCATCCGTTCGAAGCCATAGTTGGGTTTGCGGGCCATGAAAGTCCTTCTTGAAATGGTGCTGACGCGACCGACCCGGTCGGTGAGTCGCGGCGGGGACGCCGGTGGGCGCCTGTCATGATCAATGTGGGGCGGACCGGCCGTTCAGTCCACTGCGATGATGTCCACGGCCTGGCCAGCGACCATCGCCTCGTCTCCGACCGCCTTGCCGGTCAGGGCGCGGGCCAGGGGAGATACGTGGCTGACGGAGCCGTTCGCAGGGTCCGCCTCGTCCTCGCCGACGATACGCCACGTCTGGGTCCGGCCGTCCTCGCGCGCGATGGTGACCGATCCGCCGAAGCGGACCCGACCGTCGGGTTCGGTCTCCACCACCTGGGCGTTGGCCCTCCGCGCCGACCAGTAGCGAAGGTCGCGCGTCGCCCGGGCCATGGCCGTCCGGTCCGCCTCGATCGAGCCCGACGCCTGCGCCGCGCCATAGGCCGCGCGCGCCTCCGCCAGGGCCCGTTCGATCGAGACGAGCCCTTCGGGCGTCACCAGATTGGCGTGCGGAGAGATGGGGCGATCCGGCAGATCGGCGGCTGTGGCCTCCAGATCCTCCTCGCGAGTGAAGGCGACGCTCATGATCGTTCTAGCGTATGCGGGACACGGACGTTCCTCCGCAAGCCCCGGCAGGCTAGAGGACGGCCATGACCGACCCCGCCGAACCCGCCGTCCACGTCATCGGAGCCGGACCCGCCGGACTGATGGCGGCCGAAAGCCTTGCCAGGGCGGGCCGACGCGTCGTCGTGCACGACCGGATGCCCTCGGTCGGCCGCAAGCTGCTGATGGCCGGTCGCGGCGGGCTGAACCTGACCCACTCGGAGGATCAGACGGCCTTCCTCTCCCGTTACGGGGCCGCCGCGCCCGCTGTCGCCGACTGGCTGGATGTCTTTTCGCCCGACGACCTGCTCGCCTGGGCTCACGGTCTGGATCAGACGACCTTCGTTGGATCCAGCGGACGTGTCTTTCCGCGCGCGATGAAGGCCTCGCCCCTGCTGCGCTCCTGGCTGGGTCGGCTGCACGGCCTGGGCGTCGAGATGCGAACCCGATCGCGCTGGATCGGATGGCGGGGAGAGGCGCTGGTGTTCGAGACGCCCGAGGGCGAACGGATCGAGCATCCGGCCGCCACGATCCTGGCCCTGGGCGGGGCCAGCTGGCCCAGGCTCGGGTCGGACGGAGCCTGGCGGCCCTGGCTCGAAGCCGAGGGCATTGAGGTCGCGCCTCTGGTTCCCGCCAACGCCGGCTTCGACGTCACCTGGTCGGAGGTGCTGATCGACCGGTTCGCCGGGGCGGTCCTGAAGCCGGTCACCGTGTCTTTCGGCGACAGATCGGTACGCGGGGAGGTCCTGCTGACCCGCTATGGCCTGGAGGGCGGGGCGATCTATGCCCTGTCGTCGTTCCTGCGCGACGCGATCGCGGCGGAGGGGACCGCCACGGTGACGCTCGATCTGCGGCCCGACCTGTCGGAGGCTGCGCTGTCCGAACGCCTTGCCCGGCCACGGGGCAAGGACAGCATGACCAACCATCTGCGCAAGGCCGGCGGTCTGTCCGCCGCCGCCATCGCGACCTTGCGCGAAATCGGCGACATCCCGCCGGGGTTCGACAAGCTGGCCAAGCGGATCAAGGCCGTGCGGCTGAAGCTGACCGGCATCCAGGGTCTGGAGCGGGCCATTTCGACGGCCGGTGGGGTCCGACTGGCGGGCCTCGATCCATCATCGATGCTGACCGCACGGCCCGGCGTCTTCGCGGCTGGAGAGATGCTGGACTGGGAAGCCCCGACCGGCGGCTATCTTCTTCAGGCCAGCCTGGCCTCGGGCGTCGTCGCCGCGAACGGCGTCCTGCGGTGGCTCGTGTCATCGTCGTCGGATAAGACGCCCGCATGACCCCGACCCCGCCCGACATCTCCGGCCTGTGCCCGCCGCGCTTCGCCGCCGTGAAGGACGCCTTCGCGCTGAACTTCACCGAGGCGCCCGAAGGCCTGAACGAGCAGGCGGCCCGGTTCTCGGTCGTGGTCGCGGGCGAGACCGTCGTCGACCTGTGGGCCGGACACGCCGATCCGCGCCAGCAGACCCCGTTCACCGACCGGACCCTGACCCCCGTCTTCTCGACCGGCAAGGCCATCATGGCCCTGCTGATGGCCTCGGCCGTCCAGCGCGGCAAGCTGGCCTACGAGGAGAAAGTCGCCAGCCTGTGGCCGGCCTATGGGGCCAATGGCAAGGGCGAGGTCACCATCGCCCAGATGCTGTCGCATCAGGACGGACTGCCCGGCTTCGACACACCCGCCGACCCTGCGATCTGGTTCGACCAGAGGGCGGTTCTGGATCGGCTGGCGGCCCAGGCACCGATGTGGCCACCGGGAACCGCCTCCGGCTATCACCCGATCACCGTCGGCTTTCTCGCCAACGAGGTTCACCGCCTCGCCGACGGTCGATCCCTGGGACAGGCGTTGCGTCAGGATTTCTCCGAACCGTTCGGTCTCGATCTGTGGATCGGGCTGCCGGAGGCCGAGCACGACCGCGTCGCGGCCCTTCGGAAGCCGTCGTCGGCCGCCAGCCTGGGACCGATCGATGCGATCAAGACGGCCGCCTTCCTCGACAAGGGGTCGGCTCCCGGGGGACGCGGCTCGGCCGAGTGGCGCACGATCGAGATCCCGTCGGCCAATCTGCACGGAACGGCGCTGGATCTGGCGCGCATCATGGGCATCGTCGCCGACGACGGCATGCTGGACGGCCGCGCCGTCCTGTCGCCCGGCGTTCTGGCCCAGGCGAAACGGGAACGGATCCACGGCCCGGATCTGGTCCTGCCCTATGTCATCAGCTGGGCCGCGGGCCTGATGCGCAACGCAGGTCTGAACATCTTCGGACCCAACCCGGAGGCCCTGGGCCATTGCGGCTGGGGCGGCAGCTGCGCCTTCGCCGATCCCGCCGCCAGACTGTCGGCCGCCTATGTCATGACACGCCAGTCGCCGCACCTGATCGGCGACCCCCGCGCGCAACGATTGATCGAGGCGCTCTACGCCGCCTTCTGAGGCTTGCCGGGCGCGGTCAGCAGGCCGATGACCCCGGCCAGAACCGCACAAACGGCGCAGGCGATCATCACGGTGCGGAAGGCCGTGTGGAACGCGCTCACCGCGCCATCCGAAAGGCCGCCGTCGCCCGCCATGACGGCGCCGAGTTGCTGGCGCGCATCCGGCGCATCGACGCCCGACACGAACACCGCCGACAGCAGCACCCCCAGCAGGGCGATGGCCAGCAGACCCGCGATCCGCGCCACCGCATTGTTGACGCCCGAGGCCACGCCGGTGTGCCCCTCCGCCACCGCTCCCATGACCGCCGCCGTCAGCGGTCCGACCGCCAGGGTCATCCCGATCGCCATCACCGTCATCCCCGCCAGCGGCCCGGCGACATAGCCCGCGTCGGGCGCCATCATCGCCAGCAACGCCAATCCGACCCCGGCCAGCATCGGCCCGACGCTGAGCGACAGCTTCGGCCCGAACCGGTCGGCCAACTTTCCCGCCGCCCCCGAGAACAGGCTCATGATCACCGCGAACGGCAGCATGGCCGACCCCGCCCCGGTGGCCGACCACCCGTGCACTCGGATCAACTCGAACGGCAGGAAGAACATCGCCCCGCCCAGCGCGAAATACAGCAGCAGGGTCAGCAGATTGATCCCCGAGAAGACCCGCGACCGGAACAGGCCCAGCGGCATCATCGGATGCGTCTCGCGCGCCTCTGCCAGCAGGAAGCCCGCCAGCAACCCGGCCCCGCCCGCAAGCCCGCCGATCACCCCCGGATGCATCCAGCCCAGATCCGGCGCTGCCGTCAGCCCCCAGATCAGCGCGCCCAGCCCGCCGATGGCCAGCAGCGCGCCCAGCCAGTCCAGCCCCCTGGCGCTGTCGTCGCGGCTCTCGGGTACCGCCCGTAGCGCCACGGCCACCGTGCCGATCGCCAGCGGTACGTTGATCCAGAAGATGAAGCGCCAATCCGCATGGTCGGCCAGCCAGCCGCCGACCAGGGGCCCGACCATGCCGAACAGGGCCCCCGCGCCGGCCCAGGTGCCGAAGGCCGCGCCGCGCTCGCTGGCCGGAAAGGTCGCGCCGATCAGTGCCAGGGCCCCCGGCGTCAGCAATGCCGCGCCGATGCCCTGCACCGCCCGTCCGGCGATCAGCAGCGACGCCGTCGGGGCCAGACCACAGGCGATCGAGGACAGGGCGAACAGGACGACCCCGATCAGGAACACTCGCCTGCGCCCGAACCGGTCGCCCGCCGCCCCGCCGATCAGGACCAGCGCACCCAGCGTCAGCAGATAGGCGTTGGAAATCCATTGCGCCGCCGCCGGGCCCGCATCCAGGTCGCGCTGGATCGAGGGCAGGGCCACGCCGAGCGCCGAGCCGTCGATGAAGGTCAGCGCCGACCCCAGCACCGTCGCCACCAGGATCCAGCGCTTCTGGCCCTTGGACAGGTCGGGATGTTCCGCGCTCATGAAGCCGACGCTAGACCGGTTCCACCGAATCGACCATCGCTCGCCGGGTCGCGCGTGCACGCAAGGCCGCAGCCGCCGCGAAGACCCCGGCACCCAACCAGATGAAGGCGAAGGACACCGCCCTGAGCGGTGTGAACGCCTCGCCCATCGCCACGCCTATGCCGAACTGCAGGGTCGGTGCCAGGAACTGGATGAACCCCATGGTCGATAGCGGCATTCGCCGGGCGGCGAACGCGAACAGGGCCAGTGGCAGGACCGTCATCGGCCCGTTGAGAAGGGCCCAGCCGAACCCCTCGGGCGTCGCGAACCCATGCCCCAGCCCGTGAATCTGCAGCCAGGTCACAAACACGACCCCGAACGGCAGCAGCAGCAGGCATTCGATGAACAGGCCCGCCTGCGCCTCCACCGGCACGCGCTTCTTGATGACGCCATAGGCCCCGAAACTCAGCGCCAGGGCGATGGAAATCCACGGCGGCCGCCCCAGGGCCAGGGCCTGGAACAGCACCCCGATCGCGGCCAGGCCGATAGCGACCCAACCCCAGCGGTCGATCCGCTCGCGGAACAGCCACAGCCCCACGATCATGTTGAGCAGGGGGTTGATGTAGTAGCCGAGGCTGGCTTCCAGCGTCGAATGGTGGGTCGTGGCCCAAACGTAGAGACCCCAGTTGATGGCGATCAGCACCGTGGCCAGCGCCAGCCAGCCCAGCGTCCGAGGTTGGCCGAGCGCTGCGCGCACCTGGTTCGACTGCCCGGCCAGCAGCACCAGTCCGCCTGCGAACAGCACCGACCATAGGGCGCGATGCGACAGGATCTCCGCCGCGGAGAACCCGATCGCCGCCTGGCCGATAAACAACAGGGGCATGAACCCCCAGATGACGTAGCAGCCGATCGCCGAGGTGAAGGCGGCGCGGGTGGGGCTCGTCGGCGTCACGGCCTCAGACCGTTATCGACCGATACCCGCTTCTGGGCTTGATCGTGCCGGTCTCGTCCAGCAGCTGGGCGATCTGGACCGCGTTCAGCGCCGCGCCCTTCCTCAGGTTGTCCGACACCACCCAGAACACCAGTCCGTTCTCGACCGTGTGGTCCTTCCTGATGCGGCTGACGTAGACGGCGTGCTCGCCGGCGGCGTCGACGGGCGTGATGTAGCCGTCGTGCTCCTGCTTATCGATGACCTGAACGCCCGGCGCCTCGCGCAGGATGGCGCGCGCCTCGTCGGGGCTGATAGGCCGCTCGAACTCGACCGTCACGGCCTCGGAGTGACCCACGAAGACCGGCACGCGGACACAGGTCACCGTCAGCTTGATGTTCGGATCCAGCATCTTGTGGGTCTCGGCCCACATCTTGGCCTCCTCGTCGGTATAGCCATCCTCGTTGAAGGACCCGATGTAGGGGATGACGTTGAAGGCGATCTGCTTGGGGAATTTCTTCGGCTTGGCGTCGCCCAGGCCATAGATGGCCTTGGTCTGGTTCCACAGCTCGTCCATGCCTTCCTTCCCGGCGCCCGAGACGGACTGATAGGTCGAGACCACCACCCGCTTGGCCTTGGCCGCGTCGTGCAGAGGCTTCAGCGCGACGACCAGCTGGGCCGTCGAGCAGTTCGGGTTGGCGATGATGTTCTTCTTGGTGGCCAGCTTGATCGCGTCGGGGTTCACCTCGGGCACGATCAGGGGCACGTCCGGGTCCTTGCGGAAGGCGGACGAGTTGTCGATCACGATCGGGCCCATCTTGCCGATCTTCTCGGACCATTCGCGCGATACGTCCCCGCCCGCCGACATCAGGACGATGTCCACGTTGGAGAAGTCGAAGCTGTCGATGACCTCGCACTTGATCGTCTTGTCGCCCCAGGCGACCTCGATCCCCTTGGATTTGCGCGAGGCGACCGCGTGCATTTCATCGACGGGGAACTCCAGTTCCTCGAGGATGGTCAGCATCTCGCGCCCGACATTGCCGGTGGCGCCCACGATCGCGATATTATAGCCCATCTTGGTCGGTCCTTCGGACGCGCTGACGCTCGCGACGCGGTCGCCTGCGGCTTGGGCGCATCTTGGTTAGGGGCGCTCACGCTCGGCTCGCGGAGCCTCGCTGCTTGAGCGCGGAGAGGAGATATCGAGGTCGGCGAACCTCTATCCTCGCATGTAGCCCTTCGCGTCTGCGAAGCAACGCCTTTTCAGCGTGGGCAGGCCCGTCTATGCCCCGGTGCCATGCCCTCCCGCATCGCCCGTGCTTATGAAAACCGCCTGAAACAGGGGCTGCTGACCCGCGATCCCGCGCAGAAGACCGCCGTCGCGGCCCTTTCGCGTCTGGAGATCGACCTGGGGAAGCGAAAGCTGTTCGGCGGCGTGCCCGAGGTTCAGGGCGTCTATCTGTGGGGTCCGCCCGGTCGGGGCAAATCCATCCTGATGGACCTGTTCTTCGTCTGCGCGCCCGAGCCGCGAAAGACGCGGGCCCATTTCCATGCCTTCATGGCGCGGGTCCACGACCTGATCCGCCAGTGGCGCGAGGGTGACCGGAAATCCCGGCAAGCCGTTTTCGGCGCGCACAGGGGCGACGACCCCATCGCCCCCGTCGCCGCCCTGATCGCGTCGGAGGCGCGCCTGCTGTGCTTCGACGAGCTTCAGGTCACCGACATCGCCGACGCCATGATCCTGGGACGGCTGTTCGACGCCCTGTTCGAAAAAAAGGTCGTCGTCTGCATCACCTCCAACCGCGCCCCCGACCAGCTCTACAGGGGCGGGATCAACCGGCCCCTGTTCACGCCCTTCATCGACCGCATCGTCGAACGCTGCGAGGTCGTCGAACTGTCCGGTGCCCGCGACTGGCGGCTGGACCGGCTGAAGGCCTCGAGCGTCTGGCATGAGGCGGGGGACCGGGCGGGCTTCGAGCAGCTCTGGGAGGATCTGCGCGGCGGAATGCCGGAATGCCCGGCCCGCCTGGAGGTCCTGGGGCGTGACGTGGTCATCGAACGCACCGCCGGGGGCCTGGCCCGCGCCACGTTCGACGAGCTGTGCGACCGGCCCCTGGGCCCCCAGGACTATCTGGCCATCGCCGCGCGGTTTCACACCCTCTTCATCGCGGACATTCCCGTGCTGACCCCCGACCGACGCCAGGCGGCGCGTCGGTTCGTTACCCTGATCGATGCCTTGTACGAGGCCCGGACCCGGCTGGTCGCCCTTGCCGCCGGCCCGCCGGAAGCCCTCTATCGCACGGGTGATGGCGCGTTCGAATTCGAACGAACGGTCTCGCGACTGAACGAAATGTCGAGCGCGGGCTGGCTGGAGGCGGCGGATCAGGCGGCGAACCCATCCTGAGGTCGCCAGCGCGCCGCAATCCGCGCTAAGGATGGGGCCTGACCTCTGGGAACCCGCCTATGAAACGCCTCGTCCTGCTGAGCGCCCTTGCCCTGATCGCCGCCCCCGCCTGGTCCCAGACCGCGCTCCCGGTCGGGACCTGGAAGGGCTTGACCGTCGCCGAGGTCACCGGCCAGTTGACCGCGTCCGGCCTGACCGTGGACGCACCCCAGATCGAGGGCGACCGCGTCTACATCCCCATCACGGACGGCGCGGTGAAGTCGGTGGTGACGTTGTTCTCCTGCACCGACGGAGCCTGCCCCGATGTGCAGTTCACCGCGGCCTTCTCCGGCCCGCAGGCGACGCCCGATATCGTCGCGCGCTGGAACGCCGAGCGCCGCTTCGTGAAGGCCTTCTACGCGTATTCCACCGAGGCGAACGAGGGCCAGGCCGTGGCGCAGTACGACGTGCTGTTCAGCCCCGTGATCGGTCCGGCCCAGATGGAAGACCCTATTCAGGTCTGGCGCAGCCTGTCCAACGACCTGGGTCGCACGGTGACGGTGGCCGCGACCGCTGCGCCCGCCGTCCCCCCGGGCCAGTAGGGAGCCCGGAATGCGACAGGGCCGCGGATCGCTCCGCGGCCCTCCCAAACTTTGCGATCGATCAGCGCATCGCCGCGTTGTGCGACGTCAAGCCAGCGAAGGTTCGAGGTCCTTGCAGGACTGGATCAGGCCCTGGACCGAGGCGACCGACTTCTCGAACATGGCCTTTTCGTCGTCATTGGTGGAAAACTCGACCACTTTTTCGACGCCGCCGGCACCGATCAGGGCGGGGACGCCGACATACAGGTCCGACAGACCGTATTGCCCGCTGAGCCAGACGGCACAGGGCAGGACGCGCTTCTGATCCAGCAGATAGGACTTGGCCATGGCGATGGCGCTCTCGGCCGGGGCGTAGAAGGCCGAACCGGTCTTCAGCAGCGCCACGATCTCGCCGCCTCCCTTGCGGGTGCGCGTGACGATGGCGTCCAGATCGCCCTGCGACAGGAAGCCCGCCGCGACGGCGTCGGGCAGGGGCAGGCCGCCGATGGTCGAGTGGCGCACCATCGGCACCATGTCGTCGCCGTGACCGCCCAGGGTCCAGGCGTGGATGTCCTGAACCGAGACGCCGGTCTTCTCCGACAGGAAATAGGCGAAGCGGGCCGAGTCGAGCACGCCGGCCATGCCAACGACCTTCTCGTGGGGGAGGCCAGAGAATTTCTGCAGGGCCCAGACCATGGCGTCGAGCGGGTTGGTGATGCAGATGACGAAGGCGTTCGGGGCGTGGGCCTTGATGCCCTCGCCGACGGCCTTCATGACCTTCAGGTTGATGGAGACCAGATCGTCGCGGCTCATGCCGTCCTTGCGCGGCACGCCGGCGGTGACGATGCAGACGTCGGCGCCCGCGATGTCGGCATAGGCGTTGGCGCCCTTCAGCGAGACGTCCGAGCCGATCACGGCGGTGGCCTCGGCGATGTCCAGCGCCTTGCCCTGGGGCGTGCCCTCGGCGATATCGAACAGGATCACGTCGCCCAGCGCCTCGCGCGCCGCCACATGCGCCAGGGTGCCGCCGATCATTCCGGCGCCGATGAGGGCGATCTTCGCTCTGGCCATGGGGATTCCTTTTTTGGCCTATCGCGTCGCGCGACTTGAGGCCGGTTGGCGTGGGTTGTTGTTGTGCGATGTCAGAAATCGTCGGGCGGCGGTCTAGACCCGGCAAGGCATGCTCGCAAGCGGGGAAGCGGGGGTTTACCCGGGTGGCGCGTCCTGCGACGCTTGCCGCCCCATTGACGAGGAGCCGACATGACGCGCGCACCCTTCGCCGCCGCCCTGCTTTTGTCCGCGATCGCGGGACCTGTCCTGGCCCAGACGCCCCCGGCCACGATCGGCCAGCAGTACGTTCCGGCCCCCTGGTGGATGCGCGATCCGGTGATTGCCTCCATCGGCTATGTGCGGGTGGAGCTTCAGGCCAACCGCGCGGGCTTTTCCGCCACCTTCCAGGTCGTGGACCGCAGCGTGGCCGACGCCTCGAGGAAGGCCGCCGATCAGGTTCGGGCGCTGAGCCAGACTCTGGCGGCTTATGGCGTCGAAAAGGTCCGCGTCGAGACCAGCCTGTCGACCCAGCCGCTGTATGACCAGTACCGTGACGAGAACGGCGTCCTGCGCGACAATACACGCGCCGACCGGATCGAACGCTACCAGGCCCAGGCGACGGTCAGCCTTTCCGTGCGTGACGTCTCCCTGCTGGAGCGGATCTACGCCACGGTCGTCGCGTCCCAGCCCAACTCCATCAGCCAGGTCTATTTCAACCTGGAACCCGACAACGTCGCCAAGACCAATCTGGCCGGGGCCGCCATGCGGGACGCCCGCACCCGCGCCGAGGCGGCGGCCCAGAACGCCGGGGCGACACTAGGCTCGGCGCGCGTGATCGATCCGACTGGGCGCGCCTGCCAGACCGACGTGCTGGCTGGATGGCCGTCCTATGGTTCGGGAGCAAGCCAGGCCACGACGGTAAACTCCGACGACATCGTGGTCACAGCCAGCCGACGCGAGGACCGCGTTGCTTTCGCGCCACCGCCACCGCCGCCCGCCCCCATCGCGGGCCAGACCCCCTCGGAAGCCCAGATCGAGGCGGCGCGACTGGCGCTGCAGCCGCCCTTGCAGACCCTGACCGATCAGGCCTGCGTGGTCTATGGCCTGAACTGAGGTGGGCCGTTTCACCGTCGACCCGGCCTTCGCGGCCGGGTCTGTCTTCGTCGCCGACTGGGACCTGTGCCACGTCCGGCTGCAGGACGATGCCCGCTTTCCCTGGCTGATCCTGATCCCGCGCGCCGTCGACGCGACGGAACTGGACGATCTTTCGGAAGCGGACCGGGTGCGTCTGATGGCCGAGATCGTCGCGGCAGGTTCCCGGGTGCGCGCCCTCGGCCAGGCGACGGGTCGGCCCGTCGAAAAGTTGAACGTCGCGGCCATCGGCAATGTCACGGCCCAGCTGCATGTCCATGTGGTCGGCCGCCGTCGTGACGACGGGCTTTGGCCTGACCCTGTCTGGGGGCGAGGACCCTCGGATCCCTACGCGGCCCGGCTCCGGGCCGCGATCGAGAGCCTGGGCCTGGGCTAGCGCGAGATCGTGACCGGGACGGCACGCCCATCCAGCGTGAGCTCCCCGGTCCAGCCCGGACCGCCGGGCCGCAGCATCAGCCGGCCCTGCGACCAGGACAGGATCACGCCCGCGTCCGAACGCTCGACCTGCTCGATCACGCCCAGTTCGGCCGCGCCACCGTCCTTGCGCCAGGCGCCCTCCAGCGGTCGCCCGCTCCCGGAATCCGTCAGCGCCAGGGAGATCAGCGTGTTGCCGGAAGCGTCCCTGACCCGCCACACTCCATCCAGCGGACCCATCCGCGCATCCATGCTGCGTTCGGCCTGGGCCACCCCGCGGTTGTACGCGTCCTCGGCCGTGCTCGGCGCGTATTCGTAGCTACCGCGATAGGCCTCGACGGCGACCGGTCGAACGATCGGACGCCGCGTCACGTCGCCACCTCCGTCACCCTCGGCCATGATGCGCCCGAAGTTGGACGGCGGCTCGAACGGCCTGACCACCGGCGGCGCATAGACCTGCGCGCCATAGGCCACGGCGCTGTCCTGAAGCGGAGAAAGGGCGAGGGAAAACAGGGCGATCACCAACATCCCCGCAGACTGTCTCCAGTCGGCGCGCGTGGCCAGCCTTTACGGTCAACACGCGAAATCGTGATCGGTTCCCGCTCCGTTGGCGAAGAGGTCGCCTGTGCGGCTGTTTGCAGCGCAGCATCGCGTTGACCCCGCCCCCGCCGGTCCTTAAAGCCATGGCCCATCGCGCTTCTGCTCGACCTTCCTGGTTTTTGAGAACCCTCCGCATGTCGAACGCTCCGCCGGATCGGATCGTGATCCAGCCCAACGGCCGCCCCCGTCCGCTTTCGCCGCACCTGCAGACCTGGCGCTGGCATATCACCATGACGGCCTCGATTCTGTTCCGGTTCACCATCGGGGCCATCAGCGTCGGGGCCCTGATCGCCGTAGGGTGGCTGGGGACGCTGGCGTTCGGGCCCGAGGCCTATGCGACGACGCTGGCCTTCGCCGGATCGCCCCTGGGACTGTTCATCGGTTTCGGCCTGACGGTCGTGCTGTTCTCCCTACTGCTGAACGGCGGGCGCCACCTGATCAATGACACGGGGCGCGGTCTGACGATCAAGTCGGCCGACCTGCTGTCCAACATCGCTGTCTATGCGCCCATCCCGCTGGCGATCGCCTTCTTTGCCGCCCTGTTCGCCTCGGGAAGGATTTCGCTGTGAGCCATCCCGCCCAATACCGGAACGGCGTCCGCGTTTCCGAACGGCACGGCGCCGGCGAGTGGACGCTGGAGAAGATCCTGCTGGCCGCCCTGATGCCGCTGGGCGTCTGGGTCGCCTCGACGGCCTTCACTCTGTCTGGCCAGGGCTATGACGCCGTCCTGCAGTGGTTCGCCAGCCCGGTGAACGCCGGCCTGCTGGCCGCCACCGCCCTGATCGTCTTCGGTTATTCCAGCCTGGCGTGGAAGGTGATCATCGAGGACTACATCCATGTCGCAGGCACCAAGGCCTTGCTGATCGGCCTGGTGAACCTGATCTGTCTCGCAGCGGCGGCGGCGAGCGTTTTCTTCATCGTGCGGCTGGCGCTGGGGTCGGCGCCGCTGCCGGCCGGTTTCGGGATCTGACGACTGATGGCTTCCTACGAATTCGTCGATCACGCCTATGACGTCGTCGTCGTCGGCGCCGGGGGCTCCGGCCTTCGCGCCGCGCTCGGTGCCGCCCAGCAAGGGCTGAAGGTCGCCTGCGTGACCAAGGTCTTTCCGACCCGTTCCCACACCGTGGCGGCGCAGGGCGGCATTTCCGCATCGCTCGGCAACATGGGCGAGGACGACTGGCGCTGGCATATGTACGACACCGTCAAGGGGTCGGACTGGCTGGGCGACCAGGACGCCATCGAATATCTGGTCCGCGAAGCCCCCAAGGCCGTCTACGAGCTGGAACACTGGGGCGTG
Source organism: Brevundimonas sp. P2_A6 (assembly GCF_056404975.1). Classification (NCBI taxonomy): domain Bacteria; kingdom Pseudomonadati; phylum Pseudomonadota; class Alphaproteobacteria; order Caulobacterales; family Caulobacteraceae; genus Brevundimonas; species Brevundimonas sp. P2_A6. The sequence continues at coordinate 237,797 of NZ_JBFUCZ010000002.1, read as the reverse complement.
CCGTTTTCGCGCACGGACGAGGGCAAGATCTATCAGCGCGCCTTCGGCGGCATGACCAGAAACTATGGCGAGGGCCCGGTCCAGCGCACCTGCGCCGCCGCCGACCGCACGGGCCACGCCATCCTGCACACCCTGTATGGCCAGTCGGTCCGGCGCGAGGTCGAGTTCTTCATCGAGTATTTCGCCCTCGACCTGATCATGAACGACGGGGCCTGCCAGGGCGTCACCGCCTGGAAGCTGGACGACGGCACCCTGCACCGCTTCAACGCCAAGCTCGTGATCCTGGCGACCGGCGGCTACGGCCGCGCCTATTTCTCCGCCACCTCCGCCCACACCTGCACCGGCGACGGCAACGCCATGGTCCTGCGCGCGGGCCTCCCGCTGCAGGACATGGAGTTCGTCCAGTTCCACCCGACCGGCATCTACGGCGCCGGCTGCCTGATCACCGAGGGCGCGCGGGGCGAGGGCGGCTATCTGACCAACTCCGAAGGCGAGCGGTTCATGGAACGCTACGCCCCCTCGGCCAAGGATCTGGCGTCGCGCGACGTCGTCAGCCGCTCCATGACCATGGAAATCCGCGAGGGTCGCGGCGTGGGTCCGAACAAGGACCACATCAACCTGCACCTGGATCACCTGGACCCGGCCGTGCTGCACGAACGCCTGCCGGGCATCTCGGAATCGGCCAAGATCTTCGCCGGCGTCGATGTGACCAGGGAGCCGATCCCGGTCATCCCGACCGTCCACTACAACATGGGCGGCATCCCCACGAACTATCACGGCGAGGTCCTGACCAAGGTCGGCGGCAATGCCGACACCGTCGTCCCCGGCCTGATGGCTGTGGGCGAGGCGGCCTGCGTCAGCGTTCACGGCGCCAACCGCCTGGGCTCCAACTCCCTGACCGACCTGGTCGTGTTCGGTCGCGCCGCCGGTCTTCGGGCCGGCGAGGTGGTCGACAAGACCTCGGCCGTCCCGACCGCGACCGCCGCCCACACGGAAGCTCACCTGGCCCGGCTCGACCGCTTCCGTCATGCCTCGGGCTCGACCCCGACGTCCAAGCTGCGCGGCGAGATGCAGCGGGCGATGCAGTCCGACGCGGCGGTGTTCCGCACCGGCGAAACCCTGGACGAGGGCGTGGCCAAGCTGCGCGACATCCATGCGCGGGGCGCAGACATCCGGACCACCGATCGCGGCATGATCTGGAACACCGACCTGGTCGAGACGCTGGAGTACGACAACCTGATCGATCAGGCCCTGGTCACGATCGAAAGCGCCGCCAACCGCAAGGAAAGCCGCGGCGCCCACGCCCGCGAGGACTTCCCCGATCGCCACGACGAAGAGTGGATGAAGCACACCCTGGCCTGGAAGAGGCCGGGCGAGGGCGTCGTCATCGACTACCGCCCGGTGCACGAATACACGATGTCCTCGGACATCGAATACATCAAACCCAAGGCGCGGGTTTACTGAGGAACCGATGGTCCAGCTCACCCTCCCCAGGGGCTCCAAGCCCACGGCCGGCAAGGTCCACAAGGCCCCCGCCGGGGCCAAGAACGTCAAGACCTACAAGGTCTATCGCTACGACCCCGAGGTCGACGCCGACCCGCGCTGGGATGTTTACGAGGTCTCGGCCGACGACCACGGCCCGATGCTGCTGGACGCCCTGATCCACATCAAGTCGACCATCGACCCGACGCTCGCCTTCCGCCGCTCGTGCCGCGAGGGCATCTGCGGCTCCTGCTCCATGAACATCGACGGGCGCAACACCCTGGCCTGCACCAAGGGCTGGGAAGAGTGCTCCTCCTCGACCATCGCCATCAATCCGTTGCCCCACCAGCCGGTGGTCAAGGACCTGGTGACCGACCTGACGCTGTTCTACGCCCAGTACGACTCGATCAAGCCTTACTTGCAGTCCGATGATCCGGACCCGACCACCGAACGCCTGCAGTCGCCGGAGGACCGCGCCAGGCTGGACGGCCTTTACGAGTGCATCCTGTGCGCCTGCTGCTCGACCTCCTGCCCCAGCTACTGGTGGAACCAGACGGAATACCTGGGCCCGGCCGCACTGCTTCAGTCCTACCGCTGGATTTCCGACAGCCGTGACGACAAGACCCAGGCCCGCCTCGACGACCTGGAGGACCCGTTCAAGCTGTACCGCTGCCACACCATCATGAACTGCGCCCAGGTCTGCCCCAAGGGTCTGAACCCGGCCAAGGCCATCGCCGAAACCAAGAAGCTGATGATCGCCCCGGATCGCAAGAAGCAGGCCGCCTAGATTGGCCCGCATCACCTACATCGAGCACGACGGCCGCGAGCACGTCGTTGAGGTCAAATCGGGCCTGTCCGTCATGGAGGGGGCCGTGCGCAACAATGTCCCCGGCATCGACGCGGACTGCGGCGGTGCCTGCGCCTGCGCCACCTGCCACGTCTATGTCGACGAGGCCTGGCGCGACAAGGCGGGCAAGGCCTCGGCCATGGAGGAGTCCATGCTGGACTTCGCCGAAGAGGTCGAGCCGAACTCGCGCCTGTCCTGCCAGATCCGCGTCAGCGACGGGCTGAACGGCCTGATCGTCCGCCTTCCGGCCAACCAGCACTGACAACCGACCGGCTTGAGGCCGGAGCGGCCTTCGCGCGTTTCAGTACAGTGTCCATGTCCAGTTCCCAGGATCGCCGCCTACAGGCGCGCAACCCCGTCAGCGCCCCAGGCGTCGTGATCGTCGAAGGCCGCGAACTGGCGTGCTTGATCGTCGACACGTCCGATGGCGGGATGCGGTTGCGCCTCGATCGCGCCACGACCCTGCCTCGAGACGTCATCCTGGTCGACGTGGCTCGCGCGACGGCGTCCGAAGCCACGGTCGCCTGGCAGAAGGGCATCGAGGCCGGCTTGAAGATCGAACGGGGAACCAGCGTTCGCGGTCTGGTCCCGTCCCGCCTGGCATCGGCGCGTCAGGCCTGGGTCCGCGCCTGCGCCCGCTGAACCGTCAGTTCAGCCGCATCCGCAGTCGATCCATGCTGACCTGATGCACCGGACCGTCCAGGCCCGAGATGCTCCGCGCCCTTTCCAGGGCATCCAGCGCACCCGTCAAGGCCCCCTGTTTTTCACGAGCGGCCGCGACATCCAGCCAGGGTCGATGATCCTCTGGATCGAGCAGGGCCCGGCGCACGGCCGATCGTTCCGCGCCGATATAGTCCTCTGCCCGGATGGCGCGGCTGAACTGGACGTTCTGCAGGCGGATCAGCGCCTCCTTGTCCGTCACGGGGGCCATCAGCAGGTCCAGTCGATCCGCCACATGCGGCGTCAGCCCGGCCCGCAGCGCCCGCCGGGTCAGTTCCGACGGCATCACGACCCGTCCCTGGCTGAACGGGTCCAGAGCCACCGGTCCGGCCGCGGTCTCGACCCGAAGCAGGAAGTGGTTGGGGAAGTCCACCCCGGCCGCCTTCAAGCCCGTCGCCCGGGCCGCGTCCAGATAGAATATCGCCAGGGCGGCCGAGAGACCCCGACGCCGCTCCGCGATGGCGATCACATCGGTGTTCGACGAGTCGTCGTAGTCCAGCAGGTCACCATTCAATCGCAGGTCCGACGCCATGGTCTCGGCCAGGGCGTCGTCCGGGCTTTCGCCGGAGATCCGCTCGGCCAGTCGCTCGCGCGCCGCCTCGGCCAGCCGCCGTACCGGTTCCGGATCGCGAAACGGATAGTCGTGGATCGCACAGGCGATCGCGGCCTCAAGCAACGGAAACGCCTCGTCCTCGGCCAGCCCGGCCTCGGCGAGCACACGCTCTGCATCGTTTCGTGTCATGGCGACGTCCCCCGACGACGCGTCCCAACCCCTTGGAACTACAGGCCTCGACGATGGCGCGGAATATCCCCGGACGCCAGCGTCACAGTGTCGACCCTCAGCGACAATCCTTTCAGACCGGGTCTTTGGCGCAACACCGCCTGACCGGCTGCGCGCAGTCGCTCCAGTTGCGCAGGCCTGAGCGCCGTCAGCGCCGCCTCGCGCGTCACGCGGCGCTTGACCTCCACCACGGCCAGCACGCGGCCCTTGCGGGCCAGGATATCGATCTCTGCGCCGGGGGTCTTCAGCCGAAAGCCGAGGATTTGGTAGCCCTTCAGCATCAGCCACAGCGCGGCGATCCATTCCGCTCCATGCCCCTCGGCGAACGCTCGCCCACCCCTGTTCCGGCGCTGCTCCGAGGCGGTGCGCGCGGGCTGGACCGGTCGCCGGACGCGCACGGGTCTCATCCCCGCCCCTGCAGCTCCAGCGCCCGGCGATAGAGCGCCTTTCGGGGCAGATCGAGCGCGCGCGACACCTCCGACGCCGCTTCGCCGGGAGCCAGGCGCGCCAGCGCCTCGATCAGGGCCGCGTCTGCATCGGCGGCGCTGGCGGTCTCGGTCTCTCCCGGTCCGACGACCACGACGATCTCGCCCTTCGGTCCATCCAGCGCCGGATCGTTCGCCAGCGCGTCCAGCGGGCCCCGCACGCAGGTTTCGTAGAGTTTGGTCAGCTCGCGGCAGACCGCCGCCGGACGGGGTCCCAGCACCGCCGCCATGTCGGTCAGACTGGCCCTCAGACGGGGTCCGCTCTCGAAGAAGACCAGGGTCTGGCGCGCGCCTTTCAGATCGGCCAGCATCGCCTGCCGACCCGCCGACTTGGGCGGCAGGAAACCCGCGAACATCACCCGGTCGGCCGGAAGTCCGGACAGGACCAGCGCCGCCAGCAGGCTGGACGCCCCGGGGATGGGATACACGGGCAAGCCCGCCGCGATCACCGCGCGCGCCACGACGAAGCCGGGGTCGGAAATCACCGGCGTGCCCGCGTCCGACACCAGGGCCACCACCGCTCCCTCGCCGATCCGCTGGATGGCCAGTTCCGCCGCGTGGGCGGAGGCATGGTCGTCGCAGCGTTCCAGCTTCGCCTTCAGCCCATAGGCACCGAGCAGCTTCGCCGAGACCCGCGTATCCTCGGCCAGCACCAGATCGGCCGCCGCCAGCACGTCCAGCGCCCGCAGCGTCATGTCGCGCAGGTTTCCGATCGGGGTGGAGACCAGATACAGCCCCGCCGCCACCGGCCGGGGCGGCGGGGCGGTCGGTGGAAAAGGGCTGGGCTCGTTCATCGTCCGACCGTGCCAGCCGGGGCGATGCGGGGCAATGGCCGCCTCATGTCAGCAAGGCTTTCAACACCGCGTCCAGTACCGGCCGCCCGCGCGCCGTCGCCGCCAGCCGGCCATCGGCGACCTGGACAAAGCCGTCCTCGACAAGCGCCGCGACGGGGCCGGGCTCCTCATGCAGACCCAGAACGGACAGATCGCTCAACCTCACGCCCTCGACCGTCCGCAGACCCAGCAGAACCCGCTCCTCGGCCGCCCCCCGCACGTCCAGACGCGACGTCTCCGACCATGGCGTGCCCAAGGCGACGCCCTCGACATAGGGCCCGATCCTGCGCTCGGCGACCGTCACGGTGCGCACGCCATCCAGTGTAAGCCGCCCATGCGCGCCCGGGCCGACACCGACGTAGTCGCCTCCGCGCCAGACGTGCAGATTGTGCGCCGACCGGGCGGCCAGGCCACGCGCGTGATTGGATACCTCATAGGCTTCGAAGCCCGCGCCACCCAGAACCGCCTGTGTCGCCTCGTAAAGATCCGCCGCCCGGTCTTCGTCCGGCGGCACGAGGGTGCCGCGCTCCAAGGCCCGCCCGAAGGCGGTCGTGGCCTCGATGGTCAGCTGATAGGGAGAGACGTGTTCGAACCCCATCGCGACGGCTTCGGTCAGCGCCTGGGTCCAGACCCGAACCGTCTGTCCCGGCAGGGCATAGATCAGGTCGATCGACAGCCGCCCGAACACCGCTCCCGCGACCTCGATCGCGCGGCGCGCCTCCCCCGCCGAGTGATTGCGACCCAGAAAGCCCAATGCCGCATCGTCCAGTGACTGAACGCCCAGCGACAGCCGGTTGACGCCCGCGTCCCGCAGCGCCGCGAAATGGGCCGCCTCCGCGTCGGTCGGATTGGCCTCGAGGGTGATCTCGACCTCGCCACCGCCCGGAAACAGACCACGCGCTCGCTCGACCACACGCGCGACGTCGGTGGGCCGCATCAGGGACGGCGTTCCGCCGCCGAAGAAGATCGAGGCCAGGGGTCGCCCGTCCAGAAGCGCACCCTGCGCCGACAGGTCGGTCAGGATCGCCTCGACCAGGACGGCCTGCTCGTCGCGCCAACCCCGGTCGCGCACGACATTGAAGTCGCAATAGGGGCAGATGCGCGCGCAGTACGGCCAGTGAACATAGACGGCGACCGGGCCGGTACCCTCAGTCAATGAGCGCGGCCTTCAGCTTCTCGAAGGCCCGGGTCCGGTGGCTGAGGCTGTCCTTCAACTCCGGCTCCATCTCGCCGAAGGTCTGCGTGTAGCCGTCGGGAATAAAGATGGGATCATAGCCGAAGCCCCGGTCGCCCCGCCGTGGAAAGGTCACCACGCCGTCGACCCGCCCCTCGACGACCACGCAGGGTCCGTCGGGCCATGCCACGGCCAGGGCCGAGGTGAACCAGGCGGTCCGGTCGCGCGCGCCCAGTTCCTCCAGCCGCGTCTCGATCTTGTCCATGGCCAGGTTGAAATCCCTTTGTGGCCCGCCCCAGCGTGCGGAGAATATCCCCGGTGCCCCGTCCAGCGCCGCGACCGACAGGCCGGAATCGTCGGCCAGGCAGACTTCGCCGCAGAAAGCCGCCGCATGACGCGCCTTCAGCATGGCGTTGCCGACAAAAGTGGTCTCGGTTTCAGCCGGTTCGGGCAGATTCACCTCCGTCGCGGTGACCACCGTGTAATGTCCATCCAGAAGAGCGTGGATTTCGCGCGCCTTGCCCGCGTTGTGGGTGGCGGCCACCAACCGCATCCCCTTGATAAGCTTCAACTTCATACGAACTCCGCTGGCCGTAACAATTCATTGCCTAAGTTTAATATCGTTAAACGATATGTAACGTGACTGGAAGGCACGCACGTCCTATCTATGATCTCAAGAACGGCAGCCACGACGTTCCCCGGTTTGGTCGAAATGAGCAAATCGAAGCCTGTGGTTAAGGAATGCGGGCAACAAATGACCCGCTTCAGGATCGAAAGAACAAGACGATGAACACGTTGAACGCCTCGCTGATGATGGACAAGGTCGGCACCGTCCTGGTGAACGCCGCCCTCCTCGCCGCCCTGCCGACCGCCCTGGTCGCCATTCTGGTCCAGGCTTTCTAAGAAGGGTCGCCAGCACGACGTGTCGCTATGGTCGCGACGCGGTCGCTCCCGACTTGAGCGACGATTGCGAACGATCGGGTCGCTCGAATAGCGTGGCTCCACGAGCCGGGCCAGAGCAATCCGGAACTCTGTCGCTCCAGCAGCAAGGCTCCGCGAGCCGAGCGTTGGCGACACTCTTCAAAAAAGAGAGCTTTGACGCCAGTGATGAAGAACGCGATGAAGACAACCGCGTCGGGGTTCGCCGGACCCCGCGCGGCCATCGCGCCCTGATCGTTCCGGCCGAGTTCTCCCATGCCTTCTGAGCGGCCCGAACGAAGCCTGCCGAAACCGCCCCCTGCGGGAATTCGCGCGCCGTTCGCCATGCCCTTCCAGACATTCAAGACGCCCTTCAAGACCCTGGGTCCGGGGTCCGTCTCCAGCCTGCTGAAGATCGCGCTGGACGTGGCCTATGTGCTGCTCATGCTGATCACGGCCGTGCTTTTGCTGCTGTTCGTGGCGGCGCTGTTCATTCCGGTCAGCCAGTACAACATCACCTTCACCAATGACGACGGCGGCACCCAGCAACCGTTGACGCGCGCGCTGGTTCTGTTCGGCGTCGGGGCGTTTTCCGCCTATTTCGGCGGTTTCCTGCTGATCCTGAGAAATCTGCGGATGATCTTTCGCACCCTGACCCTGGGCGACCCCTTCCAGCCGGACAACGTCCGCCGCCTGCGTCAGGTGGGACTGATCCTGGCGGTCGTCACCGCCGGCGTGTGGCTGGCCCAGGGCATGGTCGCCGCGCGGCTGGCCCCCGGCGTGATGGATTCTCAAGGCCTGGGCGAACTTCTGACGCCGATCTTTTCGGTTCTGGTGGTCTTCGTCCTGGCCGAGGTGTTCCGCGAAGGGGCCCGGCTCAGACGCGAGGCGGAGTTGACGATCTGATGCCTGCAACCCACGCCGAACGCGCTCGAGCAGCGAGCGACCGCAGAGCCTGTCCTCCGGCCGATCGAAGATCGGACCGGGGGCCGAGCGTCAGCGCTCCGAAGGGCCGCTAGAATGGCGATTCGCGTTCAGCTGGACAAAATCCTGGTCGAGCGGCGGATGTCGCTGACCGAGCTGGCCGATCGGGTGGGCGTCACCCTGGCCAATCTGTCGATCCTGAAGACCGGCAAGGCGCGGGCGGTCCGGTTCTCCACCCTGTATGCCCTGTGCCGCGAGCTGGACTGTCAGCCGGGGGACCTGCTGGTCTATGAGCCTGGCCCGCCGGAGCCGGACGCCGACGGCGAAGACGACTGAGCCGGTGGCGCGCCGACCGCCCCCCGACCTGACCCTGGAAGACCGCCGCATCTGGGCCCGGGTCTCCGGGACGGTCACGCCCCCCCGGACGCGAAAGGCGGCGCGCGTGACACCCGGCGCCATTCTGCCGGACGAGCCGCTGAAGCCAGAGACGATCAAGGCTCCGAAGCCGCTTACCCCAGCCAGATCGCAGGCTCCGGCGAGGATCCGGACCACGCCGTCGGCCGCGCCCAAGCCGCCACCCGCCGCCCCGCGTTCTGTTCCCGAAGAACTGGAACCCCGCCGCCAGCGCCGCCTGTCGCGAGAGCGCGACCCGATCGAGGCCTCCATCGACCTGCACGGCTTTTCCCGGTTCGAGGCCGAGGACCAGCTGCGCGCCTTCCTGATGGGATCACAGGCACGCGGCCTGCGGGCCGTGCTCGTGGTCACGGGTCAGGGCCGGCGCGGCGGGGGCGTCATCCGCGCCTCGATCCACGAATGGCTGCAGGGTCACGCGCTCAGGGGCATCGTCTCCGGCTTCGCCATGGCCCACCGCCGCCACGGGGGCGACGGGGCCATCTATGTGACGCTGAAACGCCGCTAATTCAGTTTGAGGCCATGCTCGGTCGCCAGATCGGCCAGCACGACCATCGGGCGCGGGCCCCAGTGGGCGATGACTTCCGATGCTGCCAGCGAGCCCAGCTTGCCGGACTGCTCCAGCGTCAGGCCGCGCGCGACGCCCAGCAGGAAGCCGGCGGCGTATTGATCGCCGGCACCCGTTGTGTCGACGACCTTGGCGACGGGATAGGCGGCGACAGCCACCCGGTCGTCGCCCGACAGGATCATCGAGCCGTGCTCGCCGCGCGTGATGGCCGCGATCTCGACCATGGACGCGAGCTTTGCAGACGCGGCGTCGAAATCGTCCGTCTCGAACAGAGCGGCCAGCTCGCCTTCGTTGGCCAGGACGATGTCGGCGGACGTTTCGATGAAGGCCAGCAGTTCGGCGCGCCAGCGGGCGACGACGAAGGTGTCCGACAGGGTGATGGCGACCTTGCGACCCGCCTTGTGCGCGGCGGCGGCGGCGGCTTCGAACGCCGCGCGGGCCGGGGCCGGGTCGAACAGATAGCCCTCCAGATAGACGATGGCGCTGGAACCGATCAGGTCGGCGTCGATGTCCTCGACCCCCAGCTGGTTCGCCGCCCCCAGAAAGGTGCACATGGTGCGCTGGCCGTCGGGCGTGACGTTGATCAGGCAGCGACCGGTTCCCGCGCCGCCTTCCAGCACCGGGGTGTCGAAATGAACACCCGCCGCCCGGATGTCGTGGCTGAAAACCTGGCCCAGGGTGTCCGGGGCGACCTTGCCGACATAGGCCGCACGCCCGCCGTAGCTGCCGACACCCGCGACCGTATTGCCGGCCGAACCGCCCGAGGCCTCCACCCCCGCCGCCATGGCATCGTACAGGGCCGCGCTCTGGGTCTCGTCGACCAGCTGCATCGAGCCCGGCGTCAATGATTGCGCAGCCAGGAAGGCGTCGTCGCAGGGGCTGAGGACATCGACGATGGCGTTACCGACGGCGCAGACGTCATAGGTGGAGGCATTCTGGGTCATGACGGCCCCTTAGCGGGCCGAACGTCGCTGCGCCAGAGGCTGGTTACCGAAGGTTCACTTGTCCCGCCCGTCGCCTCTGGCAAGACATTGCGTCCCCGCAGGAGATCGCCATGCTCAGCCTCGTCGCCGCCCTCGCGCTTCAGACCGCACTTCCAACGGCCCTGCCCGACGGTGGGCGGCTGAGCGAGGAGGCCAAATGCTACACCCTGAGCCTGAACCGTGACGGCACGCCGACCCCCATCGGCGTGACCTGGCAGACCACCGAACGGGACACGATCGATGGGCGAGCGGTCCTGAGGGTGGTCGTGCATCAGTCCGTCAACGGCGGCCGCTTCGACATGAAGGACGCTTTCGTGCTGGACGCGGTCGATCTGCGTCCGATCTCGCTGGTCAACACCCGCCAGGGCCAGGTGCATGTGCGCGCGACCTATGGCCCCGAGCGGATCACGGGCGAGACGATCGAGAACGGCGTCTCCACCCCCATCGACGTGCCTCTGACCGGGCCGGTGTGGGAGGGCAATCTGTTCGGTCTGACCTTCGCGGCCCTGCCCCTGGCCGAGGGGGCGTCCTTTACGCTGCCGTACTGGCAATACGACAAGGGGTTCGGCACCTTCACGATCCGCGTTACCGGCCGCGAGACAGTCCGGACGCCGGACGGCGACATCCCGGCCTGGACGGTCGATGCGGGCCCCGACGAGCAAAGCCGTGTGACCTATCTGATTTCGACATCCGGCAATCGCGAACTGGGCTATCGCGCCGGGCCGGGGTCGCAGGTATTGGGCGGGGACTGCTCCTCGCTGGAAACCACGCCCTGACCGAAATCGCCGTCCTGACCCCCGCCGCCGACGACGGCACCTATGGCCCGCACTGGCCCCTGGTGCTGGAGCGGCTGTCCGCCGCCCTGGCGCTGAAGGGGGTCACGACGCGCCCGATGGCCTGGCCCGATCATGCTCGGGATGGTTCGGGGCTGTGCGATTACCCCCTGGTCTTGCCGCTGCTGGCCTGGGGCTATCACCAGCATCACGATCTGTGGCTTGAAGCGACCACGACCTGGGCCGAGGCGGCCGTGCGTCTGGCCAATCCGGCCAGCGTCCTCAGGTGGAACTCCGACAAGGCCTATCTGCGGCGTCTGGAGGCGGTGGGCATCGCCATCCCGCCGACGGCCTGGACCGACCGCGTCAACCAGACCGAGGTCGAAGCCGCCTTCGATCGCTTCGCGACCGACACTCTGATCGTCAAGCCGACGGTTTCCGGCGGGGCGTGGAGGACGTTGAAGATCGGTCGCGGCGAACCTCTGGTCGATGCGCCGCAGGGCTCCGCCATGATCCAGCCCTTCCTGCCCGACCTCGCCACGGGGGGCGAGCTGTCGCTGCTGTTCTTCGGCAGACAGCTGAGCCACGCCGTGCTGAAGACCGCCGCGCCCGGCGACTTCCGCATCCAGTCCCAGTTCGGCGGCCGCTACGAGGTGATCGCCCATCCTCCGGTCCAGGCCCTGGCTCTGGCCGACCGTGTGCTGACGGCGATCGAGGAGCCGCTGCTCTACGCCCGCATCGACGTGGTCGAGCACGCGGGGCAGTGGCTGCTGATGGAGGCCGAGCTGATCGAACCGGACTTCTACCTGTCCGAAGCCCCCGACCGGGGTTTGCGCTTCGCCGAGGCGGTGCGGGCGCGGCTGGACGGCTGAGCCGCCTCGCCGGTCGCGGCCATCAGACCCCGCGCGGGGCACAGGTCCGAGATCACGCACCCGGCGCAGTCCGGCTTCCTGGCCGTGCAGGCATAGCGGCCGTGCAGGATCAGCCAGTGGTGAGCCTTGGGCAGGAAGGCTTCGGGCACGATCTTGTGCAGCTGGTCCTCGACCTTGTCGGCCGTCGCGGCGTTGGCCAGGCCCAGCCGGTGCGAGACGCGAAACACATGGGTGTCCACCGCGATGGCGGGCTCGATCCCCAGTTCGTTCAGCACCACGCTGGCCGTCTTTCGCCCCACCCCCGGCAGGGCCTGCAGGTCCGCGCGGTTCAGCGGCGTCACCCCGCCGTGCTGCTCCAGGATGAGCCGGGACAGGGCGATGACGTTCCGGGCCTTGCCGCGATACAGGCCGATCGAGGCGATGTAGGGGACCAGCCCCTCCTCTCCCAGCGCCAGCATCTTCGCGGGCGTGTCGGCGACGGCGAACAGCTTTTCGGTGGCCTTGTTGACCGATACGTCCGTGGCCTGGGCCGACAGGGCGACGGCGACCACCAGGGTGAAGGGGTCCTGAAACGTCAGTTCGGTCTTCGGCTCCGGCATGACCCTGGCCAGGCGCTCGAAGATGGCTTCGACCCGGTCTTCGTCCGGCGGCCAGGCGAAGACGGGGATCGGCGCGCCGGTCATGATGCCGCCGGGCTTTCGGGCGGACGGGCGGACGGGTGCCTTCACGCAGCCTCGCCGGACAGACGCGGGTCGATCCCCAGGGCCGTCATCGCCTCTACCGCCGCGCGCTCCCCCTCTTCCCAGGCCCCGTGGGCGGTGCCGTAGAAGCCCCGCGACGTCGCCTCGCCCGCAATGAAAATGCGGTTCTCGATCGGCTGGCGCAGCCGGGCCCGCGCGCCGGTCTCGGGATCGCCTTGGCCCGGCAGGACGTGGGAATAGGCCCCCATCGAGAACGGCTCGGCCCCCCACATCGAGGTCGCCAGCGGGGTCAACCGCCGCCGGAAGCTGGAGCCCAGCAGGTCGGCCAGTTCGGTCGCGGCGAAGTCGAAAAAGGCTTCCGGCCCCTCGGCCTCCAGCCCCCAGGCGAGGTCACCGCCGAAATAGCCCTCGATCATCGGCCGGCCGAAGGGGCGCAGGTGGTAGCCGCCGGTCTGGGACGTGTCGGTCCTGCCCCACAACTGGCTGTCCTTGGGAAAATCGTCGGCCCCGTCCACCGCCATGTGCAGCTTGGACGCCAGCCCCAGGGGTGCCCCCGCCGCCGCCTCGATCAGGTCGGGCAGGGGCGGATCGAACCGCACCGCCTCGGAGGCGATCACCGAGGTCGGCAGGGTCAGGATCACCGCCCTCGCCTCGATCCGCCCGCGCGCCGTGTCGATCTTCAGCAGGGGCCCCGACCGGTCGATCCGCTCGACCGGGCAGTTCATCACCACGGGCACGTCTGCCCCCAGCGCGGCGACCAGGGTGCCGTAGCCCTCGACCACCCGCCAATTCACGCCCGTGTCCTCGTAGGCGTCGTAGTCGAGGGTCGAGACCTCGGCGAACTTCGCCCCGTTTAGCGCGCCAGAGATCGCATCCATCCGGCCGTTCCAGCGCTCTCCGGGGACGAACAGGTCCGAGGCCGGGCGGTCCTGGCCGCCCTCGGCCGCGCGCGCGACCCGCTCGTCGAAGGCGGCATAGGCCTCTCCGAACTGTTTCTGCTCGTCGGGCGTCAGGCCCAGGTTGAAGGCCTGCTGGCGCCAGGGCGGCGGCGTCTCGTCGATGGTGAAGCCCAGGGCGCGACCCTTTGCCGCCAGCACGTTCGCGTCCGCCGAATGCAGCCAGCCGCAGCCGAGGTCCAGGCCATGGCCCTCGCGCTGGACCGTATGCGCCCGCCCGCCAATCCGGTCGCGGGCTTCCAGCACCACGCATTCGACCCCGGCGGCCGTCAGACGGCGCGCCGTCGACAGCCCGGCCGGACCCGCGCCGATCACGGCGACGTCGATGGAGGATGGCAGGCGGATGGGAGACCTCATGGGGCTGGAATGCCCGGAAACATGACGTGTTCACGGAACACGACAACCGCTTATTGATTTTTGGACGATACAGTCCATTTTACGCCCGTTCCTCCCCGAACACGTTTTCGTCCGTCCGTTCAGAGATATCGCTCCATGGCCCTCGCCCCCAGCATCAAGAAACGCCTGCCTCTGATCCTGGGGGCCGTCGTGGTCGTCGGTCTGGTCATCGGCGGCGGTCTGTGGTGGACCAACAAGCAGCGGTGGGAAACCACCGACAACGCCTTCGTCCAGGCCGACACCACCCTCGTCAGCCCCCAGATCGACGGCTATGTGTCCGAGGTGCTGGTCACGGACAACCAGCGAGTCGAGCAGGGTCAGGTCCTCGTGCGGCTGGATGACGCGGACGCCAAGGCCAAGCTGGCCCAGGCCGAGGCCAATCTGGCGGCCCTGCTGGCGGCGGTCGACAATGTCGATGCGCGCGCGGCCCAGGAACAGGCCATGATCGCCTCGCGCGCCGCCGGGGTCGCCCAGGCCCGCGCCCAGGCCAATCTGGCCCAGGCGCAGGTCCAGCGATATTCGACCCTTCAGAGTCAGGGCTGGGTGTCGCAGCAGCGCATCGAGACCGAACGGGCCGGGGCGCAGACCGCCGCCGCGTCCGTCGCGGAGGCCCAGGCCGCACTGGTCGCCGAACAGCGCACCGCCGGCGTGCTCGGCTCGACCCGTAGCCAGAGCCTGGCCGCAGTCGAACAGGCCCGCGCAGCCGTCGAGCTGGCCCGCACCAATCTGGATCGCACCATCATCCGCGCGCCCGTCGCCGGGGTCGTCGGCGCGCGCGGCGTGCGCGCTGGCCAGTATGTCCGTCCCGGCGGCCAGATGCTGTCGCTGGTGCCGCTGGGCGATACCTATGTCGTCGCCAACTTCAAGGAGACCCAGCTGGGTCGCCTGCGTCTGGGCCAGACCGTCCATATCTCGGCCGACGCCTTCCCCGATCAGGACCTGACCGGCCGCATCGAGAGCTTCGCGCCCGCCACGGGTGCCGAGTTCGCCCTGATCCCGGTCGAGAACGCAACCGGCAACTTCACCAAGATCACCCAGCGCGTCCCGGTCCGCATCCTGGTGTCGCGCGCCAACGGCGGCGCCGCGCTTCGCCCCGGCCTGTCGGTCGAGGTCAAGGTCGATCTGAAGAGCGCGGGCGGCGTCAGCTTCGCAGAGGCCGCTTCGGGGCCCACGCGGCTTGCCGACGCCGGAACCACGGTCGCCCGATGACCGCCGCCGCATTGGACGGCGCCCGGCTGGCCGCGCCCGCTACGGCGGAGCCGAAGGTCAACTGGACCTTCCTGATCCTGGGGTTCGCCGGGATGGTGATCGGCCAGTTCATGGCCATTCTGGACATCCAGATCGTCTCGGCCTCCCTGCCCCAGATCCAGTCCGGCATCGGCGCATCCGCCGACGAGATCAGCTGGATCCAGACCGCCTATCTGATTCCCGAGGTCGTGATGATCCCGCTGTCGGGATACCTGTCGCGTCTGTGGGGCACCCAGAGGGTCTTCCTGATCAGCTGCGGCGGCTTCGTCATCATGAGCGTGGCGACCGGATTGTCCTCCTCGGTCGAGGTGATGATCCTGTTCCGGGCCATTCAGGGCTTCGTCGGCGGGGCCATGATCCCGACCGTCTTCGCGGTCGCCTTCACCGCCTTTCCGCCGTCCAAGCGCGTCACCGCCTCGGTCTTCATCGGCCTGATCGTGACCCTGGCCCCCACCATCGGGCCGACGCTGGGCGGACACCTGACCGAGGCGCTGAGCTGGCGCTGGCTGTTCTTCATCAACGTGCCGTTCGGCCTTTTGTCCTTCTTCCTGGTCTGGCGCTACGCCAACTTCGACAAGGGCGACCCCAGCCTGTCAAAGGGCTTCGACTGGCTGGGCCTGGGCCTGATGGCCACCTTCCTGATGAGCATGCAGTTCGTGCTCGAGGAAGGTTCCAAGAACAGCTGGTTCGCCGATGACCAGATCCTGCTGCTGACGGTGGTGGCGGCGCTGTGCGGCCCTGCGTTCGTCTGGCGCTCGCTCAGCTACTACAATCCGGTGGTCGAGCTTCGGGCCTTCAACAACCGGAACTTCCTGGTCGGCACCTTCATGACCTTCACAGTGGGCGCGGCCCTGTTCGGCGGCACCTTCCTGCTTCCGCTGTTCCTGGCGCGGGTGCGGGACTATTCGCCGGCCGAGGTGGGCACCACCATGGTCGTGTCGGGCCTGGCCATGTTCGCCACGGGTCCCTTCGCCGGCCGGCTGGTGCGCGTGCTGGATCTGCGCATCCTGATGTTCGGCGGCTTCATGATGGCCGCCTGGGGCATGTGGGAGGCGCATGCCGTCACCACCGAATGGGGCTTCTGGCAGTTCGCGGGCGTCCAGGCCCTGCGCGGCTCGGGTGTCATGCTGGCCATGATCGCGGCCCAGCAGGTGACCATGTCGACCATGCCGCCGCACATGGTGAAGAACGCGTCGGGCCTGGTGAATCTGTTCCGGAACGTCGGCGGCGCCTTCGGCCTGGCCTATCTGAACACGTCCCTGACCACCAACACCGCCATTCACATGGGCGAGCTGACCAGCCGGATCAGCGTGACCAGCACCGGCATGCAGGACATGCTGACGGGCATCGCCGCGCGCATGTCTGGTTCGATCGACCCGGAGGGCGCGGCGATGAAGGCGATGTATGGGATCCTGCATCGCCAGGCGACGACTCTGGCCTTCGGCGATGCCTTCACCATTCTGGCCATGGGATGCGCGCTCGCCGCCTGCGTCACCCTGTTGTCCAAGCCGGTGAAGCCCGGCACCGGCACGCCGCCGCCGGCGGACGCCCACTGATGGCCCGGGTCGCCGGCCAGATCGACGAACGCAAGTCCGAGGCCATTCTGGACGCCGCTTCGGACCTGTTCGCCGAAAGGGGTGGGGCCGCCTCCATGGACGCGATCGCGCGGCGGGCGGGCGTGTCGAAACAGACGCTCTACAACCGCTACGGCTCCAAGGTGGACATTGGCCGGGCTCTGGCCGAGCGGCGATCGGACCTGATCACCGCGCCGCTGCGTGCGGGGGGCGATCCCCAGACCGTGCTGACCGCCCTGGCCGAGGCGATGCTGAACAAGCTGTGCACCGCCGACGGCCGAAGTTCCATGCGGGGCGTGGCCCTGATGTCGCCGCACGCGCCCGACCTGGCCGACGCCGTCTATCACGCCGGTCCGGGCGAGAGCCTGCGCCGCCTGGCGCTGTGGCTGGCCGAGCAGGACCGGCTGGGCCTGATCCGCGTACCCGACCCCGAGGGCGCGGCCGAGATGTTCAGCGGCATGACCATGGGCCACGGTCACCTGCGCGGCATCCTGGGCATCGACGAGCCCCGTCCGATCGACATCCCGGCCCGTGCCCGCGAGACGGCCCAGCGCTTCCTGCGGGCTTTCGCGGTCTGACTTCTCCACGCCTCGCCGTCGCGCTAGAATCCCGTGACACGCCGCGCTCAAGCAGCGAGCGCCCGCGGCGCGAGCGATAGCGCCATACAAGGACGTCTTCATGCTGATCGCCTTTTCCGCCTGGCCCGAGATCGACGCGCGCCTGAAGTCGACGAAGACCGTCGTCATCCCCATCGGCTCGAACGAGCAACATGGCCCGACCGGCCTGCTCGGCACCGATTGGCTGTGCCCCGAGATCATCGCCCACGCCGCCGAAAAGACCGACGACGGCCTGGTCGTCGCGCCCACCTTCAACATCGGCATGGCCCAGCACCATCTGGCCTTTGCCGGCACGATCTCCCTGCGTCCCTCGACCTTCATGGCCGCGATCACCGACTGGGTCAGTTCGCTCAGCCGCCATGGCTTCGAGCGGATCTATTTCCTGAACGGCCACGGCGGGAACGTCGCCACGATCGAGGCGACGTTCTCGGAGCTCTATGCGGAGTGGAGCTTCCTCGACGAACCGTGCCCCTATGTGCTGAAGCTCAGGAACTGGTGGGACCTTCCCGGCGTCATGGGCGTCTGCAACGGCCTGTTCCCGACCGGCCACGGCATGCACGCCACCCCGTCCGAGATCGCGGTGACCCAGGCCGCCTATCCCGACCGCATCAAGACGGCCGAATATTCGCCCAGGATCGCCCCATCCGGCCCCATCCGCGACGCCGCCGACTATCGCGCCCGCTTCCCCGACGGCCGCATCGGCTCGGATCCCGGTCAGGCCAGCCCCGAAAAGGGCCGGCGGATCATCGACGCGGCCATCCCCGCCCTGCTGAAGGACGTCGCCGCCTTCGCTAATGAACCCTTGCCCGCCTGACGAAACCGGCCCAATCCCGTCCCCATGACCCTGCTCGACAAAACCATCCGCGACGGCAAGCACGCGGCCAGCAATGCCCGTTCGGCCGGTGACAACGCCGTCCATGGCGGCGAGATGCTGCGTGCGGCCTCCGACGTCATCGCCGCCCGCCTGACCATCATGGCCGAGGGCCTGGCCAATCCGATGAAGGCCGACATGGCCGAGATGTCGCTGATGAGCACGGAGAAGATGCAGGCCATGACCGCCTCGGCTGCCGCCGTCGCTGCCGATATGGGCGATCTGGCGGCACGCGTGTCGAAGTCCGCCCTGGACGAGGTCGCCCACGCCCAGCGCGCCGCCTCGCAGATGGCGACCGCCGCCTCGCCCCAGGCCGCCGCGACCGCACAGTTCAACTACGCCGTCGCCTGGTGGGGCCGCGCGACCGGTCAGATGCTGACCCTGAACACCGAACTGCTGAAAGCCCAGGCCGATGCGCTGAAACCCATCCACACCGCCGCCCTCGCCAACGCCAGAAGGCTGAAACGTTAAGCCGTCCGGATGATCCCGCCCTCCGCCTGCACGGGCCAGGGCGTCAGCTTTCCGCCCGCGCACGGTCCGCCGACGCAGGCCCCCGACAGCGGCTCGAACACCGCCCCGTGCCAGCCGCACAGGATCAGCGATCCGTCGGGCGTCAGATATCGATCCATCTCGATCGCGATCGGAAACCCCTGGTGCGGGCAGCGATCGACCCAGCCCGCGACCTCGCCCGCCTTGCGCACCACGAAGCCGTGGAAATAGGCCTCGCCGATCTGAAGGACGAACCCCCGCGATCCCGGTTCGGCGATATCGTCCAGCGCGCACAGGGCCACCCCGGCCGGCGTTGTCCAGACCCGCTTTCGCTCCAGCGCCGGCGTCTCGCTCATTCCCGTTCGGCCTTCAGCGGACGCGACAGCAGGGCCTCGATCAGAGCCTCGACCGTCGTCTCCCCTGCCAGCAGGGCCGCGACCGCTTCGCAGATCGGCATTTCGACGCCGACGCGGCGCGCCAGGTCGCGCACCGCCGGCGCGCTCTCATAGCCCTCGGCCACCGAGCGCTTGCCCGCCAGCGCCTGTTCGATCGTCTGGCCTTCGCCCAGCGCCAGACCCAGGCTCATGTTCCGCGACTGAGGGCTGGAGCAGGTCAGGACGAGGTCGCCCAGGCCGCAAAGACCCGCCACGGTGGCCGGCTCGCCGCCCAGCGCCACGCCCAGTCGCGTCATTTCCGCGAAGCCCCGCGTGATCAGCGCCGCATGCGCCGACTTGCCCAGCCGCCGTCCCTCGGACAGGCCGCAGGCGATGGCCAGGACATTCTTGACCGCCCCCCCGACCTCGGCCCCGATCAGGTCGGTGGCCAGATAGGGCCGGAAGGCCGGGCCTGACAGGGTCTCCATCAGCGTCTCGCCCAGTGTGGCGTCGGCGCAGGCCAGGGTAACCGCGGTCGGCAACCCCCGCGAAACATCGGCTGCGAAACTGGGGCCCGACAGAACCGCGGCAGGGGCATCGGAGATCGTCTCGGCCAGCACCTCGGTCATCAGCTTCAACGAGCCGCGCTCGATGCCCTTGGAACACAGCACGATCGGCGCGCCCGCCTTGTGATGCGGGGCATAGGCGGCCAGGGTCCCGCGCATGAACTGCGCGGGCGGCACCGCCAGCACCAGGTCGCATTCCGCCAGCCCCGCCAGATCCGCCGTCACCGAGATCGCATCGTCCAGCACGACGCCGGGCAGGAAGGCCTCGTTGATTCGGCGGTTCGTGATGCTCTCGACCACCTCGGGCTCGCGCGCCTGCAGGACGACGTTCAGTCCGGCGCGGGCGCAGACCAGGGCCAGGGCCGTGCCCCACGCCCCCGCGCCGATGACCCCTGCGGTGCGAAACATGCATTCTCCTTGGCCTAACGCCTCGCTCGCGGAGCTCGGCTGCTTCAGGCGGTTCCTTCTTAGCCTAACGCCCCGTGCGCGGAATGGGGCTGCTTGAGGCTAGGCCTTCGCGCCCTTGCGCCCGGTCGGATGGACAGGGTCGGCCATGGCGCGCGCCTCGTCCAGCGGCCATCGCGGACGGGCGGGCGCATCGATATCCGAAACCAGCCCCAGTTGAAGCCGTTCCGCCCCGGCCAGAGCGATCATCGCCGCATTGTCGGTGCAATAGGCCATGGGCGGCGCCAGGAAGGCGAACCCACGCCGTGCGGCCGTCTCCTCCAGCACACGCCGCACCGTCCGGTTGGCGGCCACGCCTCCGGCCACGACGAACAGCCGGTGCGCATGTTTCTCGGCGTAATCGGCCATGGCACGATCCGACCGTTCCGAAAGCTGTCGCGCGATCGCCGTCTGCACCGCTTCGGCCAGATCGGCCCGGTCCTGGTCGCTCTCGCAGGTCTGGGCCAGCCGGGACGCCGCCGTCTTCAGGCCCGAAAAGGAGAAATCGCAGTCCTTGCGTCCCAGCAGGGCTCTGGGCAGGTCGAACCGCGATCCGTCGCCGCCTTCGGCCGCCTTTTCCAGCGCCGGGCCGCCGGGATACCCCAGCTCCAGCGCCTTGGCGATCTTGTCGAACGCCTCGCCCGCGGCATCGTCGATGGTCGTGCCCAGCCGACTCATGTCGCCGATCCCGCGCACCTCCAGCAGCTGACAGTGTCCGCCCGAGACCAGCAGCAGCAGAAACGGATAATCCACCCGCTCGCCCAGCCGCGCCGAGACCGCATGACCCTCCAGATGGTTGACCGCGATCAGCGGCAGGCCCCGCGCCAGAGCCACGGCCTTGCCGAACCCCAGACCCACCATGACCCCGCCGACCAGCCCCGGTCCCGCCGTCGCGGCGACGCCGTCCAGCCGGTCATAGCCGACACCCGCCTCGGCCATCGCCCGTCGCACGACGCCGTCGATCATCTCCACATGGCTGCGGGCCGCGATTTCGGGCACCACGCCCCCGAAGGCCGCATGGTCGTCGATCTGGCTGTGCACCACCGACGACAGCACGGTCGCCTCACCGTCCGGCGTCAGACGCACCACCGCGGCCGCCGTCTCGTCGCAGCTGGTCTCGAGACCGAGAACAGTAAGGTCGGAATGCGGCTTTCCGGCGCGGTTTTCGCTGTTAAGGTCGGGCTCGATTTCCACCGGGTTCAGGTAGCGACCCGGACAACACGACGCAACGGACACGCATGGCCACGATACGGATAGGCACCCGACGCTCAGCCCTGGCGCTGGCGCAATCGGGAATGATGCAACGGGCCATCGCCGCAGCCATGGGATTGCCGATCGAAGAGGTCGTGCTGGTCGAGATCGTCACCACCGGCGACCAGATCCAGGACCGTCGCCTGATGGAGGTCGGCGGCAAGGCCCTGTTCACCAAGGAGATCGAGGAGGCGCTGCTGGACGGTCGCGTCGACATCGCCGTCCATTCGATGAAGGACGTGCCGGCCGAACAGCCCGCCGGCCTGACCATCGCCGCCATCCCCGAGCGAGAGGACGCCCGCGACGCCTTCATCAGCCGCGATTACGACGCGCTTGAGCACCTGCCGCACGGCGGTCGCCTCGGCACCGCCTCCCTGCGGCGCCAGGCCCAGGCCCTGGCGCTCCGTCCCGACCTGCAGATCGAGATGCTGCGCGGAAACATCGACACCCGCCTGCGTCGCGCGGCCGAGGGGGATTTCGACGCCATCCTGCTGGCCGCCTCGGGCCTGAACCGGTTCGGGAAGTCCGATGCGATCCGCAGCCTCCTGTCGGTCGACACCTTCCTGCCCGCGCCCGGTCAGGGCGCGCTGGCGCTGCAGACGCGCGAAGGCGACACCGACCACGCCTGGGTCCAGGCCATGAACCACGGCCCCACCGCCCTGTGCGTCGCCGCCGAACGCGGCGCCATGGTCGCGCTGGAGGGCTCCTGCCGCACCGCCGTCGGCGCCCACGCCCATATCGACGGCGACCGCCTGACCCTGACCACAGAGATGCTGGCCCCGGACGGCACGGCCCGCTGGCGCCGCGCCGGAGAGATGACCGTGATGACCGTGCCGGACGGTCCGGACCATCTGATGGACCGGGCCCGCGACCTGGGCCTGCGCCTGGGCCACGAGGTCCACGCCGCCGCCGGCGATCAGAGCGTGGCGCTTCAGGTCTAGGGCGTGAAGGGCCGGATCGCGTGAGGGTCTGGGTCACCCGCGCCCAGCCCGGGGCCGACCGCACGGCCGAGCGTCTGACCACGCTCGGGTTCACGCCCGTGGTGGTGCCCCTGCTCGAAATCCGCCCGCTCGACGTCACGCTCGACCTCTCCGGCGTTCAGGCCCTCGCCTTCACCAGCCTCAATGGCGTCGCCGCCTTCGCCGCCCGGTCGGCGGAGCGGTCCTTACCCGTCTTCACCGTCGGAGACGCCACGGCCCGGGGCGCGCGAGAGGCCGGCTTCGTCGCTGTCCGCTCCGCCGCGGGAGACCTGACCGCCCTCGCCGACTTGATCCGGCGCGAAGCCCCCGGCCGCTCGATCCTCCACCTCTCGGCCGCCGAACCCGCCGGAGACCTGACCCTGGCGGTCGGCGACGCCGCCGCCATCCGCTCCATCGCCATTTACGGCGCTCTGGAAACCGGCACCTGCGCTCCGGCGGCGTGGGACGCGGTCCTCGTCCACTCCCCCCGTGCCGCCCGCGCCCTGGCCCTGGCCGGCGTCGTCCCGGGCCGGGTCGCCGCCACCATATCGCCTGCCGCCGCCGCACCCTTGATCGACCTGGGGTTCGCCGAGATCCGCGTGGCCCCCACCCCCACCGAAACCGCCCTCCTCGCAGCGCTTGGCAAGCCGGGGGCCAGCGTATAAAGAGCCGCTTCCGTCGCCGACGCCCCCGGGCCGTTCCGACAGGGCCGCTTTAGCTCAGCTGGTAGAGCATCGCATTCGTAATGCGGGGGTCAGGTGTTCGAGTCACCTAAGCGGCACCATCTCTTCCCGTAGGACATAGGGTCGGCCTAAGGCGGACGCCCCTTCCGGTTGGGAGCGGGGGTGGGTCCCACGTGGGGTGCTTCCCGGCCTACGGCCTGATTTCTAGACGCACGAGGCGAGGCACCGGAGAACGTGGACCAAGGTTTGTCGCTAGATCTTGGGCAGCGCCGGCGAGAAAACGTACCGGGCAGCAAACGCGATCCCGCTGAGCGCCACTCGGCCATCTGCATCGATGTCCGAGCGTCTAACAGGGTCCAAATGGATCGCGATGAGCTCGCCCTTCTTGAAACGCTTCAAAATGACCGGGATGCAAAACTCGAACGCCGGATCGTCCAATGCGGCAAGAGCCTGTTTCTCGATCTGTTCGGCGATGATCGGATCGCCGATCTTCACCTCAACCGCGACAGCGCCGTGGTGGATGCTATCATCGGCCTTGATAACTGCCTGATAGAGAGCATCGATCTCCGCACTGCGAAGCTTCACGTTGTTTTGGAGGTGGGTCACTTCGCGTAGTCCCCAGCCTACAGCTTTTGGCGAGGACGCCAGAAAATGTTCGAGGACATGTAGCTTGACGACGATCTGTGCGACCGACTGTTCGTCCACGCGGACGATCTCGCGCGTGGTAAGCGGGAGGCTTAGGGTCTGAATCAGATAGGTGGGCTCGGACCCATCAGGCAGAAAATCATCCGGAAATGCCTCCTCGCCTTCCAACAGGGGGACGAACTGAAAGCACTGCCCTATCCCGGTGGTTTGGCGAGCGGTGTAGCCCGCCGCTCGAATACGGGTAGGCCACAAAACATTCCGCTGCGCAGAACGTAGGTAATCCTTCATGAAGTTGGCAGGATTGTTGGGCGACAGCGTAACCACGCCAGCTTCGGCCAGGGTCCGAATGCAGTTTGCAACGTCTTGAAGCGTGATAAGCGGCCGGTCGAGAACGCCAGTCCGGTCGTCGAACCGCTCGTCAAATAGCGCTTCTAAGACAAAGTTCTTTTGCGACATCGCCCCACCTCGAAGGTGGCACTGTAGACGTGCATTCTTGCACAATCCACACCGATGCTTGCTCGCTATTCCGCCGCGAACTGAAGGCGGTCGGCTTCAATCTCAGACTGCTTCCGCTTCTTGGCCCCGCTTTTTGTGTTGCGGCGGACAACTTCAAACACCTTTCCGAAGTGTCTGGCGGCAGAATCCATCGTCATAGCTAGCAGCTGGGGGTCTCCCAGTTCGATCGACCGAGCGGGCCTCTCCGGCGCTATACCAAGCGCAGTGATGACTGATTCGGCGACCGCGCGCGCGAGTGGCGGAGGAACGGCATTTCCGATCTGTCGTGCGCCATGCCATTTGGTTTGGTGAAGCCTGAACCAGTCAGGAAACCCATGCAGCCTCGCCATTTCGCGCACGGTAATGCATCGGTCGAACTTGTAATGGATCGGTCTAGGGCTCGTGAACGCTCCCCTGGCCGCATCAGTGCCAGCACGAAGCGTGTTGGACACACCTTGGGGAGGAAGACGAAAGAAACGAGAAATCGGTTCAACGTCGCCTGGCACGGTCTCCTTAAAACGCCTGCGCGATATGGCGGTGTGTTCGGTCCGCGCGCTGGATGAGAGAACGTTCGGCTCCCAACGCCTTACGTAGCCGAAGCGCCACGCCTCGTTAGTCAGACACCGCATTTCTTGCGCATACTCGCTGGGCGTTCCCCACGCTGACGTAGCCACGGAGTCCGATTGGTGAAGCTGCTCGAAACTTTCGGCGTCGGGAAGATCGCTCAATGCTTCTGCGCAAGAGGGTCCTTCAGGGGCCGATCCGACCGATCCAGCCGATCTCGTCGTGAGCACGGGATACTCCGGGGGTAAGTGGCCCTTTTTTGTACCCATAAGTATGAGCCGCTCGCGATTCTGGGGGACACCGAAAGTCGACGCGTTCAGGACCTGCCACGGCAAAACAACTTCATATCCGTGGCCCTGAAACTCAGCGATGAGCTCCTCTAGGAATGCCCGGTGCCGACCGACAGTAATGCCCTTCACATTCTCAAAAACGAAGTGCGTCGCCTCAAGTTCGGAGACGATACGAACGAAATCGCGGACGAGCGAATTCCGCGGATCGTCCAGTGCTCGCTTCCCAATAAGGGAGAAGCCCTGGCAAGGTGCGCCGCCGAAGACTACATCGACCTTGCGCCCCCCTATGCCAGCCATTCTTCGGATATCTGCGCCAGTCACGGCTTCAACAGATTGGTTGATGACCGTGGTTTCTGGGAAATTGTAAGCGTGCGCGGCTGCATGGATCGAATCAATTTCTACAGCCGCCACCACATCAAAGCCGGCCTGCTCGAATCCGAGGCTCATGCCTCCGACGCCTGCGAACAGATCGATGCCTATGGGTCTGTTCATGTGTGGTCCCGAGAGCTGCCTTACGAATCTAACGTCAGGGCCGGACAAAGTCGATCGCTTTTTGTTCTCGGCAGGATTTTTTGATGTCTGCGATGCGCGAGGATCACTCCGATCCGGCTTGCTCGAAACCGAAACCCATGCCGCCGCCTCAGGCGAGAAAGTCCATGCCCCACGGACGGGCCGTGGCGATGTTCCTAGATTTGGGAATGACAAGCAAATCGAGTCGCCCGTTGCTAGTCTTATCGTAGGCCTGTGTCGATTTCGGTTGTAGACCGGGCTTCGGCGAGACTGGGCAAGTCTTTTTCAAAAAACCGACCAATCTTCCTCAAAAACCCGACCCAAAAGGACGTCAATGAGCGGCAAACGCAAAATCACCGCGGAAGCCAAACCCGTCGGCGAGGTTCTGCGGGTGATCCACTCCGTACCCGCCAATCAGCGCGACTTCGCTTGGAAGCCGGACGATCAGATCGAAACGCTCTGGACCGATCTGACGACTGCGCTGTCCGAAGGCCGCGACGAGTACTTCCTCGGTGCCGTGGTCGTTCGGCCGACCGGTCTCGGCGCCGCCTACGAGATCGTCGACGGCCAGCAACGACTAACGTCGCTGAGCATGATCTTCGCTGCGATCTCGGCAGCCTGGGGAGCCGACGCGCGCGGTGGCGAGGTAAAAGAGGAATATCTTGGCAGTCGCGACCGCCGCTCCCGGGACGTCCTGCCCAAGCTGACGCTAAACGAGACGAACAACGCCACGTATCAGGCGGTCGTTTTGAACGGCACCGAGGCCCCTGCATCCGACCTGCGCCATAAGTCCAATCAGCTTCTGAAGGACGGCTACGAACGCATTCGCAAACGGCTCGACGAATGGGTCGCTACCCGCCCGGACGTCGAGGACGCAAAGATTGATCTGGAAGAGTTTGTCGCTCAGTCGGCTAATCTCATCGTCATAGAAGTTGGCGACGAGTCGGACGCGTTCGTCATCTTCGAAACGCTGAACGACCGCGGCATGGATCTGGCCGTCTCCGACCTGGTGAAGAACTATCTGTTCGCGTCCGCCGGCAGCGGACCTACGCTTGCGACGATCAAAAAGAGCTGGAGCGATATCGTCCAAGCGGTCGGAAGCGAGAACCTGACCGCCTTCCTGCGCCATTACTGGATGTCGGCCCATGAACTGCTTCGCGAACGCGACCTATACCGGAAACTGCGAGAGGTGGTGAAAGGGCCACAAAAAGCAAAGCAGTTCGCCATCGGCCTGCAGCAGGCGGCCGATCACTATGCGGCGCTGAGTGATCCCTCCCATCCCTATTGGGCCGACTTCGAAGGATCGCCTCAGAACTATGTGCGGCTCTTCAAACTGCTCCGCACGACCCAGTTCCGGCCGCTAGCCCTCGCGGTCATGGAGGGCGGCACCAATAAGGAGGTCGTCGGCATGCTGCGGCTCGTCTGGACAATTTCGTTCCGGTACGTTCTCTCGGGTGCCGGCGCGAACGAACTGGAGAAAACCTATTCGGACGCCGCATTGCTGGTGCGCAAAACCGACAAGCGAAATTTCGAGACCGTGAAAGGGCTGCTCAAGAACGTCACGGTCCCAAATGATCGGTTTGTCGCGGATTTCGAGCAGTACGGCTTCGGCAAGCCGGACATCGCTAGATACGTGTTGGGCGAACTGAACAAGGCAATGGAAACCGACAAGGCCGTACGTGTCGACGAAGACGCCTCGTTGGAGCACATAATGCCTCGCAAGCCGTCGAACGACTGGACCGACTTGCCACCGGCCGACGAGCTCGCCTCATGGGTGGAGCGCATCGGCAACCTCACGGTTCTAGAAAAATCGGTCAACGCCAAGCTAGGCAGCAAGGGCTTCGACAAGAAGAAGACCTTAGGCTTCAACAAATCCAAACTCGCCGTCAACGACGCGGTAAAAGCCGAAGACCGGTGGACCAAGGCCGAGATCGAGGCCCGATCTAAAGCTCTGGCGAAACTCGCTCCCGCTGTTTGGAAGCTGGAGTAAGCGGCGGTCGCTCGTTTTCCACGAGCAGCCTGTTCAGGCGTGAGCGCAATGTCTCGGGGTCGCGCGTCTCGCATTGCCAGATCGTTTCGACCCGCCAGCCCGACCGTTCCAACGCCGCCGCGGTTTCACGATCCCGCTCGCGATTGCGCGCAAGTTTAGGCAACCAGAACTCCGGTCTGGATTTCGGCGGGCGACCGATCTTGCAGCCGTGATTGTGCCAGAAGCAGCCATGCACGAAGACGACGAGCCGGCGGCTGGGTAGGACGATATCGGGCGCGCCGGGCAGGTCTTTGCGGTGCAGCCGGAATCTGGCACCCAAGCTGTGCAGCAGGCGACGAACCGTCATCTCCGGAGCCGTGTTTTTGGATCCGATCCGCGCCATGAGCGCGCTGCGGCTTTCGACGCTCCGATTGTCTGCCATAGCAATCCAACGTGCGAGCCGTCCTGGTGTTCAGCGCAGCGAGATTCCCGCCACCGAAGGCCGAAGACGGTAGTAGGCGCGAGAGACGGCCTTCAATGGAAGGGCGAAGATGGCCGCCTCGTCGGGAACGGATCGCAAGCTCGGGGCCGGTACGTTGGGGAAGCAAAGCGCCTGGTAGACGCTGCGCGAGATCGTTTCGAACTCGACAACATAAATGAGACGCTCGGCGCCGAAGTCTGTCTGCACATCCGCCAGTTGGATGCCAATGGGTTTCACTCCGGAAATTGGGGGATCGCACAGTTTGAACGTCGCCTTCATGCCTTCGCGGACCTGGAACCGCAGTTGCTCTTCGAGCAGGCGCTCCTTGCTCCGCTTGGCTTCGCAGGTAAGCAAAATGTGGTCCTCGGCCCCTGAGGCCGCGGTGTTTGTGACGATGAAAGTCGCGTCGATCTCCGGCTGAGTTTTCATGCCGGTTTGTAGGTGCACGACATCGCGCACGCTTTTCGACAGCGGCGACTCGAACGCGAGATGAGCCTGGATCACCCCTAGATGTACTGCGACTTGGGATAGCCAGGTCTCTTCGTTTCGACCCAGGCGCCTTGCGGTAAACGGGAGGGAGATTGACTGTATGTCGTGGATCGGCGTGTCTTCGAGTGGGCCGAACCGGTCCGGAAATGCTTCGTCTATGTCGTCGTCGAACGGCACGAACTCGAACACACGCTTATTGCCATACACTTGCCGCGCCGTGATGCGCTCGGCGACTAAATCGCTTGGCCAAAGGGCGCTGGCACCTTTCCGCCGCACGATATCCTTGAGGAAGTTGGCGGTGTTGCGCTTGCTGATCTTGACCTTGCTGGCGTCGATCGCCGCCTCGATGTCGGCGCCGGTGACGACGCGATCCGCCTCGTCGCGCTTGCGCCTCCAGAGTTCTCGAAGGACGGGCGCCTTGCGCTGTGCCTTGACAAGAAGGCCCTGCTCATCGGCGACTTCGGCGTCATCGTTGGTGTCGGTCATGAGATTCACATATCTTGAGTCTCGGCGAGTGCGATCCCGTCAACCGAGGGCGAGGGAACTTAAGTGGGTTCGCGACTCCCGATCTCTTTGGCCGCGTAGGGCCACAACGACATGCGGAATCCTCGGTATCTTATATGAAGAACGGCTAACTAGCCCGGCCTTCAACACTTGTGCTCGGTAGCCCCGGAAAAGTAGCCGGCCCGGACATCGGGCGCAGCGATCTCTAATGAAACTCTAGACCTTCAGCCCGACCACTGCCGGCCGCGCGCCGGCCCCACCATGATCATCCCAACCCGTGCCCTCGTGACCACCGTTGCGGGGGCTTTTTCATGCCCCGAAAGGACCCTCCACCGTGCTGAAACTCACCGACCGAGCAGCCGTCACGGCCGCGCTCACCGACCCCGATATCGACCCCGAGCTACGCGCCCTGATCGGCCTTCGCGCGTGGCAGCTCGACGACGTCCGACACCAACCCCTTGGCGAGACGGTCCAGTTCGTCGTCATCCAGCCGGGCGACATCCCCTCCACAATCCACGACGCGGTGGGCTTCCCACTCACCTGGGATCAAGCTGAACAGCCTGGCTTCGAGTGGATGAACGATCATGGTCGGTGGTTCGAGCTCGCCTACGTCCTGACCGACGACCTGGGCCTGATCGTCTTCGTCGCCGACGATCCGGGCGTCGATCACACCCTCCGCTTCAACTGCCTCGCCGTCGCCGATCGTCCAGCGCCGCCGACTTAGCAACACCGACAACCCTAGCCGCCATCCAGCCCCTCACACCCGTGCGGGGCTTTTTTCATGCCTGAAGGAGACCTCCCGTGCTTTCACTGAAAACCTGCGCCGCCGTGGCCGACGCGATCCACGACACCGACCTCGATCCCAGCCTACGCGGGCTGATCCGCCTCCGTGCTCGGCAGCTCCACGCTGGGGCGAAGAGCCACCCGTGGTTCTTCGTCATCAGGGGCGGAGACACGCCCGAGGTCATCAACGACGCCTTGGGGTTCAACATCACCGGCGACGGTGCCGAGGATCTTCGCGTCGACTACATCAAGGACCACGACGGGCGGTGGTTCGAGATCGCCTTCGGACACATCCGCATCTTCGTCGAGAACGGCCCCGGCACCGAGCTCGGCATCCACTACCTGTGCCTTGCTCACTTCTGGTCCTCTGACGGCGAGCGTGGCGCGTGAACCGGTTCCTCGCGTTTATGACGGCGCTACTCGTCCTGGCGGCCATACGGGCGGCGGTGGCGGCTCTCTTGATCGCCCTGGCGATCATGCTGCTTTTCTACGCCGTCACCCGGCCGCGTGAGACCCTGGCCTTCGCGGGTGCCATTACGATCGTCGGCCTCGCCAGCGCACAACCGATAGCCTTCATTGTCACCGTCGGCGTGATCGCTCTAGCGGTGGTCATCGCCGGCGCGCGGCGGAAGTCTCGACACCGACTGCTTTTGACGGATGGCCGGGAACACCGATCACCGGGATCGGAGCAGCTAGATCGAGACCTTCTTGGATAGTCGCCTGAAGACCTCGCGAACAGCCGGGCGGGTACCGGCGGCCTCACCTGCTTACTGGCTCACGTCAGCAAGCGGGTGAGGAGTCGGCTGATGCCTATACACCGGGCTCGAGTTGCTGGATTCGGGCTGCGTTCCTGGGCGGCCGCGTCAGTCGCGGTCAGATCCAGGAACCCTGATGAATTTGATCGGGGTAGGTGGCCCATATCTGGGTGCCGGGGGAGCTAGCGACGCTCTGGCATCCCTGAGGATTTCGAGCACCTGCTCCGCCTTGGGTTGAAAAGCGTGGCCGGCTTCAAGCAGCTTGCTGGATTTGAGATAGACAAGCTTACACCCAATCGCGAGCTCAAGGTTCTGGACGTACCGGGAGATGGTCGGCTGATCGATGCCGAGATCAGTCGCGGCTGACAGCTGATTTCCACTTTTGGCGATCGCGACAAACGCCTCCAGCCACGCCAGGCGTATTTTCCCAATATCGGTCATCGCCATCTCCGCTTCGCGTTCGCGCGCCGAGAAAAGGCCCGCCAGGCGCTTGGCGGACCTACACCAGCAAGCACCAGGTGCACATGTAATTTTTACATGCCTAAGGGTTATGTGCCTGTCAGCTTAGAGATGCATTCCTTGCATTCGATACTTCCAGCGGGGGGATTTTCACACGGTCAATACTGAGTTCTACGTTCGGTCGAGCGAAGAAATCGACGCCTTCCAAGACGTTCATGGCCGAGTGCTATGTAACAAATTGGAATGCGACTTCCTCATCTGAACAGAGAACCACAGCGGATATAGGAGATTCACCGTTGACCGACCAAACCGAGCGCGAGACTTTCAATCTCGCGGCCCAGACTACACAACCGAGCTCCACTAACCCGGCGGAGATCGTGGTAGCCAACGGAGCCGAGGAAAGCGGTGAAAGAGGTGACCCGCCTCCCCCGACACCTGTTTTGCCTGTTTCATCCCGTCCGGACATCGCGCTTCGTCACTCAGTACCAGCAGACACTGACCACTCCGACGACGTCTACACGCCTGCGCCGAAGTCCAACCCCGTTGTGGACGCTCTCATTGCCAATGGCCTGTATCTCGAAGCCGCTGGCGAGGGGGTCCACAGACTGGCCTGCCCTTGGGCTTCGGAACACCCTCCTGAACAGTCCTCTCAGGCGGACTACCTGGAGCCGGACTTCGGCAGACCGATCGGGCGTTTCCGCTGCGCACACCAGCACGCTGAAACGCGCGACGCTCAAAGCTTGATCGATCACCTCGGGCTCACGCCGGACGTCGCCCGTGCCAAGGCGGTGGTCTTTATGCAGACGGGTGAGACCCACCGCGCCGTGGCCGCATCCGAGCGAGTGCTGGCGGCAGACGGCAGCTACTTCAACGCCGGCGGCCCTATCGTCCGAATTGTCACCAAGCCTGGACAGGGCATTTCATCTGAACTCGTCAATGACCAGACGCTGAGCGCGTTCCTAGCTTCGAAGGTCGACTATTATCGAAAGGCCAAGGGCAAAGAATGGGAGCGCTGCGACCCGCCCTCAACCGTGGTCCAAAGCCTTCGGTATGGGCAGGATCGATCACACCTGCGAACGCTCACTGGCCTTTCTAGGCAGCCGTTCTACGGGTCGGATGGGCGTCTCGTATCTCAGTCTGGATTCGATGAGGCGACTGGCATTTATTCGGATTTCGATGAGACGGAGTATGATCTCTGTGACCTAAACCAGGACAAAGCAGAAATCGCACTCGCATATCTGAAATGGCTAATGCGCGAATTCCAGTTCGCTTCAGACGCAGACCGTTCAGCAGCGCTGGCAGCGATCATCACAGCCGCCGTCCGCCCATCTCTGCCTCTAGCCCCAGGATTTAACGTCAACGCCCCTCGATCTGGCGGCGGCAAGAGTTATCTGGCGTCCCTGATCGCGTTGGCTGCCGGCCCGGGCGATCCATACAGCGTGAGTTATCCGACCACGGCTGAAGAAGCGACGAAACTCATTTTGGCGATGTTGCTCGAGAAGCCTGCCGTCGTCTTGTTCGACGACATGCAGATCCAGACGGGTTGGAAGTCGCTGGGTCCCCTCAATAAGGCGCTGACGAGCTCATCAATCACCGAGCGCTATCTTGGCGCGAGCCGAACTGCCACGGCACGGACCAACGTGCTCTTTCTTGGGACGGGCAACAACGTGGAGCCGGCGCAGGATATGCGTCGCCGTGTCGTGTCGATCCGGCTCGCCCCAAAGAGCGAGACGCCGACACTGCGGAAGTTCTCGTTCAACCCTGTCGCTCATATCCGGAAGCACAGGTCCCGGATTGTCCAGGCGGCCCTGACCATCATAGAGGCGCACCGGCTGGCGGGCCAGCCGGTAGCCGACGTGCCGCCAATTGGAAGCTTTGATGAGTGGTCCCTGTTCTGCCGTCACTCTTTGTTGTGGCTGGGCGAGCCAGACCCGGCAACCAGTCTGATCGAGCAGGTTCAGCAGGATAGTGACCAAGACGCGCTCGGCGAGTTTCTTAAGGTCTGGGTCAGGCTATTTGACGATGAGCCGATGATGGTCCGTGAAGTGGAGCCCTATGCCGCCAGAGACGCCAGTTTTGCTGACGCCCTGGACGAGATCGGGTTGATGGACGGCACCGTCGTGAACAGGAAAAAGCTCGGCTGGTACCTCAAGCAGAACCGAGGCCGCTGGGCCAACGGCTTGCGGATCGAGTCAGGGCCGAACTCGCGGCGCAACACCTGGCGGGTGATCGAGGGCTAGACGCCGCCGACTCGCCCGACGACGGTCGGGCCGAGAACCGGCCGCCGAAAAGTGGCAAAACAGGTCGCGCCTCTTTTGCCGGTTTTGCGGGGCCCGGATCGCCGTCCCGCGCGTCGCCAGCCGGCCAAAACCGGCCCGCTGGAGCCCGGCGCGGGGGTCCGATCATCCCGAGATCCAGACCCCCGCCGCGCTGCCCCAGCGCCCGACTCTGGGGCCCTCTCGGGCCTCCGCGCCCCGCTCGTCCCCGACTTTGTGCCCGGGGTCCGCTCTGCCGACGCCGACGGTTCGCCGATCGGCTGGCGCTCAAGACTTTGACATCAATCCCATCATCATCATCAGGAGACCACCCATGCCTAAGGCACGGCTCGACCAGACATATGTGACCCTTGCCTACTGCAAACCCGGCAGGGCGAAGACCGACTATTACGACGAGACCGTCACCGGCTTCGTCCTGGAATGC
Organism: Brevundimonas sp. P2_A6; assembly: GCF_056404975.1. Lineage (NCBI taxonomy): Bacteria > Pseudomonadati > Pseudomonadota > Alphaproteobacteria > Caulobacterales > Caulobacteraceae > Brevundimonas > Brevundimonas sp. P2_A6. The sequence goes on along the minus strand of NZ_JBFUCZ010000002.1, from coordinate 204,253 downwards.
CGATCCACTGGCGGCAAGACCTATTACCTCCGCTACGCCGACGCCGCTGGCCGACAACGCCAGTTCAAGATCGGCAAGGTAGATGACCTCACCTTCGCGGCGGCCAAGAAGCGGGCGCAGCAGTTGCGGTCCGAGGTCGTCATGGGCGGCGACCCCGGCGCTGCGAAGGCGGAGGCCAAGGCCATCCCGCTCTATCGCGAACTCGCCGCCATGCATCTCGCCGACGCCAAGCTTAGCCAGAAGGCCTACGCCACCACCGAGGCAGTCGTCCGAAACCACCTCCTGCCGAAGTGGGGCAAGACGCGGATCAACGAGATCACGCCGCGTGGCGTCAGCCTTTGGCTGGCAGAGAAGCGGGCCGCCGGCTCGGCCCCGGCGACGGTCGAGAAGATGCGGGTTATTCTGGGCCGATCGTTCGTCTTGGGCGCTCGCTGGGAGGTCATGGGGGCCGACAAGAACCCGACCCGTGGCGTGGCCAGGAAACCCCTGAACAACGCACGCGAACGGTTCCTATCGGCCGAGGAAGCTGCGCGCCTTCGTGAGGCGGTGGCCGGTTCCCATAACCTCCAACTCCAGCACATTGTCGGCCTGCTCCTTCTTACAGGTGCTCGCCTGCGCGAACTGCTGGATGCCAGATGGGAGAACGTCGACGTGAAACGTAAGTCCTGGCTGATCCCGACCAGCAAGACGGGCAAGCCCCGCCACGTTCCCCTGTCTGCGGCGGCATTGGCGATCATCGCCAAGCTGCCACGGTTCAAGGACTGTCCATGGCTGGTGCCCAATCCCGCCACGCTGAAGCCGTTCGTGTCGATCAAGCACGGCTGGCAGAAGGCAATCCGAGACGCGAAGCTGCCTGGTCTTAGAGTCCACGACCTCAGGCACTCGGCGGCGTCGTTCATGGTCAACTCCGGCGTTGATCTCTTCGCCGTCGGTAAGGTGCTGGGTCACGCCAGTTACCAGTCGACCCAGCGGTACTCCCATCTCGCCAACGACACCCTTCTAGCGGCTGTCGAGGCGGGTGCGGCGAAACAGGCTTGGTGAACTCCCATCCCCGCCTCGCGCGCTGGCTTCGGTCGGCTCGCGGGGCGGGGACATCCTTATTTTTTGCTTGGTCAGTCGGCCCTATCCACGCGCGTAATGGACATTCTACGAAACTGACGCTGCAAATGTCCGCGAAGGCGGGCAGCGGAACTGGTCCAGGATCAGATATTGACGGTTATCACCGGATCACGGGAAGACAGTGCCCTACCACGTGAGGGTGCAAATGACTGCCTCGACGCCGCCTAAGCCCAACCCGTTTACTCGAATAACGGTGTTGAGCGTAACGACGCTTGGTGCCATCGCCTCCCTCGTCGGCATTCTAACATATTGTGACGCCCGCGCCAAAGAGATGCCCGAGTTCGAGCGTGATTCCGTGGCTTTCAATGAATATTCGCCAAATAACGACGCCTTCCTCGCCTTTCTACGTAAGCATGACGCTGAAAAAGTGCGCATTAACACGCTGCTCGACTTTAGTCCCATATTTGAAGAACACTTCGTGATGCTCCACGATTGTAACCTCGCGTACAATCTCCCGGGCCAGAGCGAAGAGGCATTTAAGAAAGAGGGGGGGACATACACCTTCCAGGAAGGGCGCATCTACAACCGCGATATTGGGCTTCCGCATCGTCGCATGTGGGAGGGGCACCCCGCCACCGTTTGCAACTCGACGCTTCAAGTCCGTGTAGAGGCCTCGAAAGAAGTGGCCCCCACCACTCATGGGGGGACCGGAATGAACCAGGTCCGGCTGCAAGGCCACTTCGTCATACATCAGGAAATCTCCGGCGCGACCGAGCGGCTAATTCTCCGTCAAGTTGACGAAGATGCCACCTAGACAGGGAGCTCAGCCCGTCGCTCCTCCTACGGCCACCGGCTAGCTTTGGCCCGGGTTCGCTATCTTGCGGCGAGTGCTACCGACGTGCCTGCTTGGCGTCGCTGGATGCGCGCATTCGGCACCGTCCGAGAGAGCTATTTTGAGCGCTGCGGCCAAGACCCGCTAGAGCTAGGGGAAGTCGCCACCGTTGGTTTAATGCTATCAGCTGCCGGGCGGGCGGGGCTGACTGGCCTGCTCGAGTATCCCACCCGGAAACTATCAAAAGAAAATGGCGACGACTGCCATGGACGATGTGATCTCTGGCTGTTGGCACCGAAGAATGCAGACGAGGACGGTTGGGCCTTCGAAGTCAAGCTTGCTCGGGCCAGCCCCCGCGCTTCTAAAAATCGTATCGTGAGGGCTTTCCGGGCGGCTTGGAGAGATGCAGGCGCATTATACGTAACTGAGGCTTCCAAAAGGATCGCCTGCACGGTGATCTTTTGCGACGGCAAAATTCCGATGAACGCTGCCTACTTCCGAACCATTGATCGATTGGCTTCGCAGTCCCACTGGGCTTGGCGCATCAGTCATGAGTCGGAGTTGGGGTCCATGTACGTGCTTCTAAAGCAGCGTCGCCGCGCAAACAGTCTGCGGGTTGGTTCGAGCGCCCCTCTGACACGCCAATGAGAGTGTTCGTGGCCAACTTCGGCCGGGATAACTTCGCTTGGCCTGAATGCTTGGCGAGGTCCGAGGTGGTCACCATGCAGGATCGCCGGGTGCACCCATTCTGGGGCGATGGCGACCGCGCGGGCTACATCGACTTTTGCGTCACCAATCTGAAGACCTTGAAGGGGGTGTCACCTACCCGCTCGACAGCCGGGCGCTTGACGTGACCCCCTGAAACTCCTCCAGGAATAGCTAGAGTCCGCCCCTCGAAAGGACGGACAGAATGAAGCGATCACGGTTCACGGAAGAGCAGATCATCGGGATCCTGCGTGAGCAGGAGGCGGGCGTTGCGACGGCGGAGGTCTGCCGGCGTCACGGTGTCAGCTCGGCGACCTTCTATAAGTGGAAGGCCAAGTTCGGCGGCATGGACGTGTCGGAAGCCCGGCGGCTCAAAGCGCTTGAGGACGAGAACACGAAGCTGAAGCGGATGCTGGCGGACGCGATGCTGGACAACGTCGCGCTGAAGGACTTGCTGGGAAAAAAGTGGTGACGCCCGCTGCGCATCGAGAGGCGGCGGCGCACCTGCAGTCGGTCTATGAGATGAGCGAGCGGCGGGCGTGCCGGGTGCTGGGCACCGATCGGGCGAGCGTGCGCTATCGGGCCACACGGCCGGATGACGGCGTCCTGCGGGATCGGCTGAAGGCCTTGGCGCAGGAGCGCCGGAGGTTCGGCTATCGACGGCTGCACGTGATGCTCCGTCGCGAGGGCCATGCGGTGAACCGTAAGCGTGTCCAGAGGATCTATCGGGAGGAGAGGCTGACGGTGCGCCGCCGCGGCGGGCGCAAGCGCGCCATGGGCACACGACGTCCGCTGGAGCTGCCGCTGGTCGCCAACCAGCGCTGGTCGCTGGACTTCGTCTCCGACCAACTGACCGACGGCCGTCGCTTCCGCATCCTGACGGTGATCGACAACTGCACCCGCGAGTGCCTGGCGCTGGTGGCCGATACCTCGCTGTCGGGCGCACGGGTGGCGCGCGAGTTGGACGTCATCATCCAGCAGCGCGGGCGACCCGAAACGATCATCAGCGACAACGGCACGGAATATACGTCCAACGCCATCCTGGCCTGGGCGGACGACGCCGACGTGGGCTGGCACTACATCGCCCCGGGCAAACCCCAGCAGAACGGCTTCAACGAGAGCTTCAATGGCCGCCTGCGCGACGAACTGCTGAACGAGACGCTGTTCCGATCGTTGCCGCACGCCCGCGGCGTGCTCGAAGCCTGGCGGCGTGACTACAACGAAACCCGGCCGCACTCGAAGCTGGGATGGCTGACGCCCGAGGCCTACGCCAAGGCGCTCACCGGACACATCGGCCGGCCTGCTGCGCGGGTTGATGGCTGCGCAGACCGGCCTCTTGCCACCCCTGCCAATCACGGCTCAGATCAACCAAGGACTCTCGTTATGGCTGGATGAGAAACGGGGGTCACGTCACGCTGGTTCAATCTAGGAACAATAATAACTGAAAGTGCTGGTGACCTTTGGCTGCATCAGGACGGTCGTCACCTATGGTGGACCATAACCCTTGATAATGATCCGATCATCGAGCCCGGAATTGATCCTGGCGTCAGCGATCCGGTGGCTGCGGGAATTTATTTCTATCGAAAGCCATCACAGCCATGGTCAAATAAGGACCGCCTAGGCCGGCCATTGGAATGGCGAAGTCTTCACCCAAAGTGCCCCGACTTTCTGGTCACTGAGGCGACGCTACAGAAGCTGGGCGAGCGCTATTCGGACTATGCTCTGGCTCTGATCGCTGGTGGCGACCTTGAGCCATGGCACAAGTTGGACGACTGGCGGCACCACTCGAGGTCTCGACTGCCCGGAACGGTGTTTAGTGCACGTCGGCGTACCTTTGCAGTCTTGGCGCGACGCGCCATGGACACGGCCGCCTCGTCAAATGGGCAGACTGTCGAAAGGCGCGTCAAAACCAAGAATTTCGACTTCCATGACGTCTACGAACTGGAAGGTCACATTGCCGATCTCTTTGATGCCCAAGAAGGCATCTGTGCCCTTAGCGGGATCCCTCTGCAGGATGACGAGGGAGACGACCGACAGCTTTGCTGCTCACTTGATCGGATCGACAGCGACGGCCACTACGCGCGTGGTAACCTGCAGTTGGTGTGCCGCTTCATCAACGCTTGGAAATCCGATGGGGATGATGGCGAGTTCCGTCGTCTTCTAGAGGTTATTCGCCAGCATGGCCCAATCTGATGATCAGTGGCGCTTAAGCACTGGGTGGCTCGCTGTGGCGGTGTGCGAGATCGGGTAACGCGGACCGCTCTCTAAGCCCCAATAATCAAAGGCGCTGTATGGAGGATAGGGAGTCGGCGATCGCTTTGATGCGCTGTTACGGTTTGACATTGGCCCATGCGACATCCCTATGGCCTAACCATAGCGAGAGAGCGCCGCTGTCGCGTTCAAGGGGACGGTGGTGGCGAGCGGTCGACGACCATTTTTGTCAGCTTCGATCGACCTGATCGAAGAAGCATTGGAAAACGCCATCGCGGCGGGGGATACCCGCACGGTCTCAACCATCTCACACGAACTTACCTTCAGGCGCGTCCCTCGGGCACGCGATCTTGTTAAGCGGATCGAAAGCGGCGCTTCGGACACGACCCGGCCGGCAACGACGGAGCCTAAACGGTCAGCTTCAGGTGCACGCCAACCCCGATCCGCACCTCAAGGTTCGGCTCAGAAGGCGACAAGGCAAAAGCACAAGCCAACGGTCGAACAGGTAGAGGCGTTGGACAGCTTCGGCACCGGAGGTTCGCTGCGCATCAACGCCTTCGCGGGGTCTGGAAAGACCTCGACGCTTCAGATGCTTGCTCACTCGAGCGAGCGGCGAGGGCAGTACATCGCATTCAACAAATCGATCGTGACCGACGCTAAAACCAAGTTTCCCCAGACTGTTAACTGCTCAACGACACACGGGCTGGCCTATCGGGCGATCGCTGGTGGATTCGCGGGAAACAACGAAAAAATGACGGGACGCATCAGCGCGCAAAAGCTTGCTGACGTTCTAGAACTGAAAAAAGGATGGCGGGTTGATGAAGGCCATATCCTTCCGCCCCGGTCGGTGGCCTTTCTGATTCTCGACACCATTCGGAGCTTCGGGCAGAGCGGCGACGAGGTGATCCTGGACACGCATGTTCCACGGCATGGTTCGCTGCTATCCGCGAGCGAAGACACGGTCGCACGCGTCAACGAGCACGCACGCCGGGGGGCGGAACACGTCTGGTCGCGCATGTGCAATGCGGATGATCCGCTGCCGCTCGGTCATGACGGCTATCTTAAGCTTTGGGCGCTGTCGCGACCGCGCATCCCTGCAGAATTTATCCTCCTCGACGAAGCCCAAGACACCAATCCAGTCGTGCTTGAGGTGCTCAAGCTACAAGAAGCGCAGCTCGTTTATGTCGGGGACCAGTACCAGCAAATTTACGAATGGCGCGGTGCCGTGAACGCAATGGCGGCGATGGAGACCGACCACGCGGTTACCTTGACCAAGTCGTTTCGGTTTGGATCTGAAATCGCTGCTGCGGCTTCGTTGGTGCTGCAGAAGCTTGGTGAGCCGAAGGCCCTCACCGGCAATTCGGCGATTAAGAGTTCCATCGCTCACTGTAGGCCAGACACAATACTTGCACGCACGAACGCCAACGTGATGGCCTCCCTGCTCACTGCCCTAGACGACGGGCGCAAGCCCCACCTCGTAGGCGGCACGACAGAGCTCATGGCGATGCTGAGAGGTGTGCAAGATCTCAAAGCCGGAAACCTGAGCGTCGTGCCCGATTTCTTTGGTTTTTCTAATTGGCGGGAAGTGGTCGAGTTTGCCGGCAGCCAGGAAGGTGCCCACCTCCTAACGTTCGTGAACCTAGTTGAGGCGCGCGGTGAAAAGCAGCTGATGTGGGCGCTGAATCGAACGGTCGATGAAGAGGACGCCGATCTGGTGCTCTCGACCGCTCACAAGGCGAAGGGGAGAGAATGGGCGAACGTTCAGCTGATGGACGACTTCTTGCCGGCGCGGCCTACCTCAAAAGGAGCCACACCGATTGAAGCGAAAAAGGCCGATGATGAGTTCGCGGCCGAGTTGCGACTGTTCTACGTCGCCATGACGAGAGCCAGAGAGGTCATCGATATTCCCTCAACCCTCCTTGAGAAAATCGGAGTGAAGAGCACCGCTCCAGGTCAGGCGGAATCCAAAAGGACGGCTGCTTCGACAGTTGATCCTCGGCCGAAACCCCCAGCGTCGGCACCACCGGCCTGGGCTAAGCCCGCCGACTGGCAAAAAACGACAGTCTTTGAATCCATTTCGGCCATGACAGGAATGGCAGCTCAACCGCCGCTTTCGGAGCCAAGACCGGCTCAGACCAAGAAAAAGAAGGGTCTTTTCGACTGGCTTTTTGGCACTCGTTAGCGCTCTTCCTCCCGTGTCTGCCGGTATAGCGCGGGTCGGATTTCTCGTCGGTTCCCCCTTGCTGGCGGCCGGCAAGCCCGGGGCGGCAAAGCCGGCCGTATAAATCTCTCCCTGCCTCGCGCGCTGGTTCCGGCTGGCATCGCGGGGCGGGGAGACCCTTTTTTTGAAATTTCGGTCGGTCAGGACAACTACCCGCGTCCTGGTCAAGCTCTCCACAGACATGAGAACAAAAACGGAACAATCGCTTGCGTGGGCCACGTCAGCGGAGTCACAACGCCAACCGGGTCGGCACCTGGAGAGCGTCATGCAAGAAGAACTTTTCCCGATCCGCCCTGCCGATCAGCACCGTCTGATGGAGCGCATGGCCAGCGCCCGCGTCTCGCTCGAACAGGCCTGCGAGATCATCCGCTCCCCCGACGCGCACAGGGCCTTCATCTCCGAACTGTGCGCTGAGATGTACTGGGCGGCCGGCAAGCGAACCTGACCCATGACACCGCTGGAGGTGAGGGACGATCACGCCCTCAGGGCGACGATCGACTGTCGGCGCTGCAATCGAACCCGGATGCTTCGCGTCGGTGCCATCCCCAGGCGCTGGCAGGCCATCGAGATGGGTCTGATCCCCTTTCGATGCGGCGACTGTGGCGAGCGGCCCGACAGGATCCAGGTCGAGCGCGGCTGGGGGCCTCAGTACGAGCGCGTCTGGGAGTGGCGAGGCGGCGACGCAGACCGCCCGTCTGGGGTCTAGGACATGGGCTATAAGAAGCCGGAGCGGCGGGGCCTGCACGACCTTCTGCATCCCCACATCATGCTGGGCCAGATGCAGCGCGACGGCTGGCTGATCCGGACCCGGTGTCTGCACTGTCAGCTCGACCTGCTGGGCGACTTCGAGGTGCTGATCCGCATGAACGGCCGCGACTTCAAGCCGTGGGGCCGCTCGCCGCGTTGCCGGCGCGTGGGCTGCGACGGCACTATGGTCTTCATGGGCAGCCCGCCCGGATGGCACATGACCTTCTGGCCTCTTGTGGACGGGGTCGGGTCGGTGGCCACAGGATCGGTTCTGACGCTGGCGGTGCGCAAGGACCCCGCTCAGCCTGACACGTCCTGAGTCGGCAAGACAGCTACTCCAGCAGCTCCTCGCACTTCCAGTCGTCGTCTCCTCCGCTCGCCATGCATCGGTCATAGGCCATGTCGGCACGTACGCGCTGGACGCCGACGATCACGCCCTTCTCCGGTGCGATGCCGGCGAGGGTCAGCAAGGCGCCCAGGACCATCGCCCGCACGAAGATCCTCACAGCCCCGTCCACCTGGCGACGCCGACGGTGGTCAGCAGAGCGCCGAAGATCAGCAGGCCAAAGGCCGTGGTGCGATCTTGACCATTCCGCCAGCCGAGCCGTTGGGCGCGCTGAAATCCCGAGAGGGCGAACGACACCCCCAACGCCCCGGCGATAGCTTCTAGCCAAGGCGGCACCAGATCGATCACGGTCGGGACACCACCGACAGAGACCCGTCCGGGAGCGGCCGCTGTAGCGCCTTTGCCTCGTCCCACGGTGCTCGCATCCAGACATCACGCTCTTGTTCAGTAGTCAGGATGACCGGCATCGCCTTGGGGTGGACAAGGCCCACTTCGGCGTTCGGCTCGGTCGTCAGGAAGGCGAACAGGTCGCAGGTCTCCAAACCGGTCTTGATCTTGCGCACGCAGGTCCAGGCCGGGACGTGGACGCCGGCGAAGAAGGCGAGCGGCTCGTCTCCAGGCAGCGTGAACCAAATCGGGCGGTAACGGTCCTCGGCGTCGCGGCCGGGCTCGCTGAAGGACGTGAACGGGACGAGCGCCCGGTTCTGGGGCGACAGCCACGGCTTCCAGTGCGAGCTTGCAGTGTTTCTGACGTTCGTCGTGCCGCTGTCGGGTTCGAGCTCTAGGAGCCTGGAGAAGTCGACGTCCTTGCCCTTGGCCCGCAGCTTGTCGGCGCGCTTCGTGGCCGCGTCTAACAGCGCCTTCTTGGACGACGGCAGCCCCCACCGGGACAGGACCAGTTCCCGATCTCCGCCCGGCCCGTTCCTAACGATCGGTGCCGGATAGTCAGGAAAGACGTCGCGGGGTTCGAGGTTGCCGACGTCGCTGCGCATTGCCCGCGCCAAGTCGAAGATCGCGGCCGGACCTTTTCGAAGGGAGTAGAGGTTGCACATAGGTGGAGACCATCACAAACCGTCAGTAATTGTCCAACGCAGCCGCCCGTCTAAACCCGATTGGATGGCTAATCATCGGCCTGCGGATTGACGGTCGAAAGCCAAACAGTTCGACATTCGCTCTGATCGGAGAATTGCATGTTCGATTACCAGAGGCAGGCCGAGGTGCGCCGGCTGCTATTTCGGTACCTTGAGAGCCCGTCTCTTCGTCATCTCAAGGACCCAAAGCAGGTCGACCGCTTGGCTGAGGACATCGTGTCTGCCGTTGATCGATCCTCGCCGCTATGGGCCAAATGGGATGCGACACGAGGCGAGCTGTTGAAAGCTGCCGCGAAGACTTGGATTCCGATCGAGGATCTGATCGCCTTCCTGAACGGTTTGCCCGGACCGCGGCTCACGAAAACCGACGCAGAACAGAGGCTGAGGGCCTTCCAGGAGGAACCATACGCAGACCGCTATCCAGACGAGCGCGTGAAGGATGCGTGCTTGGCACTGTACGCCGCCGAACTCGAAGCAGGCACCGAACTGCCTGCCATCGTTGGCGCGCTCCAGGAATTCGCTGACGCGGAAGAGAGGCGCTTGGACCGCGAACGCCAGGAGAACTGGAAGGCCGCGCAGGCGGCCGAACGCTTGGCCCTGGAGCGCCGGTTCCTGTCTGGGGCGGATTGCAAGTGGGGGCCACTGGAAGGGTCGAAAGCGCTCTTCATGCGCCGAAATAGTCGCGCCTTTCGCCTGTCTCCAACAAAGGAAAAGCGCTGGGAGTTGCACCTGATCGAGGAACCGACAGACGTGGGCTACCTGATTGGAACCTACGCAACCCGGGGCGCGTCGAACAAGGTCGTCGACAAGATCGCTTATGAGCCGGTGCTGTGCTGATCGCGCTGCCCAGCGTCAGCGTGCCCCTTTTAATGAGAGATCCTCAGAACCCCTGCCCTAGCGCTGGCGGTTCATTACAAGAGCTTCGATGTCCCGAGCTTGTAGCCTTACCGATTGGTTGCCCGCTCGGCGGTACACGATTTCCTCAGCGCCCGGCTTTGCTGACTTGATGCAGACGTTCAACCAATCGCGACGCGGCTCAACATTGAGGACGCAAACCCGACAGCCATCGGCTTCCACAAAGCCGTGCCGGATATATCCTGTGATAATGCGGTAATCTGGAATAAAGGTCCTCAATGCTGCGCTTAGCCGCAGTTCCCATTGGTCTTGATCAGCTTTCCCCCCAATAAATCCGAACTCGTTTTCTACACCGTATGGAGCTCCGTCGTCGCACACGCCGATCAGGAGTACCCCACCGTCGGCGTTTAGAAACGCAACGACGGTCTTGATCACCTCGTGGATAATTTCGTCTGAGAACAAGTCCGCCGCAGGTGCTTCTGGTTGTTGTTCCAGGCGTCGAACGTTCAAGCCGAGCGTCTGTTTGTACTCGACCCGGTGTCCTTCCCCCAACTTTAGTGCCTCTTTGCAGGCGCTCTCGAGTTCGTCCGCCGATTTCAGAGCGCTGAACACTCGCCGGTCATCGAACTCTCCCGTGGCTAGTGGTGGGCTGCACTCTACCCCGGTGCGTTCGCATACCCGTCCCAGTTCGTCGAGCACCTCTAAAGCGGCGAGCGTCTGGAATTCCGGCAGCGTCCGAAGATCGGAGATTGAGCACTCCAGGCCCTGCCTGAGGGCTACTGAGACAAACTCCATCAAGTCCGTGGGCACGGATCACACAGACAAGCGAGTGCGCCGGAGAAGGTCGTCAGCGATGTTGGCAGCACGTCCCTGCCAGAAACTAGGCATTGCCTCAGGTTCGCCGGTCAACATGGCGAAATCGTCCGGACCGATGAAAACGTTCTGGAAGAATTCGCCGCCTGTTTCAAAAGTAATTTTCGAGGTTTCGATATAAGTCCGCGGCGACTTGGTCTTCCAATCGTTATTTGTCTCCCGCGCCAGGGGCATCAGATTAGCAATAGAATTGACCCAATCTCGGCCGGCTTGGTCTTTGTCGAGCCAGGCTTTCAAGGGTCCCGAGGCGTTGTCCGCGCACCATGCTCGAGGGAAGATGTGGTGAAGCTCCAACGTGCCTTCGGCAGTCAGGGAAATATCGACGCCCTCGATGTCCCTCGATGTCCCCGCGATCATCGGAAGCAAAAGTGCTGACTGCTTCGCTCCACCCGGCCTTCCATCCGTGAGCAGGTCTATAATGGCTTCGCGAGACGGGACATCCTTGGGGTCGATCATCGCTTCCAGTTGAGCATCACAATCGTGAAGCCAAGCAGACTTGGTCTCATAGTTACCCCGCGTCCGAAGCATTTTCTTGAGGCTAGCCAGGTCGGTCGCGAGCCGCGTCAGGAAGCCCTGATCGTATCGGGTTGCGAGTGCATTGCGCCAGAAAAAGGCTCGGTAAAGGGAGTTTAGATCGGCGACGTTCCACATGCTGTGGAGCCCCGGAGGATCAAAAGCTTTGTGCCAACGGATCGCTACGTAGATCGATGCGGAGATCGGATACGGGCATTTGTCGTAGCTGAAATGACCGCCCGCAACCAGAAACTGGAAGTCGCTCAGGAAGGTCGCGAACTGATCCTGGTTCGCTACCACCGCTTCCCAATGCGCGGCGGGCGTCGCCAACAAGTCCGGCGACTTGATCGAGTCGATCGTCGTCACCTTACGGTTTCCGCCAACCTGTCGCGGTTTTGGTTTGTCTGCGCGTTCCAGCGCAACGAAGGCTGCGGTGACGAACTGGGCTATTAGTTCAGGCCGTCGTTCCGGTACCGCCCAACCTACGGCACCGTCAATCTGTCCGAAATCGCGGACCCAGTCCCGAATGTGAAGCCCCTCTGAACCGTCGTCCCCCTCAGTTTCCCGATAAATCCAGGAATTAATCAAATCGACTGTCGAGACCTTCATTCCCGACAGGTTGAGCGTCTCGAATATCTCGCAGATTTGCCCGAGGTCATACTTTTCCGGAACGATACAGGCTGCCAGTCGGGTTTCGTTGATGCCGTCGAACGCGCTTTGAACAATGGAATCTCGGCGTTTGAGCTCCACAGGATCGGGCAGTTCTCCGCCAGGATAAGTCTGTGGATCCCGAATCTCTTGAGCGTACCGGTACCACTGCCGCAACACCGACTCTCCCTCGATGTCGCTCGCGAGGGGAAACAGCCCCTGGGCAATGCACGCTGTTGAGGTGGTTAGGCCGGCCTTTTCCAGATCGGTTGTCTTGCGGAAGATTATGCGTTCCAACGGATCCGGCTGTGCGGCGTTAAGGAAGTAGCGCCCGTTGTATTTGCTCTTTCCATATTGTGGCGTGAATCCCGCGAAAGCCATGGCCAAGGCAGTGCACCGTTGTCGGCCATCTAAGATGGCGTAGAGCTTCTGGCCGCCGGCATCCTCGCCGAAGCGCTTTGTGACCTGTTTGCGAGCCTTCGCGTCATAGTCTTGGATTGTAAGCCGCTCGAGGTCGAGCGGGTTTCGGTCCGACTGCTCCCAGAGCGTGATCATTCCAATGGGGTAGGCGTCAATCACCGAAGTCGCGAGCGCGGCGATCGCAGAGGTGTCCCAGACAAATTCCCGTTGGAAACGGGGCACCTGCCACGTGGCGCTTCGAAGGCTGTTTATGACATCGGCGATTCCGTAGTCGGTGATCCGGATAGCGTTGTTCAAGCTAGTGCTCCGTAGCCGGGCAAATCCGGAACTTCCGGTTGGTCGATCTTGTGGCGCGCCCCGACGCCCGCCGCTTGATCGCCACAATAGGTTCGCGCCGGGATTGATCAAGCGCGGTGACTGCCAACATCATGCGCGGTCGCTAGCCGGAGCGGCTCGCCCCGACTGAGGGCCAAACTGTATCCATGCAGGCTAATCTTCAGAGATCGAACGCGACGTGCGTTAGATCGCTGTTCCTCGTCGACGCCAATCGTGTTCGATCCGGGCTTCCACCCAGTCCCCCAGTCGATCCACCTCAGCGATCGCCTCGAACAACGCGTCTCGCGACACCTTAACCGAAGGTGCGAGAAATGAGCGCTCATCCCCGCCAGCATCGATCCAGGCCTGCCAATCCGGGGGGTCTACGAAGATTGGCTGGCGGAGCTCGCGCAGGGTGCTAGGGCCATGTGTGAGGCGGAATGATGTGATGTCATCGCCGTGCTGAGCTTGATTCCGTGCAAGAACGATCTGTTCGATGACTTCAAAACGGACCGGGCAGTCAGACCAGTCGGTATCAAACACATCGCCTAGGGCTGATCGATATGCGGCGACGAAGCCCTTTTTCAAAAGAGCCTTTTCCCGGGGCTCGAATTCGAATCGGAGCGTCCGAAGTCGCAAGGTATTGAGGTAAAGTTTCAACGAGTCGGACAGAAGCGCGACGCATGCTTGGCTAAGAACATCGCGGCCGGTATCGGCATCAATCCATTCGGTCACATAAGGCGGCTCGCCGTCCTCGCTGTATGGCGGATTGTCGTAAGGCGGCTCTCCGGCTTCGATCCGCTGCTTGGTGTCTTCGAACCCCGCCACGCCCGTGTCGTAAAAGATGCGTATGAAAGCCGTTCGCTGCTTCAAGAAGAAAGTCGCGTCCATCTTTAGCCGAACCCGTCTGGCCCCCCGTCGCCTTGAGGCTTCTCGGGATCATGCAAAACCAAACGTAGCGTGTCTCGCCGGCAGATCGCCATACTTCAGTTCAGCGTGGTCGGGAAAGCACCGTCCATGCTTGCTCCCCTTCGACCTAGTTTGCAGGTATGGCGCAGGTCGGAATTCCGCTCTCATCCACCGGAAGGCGCCTTAGTTTGGGAACGTCGAAACCGCCCGCTTCGCCCAGACTGGGAAGGGGTTGGGTCGGCGAACATTAGAGGCCGCAGATGGCCCTTTGAACCCATGCCACCACTTGGTTTGGCCGGTTCGCTTCCCTGGATTTCGTAATGCGGGGGTCAGGTGTTCGAGTCACCTAAGCGGCACCACTACTTCCCATAGGACATAGGCTTGGCCCAAGGCGGAAGTGCCTCCCGCTGGGAGCCGAAGTGGGTCCGACCTGGGGCACCTCTCCTTGGGCGGTTCGGGCCTTTGCCGGACGAGCGGCCAAGACAACTAGCTAAATGTTTGATGTCCGGGTGGAGGTCGAGCGAAACTTGGGCGCAGAGGCCCAACGTCCACTTCGCCCGAGACAAGAACCAGACACGTGTTAGGTGTGTGCCGGTTGTCGGTAAGGGGAGGCACAATGCCGAAGCGCGAAAATGCCAGAACGGGTGGTGAGCTCTTCATCGTCGATAACAGTGACGATGAGTGGAAGGCTCTGCGCTATCTACGCGACTGGTGCGACTATGCCCGGTCTATCGACGTAGCTACGGGCAATTTCGAGATCGGCTCGATGCTGGCTCTGGATGGCCAGTGGCAGAAGGTCGATGGTCTGCGCGTGTTGATGGGCGACGAGGTCACGCTGCGCACGCGCGCGATGTTCGAGAAGGCTCTATCAGATCGTGTCCGCAGGCTCGACGACAGCCTGGAGGCCGAGAAGGAGAAGGACGATTTTCTGGACGGCCTGCCCGCGATCGTTGCGGCCATCCGCAGCGGCAAGATTCAGTTCCGCGTCTATCGACAGGCCAAGTTCCACGCCAAGGCCTATATCACCCACGCCCGCAGCGAGGTCATCGGCGCCGCCGCCCTTGTTGGGTCATCGAACTTCACCCGTCCCGGCCTTACCCAGAACATCGAACTGAACGTCCAGATCACCGGCCAACCGGTGTCGGTGTTGCAGGATTGGTATGAAGAACACTGGGATCAGGCCGAGGACATCACGGTCGAGGTCCTGAAGACGATTGAGCGCCACATCCAGGAGTTCACGCCCTTCGATGTGTGGGCGCAGTCGCTCAGCGAGTATTTCCGCCGCCGAGAGATTTCGGCCGGCGAGTGGGAGCGTGACCACTCGCGCATCTGGAAACTGCTCGATGGCTATCAGCGGGAGGGCTACGGCCAGCTGCTCAAGATCGCCGGCGAGCACAACGGCGCTTTCCTTTGCGATGGCGTCGGCTTGGGCAAGACCTTTGTCGGCCTAATGGTGCTGGAGCGCCTGGCGGTTCATCAGAACAAACGCGTCGCGCTCATCGTCCCGAAGTCCGGACGACAGTCGGTGTGGGAGGCCAACCTTAAGCGCTACCTTCCCGACCTATTGAAGGGGGGGCAGTGGAGCAACCTGCTGATCCTCAACCACACGGACCTGAATCGGGAGTCCATGAAGAGCACGATCGAGGCGGTGGCCTCTCAGTGCGACGCCATCATCATCGACGAGGCCCACAATTTCCGGAATCCAGGCCTCGCCGGCACGGGACGGAAAAAGGAGTCCCGGTATCGCATCCTGCAACGGATGGCGCAGGGCAAGCAGGTATTCCTTCTGACCGCCACACCCGTGAACAACGGCGTGTTCGACCTGATGCACCTGATTGAACTGTTCGCCCAGCGTGCCGACGCCTTCGCCGGCTTGGGCGTGCACTCGCTTCAGGGGCATTTCCGGGGCCTTGAGAAGACAATCCGCACGGCGAATCACGCCGACCAGACCGCCCCACCCGAGGACGATGTCGATCAGACCGTCGAGGTCGGCCCCGCACGCGAAGCCTTCGCGGCCGACCCGCTGGTTCAGAATCTGGTGGTCCAGCGCAGCCGGGCCTACGTGAAGGCGAGCCAGCTTACCGAGGCCAAGGGTCAGGCGATCTTCCCGGTGCGCGACGACCCTAAAGTTGCTGCTTATGACCTGTCGCCGCTGCAACAGCAGCTGCTCGACCTGGTCGAGGAATCCTTCCGCCACAAGAGCGAACTGTTCCGCCTCGCCCTCTACGATCCGACCGAATGGCTGATCGAGCCTTCAGAGGAGGATGATCTGGCGAAGGGCCGGCGGAAGCAGGTCGTGCGCCTGATCCGTATCGGTTTCCTGAAGCGCCTAGAGAGTTCCACCGCCGCCTTCGAGCTCTCTTGCCACCGACTCATGATCAAGCTTCTGGCCTTCTGGAAGGTTCATGCCGAAACCGACGCCGAGAAAGCCGACCTCGCTGTTTGGGAGGATCGCCATGCCCCGCAGATCGCTCAGGTTCAGGCGGGCCTCGCACGTCACACCGGCGACGAAGCCGACGACGAGGACGACGCCGATCCGCTGATTACGGACGCGGACGTGCGCAAGGTCGAGCGTCTGCCGCGTGAAAAATACAAGCTCGCCGAGCTGATCGCCGAGACGCGTGAAGACCTGAACCAATTGGTCAAATTCCTCGACGTCCTGAAGCTGTTCGACGCCGCGCAGGACGGCAAGCTGAAGGCGCTCTGTCGGATGTTGACCGACGACCCCGTGCTAAGCCGTCACAAGGTGCTGATCTTCACCGAGTATCAGGGCACTGCGCGATATTTGAAGCGTGAGCTGGAGGCGCGTGGCATCGCCGGTCTGGCCCAGATCGACTCGTCCACGAAGACGCCGCGCGACAAGATGATCCGCAACTTCGCCCCCTATTATAATCAGACCACCAGCGCCGCCCTGGCTGAATCCGGCGAAGCCGAAATCCGCGTCCTGATAGCGACCGACGTGCTTTCGGAAGGGCTGAACCTTCAGGACGCAACCCGGCTGATCAACTACGATCTCCACTGGAACCCCGTGCGGCTCATGCAGCGGATTGGACGCGTTGATCGTCGGATGAACCCCGACATCGAGGCCGCCTTGGTGGCTGACCATCCGGACACCAAGGACCTGCGCGGGCACGTTGCCTATTGGAACTTCCTGCCCAACGAGGCCCTGGAGAAACTGCTGGGGCTATACGCGCGGGTGGCTGGCAAGACCCTGCGCATCTCCCGGCTGTTTGGCATTGAGGGCCGCCGGCTCTTGAAGGAGTCAGACGACTTTGACGACCTCAAGGACCTGAACCGCGAAATCGATTCTGAACCAACCGAAGAGGAGAACCTGCGCCAGGAACTGCGGCAGCTCCTGATCGAGCATCCAGACATGGAGGTCCGTTTGGCTGGCCTACCCAACCGGGTGTTGAGCGGGCGCGCCGCCATCAAGGCGCGGGGCGTATTTTTCTGTTACGCCCTGCCGGGGCGAACCCGGACGGTCGAGGGCGAAGAGACCTGGGACAGCGACAATGGTCGCCAGGTGCGGTGGTATTTTCACGACCTGGATGGGGACACCGTCCTGGAAAGCGTGCCGGCCATCGCCGCCCGTATTCGCTCGGCCGAGGATACGCCGCGCACTCCGGTGGATAGGGCGCGCCTGACCGCCGCCCGCACGGCGGTCGAGAAGCACATCGTCAGTGGATACCTGAAACAGGTGCAGGCTCCGATCGGCGTCAAGCCGATCCTGAAGGCCTGGATGGAGTTGAACTGAGCCGATGACTGCACCAGCCACGCTCGACCGCATCAACGACTTCCCTGGCCTGGTCCGCTACCTGCGGGACGAGCTGGAATGGGAAATTCCCGAGGACGCCGCCTTCGGCGATCTGACCTTCAACTGGACGCCCTCGGAGATCGGCCTTGATCTCGACGAGCCGATCGAGATCACCCAGTTGCGCCCCCTTCGGACCGACCAGCGGTGGGGCATCTTCTTCCTCAACTTTCCGCAGGGAAAGCTTCCCGTCACGCTGATGCGCCGCATCCTGCGCGGCCTGTCCAAGCGCAAGCGCGCCTCGGCCAATGCGGCCGATCAGGCGGCGTGGAACAAGGACGATCTGATCTTCATCTCGGCGGTAGGCGATGCAGATGACCGACGTCTTTCCTTCGCCCACTTCCAGGAGCGAGGAAACGACTTACCGACCCTGCGGGTCATCGGCTGGGACAGGGACGACACCGTTCGCCGCCTTTCGCACACCGACCAGGTGCTGCGCTCTAAGCTGGGCTGGCTCCACGGCGAGGGCCTGCCGCTGAACTGGCGCGACGCGTTCACCGAGCGACCGCGTGAATCTGTCCGAACCGCCAAAGAGATGGCGGAAGCCTTGGCGGCGCTGGCGCGCGATATCCGCGATCGTATCAAGCTGATCTTGCCAAAGGAAAAAGCCAATGGCGACCTGAAGCAGTTGTTCGAGGCAGTGAAGCAAACGCTGAACCGCGACCTCGACACAGAGAAATTCGCCGACACCTACGCCCAGACCATCGCCTACGGTCTGCTGTCGGCCCGCATCAACCAAGTGCGCGAACGCGACGTCAAGCACGAGGCGGCGCTAAAAGTGGGTCTCGGACCCAAGCCGGCTCTGCCCGCCATCACCGCCGACGCCGCCGGCCAGGCGATGCCGACGACCAATCCGTTTCTGAAGGAATTGTTCGGCTCATTCCTCAGCGCGGGCGGACGCGACGCGAAGGGTGCCGGACTGGACTTCGACGAGCTCGGCGTCGGCGAGGTGGTCGATCTGCTGAATGCGGCCGATATGGAGTCGGTGCTGCTGGACTTTGACAAGCACAAGGCCGGGGACGACCCGGTGATCCATTTCTATGAGGGCTTCCTGCACGCCTATGACAAGGCGCTGAAGGTCCAGCGGGGCGTCTTCTATACGCCCAGGCCGGTGGTCTCCTTTATCGTGCGCTCGGTAGACGAGGTGCTGCGCAGCGAGTTCGGCCTCACCGACGGCCTGGCGGATACCGCCACCTGGGGCGAGTTTGCCGCCGCCCATCCGGACGTGAAAATTCCCGCAGGCGTGAGGGAGGATGAACCCTTCGTCAAAATCCTCGACCCCGCTACCGGCACCGGCACCTTTCTGGTCGAAGCCATCGACCTGATCCACACGACCATGACGGCGAAATGGACGGCGGCGGGGCTGGACGGCAAGGCGTGTGTCGAGGCCTGGAACGACTATGTTCCCGCCCACCTGTTGCCCCGCCTCTACGGCTTCGAACTGATGATGGCCCCCTATGCCGTCGCCCACATGAAGCTGGGGCTGAAGCTGGCCGACACCGGCTACCGGTTCGAAGGCTTGGACGTCGACGGCAATCCTGCCCGGGCCCGAGTGTTCCTGACCAATGCGCTGGAGCCTGCACGCAACTTGGACATGGAACTTAGCTTCATGTCGGAGGCCTTGGCGCATGAGGCCAAGGCGGCCAATGAAGCGAAGGCGAACGCACGCTTCACGGTTCTCGTTGGTAATCCGCCCTACGCGAAGCTCTCCAGCAACAAGTCGAAGTTGATCGACAAGGTCATGGAGAAGTACAAAACGTCCATCGCTGAGGAAGAAATTCAGCGTCAAGCGCTATCGAACGATTATGTCAAGTTTTTCGCGACATCATTCGACTGGGTGGCGCGCACTGGTACCTATATTCTATCTTTTATTACTGACAATAGCTTCCTAGACGGGCCCTTGTTTCGCGACATGAGGCAAGAGATCGTCAATTCCTCTCAGTCTGGCCTGACAATTGTCGATCTCGGTGGAAATAGCCGTCGAGCAGCAGAGACTGAGATCGACGAGAACGTATTCGACATCCAACAGGGCGTCGCGATTACCGTTTCTAGGGCACTCTCTGGGCGCACCGGTTCGGTTCTATACAGTCGCATCCGAGGTGATCGAGAATCGAAATCCGCAGCGTTATCAGACCTGGTGGGTATTAGTTCCCAAGAGCTCGTGCCGCTGGGCCCGACGTGGTGGTTGGTCCCTCGTCCGAAGGCTGCGGACGAAATTTACGGTGCCGCTCCGTCCCTTCCGAACATCTTCGCTGGGGCTCGACGTTCTGGGCGAAGCCTGCCGTTTAATGGTGCGGCGCTCGCCACGCGTCACGACAATTTCGCCGTCGGCATGACCCGACTTGAGCTGGAGCACAATATTGAAAGGCTCTTGGACAGGACAATAACTGACGCGGAGCTCGTAGAAGAATTTGGTTTGTGCAGCACATCTCATTTCGACATCGGTAGGGCTCGAAATGTTCCCCGTGATGAGGCTGTAGCAGCGATAAAGCCGATACTTTACCGGCCCTTTGACAAACGATGGGTCATCTATCATCCGCTAATGATTGGGGAGCCGCGGCCTGAGATTATGGGCTTGCTTATTCAACCCAACCTCGCGCTCCTTAGTACTCGGCGAGTGACTGGGAAGCCCTACGACAATGTATTCGTGGCCAATGGGCTGGTTGAATACAAAGCAGCCACCCACGACCGAAATACTCAGGTATTTCCTCTCGGTCTCGGTGATTCCGCAATGGTTCCTGGAACCGACAGCGGGGTTGCATTCAATCTCAGCCCGAAATACGTGGCCGCGCTTGGTCTAGATGCCGCCATCGATGGCAACTCAATATTTCGATTTATTTATGCCATACTTCATTCACCAGATTATAGATTCCGTTACCAAGGACGTCTTGAAGAGGATTACGCACGGATACCGCTTACCCGTAACAAAGAGCTGTTCAACCGTCTGGTGCCGCTTGGGGGCCAGCTCATAGCGCTGCATCTTCTGGACTTCGGCAATGCTCCCATCCTTACTGACCCCGCCGTGCGTTTCGTTAACCCAAATGGGGTCGAGGCGCGCTTGGACGGCCGCAAGCTCGACGCTCGGCGTAACACCGCTGGCCGGGTCTACATCAATGACGCCTGCTGGTTCGAGACGGTTCCCTCCTCGGTCTGGGATCACTGGATCGGCGGCTACCAGCCGGCCCAGAAATGGCTCAAGGACCGCGCCGCCAAGGGCGGCAAGAACAAGCGTGAAGGCCGCGTCCTCACGCCGGAGGACCAGCTCCACTATCGCCGCATGATCGTTGCCCTTGAGGAGACCACGAAGGTCACGGCCGAGATCGACAGGGTCATCGCCAAACACGGCGGCTGGCCCGATGCCTTCAGGGGAATGACGGATTGAGCGAGCTGGCACCCGAACCCTCTCTGGAGGGACGCAACGTGCTCGCGCGTCCACGCCGCATCTGGCTCAGGTCCTTCTACGGTTTCGGCCCGGAAGAGGACGGTTACATTGGCTGGACAGAACCCGAGCGCCGCGATCGTATGCTAGGTTTCCTCGAAGACGGCGACATGTTCATGATCTACGGAGCGTCGAGCGCCGAGACGGCCCGCGCTGAACGCAACAAGGTGATCGGCTTCCTCCAGATCGAGGCGCGCCCCATACAGGATATCGACAAGGCGTCACCCGCCGGCATGGAACGCAAGCGCCAGAAGGGCTGGAGCGATCGCTGGACGAACGCCCTCCCGGTCGTGCGCGCTTGGCGGGTGGATGAGCCGATCCTGCTGGAGCGCATCGCGCCCAAGACCTATCGCCCCGAAGCGGGCCAGGCGATCGCTGTGTGGAGCCCGCCACTGCTGCCCGAAGAGGTCGAGCAGGCGCTGAAGATCAGGGTGACCGAGGTCAGTGTTTTCGGCGAACCGCCCTTGTCCGGCGGCAGCCTTTCTCGCGCGCCACTGGCTCAGGCCTTCACCCCGTCTCGCGCCTTTCCAGGTAGCTTTGGCGCTCGCACAAGCTTCTACGAGGATGGGCCGACGCGCATGTATATGGCCCGCTTCGAGGGTAACGGTTTCGCGTTATTGGGTGAAACGCCCCCCTACGGCGACAAGTCCGTGCTGTTGAAAATCGGCGTCTCCAACGATCCACGACGGCGGGTTCAAGAGTTGAATGCTGGCATCCCTCCTGCCGCCATCGGCCGCTGGGCCATCCCGATGGTGTCCGAGCCATATGTGGACCGCGCGGCGGCCGAGGTGGCTGAGAAGGCTTTCAAGGACATCGCGGACAAGGAACTTCGTAGCCTTGGCGGCGAGTTTTTCGTTGGAAGATGGGGCGCGGCCGAAATCCTGTTCGCGCGCATTCCCGGCGTCTCTCGCTTCGGTGGTTAAGGCTTCAGGCGTCGCGCTTTGACCACCGCTCCTATATGGCCTCGCAGGCGGCTAAGATCCCCACGGCCCATCCGGGCGTCCAGCGAAGCTAGACAGGCGTCCAAGGCTCGGGACCCGCGTCCGTCTAGCTGGCGGGCTCAAGCCGGACGCGACATGCGCAAATGCCGGCATCTTATATGAACTAGGTCCTAGCTTCAGCGCTCAGCCGCGGTTTTAAACCTCTAGCTGCAGAACCTGTAGCTGATGAAACGCTAGGCCTTTCAACCCGACCACTGCCTACCCCACGCCACCCCTCCATCGCCAACCCAACCAGAACCCCCGTGGCCTCACGCTGCGGGGTTTTTCTTTGCCCTGAAAGGATCCCCCCGCCGTGCTGAAACTCTCCGACCGAGCCGCCGTCACGGCCGCGCTCACCGACCCCGATATCGACCCTGAACTACGCGCCCTCATCGGCCTTCGCGCTTGGCAGCTCGACGATGTCCGACACCAACCCCTCGGCGAGACCGTCCAGTTCGCGGTCATCCAGCCGGGCGACAACCCATCCACCATCCACGACGCGGTGGGCTTCCCGCTCACCTGGGACCAGGCCGACCAGCCGGGTTTCGAGTGGATGGAGGACCACGGCTCGGCTGGTTATTTCGAGCTGGCGTTCGTCCTGACCGACGACGTCGGCCTGATCGTCTTCGTCGCCGACGATCCGGGCGTCGATCACACCCTCCACTTCAATCTGCTTGCCGTCGCCAACCGGCAGAACCCCGCCTGACGCCTCTTTCGCCTCACTCCGCCGACCCATCCTTCCGCGCCCTCCGACAGCCCGTCGCGAGGGCGATTTCAATTTAGGAGCCTCCTCGTGCTTGAACTCAAAACCTGCGCCGCCGTGGCGGACGCGCTCCACGACACCGACCTCGATCTCAGCCTGCGCGGGCTTATCCGCCTTCGTGCTCGACAGCTTCATGCCGGGCAGAAAAGCCACCCCTGGTTCTTCGTCATCCAGGGGGGAGACACGGCCGATGTCATCAATCGGGCGCTCGGCTTTTCCATCACGGGCGACGACGCTGAGCCCGCCAGCTGCGACTGGATCCAAGACCACGGCCTTTGGTTCGAGATCGCCTACGGACACACCCGCATCTTCGTCGAGAACGGTCCAGGGACTGAACTCGGGCTTCATTACCTATGTCTCGCTCACTTCTGGTCCTCTGACGTCGGGCAAGAGGCGTGAACCGCTTCGTCGCGTTCATGACGGCGCTACTCGTCCTGGCGGCCATCCGGGCGGCGGTGTCGGCGCTCGTGATCGCCCTCGCGATCATGCTGCTGTTCTACTCCGTCACCCGGCCGCGTGAGACCCTGGCGTTCGTGGGCACCCTCACGGTCGTCGGTCTGGCCAGCGCCCAGCCGACGGCATTCATCATCACGGTCGGCGTTATCGCACTTGCGGTGGTCATCGCTGCCGCGCGGCGGAAGTCTCGACACCGACTGCTTCTGACGGATGGCCGCGAACACCACTGAAACGTGGGCGATAGAGTTCAGACGGCCGGAAGGTACTTCCAATGGGACGCCGTGTCAGTCCCTACCGGAAGGCACTTCCGGACTTACCGGTGAGCTCACTCCTAGTAAACTAGCCTTCCGCTTGGCGGCGAGATTAACTGAGCTATTGTTCGATACTTCAGGATCAATGCGAAAACTTTGGGTATTCTGTCGAAGTCTGAAATTGGGCGTTGAATTACACACTGCGATGGACGTAGGGGGGGGCTAGCGGCTCGGCCATCCGAAAGGAGATCGCGCTGCGGTCGGACCAGTTCGCCCCTGCGCTTTCGCACAGGTCGTCTGGCCGATCTGGTCTTTGAAATCGTTGAATGGAGAAACGAATGGAAGACGATTCCGATCGTTCGGACGATGACGAGTCTGCGTCGCCGACACCGAACGAAGATGAAAACAAGCCACCGGGTAACACAACACAGCCTGACGGCTTTTCGAGCTCGCCAGAGCCCGAACTTCCAGCTGACCAAGACCCAGTTCCTGCCAGGGACGCGCAAGCGCCAAGGCGAGCGAAAATGGAAACTCCCTTTCATAGGCACAGCCTGAAGGGGGATGGAGCCAGGTTGAAAGCAAGCGCCGTCGACACGAAGCCTCTCCTCGGGGACTTCGTCATGTTCGGCCAAGCCACCATGATCTACGCCCAGGCGAATGCCGGTAAGACCCTGACTACGATCGCGCTCATCCTCGAAGCGATCGAACTAGGGCGCGTCGATCCGAACGACGTGATCTACGTCAACGCTGACGACAGTAGCAAAGGTCTCGCTGAGAAGGTCGGGCTGCTTGAGGGTGCCGGCGCTCACGTGCTGGCCCCCGGCTACAAGGGCTTCAAGGCCGGCCAATTCGCCGACAAACTAAAGGAGGCTACGTACGACGGGTCGGCGCGCGGGTCGGTGGTGTTCATCGACGTACTCAAGAAGTTCACCAACCTCATGGACAAAGGGCGATCGAGCGAGTTCGCCCAGGTCTGCAGAGAGTTCGTTATGGCGGGCGGCACGATCTTCGCGTTGGGCCATACTGCCAAGAGCCCTAACCCCGACGGAACGCCCCGCTATCAGGGCACGACCGATATTCTGGAGGACTTCGACGCGGTCTATGTTGCCGAGCCGATGAGCGCCAGCCCAGGATCCGGGGAGCGCATCATCCGCTTCACGCGCTTGAAGACCCGCGCAGAAGGCCCGGAGATCGTCGCCTACGCCTACTCCGCGGAGCCTGGCCTGACCTATGCAGACAAGGTCGCGTCTCTTCGGCCGGTCTATCCGGAGGAGCTTGATGGCCACCAGCTAGAGGTGGAACAGCTCAGCGACGAAGACGTGGTCATATGCATTGCCGCGTACCTTCGTTCCGGCCACGGCCATGTGGGCGAAGACAAGATGATCCGCGCCCTGGCTCGCGAAGGTGACATCTCGCGCGCGACGGCCAAGCGCGTCCTCGCCAAGTACACCGGCTCAGACCCCGAAAAGCACCGCTGGAACTACACCAAGGGCGACCGGGGTAAGCGAATCTATCACCTGTTGGCGCGCGACTGAGGGACCCACCGACTCCCAAATCCCCACTTTCCCAGATCCCGAGACGACGGATCGCAAGTCGTCGGAGGGGACTTCTGGGAAAGTGGGGAACTGGGGATTTGCCGACCTCGAACGGCCCCGCCCGAGGCGGGCCAAACGCAGCCCGCTGGGGCTCGCTCCGCGCCTGCGATGGCCCGACCATCGCCGCCCGCCCGACGCCCGCCCACTGGCCAGCCCTGGGGCAAGTCGGGCCAGTTCGTCCCCCGCCGCGCTCGCTCCGAGCGAGGCCACCGACCCGCGACCCCGCCGGCTTCGACAGAGGAAGCGCGGAGTCGCAACCCCTTCAACCCCACCTTTTTGGAGGCCTCCATGACCGAGGTAACACATGGCTGCGCGGCTGAATCTGCCGTCCATCGCAGGGCAGAAATCGTCCATCCTAACGATCACGCCGGCCCCGATGCCTACGCAGAACAAGACGACGAGACCCGCGTGGTGTTGGCGCTTTTAAGCCTCATAGCCGGAGGCTTCAGCGAGGGTCGCGTCCAGCTCGCCGTGACCGCTGCCTCACAGAGCGGCGTCAGCGATCGGTACGCACTTCACGTCCTCGACCGCTACACCGGCGCGACCTCGGAAGACCATTACTGGGCCATCCGCAGGGCCGGCAGAGGTCAATCTCTCTACAGCCTGCTGTCGTCGCATTCGTAACGCGGTCAACCCGCGCCGAGCGAAGCCCCTGCCGCAGCGACGATCGTCCGTGATGGACGGCTCGCACCGTCCCCGGGTCCATGCGCCCGGGGACCGGTTTGCCGACGCCTCCGGTCGGCCGGCGATCACGCCACCCTCTTATTTCAACATTCATCTACAGGAGTCAGACCATTCCTAGAGCCAAGCTAGACGCCGCATTTGTGGCCACGGCCACTTGTACGGCCGGAAAAAAGAAGACCGACTTCTACTGCACCCACATCACAGGATTTATTCTAGAGTGCCGTGAAGGCGGCGGCCGGACGTACGCCATCCGGTACGATCGGAATGGGACCCAAAAGCAGCATAAGATCGCGAAGTTCGAGGACGTTTCATTCGCGGAAGCCAAGAAGGCGGCGCAGCGCCTTCGGGCCGAGATTGCCATGGGTGGCGATCCCGGTGCGGCTAAGGCCGAAGCAAAGTCGGTGCCCATCTACCGCGAACTGGCTGCGATGCACCTAGCCGACGCCAAGCTGCACCAGAAGTCGTATAGCACGACCGAGGCCTGCATGCGGAATCACATCCTGCCGAAGTGGGGCAAGGTGCGGATCACCGAGATCACCCCACGCGGCGTCAGCCTGTGGCTTGCCGAGAAGCGTGCCGCCGGCTCGGCCCCGGCGACAGTCGAGAAGATGCGCGTGATCCTGGGCCGATCTTTCGTCCTGGGTGCCCGCTGGGAGGTAATTGGGGCCGACAAGAACCCGACCCGTGGCGTGGCCAGAAAGCCGCTTAACAACGCCCGCGAACGGTTCCTATCGGCAGAGGAGGCGGCGCGCCTTCGTGAGGCGGTGGCCGGCTCCCACAACCTCCAACTCCAGCACATCGTCGGTCTGCTTCTCCTGACCGGTGCCCGGCTGCGCGAGCTGCTGGATGCGAGATGGGAGAACGTCGATGTGAAACGTAAGTCCTGGCTGATCCCGACCAGCAAGACGGGCAAGCCGCGCCACGTCCCCCTGTCTGCGGCGGCGTTGGCGATCATCGCCAAGCTGCCACGGTTCAAAGACTGTCCGTGGCTGGTGCCCAACCCGGCGACCGGCCTGCCGTTCGTCTCAATCAAGCACGGTTGGCAGAAGGCGATCAGGGACGCAAAGCTGCCGGGTCTGAGGATCCACGACCTCAGGCACTCAGCTGCGTCGTTCATGGTCAACAGCGGCGTCGACCTGTTTGCCGTCGGCAAGGTCCTGGGGCACGCCAGTTACCAGTCGACCCAACGTTACTCGCACCTCGCCAACGACACCTTGCTTGCTGCCGTGGAAGCTGGATCCGCCAGACAGCTGATATCCTGACGTTGGTAACCCACCCGTATGCTGGTCCAGAGCCTGCGTGCGGGTGGGGCTCTTGGAACCGGCTTCAACGGCTTCTTCGACTTTGCCGGAAGGGGGCGGGGTCGAGTTGGCATTCATCGCGACCTTTGTCCTGATCTCCGCAAAATCGATAATGCGGACATAGGAGGCTAGCTCTCCGCTGATAGAGCCGCTCGTTCCAATGACAATTACTGCAACGTTTTCGTTCTCGACTAGGTGTTTTATCACTTCACTGAAATCACCATCCCCGGCAATCAAATATAGCTTGTTCCAGCTCTGCTTACTGAAGGATCGCATCAAGTGAAACGCAAGGCCAACATCAACTGCCTTCTGAATTCTGGTGGTATATTGTTCCCCTGACACTGGGTGAACAATTGGTCCTCCACCGGCATGTTTAGGCCACTCATGTGCTTTGTTTTGGAGCCAATATAACTTGACGCGGAGCCCGGGCCCCTTGGGAGGCGGCGAGCTCAGGAACCGGTGAAACCCCGATAGACCGGTCGAGTGTGGATCTTTGTCACAATCAAAGTAGTACGCGTCACCAATTGTATCGGATGCGTCCGCCTCAATGTAACGTCGCAACGCTGAGTAATCTAGCCGATCCCGAGACACGGACTGCCACGATATATTCGAATAACTACCATCTACGAACCAAGCTGTGGCCATGACTCTGTCAACCCTGACGCTACGAACGCTGCATAAAGATAACTAGGCAGCCCATGGCTCATGGCTATGGCTTGCACCTCACGCATTGGCAATCTGCAGCACGCCAGCGCCTGAACCTGGCAGACGTCGAGGCCGGCGCTGCAAACGGGCCTGCTCATCTATCACCCGCCCCGCGCACTGACATCTGTCGGTCGCGGGGCGGGTGCCCTTTTTTTCTTCTCACCTACAAATATCCGCCGGAGAGCTGGAGGAGGTGAGCGCGGTTACTACCCGGTCTTAGTGGCGGACGGCGGCGTCTGGGGCTCCAGGAACACTGCAGGATACCGCTGGCGGAGCTCAGCCTTGTACCGCTTGTTCAAAGCGTTTCGATTGATCAGTCCGACAAGGATGAGCCCCAGCCCGAGCCCATAGGCGGTGATGAGAAACACGCCTGCGACGATCAAGGTGATCACCTGCCAGTTCTCGGCGGGCGTCCACATCTTGCGAGCTTCCCTGCCCAACAGCTTGTCGACTGCAGATCGCTTGAGCCCGTCGACATCGAGGGGAATCGGCACCTTGGCGGTTGCCTTGAGCTCGCCGCCCTGACGCTGCACGTCCAGACCGTCCCGTGACACCTCGGCGGCGATTTCATCCAGCGCCTGGACACGCTGAGCCTCGGCGGCGGCCTGCTCCGCCTTTGTAGCTTCTGTCGCTAGGCGATGGCTTTCTCGCGTCTGGGTCTCAATCTCAGCGCGGCGAGCGGCGATCTTTGCTTGCATGTCCATGACGTTACGCCTCGCCTTCGTTCGAGAGGATCGACCCAATGACGGCTCCGCCGACGGCCAGCCCGATCGCGCCGGCCGCAGCTTTCCGGCCGACGATCTTGGACCGGTCTTCGGCCGTGATGATGTCGTCCAGCACCCGCGCGGCCCGAGTGGCCCGTTGGTCTTCCGGCACCCGCCGCTCGAAGGTCACCATCAGAGTTTCCCTGCTGCTGACGACGAGGTGGCGTTGCAGCACGTTAGCCATGAAAACCACCCTCCAGCCTTCGGCCGCCATGGCGTTCAAGTACGCCTCCAGCACGTCGGTTTCGATGCGACCCTCATTCAGGAGCAATGAGCTGATCGCCCCGTCAGCGACGTCGATCACCTTGTATTCGAACTCCATTTGCCCCCCAGGCCACCACCGCAACTTCGGCGGCTAACGCACCGCATAATGGCGTCGCCAATCCTCGTTTGCCCCCATGATGGGTGCGGTTTGAGCA
Source organism: Brevundimonas sp. P2_A6 (assembly GCF_056404975.1). Lineage (NCBI taxonomy): Bacteria > Pseudomonadati > Pseudomonadota > Alphaproteobacteria > Caulobacterales > Caulobacteraceae > Brevundimonas > Brevundimonas sp. P2_A6. The sequence continues at coordinate 175,340 of NZ_JBFUCZ010000002.1, read as the reverse complement.
AGCCTTAGCAACGTGTCACGTCGTTTGAAAGTGACCGGATGCGGAGAGTTTGGGTTACGTCGGCCGCCTACGAAAAGGCGGTCAGCCAACTCGTCGCCGTGCGCAAGCGCCTCGGACTTTCGCAGCGTGATCTGGCCGAGCGGATCGACAAGCCACGCTCCTTTATCTCGAAAATTGAAAGCCGAGAGCGGCGCGTCGATATCGTCGAGTTCATCGTTCTGGCACGGGCAATGGGCATAGCCCCAGGCGACCTGATCTCGGAATTAGCTCAGGGCCTCCCGGCCGAGATCCAAATCTGACATCGCAACCCGGCTTGCCGGTTGAGGCCTCGCTATTGCCATCCCGTCCACAGGTCTCAATGGCGGTGGATAAACAGAACAAAAACGGAACATCTTCTTGCACGCGCCGCAGTTCCAGAGTCACAACGCCAGCCGGGTCGGCACCTGGAGATCGTCATGCAAGAAGAGCTTTTCCCGGCCAGCCCGGCCGACCAGCACCGACTTATGGAGCGCATGGCCAGCGCCCGCGTGTCGCCTGAGCAGGCCCGCGAGATCATCCGCTCACCGGACGCGCACAAGGCCTTCATCTCCGAGCTGTGCGCCGGGATGTACTGGGCAGCCGGCAAGCGACCCTGAGCCATGACACCGCTGGAGATGAGGGACGATCACACCCTCAGGGCGACGATCGACTGTCGGCGCTGCAATCGCACTCGGATGCTTCGCGTCGGTGCCATTCCAAGGCGGTGGCAGCCGATCGAGATGGGCCTGATCCCCTTTCGGTGCTGCGACTGTGGCGAGCGGCCCGACAGGATCCAGGTGGAGCGCGACTGGGGTCCTCGATACGAGCGCGTCTGGGAGTGGCGGGGCGACGCTGCTAACCTCAGGACCGGGGTCTAGGGCGTGGGCTACAAGAAGCCGGAGCGTCGGGGCCTGCACGACCTTTTGCATCCCCACGTCATGCTGGGCCAGATGCAGCGCGACGGGTGGCTGATCCGGACCCGCTGCCTGCACTGCCACCTCGACCTGCTGGGCGACTTCGAGGTGCTGATCCGCATGAACGGTCGCGACTTCAAACCCTGGGGCCGGTCGGCTCGGTGTCGTCGGGTGGGCTGCGACGGTACGATGATCTTCATGGGCAGCCCGCCCGGCTGGCACCTGACCTTCTGGCCTCTGGTGGACGCCGTCGAAGCGAAGGCCGACGGGCCGGTTCTGACGCTGGCGGTCCGGCAGACGGCCGTTCCACCCGAGGCCAGTTGAAAGCCTGACGCCTATTCGACCAGCTCCTCGCACTTCCAGTCGTCGTCTCCACCGGTCGCCATGCAGCGATCGTAGGCCTGGTCGGCAAGGAGGCGTTGGACCCAGATGCTGATCCCCTGCTCAGGCGCGATGCCTGCAAGGTTCAGCACCGTCCCCAGTACGATCGCGCGGGCGAGCAACCTCACAGGCCCGCCCATCGGATCGCACCGACCACCGTCAGCAGAAAGCCGAATATCAGAAGGCCATAGGCGGTGGTGCGGTCCTGACTGTTCCGCCAACCGAGTCGTTGCGCCCGTTGGATCCCCGACAGGGCAAACGACATCCCGAGCGCACCCCCGATGGCCTCAAGCCAGGGCGGCACTAAATCGATCATTGGCGGCTAACCACCGACAGCGAGCCGTCCGGAAGCGGCCGTTGTAGCGCCTTCGCATCTTCCCACGGTGCCCGCATCCAGACGTCACGTTCTTCGTCGGTGGTCAGGATGACCGGCATCGCCCTGGGGTGGACCGAGCCGACCTCCGCGTTGGGCTCGGTGGTCAGGAAGGCGAACAGATCACACGTCTCCAGGCCGGTCTTGATCTTGCGCACACAGGTCCAGTCCGAAACGTGGACACCGGCGAAGAACGCGAGCGGCTCGTCTCCAGGCAGCGTGAACCAGATTGGACGGTACCGGTCTTCGGCGTCGCGGCCGGGCTCGCTGAAGGACGTGAAGGGGACGAGCGCCCGGTTCTGGGGCGACAGCCACGGCTTCCAGTGAGAGCTGGCGGTGTTCCGGACGTTGGTCGTGCCGCTGTCGGGTTCGAGCTCTAGGAGCCTGGGGAAATCGACGTCCTTGCCCTTCGCCCTCAGCTTGTCGGCCCGCTTGGTGGCCGCGTCGAACAACGCCTTCTTGGACGACGGCAGACCCCAGCGCGACAGGACGAGTTCCCGATCGCCATCCGGCCCGTTCCTGACGATGGGTGCCGGGTAGTCCGGATAGATGTCGCGGGGTTCGAGGTTGCCCACGTTCCCCATGGCGCGCGCAAGGTCGAGGATCGCAGCAGGGCCTTTGCGGATGGAGTAGAGGTTGCACATCGCCTCCACAGCACCACAGTCCAGATATCCTGGCTACCACCTCTGCATTCAGAGATCACGATGACCGACGACGAACGTATCGACGCCCTGCTGAACCTGATCGATCCCGAGCGCCTCCCTGCGGAAGGCCGAGGCTCACAGCTCGCCGTTCTGGGGCTGGCCGTTCAAGGACAAAAGGGAGGGTTCCGGCCCACAACGGCCGGCTGGAGCCTTCTCGGTGCCAGAGGCCGGGCGTTCCGGTTGAACAACGAGTAGTCGCCATCCATCGACGCGCAGGCAGAGGCCCAAAGCGGACGTTCCGAATGTCCGCTATGGGTGGAAAGGGGACATTGCCGTCGCTCATGAAGGTGGCCACGATAGCGGCATGCTGGTGAGCCCTGACAACTACGACGACCTCAGAATATGGCTTGGACGAATGGTCGTGCTTGCCATGCCACACATCGAAGTCGGCTCCGACATCGACCCGGTTCAAGTCCTCGATGGTTTCGCCGAGAAGGCACCGGCTAAGGCGAGGGTGGGCCTTGCACTTGCTATCGGCGACGTGATGGAACTGACGGGCGACTGGCCGGATGACCGAGTCGTCTCGACCGATCAAGAGTTCCTTGCCGCCGGACTTCCAACCCTCTCGGACGTTCGCGCACTCTTCAGCAGGACCATAAGCCGGGTTGTGCGACGCGGCTCGATCAGCAGCGATGTCGAATATCATTCGGTCCGCAATGCAGCAGAAAGACCGAGCGAGCATCAGGCAATGCTTTGGAGCATGATCGAGGCTTACGAAGCGCAACGGTCCAGTAATGTCCGATAAGGGTCGAAAGCTGCCATCAGCTCCCTTCGCGCTGCCATACAGTGCAGCGAGCGATCCAGTGCTCCAGTTCCGCGATTAACGCAGAGTATGACCGCGTCTCGAATTCGTGGATGATCTGTGCGTCTGCATCGAAGGCGAACAGGCAATCATTTCTCCTGCGCCCCCCCTCGGATCGAGGCCAAGGTTGATACCAGGTTTCGAGATGGAAGGCACCGTCCGGGTCAAACTCCGGTCTGAAGATGATGTCGATGCGGAACCGACGCCCTTCATTCGTCGCGGTGAACACCGACGAGCCACCGATACCGTCCAGTGACGTGGCCATCCCTGCATCGAGCGTATTCCACCCGATCATCCATCCTGCCGGGATGCGAAGGGGCGGCAATCCCAGATACGCCTTGGAGTGAGGGTAGAGGTCTTGGAAGGTAGGAAGGCTCATCCGCAGAGGTTACCGGCGGAACCGGAGTCTGCAATGGGTCGAAGGTGGTCATATGGTGTTTGCCGAAAAGCAGACATCGCGACCAAGGCCTAGAGCAGATGTCCAGCGCAGTTAGCTGATGGCCCCAGGTATGCTTCCGCGAAGGCGACGGAACCGACCCCGTCTCACCTTGGTGCAATATGGCTCAGCTTATCGACAAGTCGCTCGACGGTGGCGCAGGACTGCTACGGGAGGGCCGGTCCTTCACTCGCAGTTCGATTGCGGACACTGATCTAGAGGACCTCATCTACGCTTGGCACCGGCTGGGGAATCCCGCTCTCCTTCGCGTCGCGGTCCGCCTCATTCGGACACTGGGCGAAGATCACCCGGGGCAAGACCTGGTTAGCCGCGAGATGACTTAGCCGAAGTCAGCATCGGGTCGGGAGCCGTCCAAGGCAATGACACACAGATGCGACCTCTCGGACAACAGTCGCTATCAATCCTGTCGCCACAGGGCCGACCGCCGACTAGGTTCTATCAGCTGACGTTTGAAGGCGGATTAGCTGCCATGTCAGTCCTGAGGAAACAAAATGCGCACCATCTACATCGCCGCCATCGCGGCCGCTCTGTCACTTGCCGCCTGTTCCGAAAATACGGAAGACAAGGCAGCTGCCGCTGCTGATAATGCAGGGGCGACAGTTGCTTCTGCTGCGAGCGACACCGCGGCAAACGCTGACGCGGCTGCCGACAGCGCCGCCGCAGCGACCGGCGAGGCAGCAGCCAACGTTGATGCAGCCGCCGACACCGCCGCTCGGAAAACCGATGCTGCTGCCGATGCCGCAGCCCGAACCGAGTAAGTAGCCGCAAAACGACGCGCCTGAGATCAACTCGGGCGCGTCGTTCGATTATACCTTTGAAGAAGTGGCGCTTTAGTTGAGGCGATGCTTCAAACCACTGAGCGTATCGTGGTCAGCCTTGATCGACGCGTACTCTTCAGCCACGCGGTGGCGAAGTGTATCGGGAAGATCGGCGTCTTTAGTTGCGTCTTCAAACCGCGCCTTGATCACATCCTCACCACGCTCAACTTCGTCGATCACGCCGCTGTCGTCACGGCCCATGACTTCGCCTCTGATTTCCGCGAACTTGTTGTGGATGCGCCCCAGAAGAGATTGGTCATCCTCTGGTTCACCACCAAAAGTGCGAACTTCGGCTTGGAGCCGACGGCTGAGTTCTTCACGTTTGCCGGCACGCTCTGTGAACAGGGTCTTTAGTTCCGGATTGCTAACGCCTTCGGCGGCATGGCGATAGCCATTCACGCTATCCAGCGTGGTCTCGATCAGATCGTTGAGGGCCTTGACGGCGCGATTATTGTCGGTGTGCATTGAGGTGTATCCTTGTTGGGTGGACACTTAGAACTGCCGAGTCTTTGCCGTGTTCCCCATCGCGGTTCGTGCCCCGCAAGCGAAACCGAGAGGCCGGCAAGGTGCGATAGCGCACGTGCAAGCGGATCTAGGCAGCCCTAGTCCCTGAGGTTGTTGATCTCCTTCTCAGGCAGTTCTTCAACATGTCGGAGGTCGTCCCGTGCGTCCTCATTGACCCTGAGCAACTCGTCCAGTTTTGCGTGGATTGCTGCAGTGTCCCGGTTTTGCGAAGCCTGAATGACGATCGTCGCAACCATCGTGAAGACGGCGAGGAAGCCGTCCCAGCCTATGTTGGCCTTCTCCGTAACAAACCAGACCCCTGTGAAGAGGCCTAGCGCCGCGATCATGTACGGGTGACCGACCCAATGGGCGAGCTGGCAGATGCGGTCGGTCAGAACACGGGTGAGTTTGCGCTCCGCCATCGCTGCGGTCCGGCCGGGCGCTATGTCGCCCACCAGCCAGAACGCACGACGATTCCTGCCGTTGCATATCTACCCCTCTGCCATCAGCACCTCGGCCAGCGGAGCTGAGGCGTGATGTTGTACGACGCCTGTGCATCGAAGTTCATGGTCTCGTTGGTGCCCGCAACCGAGTTGCCGTCGGCGGCCGGCACGGCCGTCAGATAGCCCTGGCGGTAGGGCGCTGTCAGGTTACCTTCGCCAACTCGAAAGACACCCTACCCTGCCTCATATCAGGCAACAGCTAGCGCCCATGCGATGTCCGCATCGGCGCGGAGGCGGCGAAGGGTGGGTCTGCTGATTAGATGGCGTTGGATGTTGAAGGTGAGCTAGGACCAGCAGCACTCATCGTTGTAGCTGGCAGTACCGCGTATCGTGTGAACATCGACGCCAAGACCGCCTCAGAACTCACTTGGCCTGCCGACTTCATCGAGTTTGTCCCCGGCCAGAAAATCCTGATCGTTGGAAATGGTCTATGGTTTGAAGCCATCGGGCCGTCTGGCGCGATTTGGCAGTCGCGCCGAGTATCTTGGGATGGGATGCGGTCGCTCCGATGCGACGGCCAGGCAATAACGGGTGAGGCTTACAACCCAATGGGTCCGCCAGATTGGCTCCCTTTCAAGCTCCATGTCGCATCGGGGGACGTGGAAGGGGGCTCCTACAATGGGCCACCCTAGGTCCGCTTTGGGTCGGTTTGCGACATTAGCTGTCCTGCCGAAAGCGGACATTCTCCGTGCCGCGCTTCGTGAAGCACGACCGTTCCGACCCTAGGCGGTCTAAGGACGAAGCGTCCTTACCCTTTCGGCTAACCAGCGTTTGCCGAAACGGTAATTGCTGACTCTTCAACCGCGCTATCGAAATTAGCACGCTACCGATAGAGCGATGACCCTCTCATTATGAAATCGAGGGAAGCGATCGTCCAAACCCAGTGTCTACATGCGTTTAAAGGGCCACCTACGACCTCAAAAACCGGCCGACCCAACCCCTTCCCAGTCCGGGCGAAGGCGGTCACAGCGGCAGAGCCGGCCCTTCTAGCAGCTTGATTGACGCCCCAAGTTTGCGCAACGGGGCTGTTTTTGCCAGCTAATGGCTTGCGTCGGTCGCAATCGGGAGCTTGTCTAAGGCATGCCTCAATCATCCAATGCTGCAGCGAGGACGCCTATTGATGTTCACGTTGGTGGAAGGCTCAAAACAGCCCGTCAGGCGCAGAACCTCTCTCAAAGTGAGGTCGCATCGATGGTGGGCCTAACGTTTCAACAGATCCAAAAATACGAACAGGGTATTAATCGTCTCTCCGCTTCCGTGCTGTGGACTATCGCCGTGCACATGGATTTGCCGGTCACATTCTTCTTCGACGGCTTGGATGAGCGCCTAGCACGGAAGAGCGAGCGACAGGCGTCGTAACGCTGGTGAGGCACTCGAACAAACATGCACCTAGCTGCGGTGCCGCCTGACGCAGCGGCCCCGGCTGATCGTTAACCATATAGAGCTTCTCGTCGGAACCCAACCGACGCGTAGACCTTCCATTGGCATCGTAGTCCAAGGAAGGGAAACATGACCGACTATCTCGACCGAAGCTCCCACCCGCACCCCCTTCACGTCCTCGTCTCCTGGCCAGCAGTGATCGCGGGTGCGGTCGTAGCTGTGGCCACGGGGGCGATGCTCAACCTTTTGGGCGTCGCGTTGGGGGCCGGAGCTTTCAATCCTTACGACCTCGCCGGCGGTCACGCAGAAGGCTTCGCTGCCGCCGCTGGCATGTGGGCCGTGGTCGCCAACTCCATCGCCCTGTTCGTGGGCGGAGCAGTCGCTAGCCGCGCGGCGAAGTATGCCGATCATCACAAGGGCGGGCTGCATGGCCTCAGCGTCTGGGGCGTTGCCTTCCTCCTCGCCATTCTGATCGCGTCGGGCTCGGCGGCCGTGAACACGGCCGGGGTCGCGGGCGGTGAAGCGACCCGGGCGGCTGCTGATGAGACCGTCATCGGTGATGCTCTGTCGCCAGATAGGCGCGTCGCAGACGAACAACTTGTCGTCCCGCAGACCGACCGCGTGGAAGTAGAGAATGCCGCCGACAACACCGCGACGCTGGCTCTGTGGGGTTTCCTAACAATGTTTCTCAGCGGGGTCGCCGCAGTCTTCGGCGGCCTCTACGGCACGCGCGATCATCGCTGGATGGCCAAGGCAGGGCTGGAGGGGCGCACGACTACGGAGGTGTCGCGGGAAGCGACTGATAGCTTGGCCGAGCCCCGAAAGGTTTATCCTACTCCGAGAAGCTGAAGCTTCCAGCGGCATCCCCTAAGTAAACTGACTGGGATGAGCTGGTTCTCTTAGGCGCGCTGGGAGCTAAGCGACAGTCTGGCCTGAGCGTCGTCTGCCATTGGCCGAGGGCTCGTCTCCGGGGCTGAAGAACAAGTACTGTGCGATCCAATTCGGCTAATAGCTATAACTTCAAGGAAAACTTTGTGGGTACGGTCGCTTCCCATTTCAGTCCTTCCGGCGGGAAACTGAGTGTGGATTTGCCCTCAGTAGCGGCCTGAAAAACCTTGGTCAGCAACTGAGAACCAAACCCGCCATTACCTTTTTCGGGACCCGGGCTGCTCGCCCTCGGTGATGGTCCGCCAAGCTCCTCCCAACTCAGGCATACATGCTCATCGTCGGGGAGACACCACGTAAGCCTAACGCGACCTTCGTCGGCCTGAAGGCTGCCGTATTTGAGCGCGTTGGTACCAAGTTCATGGACCGCAAGAGAAAGGTATGGAGCCAGTTTTCCAGGCAGCAGGACTTGCGGCCCATCAAGATCGACCCTTTCAAGGTGGGACAGCTGGCGAGCCAACAGTCGACCCAGCTCGAACCGGTCGTCCGTCATATTCAACAGTGAATCCTGAGCTTGGGCGAGCGCCATCAGCCGCGCTTCGATCGCGACGACAAAGCTCTCGGGCACGGAGATCGTCCTGGTCGATTGCCGGATAATCGCCTGCACGACCGCAAAGACGTTCTTGACACGATGCCCGAGTTCTTTCGCCAAAACTTCGAGCTTCGACTCATTCAGCTTGCGCGCAGTCACGTCCAGGGCACTGGCGATTACGCCCGGACGCCCATCGGGGAGCGTTGAAGGCGACGCCTGAATATCCACCCAAAGCCTCTGATCGCCGAGAAGGAACGACAACTCCTGGGCTTGCGTTTGACGGGTATCCAGCGTCCGCCGAAGAAGGACCTCGAGAGGGGCCCCGACCTCAGGACCGACCATCTCCGTTGGCGTCTTGCCCAGTGAGTTTGGAACGTTGTGCGCCCAGGTATACCGAAGGTCCTCGTCATGCTCGGACATCGCAAGCCCGGAGATGCTCGTGGCCATCGCAAACCGACTAGCAACCGACTCCATCTGCGCAAGGCTGCGATCAAGGTCCTGATTTCGGATCATCAAGGCTTGCTCCGCATTGCGAAGATCGGTGATGTCCTCGTTTACGCCCACCATCCCAGCGAAGCATCCATCATGGCTGTAGGGCTCCGCGCGGGTGCGGAGGACTCGCATTTGCCCGTCTGCTCTACGATAGCGCCCTTCACAAGTGAACGGCTGCTTTATAGCCATCCCAGTACTAAAGTGCTCAAAAACGGCTGACTGATCTTCGACTAGCAGGGTGCTCGCCCATTCAAAGGTTGGGCAATCTTCAAGCTTCAGACCCCAAAAAGTCCGCATGGCCTTATTCAGATAAACGCAATTTCCGTCTTCATCACCCCTCCAAAGCATGGCGGGAGACTCTTCCGCCATGGTCGACAGATTTTGGCGCTCTTTCATGGAGACCGCATCCGTCTACATGGCTTTACGTCATCTATTGCTCTGACCATGTCTCCCCCCGCGAACCCGCACCAACCGAATGCGCACCGTCAAGGTTCGTTCAGTTCGACGTTTGATTGGCGTTAAGCTGCCAAGATATAGCTTTATCGGGTCTCATCTAGCAAACGGTCTGCGCACCCATGGCATGGGTCCGCAACCGGTCGAAGGGTTGAGTGTTAAGTACCGTCCGTGTTTACGAGCCCTAAATGTCTGACTCTGTGTGCATCTTCGTCGTCGATGACGAAGCGTTGATCCTCATGACCATCGAGCAAGCGCTCGAGGACGGCGGTTTTGCTCACCGGTCGGCGATGTCTTATGCGGAAGTCATCGGTCTGTTGGACACCGAAGGCGAAACGTGTCGTGCGCTTGTCACAGACGTGAACCTCGGTGGCGATCAAACGGGCTGGGATGTTGCCCGAACGGCGCGGGAAAAGTTTCCGACCCTGCCCGTTGTCTACGTCACCGCTGACAGCGCCCATGAATGGGCTGCCCATGGTGTCCCGAATAGCATCCTGGTCAGCAAGCCGTTCGTTTCAGCCCAGATCGTCAACGCGGTTGCCTCGCTGCTGAACACCGAACCCAAGCCCGCCTGAAGCCGGGAACCCGACCGCTTACGGCTACGCTGGACTCAGCCGGGGGTTTTTGGTTCATCTACCTGAATGGGTCGTCTGCTCGACAAGGTCAGCTTCGATGACCCCGCGTTCCGTGTGGAACTGGACGGGGATGGCGTCGTGCTGGTTAGAAACGACGCCCATACCGAGCGGTTCAATGCTCTGGCCCGCGACCTGATCAACTCCGACCTGAGTCAGTTTCTTGTCCTGCCGACTGCCGATGGGCGGGCCGGCTATGAGCGGATCTATATTCTTCCGATCTGACTGACAGCCCATGAGGTCAGTGGCGAAGGCCAGCAGCCAGGGCTGGACCATCTACACGTCGTTTGCGCAGCACCTGCTGCAAGTCTTCAGGTGAGGCTGAGTAGGTGTGCAGACCCGCCGCCCAAGCCGCGATGGCTAGTCCCAGCCACGTCGGGATCGGTCGTCGGTCTTGTTCGTAGTCGATGATAGCGCCTCGGGAAATCTGAAGACGCTGAGCCACCCGTCCTTGCGTCAGCCGATGCGAGATCCGGAAGGCTTTCAGGTCACTCCCGTTCATCCGATCCTCCATCGTCATATCGACGGTCCAAGCCATCACGGTCGGCCACAAAGTCCCGGCGGTCAGCCTTGCCCGTAGGTGCCAGAGGGGGACGCGTCTGGTTCGGCCCCCGGCTCCTGGTGTCTCGGCCTAGCCGATGTCGGACCTGTGCCGGAACCCGGTTTCGTCTCCTCCACTCGGGCGGCCGGACGTTGGTCGGTCGTAACGTCTTGCTGGCCTATGCCGCGATTGGCCTCTCCCGGATCGCCCTCGATCCGTCCGCTCACTTGCCCAGCTCCCGCTTCACGGCGTCGGCCTGATTGCCGACGCGCCCGACCGCCGCGCGCAGCTGGTCCTCTGTCACCCCGAACCGTTCGGCCCAGTCACGGACCTCGTAGTCTTCGCTGAGGCTGATGCGTTGGCGGTCCTGGCCGCCGGTCTTTGTCTTGTCGTCGGACATGACGTGCTCCTTTCGGACTGGCAACGCCATGCAAAGCGTCGCGGTTCCGATGTTGACCGGTGCGTTGATCCGTCGTGCGGCCGACATAGGAACGCCGCTGATATTTCGTCGTTGATCCATCGGTGCCGGCCCAAGCGAGCGGTGGCCCGGCATGACGCGCCGCTCCGAAAGTCCTAGCCCTAAGTGATGCCCTGGCCCTGCCGTCCTCTCACCGGACGGCAGGGCCCTTTGTCGGTTCAGGCGCGGCCTTTGACCTCGGTACACTCGGCTGGCGCTTAAGCGAACTTCGAGATAGCCCGCTCGTAAGCATCTGACTTGCTGGAATCGACCAGGCCATTCCCTCGCCTGATATTTCCGCCCACGCTGCAAAGACCGTAGCCCTCGCTGCTGCGATCGGGTGCTGGCAGGGGTGATGCATGTTGATGGCGGCGCCTATGTCCTGAAGCTCGCGCACCATGCGAGCCAGAGCTTCCAAGTCCCCGACGTCTGGCGCTCCCTTTTGACCAGCGCCCTTGTGCCGACCGCTCACGACCGCTTTCCTGCTGCCCACTGCATCCCAGCGCATAGCTCGGCGATGAAAGCCCTGTGGGCTTCGGGTGAGCGGATGATCTCGCGGGCCTGATCAGGCGAGACCCGGGCGCTGGCCATGCGCTCCATCAGGCGGTGTTGATCAGCCGGTCGGGTCGGGAAAAGTTCTTCTTGCATGACGCTCTCCAGGTGCCGACCCGGATGACGTTGTGACTCCGCATGTGCGGGATGCGCAAGAACATGTTCCGTATTTGTTCTGGTTATCCAGAGATAGATGTTTGGCGGACGGATTAGCCTCTCCGGCATCGTTGTCTCTGGCCCGAGGCCAAGGGATGTGGCGGCCATCAACAGATGGAGGCGTGCATGGGCGTTCTGGACAAACTGGAAGTGATCGCTGGCGGCGAGCGGCAGACGGGCTATGACCCGGTGAGGGTGCGACGCAAGAAGCTGGCCGAGGGTCTGGCCGATCAGATCAAGCTGCTGGAGGCCATCGAGGCCGGGGGCAGCTATCAGAAGGTCAAGGTCCGCAAGGAGCGGGATCTGGAAAGCGACGAAGTGAAGTCGTCAGAGGAACGTCGACAGGTTTCGCCGTGGTGGTTCATCGACGACGGCGGCAAGGTACACTTCGCCATCAGGTACGGATCGACACGCCTCAAGGTGAAGGACGGCAAGGATACCTTCGTGTTAGGGGCTTTGGACGACCTTCGTCAGCTCCTCCCGCCTTTGCGGCAGGAGGTGCTGACGGGATCGCTGGACGCCGCCTTGGCCGAGGCGGCGGCCGGACTTCAGGCCCGCTTCACGACGAAGAAGGCGGCGAAGAAGGCCTGAGGCTAGTTGTGCAGACTGGAAGCGCCGGGGCATTGCTCCGGCGTTTTCTCAATCACCGGCATGGGACGGCCACCTCGATAGATCCGGATCCTCTGAAATGACCTGGCGGATAGACGCCAGAACCTCATCCATAGTCGGCTCATCGAGATCGTCCGGCCGGACCATGGCCGCCCATTCCTCAGCGGTCGGCGGTTCGATGTGTGCGTGATAGGCACGGTTTCGGCTGTCTACGCCCGCTCTGTCGCCGACATCCTCCCATCCTGCCCAGGGATTTAGGCTGTCGATTGGATAGGAAGCTGATCTGGGTCGAGGATCCTGTCCCTCAGCGTCCGAAGTTATGTGCGTCGCCACACATACGAATGCACGATCGTGGCCGGCGTCGTTTGGACAGGACCAGACCACGACATCGACAGTTTGGCGCTCGCCGACGATCCACGTCTGATACTGGCAAACAATGCCATGGTGAAACGTCGTTCGAAACGCTGGCTTGGACCGTTCGAGACCATCCAGTGCGAACTGCTGCGATAGCAACTTATGTCCGATTTTCAGGGCTTGCGCTTTAGCCCGCCGGACTGTGGGGAAGGGCTTACTAAGTTCAGCGAATACGACCCCGCCCTCATCGTCAAACTCGACGATCAAAGACTCGTCGGATGGGCTCAATGTGGTCCCGAACCGAGTCGCTATGGCGTTCTCGTCGATCACCATTTCGGCCCCTTCCAGATGGGTCGGAACAGCGGTTTTTGGTAGTCTGGCCACCAGATCGTCCAAGGTGTCCGTGGGTGTGATACTCGTCAGCAAGGGTAGATTTTTCATTATATGGTCCTGTTTTTAAAGGGTGGGACGGCGGCAGGGGCGCAGCCGTATTCGAGCCGCCAGGGAGTCCTGACGGTCACGAATGGTGGGAACCGCAGGGCGGCTATTCGTTGATAAAGAGGCCCTCGAGGCTGGGGATGTTCAGGGACTTGCCACTGCCCGTGAGGGTTGGTTGGGCGGCGGTCAAAGTGGCCTGAGCGGTGACGGCGGAGGCAGCGCCTTCGCAGTTGAACTCATCAAACATTGCGGCACGCGGGTGCCGACGAGGTTTGTCAATGAAGGGCTCGAGCAGGGGGCCGGTGTAAGGCCTTCCGGGCCACTCTTCTTCGTATGGCCCCCACAAAGCGATTTTGACCTCTCGATCCATCTGCGCCTGCGACGCCCGATCTGAAAAGCGACGGTGGATCAGCAGGGCGGTCGTGAACCACTCGGGGTCGTAGGGGTATTGATCGGCGGACACCGACATGGTCCAGCCAGGAACCGTTCGCCAAGCTATCCAGAAGGCGTTGCTGCCGGTGGGATCCTTTATCGATCGTGAAGGCCCGAGGTGCGGGGCCAGGGCTTCTCGTATCTCGATGAGCGTCCTCTGAGCGCCCCCTAATGATCGTCTCGCCGAGCAATATTGAAAGACGCCGTACCGTGGGGAGTATTGGTGATGTTTGGCCATTTCAGGCCGATAATTTAGTTCTCCCAACGCCTTGATGTAGCAGAGAGGGGCTCCTTGCTCTCGCAGAGCGTGAGTTTCTTCGGTAGTAAGCCATTGTTTATCGGACATTTGTTTTCCTGATGTTGAATGAATAGGCCGTAGGGTGATGGGGTGAGCGTCTCCTGAAACTGTGGGAGGGAGGTCTCGTCCGGGCGCACGGGATCACCGGCGGGCGGCATTGCGCCATCGGTTGTTGCGTTCAGACGTGGTCGGTGGAGCTTGGGCTTAGCCTGACCTGAGGACAGGAGCGGCGGTGCCCGTCAGCGGCGATGAGGACACAAACCCGGTCCTCAAGTACCCCAGCTGTTCGGGCAGAAGACTAGCTGGGCGGGACTGCGGGATCGGTCGTCAGAAAGTCGTCGAGGCTGACTTCGATGCCAGGCTTCGATAACTCCCGCCAGGTCGGGGACGGATCTGGTGAGGGTCTGTCGACAAGGACGGACACATGGTTATTGGCCGTTGAAGAGACGGAGTCGTGGGTCATGGGAGAACCGGTGAGGTTGTTGGATTGGCTGACACCTTAGCATAGGAGCGACCAAAACCCCAGAAAAATCGTGTTAAAACAACGTGTTGATCATGAAGCCGTATTTAATCAACTCGTTAAACAAGTATGACGGTCCGCAAACGCCCGCTCAGCTTGACGGTTGTTTAAGGAAACCCACCACGCTGGAATCTGTAACAGCGTGTTGGAACGCCCGAGCGAATGCCAAAAACGTCTTCCCGCTGCAAAAATCGCCAGAGAACCGGATTTGAATGCGGCCTGAGCTGTCGCCCTGGAAAGTCCACCCCGCCGGGTCAAATCGCGGGAGGATTGATTTTACGCCGGGTCGATCCGCCTACTGGAAATCGCCAGATGCTGCGGCCGAATGTTGAACTTGCATCCGCATGAAGCCGCAATCGGAGACACTTATCCGCTCGCCCGCCGTCGCCTGCCCCACAAAGTTTGTGCAAACGCCGCTCTGGCCGAGCGTCCTAATGGACTGGGTTTCTGGAACGAGGTCTCCCGTCGGCAAGTTGGCCGCCACAGCCTCGGCGAACTGTCTGAGGTCGGTTCGCTCCAGGCCAAACCCGGCGGGCGTCACGTAGAAGGCAACCACCAGTTGCTCGCTGTCGTAGAAGATACGGGCCCCCATGTCGCAGCCACGATAAAACGTCGCTGCCAGCGAGTTGGCCTCGCTGGCACTCATGTTCCGGTGGCGTTGGAACTCGTCCCGACATTCCGGTGTGTCGATGTAGGCTGTTTCCGATGCAGCAAAGGTTGGCAGCTGGGCGACCATCTCAGTGAGCGGGGCTCCGCCTTCAGGCGGAACGAACATACCTCGGGTGGCCAAAGCAGGTGCGACATCCGCTTTGTGCATCCCCAGGTGCAGACCTCTAGCTTCGAACAGCCCGAGGTACTCGGCCGTTGATGTCGGCATGACGTCTTCAGGCGGCGGCACTGGCACCTGAGCAGCTTGCTCAGAGGCCTTGGCCAAATCGGTGTAATATTTGTCTGAATGCCCGTCGTCGCCGCACCCCGCGACAGTCAGTGCGGCGACAGAGGCAATCATCACCCGCTTCATTTAGAGTCACTCGTTGGCAGGTCGTTGTTCAAGGCCTCGTTCAACTCGGCGATCTCATCATCCGTGTATCCGCTGGGACGCTTATCGCTTCGGAAGTGGATCGTGGCGAAGAGGGCGGGGATAGGGTCTGGCTCAGCTGGTTGATCTGGCTTGTCGGTCATTTCATCGTCTCCCAGACGGTGATTGTGGTCAGCCCCACTCCCGCAAACGGCAGGGCCAAGACAACGCAGCAGCCCATCGCCGCTCCGAGTTTGCGCTGGCGACCGGAGCGGGTGATTGGGACGCCCGCTTCTTTCGAGAGTTTGCGTTTGGCTTCGCTCAGACCGGTGGCCCGAGACAGCGAGAGCCTGAACCCCGGCGGAAGACCTCTGCGCTTGCGGGTCAAACCCTTCGGCCCTCAGCCTTCGCCCTGGCCGCCCCGTAGAGCGCCCAGAGCAGAAAGATCACAAAGGGTTGGATGAGCGTCATGGCCAACCCCGCCAGCAGGTTGGTCTTGAGGCAGTTGACCAGCAGCATGATGACCCACAACCCCCCGGCGATGACGAGGCCAGCGATAGGGGCACCGAAGGATATGCCTCCGATCAGGGCGAAGATCGCCACAAGGTGGAGCAGGTTCCACCAGTTCAAGATCATGGGCCATCCGTATCGCTGCATCGAATAGTTGGCCAAAGATCGGGTCGCCAGCAGTGCGACGATCACGACGACAATCAGGGCAAGCATGGCCAGACCCAAGCCGATGCTGGCCATGGGATTGGCGTCGTCGGGAGCGGCGGACTCGCTTGGAATGGCAGTTGGCGGCGTGTCGGGATTGATCGGCTCGAATGATTGGGCCGTATCACCTCCCCAAGCGTCGGTCGGCACTGCGACATCATCCGACACATCTGCGGGGAATTCTAACGGGGGGTCGGCCGCGACCTGTTCAAAGGGAGCGTTCGTCGCAATCGGGGTTTGTTCCGGGGCGACGGGCTTCGGGGTCTTTACCGCCTCTGATGCTTCGACTTTGTCAGCCTCGGCGGCCCTCTGCCCTTCAAGGAAATCTGCAGTTTGTCGACTGACGTTTCCGATCCGGTCGGCGTAGGAGTCTCGCAGGCACAGAGCGTCCGTGGAACAGTTGCGCAGGTTCTGGGTCCATTCGCTCTGATCGGAGCGCAGTTGATCCGGGTTAGGGACCGTCCGAAGGGCCTCGCCCAATGTCTCGTTCAGACGCCAATCGGCCGATCGGAGATTGGCGTCGGCACACACCACCCTCTGGTAAGACTCGGCCGGTCGCCGACAATCAAATGTGCCTTGGGCGTCAGCCGGTCCAGCGAACCCAACGACGACCAGCGCTCCGACAATGCCAAAGCTGATGGCTAAGATGGATCTGATCATTCACGTTCCCCCGTCGATGATCGGTCGGCATCTCGGCTGTCGGCGAACAGGACAACTGAAAGTCGATATTCTCTTTAGTGAATAAACTTGGCCGTCACGCCACGTCAACGCTCGTTCGATGGACATTCGAGTGCTTGTCGGAAGGAATGTTCGACGGCTGCGGCTGGAAGCGGGCCTGACCCAAGAGGCGCTGTCTGACCGCTGCGATTTTGACCAGCGCTACATCAGCCAGCTCGAACGAGGACTTCGTAATCCCACCGTCCTAAGTCTGCACGAAATCGCCCAAGCCCTCGAAACGACGCCTGTTGTCCTGATCACGCCAGACCCGGAAGCGGCCAACGAAGGCTGATCGTCGGCCTGTTAGAGGTCGATTTCATGCCGTCGAAAGAACTCAGCGGCTCGCAACTCTTTCTCGCTGCCGTCGGCGAACGTGTGATGACTTTCAGGGAGACTGCGGGGCTCAGCCCACAGGCACTGGCCTCCCGGACCGGCCTATCCGTCGCCTACATCCGAAGGCTTGAGATGGGCCGAGCTGATCCGACAATCATCAGACTGGAGCGGATCGCTTTAGTGCTCGACACCACCGTGGTGGAGCTTCTCGATATCGCTGGGGAAGAGCTAGGCATTGCCGCAACGGGATTATGATCCGAACTGTCCTGCCTAAAAAATAACCTCAGCAGGTTGTGTCCCCCCGCGGCCGCGACTTCCAAGGCGCGTTTGGCGCTCTCCTGGCCCTTGACGTCGCGCAGGTCCGGCACGGCCGTGCCAGACCGGACCGGCCCCGGCTCGGGCGCGCGCAGGATGGTCGTGCCCTTGAAATGGTTGATCAGGCCGATCAGCGAGCGCGGGGCCAGGATCGAGACGTCGCCCGCCCACGCCGCCTCGGGCCCGTTCGCCTCCGGACAGATCAGGCCCAGCCCCATGGCCGAGGCGGCGACGGCGGCAGGCAGGGTCCCGCCCACCGGCTGGATCCGCCCGTCCAGCCCCAGCTCCCCCAGCGCCGCCCAGCCCTGCAGCGCGTCCGGCTGAATCACCCCCAGCGCCGCCAGCAAGGCCAGGGCGATGGGCAGGTCGAAATGGCTGCCTTCCTTGGGCAGGTCGGCGGGGGCCAGGTTGGCGATGATCCGCTTTGCCGGAAGCGCCAGGCCGATACCGGCGAAGGCCCCGCGCACGCGCTCGCGGCTTTCGGCCACCGCTTTGTCCGGCAGGCCGACGATCGAGAAGATGGTCGGGCCGTCCGAGCCGACCAGTTGCACCTCGACGCTGACGCGCCGCGCCTCAACCCCCTCGAACGCCACCGTCGCGATACTGGCCAGCATGTCCCGCCCCCGAAATCACAAGCCGTGTTTCACGTGGAACAAAACACGAACCTTGTCGAGTTGCAAGACCATCGTCGCGCTCGCATGCCGCGTCAGGCGTTCGGAATGCGCTTGGCCTCGATCACGTCCCACAGGATCGCGGCCGCATCGACGCCGGAGAATTCCTTCATCTGCACAGCGCCGGTGGGCGAGGTGACGTTGATCTCGGTCAGATAGTCGCCGATCACGTCAATGCCGACGAACAGCAGCCCCTTTTCCTTCAGCGTCGGCCCGACGATGGCGCAGATTTCCAGGTCGCGCGGCGTCAGTTCGACCGGCGCAGCCGTGCCGCCGACGCGCAGATTGGATCGCACCTGGCCGTCGGCGGGCACGCGATTGATGGCCCCGACCGGCTCGCCGTCGATCAGGATGATCCGCTTGTCGCCCTTGGAGACCGCCGGGATGAATTTCTGGATTACCAGGGGATCGCGCGACCCGGCCATGTGGATCTCGACCAGGGCCTCCAGGTTGGGATCGTCGGCCTTCAGCCGCACCACGCCCGACCCGGCCGCGCCATGCAGGGGCTTCAGCACCACGTCGCCATGGCGTTCGTGGAAGTCCACCAGGGCCACCGCGTCGGCGCTGATCAGGGTCGGCGGCTGGACGCCCTCGAAATGGGTGGCGAACAGCTTTTCGGGGGCGGAACGGACCTCGGCCGGGTCGTTGACGACCAGGGTGCGCGGATGGACCGTCTCCAAGAGATAGGTCGCCGTCACATAGGCCATGTCGAAGGGCGGGTCCTGGCGCATCAGGATGACGTCGACGTCCCGCCCCAGGTCCAGTTTGACCTCATCGCCCAGGGTCACGTGATCGCCATGCACCTGGCGGATCACGACCGGCCGGGCGCGGCACGACAGGCTGCCGTCCTCCAGGGCCAGGGTCCGGAAGTCATAGACCCACAGCGGATGGCCGCGCGCTTGCGCCTCCATCATCAGGAAGAATGTGGTGTCCGAGGCGATATTGACCCCCTCGATCGGGTCCATCTGAACAGCGACGCGCAGCATGTGAATGTCCTTCGTCGATCAGTCGACGGCCGGCATGGTGCCGGCGTTGATGGCGATGCGGCCGATCAGGCCCTTGACGATCAAGTCGAGCGGCTGGCCCTCGCGATAATCGGCGGCGGCCACGAAATTCACCCGGTCCTCGGAGATCAGGCTGTAGATCTTCTTCTGGTCCTTTTCGGAGTTCCGGGGGTCATAGACCGCGATCGAATAGCCGCCCTTGGTGTGCATCATCTTCATGGTGGGCACGTCGGTGTCCCCGTCGCCCAGGAAGATCATCCGCTCGAACGGCACGGCGCGGTCGTCATCGGGCACGAACTTGTTGATGCGCTCGTGGTCCCAGTGGTTCAGCACGCCCTTGTTGATGCGGAACAGATACTGGGTCTTGGTGGTGTAGTTGACGCCCACGGCGGGCCAGATCGCCACCCCGTGGTCGTCATAGGCGAATTTGGACGCGAAGACGTGGTGGAAGGCGTCGCGGATCGGGCATCCATCGATCATCTCCTCCAGCCCGGCCGAGATGATGTAGTGGTCGATGTCCAGGCCGTATTTCGCGCCGACCGCGTCGATCCGCTCGAACCAGCCGGGGCCGGTCAGGTCGGACTTCAGCCCATCGAACAGCTTCACGTCCTCGCCGTGCTCGCGCAGGGTCTTTCGCGTGATCGGGGTGCCGTTCTCGCGCGCCCGCTGCAGCATCAACTGCATGTACATCAGGATGTTGTCGCCATCGGCCGACTTGGTCAGCCGGTCCGCCTCGCCCCAGAAGTCGCCGATGCCCATGCCGACCGAGGGGATGAAGGTCACCTCCTGCATGTTCCCACGCGCCAGGGTGCCGTCGAAGTCGTAGATCAGGGCGGTCTTGAGGAGCGGTTTGTCGGCCATGGGGCCTCCGGACAGGCAACAGGCAACAGGCAATAGGCAACAGGAAGGCGCGGCTCAACCCCGGCGACGAGGCGGCCCCCTTTCTATTGCCTGTTGCCTATTGCCTCATCCCAAAGCCAGCTCCGGCGTCACCGCCGCGCCCGTCGCCTCCAGCGGCAGGTGCAGGATGAAGGCCGCGCCCTTGCCGGGTTCGGATTCCACCTCGGCCCAACCACCGTGCAGTTCGACCAGGGCCTTGACCAGGGCCAGACCGACGCCCGGTCCGCCCCGCTCGCGCTTGACGAACCGGTCGAACACCAGGGCCTGAAGGTGATAGGGGATGCCGCGCCCGGTGTCCTCGACCCGAATGCGGACCTCCGGGCCGTTCAGCTCGGCCTTCAGGGTGACCTCGCCGCCTTCGAACACGGACCGGGTGGCGTTCTCCAGCAGATGATCCACCGCTTGCATCAGCCGGCGCGCATCGGCACGGACCGGCGGCAGGTCGGTCGGGACCAGGGCCGTCAGCGTCGCGCCGCGCCCGTCGATCCGGGGGCGATGACGCTCGACAGCCTCGGCGAACAGGTCGCGCAGCCGCACGTCGCCGAGCGACAGCTCCATCTCGCCCGCGTCGATCTGGGCCATGTCCAGCACGTCGTCGATGGACCGCGCCAGCTGGCCCGCCGCGATGCGGATGGCTCCCGCGTGCTGGCGGCTGCGCTCGGGCAGATCGCCCAGGGTCTCCAGCAGTTCTGAATAGCCGACGATGGTCGTCAGGGGCGTGCGCAGCTCGTAACTGACTGAGCCGACGAACTCGCGCTTCAGCGCCTGGCTTTCCTTCAGCGCCGCCTCGCGCTGCGCCAGGGCCTGCTCCAGCTCGCGCCGTGCCGTGACGTCGGAGAACGCAACGAGCGTGGCACCGTCGGGCAGCGGCCGGGTCTGCCAGGCGGCGATGCGGCCGTCGGTCGTGCGCCCCTCGCCCTGGACCGCCACCCGGCTTTCGGGATCGGGATCGGCGACGCGGGCCTTCAGCCCCAGCCACAGCGCGGCGTCGGGCAGGGCGACCTTGCACAGCTCGGCCACCGCATCGAAATCACCCGCCGCTTCCAGCCGCTCGGCAGAGACGGACCAGAAGGTCTCGAACGCCTCGTTGTGCAGCCGCAGCCGCCCATCGGATCCGAACACGGCCACCGCGTCGTTCAGCTTGTCCAGCGTCGCGGTCTGGACCTGAAGCTGGGAGTTGAAGCGGCTGCGCAGGGACAGTTCGCCGGTGATGTCCGAAAAGATCAGCAGGATGCCGCCCAGGGGATGGGGCTGGCGCACGACCCGCAGCGTCCGCCCGTCGGGCAGGGACCAGCTGTCGTCGGGGGCCGCCTCCGCCGCGCCATAGAATTCCAGCTCCTGGGCCTTCCACCCGGCGTAGTCGATAACCTCTGGCAGCATGCGGCGCTGGCGCAGGCGGTCCAGCAGTTCGCCGTGCGTCGGCCGCTCGTTCAGCCAGGCGGGGTCGAGGTTGAACAGGGTCTGGAAAGCCGTGTTGTGGAACGCCAGCTTCCTCGACGGGCCGAAGATGGCGACCGCGTCGGCCAGGTGGTTCAGCGTCTCGTCGTGCGCGGTGACGTGGCGGCGCAGGGTGTCGCGGGTCTCCTCGGCCTCGGTCATGTCGATGGCGAAGACCAGCACCGGCCCGCCGACGCCGGCCAGCGGCTCGGCCATGATCTTCCAGGCCCGCCTGCGGCTGTCGCCGGCCGTCCAGCGAAAGCCTTCCTGACGCGCGCCCATCCGCGACGCTTCCGCCGCCAGCTGATCGGCACCCCGGTCGAACACGGCCCCGGCCTCTCGCGCCTCCTCCAGCGACGGCGCGCGGACCTCGCTCAGCCAGGCGCGGTTGGCCCAGATCAGCTGTCCCTGCCCGTCCACCACCCAGGTGGGCGAAGGCGAGGCGTCGGCGATCAGCCCGGCCCCCAGCCCCCCGGGTGCCTCTCCGGGCGTCATATTGGTGCGCTCGGCACTGCCCGGGTGCGACAGGCCGATCCAGGCCTCACCGCCAAACGGCCGGCCCTCGATGCGCCATTCGCCGTCGCGAATGTCGAAGGCGTGACCCTCGTCGATCAGTCGACGGATGGCCTCGGGGTGACGCCCGTTCAGCGCCTCTGCCAGGGACACGGCGGCGTCGGCGGTCTCGGAGGCATCCAGGCCGATGCGGGCCGACTGGATCTGCGCGGCATCGCCCACCACGGCCGGCATGGCGTCGCGCATCAGGCTCAGCCGCACGTCTCCGAAGGCGGCCAGAGCCGCGTCGCGCGCGCTTTTGCCTGTTTGCGCCGCGTGCAGACCCTGCTCGATGATGGACTCGCGCCGGGCTGCGGCGCGTTTCAGCCGCCAGGCCCAGGCACTGATGGCCAGCGCCAGTCCCCCCGCTCCGGCCGTCGCCACAAAGGCGATCTCGGCTCCGTCCATTCGCGTTCACCCGCCGATTTGATTCGCCAGCATAGCCTGATTTCCGCGATTGCGCGGAGGGCTTGTGGGACCGATATCCGCACCATGTCACAGACCGCGCCTGCCAATGATTGGATCGACCGCGCCGCCCCATCGCTCGACGACTTCGCGGCCATGGCCCGCGCCGCGTTCGACGCTCTGCCCGAGCCTTTCCGGTCCGCGGCGGGTGAGGTGGTCCTGCGCATCGACGACTTCGCGGACGAGGAGACCCTGGCCTCGGTCGGCGTCGAGGATCCCTTCGAACTGACGGGCCTGTATCACGGCGTCGATATCGGCCGTCGCGAGGGCCTGGGACCCGCGACGGAGCCGTCGCGGGTGTTCCTGTACCGCCGCCCGATCCTGGACGAGTGGTGCGAGCGGGGCGATATCGGCCTGTCCGACCTGATCGGCCACGTCCTGATCCACGAGATCGGCCACCATTTCGGCCTTTCCGACGACGACATCCACGCCATCGAGGGTGAGGACTAGCCGCCCGCGCGCAGTCGACTCTTCAGGTCGTCGATCCGGCGCGACGCTTCGGCCTTGGAAAGATCGGCCGCGAAGGCCGCCGGTTCGTCGACCTCCTCGGAGAGGGTCTTCAGATACGACGCCTGCGCCCCCGTCATGGGATCGTCCCCGGAAACCCAGTCGTCGGGATCTTTCTCGGTATTGGTCGGCGGATCGGGGTCAAGCTTGGGATTGGGATCGGTCACGGCGCACTCCAGAAACTGAGTTGCCATAATGTTCCAGCCGCGGACTCCGTTCCCGGTTGTCCCGAAGCAACGAAGCTCCGCCGCTTGCGCTCAAGCAGCGAGGCTCCGCGAGCCGAGCGTTAGCGACCCGACCCAAGCTCAAGCAGCGAGGCTCCGCGAGCCGAGCGTTAGCGCCCTTGCTCTACTGTATTTCGCGAACCTCGACCGGCAGGCCGAGGTTCTCCAGCTGCGGACGCACCGTGGCCGCATCGCCGACGACGACCCAGACGAACTTGGACGGATCGATCGCGGCGCGGGCCGCGGCATCCAGCTGTTCGGTCGTCAGGGCGCGGGTGCGGCTGGCGATCGTCTCCTGGTAGTCGTCGGGGCGACCGTACAGGGCGTTGGAGCGCAGCGCGTTCAGCAACTGGGCCGAGGTCTCGTAGCTGCCGGCCAGGCCCCGCGTATTGCCGTTGATCGTGCGGGTCAGCTCGGCCGGGGTCACCCCCTGCGGCCCCAGGAAGGCCTGATAGTCAGCCATCAGCGCCGCGATCGACTCGCCCGTCCGGTTGGCCTGTACCGGCGCGTTGACGATGTAGGGGATCTGGTGTTCCAGCGCGTTGATGTTGCCCCGCACGCCGTAGGACCAGCCCTTGGTCTCGCGCAGGTCGGCGTTGATCCGTGACAGGAAGTCCGTGCCCAGAACCGCGTTGGCGGTGTTGATCGTCAGCAGGTCGTCGGTGCCCGTCAGCGGCAGGACCTGCCCACCATAGATCAGCGACTGCGGCGATTGCGGCCGGTCGATCAGGACGATCCGGCCGGTCGTGGCGGGCACGGCGGCGGCGAACGACTTGGTGCCGGCGGCCACCGAAGGCGGGGCCCAGTCGCCGAAGGCGGTGTTCAGTTGGGCCGTGACCTCGGCCAGCGGCAGGTCGGAGACGACGAAGATCGTCGCCTTGTCGGGCCGGATCCAGGCGTCGTGCTGGGCCAGCAGTTCCGCGCGGTCCAGCCCGCTGATCGCGGCCTCGGTGCCGCTGCCCGTGAAGGACCGGCCATAGGGGCTGGCCTCGCCATATAGCAGCGGCGGCAGGGCGCGCGCGGCGATGGCGCCGGGATTGGTCTTCTCGCTGGCCAGGGCGGCGATCCGCTGGGCGCGCAGTCGGGCCACCTCGCCGTCGGCGAAGGTCGGGCGACGCACGACGTCGGACAGCAGCGACAGCGACGGGGCCAGGTTGGTCGAGACGGCCGTCAGGCTGGCCGCCGATCGGTCCATGGAGGCTCCAAGGTTGATCGAGGCCCCCAGGCGTTCCTGTTCCTCGGCGAGTTGCGCGGCGGTGCGGCCGCCTGCGCCCTCGTCCATCAGGTCCAGCATCAGGCTTTGTGCGCCCAGGGCGTCGGGCTTGTCGGCCGCGAAGCCCGCGTCGAACTCCACGGCCACGCGGGTGACCGGCACGGTGGTCGAGCGGGCGTAGACGACCTGGATGCCGTTCGACAGCCGTGACCGCTCTACGGCGGGTAAGTTCAGGTCGGACACCGGACCGACGGCGGGGACCGGATCGCGCGCCACGCGCTGGATCGGCTCGGCGGGCACGGGCGGCGCATTGGTGGCCGCCGCCTCGGCATAGGCTTCGCGCTCGCCGGGTTCGACGGTGATGTTCAGGGCGGGGCGCGACAGCCAGCGACCCATGGCGTCACGCACCTGTTCCGGCGTGACCGAGGCAAAGGCGGCCAGCTCCTTCTTGTAGTGATCGGGGTCACCCGAATACAGTTGGCCCTCGGCCAGGACCGAGGCCTTGCCGTTGACCTGTTCCAGGCCCTGGATGCGGCGCGAGACATAGCTGGTGGCGACGCGCGCCACCTCTTCCTCGGTCGGGCCATTGGCGATCAGGTCGGCCAGGATGGAATCGAGGCGCGTGTTCACGGCCGCGACGTCGCCGCCGGGCTTCACGTCCACGCTGATCTCGAAGATGCCGATGCGGTGATAGGCGGCGTCCGACGCGCTGACCGAGACGGCCGTCTGGTCCTTGCGGATCAGTTCGTTGTCCAGACGCGACGAGGCCAGGCCGCCCAGGATGGCGGCGCCGACGCTCAGGGGGACCGTATCGTCGTCGTTCAGGCCCGGCACGACCCAGCTGCGGGTGATCTGGGTGTTGGCGACCCGGTCGTGCAGGGTCAGGTCGATCGGTGCGGCCAGGGTCGGCACCGGAGCCTCGGCCGGGTCATTGACCGGGCCGCGCGGGATGGCCCCGAAATATTTGTCGACCAGGGTGCGGGCCGTCGCCTCGTCGATGTCGCCCGACAGGACCAGCACGGCATTGTTGGGGCCATAGTTCTGGCGGAACCAGTTGCGTACGACCTCCAGGCTGGCGGCATCCAGATCGGCCATCGAGCCGATCGCCGAGTGGCGATAGGGGTGGCCTTCGGGGAACAGGTTTTCCAGCTGGGCATATTCGACCAGGCCATAGGGCTGGTTGTCGCGCTGGCGCTTCTCGTTCTGGACGACGCCGCGCTGCAGATCCAGGACCTCCTGCCCGACCTGGCCGAGCAGATAGCCCATCCGGTCGCTTTCCATGAACAGGGTCGTTTCCAGCGCCGGCGTCGGCACGGTCTCGAAATAGTTGGTGCGGTCGAACCAGGTGGTGCCGTTCAGGCCCGTCGCGCCCACGGCGCTCATGGTCTGGATATAGCTTCCGGGGCTGTTCTCCGATCCGCCGAACATCAGGTGCTCGAACAGGTGAGCGAAGCCGGTCGATCCCTGCGGTTCGTCCTTGGAGCCGACGTTGTACCAGATCGACACCGCCACGACCGGTGCCTTGCGATCGGTGTGGACCAGCACCGTCAGGCCGTTGTCCAGGGTGAAGCGCGACCACGGAATATCGACCCTCGCCACCAGATCCGCGACCGGCGCGGCCTGCAGCGGTTCGGCCTGGACGGGTTGTGCGGCCGTCGCCGTCGCGGGTGCCGTGTCCGATACAGCGGCGAACACCGGTGCGGCCGGGGCGATCACGGCCATGATGGCGGCGAGCGAGACGAGGCGAAGACGCATGGAAACAGTCCTTTTTTGACGGGCGGCCCAGACCTTAACGACCGAATACCGCTGTGCAATCGGCACCGCACGAACATGGACAAAGAGTCACAAATGTTTGGGCGGCTAACGCTCGGCTCGCGCAGCCTCGCTGCTTGAGCCGCAGGTGATCGAATCCTTGTGCCGAGCGTTGCCGTGTCTGCGACAGGGACGGGACCGACGATGAAGGGCGAGCTGAAGACCTATCAGGCCAAGCGCCGGTTCGCCGAGACACCCGAGCCCAAGGGCAGGAAGGCGGTCGGCAAGGCGTCAGCTCCACTCCGCTATCTGATCCAGCGGCATGCGGCGACGCGGCTGCACTACGACTTCCGCATCGAGTTCGACGGGGTGCTGAAGTCCTGGGCCGTGACCAAGGCCCCGTCTCGCGACACGACCGTGAAACGACTGGCGGTCGAGGTCGAGGATCATCCCCTCGACTATGGCGACTTCGAAGGCACCATTCCGTCCGGCAACTATGGCGGGGGCACAGTCCAGCTGTGGGACACCGGCACCTGGACGCCTCAGCATCCCGATACGCTGGAAGACGACTGGGCCAAGGGCTCGATCAAGATGTGTCTGGACGGGGAGCGGCTGAAGGGCGGGTGGGCGCTGGTTCGGTTGAAGTCCGATCGCGGCAAGCCTTCAAAACGGAACAACTGGCTGCTGCTGAAGGAAAAGGACTCCCACGCCGTGCCGGGCGAGGGCGACGCCCTGGCCGAGATCGACGCCTCCGTCACCACGGGCCGCAGCCTGGCCGAGATCGCCGACGGCAAAAAGCAGTGGACGACGTCGAAGCCCACCACGCGCAAGGCTCCGGCCAAACCGAAACCCAAGGCGTCCGAGACGACGCTGTCCAAACCGCCGGCCTTTACCCCGATCCAGTTGTGCAAGGTCGCCGACCATCCACCGTCCGGTTCGGGCTGGGCCCACGAGATCAAGTTCGATGGCTACCGCGTCCAGATCGCCACCGGGGGCGGCAGGGCCCGGCTTTATACGCGGCGCGGCCACGACTGGTCCGACAAGTTCCCCGAAGTCGTGGCCGACGCCGCCCGCTGGCCTGCCGGCGTCGTCGACGGGGAGCTTTGCGCGCTGGATGCGGACCACATGCCGGACTTCTCGGCGCTCCAGGCGGCGATCTCTGACGGCAAGACCGGCGGCCTCGTCCTGTTCGCCTTCGACCTGCTGTCCGAAGGCACCGAGGACCTGCGCGACCTGCCGCTGTCGCATCGCAAGGCCAGGCTGAGCGCCCACATCGACCGAATGCCCAAGGCGGCGCGCGGCCGCATCCGCTATGTCGACCACTTCGCCTCGACCGGTCAGGCGGTGCTGGAAAGCGCCTGTCGCATGGACCTGGAAGGCGTCATCTCCAAGAAGCTCGATGCCCCCTACACCGCCGGTCGATCCACGACCTGGCTGAAGTCCAAATGCCGGGGCGGGGACGAGGTCGTCATCGGCGGCTGGTCGTCGCAAGACGGCACCCGGTTCCGGTCCCTGCTGGTGGGGGTGCGGGAGGGCGAGGGCCTGCGCTATCTCGGCCGCGTCGGCACGGGCTATTCCCAGCCGCTGCTGAAGACCCTGCTGCCCGCGCTGAAGACGGCGGCGTCGCAAGACAGCCCCTTCGCGGGCAAGGGCGCGCCGCGCGGGGGCCGCGATATCCACTGGCTGAGGCCCGTCCTGGTCGCCGAGGTCACCCACGGTGGCTATACCGAATCCGGATCCCTGCGGCAGGCGGCGTTCAAGGGCCTGCGCGAGGACAAGCCGGCCTCGGATGTGACCGAGCGCCCCCAGACCCCCAGCCCCACCGGCAAGGCCGCGCCCGCCGCCAATCTGCACGTGCCCGGAGAACCGGCGCCGCCGGCCTCGGCGAAGGGCAAGGTCGTCGTGGCGGGGGTGACGATCTCCCATCCCGAGAAGGTCCTGTGGCCGGCACAGGACGGACATCCCGCCATCACCAAGGCCGAGCTGGCCCGCTATTACGAGGCGGTGGCGATGCGCATCCTGCCTCACGTCGCGGATCGGCCGACCTCCATCATCCGCGCGCCCGAGGGCGTGGGCGGCGAGACCTTTTTTCAGCGTCACGCCATGCCGGGCTCCAACCCGCGCCTGAAGCTGATCGACGTGCACGAGAGGAAACCCTATGTCGCCGTCGTCGATGTCGGCGGCCTTGTCGCCATCGGCCAGTCGGGCGGGCTGGAACTGCACCCCTGGGGCTGCGCGCCGGGCGAACCGGAAATCCCCGACCAGATCACCTTCGACCTGGATCCCGACGAAGGGCTGGATTTCGACGACGTGATCGCGGCGGCCAAGGTGCTGAGGAAACGACTGGAGGCGCTGGGCCTGCACCCCTTCGTCAAGACCACCGGGGGCAAGGGACTGCACGTCGTCGTGCCGATCAAGACCGATGCGCGCAGCCGGGTCACCTGGGATCAGAACAAGGCCTTTGCCAAGGCGGTCTCCGAGGCGGTGCGCGCCGGCGCGCCCGACCGGTTCACCACCACCCTGGCCAAGAAGGCGCGGGGCGGGAAGATCTTCCTCGACTATCTGCGCAACGGCCGGATGGCGACGGCCGTGGCGCCCTGGTCGCCCCGCGCCCGCCCCGGCGCGGGCATCGCCTTCCCGCTCGGCTGGACCCAGGTGAAGACCGGCCTGGACCCCAGGGCCTTCACCCTGCGCACCTATCCGGCCCTGCTGAAGAAGCCGTATCCGTGGAAGG
The DNA here is from genome assembly GCF_056404975.1 of Brevundimonas sp. P2_A6. Taxonomy (NCBI): domain Bacteria; kingdom Pseudomonadati; phylum Pseudomonadota; class Alphaproteobacteria; order Caulobacterales; family Caulobacteraceae; genus Brevundimonas; species Brevundimonas sp. P2_A6. Next base: position 146,519 of record NZ_JBFUCZ010000002.1, on the reverse strand, counting down.
ATTTTCGCACGTCCGCCGTCAGCCTGCGCCCGGCCCTGAAAGCAATGGGGGTCGGCTAGAGGAAGCTGTAGGGGTCCACATCCACCGTGACCCGCACCGATCCCGGCACCTTGACCCGTGCCAGCCAGGCTCGCAGGAAGCCCTGCAGGTCCACGTCCCGGTCGGCCCGGACCAGCAGGCGTTTGCGCCGCCGCCCCCGGATCAGCCCCAGCGGCGCATCGGCCGGGCCATAGACCTCCAGCCGTTCGGCATTGGGAATGGCGGCGGCCAGGTCGGCGGCGACCTTTTCGACCGCCATGGCGTCGACCCCCGACAGGATCAGCGCCGCGAGCCGACCATGGGGGGGCAGGGTCGCCGCCTCCCGCTCGGCCATCTCGGCCTCGACGAAGGCTTCGCGGTCGCCCGCCGCCAGCGCCATCAGCACCGGATGCTCGGGCGTCCAGGTCTGCAGGATCGCCCGCCCCGGCCTGTCCGCCCGCCCGGCACGCCCCGTCGCCTGGGTCAGAAGCTGATAGGTTCGTTCCGCTGCGCGCAGATCGCCGCCTCTCAGGCCCAGATCGGCATCCACGACCCCGACCAGGGTCAGCAGCGGAAAGTTGTGCCCCTTTGCCGCCGCCTGGGTGGCCACCAGGATGTCGATCTCGCCGTCCGTCATCCGCTGGATCAGCGCGCGCGCCGCCCGGGCGTCCGGCACGGTATCGGAGCTGAACACGGCCGTCCGCGCCTGCGGGAACAGCTGGCGCACCTCCTCCTCGACCCGCTCGACGCCCGGCCCGACCGAGACCAGGGTGTCCTCCGCCCCGCAGGACGGACAAAACCGGGGCCGCGCCATGGTGAAGCCGGTCAGGTGGCAGACCAGCCGCCCGGTATAGCGGTGCTCCACCAGCCAGCTGTCCGTATCGGGCGAGGTCATCCGGTGCCCGCACGCCCGGCACAGCACCACCGGCGCATAGCCTCGCCGGTTCAGGAACAGCAGCGTCTGCTCGCCCGCCATCAGAGTCTCGGCGATCGCCTCTCGCAACGGTTGGGACAGCCAGGTCTGGGGGTCGGGCGGGCACTGGCGCAGGTCGAGCAGGCTGATGTCGGGCAGGACCGCTGCGCCGTGCCGACTGGACAGCTTCAGCCACCCGTAGCGACCGCCTTGCGCGTTCCACATCGTCTCCAGCGACGGCGTCGCGGAAGCCAGGACCACCACCGCCCCCTCGATCCGCGCCCGCGCCACCGCCAGGTCGCGGCCGTGGTAGACCAGACCGTCTTCCTGCTTGAACGACCCGTCGTGCTCCTCGTCGACGACGACCAGCTTCAGCCTCGGGAAGGGCAGGAACAGCGCCGATCGCGCCCCCACGACGATGCTGCAGCGGCCCGCGACGACCGCCTCCCACACCCGGCGGCGTTTTGGCGGGGCGACGCCCGAATGCCACTCCGCGGGGGCCGCGCCGAACCGGGCGGTGATGCGCGCGATCAGGTCCTGGGTCAGGGCGATCTCGGGCAGCAGGATCAGGATCTGCGCCGCAGGGTCCGCCGCCAGCGTTCGCGCCACGGCCTCCAGATAGGCCTCGGTCTTGCCGGAGCCGGTGACCCCGTCCAGCAGGAAGGGCCTGAACCCGCCCGCCGCCGTCGCCGCCGAAATAGCATCGGCCGCCGCCGCCTGGTCGGCGTTCAACGTCGCCGGGGCATGGGCCGGATCGGGCGGATCGAAGGCGGCGTCGGCCAGGATCTCGATGACCTCCAGCACCCCCTCATCCAGCAGGCCCTTGACCACGGCTGAGGACACCCCGGCCGCCCGCGCCAGATCGGGTCCTGGCATTGCCCCCTGAGCCAACGCCTCCAGCACGGCCGTGCGTCCCGCCGTGGGTCGCAGCGGAACCCGTTCTCCTACACGCCGCAGCCGCCGCTCGGGTCGGGGCCGGGGCGCCCGCAGGCCCTTCAGCGCCGTCGCCGCCATCTCGCCCGGCGGGCTGAGCGTCCAGCGCGCGGCCCATTCGACGAACCGGACAGTTCCCTCTGGCAGGGGCGGATCGTCCAGACGAGTGTCCACTGCCTTCAGCCGTCGGTTCGATCTCGTCGTCTCGCGCACCTCGGCGACGATGCCCCGCATCAGGCGCGGCCCCAGCGGCACCGCCACCTGATCGCCCCGCGCGAGCGCCACCCCATCGGGCACTTCGTAATCGAAGGCCTCGTGCACCGGCAGGGGTATGAGGACGGAGGCGACTTTCACAGGCACGCCCGGTCCGCTAGAACCCGCCGCATGAAACTGTTCCTCGACACCGCCGACGTCGCCGTCATCAAGGAGATGCTGCCCACCGGCATGGTGGACGGCGTCACCACCAATCCTTCTCTGATCGCCAAATCCGGTCGGAACATCGCCGAGGTCATCGCCGAGATCTGCGCCCTCGTCGAGGGGCCGATCAGTGCCGAGGCCGTCGCGACCGATTTCGAGACCATGGTCAAGGAGGGCGACAAGCTAGCCGCCATCGCGCCCAACGTCGTGGTCAAGCTGCCGCTGACGTGGGACGGACTGCGCGCCGCGCGCAACTTCGCGGACAAGGGCATCAAGACCAACGTGACGCTGTGCTTCTCCGCCGCCCAGGCCCTGCTGGCCGCCAAGGCCGGCGCGACCTTCGTCTCGCCCTTCGTCGGGCGCCTGGACGACCACGGGTCGAACGGAATCGAACTGCTGGAGGACATCCGCGTCCTTTACGACGTTCACGGCTTCGAGACGGAAATTCTCGCCGCATCCCTGCGTCATCCGGGTCACGTCTCGGCCGCCGCCATCGCGGGAGCCGATGCCGCGACGCTTCCGGCCGACACTTTCAAGGCCCTGGTCAAGCACCCGTTAACCGACAAGGGGCTTGATGCCTTCCTGGCCGACTGGGGCAAGACGGGCCAGTCGATTCTGTAAACGCGTCCGGCGCTCCGGACAGGAGCGCCGATTTGACGTCCAAGGACCAGACCGCCGATCTGTTCGCCGAACCCGAGCCCCTTCACTGGCCCGAGGTCCGCGCCTGGCTACAGGCCAACCCCCAGACGATCGCCGATGACCGTTCCCTGCTGGAAGAAATCGGGCTGAAGCCCCATGGGCGCAACGTCGTCGAGTTCGGCCGCGCCGCCCTGACCCGGCTGGAAGAGGCCGCCGAGCGCGAGGCCGATGCCCGAAAGCGCATCGAATCCATCGCCCGCGCCAACTTCGCCGCCCAGACCCAGACTCATGTCGCGGCGCTCGATCTTCTGGAATCCCGCAACCACTCTGATCTCGCCCGCCGCCTGGACACCGCGGCCCAGGGGCGTTTCGGCCTGGCCGGGGCCGCCATCGCGGTCGAGAAGCCCGGCGGCGCGCCCTTCGGCTGGAAACTGCTGGAGGTCGGCGGCGTCGACGGCCTGCTGGGCGATCACGGCCTGACGTGGCTCGGACCGATGTTCGAGGGGCTGGATATGTTCGGGCCCGCGACCGCCGACATCCGCTCCGTCGCCCTGATCCGCATGGCCCCGCACCTAGGGGGCGAGCGCAACGATCAGGCCCGACACGCGATCTGCGCCTTCGGCTCGCCCGAGGACGAGGGCTTCACCCCCGGCATGGGCTGCGAACTGGTCGCCTTCATCGCCCGGGTCGTCGAACGCATGGCCGAGCGATGGCCCATTCTCAACTAGGCGGGCCTGAACTGACCGCCTCCGAGGCGCTGGCGGCCTGGCTGGAGCATCTGGCGCACGAGCGCCGGCTGTCGCCCCGCACGCTGGAAGCCTATGGCCATGTCGGCGGTCAGTATCTAAGCTTCCTCGAACGCCATCGCGGCGAGCCCCAGCGCCTGTCCGACCTCGGCACCGTCACGGCCGCCGAGCTCCGCGCCCATCTGGCCCAGCGCCGGTCTGGGGATCATCCCCTGAACGCCCGCTCGCTCGGCCAGACCCTGTCGGCCATCCGGACCTTTCACGTCTTCCTCGACCGCCGCTGCGATACGCCCGCGCCGCAACTGGCTCTGGTGCGCGGCCCGCGGGTCAAGGCGACCCTGCCCCGGCCGGTCAGCGCCGATCAGGCGAAGGGCCTGCTGGCCGAACCGGGTCTGGATCCCGATGCGGAACCGTGGGAGGCCCTGCGCGACACCGCCGTCCTTTCGCTGCTCTACGGATGCGGACTGCGCATTTCGGAGGCGCTCGGCCTGATCCGCGCCGACGTCCCGTTGCGCGAGAGCCTGCGGATCACCGGCAAGGGCGGCAAGACCCGGCTGGTCCCGATCCTGCCCGCCGTCCGCGCCGCGGTGGACGCCGCCGTCGCTGTTCAGCCCTTTCCGCTGGAGCCTTCCGATGCCCTGTTCCGCGCCCGTCGCGGCGGCCCGCTCAGCGCCCGTCACGTCCAGGCAACGGTTCAAAGACTGCGCGGCCGGCTGGGCCTGCCGGCGTCCGCGACCCCCCATGCGCTCCGCCACAGCTTCGCCACCCATCTGCTGGGGGCGGGGGCCGACCTGCGCTCGATCCAGGAGTTGCTGGGCCACGCCAGCCTGTCGACGACCCAGAAATACACGGCCGTCGATGCGGCCCACCTGCTGGGGGCCTACGCCGCCGCGCACCCCAGAGCCTAGGGGCGGATGGTGATCGGCTGCGAGGGTTGCGCGCGGCCCATCTCGCGACCGACGGCGTTCGATCCCGGCACGCGATAGTTCACGACGATCGGTGCCGGACACCCGTTCACACGGCGCTCGAGCAGACGATGAAGGCCGACGGGTTCTGCGCCTTCCCGCCACATCAGACCGCCGCCGGGGGCGAGGGGTTCGACCGTTCTCAGAACTTCGGAGCGGCACAGCGGCGTCTGCCCGATGATCCTCATCCGGGCTCCGTCCGGTCGAGGGGCCGGGACGACGGTCTGGTCAGGAGGCATGACGGCCGTCGATTGCGGTCCGGCGGCGAGAAGAAGCAGCATCGCTAGCATGAGATCCTCCACTTTCACCCAGCATACGCGCGATGCGGGTTTTCCGCCAACGGTCCGGGACCTGGGTCGTGGTGACTGGCCAGCGTCGCCGCCTGCACCTAGGGTCGTCGAAAAGGGTCTGTCTTTACGACGAGGGGAAGGACCATCGGACCTGCATCGACACGATTACTGGACCGGCGCGGATTCCTGGCGGGATCGGTGGGTGCGCTGGGGCTGGGCGACGCGTTTCAGTCCGCGCCGGGCACCGTGCTCCCGGTGGACGCGGCGACGGCCCTGTCGGTCAATCTGCTGACCCGCATGTCGGTCGCGGTGCGGATCGAGGCCCGCCAGTCGGCCATGTTCGTCATCGACACAGGGGCGGAGCGCACCGTCCTTTCGACCGAACTGGCGCGGGCCATGGCTCTGCCGCCCGGTCCCCGCACCCTGGTCCACGGCGTCACGTCCGACGCCGTGGTGGACACGGTCGTGATCGAGACCTTGGAGTTCGGGCATCAGCGGTTCGAGCAAATCCTGGCCCCCGTATTTCCGCGCGCCGACCTGGGGTCGGAGGGGTTGGTGGGGCTGGACACCCTGGGTCGGTTCGAACTGCTGATCGACTTCATCGACAACAGTGTGCGGCTGCGGCCCAACGACGGCGAGTTCATCAGCTTCAACCGGGGCGAGGCCGCCGCCGGGCGGCTGGGCCGCACGCCCGCCCGCGCCATGAAGGGCCGGTTCGGTCAGCTTCTGCTTCCGACGGAGGTGGAGGGCGTCGCCGTGGATGCCTTCGTCGACAGCGGCGCGCAATACTCGATCGGCAACCGCGCCCTGCAGTCCCGCATCGGCCGCGACGGCGCGCGCGGGCCGACCGTGCCGACGCCGATCATCCTGGGTGTCAACGGCACGCCTCTCCAGGGCGAGGCCCAGACCGCGTCAAGCCTGCGCATCGCCCGCCGGTCGCTGGGACCCACGCCGCTGCTGTTCTCGGACCTGCACGTCTTTTCGGCCCTGGGTCTGCAGGACCGCCCGGCCCTGTTGCTGGGTGCCGACATCCTGACCCGGTTCGAGACCGTGGCGCTCGACTACGCCCAGGCCAGGATCACGGTCGGCCCGGTCCGCCGCCGGCGACCTCAGCGCGGGATCTGACCGCGCCTCAGGCCTGCATGGTCCAGCCCTCGACGCCCATGGCCGCCTGTTTGACGGCTTCGGAGCGGGTCGGGTGGGCGTGGCTGGTCCGCGCCAGATCTTCGGACGCGCCGCCGAACGCCATGGCCACGCAGGCCTCGCCGATCATCTCGCCGGCCTGTGGTCCCATGATGTGGACGCCCAGGATGCGGTCGGTCGTCGCGTCGGCCAGGACCTTGGCATAGCCGTCGGTCTCATGGTTGATCTTGGCGCGGCTGTTGGCGGTGAAGGGGAATTTGCCGGACTTGTAGGCCACACCCTCGGCCTTCAGCTGGTCCTCGGTCTTCCCGACCCAGGCCACCTCGGGGAAGGTGTAGACCACGCTGGGAACCAGGTTGTAGTCGACGTGCCCGGCCTTGCCCGCGATCAGCTCGATGGCGGCGACGGCGTCCTCCTCGGCCTTGTGGGCCAGCATCGGGCCGGTCGTGACGTCGCCGATCACCCAGACGCCATCCGCCACCTTGAAGTGATCGCCGATGACGAAGCCGCGCTTGTCGGTCTCGACGCCCACGGTCTCCAGCCCCAGCCCGGCCGTGTAGGGGCGACGCCCGATGGCGACCAGGACGACGTCGCCGGTCAGGGCCTCGGCCGCGCCGCCCGCCGCCGGTTCGACGGTCAGTTCGACGCCCGCGTCGGTCACCTTGGACCCGGTGACCTTCGATCCCAGTTTGAACGTCATGCCCTGTTTGGTCAGCGCGCGCTGGAAGGCGGTGGCCAGATCGGAGTCCATGCCCGGCGTGATGCGCGGCAGGTATTCCACCACGGTCACCTCGGCCCCCAGGCGACGCCAGACCGAACCCAGCTCCAGCCCGATGATGCCGGCCCCGACCACGATCAGCTTTTTCGGCACGGCGGGCAGGCTCAGCGCGCCGGTGGAATCGACCACCTTGTCGGGGACGAAGTCGACGCCGGGCAGCGGCGTGGGCTCCGAGCCGGTGGCGATGACGATGTTCTTGGTGTTCAGGGTCGTCTTGGAGCCATCGGCGGCCTCGACCTCCACGGTGCCCGCACCGGTGATCTTGCCCTTGCCCTTGATCCAGTCGGCCTTGTTCTTCTTGAACAGGAACTCGATGCCCTTGGTCAGGGCGGTCACGCTTTCGGACTTCTGCTTCATCATGACCGGCAGGTTGAGCTTGGGCGTGCCGACCTCGATGCCGATCTTGGCGAACTCTCCGTTAGCGGCCTCGAAAAGCTCGGACGCGTGCAGCAGGGCCTTGGACGGCATGCAGCCGACGTTCAGGCAGGTGCCGCCCAGGGTCTCGCGCATCTCCACGCAGGCGACCTTCAGGCCCAGTTGACCCGCACGGATCGCGGCGTTGTAGCCGCCGGGGCCGCCGCCGATGATGACGACGTCGTAGGAAACGGAAGCGGATGCGGGGGTGGCGTCGGCCATGAGAACCTCTGGGTCGTGCGGGGTCGGGGAGACGCCCGCTGTCCTAGCGACTGACCGCACCGGGTCAACCGCCGGAGAGGATATGGGCGCTTCGACCGGCGTCGAACAGACCGCACCGGCGTTTGGCTGGCCGGCGGCGTCAGGCCGCCAGCTGACCCTGCCCCCGGCGTCGTACCCTCCTGCGCGACAAGGCCACCACCAGGACGCCGATGACCAGCAGCACCCCCAGGATCAGCCAGGTCGGATCGACGGGCAGGCCGACGGGTGCGACGGCCTCGGCCGAGCGCTGGGCCATCTCCCCCCCGGCCGCAGAGCTGTCCGCAGCGATGGAGGCGTTCTGGGACCCTCCGGACCGGTCGATCGCCAGCCTCAGCACCGCATCGGCGATGAAGCCCAGGAAATAGGCCACGGCGGCTCGGGGGTTTCCCGAGCCCAGCAGAAGGGCCGCGACGACATAGAGGAACACGGCCCCGATCCAGAGGGCTGCCTGCGGAATGCCTCCACCCGCCTCGATCATCGCGCTTGACCGCTGCGTGGCCACATCGACCGGCGCGCCCTCGAAAAAGGGCGACAGGAAGGGCCAGGCCAGCCAACCCGCATAACCGATCACGGCGAGGACCAGGACGAAGCGAAGGATCTTCATGAGGACCGGCTCTGGAAAAAGGGGACTGAGGGTCGCGGCCGTATCAGGCGTAGACGGGCGGCTGGGTCCAGATGCGGGTCAGGGCCGCGCCCGTCTGGCCGCGCCAGACTCCGGTCACGAGAATACACAACCCGACCGCCAGCAAGGCTGCAAGGGCCAGGGGCGTGGTCTCCACCAGCACGCCGAACGGTCGCAGAGCCGATTCCACCCGAGCGGCGATGTCCAGGGTCGGCGCCACGGTCGGCGTCCCTCCGGCGATCACCAGGCGCACCGCGATCTCGCCGACGAAGCCGAGGAAGAAGAGGCCGGGAGCCCCGTTCAGGCCCAGCGTCGTCGCGACGCCGCTTGTGCCGTACAGGGCGACGATCGCCAGGAACATGCCCGCCAGGGTCGCCGCCGGCACCGATGCGACCGGAGCCAGATCGGACCAGACCTGAAGCAGGGGAACCCCCGCCGCGAGGGCCGTGCCCGGAGGCAGCGCCAGCCACGCCGCATAGGCCAGGACGAGTGCCGCCAGACAAATTCTCAGTGCCCAAACCATAAAGCGCCCCCGCCGCGGATCAGGGTTAACGCTCTAGCACGAACACCGGTGTCCGGGCGACTCGGTCAGGCTGCGGATTCCTCGATCCGTTGCGCCGCGACCACGCCGGGCAGGGTCAGGACGGCTTCGGCCCCCTCGCCCTCGGCACCGGTCAGGCTCAGGGTTCCGCCCCATTGACGGGCGAAGGCGTGGGCCTGGGCCAGTCCCAGCCCCTGCGCTCCCAGTCGGGTCGTGAAGAACGGTTCCAGCGCCCGCTGGGCCGTCGCGGCGTCGAGGCCGGGGCCCGTGTCGCGCACCGTCAACCGCACCGCGCCGTCGGCGGGGCGTTCCAGACGCACGGCGATGGCTCCGGCGCCGTCCATGGCCTCGGCGCCGTTTCGCACCAGGGCGGTCATCGCCGCGTCGAACGCGACCGGATCCAGACGCACCGGCGTCTCGACGTCGGGCGCTTCGATCATCAGGTCCACGCCGGGTCCGGCCACGGCCTTCAGCCGCGTCTCCAGCCCGCGCAGCAGGATCCCCGCATCGAGCACCTGTCCCTGGGCGTCCTCTCCCTGGGAGAAGGCCGACAGCCGACGCGTCAGGGCCTCGCCCCGCTGTCCGGCGATCAGGGCGGCCTGGCCCAGTCGGCGCACACGGGCCGGGTCGTCGGCCGTCTTCAGCATCATGTCGAGCGCGCTGGTCATCACGGCCAGCAGCGCGTTGAAGTCCTGGGCCACGCCGCCCGTCAGACGTCCGACGCTTTCCAGTCGATGCGCCGCCTCGTTGCGGTCGGCGACCTCCGCCCGCGCTCGCGCCTCGGCCGATGCGGCCGCATCGCGGGCCGCCTGAAGCTCGGTCCGGACCTGGCCCAGAGAGCGGGCCAGCTCGGCCTCTCGCGCCCCGGCCGTGGCGTCCGGAGCCTGGATAGGCGCTGCCTCGTCGGTGCTTTCCTGCGCCTCGAGCACGGCCACCTCGCCCTCGGATGCCGACACCGGATTGCCGGCGAGCAGGAGGGCATCGACAGGCTCATCCGGTGCGGAAAGGGGAAGGATGCGCCAGTGGACGCCACGTTCGCCGCCGAAGCGCGATTCGATCGGATCGGCCTCGCCCGGTGTCGCGGACAGGGCGGCGCGCAGGGTCTGGCGACCCTCGACCCGCTCGGTCTCGCCCAGGAACTGGTCGGCGAAGTCCATCCCGATCACGCTGGCGTCACGGCCGAACAGCGCCAGGGCCGTGGGGTTGGCCTCGCGGATCACGCCATGCGCCGACACGACGATCAGGGCGCTGGAGGCCGCTTCGAACACGCGCCGCGTCAGATCGTCGGTGCTGCCGGCGGCGGACACCGTCTCGACCGGCACGGCCTCTGGCGTCGTCAGGCCCTCGGTCTCCACGATGGCTGCGGTGGAGCCGATGATCTGGCCCAGCGCATCCTCGATCGGCATGGCGGTGACCGAGACCAGCATCTTCCGGCGCGTCGCCGGGTTGGCCAGGATGTGCTGGAACCCCTTGACCGTCTGGCCCCGCAGGGCGCGCGCGCTGGGCAACAGGTCCGGCGGCACCGGCCGGCCGTCGGGATAGGTGATGCCCCAGGTCGCCGAATGGAACCGCAGGCCGATCAGCTCGGCATCGCGACGGCCCATCAGCTGATGGGCGGCGCGGTTGGCGAAGACGAACTTGCCGCCGCGATCGGTCTGGACGATGGCCACGGGAATGGCGTTCAGCGTCTCGTAAAGCCGCGTCTCTGCCGCCTCGCGCGCCTTGGACACGGCTCCGAGCTCGTCTGCGGTCGAGACGTGCCGCGTCCGGTGGGTGAAGGCATAGACCAGGGACGCCACGGCCACGATCGAGGTCACGGCCGCCAGCAGGCCCAGCACAAGAACCCAGTCGACCTCGCCTTCCAGAAACATCCCGCGTCATCCCATTCTGGCACCGAAAAAGCGCCTGTGACGCGAACCTCGCAAGGGCCGGGCCGGGTTCAGCGGTTAGGACGGACCCGCAGTCCGGTCCAGTCGCATCTGCGCGATGACGCCGATGTCACGGATCGCGGCGGCGGCGTCCGACCCGGGCCGGGTCCTTGATCCGACGGGGGTGTTCAGTCCGCCATCCAGCCCCAGGCGTCCATCATCACATGGAACAGGTGGGTATTGGGGAAATAGCCACGAACGCGCTCGGCCCCCGCACCGATCGCCAGGGCGGGCACCTCTTCGGCCGTGTGGGTGGCGTTGACCATCACGTTCTTCAGACGGACGACGTCCTCTTCGTCGCCGGCCGTGGCCTTCCAGTCGTCGTAACCCTCAAGCAGAGGCTGGCCACGGGTGCCGTCATCGACCTGCAGTCCAAAAGAATGGTCTGCGGTGAACAGCAACAGCGTGTCCTTCAAATCGACGCGGCTCTGCACCTCGGCGATCAACCGGTCGAAATCCACGACATTCTGGAGGCCTTCGCGGGGATCGTCGGTGTGGGCATCCCATTCGACGACCAGCAGATAGCCGGTCGGGGATCGCTGCAGGATATCCAGCGCCCGCAGCGTCGCCGCCCGGACGTCGAGGGCGTCGGCCACCACTATGGGCCTGGAATCGGTCAGCGGCACGTCGGCCAGGGAGGCATGGATCGGCCGATCGTGCGCCTGGCTCAGGGCATCGAAACCGGTGCCCAAGGCGGTCAACTGCTCGCCTATCTTGGCCCGACCGGCACCCAGCAGCACATCCACCCCGTCGCCAGACCGGGGCGCAAAGGCCTGCGGAAAAATCGTGCCCCAGCTCGACCGGTCATTGCCGTGGGCATAGTTGGCGGCCGGCGTGGCATCCGCGATCGACTGGCTGGTTATGACCCCTGTCAGCAGGCCGTGGTCCTCGGCATATTCCAGGACGGTCTTGGTCGGGGTGCCGTCGACGCGGCCGCGCACAGCGTCAGGTCCCTGGCTGATGACGCCATTGCGGGTCTTCACGCCCGTGACGATCGCCGACATGCCGTTGGCCGAGTCGGACACGAATTCGTCGACCGGAGAGGTCTCGCTCAGCCCCAGGTTCGGCCAGGTCTGAACATGCAGACGCTGGGGTTCGCCATAGGCCATCAGACTGGCGGCAGACAGGGTAGCCACGCCCGCCGCGTCGGCCAGGAACAGGATGACATTCCTGGCGCGACCCTCGCCCACGTCGGCGCGCTGGCTTTGAACCGCAGGGGCCGGGGCCGCCGAGGAGACCTGTGCCGACACCGGCATGGTGCCGAAGCACAGCGATATGGCGGTCGCGAGACCGGCGACCTTGGCGAGCGTCTTCATGGTGCGGCCACCTCTATGCCCAGACCGAAGAGCCGCGAGCCGCCTGTGCGTCCCGGTGGCTCTCCGGATGGGTTGACGTCGTCTGTGGATCAGAAGTTGAAGCGAATGCCCGCGTCGAACCGGCGGCCGAACCGTTCCCACTCGATCGTGTACTGGCTTTCGCGTGAATAGCGGCGGCCCGGTGTGTTGGTCAGGTTCGAGGCGTCGAAATAGACCTCGAGGTTGTCGCTGACCGCATAGCGGACCGAGGCGTCCATTTCGTCGTCAGTGGCCCAATAGGTGGAACCGCCGTCGACGTCGGGGCCGTAGGCGTCCAGCCACTCGCTACGCTCGCGATAGTTCACGCGCGCCGACAGGCCGTATTTCTCATAGTAGACGCCGACGTTGTAGATGAGGTCCGAGGTGTTGGGCAGGGACACCTTGGTGCCGCCGGGCGTGTCGGCCTCCGACTCATTGATCGTGACGTTGGTGTTGATGCCGAAGCCGCCCATCCAGTCGGGCAGGCCCAGCTGCTCGGTATAGGGTTCCAGCTGGAACTGCAGGGCACCCTCGATGCCGTAGATATAGCCCTCGCCGCCGTTGACCAGGGTCGTCAGGCGATACTGGCTGCGGTCCACCCCGCCCGAGTTCAGGACGGTGGAGTTGAACACGCGGCTGTCCGAGAACAGGACGTCGTCGACCTTCTTGTAGAAGACGCCGACCGACACGAAGCCCTGCGGCTGGACATACCATTCCCAGTAGGCGTCGACACCGTAAGCCCGTTCGGGCTTGGCATCGGGGTTGCCGCCCGAGATCGTCTGGTTGGTGTCCGAGAAGGTGAAATTGGGACGTAGCTGGTCGTAGTCGGGGCGCGCCGCGCCGGTCGAGAACGACAGCCGCAGCTTCTGGTCGTCGGTCAGGTCGTAGTTGATGTGCAGGCTGGGATAGACCAGCGTCTGCTCGTTCTCGGTGGTGATGCGGGTGTCGACGCCGCCCAGCGGGACGATCGCCTGACCCGTGTTGGTGATGTGCTCGACGCGGGCGCCGGCCAGGATCGAACCCCAGTCATAGCCCAGACGGATCGAGGCGTAGCCGGCCGCGACCTCTTCCTCGACGTTGTAGAAGTTGGCCGTGACGGGGTTGTAGGTCCCGCCGGCGGCGACCGCGCGGGCGACCTGGTCGCGCATGGCCTGCAGATCGAAATAGCGGAACTGATAGGCGAGCGGAATCTTGCCCTTGAACGGGATGTCCAGCGACACCGGGATGTAGGTGCGCGAAACGTTGGCGGCCGTCAGGATGGCGTTCTGGGCCGTGTTCGAGGTCGCCAGCGACAGCTGGCTCTCGTTGGATTCCTTGGTGCGCTGGTCGTACTGCCCGCCGAAGGTGAAGGTGGCCTCGGTCCCCATCAGGCTGAAGTCGCGATGGGCGTCAAACCGACCCGTATAGGCCTCGGTCTCGTCGATGGCCTTCAGCGACGTCAGCTGGGTCAGGTCGTGCACGAAGTCATCGATGTTGGTGACCCGGTCGCCCTTGGAATAGCGGGTCGCCGCCCCGGTGCCGGTCGTGATCGTGCGGAACAGCTGGATGTCGTGCAGGTTCACGTCGTTGAAGTTGTAGTCGATCGTGACGCGCTGGTTGCGGGCCGAGGGGCTTTCATAGCGGGCCTCGCCGACCACCGAGCGGTCGTCGATCGAGCGGGTGAAGTTGGCGCGCCAGTCGATGCCCCAGCCCGCGACCTCGTGCTCGCCGCCCAGGGTGGTGGTGAAGATCGACTGCTCATAGGCCCGCAGCGTGGCGCGCTGGTTCAGGTCGATGCCATAGACGGTGCCGCGCAGCGAGGTGTTGCCGATGCAGGTGTCGGCATAGCCGGTGGTCGGCACCGAGAAGGTCGTCACGGGGGCGCAGCCGGCCGGACGGTTCAGGTCGGCCTGACGATCGTCGGTGTCGAACAGGAAGTTGTCGCGCGCCTCGTCGTCCTGGAAGGTCGTGTAGATCGATTCCAGGAAGATGCGGTTGGTGTCGTTGGGGGCCCAGTCGATGCGGCCGGTGCGCGAATAGTTGGTCCGCGTCAGGCGATACAGCTTGTTCTCCGTCTCGCGCGCCCACAGCCGGTCACCGCCGGCGCCCGCGCCGCCGGGCTGGACATCCTGCGGCACCAGCTCCCAGTCGATCTCGTAGTTGTCGGTGACCATGTTGCGCTCGTAGTAGGAGCCCGAGGCCAGGATACCGATCTCGCCGATCCCGGTGTCGAACCGGTCCGAGGCGATCAGCTGGGCGTCGTATTCGCTACGGTTGCCGAGCTCGACGCTGCCGATACCCGCCTTGCCGGCGACGTGCAGGCCGGAATAGTCGAAGGCCGAGCGTGTGATGATGTTGACGTTGCCTGCGATGGTCTCGCCGTTCAGGTCGGGCGTCACCGCCTTGTTGATCACGATCTGCGACGCGATGGCGGACGGCAGGCTGTCATAGCGGGTGTCGCGGCCCTCTGGGCTGACGATGCCGATGCCGTTGATCGACAGGGTGGTCCAGTTCTTGGGCGCGCCCCGCAGCGAGATGTAGCGCGGCTGGCCCTGGTCGCTCTCGACGGCGGCACCGGGAATGCGCGCCACGGCCTGTGCGATGTTCTGGTCGGGCAGGCGACCGACGGCGTCGGACGCCACCACGCTGACCAGGCTGTCGGAGTTGCGCTGCACGCTCAGGGCGGCGGCTTCCGATTCCGCGATCGGGCGGCGACCGACGACGACGACCTCGTCGACCCGATCGGCCTGTGCGTCCTGCGCGGCGGCGACGCCCGAGAACAGGAATGGCGAGATGGCTGCTCCGAGGAGCAGGATGGACTTGCGCATGATGATATCCCCCATGGCGCCCGCGTTTGCGATCCGCCGATGGAGGCGCCCGTACACGGCGCTGGCAAAGCTGCATTGACGGTTTTGCGACGCGAAGAACGCAGGTTTGCGTGGGTTTTTCGAAGGTCGATCCTGACCCGGATCATTCCGGATATCGCCGTGCGGCGACCGGCTTGACGGCGGCGTGCGGGGCGTGGTCTCGACACGCGCCGCAACGCCCCGGAGCCCGCCCATGTCTCGTACCCTGATCCGTCTCGTCTTGCTGGTGACGCCGCTCCTCCTCGCGGGATGCGCGACGCACGAGGTCGACTACAGGGGCGAGGGCGCAGGCGTCGTCGGCGCGGGCGCGACAGTCCATGCGGTGGCGGAAACGCCCTCGGTCGGCGAAGTCGGAGAGGACGCAGCGGACGATCCGGTCGTCTGGGCGGGCACGCATCCGGTGAGGGTCGGGGGCGTCTCGACCCCGGGCATCGTCGTCGGCACGGACAAGAAGGCGGGCCTCTATGTCTATGGTCTGGACGGCGCGATCCTGCAGGTCCTGCCCGAGGGCCTGCTGAACAACGTCGACGCCGTTGAAGGGTTGATCGTCGACGGCCGCCCGCAGCTGCTGCTGGGCGCCAGCGACCGGACGCCCGGCAAGACCGGGGTGTCCCTGTATCTGTTCGATCCGGCCGGCACGGGCGACAATGGCATTCGACCGTGGGGCGCGATCGCCACCGATGTGGTCGAGCCCTACGGCTTCTGCTTCGCGCGCGTAGGCGGGGACGTGCACGCCATCCTGGTCGGCCACGAGGGCGACGTGCGCCAGTTCGTCGTCACGGTCGATGTGACGGGCCAGGTCCAGGCCCGGGAGGTCCGCCGCTTCGAGATCGGCTCGATCTCCGAAGGCTGCGCCGCCGACCCCGCCGGGAACGCCCTCTATCTCGCCGAGGAGAATATCGGCGTCTGGCGCTATGGCCTCGATCCGGCGTCCGGCGACGCGCGCGCCCTGGTCCAGCCGATCGCCCCCGGCGTCCTGGTCGCGGACGCCGAGGGGCTGACCACGATCACAGACGGCGACGCCCGCTACCTGATCGGGTCCAGCCAGGGGGATTCGACCTTTCCGGTCTGGCGTATCGATGGCGCGACCCCCGCCTACGTCGGCCGGTTCGTGGTCCGGGACGGCGTGATCGACGGGGTCACCGGCACGGACGGGGTGGCCGCATGGAGCGGACCGATCGGCCCCTTCACCAACGGGCTGGTCGTGGTCCAGGACGACGTCAACGACGTCGGCAACCAGAACTTCAAATACATCGACTGGCGCGACATCAAGACGGCGCTGGCGATCGACTGAGCCCTCCGCCCGCCGCGCCACTCCACGGGGAACTCACGAACCCGGGGCGCAGAAACAAAAAAACCCGGTCTCGCGACCGGGCCTCTTTGTTCGACTGGAGCGGGCGAAGAGATTCGAACTCTCGACCCCAACCTTGGCAAGGTTGTGCTCTACCACTGAGCTACGCCCGCACTTCAGTCGGAGGCGGGCGTATAGCGGACCCGCGCGGCTGATCGCAAGTCCCAACCCGCACAATTCCTCGCGCTCAAGCAGCGAGGCTCCGCGAGCCGAGCGGTAGCGCCCTTCCTCGCGTCAGCGAGGCGCCATCCGGATGGCGCCGTCCAGCCGGATGCATTCGCCGTTGATGTAGACGTTGCGGGCCAGTTCCAGCACGAGGGACGCATAGTCCGAGGGCTTGCCCAGGCGGCTGGGGAAGGGGATCTGGGCGGCCAGGGCGTCCTGGATCTTCTGGTCCATGCCGGCCATCATCGGCGTCCACATGATGCCGGGCAGGATGGTGTTCACCCGGATGCCTTCCTGGGCCAGGTCGCGCGCGATCGGCAGGGTCATGGCGTAGACCCCGCCCTTGGAGGCCGAATAGGCCGCCTGGCCCACCTGTCCGTCCTGGGCGGCGACCGATGCGGTGTTGACGATCAGGCCGCGCTCGCCGTCCTCGCCCTTGTCGAGGGTCACCATGCCAAGCGCGGACTGGCTCAGCACGCGGAAGGTGCCGAACAGATTGACCCGCACGGTGCGCTCGAAGCTGGCCATGTCGTGGGCGCGGATCTCGCCGGTGTCCTTCTTGCGGCTGACGGTCTTCTGGCCCGTGGCGATCCCGGCGCAGTTGACCAGCAGCCGCTCCTGGCCGTTCGCGGCGCGGGCCTTTTCGAAGCCCGCTGCGACGGACGCATCGTCGGTCACGTCCACGGCGCAGAAGATGCCGCCGATCTCGGTCGCGATCGCCTCGCCCTTTTCGGCGTTCATGTCGAACAGGGCGACCTTGACGCCCGCGGCCGCGAGCGCCCGCGCCGTGCCTTCGCCCAGGCCACTGGCCCCACCGGTCACCACCGCGGCGATGCTGCTGTCGAGTTTCATGGCGTTCGTCCCTATATTCCGTTGAACCTTGGAAAGTCGGGGGGATTTAGCCGCCATGACCGCAAACGCCAAACCCATCTCGCCGGAAGACGCGATCGATCCGGACAAGGCCCTGCTGCCGGCCGTGCAGCGGGTCAACGAGGTGCGGGTCAAGGCCGGCTTCTGGCCCAAGGTCGGCCGCGTCGCCGCGCGCATCCCCTTCGCCAACCAGATGATCAGCGTCTATTACGCCGCCCGCGATCCGGAGACGCCGCTGGCCGCCAAGGGCGTGATGATGGGAGCGCTGGCCTATTTCGTCCTGCCCATGGACGCCATCCCCGACATCCTGGCCGGCATCGGCTTCACCGACGACGCCGCCGTCATCACCGCCGTGATCGCGACGATGGGGGCCAATATCAGGAAGCGCCACCGCGAGGCCGCCGAGCGGGCGCTGGAGCGGCTGCGGGATCAATAATCCTCCCCAGGAGCGAAGCGAACGGGGGAGGGGGACCGCCGCGCGCTTGCGCGGGGGTGGAGGGGGCGACCCCAGACACGGTGCTCGCTGCCGCCCCCTCCACCGCTTCGCGGTCCCCCTCCCCCGCAAAGGGGCGGGGGAGGATCAATAGGATCGGCTGCTGCCCCGCGCTTGCGGGCCAATCGCGGTGTTCGACCTCAGCCATCCGACGATCGACAGCCGGTCCCTGGGTGCGAACGACGCCACCTGGGTCACCGCATGGCGGGTCGGCACGACGAACAGGTTCAGCGCATTGAAGGCCGGCACCCAGCCGTGCTGGATGTGGCCGTCCTCGCCATAGAAGACCAGGTTCCCGCCCCAGTCGGCCCGCCAGTCGCGGCTGAAGTTCAGCACATAGCCATACAGTCGGTTCTTGCCCGGCGAGACGTCGTTGTGGCTGGTCAGGACATGGCCCGGCCGATAGCGCGAGGCCTGGGCGTCGGCCAGATCGATCCGGTCGTCACCCGTCACCGTGCGGGCGAAGGCGATGAAGGCCGGACTGTTCAGCCAGTCCAGCACCGCATCGGCGGCGTCGCCCCCGGCCGTGCCCAGTTCGCGCTCGGCGGTCAGGCGGCGGGTGTCGAAGATGTACTGGGTCAGGGGGCTGGACCCGTCCACCGCCGCCTCGTCCAGCCACGACTGCTTGCCCGGGTCTTCGGCCAGCCGTCCGTCCAGCGGCAGCTCCAGAAAGGTCCCCCCCGCCGCCACCGTGGTCTTCCACCGCCGCTCGGCCGCCAGCACGACCTCGACCGCGTCGGCGTCTTCGGCGACCAGGATGTCGGGGATGTGCAGTCGCTGCCCGCCCGCCGCAAAGGCCTTGGCCAGTTCGGCCGCATCCAGGTCCGACGACAGGCGCAGCGGCGTCACCCCTGGCCTCCCGACGGCGGGGTCGTGCGCCACCAGCCGGTGATCGAATAGCGGGGCATCCCGGCGAACGGCGCGACCATCGACACCGCATGGCTCTGCGGCACCCTGAACACGTTCAGCGTCCCCGCGCCCGGCATGAAGGTTTCGACCACCTCGCCCTCCTCCAGGAACATCAGCAGCCCGCCCCATTCCGCCCGCCAGTCCGGCGACAGGTTCAGCACATAGGCATACAGCCGTCCCGCATCGACATGCTCGTCGGTATGGCGGTTCAGGAAATGACCCGGCAGGTACCGCGTCGCCTGGGCATCGACATAGGCGATGCGGTCGTCGCCGGTCAGGGCTCGCGCGAACGCCAGGAACGCCTCCGAATTGAACCAGGCGTGCAGGTCGTACAGCGCCTGCGGTAACGCCAGCCCCAGGGCGCGCGCCTGACCCAGTTTCATCCGGTCGAACAGGAACTGGAACCCGTCGGTCGCCTCCTCGTGGGCCAGGGCGACCAGCCGCGCCTGTTCGTGCAGAGGCTCGGCCTCGAACAGGGCGACGGGCACCTCGGCGTTGTAGGGGTTGTGCATGGCCCGCATCCAGACCATCGCCGGATCGGTCACCGCCGCGTAGAGCGCCCCCACGCCGTCCTGCAGCAGGCCTGGCACGCGCACGCGCGACGTCGCCGCCAGCCGCTCCGCCGCCGCCGCCGGGTCCAGCGAGGCCGACAGCGCGGTCACGACTCGACGGTCACCACGACCTTGCCCATGACGGTGCGGTCCGACAGGGCCTGGATCGCTTCATGCGCTCGTTCCAGCGGAAAGGTCTGACTGACGCGCGGCTTGATCTTGCCCTCGGCGTACCAGGTCATCAGCTGGGCCATGTTGGCCTTGTGCCCTTCCGGATCGCGCGCCATGCCCGCCCCCCAGAAGACACCGACCACCGACACCGACTTCAGCAGGGTCAGGTTCAGCGGGAAGGACGGGATGCCCGCCGGGAAGCCGACCACCAGATAGCGCCCGTTCCAGTCCATGGCCCGCAGCGCCGGTTCGGCATAGTCGCCGCCCACCCCGTCATAGACGACGTCCGGCCCATCCTTGCCGCAGGCCAGCTTGAACTCGCCCGACAGATCCTTCTGCGCCGCCTTGTCCATGGCCCCGGACGGATAGATCAGGCCGTTGTCGGCGCCGAGTTCCAGCGCGAACTGGACCTTGTCGTTGGTCGAGGCGGCGGCCGTCACCTGGGCCCCCATGGCCTTGCCCAGCTCGACGGCGGCCGCCCCCACGCCCCCAGCCGCGCCCAGCACCAGAAGGCGTTCGCCCGCCTTCAGCCCGGCCCGGTCCTTCAGGGCGTAGAGGGAGGTGCCATAGGTCATGACCAGGGCGGCCGCCTCCTCGAACGACATCCCGTCGGGCATGGGGATCAGGGCCTCCGCCCGGACCGCGATCCGTTCGACCAGACCGCCCCAGCCGGGAATGGCCATGACCCGGTCGCCCTTGAACACGCCTTTGACGCCCTCGCCCACCGCCTCGACCACGCCCGCGACCTCGCCGCCGGGCGAGAAGGGGCGCTGCGGCCTGAACTGGTATTTGTCCTCGATGATCAATGTGTCGGGAAAGTTGATGCCGACGGCCTTGACCTCGATCACCACCTCGCCCGCCTTGGGCGTGGGGTCGAGAACCTCTTCGACGACGAGCGACGAGGGGCCACCGACGGTCTTGGACAGGACTGCGCGCATGATTCTTTGTCTCGCTTCGCTCGGGCGACCTATCGCGCAGTCGCGCTGCTTGAGGTCGCCTTGTCAGGTTGGTTCGACGCTTCGCCACCCTCTTGTGGAATGTGGCGCACGCTTGCGGGCAACGCTAAAGAGCGCCACGCCCGAATGAAAGAGGCGACCGTATCAGGAGACGCTTATGCCCGGACCCGCCCTTATCCTGCACGGCGGCGCCGGGGCGCGGCGCGACCGCGACTACGACGCGGAGATCGCCCATATGCGGCAGGTGGTTCAGGCCATGGCCGTGCGGCTGGCCGACGGCGCGGCGGCGCTGGACGTGGTCGTCGAAGCCATCGTGCTGCTGGAGGATTCCGGCCTCTATGTCGCCGGACGCGGGGCCTCGCCCAATCTAGCGGGCGAATACGAGCTGGACGCCAGCCTGATGGACGGCGCGACCCGCCGGGCCGGGGCCATCGCCGCCTTCCAGGGCTATCGCAATCCGGTCCGCGCCGCCCGCGCCGTCATGGAGCACAGCCCCCACGTCCTGCTGGCCGGATCGGGAGCCTCCGCCTTCGCCGGCGAACACGGCCTCGACCCCATCGACGACCCGGACGCCTGGTTCACCCGCGCCGGTCAGGGCGAGGACAACCATCCCCCTGGACAGGGCCGCACGTCCGCCCTGTCGCACGGCACGGTCGGCTGCTGCGTGCTGGACAGCGCCGGTCGGCTGG
This sequence comes from Brevundimonas sp. P2_A6, assembly GCF_056404975.1. Classification (NCBI taxonomy): domain Bacteria; kingdom Pseudomonadati; phylum Pseudomonadota; class Alphaproteobacteria; order Caulobacterales; family Caulobacteraceae; genus Brevundimonas; species Brevundimonas sp. P2_A6. The sequence continues at coordinate 125,576 of NZ_JBFUCZ010000002.1, read as the reverse complement.
CGGCCGGCACCTCGACCGGTGGCGTGTTCGGCAAGCTGCCGGGCCGGGTCGGCGATACCCCCATCCCCGGCGCAGGCGTCTGGGCCACGGACCGGGTCGCGGTCTCCTGCACCGGCCAGGGGGAGTATTTCATCCGCACCAATGCGGCGGCCGGTGTCGATTGGCGCGTCGCAGCCGGCGCGTCTCTGGCTGAAGCCACGGCCGCCACCATCTCCGAGATCGGCACCCTGGGCGGCGACGGCGGCCTGGTCGCCCTGGATGCCCAGGGCCACCGCGCCGATCCCTTCAACAGCCAGGGCATGAAGCGCGCCTGGCTGACGCCGGAGGGTGACGTCGGGGTCGATGTGTTCGGCCACTGAGCGACATTACACGCCTGTAACTGACGCGGCGACAAACCCCTGATACGGTCGCCTCGCAATCCCCCGGAGCCCGCCCCCATGAAGTCCCGCCTGCTGTCGGCCGTCGCCGCCCTCGCCCTGATGTCCGCCGCACCCGTGATGGCCCAGACCGCCGCCGCACCCGCCGCCTCCATCGCGGTGCCGCCGCTGGGCTTCGTCAAGCGGACCCTGCCGAACGGCATGGACGTCTACACCTCGCGCGACACCTCGACCTCGAACGTGACGGTCCAGGTCTGGTATCGCGTCGGCTCCAAGGACGACCCCCAGGCCCGCTCCGGGTTCGCCCACCTGTTCGAACACCTGATGTTCAAGGCCACCAAGGACTTCCCGGACGAGACCTTCGACCGCCTGACCGAGGACGTGGGTGGCAACAACAACGCCTTCACCAGTGACGATGTCACCGCCTATCACGAGACCATCCCGGCCAATCACCTGGAGCGCCTGATCTTCGCCGAGGCCAGCCGCCTAGGTTCGCTGGTGGTCAACGAGGACGTGTTCGAAAGCGAGCGCGACGTCGTCAAGGAGGAGTACCGCCAGAGCTATCTGGCGCGACCCTACGGGCGGCTCGGACTGTTCCTGCCGGCCCTGGTCTATCAGGACAGCCCCTATCGCCGCTCGACCATCGGCTCGATCGAAAATCTGGACGCCGCGACCATCGAGGACGTGCGCCGGTTCCATGCCACCTACTACCGACCGGACAACGCCATCCTGATCGTGGCGGGAAACTTCGATCAGGCTCAGCTCGACGGCTGGATCGACCGTTACATGGGGCCCATCCCCAACCCGGACCGGCCGCTGCCGACCAACAACGTCGTCGAGCCCGAACCGACCGGTCCGCGCGAACAGACCGTCTATGCGCCCAATGTCCCCCTGCCGGCCGTCGTCCTGGCCTGGCCGACCGTGGCCTATCGCGATCCGGACCGCATTCCCCTGACCGTCCTGGACGGCATCATGTCGACGGGCGAGAGTAGCCGCCTGTATCGCTCCCTGGTGTATGAGCAGCAGATCGCGGCCCAGGCCTCGTCCAGCCCCGACTTCGCCCAGCAGGCAGGCTATATGTCGGCCACCGCCATCATGGCCGGCGGCAAGACACCGGAGGAGGGGCTGGCGGCCCTGCGTGCCGAGGTCGCCCGATTCCGGGACGAACCCGTCACCGACGCCGAACTGGCCGAGGCCAAGAACGAGCTGGTGGCCGATGCCCTGCGCAGCCGCGAGACCATCGACGACCGGGCCAATGTCCTCGGCTTCGCCCTGATCGAGACCAATGACGCCTCGGTCGCCGACCGCGAGATCGCCCAGATCCAGGCCGTCACCGCCGCCGACATCCAGCGCGTCGCCCGCCGCTACCTGACCGAGGATCGCGCCGTCACCCTGCGCTATCTCAACGCCGACGACGCACATCCGGTCACGACCCAGGTCACCGACGTCACAGCCCCGGTCCAGATCGCCGATCTCGCGCCCGTGGGCCAGATCCTGACCTTGTTGCCGGAGGCCGAGCGGGCACCCTTTCCGGCGACGACCGAGGCCGTATCTCCGGCCACGCCGCCGGTCGCCGACTTCCGCCTCGACAACGGCCTGAGAGTGCTGGTGGTGCGGAAGGACGATCTGCCGCTGGTTTCGGCCCGGCTGAACTTCGACGCCGGTTCGGCCGACGAGACGCCGGGCAAGGCCGGGGTCGCCGCCATGACCGCCGCCCTGCTGACGCAAGGCACGACCACCCGCGACGCACCCCGCATCGCGACCGAGATCGAACAGCTGGGGGCCGATGTGGGCGCGAGCGCCGGCGTGGACTTCTCGTCAGTCTATGCCAACGCCCCGGCCAACGTCTTCCCCCAGGCTATGAGCCTGATGGCCGATCTGGTGCGCAATCCGACCTTCGCCGACGAGGAACTGGAGCGACAGCGCACCCAGGCGCTCGATGGGCTTCGTGTGGCCCTGTCGACACCGGGTCCGGTCGCCTCGGCAGCGGCCGCCCGCGTCGTCTATGGCGACGCCGCCTACGGGTCCCCGGGCTCCGGCACGCTGACGACGCTTCCCACCATCACGCGCCAGGACGTCGCGGCCTTCCATGCCGCCCGATACCGTCCATCGGACGCCACCCTGGTCTTCTCCGGCGACGTCACCGAGGCCCAGGCGCGTTCGCTCGCTCAGACGGCCTTCGGCGACTGGCGCGATCCTGCGGGCGCGGCTCCGGCCCCGTCACATCCGGCCGGTCAACCCCTGCCGACCCGCATCGTCGTCATCGACCAGCCGGGGGCCGGGCAGGCCGCCGTCACCGTGGCCCTGCGCGGCGTGTCCAGGACCGACGCCGACTATTTCCCGCTGACATTGGGCAACACCCTGCTGGGCGGCAGCTTCACCTCGCGGCTGAACCAGGAAATCCGCATCAAGCGCGGCCTCAGCTACGGCACGCGTTCGGGGCTGGGCGTTCGCCGCGACGACGGCCTGTTCACCGCCAGCGCCCAGACCCGCAACGACGCCGCCGCCGAGGTCGCCGACCTGATCCTGGCCGAGGTCGCGCGCCTGTCGACGACCCAGCCGACCGCGTCGGAAATCACCACCCGTCAGGCCATCCTGACCGGATCGTTCGGCAGCGCTCTGGAAACCGTGGACGGCCTGGGCGGACTGGTCGCGGGCCTTGCCCTCTACGATCTGCCGATGAGCGAGCTGGCGGACTATGTCGGCAACGTCGAGGCCGTCGACGGCGCGGCGGTCCAGTCCGCCTTCGCCGAACATCTGCCGGTCGACCGGGCCAGCCTGGTCATCGTCGGCGACGCGGCGCAGTTCATCGATGCCCTGCGCGCCAAGCACCCGGACGTGGAGGTCATCCCTCTGTCCGACCTCAACCTGGACAGCGCCGCGCTGAAATAGCGCCTGCCACGCGACAACCGGATCACGGGCCTGATCTGGTTGTCGCGGCTTTTCTGGCCTAAACGGGCGGGCTGATCCTCCAGAACAAGAGCCCCGACATGGCCGACGGCGCAGCTTCCATCACCCAGACCTTCCGTTGGGACGACCCCTTCGACATGGCGTCCCGCCTGACCGACGACGAGCGCGCCATCCAGGACGCGGCCCGGTCCTACGCCCGAGAGAAACTGCTGCCCCGCGTCGTCGCCGCCTTCCGCGACGAGACCTTCGACCGCGCCATCATGACCGAGATGGGCGAGATGGGGTTCCTGGGGGCCATGCTGCCCGAACAGTACGGCGGCTCGGGCGTCAGCCACGTCGCCTATGGCCTGATCGCCCGCGAGATCGAGGCGGTCGACAGTGGCTACCGCTCGGCCATGTCGGTGCAGTCGTCCCTGGCCATGTATCCGATCTATGCCTTCGGCAACGAGGAGCAGAAGATGCGCTTCCTGCCCCGCATGGCGGCGGGCGAGCTGATCGGCTGTTTCGGCCTGACCGAGGCGGACGGCGGTTCCGACCCCGCCTCGATGAAGACCAGGGCGGTCGCGGTCGAGGGCGGCTATCGCCTGAACGGCGGCAAATACTGGATCACCAACTCGCCGATCGCCGACCTGGCCATCGTCTGGGCGAAACTGGATGAGGTCATTCGCGGCTTCATCGTCGAGCGGGATTTCGAGGGCTTCACCACCGGCAAGATCGGCGACAAGCTGTCTCTGCGCGCCTCCATCACCGGCGACATCGGCCTGAACGACGTCTTCGTGCCCGAGGCCAATCTGCTGCCGGGCGTGAAGGGTCTGCGCGGCCCGTTCAGCTGTTTGAACAAGGCGCGCTACGGCATCGCCTGGGGGGCCATGGGTGCGGCCGAGTTCTGCCTGCATGCCGCCCGCGACTATGTCGGCGAACGGATGCTGTTCGGCCGCCCGCTGTCGTCGCGCCAACTGGTGCAGAAGAAGCTGGCCGACATGCAGACCGAGATCTTCTTGGGGCTAGAGGGGGCCTATGCGCTCGGCCGCCTGCTCGACACCGGCGCCTTCGTGCCCGAGGCCATCAGCCTTATGAAGCGCAACAACTGCGGCAAGGCCCTGGCCATCGCCCGCGAGGCTCGCGACATGCACGGCGGCGCTGGCATCACCGGCGAGCTCCACGTCATGCGCCACGCCATGAACCTGGAAACGGTCAACACCTACGAAGGCGCCCACGACGTCCACGCCCTGATCCTGGGCCGCGCGATCACGGGCGAGAGCGCGTTTTAGCACCGCTGCCTAACTGGTGGACTTGGCAACTAGCGACAACAGCTCGATCCAATCTTAAGTTTGATTGGCAAGATTTTCTTCGAGTTTTGGCTCTTAATATCTGATCGGCTCCACCGCGAAACTGGTGAAGCATGCGTCTAAACATCAGGCACTTGTCGCAAAAGTCCGCTCATGAACCGCATCATTTCCGATGATTTGCTAGCGGTGGGTGCCGGGTTTGCGATCGTTTTAACAGGGATGGGCGCAATCATCGGCGCCATCTACCTTCTCGGTGCGGCGCTATGGTCATACCCAAGCGGCGACAGTGGTTCCATCAACCTTGCCATCGCGCTTGCTGTCTGGCTCGTCGGCACGCCGGTCGCAGCGTTGGTCGCCTCGCTGAAGCGTAGGTATTACTTGGCATTGCTCATAACTGCCCCAGCCCTTTTGCTGTATTCAGGGCTGATCGCGCTCATGCTGGGAAGATTTGGATAAGGGGCGGGTCTAATCGCGATCCTACTCGTCCTCACACCCCGTCGTGCGCTGGTTCCAGGTGATGCCGGCGATCTTCCAGACACCGTCGCGGCGGATCAGGTCGAAGTGGTCGGAGCCGCAGTGGCTGACCGCGCCGTCGATCTTGAAGACATAGCGGCCCCAGACCATGGCGATGTCGCCGTCGATGGCGATGATCGGGTCGGTCAGGATTTCCTCGAACCGTTCGGGTCCCGGTTGAAGCCCGGCGGCGAAGCCTTCGCCGGGGACGGAGCGCACCGTCCGGCTGCCATCCGCGGCCTCCACCGCCACGATCATGCGCGCCTCCGGGGAAAGGTGCGGGGCCAGCATCGCGCCGTCCCGCGCGGCCAGGGCGGCGAAGATGCCGTCGACGGGAACCATGACGGCGGCGGCCTCGGGCGAGGTCGGATCGACCTGCGTCGGCGTCTGGATCGCCAGCGCGGCGATCAGGGCGAGCATGGACATGAGATGAGCCTCCCGTTCAGCGCGCAGCCTCGCGCCAGATCGGACGCTATCACGCCGCCCGATGGCGACAAGCCGTCAGGGCCGGGGCTTGTCCTCGGCCGGGGCCGAGCCGGTGTTGACCTGGGGCACATAGAGGCCCGTCACCGCGCGGGTAACGAAGCCGACCGGCTGGGTCCGGGGGCCGAACGACAGGCAGGGATCGGGCGTCGGGATGTCGCGCACCGTCCGGTTCGGCTGAGAGATGGTATTGCCCACCTCGTCGCCCAGGGGCTCGGCCATCTGCAGGGCGTCGCCGATGCGCGACAGGGAGGGGGCGTCGGTGCCGACCGTGTTGGCGTTGCGGGCCCAGGCCAGGGCCGCGACCTGGCGTCCATCCGGCCCGATCAGCTCGCTTTCGACCGCCAGGCCGCCCGTGGTGCCGGGAACGCGCAGGGTGCCGGGGCCGGGGATCAACATATTGGCGACGGCCGCCACGCCCGACCCCGCCGAGCCGGTCGGGCGCACATCGACCACGCCGGTCCGCAGGCGGGCCACGTCGCGGGCCGCAGGGGCCAGGGTGAACCGCTCGCTGACCTCCTAGCATATCTGGCGATCCACCTCGCGCAGCAGCTGGGCGCGCTCCTCGTCCGTCAGGTTGCTTCCGGCCGCGCCGACGAACTGGCTCGGTTCCAGATGGACGCGATCGATCGCCGTGACCGCCGCGTCGTCCCGCCGCTGACGGATCGAGGCACGGATCGTGTCCTCGCGCGTGACCAGGCCGTCATAGCTGCTCAGGAACCCCGCATCGGCGACGGGTGCCGTCTGACAAGCCGTGAGGCCGAGACCGGCGAGGACGAGAAGGGCGGCTTGGCGCATGGCGAATCTCCGGATTGGCCCCCCAAACGCGGCACGGGGCGGAGCGTTGCGGTCAGAAACGGTCATACCGCCCGCCGTTGTGATTTCGCGTCAGCCTTCTATCGTGACCGTCGTTACGGGGGACGAACGGATGACCACGCTCGAGATCGATACGACGGCCGATGTGGATCCGTTCGCCGCCCTGGCCGAGGTCTTCGCCGGCCGCCGCGCCCTGCTGCTGGAAGACGATCCCGCCCTGGCAGACCACGTCGCCGACCGCCTGCTGAAGGCGGGCTTCGAGATCGTGGACCGCGTCGATGCGGGCGAGGCGGCCCTGCAAATGGCGGAGGCGCATCCCTACGACGTGCTCATCCTCGATCGGATGACCAACGGCCTCGATGGCTTGGAGACGTTGAAGCGCCTGCGCACGGCGTCCGGTCCGTCCAGCGATGCGCCCGCCCTGATGCTGACGGCCCTGACCGGCGAGCGCCAGCGGGTCGAGGGCCTGCTGGGCGGGGCCGACGATTATCTGTCCAAGCCGATCGGGGACGAGGAACTGCTGGCCCGTGTGGCGTCCCAGCTTCGGCGCGTGGCGCGACGTGCCCGTCCGGCCAACGCCGACCTCATCAACGGCCCGTTCCGCCTGTCTCCGGGCGCGCGGACGCTGAAGCTGATGGTCGAGGGTGCCGAGCGGCTGATCGACCTGTCGCCGCTGGAGTTCGCCATCGTGTCCGAGCTGATGACCGCGCGGGGTCAGCCGGTGACCAAGACCATGCTGTGGGACCGGTGCTGGATCGAGTGGACCTTCCTGCCGGACAACTTCGTCAACATCATCGACGCCCGGATCAGCGCCCTGCGTCGGCGGCTGAAGGAACAGGCCCCCGAACTGGGGGAGGACCTGCATCCCCTGATCGTCTCTGCGCGCAGCCAGAGCCTGATCTTCCGCGACCTCGACGCGGGCTAGGGCCTTGCCCCGCCTTTCCGACCTGTGGAAGGGCGTGCCCGGACAACCCTCAAACGGGGGTTCCGGCTGGCGGCGATGGCTGGCGGAACGCACCTCGACCCAGTTGGCAGCCACACTGGCCGTCCTGGCCGCCCTGGCCCTGACGGGTTCGCTCCTGATCACCGGACAGGCTGCGCGCCTGGATCAGCGGCAACAGGCGGCCCTTGCGGCCCTGGCCGACTTCGCCGCCATCGCGGTGAAACTGCCGCCCGACGCGGGCGCGGATCAGCTGACGGAATCGGACGCCGCCTACTGGTCTGCCTTCCTCAGCGCCTTTCAGGACGGGCCCAGCCGCGAATCGATCACCCTGGAAGAGACTTGCCGCACCGGGCGGGGCGGGGCGGGGGTGCGGTTCATCCGCGCGCCGATCGGCAAGCCCGCGGGGCTGGGGGCACTCGAGACCGCCCGAACCTATCGTCTGTCCAGCCTGGGTCCCGGCGTCTATCTGGTGCGACTGCCGCCCGGCCAGCTCTGCCCTGCCCGCGCGATTGAGGCGGTCATCGTCAAGCGGCCGGTCGGGGCGCTGCAGGTCATCGTCGGTCGTGTCGTCGATCCGGCGGGCGTCGCCTGGCGCTGGGCGGTGTTGTCGGTCGCCCTGACCGGCGCCCTGATTCTGGTGTCGGGCCTGGCCGCCGCCACCTTCGCCCGGCGTCGCCTGACCAGCGCGATCAGCGAGGTCAGCATGGCCCTGGACCGGGCCGCCGTGGGCGACTTCTCGTGCCGCGCCCCCGCCGTGGCGGTCGCGCCCGAACTGACCGCCCTGTCGACCCAGGTAAACCGCACGCTGGATCGACTGGAGGAACTGCTGAGCTGGCTGCGGGATTCCGCCGACCAGCTGGCGCACGATTTCCGGACCCCCCTGGCCCGCGCCTCCCTGCGGCTGGACCGGCTGATGGAGGCCGACGATCCGGCCGAGCGGGCGCGCCTGGGCGAGGAGGCCAAGCAGGACCTGGCGGACATCACCCGCGCCATGAACGAGGCCATGGCGCTGCGCGACGGCGAGGCCTGGCTGTTCGAAAGCGTGCGACTCGACGTCCTGGCCCAGGCCTGTGTCGAGCTGTACCAGCCGATTGCCGACATGCGCGGCGTCCGCATCGTGGCCGGGGGCGAGCCCGTCTCGGTCCTCGGCGTCCGGTCCCTGCTCCAGCGCGCGGTGGCCAATCTGGTTGATAACGCGGTCAAGTTCTCGCCCGAAGGCGGCACGGTCGATCTGCGCGCCTATTCCGACGAGGCGGAGGTCGCCATCTCGATCGCCGACCAGGGGCCGGGCATGTCCGGGCCGGTGCCCGCACGCGCCGAGGGGACCGACAGTCACGGCATGGGCCTGGCCTTCGTGCGGGCCATCCTGCGGCGCCACGGCGGGCGGATGACGATTGATGACGCCGCGCCCGGGGCCATCGTCACCGCGCGTTTCCCGCGCTAGGCTCCATTCGACATCAGGGGATGAACCAATGAAACGTGCGGCATTTCTGGCGGGAACGGCGATCGCCCTGACCCTGTTCGGCGCGGGCGCGGGCGCGGGCGCGGCCTCGGCTCAGAGCGGACCGTCCAGCCTGCCCTTCGATGCGCGGCGCGGGGTCTTCACCTTCGCCGCCGGGCTGGAACGCTCCCTGCCGGCCGTGGTCCAGGTCACGACCCTGGGCGTCTCGGCCGGGCCGACGACCGGCGAGACTGAGCCGACGCCCACCGCCAGCGGTTCGGGTGTCATCATCGATGCGGCCAACGGCATCATCGTCACCAACAACCACGTCATCGAGGGCGGCCAGAAGTTCCGCGTCGACATGACCGACGGCCGGCTGGTGGATGCGGTCCTGCTGGGCACGGACAAGGCCACCGACGTGGCCGTGCTGCAGATCCAGGCCACCGGCCTGTCGCAGGTGGAGACGGTGGATTCCGACACTCTGCGCACCGGCGATCTCGCCTTCGCCGTCGGCTATCCCCTCGGCCTGGATCAGACACTGACCATGGGCGTGATCTCGGGCCTCGGCCGTTCCGGCATGGGCGACGCGGTCGAGGACTATATCCAGACCGACGCGGCGGTGAACTCGGGCAACTCGGGCGGGCCGCTTCTGGACAGCCGGGGTCGGCTGATCGGGATCAACACCTCGATCCTGTCGGGGGATCAGGGCGGCGGAAACGACGGCATCGCCTTCGCCGTGCCCACGCGAATCCTGATGTTCGTGGTCGACCAGATCCGCGCCAACGGATCGGTGACGCGCGGCATGATCGGGGCGACGCTGGGCTCGCTGACGGCGGAGCGGGCGGTCGAACGCGGCCTGGGCTTCGTGCGCGGTGCGATCGTCGAGGACGTGGCCCCGGGGTCTCCGGCGGACCGCGCGGGCCTTCGGACCGGCGACGTCATCACCCGCGTCCAGAACCGCCCCGTGGCCAACGCCGGCTCGGTCCAGGCGACCGTCGGCATCGCCCCTCCGGGGACGCCGCTCAGCCTCGTCTATCTGCGCGACGGCCAGAGCACGACGGCCCAGATGACGGTCGAGGCCGAATCGACCGCCGCCGTGCAGCTGGGTTCATCCTCTCTGCAGGCCTATGGGGCCAATATCCGGCCGCTGATGGCCTCGGACGGCAAGGGCGACGGGCCCGGCCTGATCGTCGTGGCGGTCGAGGGCGGCTCACCGGCCGCCCAGCAGGACCTGCGCGCGGGCGATGTGATCACCGCTGTCGCCGGTAATGCCGTCTCGTCCCTGGCCGATCTGGCCGCGGCCCTGGCTGACGGCGGGGCGCTGAGCGTTCGTCGCGACGGCGAGGTCTTGGAGCTGTCGATCACGCCCGTCGCCTGATCCTTCGGGCCACACAGCGAAACGCCGGAGCCCGCGCCCCGGCGTTTTTCGTGCCTGGTGTCTCCCGGACAGCAAAACGCCCGCCGTGCCATGGGGGGAGGGGAGGCAGGACGGGCGTCTCGCTTTGGAGGAAGCGTCGGCCCGTCGGAGCCCATAGACTGGAGACATCCAGGGGGGCTGGGGGGGCTGTTAAGGATCCGGGACGCTTCCGAACTCCGTCAGGCCGACGCTGTGTCTTTCGCCGTGCGATCTGTCCGGCGATGGACCGAAACGGGGCCATTTCGTGACGGACGATCTTTTGCGGTGTCGGCACCGCTGGCGTTCGTGCGGGGCGGGCCTAGATTGATCCTATGAGCGCCGATGTGACCCCGTTCCAGCCGAACCCCAACGCCTCGGTCTTCTTTGAGCGACGCGAGTTGGACCTGATCCTGCGGGTCTATGGCCGCATGGTCGCCCAGGCCGAATGGCGCGACTATGCCATGGTCGGCGGCAAGGACGCGGCCGAGTTCGCCGTCTTCCGCCGCTCGGGCGACGCCCCGGCCTATCGCATCGAAAAACGCCCGTCCCTCCAGACCCGTCAGGGCCAGTGGTCGGTGATCGGCGAGGGCGGCGTGGTACTGAAACGCGGGCGCGAGCTGGATCAGGTGCTGCGCGTGTTCGACAGCCGCAAGTTCCAGGTCGTCGAGTAACGGAGGCAAAGAAAAAGGCCCCGGCGTTGCCGCCGGAGCCTCTGGTCTATTCCTATCGGCGGGTCGCCGCCTGCGCTCAAGCAGGCCGAACGGCCGTTAGCGCACCCGTGATGGTCAGCGACGGCCGCCCGTGAAGGCCAGCAGGAACTGGAACAGGTTGATGAAGTTGATGAACAGGCTCAGCGCGCCATAGCTGGTCGCCACGCTCATCGCCTGGTCGTTCCCGCCGAGCGCATAGTAGGTCATCTTCAGACGCTGGGTGTCATAGGCGATCAGGCCCGCGAAGATCAGCACCCCCAGGCCCGAGATGATCAGGTAGAAGGTCCCGGACTGCAGGAAGATGTTCACGATCGAGGCGATCACCAGGCCGATCACCCCCATGATCAGGAAGGTGCCCATGCCCGACAGGTTCTTCTTGGTCGTGTAGCCGACCAGGCTGAGGCCGCCGAAGGCCGCCGCCGTGATGAAGAAGGTCGTGGCCAGTGAGCCCTGCGTATAGACCAGGAACAGCACGCCGAGCCCTGCGCCGATCGAGGCGACCACGGCCCAGTACAGCAGGTTGGTGCCTCGCGCGGTCGGGTTCTTCATCATGAACATGGAGCCGAACAGCAGCACCAGCGGCAGGAACTGGATGATCATGCCCAGCAGCGTCAGGCCGATCCGGCCGTCCACCGTCTGTGTGTAGAGCAGTTGCTGCACCGCCGGGACGTTGCCGGTGATGTAGGACAGCACGCCCGCGACCACGAGGCCGAGGGCCAGCTTGTTGTAGACCCCCAGCATGAAGCTGCGCAGGCCGGTGTCCACGGCCATGTCGGCCTGGGCGGGCGCCGGGGTCGAGAAACCGTTTCTGAAGTCGCTCATCGCGAGATCAATCTCCAATGGGCCGGAGGGAAAGTCCCCGGCGTCTGTAGGGAATATCGGGTGTCATCCGTGTTCTTGCAAGCGGCTCGCAGCGGGAACGGTTCCGACCTTTCGCCGCACGGGTCCGGCCGATAGGCTGACCCCATGCTGCGCCTGTTTACCGCCCTGCCCATCCCGTTCGACGTGGCCGAGACCCTGGCGCGGCGCCAGACCGGCCTGCCGGGCGCGAAATGGCGCACGGCCGAACAGCTTCACATCACCCTGGCCTTCTATGGCGAGGTCGAGGAACGCCGCGCCGATGACCTGGCGGCCGAGCTGGCGCGCGTTCCGGGCGGCACCTTCCAGATCGAACTGAAGGGGGTGGGCGCCTTCGGCGACGCCCACCGCAGCCATACCCTGTGGGCCGGGGTCGAACCGAACGAGCGGCTGGGCGTCCTGGCGGGCCGGTGCCGGGCGGCGGCGGAGCGGGCTGGGATCCGCCTGGAGCCCCGCGTCTATCGTCCGCACCTGACCCTGGCCTATCTGAAGACCCAGACCAACCCCGATCGCATCGGGGCCTGGATCACGGGCCACAACCTGCTGCATTCGCCACCGATCCGGGTCGACCGTTTCGGCCTGTATTCCAGCGTCCTGTCGGACAGCGGCAGCCACTACGAACTGGATCGGGAGTATCCCCTTTGACCGAACCCGTGATCGAGACCGCCCGCCTGATCCTGCGCCCGCCGGTCGTCGAGGACTTCTCGCGCTGGGCTGAGTTCCATGCCGACCCGGAAACCAACCGCTTCCTGGGCGGGGTTCAGCCGCCGCCGCAGACCTGGCGCACGATGATGGCCGTCATCGGCCAATGGGCGGCGACGGGCGAGGCGATGTTCTCGGTGATCGAGAAGGACAGCGGTCTCTGGATGGGCCGGATCGGCCCTCTGCATCCCTATGGCTGGCCCGGCACCGAGGTGGGCTGGAGCCTTCACCCCGATGCGCGCGGACGCGGCTATGCGATCGAGGCGGCGGCGGCATCGATGGACTATGCGGTCGACGTCCTGCGCTGGACCGACGTCATCCACTGTATCGCGCCCGCGAACCTGGCCTCCGCGCGGGTGGCAGAGCGGCTCGGATCGACCAATCGCGGACCCGGTCGCCTGCCCGAACCGATGCAGGATGAACGCATCGACCTGTGGGGTCAGAGTGCGGATCAATGGCGCGAGAACAGGACCCGGCTCCGGCGATAGGCAACCATCGGGGCGGCTCCCTCGTATCTTCGCGGTAAACGCCGATCCCCGAAGAGCCCGTGATGCCCATGACCGACGCCAGAACCCTCGCCCTCGCCGCCGCCGCCCTGTTAGGCAGCGCCCTGCCCGCCGCCGCCCAGGCCACCGACGTGAACCTGGACCAGTTCGACGGCCGCTGGTTCGAGATCGCGCGCAACGACAACGGCATGCAGCGCGATTGCAGCCGGGCCCAGATCGATTTCAACCCGGCCGGGCAGGCCGACCGCTATGCCATCCTGGTGACCTGCACGCGGCGCGAGACGGGGCGGGTGGAGACGTTGCGGGCCAACGCCCGCGTCACCGATCCGGCGACCAACGCCAAGTTCCGCTTCAGCCTGAGCGGTCTGCTCAGTTTCGGTGGGCTGGCCTCGCAGCAGTACTGGGTCTGGGACCACGCGCCGGACTACAGCTGGGCGATCATGGGGCTGCCGAACAAGTCCAGCTGGTGGATCTGGCACCGCAGCCAGAGTCCCTCCGCCTCGGTGCGGTCCGCGACCCTGGCCCGTGCCCGCGCCCTGGGCTTCAACACCTCCAGCCTGGTGCAGACTGGCACCTAATGGCAGCTAACGCTCGCCGCGCGGCGGCTCTCTGCCTGAGCCGCGTCGGCTGTGGCGCTTGAACGCGGAACGCAACCGGAACATAGTGCGGGAATGCCCGCCGCCGCCCACCTCGAACTGGTCTTCAGCCGACCCGAGACGACGCTCGGCGTCACGCGGGGTGCGGCCCGTCTGCTGGCCGACATGGGCTATGCGCCCCTGCTCGAGGTCTGCCTGCCCAACGGCCGCCGCGCCGACGTCATGGCCCTGGGTCGCAAGGGCGATATCGTCATCGTCGAGGTGAAGTCCGGGCTTGACGACTTCCGCGTCGATCGCAAATGGCCCGAATACGCACCGTTCTGCGACGCCTTCTATTTCGCCGTCGCGCCCGAGTTCCCCGACGGCGTCCTGCCCGACGAACCCGGGCTGATCGTGGCCGACGCCTTCGGGGGCGCGATGGTTCGCGATGCGCCGCCCAGCCCCCTGGCCCCGGCCCGGCGCAAGGCCCTCACGATCGCTTTCGGTCGCCTCGCGGCGATGCGGACCCTGAAGCCCTAGCCTAAGCCTATCTGGGTGCCCGCTTGGCCAGGATGCGCTGCAGTGTCCGGCGGTGCATGCCCAGGCGGCGCGCGGTCTCCGAGACATTGTGATCGCACAGCTCATAGACCCGCTGGATGTGTTCCCAGCGCACCCGATCGGCGCTCATGGGATTGTCCGGCGGCTCGGGCGCATCGCCGGTGGCAAGCAGCGCCTTGACCACATCGTCGGCATCGGCCGGCTTGGACAGATAGTCGACGGCTCCGGCCTTGACTGCCGCCACGGCCGTGGCGATGGCCCCATACCCGGTCAGCATCACGATGCGGGAATCGGCGCGGCGGTCGCGGATGGCCTCGACCACCTTCAGGCCGTTGCCGTCCTCCAGCCGCATGTCCAGAACGGCGAAGGCCGGCTGGGTCGCCTTCAGCGCTTCTGTCGCTTCCGCGACCGAGGCCACCGTCGTCACCTCGAACCCGCGCGATTCCAGGGCCCGACCCAGACGCGTCCGCAAGGCCTGATCGTCGTCCAGCAACAGCAGCGAACGATCATCCAGTCCGGCGATCCGGTCTTCGAGATTGGTGGCTGTGGTCGTCATGTCGTCAGTCTCCCTGCGGCCGACATCGGTTGCCGTGCAGCTTGCGTCAACCGGTGCGGCGATGGGTCGCTTGCCGACAGATGGCTCGCGGCCCTGGGTTTAGGCCTGGGCGGCTTCCAGCGCCTTTCGCGGCCAACGCACGGTGACGCGGGCACCGCGGTTCGTACCGGGTCCGCCCTCGCCGTGGCTGACGACGACCTGGCCGCCCGTTCGTTCCAGCAGGGTCCGGGCGATGAAGAATCCCAGCCCCATTCCGCCTTGGCTGGGAATGGCATCCAGCACCGTGGGGGCCCCACGCCCCTTCTTCCCCGGCCGGGCCGCGCTCGCCGCACCGGCCAGCTGCGCCGCCAGGGCCTGGCGCGCCTTGCCGTGGGGCCGGCTGGTCACATAGGGCTCGCCCAGCCTGGGCAGGATGTCGGCGGCAAAGCCCGGACCGTCGTCCAGCACCTCGATCGTGATCCACTGAACATCGGCCGTGCCGAGCACCCGGACGCGGGTCGCGGCGAAATCGGCCGCGTTCTCCACGATGGCCGACAGCCCGTGGATGACTTCGGCCAGGCGCCGGACATGGGGCGCGGCCATGCCGGGCGGGGTGCGCATCTCGACCGAAATATCGAGGTCGAAGCCCAGGTGCGGCTCCACCACCTCGGACAGCAGGGCCTTCAGCCCCACCTCTGTATAGAGTTCGTCCCCGTCCTCGGGTCGTTGCGACAGGCGTTTCAGGATGTCTCGGCACCGGTCGGCCTGCAGCAGCATCAACCGCGCGTCCTCGGCGATCGGGCCGTCCGGAGTGGCCGCGCGCAGAAGTTCCTTGGCCACGATCTGGATGGTCGCCAGGGGCGTGCCCAGCTCATGCGCGGCGGCGGCGGCAAGGCCCCCCAGCGCCGCCAGCCTCTGCTCGCGCTGCAGCACGTCCTGCGTGGTGGCCAGGGCCAGTTCCAGCTTCTCGGCCTCGGCCGCGACCCGCCAGGCATAGGCGGCGGTGAAGACCACGCCGGTACACAGCGCCAGACCGACCCCGAACCGGTAAAGGGCCGGCAGCTCAAGCTCGGTCCCCGACACCCAGGGCAGCGGCATGGACCAGAAGAACAGGGCGGTGGTGGAAACGAACACCATCAGGCCCAGCATCAGGGCCTGACGTCCCGGCAGCGACGCCGCCGCGACGGTCACGGGCGCCACCAGCAGCAGGCAGAACGGGTTCTCCAGACCCCCGGTGAAGGCCAGCAGGGCCGTCAGCTGCAGGATGTCGAACCCCAGGTGGATCGCCGTCTGGCGGCCGTCCGGCAGCCGGCTGTCGGTCTGGCGCAGCCGCGACATGGCCGACAGGTTTACCAGGGCGCTGATGCCGATGACGCTCAGCACCTGCCAGACCGGCAGGGGGAAGTGCAGCATCATGACCAGGACGATGACCGTCGCCGTCTGACCCGCGATGGCCAGCCAGCGCAGGATGATCAGGGTGCGCAGCGACAGGCCGCGCGCGCGCCGGGGCAGGTCTCGCCATCCGGGCGCGCCCTGCGGCGTGTTGGCGACGAACGACGGGTTGGCTTCGCTCTGGTTCACGACGGGTCTATAGACCCTCGCCGCCCCGATGTCGGCCCCGTCCCTGGAGACACGATGCCACGCCGTTCTGTCCTGATGTTCGCCGGTGCCTGTATCGCCATCGCTGCGGCCCTGGCGGCCGTGACCGTGGTCGTGGTGACGGGGCGCGAGCAGGCGGCGGCCGTCGCCGAGGGGTCGGGCACGGGCCAGGCCAGCGTCGGCGGACCGTTCCAACTGGTGAACCAGGACGGCCAGTCGGTCGATCAGACGCTGCTGAACGGCAAATGGAGCCTGGTCTTCTTCGGCTTCACCTACTGCCCCGACTTCTGCCCGACGACGCTGCAGGCCCTGGCGGCCACCAAGGCCCGCCTTGGCGCGGCCGCCGACGACGTGCAGATCGTCTTCATCAGCGTGGATCCGGCCCGTGACACGCCGAAGGCCCTGAAGGAATACCTGACCACCGATGGCTTCCCACAAGGCGTCATCGGCCTGACCGGCACCGAGGCTCAGGTGAAATCCGCCGCTGACGCCTACCGCGCCTATTACCAGAGGGTCGGAAGCGGCCCCGACTACACGATGAACCACTCCCTGACTGTCTATCTGATCGGCCCCGACGGCCGATACCGCTCCGCCCTCGCCCACGATCTGGGCCCGGAACGCTCGGCCCAGCTGATCCAGCGGGTGATGGCGCGGGGATGAAGAGAGGCAGTAGGCAGTAGGCAGTAGGGGTTCGCCGATCCACAGTTCGCTTATTGCGGCTTGCGACAGGGTAGCGCTTCCGGAACTCACGCTACTGCCTGCTGCCTACTGCCTACTGCCTGCTGCCTATTCCCTCCCTTCATAATCCTTTTGCAGTGCAGCGCGTTCTATGATGCGATGCCCGTCTCGGCGGGGGCCGATCACAGGATTCCATGCTCTACGCACTTCACGAGTTCGCCTATTCCTCGGCGCAGCCCTTCCGCATCGGCGCACAGTTCGCGCGCCGCTTCTGGACCTCGCCCCTGAACCCGGCGTCGGACACCGCCATCGGCCGCACGGCCTATGCCTCGGCCGAACTCTTCGAGAGCGTCACGCGCCGCTACGGCAAGCCGGCCTGGGGGCTGGACGTCGTCACCATCAACGACCGCCCGGTGCGCACCACCGAACAGGTGGTGTGGAAAAGCCCCTGGGTCCGGCTGCTGCGGTTCGCGCGCAACATCGGCGACCTGAAGCGGGCGGGTAAGCCCGCCGCCGCCCCCAGCGTCCTGATCGTGGCCCCCCTGTCGGGCCACTACGCCACCCTGCTGCGGGGCACGGTCGAAACCTTCCTTCAGGATCACGACGTCTACGTCACCGACTGGGTCAACGCCCGTCAGGTGCCGATGCTGGAAGGCCGCTTCGACTTCCACGACTATATCGACCACGTCCGCACCATGCTGGCCCAGATCGGCCCGCGCGCCCATGTCGTCGGCGTCTGCCAGCCGGGACCGCCGGTCCTGGCCGCGGTCGCCATCATGGCCGCCGAGGACGATCCGAACCGACCGGCCTCCATGACCTTCATGGGCTCGCCGATCGACGCGCGCCTGTCGCCCACGGTCACCAACCAGCTGGCGGAGGCCAAGCCCTTCGCCTGGTTCCAGTCCAACATGATCCACACCGTGCCCTGGCCCTATCCAGGCTTCGGTCGCGAGGTCTATCCGGGCTTCGTCCAGCTCTACAGCTTCATGTCGATGAACGAGCAGCGCCACACCGACGCCCACTGGGAGTATTTCCGCGACCTGGTCGCCGGCGATGGCGACGGGGTCGAAAAGCACGAGGAATTCTACGACGAATACCTGTCGGTCCTGGACCTGACGGAGGAGTTCTATCTGCAGACCATCGACATCGTCTTCCAGTCACACCTGCTGCCCCGCGGCCTGCTGGAACACCGCGGCGTGCCCGTCGATCTGACGAAGATCGCCGACGTCGGCCTGATGACGGTGGAGGGCGAAAAGGACGACATCTCGGGCGTCGGCCAGACCCAGGCCGCGCATACCCTGTGCACATCCCTGCCGGATGATCGCCGCGTGCTTTACGTCCAGCCGGGCGTCGGCCACTACGGCGTCTTCAACGGGCGTCGATTCCGCGAGGAGATTTACCCCCGCACCCGGGACTTCATCGCCGCCAATGAAAAGCTCTGCGCCGTACCGGACCGGACAGCGGCTGCAGCTTGAGGGCGGGGCTCAGCTTCGACTGAGCGTCAACCCTCGCGCCCGCCGCATCTCGATCCGCATCGACGCCCGGGCGGGCGAAGCGGTCGCCGTGGCTCCGTCGGAGCGACGTCTGCCCGACGCCGTGGCCTTCGCGCGGTCCAAGGCGACCTGGATCGCCGAACGTCTCTTGTCCCGTCCCGGGGGCACCGCCCTCGTGCCCGGCGCGACGATCCCCTTTCGCGGTGCCGTGGCGGTGCTGGAGGGGACCGGCGGAGCGGGGGCCGCACGCCTGGTCGAAGGACCGGAGGGGATGCGCATCGTCTCAGGCGGCGAGGGCGAGGCCTTCGCCCGCCGCGTCGTCAACCTGCTGAAACGCCTGGCGCGCGAGGCCCTGACCGCACGCACCCAGGTCCACCTTGAGGCGCTCGGACAGAAGCCGGTGACGCTCAGCATCAACGACCCGACCTCGCGCTGGGGCTCCTGCAGCCCGATGACGCGATCGATCCGCTATTCCTGGCGTGTCATCCTGGCCCCGCCCGCCGTGCTGGACTACCTCGCCGCCCACGAGGTCGCGCACCTGGTCCACGCCGATCACAGCCCGGCCTATTGGGCCGTCGTGCACCGCCTGGTGGGGGACCACCGACCGTTCCGCGCCTGGTTACGCCAGCACGGGGCCGAACTGCACGCAGTCGGTCGCTGAGACTTCAGAAGAACAGAGGGTTGCTGGGCTTCTCGGGCAGGGGCTCCGCTTCCGGGCGCTGGTCCGGTGGGTCGTCGCGGCGACGGTCGGGCTCGCGCGCGACCGGCCGGTCGTCGGTCGGCTTCTGGGGCTGATAGGGTTCGCCCTGGTCCGGATCGACCGGATCAATGGCGGTGCCGTCTCCGAACGGGTCCTCGACCGCGCCCATCAGGTCGCCGATTGGATCGGGGGCGACCCAGCCCTCGGGCATCGGCGGACCATTGGGGATGGGCTGGACGTTCAGGCGCGGCAGGGCCGCCTCCATGAAGGCCTTCCACATCGCCGCCGGGGCCGCGCCGCCCGTGACGCCGCGCATGGCGGTGTTGTCGTCCTTGCCGACCCAGACGGCGGTGACGAAGCCGCCGGTATAGCCGACGAACCAGGCGTCCTTGTAGTCCGAGGTCGTGCCCGTCTTGCCCGCCAGATCGCGCCCGGCGATCTGAACCGCCCGCGCCGTCCCGCCCGTGACCACGCCCCGCATCATCTGGTTCATGTAGTAGAGCGAAGGGTTGTTGATCGCCTGCCCCGCGTTCGCGTCGCGGCCCGCGCGCTGATAGATCACCCGCCCCTGTGGGGTGCGGATGCGGCTGATGCCATGGGCATCGACCCGCCGTCCGCCGTTCGCGAAGGCGTCATAGGCCGTGGCCATGTCGATGGGCGAGACCTCGACCGCGCCCAGGGCCATCGCCGGCTCCAGCCCGATGCGCGAGCTGATGCCCAGCCGCCGCGCCACGCGGGCCACGCTGTCGCGCCCGATCTGGTCGGCGACGTACGCGGCCACGGTGTTGATCGACTGGGCCAGGGCATTGGCCATGGTCGTGTTGCCGATGAAGTTGCCGGAATAGTTGCGCGGGCTCCAGTTGCCGATACGGACCGGCTCGTCCACCACCGGGGTCTGGGGCGTGTATCCGGCCTCCATCGCCGCCAGATACACGAAGGGCTTGAACGCCGACCCCGCCTGACGCCGCGCATCGACGGCGCGGTTGAACTGGCTGTCGGCATAGGAGGCCCCGCCGATCATGGCCCTCACCCGGCCATCGCCATCCAGGGCGACCAAGGCCGCCTGCTGCACCCCGCGCGAGGCGTCACGCTCCAGGATGCGATGCACCGCCCGCTCGGCCGAGGTCTGCAGCGTCAGGTCCAGGGTGGTCTCGACCACCATGTCCTCGGTCGGCTCCCCGACCAGGCCACGGATTTCCTTGTCCAGCCAGTCGATGAAATATTGCGCGTGCTGGGTCGCCAGGGTGCGCGACACCCGCACCGGTTCCAGCACGGCCGCCGCGCGCTGCTCGGGCGTGATGACGCCGGTCGCCTCCATCTGGTCCAGGACGACGGTGGCCCGCACGGCCGCGCGCTCGCTCTCGGACACCGGCGAGTAGCGCGACGGCGCCTTCAGCAGCCCGGCCAGCAGCGCGGCCTCGCCGACCGTCAGATCCTTGGCCGACTTGTCGAAATACCGCTGCGACGCCGCCTCGATCCCGTAAGCGCCCGCGCCGAAATAGACGCGGTTCAGATACAGGGCCAGGATCTCCTTCTTGGAGAATTTCAACTCCAGCCAGACGGCCAGCATCAGCTCCTGCACCTTGCGGCGCATGTTCTGGTCGGGCGTCAGGAACAGGTTCTTGGCCAGCTGCTGCGTCAGGGTCGAACCGCCCTGCACCACCCGTCCGGCCCGCATGTTGCGCGCCATGGCCCGCATCATGCCGATGGGGTCGAACCCGGGATGGTAGTAGAAGCGCCGGTCCTCGATGGCGATGAAGGCGGCGGGCACATAGTCGGGCAGCGCCTCCAGATCGGCGGGCGGCGCCTGCTGTGATCCCCGCGTGGCGATCAGGGCCCCGTTCCGGTCCAGATAGGTGATCGAGGGCTGGCGATCGATATCGTAAAGCGCCGAGGTGTCGGGCAGGCCGCGCGCGAACACGGCGAAAAAGACGACCAGGAAGATCAGACCCCAGACGGCCAGGACCGATGCCCAATAGATGACGCGTTGCAGCGGGGTGCGCTGCACGCCCGTTCCACCGTTCCTCGCCCCGAAACCCGGACCCGCCATCGATATCCTCAAGCTGTTCCGGCCGTCATAGCCGCTCGCGCGCCCCAGACAAACGCCGTTCCCGTGAATGGCGCATGAAGACCTCACGTCACCGTGATCGGGCTTTCGGTTGAAACGATGGCGCTGAGGTTAACGCTCATCCATCTCGCCGGGCCAGCCAGACGGACCCGCCGGCGGCCCAGACGCCATGCTCGACCTCGAACCCGGCTCCGGCGAGGATCGCCTCGTACTCCGAAGCGTCCAGACTGCCATGATACAGGGGCTCGCCGTGCCACTGACCCATGGCGTGGCCCAACCGATGGCCCGACGAAAACATGATCGTCGCGAGCGGCGCGGCGTGGGCGATGAGCCGCAGCAGGGCGATCCGCTGATCCTCCGGCGTCAGGTGGAACAGGCTGTGCCAGGCCAGCACTCCGGCGAAGGTCCGCTCAAGTCGCAATGCGCGCATGTCGCCCTGGATGAACCGCCCGGACGGCAGGTCCGCCGAGGCCTTCGCGATGAGTCTGGCGGACGAATCCACGCCTGTGACCTGAAAGCCGTGATCCAGCAAAGCCGCCGCCATCGGCCGCCCCGATCCACAGCCGACGTCCAGGATTGCATCGCCAGGGGCCAGCGTCGCCGTGAATCGGTCCAGCCAGAGACGGTCGGCCGTCGTCAGATCGACGCCGCGATCGACGATCCAGTCCTCGGCGCGGCGGTCATAGAGGTCGATGACGTCGGCGGCTGCGCCGACCGGATCGCTCACTCCGCGACGAAGGCGTCGAGTGCCGAATAGAAGGCGGCGGGCTGGTCCAGCATGATGAAGTGGGCGCTGTCGTCGATGCGCTTAAGCTCGACGCCGGGCAGGGTGGCGAACGCGCCCTGATAGATGGCGTCGGTGATCTCGGGGGTCATCCGGGCGTCGTTGAACTTCACGTACAGCACCTCGGTCGGCACGGTGATCCGGGCCAGTTCGGGCGTCAGGTCGGTGACGATCAGCTCGCGATAGGCGGCCGAGGACACCTTCTGGTCGCTGGCTGCTGTGTCCGCCAGCACGGCGGGGCGCGCCTGCTCGTTGTTGACCATGCCCGTGACGGTGGTCGCGGCGGCCGCCTGATAGGCCTCGGGGGGGCTGTTGGCCATGCCGGCATAGACCTGGTCCGCGATGGGGGTCACGCTTTCCACCGTCGCGCCCGGCCCGCCGAACATCGCCCCCATGAAGGGCACCATGTCCACGACCATCAGCTTGCCGACCGCGTCGGGATGGCGCGCGGCCAGCATCATGCCGATCGTCCCGCCCATCGAATGGCCGACCACGACGGGGTGATCCAGATGGTTCTCGGTAATGTAACGGGCGATCTCCTCGGCGACCGGGGCGGCGACGGGTCCCTCGGCATTGCCCTCGGCCGGCGCGCCGGCGAAGCCCTGGATGTGGATCCTGTGGACCCGGAATCCCTCGCCCTGCGGGGCCTGGGCCAGATGGTCGACCGTGCCCTGCCAGATCTCGGGCGAGGAACTCAGTCCGGGGATCAGGATGATCTCACGCACGCCCGGACCCGGTTCACCATCGACGCGGACGTGCAGGCGGTCGGACTGGAAAGCGGCGTGGTGGTGGCCGTGGTCCATGTGCTGGGCGCTCTCGTCCTGGTTCAGGGCATCGAAAACGTCGTCGGCGCGGGCTTCGCCGACCCCGGCGAAGTTGGCCATCAGGCCGATCGCGGCGATCAGGCCGGTCAAAATCTGGCTATCCATGGTCGTGTTTCCTGACAGGTGTCGGACGTCGCGCCGACCTGACTCGAGCCCATGTCGTCACAGATGGGGCGCGCGGATGCGGGCGGAATGGCGACGACGCGATTTTCTTTCTAGAGTGCATGCATGCCCGCAGACAGCGCCCCGATCCAGTCCCCAGAGGCGAAAGCGCCCCCCGCCGCCTTCGGCAAGGGCTTCGTGCTGGACACCTGGTATTTCGTCGCCCTGTCGCGCGACGTCGCGGTCGCCTCGCTGAAGCGCTACGAACTGCTGGGCGAACCGGTGCTGTTGGGCCGCCGGCGCGACGGCGCCGCCTATGCCATGCGCGACATCTGCCCCCACCGCGCCGCGCCCCTGTCGGCCGGGCGGCTGGTCCAGAAACCGGGCGAGCCGGAGACGGTCGAATGCCCCTACCACGGCTGGCGCTTCGGCACCGACGGAGTCTGCGCCGCCATTCCGTCGCTGGTGGATGACCAGCCGTACGAAGCCGACCGCATCCGCGTTCGCTCCTATCCGGTGGCCGAAAGTCAGGGGATGGTCTTCGTCTATGTGCGCGCCGACCCGCGTTCCGACGTCGCGCCCGACCATCCGCCGCCGACCTTTCCCGGCGTGGTCGGTGGCGATGCGAAACTGGTCGAGTTCATGGATTTCGACAGCCACATCGACCATGCCGTCGTCGGCCTGATGGACCCCGCCCACGGCCCCTATGTGCACCAGCAGTGGTGGTGGCGCTCCGAGCATTCGATGCACGAGAAGTCCAAGGCCTTCGAACCCCGCGACCTGGGCTTCGCCATGGTCCGCCACGCGCCTTCGTCCAACAGCCGGGCCTACAGGATCCTGGGCGGTGCCCCGGCGACCGAGATCACCTTCCGCCTGCCCGGCTATCGCTGGGAGCATATCCAGGTGGGAGAAAAGCAGGTCCTGGCCCTGACCTGCCTGACGCCGGTGACCGAGACGAAGACGCGGATCACCCAGATCTTCTGGTCCGACCACTGGGTGTTCGGCATCGCCAAGCCCTTCCTGCGGATGGGCGTCGTCGCCTTCCTCAAACAGGACGGCGGCATGGTGAACCTGCAGAACGAGGGCCTGCGCTACGACCCCGCCCTGATCTGGATCGACGACGCCGACCGTCAGGCGAAATGGTACCAGCAGCTGAAGCGCGAATGGCAGAAAAGCCGCGCCGAGGGGCGCGACTTTTCAAATCCGGTCAAACCGGCGGTCCTGAGGTGGAAGAGCTGATCTGAGAGAGTGGCGAGTGCCGAGTGCCGAGATGCTGCGGGGCTGGAACTGCGTCGCCGCTTCCTTATCAGGCGTTGGACCCACAACCGTCTCGCCACTCGCAACTCGCTACTGCCTTACTTCGTGCTGACCCCTGCCAGCAGCGTGTCCACCTGGCGGCCGATGTGGTCGGCCAGTTGTTCGACCGACCAGCCGTCATAGGCGGCGCGGCGATAGTTCGACAGATAGGCGTCCCAGGTCAGCTCGGTCAGCAGGGCGATGTCCGCATCCTGCTTCAGTTCGCCGGCGCCGATGCCGGACCGCAGGATGTCGCTGATGACGGCCGTCAGGCCTTCGGTCGCCGCGCGCTGGCGGGTCTCGGCGGCGATCGGCTGGAACCAGGACCGGGCGACGATGGCCTGGAACAGGGGCAGCTGGTCGATGGAGCCGTGGTAGCCGGCCGACAGGGCATTCACCAGCCGGTCGCGGGTCGAGCCGTCGCCGGCCCCGTTCCGCATGACCTCGGCCAATCCCGCCATATCCTCGGTCAGGACAGCTTCGAACAGCTCGGCCTTGTCCTGGAAGTTGGCGAAGACCGCGCCGGTCGACATGCCGGCGCCCTTGGCGATGTCACGGATGGTGGCGGGCTCATAGCCGCGCTCGGCGAACAGGCCGCGGGCCGCGTCCAGCACCTTCTGGCGCGTGCGCACCTTTGCGGCCTGGCGGCGGTTGATGCGGGGCTGGCCGGTGGTTTCGGCGGCGGAAAGGGCGGTCGACGCGGACTCACGCATGAACACGATTACTCTGTATGACGCCCGCGATCGCGGTGCGGAACAAGGGACGGCAGGGCTGCGACCGGGTCCGCATGGCCGTTGACGAGGCGCAGCGCGACGACCCAGCCAAGGCTGAGCCCTGAGGGGGAGCCGCCGCTTTCATCACGCAACGATGACCAAAATGGGTCGTGTTTTGGGTTAAGGCCCCGGTGCCGTCCTGACGGTCGAACGCAGCGCCCGCGTGGGACGGTCGCGGCTGCCCTGCGGCGCAGCCGCCTGGAAGACTGCGCGGAAGGCGTCGCGCCGGTCGTGGATCGAGGCCAGGACCAGTCCCATCGGCACACCCAGGTCGACCAGCAGGTTCTCGGCCAGCTGCAGGCTGGCCTCGGTCGTTTCGGGCACGGCATCGGTGACGCCCAGAGCATACAGCCGGACCGCGTGGCGGTCGTCGCGGGCGCGGGCGATGACGATCAGGTCCCGGCGCAGGGCCCGTGCGGCCGCGACCACCTCGTCGACCTTGCCTGGCGCATCCATGGTCACGACCAGGGCGCGGACGGTGTCGATGCCGCACAGGGACAGCATCTCGGCCCGGCCCGCGTCACCGTAGGAGACGTCGTAGCCGTCCTTTCGTCCCGCCGCGACGGCCGTAGGATCGGTGTCCAGCGCGATGAAGGTCTGGCCGTGCTGGGCCAGCATCTCGGCCACCAGCCGCCCGACGCGCCCGAAGCCGACGATCAGAACGTCGCCGGTGCGCGTCTCGGTGACGGGCAGGGTCGCCGGCGGCGCGTCCGCGCGGACCCGGGCCAGCCTCTGGCCCAGCATGGCCATCAGCGGCACGGTGAACATGGAGATGGTGGCCGAGACCAGCACGCCCTGGGTGAAGCCGCGCGCCGCGATGCCCTCCACCATGCCGGTGGTCAGGATGACGAATGCGAACTCTCCGGCGGGGCCCAGAACCAGCGCCGTCTCGACCGCGGCCCGGCTGGACAGGCCCCACATCCGCGCGAGGCCGAAGATCAGCGCCGCCTTGAGGGCGGTCAGCGCCAGGGCCAGGCCGAACACCCCCACCGGATCGGCGGCCACCGCATCCAGGTCCAGCCCGATGCCGACGCCGACGAAGAACACCCCCAGCAACAGACCCTTGAACGGTTCGATATTGATCTCGATCTCGCGGCGATATTCGGTCTCGGCCAGCAGGATGCCCGCGATGAGCGCGCCCAGGCTCATGGACAGACCCGCCGCCTGGGCGGCCACGCCCGCGCCGATCACGACCAGCAGGCACAGGGCCACGAACAGCTCCTGACTGCCGCCCGCCGCCTTCTTCCGGCTTTTCGCCACCGACCGGAACAGGGGGCGCAGGCCCAGCCGTCCGATCACCACGATCAGGGCCAGGCCGATGGCGGCGGGGGCCAGGGTCAGCAGCGCCGGCCCCAGGACCGACGGCGTCAGCTCACCGCCTCCGGTCGCCAGCGCCGCCAACACGGTCACGGTGATCAGAATGGGGGCGACGGCCAGGTCCTGGGCCAGCAGGGCGGCAAACGTGGCGCGTCCGACCACGCCCCTCATGCGTCCCCGCTCGGCCATGACCGGCAGGACGACAGCCGTGGACGACAGCGCCAGCCCCATGCCCAGAACGGCCGCCGAGGCCAGCGACTGGCCCATCAGCATGAACGCCCCGCCCAGCACGACGGCGCAGACGCCGACCTGCATCATGCCAAAGCCGAACACCAGACGGCGCATCGACTTCAGCCGTTCCCACGACAGCTCCAGTCCGATCATGAACAGCAGGAAGGCCACGCCCAGTTCGGACAGCTGCGACAACTGGTCCGCATCGTCGATGGTCAGCCATGCCAGCCAGGGGACGACGGGCGCGAGCCGACCCAGCCCGTCGGGTCCCAGCAGCACGCCGGCGGCCAGGAACCCCAGAACGGGGCTGATCTTCCAGCGACTGAACAGAGGCACGACGATGCCCGCCGCCGCCAGGAAGACGACAAGGTCCTTGTATTCGCCGCCGCCGTGCGCGCCCGTCATCCGTCCTCCTTCTTGAGAAATCCAGCCTAGACCAAGCGGGGCGTGGGCGGGGACGGCTTTCATTAACTTTTTTTAAGACGACAGGTCGCGGGTCGGGCGTAGGGTTCGTCCCAGTCGCCGTCCACGGCGCGTATCCGCTGACGGAAAACCCAGGAAATCCCATGAACAGACTTCTGATCGCCGCCGCTGTCGGCGCGCTGCTGCTCCCCGCGTCCACCGTGCTGGCACAGGAGCACACCTGCGTCGACGAAAGCTGCACCGTCATGTCACTGTTCCAGGACGTGCCCGCGGTCGAGGGCGCGACGGGCTACCAGGGCATCGACGCGCCGAAATACGGGACCTGGGGCTTCGACCCGGCGGGGATGGACACCTCGATGGCGCCCGGCGAGAACTTCATGCGCTATGCCAACGGCGCGGCGCTGGACCGGTTGGTCATCCCGTCGGACCGCACCAGCTACGGCTCCTTCGCCCTGCTGCGCGAGCTGTCCGACAACCGGCTGAAGGTGATGATCGAAGGTCTGGCCGCCCGCACCGATCTGGTCGCCGGTTCGGACGAGCAGAAGATCGCCGATGCCTATCGCTCCTACATGGACACCGACCGGGTCGAGCAGCTGGATGCCCAGCCGCTGCAGCCCTATCTGGCCGCGATCCGCGCCGCCGACACGCGTGAGAAGCTGGCCGCCTACATGGGGGGCACGAACGGCCGCCTGGGCGCCTCGATCTTCGGCACCGGCATCACGACCGACCAGAAGGCCCCCGATCGCTACGTCGTCTCGACGGGCCAGGCGGGCATCGGCCTGCCGAACCGCGACTACTATCTGTCGCCGCTCTATGCGGACAAAAAAGAGAAGTATCAGGCCTACGTCGCCCGGATGCTGGAGATGATCGGCTGGGACAACCCGACCGACACCGCCGCCGCCATCGTCGCCATGGAAACCCAGATCGCCGAGGCCCACTGGACCCCGATCGAGAACCGCAACCGCGATCGGACCTATAACGAATACACCATCCAGCGCCTGGTCGATGAAGCCCCCGGCTTCGACTGGGTCGGCTACTACAACGCCGCGCAGCTGGGCGACGTGCCGCGCATCATCGTCCGCCAGGACACGGCCATGCCCAAGATCGCGGCCATCTATGCCGAGACGCCGGTCGAGACCCTGCAGGCGTGGGAAGCCTTCCACACCGTCGACGAGGCCGCGCCCCGCCTGTCGCGCCGCTTCTCCGACGCCCAGTGGGAGTTCCGCTCGCGCGATCTGTCGGGTCAGCCGGAACAGCGCACCCGCGACAAGCGCGGCATCAGCTTCGCCGAAGGCGCGCTGGGCGAAGCCGTCGGCCGCCAGTACGTCGCCGACTACTTCCCGGCCGAGTCCAAGGCCAAGATGGAACAGCTGGTCGCCAACCTGCGCCTGGCCCTGGGCAACCGCATCGACAACCTGACCTGGATGGGCGACGCCACCAAGGCCGCCGCCCACGACAAGCTGAACAAGTTCACCGTCAAGATCGGCTATCCTGACCACTGGCGTGACTATTCGGCCCTTGAGATCCGCCCCGACGATCTCTTCGGCAATGGCGAGCGCGCCGGCCTGTTCCAGTGGAACTACCAGCTGGCCCGCCTGAACCAGCCCGTCGACAAGACCGAGTGGGGCATGACGCCCCAGACGGTGAACGCCTATTACAACTCGACCAACAACGAGATCGTCTTCCCGGCCGCGATCCTGCAGCCGCCCTTCTTCGATCCGGACGCGGATCCGGCGGTGAACTATGGCGGCATCGGCGGCGTGATCGGCCACGAAATCGGCCACGGCTTCGACGACCAGGGCTCCAAGTCCGATGGCAACGGGGTCCTGCGCAGCTGGTGGACCGCTGAGGACCGGGCGAACTTCGACGCCCTGACGACCCGTCTGGGTCAGCAGTACGACCAGTTCGAACCCCTGCCGGGCTATCACGTCCAGGGTGGCCTCACGATGGGCGAGAACATCGGCGACGCGGCCGGCACGGCCGTGGGGCTGGAGGCCTATCACCTGTCGCTGAACGGGGCCCAGGCTCCCGTCATCGACGGCTTCACCGGCGACCAGCGCTTCTTCCTGGGCTGGGCGCAGGTGTGGCAGTCCAAGTCGCGCGACGACGCCCTGAAGCAGCAGGTCGCCACCGACCCGCACAGCCCGGCCGAGTTCCGCGTCATCGGGCCGCTGCGCAATGTGGATGCCTGGTACACGGCTTTCGACGTCCAGCCGGGCACCCACTACTACCTGACGCCCGCCGAGCGCGTTCACCTCTGGTAGGTCGAAACGGCAGCCGCCCCTTCGCCTTCGGCGGAGGGGCGGCGATGCTGTCGGAAACCCCGGTTTCCGAAACCCCGTCTTAAGCGGACTGTCCCATGATGGGACCATGTCAGGGGTTTCCGAAGGCGTCGTCAGACGCCGCATCAGCCAGCAGGAGCTCGACGCCATCTGCGCCCGGCACGACCGGCTGTGGCAGGCGCGGCCCGGCGGCGCGCGCGCCGTCTTCGCCTGGATGGACCTGTCGGGCCTCAATCTGAAGGGCCGGAACCTGGCCGATGCGGACTTCGCCGCCGCCTGCCTGATCGGGGCCGACCTGACCGGCGCGCGTCTGGATAACGGGTCCTTTTTCGGCGCGGACATGCAGGACGCCATTCTGGTCGACGCCTCGCTGCGCCGCGCCGACCTGCGTGGCGCCTGCCTGCGCGGGGCCGACCTCTCCGGGGCCGACCTGTTCGAGGCCGACCTGCGAGAGGGGGCCATCGCCTCGGCCGACAAGACGGCGGGCTTCCGCATCGTTGAGGCCCAGAGCCGCAACACGACCCAGGCCCAGGGCGCCAGTCTGGTCGGTGCCAACCTGCAGCGCTCGCGCCTGTCCGGCATCGCCGCCCAGTCGGCCGACTTTTCCGACGCCATCATGAAGGACTGCAAGCTGGTCCGGGCCAATCTGAAACAGGCCTGTTTCCGGGGTGCCGATCTGGCCGGGGCCGACATGTCCGGCGCGGATCTCACGGGCGCGGACATGCGCGACGCCGTGCTCGTGGGTGTCACGTCCTCGATGTGGCGGACCGACGGCGCCAATCTCGACGGTGCTCTGACCGACAACCGGTCGGCCGGCGAACCGGTCGCCCAACTGCCCGCCGCCGAGATGCTGCACGAACACGCGATCTGGTGCGAGAGTGGCGGTTCGGAGGGTCAGCCCTCCGTCTTCGACCACGTCGATCTGCGCGGTCTGGGGTCGATCACCGGCCTGAACCTGACGGCGCTGTCAGCGCGCGGGGCGGTCTTCTATGGCCTGAACATGGAGGGGGTGCAGCTTCAGGGCGCGCATCTGGAGGGGGCCGATCTGCGCTCCACCAATCTGAAACGCGCCGACCTGCGCGGAGCCCGTCTGACCGGCGCGCGGCTGAACGGGGCGGACCTGCGCGAGGCGCAGCTCGGGCCCCTGATGATCGGACCGGAGCGCCTGCTGCCCGCCGACCTGACGGGGGCGATCCTGCGGTCGGCCGATCTGACGGGCGCGGACCTGCGCCGGGCCGTGATGGTTCGCGCGGATCTGACCCGGGCCAGCCTTCATGGTGCCCAGACGCGGCACGCCGTGCTGACCGACGCCGTCATGGCCGGCGTCAGGGGATACGAACTTCAGGGTGAGACGGCATGAGCATGGTGCGCAGACGTCTGGGGCAGGGCGACTTCGACCTATTCGCCGCCGCCCACGAACGCTTCGTCGCGGGCAAGCCCGGCGGGCGCAAGCTGTCGCTGAAATTCGTCGACCTGACGGGCGTCAGCATGGCCCATCGCGTCCTGGACGACGCCGACTTCTCCGGCTCGGTGCTGGAAAACTGCAATCTGGCGGGCGCGCGGCTGGAACGGGCGGTGTTGTTCGGCTGCGACCTGCGCGGCGCGGACCTGACGCGCGCCTGTCTGCGCCGCGCCGACATCCGCGGCACATGCCTGCAGGGCGCCAATCTGTCCGAGGCCGACCTGACCCAGGCCGACTTCCGCGAGGGGGTCATCGCGGTCCCGCACGAGACGCGGGGTCTGGCCTCCGCCCGGCACGAGACGCGCCAGGGCATCGCCGACGGAGCGACCTTCTCGGGCGCCACCCTGGATGGCTCGCGTTTCGACGGCGTCAGCGCCTGCAAGGCCGACTTCACCGATTGTTCGATGCGCGGCGCGATCCTGAACGGTGCGAACCTCAAGGACGCCGACCTGTCCGGTGCCCTGCTCGAAGGCGCCGACGTCGGCGGGGCCAATCTGGCCGGTGCCCGCCTGTGCGGCGCCATTCTGACCGGGGTCGAGATGGGCCGCGCACGCCTGGACCGCACCGATACCACGGGCTGTATCCGCGCGCCCGACGCCGCCGCCGTCGCCCGGGCGGACGTGCTGTATCAGATGGCGCTCGACGCCAACGCCTGGGTCGAGAGCGGGGGGGCTCTGGGCGGTCCCGCCACGATGGACGGCGAGGATCTGCGTCCGCTGGGCGATCGACTTAAGGGGCTGTCCTTGTCGGCGCTCAGCGCCAAGGGCGCCTGTCTGGCGGGTCTGGACCTGCGCGGCGTCGCGCTTCAGGGCGCCGGCTTCGACGGTGCCGACCTGCGCGGAGCGCAGCTGGGCCAGGCAGACTTGCGGGGCGCGCGGTTCGGCGGCGCGCTGATGACGAAGGCCGATCTGTCCGGCGCCGACCTCGGCCCCTTGCCGCTGGGCCCGTCCCGCTCGGTCCCCGCCAATCTGACGGGCGCGCGGATGCGGTATGCCGTGCTCCGCCGCGCCGATCTGTCGAAGGCGGTGCTTGTGCGGGCCGATCTGTCCGGCGCGGACCTGACGCAGTGCCTGACCGAGGGCGCGGATTTCACCCAGGCCTGCCTGGATCGGGCCTCGGGCGTGGCCGAGACCCAGCACGCCGCCTGACGCGAAAAAGGGCGGCCCCGGAAAGGACCGCCCCCGTTCAGTCGCGAAGGCGGGACGGCTTACGCCGCCTTGCCTTCGATCAGCGCCGCCGATCCGCCGGTCGCGATCTCGATGCGCCGGGGTTTCAGGGCTTCGGGCAGTTCACGCTTCAGGTTGATGGACAACAGGCCGTTGTCCAGACCCGCCTCGGTCACCACCACATAGTCGGCCAGCTGGAAGCGGCGCTCGAAGTCGCGCTCGGCCAGGCCGCGGTGCAGATAGGTGCGCTCGGCGCCGGCATCGTCGTTGGCGGTCTTGCGACCGGTGACGGTCAGCAGGTTTTCCTTGACCTCGATGTTCAGTTCGTCGGGCTTGAAGCCGGCGACCGCGATCTCGATGCGATAGGCGTTCTCGCCCGTCGTCTCGATGTTGTAGGGTGGCCAGCCCGTCTCCTGACTGGTGCGCGCTGCGCTTTCCAGCAGGGTGGCCAGGCGGTCGAAGCCCACGGCGGAACGATAGAGGGGGGTGAAGTCGATGGTACGCATGTCGATCTCCTGATCATCAGCAAGATTGAGCCCTCCCTGCGTTTTGCGCCCGGGACGGCGGTGGGGATCAGTCCGTCCGGCCCCTGTCGGGCGCCGGATGGCCTGCGAAAGCCCGGTGACCGGCGCTCTCGGAGGAAGAAGTTGGGATCGCGCCCTGCGGCGTCAAGGGGGCCGGACTGGCGGAAACGTCACTTGCCCGCGCCCGGCCGCCGCCTAAGGTGCTCGCCACTTCAATCATCTCCGGAGACACCCATGCGCCGCCTGACGCTGTCCCTCGCCGCCCTCGCCCTGATGGCCGGTTCCGCTGCGGCTCAGGACACGGCCTTGCCAACCCTGAGTGAGACCCCGGCCCAGCGGGTCGCGCGGCGTGAGGCCATGCAGCCGCCCGTGCTGCAGGAGGACGAACAGCTTCAGGCCGCGATCGGCGCCGACACCCGTCCCGCCGCCGACGTGGCGCGCGACGTCTATCGCCATCCCTATGAGACCCTGACCTTCTGGGGTCTGACGCCGGGAATGAGCATCGTCGAGATCGAGCCGGGCCGGGGCGGCTGGTGGAGCGCGATCCTCCAGCCCTACGCGGCCGCGACCGGGGGCACCTATACGGCCGTCAATCGTCCGCTGGAGAGCATGGGCGTGGCCGATGGATCGGCTGATCTGATCGTCGTCGCCCGCGCCTTCCACAACTGGCAGCGCGCCACGCCGTCGCGCACCGGCCCCTATCTGGCGGCCTTCTTCAAGGCGCTGAAGCCCGGCGGCATCCTGGCCGTCGAACAGCACCGGGCGGACGAAGGGCTGAACGCGGCCGTCACGGCCCCGACCGGCTATGTCTCCGAAAGCTACGTCATCCAGGCGGCCCAGGCGGCCGGGTTCGTGCTGGAGGGCCGCAGCGAGCTCAACGCCAATCCCAAGGACAACCACGACCATCCGTATGGCGTCTGGAGCCTGCCGCCGACCCGCGTCAGCGCCCCCCGCGAGGGTGTCGCCACCGATCGCCCGACTCCCCTGACCGAGGCCGAACGCGCGGCGCTGGACGCCATTGGCGAGAGCGACCGCATGACGCTGCGGTTCCGTAAACCCGGCTGACGGACCCGGACTCTTTCCGTCACGCCCAAGGCTTTGACGTGCCTGACGAAGCCCTCTAATCCAGCGGCGTCCGGCACGTTTGGTCGTCGGGGCGGCAGGGCGCGGATTGTTGATGCAGGATCGGAGGACGCCTCGATCATTGGCCGTGTCGCGCCGCGCGATGCTGTCCGGCATGGGTGTCGTCTCCGTTCTGGGTCTGGCCGCCTGCGGCAGGAAGACCGAGACGAAGGCCGATCCCGAAGCGCCCACCGGCCCGCCGGAAGGATCCCTGGAATGGGCCATCGCGGGCTCCTGGCGCGCGTCGGACCGGTCGCGCGACGCTTGGCGCCATCCCCTGGAGACGCTTCGCTTCTTCGGCCTTCAACCCGACATGACGGTGGTCGAGTTCTGGCCCGGCGGGGGGTGGTATACCGAAATTCTGGCCCCGTATCTGCACAAGGGCAAGGGCACCTACTATGCCGCCGGGTTCGCGACGGGGCCTGGGGCCGATCCGGCCCAGATCGCCCTCAACGCCAACTTCGAACGCCGCTTCAGCGCCGACGAACGGCTGTATGGCGAGGTCAAGTTCAGCCAGTTCGGCGCGACGACCGGCCCGGTCTGCCCGGCGGGCGAGGCCGACATGGTCCTGTTCATGCGCAACATCCACGCCTGGATGGCCGCGGGCATCGCGGAAAAGGCCTTCGCTGACGCTCATGCCGCCCTGCGACCGGGCGGGGTCCTGGGCATCGAACAGCATCGTCTCGCGCCCGATCAGGATCAGGACCCGGCCGCCGCCAACGGCTATGTTCAGGAAGCCTTCGTCAAACAGCTGGCGGCCGAGGCCGGCTTCGTCTTCGTGGCCTCGTCCGAGATCAACGCCAACGAGGACGACACCAAGGACCATCCCTTCGGGGTCGAGACCCTGCCGCCGCGCCTGGCGACCTCGGCCCCCGGCAGTCCGCCCGACCCCACTTTCGACAGCACCAAATACCGTGAGATCGGCGAGAGCGATCGCATGACCTTGAAGTTCAGGAAGCCAGAGTGAACCGCGCCGCCGCCTTCGCCGCCAATGCGCCCCTGATGGGGGTTCCCGGTGCCGCCGCCCCGCCGGGAGGGACCGGCGACTGGTTCCGGGGGGCGGGGGGCCTGCGGCTGCGCGCCGCCTTCTGGACGCCGTCGGCCCTCGTCGCCGCCCGACCGCGCGGCACGGTGATCCTGAGCCCGGGCCGTACCGAGCCGATCGAGAAATATTTCGAGGTCATCGGCAACTTCCTGGCCCGTGGCTGGTGCGTCCTGGCCCACGACTGGCGCGGTCAGGGCCTGTCCGCCCGCCTGCTGCCCGACCGCCTGAAGGGCCACGCCCGCGCGGTCGAGGAGTTCCTCGACGACTATTCCCGGCTTCTGGACGCCTTCGAGGCGCGCGCGCCCAAGCCCTGGATCGCCGTCGGCCATTCCATGGGCGGCACGCTGAACCTGCTCAGCCTCGAGGCCGGGGAAAGCCGCTTCGCCGGGGCCATCCTGTCCAGCCCCATGCTGCGCATCAAGACCGGCAAGCGGTCGATGTGGTCGGTCAAGCTGGCGGTGCGCTGGAACGTGCGTCACGGCAAGGCGGGGGACTTCGTGCTGGACGATCCGGACGATCCCTTCGACCACACGTTCGAGAAGGACGCCCTGACCACCGACGAGGGCCGCTACGAAATGTGGCGTCAGCAGCTGTATGCCTGCCCGCACCTGGCGGTCGGCGGCCCGACGTGGGGCTGGCTGGCGTTCGGCATCGACGCGGGCGAGCGTTCGCTGAAGCCCAAGGCGCTGAAATCCGTCACCATTCCCTGCACCATCGTCCAGTCGGGCGAGGACGATCGTGTGTGGAAACAGACCAACCGCTGGGCCGCCAAGCGGCTGGGGCGCGGCCGCTATGTCGAGGTTTCGGGCGCCAAGCACGAGATCATCATGGAGACGGACGACCTCCGGGCCGTCTTCCTGCACGAGTTCGACGCCATGGCCGACTATGTCTCGCCGGTGAACGATCTGGCGCCACCGACCGCGGCGGTCGAAGCGGTTTAGGGGCTACCGCGCGCCGCGGCGAAACGCGACCAGGGCCTGTTCGCGCACGCGGGGGTCGCCGACCGCGATGATCCGGCCGTCGCCGTTGACCGGCCCGCCCGACCAGCTGGTGACCTCGCCGCCCGCAGCCTCGATCACGGGGATCAGGGCCGACCAGTCCCAGACCTTCAGGCCGGTCTCGGCCACCATGTCGATCCGACCCATGGCCAGCATGGCATAGGCATAGGCGTCGCAGCCGTAGCGGGCCAGCCGCGCCGCCGCCATCACCTGCGTCCAGGCCCCCAGCTCGGGCGCGGTGAAGATTTCGGGGGCGGTGGTGGCGATGACCGCATCGGTCAGCTTCTCACACGCCCGCACCCGGATGGTCTTCGTCCGACCCCGGCTCATCAGCACGGCTCCGGACGGGCCGCCCAAAAAAAGTTCGCCGATGTACGGCTGGGAGATGGCACCGACGGTCGATCGTCCACCGACCCGGAGTGCAATCAGGGTCGTCCACATCGGCAGGCCCGCGATGAAGGCCCGCGTGCCGTCGATGGGGTCCAGGATCCAGACGTGTTCTGCGTCAGGTCGGTCTTCGCCATACTCCTCGCCGATGACCCCGTGGCCGGGATACCGGGCCGCGATCAGCTGACGGATCGCGGCTTCCGCCTCCTTGTCCGCTTGGGTGACCGGATCGAAGGCCCCCGGGGCGGCCTTGTTCTCCTCGGCATAGTCGCCGCGAAAGAAGGGCAGGGTCACGCGGGCGGCCTCGGCGGCCAGTTCGACGGCGAAGGATTCGAATTCGGTCATGGGAGGGGTTAGGGATTAGGGACTAGGGATTAGTCAAGGGTTGCCCCCCGTGTCGTCCCCGCCTCACTTCCCTAATCCCTAATCCCTACGACCTAGGACGCGATCGCGTCCCCCTCGGTGTTCAGCGACTTGGCCAGGTCCAGCAGGCGGCGACGTGGCCGTTCCCCCAGCTGGTAGTAGGCCTGGATCAGGTCGAGGGTTTCCTTCCTGGAAAACATCTCCCCGCCGTTGGCCCCGGCGGTCTCCCTACGTTCCATGGCCTCGGTCAGGCCGTCGTAGAAATAGCTGATCGGCGTCTCCAGCGCTTCCGACAGCTGCCACAGGCGGGCGGCCGAGATGCGGTTGGCACCGCATTCGTATTTCTGGATCTGCTGAAAGCGGATGCCGACCTGGATGGCGAGCTGCTGCTGCGTCAGCCCCAGCAGGCGGCGACGGCGGCGCAGGCGGCGCCCCAGGTGAAGGTCGATATCGGTGGCCATTTGCCCAGTCCCCTTGATCTAGCGGGCTGTGCCAAAGCGGCACGGCTCGCCCGGGATGCCGCAATCACCATGCCGCCTTCGCGTGACGGGCGAGCGACCGTGCCGAAGCGGGAGACCAACAATCTTTCACGCCACGCAACCAGCGTTGCCGCAGCGCATTATCAGGCCACCTCTGCTTTGGAAGGAATGGAACTATGGGTCTCGGAATCATTGGCTGGATCATCATCGGCATCGTCGCCGGCTGGCTCGCCGAAAAAGTCATGGGTCGTAATCACGGCCTCGTCACCAACCTGATCGTCGGCGTCGTCGGCGCCCTGCTGGGCGGCTGGATCGCCGGCAACCTGCTGGGTATTCCGGTCGGCGGCTTCAACATCATGACCCTGCTGGTCGCCTTCCTCGGCGCCTGCCTGCTGCTGTTCCTGTTGGGACTGGTCAAGCGTCGCGCCTAAGCGCTTCTGACACGATCATCGACGAAAGGGCGGTCCGCAAGGGCCGCCCTTTTCTTTTGGGCGCTACTGCTCGCGACGCGGTCGCTCGCTGCTTGAGCGCCTCGTCCTGGTCTCGCTACTGCTCGCGACGCGGTCGCTCGCTGCTTGAGCGCCTCGTCCTGGTCTCGCTACCGCTCGCGACGCGGTCGCTCGCTGCTTGAGCGCGGGTGTTGGTCTCTGGGCTACAGCATCGCCGGAATGACGCGGTCCGGCGGCCGGTGCCCGTTCTGGAAGGTCATGACGTTCAGGATCACCCGGTCGCCCATGTCCTGGCGCGCCTCCAGCGTCGCCGACCCCAGATGCGGCAGCAGCACCACGTTCGGGTGCCCCAGCAGCCCCGGATGGATCGCCGGCTCGTTCTCATAGACGTCCAGCCCGACCCCCGCGATCCCGCGCCGCGCCACGGCCTCGGCCAGGGCCGCCTCGTCGATCAGTTCGCCCCGCGCCGTGTTGACCAGGATCGCGTGCGGCTGCAGCCGGGCCAAGCGTTCGCCGCTCAGCAGATGGTGGGTCTCCTTCGTCGCCGGACAGTTCAGGCTGATCAGGTCCATGCGCGACAGCATCTGGTCCAGGTCGTCCCAGTAGGTCGCGCCCAGCTCCTCCTCGATCCGGGGGCTGACGGGCTTCCTGTTATGATAGTGGACCTGCAGGCCGAACGCCTTCGCGCGACGCGCGAGCGCCTGTCCGATCCGGCCCATGCCGACGATCCCCAGCCGCTTGCCCCACAGCTTGCGCCCGCACATCCATGTCGGGGTCCAGCCTTCGAACTTGCCGTCCGCCACGACCTGGGCGCCCTCGACGATCCGGCGGCTGACGGCCAGGATCAGGCTCATGGCCAGGTCGGCCGTGTCCTCCGTCAGGACGCCGGGCGTATTGGTGACGATGATCTGGCGCGCGACCGCCGCATCGATGTCGATATGGTCCACGCCCGCGCCGAAGTTGGCGATCATCTTCAACTGGTCGCCCGCGCCCGCGATCAGGTCGGCGTCGATCTCGTCTGTGATGGTCGGAACCAGGACGTCGGCGCGCTGGACGGCGGCTTCGAGCGCCGCGCGGTCGAACGGAATATCCTTCAGGTTCAGCTCGGCGTCGAACAGCTCGCGCATCCGCGTCTCGACCGCGTCCGGCAATCTTCTGGTTAAGACGACCTTAAGGCGGGCGTTGGACATAGGAGCCTTGGGTTTTTCAATGGGCGACCGCGCCGGTCTGCCCGCCTGCGACGGGTCTATACCGGTGTCTAGCAAGTCTTCTGGCCGCGTCCAAAGCCTCTCGCGCCGGATTGCCGCCCTGGCGGCCGTCCTGGCCTGCGCCGTGGTGGCCGGGGCGGGCGCGACGATGCCGGACGGACGCCCCACGCCGACGGGGCTCGAGGTCCCGCGCTGGGTCTCGCTGAAGTCGTCCCACGTCCGCGCCCGCCAGGGGCCGGGGCTGGATTATCGCATTCTGTGGGAATACCGCGCTGCCGGCCTGCCGGTCCAGGTCATCGCCGAGACCCGCGAGTGGCGCATGATCTGCGATCCCGAACATGGCGTGGCCTGGATACACCGCAGCGTCGCCTCCGGCCGACGCGGAGCCTTCAACGGGACGGATGTCGAGGTCGCCGTCCATGCCGGCCGCAATGCCCAGTCCCCCGTCCGCGCCCGGTTCAGCCCCCGGTCGGTCGTATCCCTGGACGAATGCAAGGACGGCTGGTGCCGCGTGCGGGCGCACAAGCTGAAGGGCTGGCTGCCCCAAGGGTCGGTCTTCGGCACCCAGCCGACGGCCCAGTGCGATGCACGCCGCGGGGTGGGCGAGGATTAGACACCGATCTTCTCCCTCCCCGACCGGGGCATGGGGCCGATCGTATACGATCGGCTCCCATATGGTCGGAGCACAGCGGAGACCGGCTGGGGCGGGCAAGGCGATTGAGACATCGACCTGACGATCGCGCCGGCCGAGCAAGGGATTTCATCACAGCGAGCACAGCGAAGGCACGGCAGGCACGGCGGGCAAGACGGGACTGCGCGGCCCTCAAACAACCGCCCCCGTTGTGACGCCGCGCAGCGTAAAGGCGGCTTCGCCGCAATCCATCCCGAAGGCGTTCTCCGACCGCAACCGCACACGCGGTCCCGTCGTGTCCTTCGTGTCTTCGCTTCCTTCGTGCTCGCTGTGAAGAAACCCTTCCTTCCTGTCCGCCCCGCCCGCCCTTCCCATCCCGTTCGCAGCGGACGAACGAGGACGTGTGGGTTCATTGTGCGTGGTTGAGCCACCCGCTCCCCTCGTGTAACCCCGGCGCAACACGCGGGCTCAAGCAGCGCGAACGCGCGTTAGCCCGACTGGAATGCTGGAGCTTCACAGCCTTGACCACCTCGCAATACCCCTCGTCCTTCGATCACGCGGCCCTTCTGGCCTCTGGCCGGGGGGAGCTGTTCGGACCGGGCAATGCCCAGCTGCCGGCGCCGCCCATGCTGATGTTCGACCGGATCACCCAGATCAACGGCGACGGCGGCGCGCACGGCAAGGGCTATGTGGAGGCCGAGCTGGATATCCATCCGGACCTCTGGTTCTTCGCCTGCCACTTCATCAACGACCCGGTCATGCCCGGCTGCCTGGGCCTGGACGCCATGTGGCAGCTGGTCGGCTTCTATCTGGGCTGGATCGGCGGTCCGGGTCGGGGTCGCGCCCTGGGCGTGGGCGAGGTCAAGTTCACCGGCCAGGTCACGCCGGACATCAAGAAGGTGACCTACAAGATCACCCTGAAGCGGGTCATCAACCGTCGACTGGTCATGGGAATCGCCGATGGGGTGATGGAAGCCGACGGCGTGCCTATCTATACGGCGACCGACATGCGGGTCGGTCTGTTCCAGGCGGGTGAAAAGCCCGTCGAAGCCTGAAACCACACAAATACCGCGGTCAACGCGGACAAAACGACTGAAGAGAAGGAAACTGCATGCGGCGTGTCGTCGTCACGGGTCTGGGTATTGTCTCCTCCATCGGCACAGGCGTCGATGAGGTCACCGCCTCGCTGCGGTCCGCGAAGTCGGGCGTGGTCGCGGCTCCGGATCACATCAAGCATGGCTTCCGCTCCCAGGTCTGGGCGCCGCCCTCGTTGGGCGTCACGGCCGAGGACTGGGCCCCGCTGGTGGACCGCCGCGCGGCGCGCTTCCTGGCCAACGGCACCGCCTGGGGCCACATCGCCTTCGAGGAGGCGCTGAAGGATTCCGGCATGACGGCCGAGGACATCCGCGACGACCGTATCGGCGTCATCGTGGGCGAGGGCGGCCCCTCGACCCAGGTCATCCTCCAGGCGGCCCAGACAACGATCGAAAAGGGCGCGCCCAAGCGGATCGGCCCCTTCGCGGTGCCCAAGGCCATGGCCAGTGGCCCTTCGGCCGTGCTGTCGACCTGGTTCCAGATGCGCGGCGTCAACTATTCGATCAGTTCCGCCTGCGCGACCTCGGCCCACTGCATCGGTGCGGCCGCCGAACAGATCCAGCTTGGCAAACAGGACGTGGTCTTCGCCGGCGGCTGCGAGGATATCGACTGGTCCATGTCCAACATGTTCGACGCGATGGGGGCCATGTCTTCGGACTTCAACGCCACGCCGTCGGTGGCCAGCCGCGCGTATGACATCGCCCGCGACGGCTTCGTCATCGCCGGTGGCGCGGGCATCGTGGTGGTCGAGGCCTACGAGCGGGCCGTGGCGCGCGGCGCGAAGATCTATGGCGAGATCGTCGGCTACGGGGCCAACTCCGACGGCCATGACATGGTCGCCCCCTCGGGCGAGGGCGCCGAACGCTGCATGAAGATCGCCATGGACCAGGCCGGCAATCGCCGGATCGACTATCTGAACCCGCACGGCACCTCGACCCCGGTCGGCGATGCCAAGGAAATGGGCGCGGTCAGAAACGTGTTCGGCAACGACATGCCGCTGATTTCCTCGACCAAGTCCCTGACCGGCCACTCTCTGGGCGCGGCCGGCGCGCAGGAGGCGATCTACTCGCTGTTGATGCTCAACGGCGGCTTCGCCGCCGAAAGCGCCCACATCGAAACCCTCGACCCCGCGTTCGAGGGGATGCCGATCCTGCGCGAGCGCCGGGACGTCGAACTGACCACCGTCATGTCCAACAGCTTCGGCTTCGGGGGCACCAACGGGACGGTGATCTTCTCGAAGGTCTAGAGCGCGATCCCGAGAAGTGTGAGCGGTTTTCGGCTAAGATCGCGCTCCAGCAATCAGCGGCGTCGGTCTGCGCTGGTGTCTCTCAGCGTCTTGTAGGCCACGCCGTCGTTCCACGTCGGCCAGCGCCCGCTGTCGGCGATCTCGCGGCCCAGCAGATAGGCGACGGTGCCCTCCTGGGCGGCGGCGACCATGTCCCAGGACGGGTCGAACTCGTCGGACCGCTGGTGGTAGTCGTGGCTGTTATAGGTCGCGATTCGCGCCAGGCCGGCCTCGGTCCCGCCCTCGACCAGATCGGCTCCGGCGCGGAAATAGATCACCGGCACGCCCTGTTCGGCATAGGCGAAATGGTCCGACCGCCCGTACCAGCCCGCCGCCGGATCGTGTTCGGCCTCGATGCTCAGGCCTTGCGTCGCCGCGACCCGCGCCAGATCGGCCTCAAGATCCGTCCGGCCCGCGCCGATCAGCTCCAGCGAGCGGGTCATGGGCAGGGCCAGGTGCGGATCGAGGTTCAGCACCGCAGCCGTCGTCTCCAGCGGCCGCAGAGGCCGCAAAGCATACTCATAGGCGCCCAGCAGGCCGTCCTCCTCGGACGTATAGGCGATGAACAGCACGGTGCGCTCCGGGGCCGGGGCCGCCGCGTATTTCCGGGCCACCTCCAGCAGGGTCGCCGTGCCGATGCCGTTGTCGATGGCCCCGTTCCGGATCGTATCTCCGTCCGCATAGGCCGGGCCGATGCCGTAGGCGTCCCAGTGGGCGCCATAGATGACCGTCTCGTCCGCCCGGGTCGTCCCCGGCTGCATGGCCACGACGTTGTGGGTCAGCATGGGCGAGGTGGCGATGGTGAAGCTGGCGCTCATCGTCGCCCCCGGCACCTCGACCGCACGGAAGGCGGGCGTCCGTGCCGCCAGCGCCAGGGCGGGCAGATCCAGACCGGCGCGGGCGAACAGATCGGTCGCCACCTCGAACCGGATCGTCCCCGACAGATCGGTGCCACGCTCCGGGGCCGGGCCGCGCACGAACTTCGGATCGGGGTCGGAGTTGCGGATCTGCTGGAAGGGCCAGCTGGCGGTCTCGAACTGATGGATCTGCAGCACCGCCACCGCGCCACGGGCAAAAGCGGCGCGCTTCTTGGCCCCCAGCCCACCCTGAGGGCTGCGGTTGCGTCCGTTGAACGGCCCCGTGTCGGACGCATAGTCCGGGTCGTTCATCAGGAAGACCGCGACCTTGCCGGTCAGGTCGACGCCGGCGAACTGGTCATAGCCCAGGCCCGGCTCGTCCACGCCGAAACCGACGAAGACCAGCGGCGCATCGGCGATGGCGTTCTGGCCCACATGCATCGACGTCACGCTGATGTCGTCGGCGAGGGTCAGCGGCAGGGCCTGACCGTTCACCCGGATCGATACCTCCGCTCCATTGCGGTCGTAGCGGGTCAGGTTCACGTCCTGCAGCCAGGTCCCGTTGTTTCCGCCCGGCTGTAGACCCGCCGCGCGGAACTGTCCGACCAGATAGTCCAGCGTCGCGGTCTCACCCGCTTCGCCCGGCCCGCGTCCAAAGAAGGCGTCGCTCGACAGAGCCTGATCGTCCCGCTTGATCGCGGCGGCGTCCAGCAGGGGCGCGACCGGCATCGTCTGGGCCAGCGCCAGACCGCCCGCGCCGATGGCGAAGACAAGGGCGAGCGGCAGCGGGCGAAGACGGGTCATGACGGCGGTCCTGCAGAAAGCGTTCGGTTTCGTCCCACGCCGCCGCCACCCTGTCCAGCGACGGGCCGTCACGCCCAACCTTGTCTCCCGGTGCGGCTCCGTCCAGAAAGGCTCGAATCCTAGGGAGACGAGACATGGCGAGCGAGAGCAGCTGGAACATGCCGACCGGCGAACTCATGAAGGGCAAGAAGGGCCTGATCATGGGGGTGGCGAACGCCAACTCGATCGCCTGGGGCATCGCCTCGCAGCTGGCGGCCCAGGGGGCCGAGCTGGCCTTCACCTATATGGGCGAGGGGCTGGAGCGCCGGGTCCGTCCGCTGGCCGAGAGCGTCGGCGCCAAGCTGCTGATCCAGGCCGACGTCACCGACGACGCCTCGATGGACGCCGCGTTCGAACAACTGGAAGCCCAGTTCGGCACCATCGACTTCGTGGTCCACTCCGTCGCCTTCGCCAACAAGGACGAGCTGAAGGGGTCATTCATCGACAACACCAGCCGCGACAGCTTCTTGCTGGCCATGAACATCTCGTGCTTCAGTTTCGTCGATGTGGCCCGGCGTGCGTCCAAGATCATGCCGAACGGCGGGTCGATGATCACCATGACCTATCTGGGATCGGAGCGCGCCATCCCCAACTACAACACCATGGGCGTGGCCAAGGCGGCGCTGGAGGCGGCGACCCGCTACATCGCCCGCGACCTGGGCCCGCGCGGCATCCGGGTCAACGCCATCTCGGCCGGGGCCATGCGTACCCTGTCGCTGGCCGGCATCTCCGGTGGCCGGGGCATGATCGCCCAGGGCCGCGCCATGTCGGCGATGAAGGAGGACACCTCGATGGAGGGCGTCGCCGGGGCGGCCCTGTGGCTGTGTTCGGACCTTGGGTTCTCGACCACCGGCGAGGTCATCCACGTCGACGCGGGCTTCCACATGATGGGCCTGGCGGGAGACGAGGA
Source organism: Brevundimonas sp. P2_A6 (assembly GCF_056404975.1). Classification (NCBI taxonomy): domain Bacteria; kingdom Pseudomonadati; phylum Pseudomonadota; class Alphaproteobacteria; order Caulobacterales; family Caulobacteraceae; genus Brevundimonas; species Brevundimonas sp. P2_A6. The sequence continues at coordinate 81,570 of NZ_JBFUCZ010000002.1, read as the reverse complement.
GGCCTAGAGCGTCAGGTCGCCCTCGTCCTCGCCGTCCCAGTAGGAGATGCGCGAGGCGTGGCACTTGATCAGGATCAGGCCGGGCGTGTCCACGCCCTGCGGGAACCAGCGGTCCAGCCCCTTGGTCCAGTGGGCGGCGAACTGGGCCTTGTCGCGGATCAGCTCGGCGCGGGCCTCGATGGCGATGAAGATGCCGGGCTTGCCCAGCAGGCCCTTGTCGCCCGACAGGGTCAGGCCGACGACCGGGTCGGCGGCGATGTCGGCAACCATGCGGGTGTCATCCGAGGTGAAGAACCAGCTGTCGCCGTCGTAGTCGACCTCGCCGTTGTTGCTCATCGGCCGCGACGCCAGCACGCCGCCCTCGGTGCGGGTCGTCAGCATGGTGAAGTCGATGCTCCGCATCTTCTTCGACAGCTCTTTGAGGATCAGTTTCATCGGGGCTTCCTGTGTGTTGCCCCGACCAAACCCCCAACCCGCTGGGACGATCCCGCGTCAGGGCCGCGCAGGGATGGTCAGCCCCCGCGCCACCGCCGGCCGCGCCAGGCAGCGCTCGACCCAGGCGGGCACGGCGCTCAGCGATCCATAATCCACCAGGTCGCCCGCTTCGTAGAAGGTGATCAGGTTCCGCACCCAGCCGATCAGGCTGACGTCGGCGATCGTGAAATCGTCGCCCATGATGAAGGCGCGATGCTTCAGCCGATCCTCAAGCACGCCCAGAAGGCGTTTCGACTCGGCGACGTAACGGTCGCGCGGCCGCTTGTCCTCGTAGTCCCTGCCCGCGAACTTGTGGAAGAAGCCCAGCTGGCCGAACATCGGCCCGACCGCCGCCATCTGCCAGAACACCCAGGCCAGGGTCTCGTATCGCGCCGCCGGATCGGTCGGGATCAGCTTGCCCGTCTTGTCGGCCAGATAGACCAGGATGGCCCCGGATTCCCACAGGGCCAGTGGCTGTCCGCCCGGACCGTCGGGGTCCAGGATCGCCGGGATCTTGCCGTTGGGGTTCAGCGACAGATAGTCGGGCGTCCAGGTCTCGTTCTTCATGATGTCCACCAGATGGACCTCATAGGGGATGCCGATTTCCTCAAGCATGATCGAGGCCTTCACGCCGTTGGGCGTCGGCAGGGAATACAGCTGAAGGCGGTCGGGGTGCTGGGCCGGAAACTGGCGGGTGATCGGAAAGGCGGACAGATCGGCCATGGGACACCGTGTCGGTTGCTGATGGCCTGCATGTCGGGAGGCGCGGCCTCACGCGCAAGTGTCCGGCGATCGACAGTTCGCGGTTGACGCCCGCCGACACAGCTTGGCCATATCCCTCCCGGAAACAATCAGGAGGCGCGCTGTGGCCCACACGTTCGAAATCTACAAGGACAAGGCCGGAGAGTTCCGGGTCCGCTTCAAGTACAACTCGGAAGTCATGTTCTCGACCGAGGGCTATGCGTCCAAGGCCTCGGCCAAGAACGCGATCGAGTCGATCAAGAAGAACGGACCCGACGCTCCGATCGACGATACGACTGACTGACTGACGCTCAGTCCGGCTCGCGCTCGCCGACCTCCTCCGGGCGGATGGCCAGCAGCCAGCCGTCCGACAGGTGCAGTTCCGGAGTCGCGGTCTTGGTGAAGGGCAGGAACCAGGTGGGGCCGCCGGTCGCCGGCGCGATCTCCAGCATGTCGTCGGCGCCGAAGTTCTGGACCGCCTTGACGGTGCCCAGCACGACCCCCTCGGGATCGCGCGCCTCCAACCCGATCAGGTCGGCGAGATAGAATTCGTCCTCGTCGGCTTCCGGGAACCGGTCGCGCGGGACATGGAGCTTGAGGTTCCGCAGGGCGTCGGCCTCCTCCTTGGTGGCGACCTCCTTCACCCGACCGACGATGCCGTCCTTGGTCGGGCGGGCCGACAACACGGTCAGGGCGTGCGATCCGTCGGCGCGCAGCAGCGGGCCATAGGCCGTCAACGCCAGCGGATCGGCCGTATAGGCCGTGATCTTGACCTCGCCCTTCACGCCGAAGCCGCCCGCGACATGTCCGACGAGGATGAGTTTGGGCTGGGTCATGGGGTCTCCAATAGCAGAAGGGCGGCACCCTCGGATGCCGCCCTTCCCATAGCCCATTCAGGCGAAGCGGATCAGGCCTCGGTCTTGTCTTCCTCGGCGGCGCCTTCGGCCGGAGCCTCTTCGACGCTGACCTCGGCGGAGCCTTCGCTGTCGGCGGCGGGGGCCTCTTCAGCAGCGGCTTCCTCGGCAGGCGCTTCTTCAGCAGGCGGCGCGTTCTTGGCGGCTTCGGCGGCGGCGGCGGCCTCTTCCTTGGCGCGCTCGGCGGCTTCGGCGGCTTCGATCTTGGCGGCGGCTTCGGCCTCGGCGCGGTCGGCTTCGCGCTGGGCGCGTTCGGCCGAGCGTTCCTGGGCCTTCTTGCCCGGCTGGCCCTTGTTGGGGTTGTTGCCCTGCGTCCACTTCACCTTGCCGGCCAGGGCTTCGTCCTGGCTCAGGAAGCGGGCGACGCGGTCGGTCGGCTGGGCACCCTTGCCGAGCCATTCCGAGATGCGTTCCTGCTTCAGGGTCACGCGGGGCTTTTCGCCGTCCTTGGGCAGCATCGGGTTGTAGGTGCCGACGCGCTCCAGGAACTTGCCGTCGCGCGGCGAGTGCGAGTCAGCCACGACGATGTAGTAGTAGGGGCGCTTCTTGGTGCCGCCACGGGCCAGACGAATCTTCAGCATGTCAGTCTTCTTTCAGGGAGATCAGTTGGGTTTCTTGGGAAGGCCGGGCAGGCCCGGAAGGCCCCCCGGCAGTGATCCGCCGCCCAGTCCCGATAGCCGGTCCTGAAGGGCCTTGATTTCGTCCTCGGTCGGTTCGGGCATCCGCCCCCCGCCGAGGGATTTGAGACGCGAGATGTCGGGGCCGCCGATCCCGCCCGGACCGCCCATGCCGCCACCGCCGCCGGGCATTCCGGGCATGCCGCCCATCATGGCCGCCATCTTCTGCAGATTGCCGCGTCCGCCCTTGGACAGCGACTTGACCATGTCGGCCATCTGGCGGTGCTGTTTCAAAAGGCGGTTGATGTCCTGGACCTCGACGCCCGCGCCGGCCGCGACGCGCTTCTTGCGGGACGCGTTCAGCAGGTCGGGCTTCTTGCGCTCGGCCTTGGTCATGGAGCTGATGATCGCTTCCTGGCGCAGGATCATTCGGTCGTCGATCTTCTGCTCGGCCATCTGGGCCTTCATCTTGGCCACGCCGGGCAGCATGCCCATGATGCCCTGAAGACCGCCCATCTTCTTCATCTGCTGCAGCTGGGCCGCCAGGTCGTTTAGGTCGAACTGTCCCTTGGCCAGCTTCTTGGCCATGGCCTCGGCCTTGGACTGGTCCAGCTCGGTCGCGGCCTTCTCGACCAGGGCGACGATGTCGCCCTGACCCAGGATGCGCCCGGCGACGCGGCGGGCGTCGAACACCTCCAGCGCGTCGACCTTCTCGCCCGACCCCATGTATTTGATCGGCAGGCCGGTGACCGCCCGCATCGACAGCATGGCCCCGCCGCGCCCGTCGCCGTCGGCGCGGGTCAGGATCAGGCCAGTCAGGGGCAGGCGCTCGTGGAAGGCCTTGGCCGTGCGCACCGCGTCCTGGCCGGTCAGGCTGTCGGCGACCAGCAGGGTCTCGACCGGATTGGCGATCGAAGCGACCTCGGCCACCTCGTTCATCAGCCCTTCGTCCAGGGTGATCCGCCCGGCGGTATCGAGGATCAGGACGTCGAAGCCCTGCAGCTTGGCAGACGTCAGCGCGCGCCGCGTGATCTGGACCGCGCTCTCGGCCGCGACGATCGGCAGGACCGCCACGTCGATCTGCTTGCCCAGCTGGGCCAGCTGCTCCATCGCGGCCGGACGACGCGTATCGAGCGAGGCCATAATGACCTTCTTGCGATCGAACTTGGTCAGTCGCAGCGCCAGCTTGGCGGAAGTGGTGGTCTTGCCCGACCCTTGCAGGCCGGCCATCAGCAGCACGGCGGGCGGGGTGGCGTTCAGGTTGAGCGGCGTCGGCTCCTCGCCGCCCAGCATCTCGACCAGACCGTCATAGACGATCTTGATGACCTGATCGGCGGGCCGGACCGAACGGATGACCTCTTCGCCCGTGGCCTTTTCGGTGGCGAAGGCGATGAAGTCCTTGACGACCGGCAGGGCGACGTCGGCCTCCAGCAGGGCCACGCGCACTTCGCGCATCGCCTCGGAGACGTCCTTTTCGGACAGCGCGCCTCGCCCGGTGATCCGGTCGAAAACCCCTGTCAGCCGCTCGTTCAGAGCCTCGAACATACGCACCTCGTTTGGGCGGGTGACGCGGCTCCATACGACAACGGCCCCTGGCGACGATCACGTCGGCAGGGGGTTCTCGCCAGCCTCGTCAGGTCGAAACCTGGGTCGTGCCGGTGGAGACGCGAGGTTCACTTGCGCCGGAAGCGCGGGCTTATGCGGGAAAATGCGGGCAAAGACAAGGCGGGTCGCCGTAACCCGGCTGCGCTCCCCACCGTATCGGCTCCGAAACTAGCGGGGCGATGATGAAACTGAAGATGATCCTGGCGTTGGCGGGCGTGGCGCTGGTCGCCGTACTGGCCGCCGCGTTCCTGCTTCTGGGCCCGCTGCGCGCCCGGTCGAATGCGCAGGACGACACGCCCCACTACACCGCTGACGGTCGCCTGATCCCGCCCGCGAACTATCGCGAGTGGGTCTTTTTGAGCGCCGGGCTGGACATGAACTATGTGCAGTTCGGGTCAACGCCGACCGAGCATGTTTTCGGCAACGTCTTTGCCCCTCCGGTCGCCTATCAGGCGTTCCAGCGGACGGGTCACTGGCCGGACAAAACGGTGCTGATCCTGGAAAATCGCGCAGGCCGTACGGGCGGCTCCATCAACCGCTCGGGACAGTTTCAGGCCGGTGTCATCGGACTGGAGGCCCATGTGCGTGACGAGGCGCGGTTCGAGGGCGGCTGGGGCTTTTTCTTTCTGGTCGACGGAACGCCCGGCGACCTGATCGCAAAGGAAGCCAACTGCTATTCCTGCCATCAGGCCAATGGAGCGGTGGATACGACCTTCGTGCAGTTCTATCCAACACTGCTGGGGACCGCCCAACGGCTAGGCACAGTCAAGCCAGGCTTCAGCTTTGATATTGAGGCCGACGCGCCCTGACCTGGTCACGGAACGTGCATTGACGAAACACAGCGATGCGGCGTCGGATGGCAGCAGCCTCCCCGCTGCACGAGACCGCCATGCCCGCCGACACCGCCATCTTGCCTGAAACCGATGATCGCCTGCGCGAGGAGGTGCGCCTGCTGGGCGGGCTGCTGGGCGAGGTGATCCGCGACGAGGGCGGACAGGCGCTCTACGACCGGATCGAGGCGGTGCGGGTGGCCTCGGTCGGCTATCATCGGCACGCGGGCGCGCGCGGGTCGGCGGAGCTGGAGCGGCTGCTGTCGGACCTGTCTCTGGACGACGCGGTGGGCCTGGCCCACGGCTTCGCGGTCTTCTCCCTGCTGGCCAATGTCGCCGAGGACCGGGCCGGCAAGCGCCGCGCGCGCAGCCAGACCGCCGAGGGGGCGCGGCCCGATACGCCCGAGGGGGCCTTGGCCCGGCTGGCCCAGGCCGGGCGGTCGGTCGAGGATGCGCGGACCCTGCTGTCGGAGGCTCTGATCTCCCCCGTCCTGACGGCCCATCCCTCGGAGGTGCGCCGCAAGAGCGTCATCGACCGGATCGCCACCGTGTCGGACCTGCTGGACGCCTGCGACCGGGACGACCTGTCCTGCGCGCCCGATGTCCTGATCGCGGGACTGCGGCGACAGACGGTGATCCTTTGGGCGACGCGGCTGGTGCGGACCACGGGGCTGGTGGTTCAGGACGAGATCGACACGGTCGTATCCTTCCTGGAACGGGTTTTCCTGAAGGTCGCGCCGGAACAGCTGATCGACTGGCGCAGGCGGCTGAGCGCGCCGGACCTGAAGCCCTTCATCCGCATCGGGGCCTGGGTCGGGGGCGACCGGGACGGCAATCCCAACGTCGACGCCGCTGCGCTGAGGGCCGCCTTCGCCACACCGGCCAAGGCCGTGCTGCGCCACTATCTGGAGGCGGTGAACACCCTGGGGGCCGAGCTCAGCCTGTCGGGCTCGCTGGTCGCCATCAGCCCGGCGCTGCAGGCCCTGGCCGACGGGTCGGGCGACGCCTCGCCTCATCGCGCCGACGAACCCTATCGCCGCGCGCTCAGCCAGATCTACGCCCGGCTGTCGGCGACCCACCCGCTGCTGACCGGTGAGACCGCGCCCCGGCCTGCCCCCTTCGCCGCCCCGCCCTATGACGGGCCGGACGCCTTCCGCGCCGATCTGGCGGTGCTGCACGACAGTCTGGTGGCCAGCCACGGCGCGGTCTTCGCCGACGACGGCCTGTCGCGCCTGATCGCCACGGTCGACGTCTTCGGCTTCCACATGGCGACGCTCGATCTGCGCCAGAATTCGGACGTCCACGCGCGTGTCGTTTCCCATCTTCTGCGGGTCGCCGGGGTCTGTCCCGACTATGCCGCGCTGGACGAGGATGCGCGCATCGCCCTGCTGTCGGCCGAACTGGCCGCGCCGCGCCTGCTGTTCAGCCCCTATGCCGATTACGACCCAGAGGTGCTCAAGGAACGCGCCATTCTGCAGGCGGCGGCCGAGGCCCTTCGGACCTTCGGACCCCAGGCGATCCGCACCCATATCGTGTCCAAGACCGATGCTGCGTCGGACCTGCTGGAGGTCTACCTGCTGTTGAAGGAGGTCGGCCTCTATCGCCCCGACGACCCGGCCTCCTGCCCGATCCAGGCCGCACCCCTGTTCGAGACGATCGACGACCTGCGCGCCGCAAAGCCCACCCTGACCCGCCTGCTGCAGGAGCCCTCGGCGTTGGCCGTCGCCAGGGCGCGGGGCGTGCAGGAGGTGATGATCGGCTATTCGGACTCGAACAAGGACGGCTCCTACCTGACCTCGACCTGGGAACTGCACGAGGCCTCGCGCGCCTTGCTCAGCGTGACCCAGGACGTCGGCGTCCGGCTCCAGCTGTTTCACGGACGCGGCGGTGCGGTCGGGCGCGGCGGGGGATCCAGCTTCGCCGGTGTGATCTCCCAGCCCACGGGCACGGTCGCGGGCCGCATCCGCATCACCGAACAGGGCGAGGTCATCGCCAACAAATACGGCGAGCCGGACGTGGCGCGCCGCAATCTGGACGCCCTGACCGCCGGAACGCTGATCGCCTCCCTGGCCCCGCCGCCGGATGAGGCGATGACGGCGAAACACGGCGAGACGGCCTCGGCCCTGTCGGTCGCCTCAATGGCCGCCTATCGGGCCCTGGTCTACGAGACGCCGGGCTTCGTCGATTACTTCCGGGCCGCCACCCCGATCAACGAGATCGCCGAGCTGAAGATCGGCTCGCGCCCGACATCCCGCACCGCCTCGACCGCCATCGACGATCTGCGTGCCATCCCCTGGGTGCTCAGCTGGTCACAGAGCCGCGTCATGCTGCCCGGCTGGTTCGGCTTCGGCTCGGCCGTGCGCGGCCGGGACATGGAGGAGCTGCGCGCGATGGCGACCGACTGGCCCTTCTTCCGGACCCTGCTCCAGAACATGGAGATGATCATGGCCAAGTCCGACATGACCATCGCGCGGCGCTATGCCGGTCTGGTGCCGGATCAGACGCTGGCCGCCTCAATCTTCGGATCCCTGCGGGCCGAATGGGACCGGACGCGTGACGCGGTCCTGACCATCACCGGCCAGACGGACCTGCTGGGTGGTCAGCCCGAGCTGGACCGGCTGATCCGCCTGCGGATGCCCTATGTCGAGCCGCTGAATCACGTCCAGATCGAGCTGATCCGCCGCCGACGGGCCGGCGACGACGATCCCCGGGTCCGTGAAGGTATCCTGCTGACCATCAACGGCGTGGCGGCTGGCCTGAGGAACAGCGGCTAGGCCGGCCGGCGCGCGCGCAGCGCCTGAACGATGGTGCCGTCGTCCAGCCAGTCCAGGTCGCCGCCGACCGGGACGCCGCGCGCCAGTGAGGTCACCTCCACGTCGTTTCCAGCCACCCGCTCGGCCAGATAGTGGGCGGTCGTCTGGCCGTCGACGGTGGCCGGCAGGGCCAGCACGACCTCGCGCACCTCGCCCCCCTTCACACGCCCGACCAGCTCGGCGACCCGGAGTGCATCGGGACCGACGCCGTCCAGGGCTGACAGCAGCCCGCCCAGCACATGGTATTTGCCGCGGAACGCGCCGGACCGCTCCATGGCCCACAGCGACCCGGCCTCCTCGACCACGCAGATCAGGCCGTTGTCGCGGTTCGGGTCGGAGCAGATGGAACAGGGGTCGCGGGTGTCGGGCGTGCCGCAGATCGAGCAGGACACGACCTTGGCCGCCGTCTCCGCCAGCGAGGCCGCCAGCGGCTCCAGCAGCTGCTCGCGTCGTTTCAGCAGAGCCAAGGCCGCGCGTCGGGCCGAGCGGGGTCCGAGCCCCGGCAGCTTGGCCAGGAGCGCGATCAGCCGCTCGATCTCGGGTCCGGCGGAGGCGGCCAAGTCGTCAGAACAGCTTGGGCATGCCGGGAATGTTCATGCCCGCCATCGGCCCGGCCGCCTCGCGCATCAGTTCGGCATTGACCGCGTCCAGCTTGCGCTTGGCGTCGGCATGGGCGGCGACGATCAGGTCGGCCAGGATCTCGGTCTCGCCCGGCACCATCAGGCTGTCGTCGATCTTTACCGAGGTGACCTCGCCCGCCCCCTTCAGAGCCAAGGCCACCATGCCGCCGCCCGAAGTGCCCTCGGCGGTCGTTTCAGCCATCTTCGCCTGGGCGTCCTGCAGTTTCTGCTGCATCGCCTGGGCCTGCTGCATCAGTTCGTTGAGATCTTTCATGGGCTCTAGATAGGGCCTTTCACGCGCAAGTTTTAGTCCTGATCGTCCTCGACCTCGTCCGGGATGGACGGCATCTCGACGGCCGGGGCCAGGGTCTTGATCTCGCCGACGACGGTGCCGGGGAAGGCGGCCATCACCGCCTGGACGAAGGGGTCGGCCTCGACCTCGGCGCGCAGGGCGACGGTGGCCTTCTTTTCCTGTTCGATCAGGGTCTCGCCGCCGCCCTGGCCGTTGGCGACGACAAACCACTGTCGGCCGGTCCATTCTTTCAGCCGCGACGACAGGCGGGTGGCCAGGTTGGCGGGCGCGCCGTCGACGGGTTCGAACGTCAAGGCTCCCGGCTTGAACGATACGGGACGGACGTAGCGCTGCACGTCCATCTGCAGCGCGATCTCGCGCTTCTCGCCGATCAGGGCCACGACGGCCTCGAAGGTCTGTGGATCGGGCAGGCTGGGCTGGGCCAGGGGGCGCGGGGCCAGCTGGGCCGAGGCCCCGCCGCCCCCGCCGCCGCGTGGGCCGCCCGCGCTTGTGCCGCCGCCCATCGGTTCGCCAGACTGCAGCCGCTTCAGCGCCTCCTCCGGCCCCGGCAGGTCAGCGGCATAGGCCAGGCGCACGATGGCCATCTCGACCGCGTCCGCGGGACTGGGGGCTCGCCGCACCTCGTCCAGCGCCTTCAGCAGCATGGACCAGGTCCGCGACAGGGTGCCGGCCGAGACCTGCGACCCCATGGCGGCCAGCCGCTGGGCCTGATCGTTGGGCAGGCGGGTGGCGTTGGGGCCCAGCATCTTGGCGACCGAGGCCGCATGGCAGTGTTCCAAGAGGTCGTTGGTCACCTGAACCGGGTCGGCCCCGAAGCCGTACAGGGTGCGAAACGTCTCCAGCGCCTCGGGCGTGCGGCCGGCCATGATCTGTTCGAACAGGGCGATGGTCTGGCTGCGGTCGGCCAGGCCCAGCATGTCGCGGACCGTGTCGGTGGCGACCGGCTCGCCGCGTTCGCCCTGGACCAGGGCCTGATCCAGCAGCGACAGCCCATCACGGACCGACCCCTCTGCGGCGCGGGCGATCAGAGCCAGGGCGTCGTCCTCGACCTTCATGCCTTCCTTGGTGGCGATCCGCCCGAGGTGTTCGACCAGGATTTCCGGCTCGACGCGGCGCAGGTCGAATCGCTGGCATCGGGACAGGATCGTCACCGGCACCTTGCGGATCTCGGTGGTGGCGAAGATGAACTTGGCGTGGGGTGGAGGCTCCTCCAGCGTCTTCAGCAGGGCGTTGAAGGCCTGGTTGGACAGCATGTGCACTTCGTCGAGCACATAGACCTTGTAGCGGGCCTCGACCGGCGCATAGCGGACGCTCTCCAGGATATCGCGGATGTCGTTGACGCCCGTGTGCGAGGCCGCGTCCATCTCCATGACGTCCATGTGCTGGCCGGCCATGATCGCCGCGTCGTGGCGGCCGAAGGCGGTCAACTCCAGCGAGGGCCGGTCGATGACGTCGGTCTCGTTGTTCAGGGCACGGGCCAGCAGACGGGCCGTGGTGGTCTTGCCGACGCCCCGGACGCCCGTGAGCATGAAGGCGTGGGCGATTCGGCCGGTGGCGAAGGCGTTGGTCAGGGTCCGGACCATCGCCTCCTGCCCGATCAGGTCCTCGAAGGTCCGGGGCCGGTGTTTGCGGGCGAGGACGGTATAGGCCTCGCCGCCGTTCGATGGCGCGGCGTCGCCTGGCGGTGCCGGCGCGGAGAGCTCGGCCACCGGCGCAGGAGCAGGCGCGCCGAACATGTCGTCAGTGTTCTCGTCGCGCTCGGGCGCGGCATCGTCCTCCGCCCAGGGCGGATCGCCGGAATCAAGGTCGACGTCGGTCATTGAAGACCCATAGCGCGAGCCAGCGCGATCGTGAACGCTCAGGCGCTGCCCAACGCCATTTTGCCGTCGAGGGCGACCGATCCATGGATCAGAGCCTGCGGATCCTCGTCGCCATGGACGAAGTTTCGAACGACTTCCAGTTCGTCACGTATGTGAGACCAGGACTGGGCATTCATTCGCGCGATTTCGTCGCCCTGGGCCTCTGCCATCCTGAAAATGTTATCGAGTTGGTTCACGAACGTTGGATCCTTGATCGTCAACAAGGCAACCACTGCTTTGAGCAAATGGTCGTTGGCCTCGATGCGTTCGTCATGGGTCATGAGTTGAGCGTTCCATAGTGGTTCCCTTCAAAAGGCAATGAGAGGCAACCGGATTAACTTCGTTAAGGTTCCGCTCAGTGATCAGGGCGTCAGATCGCCGGGAATCTGCCCGCCGTTGTCGACGATCTTCTGCATAACCTGTTTGTGCAGCCAGATGTTCATCGTCGCGCTGTCGGATTTGTCGCCCGTATAGCCCAGCTCATCGGCCAGCTGCTTGCGCTCGGCCAGCGAGCTTTCCATGCCGCACAGCTTCATCAGATCGACGATGGAGGTGCGCCAGTTCAGCGTCTGGTCCCGCTGCTCGTTCATGAAATCGAGGATGCCTGCGACATCCACAGGCGGCGCGGGCTGCGGCGCGGTCGCGGCGGCGGCGGTCACCTGGGGCTGGACCGGTGTCGAGGTCGGCGCGGGCTGGCCGGGTGCCGACGGGGCCTTGGGCTCATCCTTGCGATGAAAAATCTTGCCGAGAATGTTGCCGAGGATGCTCATGGTCGTGCTCCGGTGGGTCCAGCCACAGGAGCGGTCAGGAACGGTGGAGGTTCCCGGCGCTCAGCTGTTGCCTTCGGGTCCGGGCTGGGAGGCGGGGGCCATTTCCGGGGCCGGCGTCTCGTCATCGGGGCGTTCCGAAAGGGCCTTCAGGGCCGGGCTCATCCAGGCGACCGCCACGGCTCCGGCCAGCAGCAGCGCGTTGCCGGCGAAGGGCGCGAACTCCTTCCATTCGTACAGGGCGACCCCCACCACGGGCGGTCCCAGGAAGCTGAGACCCGCCAGCGACATCATCAGGCCCGCCACCGCGCCCTGTTCGTGGGCGCCCACCGCCAGTGACGAGCCGGCGGTGAATCCCGGCCGGGCGAACCCGACCCCCATCGACACGACGGCATAGCCCACGACCACACCGAAATAGCCCGGCGAGGCGATGCTCAGGACATTGCCCACCAGCGCCAGCGCCGCACCCCAGCGCATCAGTTCGGGCGGGCGCAGCTTCAGCAGCGGGATCAGGCCCCACTGGACCATCAGGGTCGCCAGAGCACCAGCGAACATGGCCAGGCCGATGAACGGCTGGGCCGCGCGCGCATCGAGGCCTGTCGTCGCCATCTCGTCGATGATGTGGAAGCCGAGGACCGAGATGTTGACCGCCTGAGCCCCGGTGACCAGCAGGCCGAACAGCAGGAAGTCGCGCACCCTCCGATCGCGCCACAGTCCTTTGCCGGCGTCGCCCGCGCCTCTCTGGCCGCTGGGCGACGGGATGCGGATCACCTCGCCCGATGGCAGGAACCGCATGACGATGACCAGGACGATCAGGCCGAACAGGGCGAAGACATACATCGGCCCCGCCAGCCCCACGAGGGGCAGGATGAAGAAGGGCGACAGAACCGGCCCGATCACCGTGCCCAGCCCCTGCGCCGAGGCCAGCAAAGACATGGCCTGGGTCCGCTCCGCCGGTTTGGTCCGATCCGCCACATAGGCCTGCGACGCGATCGGCGCGGCCGAGCCGAACACGCCATAGACCGTGCGCGCCGTCGCCATCAGGGCGAAGGCGATGACCGGGCCCAGCCATCCCTCTATGCCGGACGTGGCGGCCAGACCGAACCCGATCATCGACACCACGAACCCGGTCATGCCGATGACGATGACCCGCTTGCGTCCCAGCGTGTCCGACAACCGCGCCCAGAACGGGGAGGTGAAGGTCCACATCAGCGCCGAGATGGCGAAGGCCCCCGCGACCAGGGTGTCGGCGAGGTGGAACTGTCGCCCGATGGCGGGCAGCACCGACTGCAGCCCCATGTTCCCCGCCGCCGCGATCAGGCTGACGATGAACAGGATCATGAAGGCGGGGGATCTGGGCGACATCGGTTCGGCATAGCGCCGACCCGGCTCCAGGTCACGTCGGACGGGCGATCCGGTCCGAAAGCCGCGAGACTCACAAAGCTCGGCGATACAAGCTGGGGTGCACAGGAAACGTGAGTGACGAGATGGCCACTATCCACATCGAGCGAACCATTCACGCCTCGGCGGACACAGTCTGGGACGCGCTGAGGGACTTTGGTGCCCTGCATACGAAAACGGCACCGGGATTCATCCTGGACACGGTCGTGGAGGGCGATGTTCGGACCGTGACGTTCGACGGCGGCCTTGTCCTGCGCGAACGGCTGATCGCCATCGATGATGAGCACCGTCGGATCGTCTACAGCATCCTGGCCGACACGTTCGAACACCACAGCGCGTCAAACGCCGTCGTGCCGGAGGGTGAAGACCGCTGCCGCTTCATCTGGGTCGTGGACTTCCTGCCGGACGGACCTGGGGAGCGCATAACCGCCATGATGAATGCCGGGATCGACGCCATCAAAGCCTCGATGGAACGGGATCGGGCGGCCTGATCGCGTCAGTCTTCGCCGACCACCGTCAGGGTCGGCTTGAGGCGTCGCCCATCGTCCAGACCCAGCCGCGCCTTGACCTCGAACAGGTCGGCACCGGCCGGCACGATCAGCAGGGCCTTGGGGTTGGCGGCATTGACGGCGATGACCGCATTTTTCGGACAGACATCGAAACATCCGGTCGTGATCACGGCGAGCTCGGCCTTCCGGCCCTTGCCGTCGCCCGGCAACAGATACTTTTTCAGCGCCTTCTTGAGGGTCTTGTCGCCGTCAGGGCCGAAGCCGCCGTCGAGCTTCTTCTGGCACTTCTTGCAGACCAGGACGACGTCGCGCCATTTCGTCTTTGCGGTCTTGATCGCCATGGCCGCACCATCGGGCCGCGCCCTGTGCGACGCAAGTCGCTTGCGTCATTGCGACGCCTGACCCCATCATCGACTGACCCTTTCGGAGACCGCCGATGTTTCGCCCCGCCCTGATCGCCGCCGCCCTGACGCTGGCGGCCTCGCCGGTCCTTGCGCAATCCGCACCGGTCAGCGCTGGGGAGGTCGCGACGGCGGCCGAGGCGGTGAGCGCAGAGGTCGTCGCCTGGCGGCGGGACCTGCACCAGCATCCCGAACTGGGTCTGGCCGAGACCCGCACCGCCGCCTTCGTCGCCGAACACCTTCGCGCCATGGGTATCGAGGTGCGCGAGGGCGTGGGGCGGACCGGGGTCGTCGGCGTGCTGCGCGGGACCGGGACCGGGCCGCAGCATGTGGTGGCCCTGCGCGCCGACATGGACGCCCTGCCGGTGCTGGAGGCGACGGGCCTGGCCTTCGCCTCGACCGCGACCGGCACCTATCAGGGCGAGACCGTGCCCGTGGCCCATGCCTGCGGTCACGACGCCCACGTCGCCATGCTGCTGGGGGCCGCCGAGGTGCTCAGCGGCATGCGGGATCGATTCAGCGGCACCGTCGTCTTCGTGTTCCAGCCCGCCGAGGAGGGCGTGCCACCGGGCGAGCCCATGGGCGGCGCCAAGCTGATGATCGCGGCGGGCGCGCTGAAGGATCCGAAGGTCGAGGCCATCTTCGGCCTGCACGTCGTGCCGGGCGTGCCGGGCACGATCTTCTATCGGCCGCAGGGCTTCATGGCGGCGTCGGATCGGGTCGACATCGTCTTGCATGGCCGCCAGACGCACGGGGCCTGGCCCTGGCGCGGCGTGGACGTGATCGCGGCGACCGCGAACGTGATCCAGACCATCAACACGCTGACCGCCCGCACCGTCGATCCCACGACCACACCGACCGTGTTCACGATCGCCACCCTGGATGCGGGCGTGCGCTACAACATCATTCCCGATTCAGCGACGATGGCGGGGACGCTGCGCACCTTCGACATCGCTCAGAGGGACGCCCTGGTCGCCCGGGCCGAGGCCGCCGTCGATCATGTGGCCGAGGCCTATGGCGCGACGGCCGATTTCTCGGTGCGTCAGAACGCGGCCCTGGTGTTCAACGACCCGTCCCTGTCGGCCTGGCTGGCCCCGGTGCTGACCGAGGCGGCCGGCGAGGGCAAGGTCAATCCGGCCGCGCCCCCAACGACGGTCGCGGAGGACTTCTCGTATTTCCAGGGCGAGGTGCCAGGCGTTTTCTATCACCTCGGGGCCACACCCGACGGTGTCGATCCGGCCACGGCCGCCCCGAACCATTCGCCCCAGTTCGACGTCAACGAGGCGGTCCTGCCGGTCGGTGTTCGCGCCCACGTTCTGAGCGCGCTGCGCTTCCTGGAGCGGCCCTGACCATGGCCGACCGCGAACTGGATCGGTTCAAGGCCACGCGCGCCACGGCGATTCACCGCCTCGACCTGATCGCGAGAGGCGCACAGATCACCTACGAGGACGGCACGCCGATCGACATGGCCTCGGAGAAGGTTCGGCTGGAACAGGTGGTCGCCGACATGGATCGCCGCATCGCCCGGGCAGAAATGATGGCCGCCCCACCGACGGGGTTGCCGAACTAGGCGACCTGGACCGTCTCGATCACCCGGCGATAGGCGGCGGTCAGGGCCACGAGCTCGGCGACCGGGACCCGCTCGTCAACCTGATGCATGGTCTGGCCGACCAGACCCAGTTCCAGCACCGGGCACATCGCGCGGATGAAGCGCGCGTCAGACGTTCCGCCCGTCGTCGAGGCCTCGGGCCGGATCCCGGCGGAGGCCTCGACCGCGTCCTGCACCGCCGTCACGAACGGGCCGTGGGGCGTCAAGAAGGCCTCACCCGAACACATGTGTTCCAGCGTGATCTGAAGTCCGGTCTCGGCCTGGACCCGCCCCGCCTCGCGGTTCAGCCAGTCGATCAGGCCATCGCCGGTCTGGGCCGGGTTGAAGCGGATGTTGAGCCGCGCCTTCGCCTCGGCGGGGATCACGTTCGTGGCCGTGTTGCCGATGTCGATCGTGGTGATCTCGAGATTCGACGGCTGGAAGGCCTCATAACCGTCGTCGAGGACGTGGGCGTCCAACGCCGCCAGCAACCGCACCAGCACCGGCGCCGGGTTGGCGGCGCGGGCCGGATAGGCGACGTGGCCCTGTTTGCCGTGCACCGTGATCCAGCTGTTCAGCGAACCCCGCCGGCCGATCTTGATCATGTCGCCGAGCTGTTGCTGGGACGACGGCTCGCCGACCACGCAGGCGTCTATGACCTCGCCCTCGGCCATCAGGGCCTCGACGACGCGCTTGGTGCCGTGCAGCGCGGGGCCTTCCTCGTCGCCGGTGATCAGGAACGACAGGGACCCAGCGGGTTCGCCCTTCGCAAGGACCTGCGAAACCGCCGCGATCCAGGCGGCGATCCCGCCCTTCATATCGACCGCACCCCGCCCATAGAGCAGCCCGTCCTTCACCTCGGCCTCGAAGGGGCCGGAGGACCAGGCCGTGGCCTCGCCTGTCGGCACGACGTCGGTGTGACCGGCGAAACAGAGGTTGGGCGAAGCGGTGCCCCGTCGGGCATACAGGTTCTCAATCCGGGCATCGGTCGCGGCCCCGGTCGAGCCTTCGAACGCCATCCGCCGACAGGTGAAGCCCAGGTCGATCAGCACCCGCTCCAGCGTGTCCATCGCGCCCGCATCGACCGGGGTCACCGACGGCCGCCGGATCAGCGCCTTCGTCAGTTCGACAGGATCGATCACAGGAGTTGATGCAGTGCCCATGCAGCTATGCTTTAGGGAGATCGCACCGAGCCGGAAAGGGGAGCCGCCATGCCGAAGATCGACATCGATGCCGCACCGACCGGCCACGGCACCAGCTATCCGGACGAACACGCCGGGCCTTGTCTGGCGCGGCGTCGCTGGAGGCTTGGGGACGCCGCGGGTCTGACCCAGTTTGGCGTCAATCTGTTGCGGCTCCCGGCCGGGGCCTGGTCCAGCCAGCGCCACTGGCATGCCAACGAGGACGAGTTCGTGACTGTCCTGTCCGGCGAGGTCGTCCTGGTCGAGGAGGACGGGGAAACGGTGCTGCAGGCCGGGGATTGCGCGGGGTTCAAGGCCGGTGTTCCCAACGGGCATAAAATCGAGAACCGATCGGACGCAGAGGCGCTTCTGCTGGAAGTCGGCACGCGCTCGCCCACGACCGACGCCTGCGACTATCCCGACATCGACATGGTCCTGCCCGCCGGGGCGGACCGCTATCACCACCGAGACGGAACGCCTTACCCCAAACATGACCGACGCACCTGAGGCTCCCGAGCCGATCACCCGGCCGAATGCCAAGGCGGCGCTCGCGGCCCACGGCACCAATCCGTGGGCGATCAACGATTTCCGCCTGATCTGGCTCGGGCGGATCGCGGCGGTGCTCGCCATCCAGATTCAGTCCTCGGCCCTGCTGTGGCAGGTCTACGAGATCGCGCGGCGGGACCATCCGATCGCGGAGGCCAGCCTCTATCTGGGGCTGGTTGGCCTGGCGCAGTTCATCCCCCTGCTGGCCCTGACGCTGCCGGCGGGCGAGATGGCGGACCGTCGGGACCGCAAGCGCACCGTCGTCCTGGCGATCATCGCCGAGGGGACCTGTGCCCTGTCGTTCCTGGCCATGGCGATCCACGGCAGTCCGCCCCTGTGGGGTCTGCTGCTGGTCGCGTTCGGGTTCGGGGCCTCGCGCGCCTTTCTGGCACCGGCCAGCCAGGCCTTCCTGCCCATGGTCGTGGGCCGGGCGGCCCTGCCCCGCGCCATCGCCGCCCAGTCCATCGCCTTCCAGACCGGAGCCATCGCCGGACCGGCTCTGGGAGGCGTCATCGTCGGCCTGTCGGTGCCCCTGGCCTACGGATCGTCGGTGGCCCTGTTCCTGCTGGGCCTCAGTTGTTTCGTGATGATCAAGACCAGCGGCAGACCCGCGCCCGTCACGACCGATGTCGGCCGCTGGCAGTCGGTGAAAGATGGCCTGAAATACGTCTGGGACACCAAGATCGTGCTGGGGGCCATCTCGCTGGACCTGATCGTGGTGCTGTTCGCGGGCGTCGCCCTGCTGACCCCGATCTTCGCGCGCGACATTCTGCATGTCGGACCGGAGGGATTTGGCCTGCTGCGCGCCTCGTTCGGCGGCGGGGCCTTCCTGATGGCGCTGGTACTGGCGCGCTATCCGATCCCCGGCAAGGGCGGCCTGCTGATGTTCGCCTCGGTCGCCGTGTTCGGCCTGTGCACGATCGTCTTCGGCCTGTCGAAGATCGTCTGGATCAGCGCCATCGCCCTGTTCATCGGCGGCATGGCCGACATGGTCAGCGTCAACATCCGCCAGACCCTGATCCAGCTGTCGACGCCCGATCACATGCGCGGGCGGGTGTCGTCGGTGTCGATGCTGTTCATCGGCGCGTCCAACGAGCTGGGCGAGGCCTATTCCGGCCTGATGGTCCGCATTCTGGGGCCGATCGGCGCGGCCGTCTTCGGCGGCATCGGGGCGCTGACCGCGACGGGGCTGTGGGCCAGGCTGTTCCCGGGGCTGCGGAAGGCGGACAAGCTGGTGTGAGCAGCGAGGGGTTAGGGCCTAGGTCTTAGGGCTTGGTGAGACCGGCCTCCTAAGCCCCAAGACCTACTCACTAAGCCCTCGAATTCAGCCCCACGCCCTGAAGTGCTTGCTCAGCTTCAGCCCTTGCCGCTGATAATGACTGCCGCCTTCGCCATACAGCCGGGTCGGGCGTTCGGTCAGGGGCTCGTAGACCAGGCGGGCGACGATCTGGCCGTGTTCCAGCAGGAAGGGCGTGTCGTGGGTGCGGACTTCCAGCACCCCTTTCGAACCCGCGCCGTGCGCCTCGTCGGTGCCGAAGCCGGGGTCGAAGAAGCCGGCATAGTGGACGCGGAACTCGCCGACGCTGGGGTCGATCGGGGTCATCTCGGCGGCCTGCATGACCGGGATCTCGACCGCCTCGTTAGAGGCCAGGATGTAGAACTCGCCCGGGTCCAGCAGCAGTTCGCCGCGCCGCAGGGTCAGGGGTTCCCAGAAATCCCGCGGATCATGGCCGTCGATCCGGTCCAGATCGACCACGCCCGCATGGCGACGGCCCCGAAAGCCGACGATGTCGCCGCCCTGCAGATCGACGCCCACGCTGCGGGTTTCCAGCTTGGGCGGCTCGCCGGCCTTCAGCCGCAGCTGGTTCAGACGGGTGCCCGGGCGGACCAGGATGGAAAAGGTCTGAGGCGCGATCTCCAGATACAGCGGCCCCTCATAGCCCTCGTCCACATCGTCGAACGACCCGCCCCGATCGGTCAGCAGGCGCACGAAGACATCGACGCGGCCGGTCGAGGACTTGGGGTTGGCGCGGGCGATCAGGCCCTTGGGCAGGCTGAGGCGTTCCTGAAGCTCGGCGATGTAGACGCAGCCCTTTTCCAGCACATAGCCGCCGGTCAGGTCGATCGAATGCATCGACACGTCGGCGATCCGGTCCGCGACCAATCGTTGGCCGGGCAGGAAGGACGCCCGCACCCGCCAGGCGCGCTCTGACAGACGCAGGTCCAGACTGGCCGGCTGCACCTGATCGGCGTCGAACGGCGTGGCGGATGAGATCGCGCCCGTGGCGATCAGGGTCTCGATGGACTGGCAGGGCAGGATGCCCGGCGTGGAGGATTCGAAAGTCATGGACCCTGCCATACTTGATCCCTTCGGGGGCGACCACCTGCCAGTAAGGCGCTGCGCTCGCGACGCGGTCGCTCGCTGCTTGAGCGCGCTTGAAACGTGGCGGGGGCCGGGCGACCATGGGCCATGCATGACACCCGCCCCTATGAAGCCGAGACCGACGGCGTGATCGTGCGGGTCCGGCCCAGCTATCTGGCCGGACAGTCCGATCCGGAGGAGGGGCGCTGGGTCTGGGCCTATCAGGTCGAGATCGTCAATTCGCGACCCGAGACGGTGCAGCTGATGGCGCGCCGCTGGATCATCACCGATGCGACCGGCCATGTCGAAACCGTGCGCGGCGCGGGCGTGGTGGGCGAGCAGCCGCTGATCGGACCGGGCGACAGCTATTCCTATGCCTCGGGCTGCCCCCTGCCGACGCCGTCGGGATCGATGGAAGGGGCCTATGTGATGACCGACGCGGCCGGGCGTGAATTCGAGGCCGCCATTCCGGCTTTCAGCCTGGATGTGCCGGGCGGCCGTCGGGTGCTGAACTAGGCAAGAGCCCCAAGAGGCTCAAGCAGCGCGGCTCCGCGAGCCGGGCGTTAGCCCCTTGAAAGAGGCTCAAGCAGCGCGGCTCCGCGAGCCGGGCGTTAGCCGCTTGAAAGAGGAGGCGGCGGGGCTGCGTCAACCCGGATAACCGCAGCCCCGCCCCGGTCTCGTGGGCGAGCCCACGAGGCGGATGCGGCCCTCTACAGGGCGTGGATGACGAGAGGGCGACAACGCCGCGATCCGCGCTCAAGCAGCGAGTGACCGCGTCGCGAGCGATAGCGCCCTTCGCTTAGATGTAGCGCCGCAGGCTCCGGGCCAGCTCTTCCTTGCCGCCGCGCTTCATCTGCGGCTGGTAGGCGACGCGGGCGTGCTCCTGGCAGTAGACGCCTTCCGAGGCACGGCGGCCGCAGAAGCTGAACTCGGTCGAGGACGGGTCGCCGATCGGCCATTTGCACATGTGCGCACCCAGGGTCATGACCGTTGCGGTTCCGGGCATTTCAGCGACGGCGGGCAGGCTGGGCGCGGCCACGACGGGGCGCGGCGTGGGTTGCGCCGCCTCGATGCGGCGCGGGGCGGACGGTTGGGCCGGCGGCGTCGTGCGCGTCCGGGCCGGGCGGAAGCTGGTGGCGGTGCGGGCCGGCTGGGACGGGGTCGCGCGTCCCGAAAGGCCCAGGCGGTGCACCTTGCCAATCACGGCGTTGCGGGTCACGCCACCGCCCAGCTGCTTGGCGATCTGGGAGGCCGACTGGCCTTCCAGCCACAGCTTCTTCAGCGCGCCGACGCGATCTTCGGTCCAGCCTGCGGTCATGACACCCTCCGGGTCGAGCGATTCAAGATGTGGCGCCTGAAGCCCCTCCGGGGTCCCCTTGGCCACAACTAATCGTAAACGAGCCCTTAACGGACGCAAGATGTGCGAATCAGTCCGTCCACAGAAACCACATCTTGAATCGGCGTTCGACGAGTGAGGCGGTTGGAGCGCTGGAGTCGAAAAAAGCGACTTCTACTTCTCCAATGGCCAGCCGCCCGCCGCTCGCGGTTTTGGGCTTCTAGCAGGCGGCCACGCCAGTATCGGTCGTGTCTAACGCGCCGAAATGCGGATCAGCTGGCCGTCATCCTCGTCGGTGATGGCCCAGACCGCGCCGTCCGGGGCCACGGCCACGTCGCGGATGCGCTTGCCGAAGTCGGCGATCAGCCGTTCCTCGCCCACCACGCGGTCGCCCTCCAGCACGAGCCGGGTGATCGACTTGCCGCCCAGGCCCGCGATCAGCAGGTTGCCGTCCCAGCCGGGGAACATGGCGCCGGAGTAGAAGGCCTGACCACCCGGCGCGATCACCGGGTCCCAGTAGTAGACCGGCTGCTCCAGCCCCTCGCGCGCGGTGATGCCCGCGTTGATCGGCCCGCCCGCGTATTCGACGCCATAGGCGATGATGGGCCAGCCGTAGTTCTTGCCGGCCTCGGGATGGTTCAGCTCGTCGCCGCCCTTTGTGCCGTGCTCGACGGTCCAGACGCGGCCGGTGCCGGGCTGGACGGCGACGCCCTGGACGTTGCGATGACCCATGGACCAGATCTCGGTCCGCGCTCCGGCCGTATTCACGAACGGATTGTCGGCCGGGACCGAGCCGTCGGCGTTGATGCGGATGACCTTGCCCATGTGCGAGCCAAGGTCCTGGGCCTGGGGCCTCATCGGCGTGTCGGACCGTTCCCCAAGGGTGATGAACAGGTGGCCCTCGGGGTCGAAGGCCAGGGAGGAGCCGAAATGCTTGTCGCCGTCATAGGTAGGCAGGGCCCGGAAGATGACCTGAACATCGCCGACCGATGTGCCGTCGTCCGACACCCGCCCGCGAGCGACCGAGGTGGCGTTGCCGCCCTCCCTCGGCTCCGCGTAGCTCCAGAAGATCGTCCGGTCGGTGGCGAAGGCGGGTGACAGAACGACATCCAGCAGACCGCCCTGACCGACCGCATCGACGGCGGGCAGGCCGGTGATGGGCGCGCCGATGTCACCCTCGGCGGTCACGATCCGCAGGCGTCCGGGACGCTCGGTCACCAGCCAGCGGCCGTCGGGCAGGAGCGCCAGCCCCCAGGGATGAACCAGCCCCGAGGCGACGACGGTGGTGGTCAGGGCTTGCTCCGTGCGGACGCCAGGCGCGCGGGTCTGACCTTCGAAGGCCGGGGTCTGGTTCGCGCCGTTGGCGGGGCGGGTCTCCACCGGGGCGCCGGCGGCAGGAGGCTGGGACTGGCCACTGGCCTGGCAGGCGGCGGCGAGCACGAGAACGGATGTTGAGGCGGCGAGCAGAAGGGGGCGCATGGCGATCTCCGGACCGGGTCGGATGGGATGTTGACTTCGAACGATGCGCGACCTGCACCGTTCCCGTCCAGATGCGACCGCGTCGCACTGTCGCGTCTCCGGCCCGGCGGAATGGCGACTTGAACCGCGCGGGCCTGAACTATATAGGCACGCCTCTCGCGCGGATCGGGCCCCGGTGCGCGCGCTGGACTGGGCTGGGTAGCTCAGATGGTTAGAGCGGTGGATTCATAACCCACAGGTCGGCGGTTCGATCCCGCCTCCAGCCACCAGTCCAGCCCTCCGCAACCGTCCGTGACGGGCGGCGTTTACGGTCAAGGTTCAACCGTTTCCGAGGGCAAGATATGACCATCCGCATTCCATCCATCCCGGCCATGACCGCCATCGCCGCCCTTTCGCTGGGTTCCGCCGCCTGCACCCAGGCCGAGCAAAACCAGACAGAAGCCCAGGCCGACGCCGCCGGCGACAAGGCTGAGGTCGCGACCGCCGAGGCCGGCCAGGAGGTCAAGGAGGGCGCGGCGGCCGCCGGTGAAGTTCTGGAAGCCGGAGCCATGAAGGCGGCCCAGGCCGTCGAAGCGGGAGCGGGAAATGTCGCCGACAGACTAGAAGCCAATCAGGCCGAGGCAGCATCCGAAGGTCGACCGGGCGCCGTCGATCCGACGACGGACAAGCGCGTTCCGGCCTCCAACTAGGCCCCTTCGGCCAGCACGGCACCGATCAGCGCGCGCGCCTGAGGGCTGGACCAGTCGGCTTCGCCCGCGAAGGCGGCGCGGATATGCCCCTGACGGTCCAGCAGGATCGTCTGGGGCATCTTGCCCTTGCCCGGAAACTCGAACGGAAGCTGGAACTTCGGGTCCGAGTAGAACGGCAGCGGGTCGTGGACGTCGATGAAGCTCCTGGCGTCGGCCAGGGCGTCCGCGCCCACATCGACGTTGATCGGAAGGACCACCAGATCGCCGTCGGGATAGGCCGAGGCCAGGGTGGCCAGCGTCGGCATCTCGGTCCGGCACGGCGCGCACCACATGGCCCAGAGATTGACCAGGACGACCTTGCCCCGGAAGTCGGCGAAGTGGGCGTCGGTGCCATCCCGGGTCTTGAAGACGTAGTCGGGCGCGGTTTCCAAGTTGGCGGGTGTGTCGAGCGAAGCCAGCGGACCGACCGCGAACCGGGCCAGTTCGCTCTTTTCGGCCACGACGGGCGCGGACGCTTTGAAAGGACCTGCCTTCATCGCGTATAGGGTGCCGACCGTCCCGCCCACCAGCACGCCCGCGATCGCACCCGCGATCAAAACGACCTTCAACGAGCCGCCCATGCCTCAGTCCCCTGCGCCGACGCCCGATGCGGGCGAAGCGGCCACGCCGCAATCCGGCCAGACCCTATGGGGTGGACGCTTTTCCGCCAAGCCCGCCGACATCATGCAGGCGATCAACGTCTCCATCGGCGTGGACAAGCGCCTGTGGGCGCAGGACCTGGCCGGGTCGCGGGCCCATTGCCGCATGCTGATCGACCAGGGGATCGTGAGGCCTGAGGACGGCGCGGCGATCCTGTCGGGGCTGGACACCATCCGGGCCGAGATCGAGACCGGGACCTTTCCCTTCCGCGACGAATACGAGGATATCCACCTGAACGTGGAGGCCCGCCTGTCCGAACTGATCGGCGAGGCGTCGGGGCGTCTGCATACGGCGCGCAGCCGGAACGACCAGGTCGCGCTGGATTTCCGGCTGTGGGTGCGGGATGCCTGCGACCGGACGGTGGCGCAGCTGACGGCGCTGCAACACGCCCTGCTGGCCCGCGCAGAGCAGCATGCGGGTGACCTGATGCCGGGCTTCACCCATCTGCAGACGGCCCAGCCGGTGACCCTGGGGCATCACCTGATGGCCTATGTCGAGATGTTCGGACGCGACGCCGGGCGGTTCGCCGATGCGCGAGCCCGCATGAACGAGAGCCCGCTGGGGGCCGCCGCCCTGGCCGGGTCGCCGTTTCCGATCGACCGTCATGCGACGGCCGCCGCGCTGGGCTTCGACCGGCCGATGGGCAATTCTCTCGACGCCGTGTCGGACCGCGATTTCGCGCTGGAGACCCTCGCCGCGGCCTCGATCACGGCCGGTCACCTGTCGCGCTTCGCCGAGGAGATCGTGGTCTGGATGACGCCGATGTTCGGGTTCGCCAGCCTGCCCGACGACCTGACGACCGGTTCCTCGATCATGCCGCAAAAGCGCAACCCGGATGCCGCCGAACTGGTCCGCGCCAAGACCGGGCGCATCCTGGGGTCGTTCGTGGCCCTGTCCACCGTGATGAAGGGCCTGCCGCTGGCCTATTCCAAGGACATGCAGGAGGACAAGCCGCCGGTGTTCGAAGCGCTGGACGCGCTGGACCTGGCGCTGACGGCCATGACGGCGATGGTTTCGGCCCTCATTCCCAACACCGCACGCATGGCCGAGGCGGCGGGCTGGGGCTTTTCCACCGCGACGGACCTGGCCGACTGGCTGGTGCGCGAAGCCGATCTGCCGTTCCGCCAGGCGCATCATGTGACGGGCGCGGCGGTCAAGCGGGCGGAGGCGCTGGGCGTGGGTCTGGCGCAACTGCCGCTGAAAGAACTGCAGGCGCTGCATCCCTCGATCACGCAAGAGGTTTACAAGGTGCTGACCCCTGAGGCTTCCTGCGCCAGTCGCCAGAGTTTCGGGGGCACCGCGCCGGAACAGGTCCGCGCGCGCATCGTCGAATGGAAAGCGCGTCTCGCATGAAGAAGTCGATCCTCGCGGGCGCGCTCGCCCTGACCGCGCTGGCCGCCGCCGGTTGCGGCCGGATGGCGGACCTGGAGACCCCCGCTCCGCGCCAGACCGAGCGCGCGCCGCGTGACGCCCGCGCGCCGCACCTGCCCGATCCGGCGACCGTCAACCGCCCATCCAGCCAGATCCCGATCGACGGGGGGCCGACCAATCCCTACGGATCGCCCGCCGCCGCGCGCGACCCCCAGTAACGACCGCCAGGCCGCCTTGGATCATTTCGAGCTTCGGGACGGCACCCTTCATGCCGAGGACGTGGCGCTCGACGCCCTGGCGGCCGGGGTCGGGACGCCCGCCTATGTCTATTCGACCGCGACGCTGACGCGGCACTATGGCGTGCTGAGGGATGCCGTGGCCGCGCACCCCCGCGCGTTCGGCGACGCCCTGATCGCCTTCGCGGTGAAGGCGAACTCCAACCTGTCGGTGCTGGCGACCCTGGCCCGGCTGGGGTCGGGGGCGGACACGGTGTCGGAGGGCGAGATCCGGCGGGCGCTGAAGGCGGGTGTCCCTGCGGAAAAGATCATCTTCTCCGGCGTCGGCAAGACGGATGCGGAGCTGGCGTTCGCGCTCGACGCCGGGGTGCGCCAGATCAATGTCGAGAGCCCGGCCGAGCTGGACCGCCTGATCGCCGTCGCGGCCGAGAAGGACGCCTGCCCCGACATCGCCATTCGGGTGAACCCCAAGATCGGCGCGGGCGGCCATGCCAAGATCACCACGGGCGGCGAGGGCGACAAGTTCGGCATTCCGGCGGACGTGGCCCTGGCGCTGTATGCCCGCGCCGCCGCCAGCCCGCATGTGAACCCGGTCGGCCTGGCCTGCCATATCGGCAGCCAGATCATCGACCTGACCCCCCTGGAGGCTGCCTTTCGGTTACTGCGGGAGATGACGCTAGGCCTGCGTGGGCAAGGTCTGTCGGTGACGCGGCTGGACCTCGGCGGCGGTCTGGGCGTGCCCTATTCCGGCGGGGCGGTCACGGCGTCGGTGGCCGACTATGCGGCGATGGCGGCGGGGGTGCTGGAGGGGCTGGAGGTCGAGGCGGCGTTCGAGCCGGGGCGGCTGCTGGCCGCCAATGCGGGGGTGCTGCTGGCGCGCGTCATCCAGGTGACCGAGCGGGCCGATGGTCGGCGGTTCCTGGTGCTGGACGCCGCCATGAACGACCTGGTCCGCCCGGCCATGTACGACGCCTTCCACGAGGTGAAACCCGTCACGCCGCGCGACAGAGACCGGATCGCCTACGATATCGTCGGCCCGGTCTGCGAGACCGGCGACACCTTCGCCCGAGGCCGCGACCTGCCGCCGCTGATGGCGGGAGACCTGGTCGTCTTCACCGGGGCCGGGGCCTATGGGGCGGTCATGTCGAGCGAATACAACAGCCGCCCCCTGGTGCCGGAGGTGCTGGTGGACGGGGCGCGCTGGGCGGTTGTGCGGGGACGGCCGACGTATGACGAGATGCTGGCGCGGGAAGCCTTGGCAGGCTGGCTCTAGCCCAGGAAACGCCCCACCGCCGCCAGGAACCGGCCCGGCTGGTCGATCATCACCATGTGTTCGGCCCCCTCGATGCGTTCGAAGCGGGCGGGGGTGCGCAGGTTGCGGTAGCCGGCCTGAAACAGCCCATCCAGATGCGACCGGGGCGAGGCGTCGTCGGGGCTCCAGCCATAGACCACGGTCACGGGCACGCGGATGTCGGGCAGCCGGTTTCTGAGGTCGGTGGTCATGACCTCGTAGAGGCCCTGGGCCAAGACGGTGCGGTCGCCGCCCTGCCAGCCGACGGCGGAGAAGACACTGTCCGACGCGCCCCCCAACTGGTCGCCCAGGGCCGATCCCTGCATCCGTAAGGCCTCGTCGCCCAGGAACAGCAGGGCCTGATAGGCGATGCGGGCGATCGGCTCGACGTCGCCGACGGTGGCGCCCGGACTGATCAGGGAGGGGAAGAAGGGGGTGGCATCCACCACCATGACCCGTCCGACCTGTCCGCCGCGCCGGTCGCGTCCGGCGTCGGCCGCGGCCCGCAGCGCCACCAGGCCCCCCATCGAATGGCCGATGATCGCGGGGCGATCTAGACGGGCTTCGGCGATGTAGCGGCGGACCTCGGCCGCGACCGGCGCGACCAGGGCACCGTCCGTATTGGCGCCGGCCGGCACATCGCCAAAGCCCCTGATGGAGACGATGTGAACGCGGTGGTCGTTGTCCAGCCGGTCCGCCGTCCTGCGCCAGACCTCGCCCGTCGAGGCCAGGCCGGGGATCAGGATGACGTCGGGGCCGGACCCCTGCGCGGTCACCACGATGCGGTCGGAGGCGAACGGCCGCGTCTGGGCCATGGCCAGACCGGGCAGGGTGAACAGGGCGAGGACCAGCAGGACGAGACGGCGCATGTCGCACCCCTGAACGGCCATCGCGGCATTTGGTTGGCGCTCTTGAAATCCGCGTCGCACAGGCGTGAACTGCACCGGACAATCTCGGGGGAGGGTAGGATGCGAGCGACGTCTCGGTTCGATTACCTGGTCGCGGTCGTGGGGGTCATCGCGATGGCCGGATCGGTGTCGGCTCAGGAGGGGCCGGCACCGCAGGATCTGACGGCCGCAGCGCCGCTGTCCGCCCCTGGCGCGCCCGAATGGTGGGTTTTCTCGCGGTCGGACCAGCGCGGCTATCTGATCGATGTGAACAGCGTCGCCCGAACCGGTGACGAACTGACCGTCAGGATCGCCCGCGTCCCGCGCCAGGCGGATCCGGCGGACTACAGCCACACCGAGGACCTTTTCGGGGTTCGGTGCGCCGCGCGCGAGGCGCACGTCGACATGTCCATGGACGTGCTCGAGGACGGCGAACCGACCGAGGCCTATGCCACGGGCGAGCCGCGGGATGCGATCCGGCCGGGATCGCTGGACGAGGGGGCCCTGCAGATCGCCTGCGAGGATCGTCGTCCGCCCGGTCCGTCATATCCCAGCGTCAAGGCCTGGATCGACGCCGGTCGGCCCTGACACCCGAACGACGAACGGCCCCGGGATCGCGCCCGGGGCCGTCGTCGGATCACACGCCGGGCCGGATCAGGCGGCAGCCTTCTCCCCGGCGAACGTGCCGTAGAAGGTCTCGCCCTTGGCGGCCATGTCGCGCAGCATCTGGGGCACGCGGAAGCGATCGCCGTAACGGTCGGCGTACTCGTCCGCCTGGGCGACGAAGGCTTTGAGCCCGATCTGGTCGATCATGGTGATGGGACCGCCGGTCCAAGGCGCGAAACCCCAGGCCAGGATGGCGCCGACGTCCGCCTCGCGCGGATCGTCGATGACGCCCTCGGCCCAGCATTTGGCGACCTCCACCGCTTGCCGATACAGCAGGCGACGCTTCTGGTCCTCGATCAGCTCAGGCGTCGAGTCCTTGATGGTGACGGTCGCCAGGTCCGACAGGCCGGACCACAGTTTCTTGGGCTTGGTGTCATAGTCGTAGAAGCCCTTGCCGTTCTTGCGGCCATAGCGACCCAGGTCCTCGACCATCTTCCTGACGATCTCGTGGCCCTCGATCGGCACATAGGCGTCGCCCAGATCCTCGGCCGTCTGCTTGGCGATCTTGACCGACAGGTCCAGCGCGACGTCGTCGTGCATCTCCAGCGGGCCGCGCGGCATGCCGGTCATCCGGCCCAGGTTGTCGATTAGGGCGGGGGCGTAGCCTTCCTCCAGCATCGCCAGCCCCTCGGCCACATAGGTGCCGAAGCAGCGCGAGGTGTAGAAGCCGCGGCCGTCGTTGACGACGATCGGGGTCTTCTTGATCTTGATGATGTAGTCCAGCGCCTTGGCGATCGCGGCCGGGCCGGTCTTCTCGCCCAGGATCACCTCGACCAGCATCATCTTGTCGACGGGCGAGAAGAAGTGGATGCCGATGAAGTCCTCTGGCCGCACGGACGCCTCGGCCAGGCCGGTGATCGGCAGGGTCGAGGTGTTGGATCCGAACACGGCACCGGGGGCCAGCTGGGCCTCGGCCCGTTTGGTCACGTCGGCCTTGATCTCGCGGTTCTCGAACACCGCCTCGATCACCAGGTCCGAACCCTTGATCTGGTCGTAGTCGGTGGTGGCGACCACCGAGGCCAGCAGGGCGTCGTATTTGGCCTGGTCGATCTGGCCGCGCGACAGGCGTTTCTTCAGCAGCTCCTCGACGTGCGCCTTGCCCTTGTCGGCGGCGTCCTGATCGCGGTCGATCAGGATCGTCTGGATGCCGGCGAGCGCCTGCACATAGGCGATGCCCGCGCCCATCATGCCCGCGCCGATGACGGTGACCTTCTTGGGGTCCGACTGCGGGATACCGGCGGGGCGCACGGCCCCCTTGTCCAGTTCCTGTTTCGACAGGAACAGCGACCGGATCATGCCCTGGGCCTGGGGCGTCATCAGGGTCTTGATGAAATAGCGGGTCTCGATCCGCAGGGCCGCGTCCATCGGCACCTGGATGCCCTCATAGACCGCCTTCATCAGGTTGGTGACGGCCGGATAGTTGCCGTAGGACTGCTTGCGGATCATCGCATTGCCGACCAGGAAGTTCTGGATGCCGGCCGGGTGATAGGGGCCGCCGCCGGGCTGTTTGAAGTCCTTCGCATCCCAAGGCTGCACAGCCTTGCCGCCGTTTTTGATCCAGGCCTTGGCGGCCTCGACCTCGGTGCCGGCGGGCACGACCTCATGCACCACGCCCGCGCCCTTGGCGTCGTTCGGACGCCAGGAGGAGCCGCTGCTCATGGCCGTCATCGCCGCCTGCACGCCGATCAGGCGCGTCAGCCGCTGGGTGCCGCCGCCGCCGGGGAACAGCCCGACCTTTATCTCCGGCAGGCCCAGCTGGATCTTGGGGCTGTCGCCGACCACGCGGTAGTGACAGGCCAGGGTGACCTCCAGCCCGCCGCCGAGCGCCAGGCCGTTGATCGCGGCCGCCACCGGCTTGCCGCAGGTTTCCAGCGCCCGCAGCGAGCCGTTCATCTTCCAGCCCGCGTCGAAGGCGGCCTGAAGATCGCCCGAGCCGGACAGCATGCCCGACGCCATGTCGCCCAGGTCCGCCCCGGCGCAGAAGCCCGACGCCTTGCCCGAGGTGATGACCGCGCCCTTGATGGCGTCGTCGGACTTGATGCGCTCGACCAGTTGCGGCAGCTCGTTCATGACCTTGCCGGTCAGGGTGTTCATCGAACGGCCCGGCACGTCGAAGGTGATGAGCGCGATGCCGTCGGCGTCGACGTCGATCTTGAAGTTTTCCATGGTGCTCGTTCCTCGGATCAGACGCGTTCGATGACGGTGGCGGTACCCATGCCGCCGCCGATGCACAGGGTGATCAGGGCGGTCTCCTTGCCGGAGCGTTCCAGCTCGTCCAGGGCGATGCCGGTGATCATGGCGCCGGTGGCCCCCAGGGGGTGGCCCATGGAGATGCCGCCGCCGTTCACATTCATCTTGTCGTGCGGGATATCCAGCGCCTGCATGTAGCGCAGGACGACGGCGGCGAAGGCCTCGTTCAGCTCCCACACGTCGATGTCGGCGACCGTCATGCCTAGCTTGTTCAGCAGTTTCTGCGTCACGAACTCGGGACCCGTCAGCATGATGGAAGGCTCCGACCCGATCGAGGCGGCGCCCTTGATGCGGGCGCGCGGCTTCAGGCCCAGGGCCTTGCCGGCCTCGAGGCTGCCGATCAGGACGCCGGCCGAGCCGTCGACGATGCCGGACGAGTTGCCGGGCGTGTGGACGTGGTTGACGCGCTCCACCTCGGGGTAGCGCTGGTTGATCACGGCGTCGAAGGCCATCTCGCCCATCATGGCGAAGGACGGGTTCAGTCCGCCCAGCGACTGCATGTCCGTGTTCGGACGGATCGTCTCGTCACGGTCCAGCTGGACCAGGCCCAGCTGGTTCTTCACCGGGATGACGGACTTCGAGAAGTTGCCGGCGGCCCAGGCGGCGGCGGCGCGCTTGTGCGATTCCATCGAATAGGCGTCCACGTCGTCACGGCTGAAGCCGTATTTCGACGCGATCATGTCGGCCGAGACGCCCTGGGGCACGAAATAGGTCGGAAAGGCGCTGGACGGATCGACTGGCCAGGCGCCGCCGTCCGAACCCATGGGCACGCGGCTCATCGCCTCGACACCGCCGCCGACCGCGAAGTCGGCCTCGCCGGACTTCACCTTGGCCGCCGCCATGTTCACGGCTTCGAGCCCCGAGGCGCAGAAGCGGTTGATCTGCACGCCGGCCACGGTCTGGGCCCAGCCGGCCGACAGCACGGCCGTGCGGGCGATGTCCGCCCCCTGTTCGCCGACGGGCGAGACACAGCCCAGGATGACGTCATCGACCTTGGACGTGTCCAGGCCATTGCGGTCACGCAGGGCCTCCAGCACCTGGGTCGCCAGGCTGAGGCCCGTGATCTCGTGCAGAGACCCGTCCTTCTTGCCCTTGCCGCGCGGGGTCCGCACGGCGTCGTAGATATAGGCCTCGGTCATCGGGAAGGTCTCCAAAGAGGACGGTTTCGACGCTCGGCGTCACAAACCCTACGTTTACGTCAACGTCAAGATAAGAGTTGAGCCGCCTTGGAACAGCCCCCATCCCGAGGGATTTCTGTGCCGATGAACACCCGAAGCCTTCTCGCCGCAATCGCCCTCGCCATCACGATTCCGGTGTCCGCCTGTGCCCAGTCCTTTGTGCCTCGCGCGGCGATGGATGAACCGGTCTGGGTCCAACCCGCATCGGAACAGGCGCGCACGCTGCGTCCGACCGCTCCCGCCGACGACGGTCGCCCCTCCACCGACTTCGAGCGGCGGGTGCTGGAAGCACACAACATCGAGCGCGCCCGGATGCGGACCGATGCCCTGATCTGGAGCGAGGCCCTGGAAGCAGAGGCGCGCGGCTGGGCCGAGGAACTGATCGCCAGCGACCGCTTCGCCCATGACCCGCGCCCGCACGGCCACGGCGAAAACCTGTGGATGGGGTGGGGCGATCGCGTCTTCCAGCCGGAGGATATGGTCGGTGACTGGATTGTGGAGCGCAGCCTATATCGGCCCGGCGTCTTTCCGAACGTCAGCCGGACCGGCGACTGGGTCGCCGTGGGTCACTACACGCAACTGATCTGGCGCGGGACCACGCACGTCGGATGCGCCCTGGCGTCACGGGGCGATCGGTCGATCCTGGCCTGTCGCTACTCACCGCCGGGCAACATCGACGGCCAGCGTCCCTGATCGCGACACCCCGCTGAATCGGAAAAGCCGACGGGATCGCACCCGTCGGCTTGCCTTCATGGCAGCCTGACTGCTTGAGGATCAGGCCGCTTCGGCCTGCATCGCTTCCGCGTTGACGGCAGCATCGGCGATGGAGGTCAGGTCCTCGTCGGTCTGCGATTCTTCCTGCAGGGTTTCGTCCAGCAGCTTGGCCGCGTCGTCCAGACCCAGCACCAGGGCCCAGCGCTTCAGCGTGCCGTAGCGGGTGATCTCATAGTGTTCGACGGCCTGGGCCGCCGCCAGCAGGCCGGCGTCGAGGGCGGCCGTGCCCTTGTATTCCTCGGCGATCTCGTCGCCCTCGGCCAGGATGCCTTCGATGGCGTCGCAGGTCTTGCCGCGCGCGGGCTTGCCGATGATCTCGAACACCTGCTGCAGGCGTTCGATCTGGCCTTCTGTCTGGCCCTTGTGCTTCTCGAAGGCCGCCTTCAGCTCGGGCGACTGGGCCGCGCGCTGCATCTTGGGCAGAGACTTCAGGATCTTGCGCTCGGCGTAATAGATGTCCTTGAGCGTATCGTGGAACAGGGTGTCGAGGGTCTTGTCGACCATGGGGTAGCTCCTTCCGGGGGGTGAGCCAGTAGAAACCGCTCCGAGAAGGCCGGTTCCTATGTCGCCGAGGCGACTCCCGTCAGGTCCTGGGCGCTTCGTAGAGCGCGTCCAGCCGGGGTTTCAGCATGCGGTAGCACTCGCACGCCGCCGCCTCGAGACCAGGCCGGTCGATGATGCGGATGATGCCGCGGTTGTACGACACGAGCTTCCTGCGCTTCAGCTGCGACGCCGCCTCGCTGACCGTCGAGCGGCGGGCGCCGATCAGGCGAGCCAGTTCCTCCTGGCGGAAGGTCATGACGTCCTTGGGCGACAGGTCATCGGCGGTCAGGAACCAGCGCGCGATGCGGTCGGGCACGGGGTGTTCTGCGTTGCAGGCCGCCGCCTGGGCGGCCTGGGCCTGATACAGGTCGGTCAAGGCGAGAAGCCGCTCCATGACGTGAAGGCGCTCGGACGCCAGGGCCCGCAAGGCCGTGGCGCTCGCGACATAGGCCTCTCCCGAGGAGCGGCAGGCAATCTCCCATCCGCATCTCAGGTTCGCCATGAAGGGGGCCAGGCCCGTCAGGCCCTCATTGCCGATGACCGCCGTCTCGATGGCACTGCCGTCCGAGAAACGCACCAGATTCGCGAACTGCGCATCGATCGGGAAATGGACGTGATCGACCGGCGCGCCCTGAGCCACCACGATCTGATCCACGGTCAAGGACACGCGGCGCAACAGTGGACGAAGCGCGGCCGCCTCGTCCGGGGCCAGGCTGTCGATAAAGCGGTTTTCGGCACGGTCCGACATCATTCAATCGCAACGCTTGAGGTCCAGCTTCCGATCCCTGTGTGCGGCACCGGGCATAGCCTGAGCGAACGACGTGCTAGTTCATGGTCTGTTCGGGAGCTGGCCGTGCCGACCTATTTCTGTTTCATCGAGCGCGACATCATGGGCACGCCGCACATAGAGGCCCTCGACGCCGAGAGCGAGAACGAGGCGCGCGCCCAGGCCGAGGCCCTGCTGCGAACCCACGCCAGCGGGATCGCGGCCCATATCCTGCTCGACGAGGTCCGCATCGCCACCATCCGTCGGCTGAAGGACGATCGCTAGCGAATGTCCGGCGGCGTCGCTTCCTCGGTCAGGATGCGGATGGCCTCTTCCACGCTGACCACGGTCTGGGCCTGGGAGCCCAGGCGGCGGATGGCGACCTCGCCTTTTTCGGCCTCGTTCCTGCCGACCACGGCGATCACCGGGACCTTGGCGACCGAGTGTTCGCGCACCTTGTAGCCGACCTTTTCGTTCCTCAGATCGGTCTCGACGCGCAGGCCCGCCGCCTTGAACCGGGCGGCGACCTCATGGGCATAGTCGTCGGCGTCCGAGGTGATCGTGGCGACCACCGCTTGCACGGGCGCGAGCCACAGCGGGAAGGCCCCGGCGTAGTTCTCGATCATGATGCCGATGAACCGCTCGAAGCTGCCCAGGATGGCGCGGTGGAGCATCACGGGCCGATGCTTCTGCCCGTCCTCGCCGATGTATTCGGCGTTCAGTCGCTCGGGCAGGACGTAGTCGAGCTGCAGCGTGCCGCAGGTCCATTCGCGGCCGATGGCGTCCTTGACCACGAAATCCAGCTTGGGCGCATAGAAGGCCCCGTCGCCCTCGGCGATGACCGGATCGACGCCGGCCAGGCGCGCGGCCTCGCCCAGCATCCCCTCGGCCTTGTCCCAGAACTCATCCGAACCGGCGCGGACCTCGGGGCGGGTGGCCAGGTTGATGTAGGCGGTCTGCATGCCCAGGTCGGAGTGGACGATCTTGGTCAGCTCGATGAACCGGCGCGTCTCGTCGACGATCTGGTCCTCGCGGCAGAAGATGTGGGCGTCGTCCTGGGTGAAGCCGCGCACCCGCATCAGGCCGTGCAGGGCGCCGGACGGCTCATAGCGGTGACAGGCCCCGAACTCGGCCATGCGCAACGGCAGCTCGCGGTAGGACCGCTGGCCGATGCCGAAGATCTGGACGTGGCCCGGGCAGTTCATCGGCTTCAGGGACAGGGTCTCGCCCTCCACCGTCTCGCAGACGAACATGTTCGGCCGGTATTTCTCCCAGTGACCCGAGGCCTCCCAGAATTTGCGGTCCAGCACCTGGGGCGTCTTGACCTCGACGTATCCGGCGGCGTCCAGGCGGCGGCGCATATAGGCCTCGATGACCTGCCACAGCACCCAGCCCTTGGGGTGCCAGAAGACCATGCCGCGGCCCTCTTCCTGCATGTGGAAGAGTTCCATCTGGCGACCCAGCTTCCTGTGATCGCGCTTCTCGGCCTCCTCGATACGCAGCAGATAGGCGTCCAGGTCCTCCTTCGTGGCCCAGGCGGTGCCGTAGATTCGCTGCAGCTGCTCGCGGTTGGAATCGCCGCGCCAGTAGGCACCCGCCAGCTTGGTCAGCTTGAAGGCCTTGCCCACCGACTTGGTCGAGGGGAAGTGCGGCCCCCGGCACAGGTCGATCCAGTCGCCCTGGCGGTACAGGGTGATGGTCTGGTCGCCAGGCAGGTCGCGGATCAGCTCGGCCTTGAACTTTTCGCCACGGGCTTCGAAGAACAGGATGGCCTCGTCGCGGTCCCAGACCTCGCGCTCGAACTTCGCGTCGCGGTCCACGATCCGTGACATCTCCTTTTCGATGGCGGCGAAGTCGTCGGTCGAGAAGGGCGTCTCGCGGTAGAAGTCGTAATAGAATCCGTCCTCGATCGCCGGGCCGATCGTGACCTGGGTGCCGGGGAACAGCGTCTGGACCGCCTCGGCCAGCACGTGGGCCGTGTCGTGGCGGATCGTATAGAGCGCCTCGGGGTCGTCGCGCATGATCAGGCGGAACGATCCGCCCGTCTCCAGCACCCGGTTCAAGTCGCGCTGCTCGCCATTCAGCTCGGCCAGAACGGCCTTCTTGGCCAGCGAGGGCGAGATGGCGTGGGCCACGTCGCGCCCGGTCGATCCGGCCGGATACTCACGCGTCGCGCCGTCGGGGAAGGTCAGCTGGATCATGTCGTCTTCTTGGATTCCACGGGCGGCACCGGATCGTTACCCGACCCGCGCATTCTAGGGTGTCGGCGGGGGCACGGGATCATATCCCGACCCGCCGAACGGGTGGCATTTACAGAGCCGGCGCAAGGTCAGCCACCCCCCCTGTCGAAGACCGTGCTGGATCAGGGCGTCGCGACCATAATCCGAACAGGTCGGCAGGAACCGGCAGGACTGACCGAAGAGGGGGCTGAGCGTCAGCTTGTAACCGCGATGGGCGGCCCGGACGCCGCGCTCGTACAGGGTCGGCTCGGACACGGGGTCAGGCCGCGCCGGCCAGGGGGGTCGGGGTCGCAAGCGCCTGATCGACCGCCTCCAGCGTCGCCTCGATGGCGACCATGGTGGAGGCATGACGGGCGGGATAGTCGGCGACCTGTTTGAGGGCGCGCAGCCCCTCGAACCGTCCCGTCGGGCCTTCGCCATCCGCCTTCAGCATCGTCAGCATGGCGTCGCGGGCCGACTGGATCTCCTGCACGGTCGCGCCGATGACGGCCTCGCCCACGACCCCGGCCGCCGCCTGCCCCAGGGCGCAGGCCTTCACGTCCTGGGCGAACGCGGCGACGCGCCCGTCCGCATCCAGCACGACGTCCACGGTCGCCCGCGACCCGCACAGCCTGGCCACGCGCTCGCCCGTCCCCTGAGGCGCGGACAGCCTGCCCGCATGGGGCAGATTGGCCGCCAGGGTCAGGATTTTCGCGCTGTAGAGATCGTCGATCATCGCCCCGATATAGGCGCGGCGACGGGCGCGGTGAAGGCACCCGATCACGGGCAGTTCAGGCGGAGTGATTTGTCAGCGGAACGTTTGACGCATAGCGTTCATTCTTCCCCGACGCTTACGTCTCATTGCCTACAAGGATATCGCATGCGCCTGACCCTGATCGCCGCCGTTTCCGCCGCCGCCCTGCTGGGCACCGCCGCACAGGCGTCGTCAGTCGCGCCGCTGACGACCGTCGCCCAGGCCACTGAATATTCCGATGCCCAGCTTCAGGCCTTCAGCACGGCCATGACGGCGGTGCGCGCGGCCGCACCGACGGACGGCAGCGCGCCGAACGCGGAACAGCAGGCAGCCATGGCCACGGCGGTCTCGTCGTCCGGCATGGACATCACGGCCTTCAACGCCCTGGCGACCGCCGTCTCGACCGACGAGGTCCTTCAGGCGCGCCTGGCTGTCCTGGCCACGCCGGAATCGCCCGCCGGTTCGGTCGCGGCCTCCGTGACCGACGCCGAAGTGGCCCAATTCGCCGCGGCCATGGTTCAGGTGCGGGCGGCCGCGCCGACGGACGGCTCGGCACCGACGACGGAACAACAGGCCGCCATGGCGTCTGCGGTGTCCGCCTCGGGTCTGGCGCTGGACCGCTTCAACGCCATCGCCCAGGCGGTGTCCTCGGACGAACGCCTGCGCGCGCGCCTCGAACTGGCGGATGCCAAGGCCGGCTGAGACCCTAGTTACTCTGCAGGGACGACCAGGTGCGGGCCGAGGCCAGGGCCGTCGTCTCTGCGGACGCTGGAGCCTGGGCCGCCGCCGTCTGGCTGCGCAGCCATTGCAGGTTCCGTTCGGCGGATTCGGGCGGGAGCTCGCGGCGGATGATCTGCTCGGCCTCGCCCGTCTTGCCCTGGAGCCCCAGCGCCATGGCCAGATTCAGTCGCATCTTCTGTGTGGCCCCGGGCTGGGCGACCGCCCGGCGGAGCAAGATTTCGGCCTCCGGCGCGCTGCCGCTGGTCACCAAGGCCATCGCTGCATTGGTCAGGACCTCGGGGTTGTCCGGCGACAGCGTCAGAGCCGCGTTCCATGCCTCGCGCGCATCCGCGGTCCGGCTGACCTGCTGATAGGCGACACCCAGCAGGGACAGAGGCCGCCAGTCCCGCGGCGCCGCCGCACGGGCCTGCTCCAGCGGCGCGATGCCGTAGAAGGCCTGACCCCGTGCGATCTGGGCGCGCCCGATCTCCAGCATGGCTTCGATGTTGCCGGGCTGGGTCACCAGCACCTGCTGGCCGATGGCTGCCGCCTGATCGTACTGGCCCATCTGACGCAGCGCTTCGGCCAGCTTCGGCCCGGCCTCCGGATCAGCCGGGTTGACCTCCATCTCGCGGGACCAGAAGACGGATCGGGCCAGGGGATCGAGGCGCCCGTAGGTCGCGCGCTCTTCGGCCGACGCGGGCTGTCGGGCAGGGGTGGAGGCCACGGTCGAGACGTTTGAAGACTGCGCGGCGGCTCCGGTCGCGATCGAACCCCCGGCGGCGAGGCTCAATAGGGCGAGAGCGGCTGACGCGGCGGCCCGGGTGCGTGGCATGAGGCGGTCCTGCGGATATCGACCGGTCCAGAATCGCCTGTTGATCTCAAGCATTGGTTAACGTTCGGCCGACGTCTTGCACGCGGCCGTTATGAGAAGCCGATCAGGCCAGGGCCAGCCTCCAGACCTCGAGGGCACCCAGAAGCACGACGCCGAGGAAGACGGTCCGGTTTTTGCGATGCAGGAACGTCAGCACTTCGCCAAAAATCATTTCGCACCTCCTGTGAAAAGACGTCACCGTCGGCCTCGCTCCGCAACCGCCGTGCGGATTTTCCAGGAAGGCCCAGCTTTTCGGGGTCCGGCTGCCGGGAAAAATGGCCGAGAAATCGGATGTTCCGCCTAGTGCTGCGGGCTGCTTGGGCTAGCATCGGGCCATGTCCAACCCATCGCTCGATCTCATCGTCCCCTCGCAGTTGCCCGAAGCGGCCGATGCGACGCCCATTCGGTTCGTCGGTCCATCGGAGGCGATCGCTGCTGACGGCCGGGCCTGGGCGCAGCGAACCGGCTTTACCGGAAAGTCCGGACAGATCGTACTCGTGCCCGGACCTGACGGGACCCTCGATCACGTGCTGATCGGAACGGGCAAGGCGTTCGATCCCATGAGCGCGCGCGCCCTGTCGGCCAAGCTGGCGGCGGGTCTGTATCGTCTGGACGTCGAAGCCGAAGACGCGCGCGCGGCGGCCCTGGCCTTCCTCCTCGGCGCCTATCGGTTCGACCGCTACAAGCCGCGAAAGGATGAGGGCAGGGTCCGGTTGGTCGCCCCGGAGGGATTCGATGCCGTCGAGGCCGGCCGAATCGCGGCGGCCTGCGCCCTGGCGCGAGAGATGGTCGATACGCCCGCCGCCGACATGGGCCCCCTGCAGATGGAAACCATCGCGCGCGAGATCGCCGAGGCGCACGGGGCCGCGATCTCGGTCGTGACGGGCGATGCCTTGCTGGAGGAAAACTATCCGGCCGTCCACGCCGTGGGGCGGGCCGCGGCCCCACACCGCGCGCCCCGCATCATCGAGATCGGCTGGCAGATGGACCGCGTCGATCGACCGCTGATCGCCCTGGTCGGAAAGGGCGTGGCGTTCGATTCGGGTGGGCTGGACATCAAGTCCGCCGCAGGCATGCGGAACATGAAAAAGGACATGGGCGGCGCGGCCCATGTGCTGGCCTTGTCGCGGCTGCTCATGTTGGCGGGCCTGGACGTGCGGCTGGTCGTTCTGGTCGCGGCGGTCGAGAACGCGATTTCGGCGGACGCCTTCCGGCCCGGCGATGTGTTGAACAGTCGCAAGGGCTTGACCATCGAGATCGGCAATACCGATGCCGAGGGGCGCCTGATCCTGGCCGACGCCCTGACGCGGGCCGGCGAGCACGAACCGGATCTGACGCTGGATTTCGCCACCCTGACCGGCGCGGCGCGTGTGGCCCTGGGGCCGGAACTGCCACCTCTCTACACCGATGACGAGGCGTTGGCGGCGGACTTTCTGGCAGCATCCACCGCCGTTCGCGACCCCCTCTGGCGCATGCCGCTGTGGCCCGGCTATCGCGCCGCGATCGACAGTGACATCGCCGATGTCCGCAACGACTCCGCCGCCTGGGCCCAGGGGGGATCGATCACCGCCGCGCTCTTCCTGCAGAAATTCGCGCCGACGACCGGGGCCTGGGCCCACCTGGACGTCTTCGCCTGGAACAGTCGCAACCGTCCCGGACACCCCGAGGGCGGAGAGGCGCAGGGGCTGCGCGCCGCCTATGCGATGCTGAAGGCGCGATACGGCGAATAGGCCGCCCAAGTCTGACCCTCGTCGTCGGCACTCTTCTCGCTCTGCCGACGGTGGCGTCTGATGGCGCGACGGGCGCTGGCCACCCGGCGCCTCGCGATCCGAGCCACCTCGGCCGACACCACAGTCGCCCGACCCCGGATCGCGCGCAGTCCATTGGTCGCCAGGATGGCGGCCGTTATCAGCAGGGCGTCCACGAACACCCCGACGTCGAACATGGCGAACCAGACCAATGTGTCCGGCAGCATGAAGCCGAACAGACGCACGCCCGCCGTCTCGAACAGCAGCAGGAGCACGAGGCCCAGTATCGCCAAAAGGCCATAGAAGACGGCCTTGCCGCGCCGAATCCGGTTCAATCGCGCGGCCGGCGCTTCAATCAGCCAGCGACGCAGGCCGCGACCGATCTGGGTCTGCGGAAACCCCAACAGGACGGCGACGATCGCCGCCAGACATCCCACCAACAGCGACATGAGCCCTCCACCTGCCTGTTCAAGGACATGGCGTGGACGGACAGGCATTCAAGGTGATTTGCATTAACGGGACTTTCGCCTTCGTCCTGCAAAAGGGTGAGCCAACCGTCAGGGCTTCGCGTTTGAACGACCCCGTTTCCACCTTGGATCCAGCCACCACGCTGGCCCGGCCCGATCTGGCCGCGCTGGCGCTGGAGGGCTGCGTGCGGGCGGAGACCTATCGCGCGACGGAGCCGATGCGCTGCGTTCAGCCGGTCGCCGAAATCCACGCCGAGGCCTCATCGATGTCGGAGTGCATCGATCAGCTGTTGTTCGGAGAACTGTTCGACGTTCTGGACCGCAAGGGCGGTCGGGCCTGGGGTCAGGCGCGGCGCGACGGCACGGTAGGATGGATCGATACGGCGGCCCTGGGTCCGGCGTCCGGGCTTCCGACGCACCGGATCGCGACTGTCGATGCAGAACTGCCCCTGAACGCGCTGGTCAACGCCCGTGACGATGCGGCGGCCGGTGGGGTCCAGATCGGCGCTTTCGAAGACGAGCCCGTGGTTGTGGCCGAGGCCCTGCTGGGCGTGCCACATGCCCTTGGCGCGCGGTCGTCGGTATCGACAGACTGTTCGGGGCTGGTTCAGCAGGCGCTGCTGGCCTGCGGACGCGCCGGACCGCGTCGGGCGCACGAGCAGGCCGAGCTGGGTTGCGGCGTCTCGCAAGCCGAGGCCCGGCGCGGCGATATCGTCGTGTGGCTCAATCACAAGCCCGGACAGAGCTGGACCGGCCATTCGGCCTTCATGCTTGATGCGGATCGCGTGCTGCACGCGACGGGCCACCATGGGGCCGTCGTTATCGAAGCGTTTGCGCACGCCAATGCCCGCTATCTGATCGACGGGTTCCAGCCCGCCGTGTTCCGCCGCCTCAACCCCTGAACGCAAACAGGCGGCCCGCAGGCCGCCTGTCCGAAGTCTGAAAAGATCGACCGATCAGTCGTTCGACGGCGCGCTGTCGGCGGCCGGAGGCGCGGCGGGCGTCTCCTGGACCGGCGCGGCACCGACGGCACCGTCGGTCGGGGCAGGGGCACCGGCCCCCTCCACGGCGGCGGCACCCTCCGCAGGCGCGGCGCCCTCAGCCGGGGCGACCGCACCCGGCTGGCGGGTCGGATCGGGCGCGGGGATCGCATAGCCGGGCGAACCCTGGCTGCGAAGATAGGCGATCAGGTTCACGCGAGCAGCCGTGTCACGCAGTCCGGCGAACGACATCTTGGTGCCGGGCACGTATTTCTGAGGCGCGGTGATGAAGTGGTTCAGGGCGTCCAGCGACCAGGTCGCGTCGACCGAGGTGTGGCCCTTCATCGCGTCGGAGTAGGCGAAGCCCGCATGGCTGGCGACGGGGCGGCCGACGACGCCCCACAGGTTCGGACCTGTGCCGTTCGGCCCGCCCGAAGCGACGTTGTGGCAACCCTGGCAGCGCGAGAAGGCGGCCTCGCCGGCGGCCAGATCGGCCGTAGGCAGAAGCGTGCCCCAGTCCGGCTGCAGCTCGACTTCCTCTGCTCCGCCCTCGGCCTCTTCCGGCGCGTTGACGGCATAGCCGGCCTTTTCAGGGGCCTTGGTCGTATAGACCGCCTGCGAAACCTGCTGGACCATCAGGATGGCGAACGCCGTCGCCAGGCCCGCACCGAAAATCTTGTTCAACTTC
Source organism: Brevundimonas sp. P2_A6 (assembly GCF_056404975.1). Lineage (NCBI taxonomy): Bacteria > Pseudomonadati > Pseudomonadota > Alphaproteobacteria > Caulobacterales > Caulobacteraceae > Brevundimonas > Brevundimonas sp. P2_A6. The sequence goes on along the minus strand of NZ_JBFUCZ010000002.1, from coordinate 39,414 downwards.
AGATCGCCGCTCATCGCGTCGTCGCATCCCGTCTTCTAGAGGCCCATTGCAATGCAGCAATCCGGGCGAATTTCTTGCGTGGGGGTCTCTGACACGCTAGCGCCGCCTTCGCAACCGGCGCAGGCCTTCTGAGCAGGCGTCGGTGCGTCGCATACGGGAAACGCAAAGATGACGCCTCTGATCCTGATCCCGACCCGGATGGCCGCCACGCGACTGCCCGGCAAGCCGCTGGCCGACATCGGGGGGAAGTCCATGATCGTGCGGGCGTGGGAGCGGGCCGTGGACTCCGGCCTGCCGGTCGCGGTGGCCGCCGGTGATCCAGAGATCGTCGCCGCGATCGAGGCCGTCGGCGGTCGCGCGGTCCTGACCGACCCGGACCTGCCCAGCGGCTCGGACCGCGTTCTGGCGGCGCTGGAGACGCTGGATCCGGACGGGGAATACGACGCCGTCATCAATCTGCAGGGCGACATGCCCTTCGCCGATCCGGGCATCGCCACGGCCTGCGCCGCCCTGCTGCACGGCGAGCCGTCCTGCGACATCGCCACGCTGGTCGCGCCCGAGAGCGAGCCCTCGGACCGCACCAACGTCGATGTGGTCAAGGCGGTGCTGGCGATCGCGGAGGGCGAACGCCACGGTCGCGCCCTCTATTTCACCCGCTCCACCCTGTATGGCGACGCGCCGGTGTGGCGGCATATCGGTGTCTACGGATACCGTCGCGAGGCCCTGAAGCGTTTCTGCGCCGCGCCACCCTCGCCGCTGGAGCGTCGCGAAAAGCTGGAGCAGCTGCGGGCGCTGGAAATGGGACTTTCGATCTGGGCCGCCGTGATCGGGGAAGCGCCGATCTCGGTCGACAATCCGGCGGATCTGGAGGCCGCGCGGGCGCTGGCCTAGACGCCGAACCCGTCCACCCACGCTTCCAGCAAGGTCCGCGCGATGGCGAACCTGGGCGGGGCCTTGATCTCGTGGCCACCCGCCAGCACCGACCGGGCCTCGTCCTTCGTCAGCCATCGAACCTCTTCCAGCTCGGTCTGGTCCGGCGTTGCGTCATCGTCCGAGACCTCGGCGATCAGGCCGATCATCAGCTGGGACGGAAACGGCCACGGCTGGCTCGAATGATAGCGTACGGCGGTCACGGTTAGCCCCGCCTCCTCCTTGATCTCGCGCGCGCAGGCCTCCTCGATCGTCTCGCCCGGCTCCAGGAAGCCGGCGAGCGCCGACATCCGCCCCGCCGGCCAGGCCGCCTGACGCCCCAGCAGGCATCGATCCTCGAACACCGGCAGCATGATCGTGACGGGATCGACGCGCGGAAAATGCTCGACGGCGCAGGCGGGGCAGATGCGCTTCCAGCCGCCGCACGCCGTCTCGGTCTCGTGCCCGCAGTTGGCGCAGAAACCGTGGCGACGCCGCCAGTCGAACAGCGACTTGGCCCCACCGGCGATGGCGGCATCCGAGGCCGGCAGCACCGCCGCCGCCTCGCGCATCTCGGTGAAGGCTCCCATTCCCTGGACCGGTCCGGTCGCCGGATCGGCCGCGCCGCCAAACTCCACCGAGAAGCACGGCGCACCCTTCCACAGGCCCAGGAACAGCTCGCGATCCCCGTCCCGGATCATGTCTCGCGCGTGGCTCAGGGCCAGCCAGGCCAGGCGTGGACCCTCGGCGTGAGCCTCCAGCAGCGGCTGCCCGTTCCAGAAGACGCAGGCCAGGGCCTCGGGGTTGGCGGCCTGTTCGGCCAGCCAGTCAGGGCTGTTCCTCTGGTCGCCGGCGCGATCCAGGGGGTTGCCGGCGAAGGTGTTCAGGACGGGGAGGGCCATGAGCGCTTCCTAGCCGGGTTCGCGAAGCCTTGGGAGAGGCGGCTTGATCTCGGGCGCATCCGGCGCGATATAGGCCTCGGAGATCGCGGGCGAAGGCTTCGCCAACCTGGTCAGGGCCGGAAGGCAGCAGCCACAACGAATTCCCCTTTGGGTCGCGGTCTCCACCTCGTCTCCTTCACTGCGCTAACGCTCGCGACGCGGTCGCTCCCTGCTTGAGCGCGGGACAGCGCGCTGACGTTCGCGACAAGGTCGCACCTGCGTCGGTGCCAGCCTCTGCGTCGAACGGCCCGGCTTGCGTTCGGGGCGGGCGCTTGCGACATCAACCCGATGAACTTCAAGGTCGAAAAACGCGTCGGTGTGCGCGCCACGTCGGAACGCATCTGGGAGGTCATCGCCGATTTCCCCGGCTGGAACGCCTGGAACCCGGTCGAGACCGACATTTCCGGCACCCTCGCCTTCGACGGAACGGTCACCCTGAGTGAGGCCATTCCCGGCCTGCCTCCGCGCCAGTACACCGGCCGCGTCGGCGACTGGCAGCCCAACAGCCGGCTGGTCTGGACCGAACGACGCGGGTTCCTGTTCAACGCCCTGCGCTATTACGAGATCGAACAGCTGGAGCCGGGCAGCTGCATCGTGGCCAATGGCTTCATCTTCTCGGGCTTTCGGGGCGAGGGGTTCCACGACAAGAACCGCAAGACGCTGCGCGCCGCGTGCGAAACGATCAGCGAGGCCCTGAGAGTCGCCGCCGAAGGCTAGGCTCGTCGCTCGCAGCGCGAGTCTTTGCAGACCACGCTCTATTTCGCCGTCGATTTCGGTGCGGCGGCCGTGGCGGCCGAGGCCGTGTTGTTGGCCTTCAGCGTGTCCTGGATGTTGATGATCGCGGGTCCCAGGATCACGACGAACAGCACCGGCAGGAAGAAGATGATCATCGGCACGGTCAGCTGAGCGGGCAGGGCCGCCGCCTTTTTCTCCGCCGCCGACAGGCGCAGGTCGCGGTTCTCCTTGGCCATGGTGCGCAGGGCCGAACCCAGCGGCGTGCCGTATTGCTCGGCCTGGATCATGGCGGTGGAGACCGAACGGACGCCCGGGTGGTTGGTGCGCTTGGCCAGCCCCTCATAGGCCATGCGCCGTTCGGGCAGATAGCTGAGCTCGGCCGACAGAAGCGCCAGCTCCTCGGCCAGTTCGACCGAGGTCGTGCCGATCTCCTGGCTGACCTTCACGATGGCCGATTCGATCGACATCCCGGCCTCGACGCAGATCAGCAGAAGGTCCAGCGCGTCCGGAAACGCCTGCATGATCGACAGTTGGCGCTTGGCGATGCGGTTCTTCAGAAAGATGTTCGGGCCATAGAAGCCGGCCACGGTCGCGAACATGACTATGCCCAGTCGGACCGTCACCGACAGGCCGAAATCGTTCATCACGAACACATACAGGATCGCCGCGAACATGAAGACGAACGGCGAGGCGAAGCGGAAGAAGTAGAAGGTGGTCAGCGGGCGCGGCCCGCGTAGCCCCGCCTGGATCATCTGTTCGGCGACCTTGGGGTCTTCCAGCAGCTTGGTCAGGTTCAGCCGGTCAACGACACGCTTCTTGAAGCCGTCGTCGGTGTGACGCAGCCCGCCCTGGCCGCTGGCGATCGCCTGACGCGATCGGCGTTTCAACTCATCTCGGCGTACCGAGACCGCCTGCATGCGTTTGTCCAGGCTGACCCCCCCGCCGAACGAGCTGAGGATGGTCAGGACGGTGGCGAACACCAGCACGCCGACGATGATGCTGATCAGCGTCCGGGGATCGACGATCGCATGCATGAACGATTCCATGTCGCCTCCTCCCCTAGAACTTGAACGAGATCATTTTCTTCATCACGAAGACGCCGAAAGCCATCCAGATGGCCGCGCCCAGCAGCATCACCTGACCGCGAAAGTCTGTGAACATCAGGCCCATGTAGCTGGGCGTCGTGACGCCGACCAAGGTCATGACCACGGGCGGCAGCGAGCCGATGATGCCCGCCGATGCCAAGGCCTCGGACGACAGGGCCTTGATCTTCTCGCCCATCATCCGGCGCGCGCGCAGGACTGTGGTCAGGTTCGACAGCGCCTCGCCCAGATTGCCGCCGGTCCTTTGCTGGATGGCGATGACGATCGAAAAGAACCGCAGCTCCGGCGTCGGGATGCGGTCGTACATCTTTTCCAGCGCCTGCCCCAGGGTCAGACCGACCCCCAGGCCCTCGACCAGGGTCTGAAACTCCGGTCCCACGGGCGACGGACTCTCGCGGGCGATGATCTTGAAGCAGTCATGGACCGGCAGGCCCGATTTGATGCCGCGCACGATGACGTCGACGGCATTGGCGAACTCCATGGAGAATTTCTTCAGGCGTCGCTTGCCGATGAAGCCCACGACCCAGCGCGGAAACCCCAGGCCGACCACGACGGCGATCCCCAGGGCGACGAAGATGTTCAGCCCGAAGACCAGCGGGGCCAGGAAGGCGACCACCCCAAGGCAGCCGCTGATGATCCAGAAGGTACGGATACTCATGGACATGCCGGCGTGCTTCAATCGCGCCTTCATGGTCATGCGCGCCTTGCGATCGGCGCGTTCGGCCTCCTTCAGCTGCAGCTCGATGGCCTTGCGTCGGGCCTCGGGGGTGTTGGCCTCGGCCTTCGCGGCCTTGGCGCGGGCCGTACGGTTGGCACCGGAGGAAAAGCCCTCCGCGCGCTTGACCGCCTGCGCGCTGGAATCGTCACCGCCGACAAAGACCCAGCCCAGGCCACCGATGGTGATGAAGGCGAGGACCGCCGCGAGAATCGGAAGCATGGCCGCCTACTCCGCCGCGTCCAGGGCCTCGGCCAGCTCGCGCTCCAGCCCGTAGTAGCGGGCGCGGTCCCAGAAACGGGGACGGGCGATGCCGGTCGAGCGGTGGCGGCCGACGATCTTGCCGTTCTCGTCCTCGCCCGTGATTTCGTAGACGAACAGATCCTGGGTCACGATCACATCGCCTTCCAGCCCCACCACCTCGGTGATGTGGGTGATGCGGCGTGAGCCGTCGCGCAGGCGAGCGGCCTGGATGATGACGTCGACCGAACCGACGATCATCTCGCGGATGGTCTTGGACGGCAGGCCGTAGCCGCCCATGGTGATCATCGATTCCATCCGGCTGATGGCCTCGCGCGGGCTGTTCGCGTGCAGCGTGCCCATCGAGCCGTCGTGGCCGGTGTTCATGGCCTGCAGCAGGTCGAACGCCTCGGGACCGCGCACCTCGCCGACGATGATCCGCTCGGGCCGCATGCGCAGGCAGTTCTTCACCAGGTCGCGCATGGTGATCATGCCCTGGCCTTCCAGGTTCGGCGGGCGGGTTTCCAGACGGACCACGTGCGGCTGCTGCAGCTGCAGTTCGGCCGCGTCCTCGCAGGTGATGACGCGCTCGGTCGGGTCGATGAAGGCGGTCAGGGTGTTCAGAAGGGTCGTCTTGCCCGAGCCCGTTCCGCCCGAAATGACGATGTTGCAGCGGCAGGCGCCGATGACGCCCAGGACGCGGGCCCCTTCCGGGCTGATGGAGGCGTACTCCACCAGGTTCTTCATCGTCAGCTTGTCTTTTTTGAACTTCCGGATCGTCAGGGTCGCGCCGTCGATGGCCAACGGCGGGGCGATGACGTTGACACGAGATCCGTCCGGCAGGCGGGCGTCGCAGATCGGAGAACTCTCGTCCACGCGGCGGCCGACCTGGGACACGATCCGCTGGCAGATGTTCATCAGCTGGGTGTTGTCGCGGAAGCGGACGTTGGTCAGCTGGACCTTGCCGTTCACTTCGATGAAGACCCGCCCGGCGCCGTTGACCATGATGTCGGCGATGTCGTCGCGGCCCAGCAGCGGCTCCAGCGGGCCGTAGCCCAGGACGTCGTTGACGATGTCCTGGACCAGATGCTCCTGCTCGGCGACCGACATGGAGACGTTCTTTATCGCCACCAGCTCGGCGACGATGTCGCGGATTTCTTCCGACGCCGCCTTGGTGTCCAGCTGCGCCAGCTGGGCCAGGTCGATGGTGTTCATCAGCGCGTTGAAGATGGTGGTCTTCGTGGCGTGGTAGTAGTCGCTCTGTTCACGGACGATCTCGGCGACCGCCTGAGCTTTCTTCAGCTGTTCGAAGCCGGGCGTGGCCTTGGGACCGGGTCCGCTGTTGGGCGGAGGGGCGGCGGTCGGTTTAGGCCGCGACGCCAGGGCGTCCAGCCGGTCGGCGGCGGGGGATGCTGGCGCATCGGCGGGGCGGCCGCTCGTATGGGCGAACCCGCCGGCGGGCGCGGCATTCTCGGCCGCATAGGCGAAGGCCTGGGTCTGATGACCCTGCTGTGGCTGGGACGGCGTCGCCGGATCAAAGGCGGGCGGGGGTGCGGAGGCCGGACGCGGCATCGCCTCCACGCCGCCGGGCTGACCTGTGCGCTTGCCGAACACGGCCTCAGGCCTTCTTCTTGAACAGGCCCGCGAACAGCGACTTGCTCTCGCCCTTTGGCCGGGCCGCCTTGCCGGGCGCGGCCAGCATCGGCAGCTCGCGACGCGAGACGATCTGGGCCAGGGTCTGGAAGGCGTCGGCCGACTTCGACTTGGCCCCGGCGTCCAGGATCATCTGACCGTTGTTGGCGGCGGCCCCGAACAGCTTGGCATCGAAAGGGATCGACAGGCAGGGATGGATGCCCAGGGCGGCCCCGAAATCCTTGGCCGGGATTTCCGGGCGACCCGGAACGCCGACCTGGTTCAGCACCAGCCGGGGCGGCGCGTCGTTGGGACGACCCGAGCGGATCAGGTCGATCATGTTCTTGGCGTTGCGAAGAGAGGCGAGATCGGGCGTGGCCACCACCACGACCTCATCGGCCGAGATCAGGGTCTTGCGCATCCAGCCGGACCACAGATGGGGCAGGTCCAGGACGACGAAGGGCGCGGTGCCGCGAATCTGGGTCGTGACCTCCTCGAAGGCGTCGGCGTCGATCTCCCAGTCGGTGTCCAGGGTCGCGGGCGCGGCGAACAGGCTGAGCTTGTCGGTGCAGCGGACCATCATCCGGTCCAGAAGCACCGGGTCCAGACGGTCTGGCTGACCCAGGGCGTCGGCGACGCCGCTCAGCGGGTCCTGGTTGAAGTCGAGCCCCGCCGTGCCGAACGGCAGGTCGTAGTCGACGATGACGGTGTTGGCGCCGATCTTCTCGGACATCGCATAGGCGGTGTTGTGCGCAACCGAGGACGACCCCGCCCCGCCCCGCGCGCCGACGAAGGCGATCGAACGCCCGACGAACGGCTGAGCCGGATCCGAGAACAGGCCCCCGATGGCGGCGATCAGCTGCAGCGGCTGAACCGGGGCGACCATGTATTCGCTGACCCCGCGCTTCATCAGCTCGCGGAACAGGATGATGTCGTTGGTGGCCCCGATCACCACGACCTTGGTGCCGGCGTCGCAGCATTCGGCCAGGCGATCGACCTGCCACAGCAGGGTCTGGGGGTCCTGCAGGCATTCCACCACGATCAGCGGCGGGGTGGGCTCGTGGCTGTAGGCCTCTACAGCGGCGGGGATGCCGCCGATGCGGATCTGGGTCGTGGCGCGCGACATGCGCCGGTCCTGTCCCGCGCGCTCGGCGGCGGCCAAAGTGTCCTGACGTTCGCCGAAGACGTGGATGGCGATGCGCGGGACATTGACTTCGGCGGCCATGGCGGCGGCGCTGGGGGCCAGCGCCATTGAGGCGCCCGCGACGAGGTCTCCGACAGGATTATAGCCGGCCGTCGGCACTGCTGCCTGACCCGCCACCATGGCGGCACCCGGATGGGCCACGACCATGCCGGTCGTCGGGGCGGGAGCCATCCCGGCCGGAGCCGTGAACTGCAGGGGCTCGCGTGGGTTTATGTCGCCGCTGACAGACGGCTCCACAGTCACGAAATCGAGGTCGGCGTCGAACTCGTCGTCCATGGCGTCGAAGGCGCGCGGGGCGAAGGCGTTTGTCATGGTCGCTCAGTCCACCGCATTCGAGACCTGGGACTTGCTGACCAGGGTTTCCTGCTCGGCGGAGGTCTGTTCGCCCTGGCGATAGTGGTCGAAGACGACGGCGCGGCGACCGGCATCGACCGGGGTCATGTCGCGCGGCTGGACGATGTCGCGGGGATTGGCGATCTGCGCAGCCAGGTTGGCGTTCACCGCGCAACCGAAGTTTTCATAGCCGGCGTTGGCGCCTGTGCGCGACAGATTGGTCCAGCGCGTGCCGCACTGGGGCACCACGGCCCGAACCGTGTCGAACCCGACGAGGACGGGCGCGCGCGGGTCCGGCGCGACATAGGTCACGACCTGCACCTGATACGACGACAGCCCGGTGGCCTCCAGGGCGCCCTTGATCCGCCAGGCCATTTCGCTGGCGACGGGATCATCACCCGACGGAGCCTCGACCCGCAGGATCGGGGCTCCCTCGGCATGGAAGCGTCCTGCGATGTCTTGCAGCGCCTGGGTCTGGTTTGCGGAAAGCCCGGTCTCGTGCACGGCCAGGGCGACGCGTTCCAGGCCCGGCTCGACCTGCAGGCTGTAGCGCGAGCTTGGGTTCAGCGGAGCGGGGTCAAGACCTTCCGCCGGCAGGCCGACGCAGCCGGTCAGCATGAGGACGGCAGAAGCGGCGAACAGGGAACGGATCATGGGCGCGCTCACTCGATCACATAGCCGACGGGACCCTGCCATCCAGCCGAGGCGGTGTCGGTCGGAGCAGGTGAGCCATAGGCCTGGTTCAGCTGGCCAAAGAAGATGGTCTGGGCATCGCTGGCGATCCGAAGACCGTCGGCCGGCGTCTGCATCCGGTCCGGCGAGGTGGGACTGACGATATAGGGCTCGACGATCATCACCAGTTCGGTCTCGCCCGACAGATAGTCGCGCGACCGGAACAGCGAGCCCAGAATGGGAAGGTTGGTCACGCCCGGCAGGGAATCCACCGTCTGGCGGGTGCTCTCCTGCAAAAGGCCCGCGATCATCATGGTACCCCCGGACGGCAGCTCCACCGTCGTGGCCGAGCGGCGGACGCTCAGTCCCGGCAGGCTGATGGCCGACACCGTGCCCGCGCCGATCGTCAGGCCGCCGGTGGTGGACAGTTCGGACACCTCCATCGACACCTGAAGCGAGATGTTTCCGCCCGACAGGACGACGGGCCGGAAGGACAGGCTGACCCCGTAGGGCTTGTATTCGATGGTCAGGTTGCCGTCGCGATCGCGACCGATTGGGACCGGAAACTCGCCACCCGCCAGGAAGCTGGCGGCCTCGCCGTTGACGGCTGTCAGGTTCGGTTCGGCCAGGGTCCGCACCAGGCCGACCCGTTCAAAGGCCTCCAGGCAGTTGCTGGTGTTGGTGCCCGTGACGGTCGAATAGATGGTGGACGCCAGGCCCGTGACGGCGTTCGTGAGCGTGTTGCCGATCGTGTTCGCCACCGTGTTCGTGACGGCCGTGCCGATCAGCGAATAGGGACCGGGATCGCCCTCGGTACCGATCTGGGTCTGGTTGATGTTGGTCGAGCCGTTCTGGATCGTCGTCGTCGTGCCGTTCGTGGCGTTCGACCCGCTCTGGACCTGATTGGTGTAGTTGGTGGTGCGGGCGTTGTTCTCGCCGTAGCAGAGACCGTTGCCGCCCAGGTAATTTCCGTTGGCGCCCCAGGTGTTGCCGCGCCCCAGGCCGATCGAGGAGTTGCCGTCGTTGTAGACGACGTTGCTGGACAGCCCCAGTTGCTTGATCGCGCTGCGCTGGACCTCGACCACCCGGACCTTGACCGTCACCTGGTCCGACCCGGCGATGGTCAGCATGTTCAGCACCTTTTCGGGCGCGGAAACGAAGGCGCGGGCGACCTGGGCGACCTGTTCGGACTGGGCCGCGCTGGTGACCAGTCCGGTCAGGACGATGCTGTCGTTGACGGCCTCGGCATGGACCTGGGCACCCGGTGCGACGCGGCTGAGCGTGTCCTGCAGCGCGGTGACGCCAGCATCCACGCGGACGCGCAGGGTCAGGATGGATCGACCGGCGGCGTCCAGGAAGACGGCGTCCGTCTCGCCCGGCGCGATGCCGATGACGGTAATCCGGCGAGGAGAGTGAACGTTGGCCTCGGCCACGGCCGGGTTGGAAACGATCACGTCGCGCGCGTCGGCGGGCAGGTCGACGGCGAAAGACGTCCCGCGCGGCAGATTGACCAGACGCGGACCCGATCCGGCCGCGACCGTCTGCTGAACGCCGTAGTCCTGGGCCAGGACGGAGGAGGGCAGGGCGACGGGGGCTGTCGCCACGACGGCGGCGCTGGCCAGGGCCAGAATGCGGGTCAGGGATTGGGTCATGGGACGCGCGCTCATGGGCCAGATCATGGGACGTTGACCACTTGGGGCTCTCCGCCCCGGAAGACCCGGATCGCCGTCGATCGTTCGGAGGCTCGGGGCGGCAGGGCGACGCGACCCGAGGGGCCGGACGTGTCGGCATACGAGCGGAGCACTAGCGACAGGGTCCCGGCCGCCTTGGCCAGGGCCACGACTTCCGCGTCCTGGGGGGCGACCTCCAGCGTGGCGGTGGCGCCGACGACGGCCTGCTGATCGTCGCCCGCGCGCGTCGACTGGTCGATGGCCAGGACCTTGACGTTCTGCATGACGATGCGGCTGGCGAACTTGGCGCGCCCCGCGTCGTCTGCGTTGCCGGCCTGTTGTTCGACGGTGACGATCACATCGACCCGGTCGCCGGGCAGGATGAAGCCGCCCGCCGCGCTCTCGACCGAGACGCCGATGGCCATGGCCCGCATGCCGGGCTCCAGATAGGCGGCCATATAGCCGCTGTCCCCGGCACGCACGATCTTGCGCGCCACGATCGGCTCTCCGGCCAGGATGGGCTCGCGCACGACGGATCCGAAATAGTCGGCCTTGGCCCCGCCGGTCGTCAGGTCGTTGGCGGCACGCGTCACGCGAGCGACCGCGCTTTCAGCCGTCGCCCCGGTGGTGGCTGCCGCCTCGCCCTCGGCGGCTGCGGCGGGAACCGGCACGGACCCGTCGGTGATGAAGGCGGGATTGACCTGGTCGACGGGCCAGTCCTTCCACTCAAGATCGTCTTCCACCAGACGCTGACCGGGGGCCAGGTCGCGCGCCGCGACCAGGATCTTGGCCATGGGGCGGGACGGCGCAGGCGCGGCGGTCGCCACCGCGGTGGGCTCGCCCGACGGCGACCCCATGGCGCGCACCACGAACGCCAGGCCGATGGCGGACACGGCGGCGATGCAGATGACGGCGATGCGGGCGGGTTTCATCCAGGGTCTCCGGCAGAGACCCCGCTCGCGATTCGAAACGCGGGAGGCCTACCGTTAACGACCATGCCGGGCGCGGGTTAACGCGGGCCTAAGCCCGCAGGCCCGACTAGCCGGCCGCGAACAGGGTCAGAAGAGGGCTGGAAGGGAAGGCGGCCAGGGCACCGGCGCAGATCGCGACGCCGTAGGGCAGGTCGCCGCGGGGCTCCATCAGGGTCACGATCCAGCCCGGGGTGGCGTGCGAGGGCAGGACGAACGACTTGCGCGCCACGATCAGCGCCATGCACAGCAGGCCGCCGAACAGACCGGTATAGAGCAGGAACATTCCCGCGCCCCCCAGGCCCAGCCAAAGACAGGTCGCCGCCATCACCTTGGCGTCACCGCCACCGATGATCCTGGCGGCGAATAGACCCATTCCGACCAGCAGGGCCCCGATCGCCACGGCGACGTTCAATCCGACCTCGGTCGGCGAAAGCCCGACGGCGAAGGCGGCAGGGAAAAACCCCAGGATCAGCAGGCCCGAAATCCAGTTCGGAATTTTCATCGTCGTCAGGTCCGACAGCCCCGCAACGATCACGAGCGCCGGCAGCACGCTGAGCAGCAGAAGGGTGAAACTGTCCATGCCGACGACCCTATCGACGTCGGGTTAAGCCCCGGTTTCCGAGACTGTGATCGCGGCCGCGAAAAGACGAAGGGCCGGAGCGGTTTCCCGCTCCGGCCCCCGACTTCAAGACGTGGCTCAGGTCTTACTGAGGCATCGCATTGGCGACCTTGGTGAAGGTGCCGGTGATCTTGGTGCCGAGCGTGGTGATGGCGCCGATGATGACGACGGCGATCAGGGCCGCGATCAGGCCGTACTCGATGGCCGTGGCGCCCGACTCGTCTTGAGCGAACTTGGTGATGAACTTGGTCATGATGGTCTTCCTTTTGCAAAATCTGTTAAGCGAGCGACACTGGCTGGAGGCTCCGGTCGCCCGCTTGACCCCCAAACACAGGAGCATAATGCCCAGGACCGGTTAAGGACGGGTCAGAAGGCGTGGTTACCCGAATGTTTACTGTAAAAAGGCGCGAAATCCCGGTGTAGCGGCGCATTTCGATTCAAGCTGACATTATAGTGTAATGCCTGCGCTCTCCGAAAACTTGACGGTCGTTAACCGGAGTGAATCAAAGCCTGCGCTCGGAGGGCGATTTCAGACTTTCTTGAGGTTTCGCGGCCATCTTGGATCAGCGACGCCCGCGCGCGCGTCGGTTTGCCGGAGTGCCGATCATGCCAGGCCGCCCAGTTTCCATCGTCTCCCGTCCTGCCGCCGTGCTCGCGGGTGTCGCGTGCCTGTTCGCCGCAGGGCTGGCGCAGGCGCAGTCCCTGAACGTCGAGATCGACCGGTCGGCGCGTGTGGCCCTGCGTGGGTCGGCCGCCTCGGTCATCGTCGGCAATCCGGCGATCGCCGACGTCACGGTCGTTGACGCCAACACCCTGTTCGTCACCGGCAAGGGCTATGGCGTGACCGAGGTGATCGCCGTGGACGGGTTGGGCCGCACGATCTACCAGGGCGAAGTCGTCGTGACCGGCGGCTCGACCGGTTCGGTGCGCGTCTGGCGCGGGGCGCAGGCGACGGAGATGGCGTGCGCCGCATCGTGTTCCGCCAGCATTCGCAACGATGCCGCCGCGGCCGCACCCTCGACCACAACCCCCTGACCGCGATGCGTCCGGGCCTGCTGACAGATGCGCCGAGGACCGGCCGGCGACGCGCCCCACGATCGGGGGCCGCGGCGGTCGAGTTCGCCATGGTCGCCCTGCCGTTCTTCTTCATGATCTTCGCGGTGATGCAGCTGGGTCTGCTGTTCGTCGTCGATTCCGTGCTTGAAAACGCGACCCTTCAGGCCGCGCGGCTGATCCGGACGGGAGAAGCCGCGACCCGCAACCTCAGTCCGGCCCAGTTCAAGACCGAGCTGTGCTCGCGCATGAGCGTGTTTTCCGCCGAATGCGCGGGACGGGCCACGGTCGAGGTTCGGGAAATCTCGCAGTTCCGCAACCAGACGCTGCCCGATCCGGTCGTCAATGGCCAGTTGCCCGCGTCGCCGCCCTACACCAACGGCACGACCAGCAGCCTGATCCTGATCCGCGTCTGGTACAAACAGCCCCTGATCGCGCCAACGATGTTCCAGGCCATGTCCAAGCTGTCGACCGGCGAAACCTTGCTGTCGGTGACCACCGCCTTCCGCAGCGAGCCCTACTGATGGCCGCGTCGGGCTGGACCTTCCTTCGCCGGTTCTGGCGCGACCAGAGAGGCGTGTCGGCCGTCGAGTTCGCGCTGCTCGCGCCCGTCATGATCTCCCTCTATTTCGGCAGCGCCGAGTTCTGCCAGGGTTATATGGCGCAGAAGCGGATGGACCATGCGACATCCCAGGTCGCCGACATCACGTCTCAGGACGGGGTCGTGACCCGCGACGAGCTCGACGACACCTTCGCGGTCGCGCACCTGATCATGGCCCCCTTCCCGACGACGCCGCTGAAGATGCGCGTGTCGGGCGTCACGCGAAACTCAAGCGGCGTGGCCAAGGTCGACTGGAGCCGCGGGTCCGGCATGACGGCGCTGGGCGTCGGGACCGTCGTGACCGTGCCCGCCGGCATGATCGCCAATGGCGAAAGCGTCATCTTCAGCGAGTCGACCTACGATTATGCGTCGCCGCTTCGCTATCTGCTGCCCAACGTGGTCCAGTTCCACCAGAACTTCTATCTGCGGCCCCGTCTGGTGGACAAGGTGACCTGCAGCGACTGCTGAGGGTTCAGTCGCCGATCAAGGCGCGCCGGACGGCGAGAATCTTCGTCTCGGTTTCGGCGCATTCCGTGGCCGGATCGCTATCGGCCACGATGCCGGCGCCGGCCAGGGTGCGGAAACGCCAGCCGTCGACCTCCTGCCAGAACGATGCGGTCCGGATGAGCACCGAGGCCGTCATCCGCGCCCGGTCGTCGAGCAGAAACAGGGATCCGCACCATGGGCCGCGCGGCGATTCATGGTCCGCGATGACTTTCATCGCCTGATGCTTGGGCGCGCCGGTGATCGACCCGGGCGGGAAGGTGGCTTCCAGAATGTCGGCGGGACCGATGCCTTCGGTCGCCCTGGCCACGACGGTCGAGACCAGGTGATGAACGGTCGCGAAGCTTTCCAGGGCCAGCAGTCGATCCACGGCGACGGATCCGGCCGCCGACACCCTGGCCAGATCGTTGCGCATCAGGTCGACGATCATCAGGTTCTCGGCGCGGTCCTTCGCGCTGGCGACCAGATCGACCGCGTTGACGGCATCCTGATCGGGATCGACGTCACGGGCGCGGGTGCCCTTGATCGGCCGGGTCTCGATCCGACGGTCGGCGGGATCGAAGGTCAGGAACAGCTCGGGCGAGTTGGAGACCAGCGCCCTCCGACCCATCCGCCAGAAAGCTCCGTAGGGCGCGGCTCCGTGCGCCAGGCGCAGGAAGGCATCGAAGGGCTCGCCGTCGTGGTTCAAACGTCCCTGCCAGGCGCGCGAGATGTTCGCCTGGAACAGGTCTCCGGCCGCGATACGGGCGACGACATCGGCCACGGCAGCTTCATAGGTCGGCTCGCCCGTTTCCGCGTCGAACGAAGCGGCCGGCGGCGCGGGCTGGACGGCCGATCGGGCGTGCGCGACCCATCCGGCGGCTCGCCAGGCCTCCGCCTCGGCTTGCGGTCCGACGCCCAAAGCCTGGATCGTCTGTGTCGGGTGATGAAATCTCAGGAGCGCCGGATAGCGGGCCATCATCAGATCCGGCCATTCACCCGCCGCCGTTTCCCTGACGCCCGTGGCGGGTCTGGCCCCGGCGTCATAGGCGGCAAGGCCCACCACATGCCGCTCGAACCCCGGCTGGCGCAGCGCCGCAAACGGGTCTTTCGCCGTGACCTCGCTCACGCGGATGATGTCCGGATCGGCCCCGACCCAGGACACGCGACCGTTCGGACCCCCGTCGGACAAAAGGCACAGGGCTCCCTCGCGCCGCGAAATCCCCGACGCGACGTCGAGCGGCGGCGTCCATGGCAGGCTCAGGGCGAAGCGGTCGGTCGCGCTCACGGCGCCAGCCGCGCCACGATCTGGTCGCGCAGCGCGCGATCCACGCCCAGCGCCTGTTCCAGATACGCGTCGATCGAGCCATGGCGCGCCTCGATCGACCCGATCGCGGCGTCCAGATAGGCTTCCTCGACCCCCATGAAGGCCACGACCGCGTCGTGCGAGGCCGTGCGGCCGGTCATTGTCTTCAGCTGATCGGCGATGGCGGGCGCGCGACCCGCGAGGTCCACCGCCACATTGGTCAGCAGATAGTCCTCGACCAGATCGTCGCGACCGACACCCAGCAGGTGGTGGGTCAGAGCCGCCAGCATGCCGGTCCGGTCCTTGCCCGCCGCGCAATGGATCAGCACCGGACGATCGGATTCGCCCAGCACGCGGAAATAGCGAGCGAACAAATCCAGATGTGCCGGCGCGAAGGGCAGGTTGCGATAGGTCTCGGTCATGAACCGCCGACCCGACTCGGGCGTCAGGTCCGCCGTCTTCAGGAAGGTGATGTGCGGGGCCTCGCCCGCCTCGTCCAGGTCGCTCTCGAACACCTGGCCAGAGAAGCCGTCCGGGCGCCTGGACGGCTGGCGGCGGCGCTCGACCGGCCTGCGCAGATCGACCACCGTGCCGATGTCCAGAGCCGCCAGCCGCTGCAGGTCCGCGGCCGTGACGCCGGCCTGATGGGCCGAACGATAGAGTCGCCCCTGTCGCACCCTTGCGCCTGCTGCGGTGGCGTAGTCGCCATAGTCCCGAAAGTTGTCGAGCGCCTCGAAGGCATGGATGCGGGAAGTCATCCGAACCGTATAGAACGGGGGCGGCCCTGCGCGACAGGGGGCCTAAACGCGCGGTGTCACCAGACCGGCCATGGCGTCCAGATAGGCGACGAAGGCCGTTCGGCCAGCCTCGGTCATGGACGCCTCGGTCAGGGGCTTTCGGCCGACGAACCGCTTGGTCACCGCCACGAACCCGGCCTCCTCCAGCTTGCGCAGATGCACCGACAGATTGCCGTCGGTCGTCTGAAGTCGGGCCTTCAGCGTGCCGAAGTCGGCGCTCTCGACCCCGGAAAGCACGGCCATGATTCCCAGCCGGACACGGCCGTGGATCACGTCGTCGATGCGGCCGATGTCGAAATCGTCCGCCATGGTCAGGACCGCGCCGACCGCATCAGCAGAAAGCCGGGCAGCGCCATCAGCGCGAACAGGGCGACGCCATAGGCCAGGTACTGGATCGACATCCCGGCCATCAGCGCCAGCACGGGCGCGGCGACGAACGAGGCTGCGGCCAGTGCCGTCAGGGCGCGGGACTTCTGCAAGGTCGCCGTCACCGCCCAGCCCAGGCCGTAGAAGACCATGATGGCCGAGGGCACGATGCCCAGCAGCATGACGACCCCATCGGGACCCGTCCGTGATCCGATCAGGGCCAGTGAGCTGAACAGGGCGAAAATGCCCCATCCAACGGCGCTCCAGACCGTGTTGGCGCCACGGCTGGCTGTCGTGCGGACCCCGCCCGTCCGCCGCATGCGCAGGGACACGATCGAGACCACGATCAGAAACAGCGCGGTCGCGCCGAGCCACAGGATGCTGAAGATCGCGGGGGCCAGATCCACCAACCCACTGGCCACGGCCCAGTGCACCAGGCTGGCGGTGCCGTAGATCAGGCCGGCCGCCATCAGGATGACGGCTCCCTTCATCGGGCCTTTCGCGCCCTCCTCGGCCAGTTGGCGCATCCAGGCGATGTCGACGGCGTCGTCGCGTGTCTCGGTCATCGGAACGGTCCTTTGCGTCAAATCAGCGGGCACGGCCGAGGGCCAGCACCAGCCCCGGGATCAGGGCGAATACGATCAGGCCCACGCCGTACGCCAGATATTGCGTCGGCGTTCCGACCAGAAGGCAGACCCCGCCCGCGGCCGCGGCCGTGGCCAGTCCGAGCCCCCCCATCCACGCCGCTCCGCCTCGCATCGACGCGATCAGCCAGGCGACGGCATAGACGCCCAGCCCGATGGGCGACATCCACATCATCAGGGACCAGTCGCGCATCATGGCGGACAGGGCGGCGAGGGAAAGTGCGGTCGCGATCTGGAGCAGGATCGCCCAGCGCGACCACCCGGCGGCCCTGACGGCGGCGGGGCCGCCCACGTTGCGCAGCCGGCGCAGGATCACGACGAACAGCGTCACCGCCACCGGCCACGTCAGGGATAGCAGGGCCGGGTGAAGCGGAAGGATGCCGCCAAGGATCGTCCACTGGATCAGGTTGGCCAGCCCGAAGATCGTTCCGGCCAGCACCAGGTTGCGCCCGGCGGCGACGGCCAGGGTCGGAGCGGTTCCAGAACCGGCGGGCAGGTCAAGGGCGGTAGCGGTCATCGGGCTGCTCCAATCTATCGAGGACAGGGTGACCCAATAGCTTTGTATTGTAAAGTGCTTTCTTAGTGCAGGCTTCACAGATGGGTCAGGCCGTCTAAACCGGTCCCATGCACCCCACCTACCACCGTATCGCCTACGAAGGCTTCGCCGTCGCCAATCCCGTCGATCTGTCCCGGGTGCTCGCCGTGCTGGCAGAGGGCGACTTGCCCCCCGGAGCCGTGGCGCTCGACATCGGCGCGGGTGCCGGCGGCGTCTCCGTGGCCATAGCGACGGCCCACGACCTGACGGTCCACGCGATCGAGCGGGACCCAGCGATGGCGCGCATGATCGAGGACCGCGTCGCCGCCGCCGGGCTCGCGGACCGGGTCCATGTCCTCGTCGAAAACTCCGGGACCGCGCTGGATCGCCTGTCGCCCGTCGATCTGATTGTGGCCCTCGGCACGACGGAGGCCGCCGGCGAGGGTCTGCGCGATCCGGTCGGTATCCTGCGCGGCCTTGCCTCTCACCTGCGCGCGCCGGGCTACATCCTGTGGGGCGATCTGTTCTGGCGGGGGGACCCGCCGGAACCCCTGCGCCAGGTCATCGGCCTGATCGGTGATTATGCCACTGACGAGGGCTGGCGCGCCGCCGGGCGCGAAGCCGGTCTCGACTGCATCACGCGCGAGATATCGTCCGAGGCGGACTGGGACGCCTTCTTCGGCGGGGCCGACGCCAGGGTGCGGACCTGGCTGGACGCCCATCCCGACGCGCGC
This sequence comes from Brevundimonas sp. P2_A6, assembly GCF_056404975.1. Taxonomy (NCBI): domain Bacteria; kingdom Pseudomonadati; phylum Pseudomonadota; class Alphaproteobacteria; order Caulobacterales; family Caulobacteraceae; genus Brevundimonas; species Brevundimonas sp. P2_A6. The sequence goes on along the minus strand of NZ_JBFUCZ010000002.1, from coordinate 21,151 downwards.
GAAGCCGGGGCGATCCGCGCGCGGGCCGATCAGATCAAGACCACCTTCGACTTCGGCCGTCCGTATCTGGGCTTCGGACTGTATCTGTTCCGCAAGGGCTAAGGCGCCTACGATACCGCGCTCAAGCAGCGCGGCTCCGCGAGCCGGGCGATAGGGCTCCCTACCTGAACGGCGGCTCGTCGAAGGCGCGCAGCTTTCTGGAATGCAGACTGGAGCCCTCCTTGCGCAGTAGGTCGACGGCCTGGATGCCGATCTGCAGGTGTTCCGAGATCGACCCTTCATAGAAGCGGTTCGCCTGTCCTGGCAGCTTGATCTCCCCGTGCAGGGGCTTGTCGGAAACGCACAGCAGGGTGCCGTAGGGCACGCGGAACCGGTAACCTTGCGCCGCGATCGTCGCGCTTTCCATGTCGATGGCCACCGCGCGCGACTGGTTGAAGCGCAGCGCCGACTTTGAGTAGCGCAGTTCCCAGTTCCGGTCGTCGGTGGTCACCACCGTGCCCGTGCGCAGGCGGCGCTTCACGTCCTCGCCCGGCATGCCGGAAACCTGTTTGGCCGCGTCGTACAGGGCCCGCTGGACTTCAGCGATGCTGGGAATGGGAATGTCCGGCGGCAGGACCGCGTCCAGCACATGGTCGTCGCGCAGATAGGCGTGGGCCAGAACGTAGTCGCCGATGGTCTGGCTGGGCCGGAGGCCGCCGCAATGGCCGATCATCATCCAGGCATGGGGCCGGGTGACCGCCAGGTGGTCGCAGATGGTCTTGGCGTTCGACGGACCGACCCCGATGTTGACCAGGGTGATGCCGTTCCAGCCCGGTGCCGTCAGGTGATAGGCGGGCATCTGGTGCCGACGCCACGCCGTGTCCAGGATCGCCAGCTCCGGGTCCGGGTTGTCGCGGGTGATGACCACCCCACCCGCGCACGACAGGGTCTCATAGGCCGAATTCGGATCCGCCAGCTGCGCGCAGGCCCAGCGCACGAACTCATCGACATAGCGGTGATAGTTGGTGAACAGGATGTAGGACTGCACGTCCTCGACCGGCGTGCCCGTGTAGTGGCGCAGCCGTGCCAGGGAGAAATCGGTCCGCAGGCCGTCGAATTGCGACAGCGGGAAATCCTCGGCCGGATCGAACAGGCCGTCGGAGATCTCGTCGCCGATATGGGCCAGATCCGTCGTTGGAAAATAGCGGGCGATCGCGGCCGTCATGGTCCGGTCCAGGGTCACGTCGGACCCGTCCAGCACATAGGGGAAGGGGATTTCCTGATCGGAAGGCTCGACCTCGAACGTCGCGCCATAGTCCTGTTCCAGCAGAGCCAGCTGTTCGGCGACATAGGGTCGGAACAGGTCGGGTCGCGTCACCGTGGTCGAATAGACGCCGGGCCGCGACAGGCGGGCATAGGCGCGCTGGGCCAGGTTCTCGGGCCTGTCGCCGAACCAGCGCACGCGCAGTCGGGGATAGGAAAACAGCCCTTCGGCGCGGGCCTTTATGTCGGCCCGTTCGCCGGTGGCGATGAAGGTCCGCACGGCCTCGCGCAGGGCGGCGACGGATTGGGCGTAGAGGGTTTCGAGGCGGTCCAGCGCCTCGGGCGCCGACAGCGCCCCGGTCATGTGTTCTGTCATGACTTCCTCTAGCGAACGATCGTGACCTTGGCGAGACGGTCTAGCTTGAGAAGCGACCGCCCGGCTCGCAGTGCCTCGCTGCTTGAGCCAGGGCCGGGGGTCAGCCCAGCTCGCGGTGGAAGAAGGCGCTGACGTCAGCGAGCACCGGGGCCTTCTTGCGGAACAGGGGCGAGAAGGTCGCGACCAGATCCTCGTGGCTGAGGCCGGGATACAGTTTCAGCTCGGAGCGCCCGCCCAGTTCGCGCGTCCTGGCATCCAGCAGGATGGAGTCCTCGTCGTGCACGGTGACGTCGGCGGTGCCGTGCCCCAGCCACAGCGGTGGGCCGTCGGCCCGCGCGAACGTCAGCGGCTGGGTCTGACGCGGGTCCGGCCACTGTCCGAAGGCGTTGATCGAGGACGGAACGTCGAAAGGCAGGAAGTCGTAGGGACCGGCCAGCCCCGCCGCCGCCTTGATCAGGCGTGGCCTTCCGACGGCGGCCATGTAGTGGGCGTCCAGCGCGATCATCATCGCCAGATGCGCCCCGGCCGAATGACCCAGCACACCGAGCTGGGCCGGATCACCGCCATAGGTCTCCACGACGTCGGCCACCCTGGCTGTCGCGGCGGCCGCATCCTCGACGAAGGTCGGGAAATGGACCTCGGGCACCAGCCGATAATCGGGCAGGGCGACGACGAAGCCCTGGGCCGCCAGCGCCTGGGCCGCCCAGCCGTAGACGTCCTTGGAGCCCGAATCCCAGCCCCCACCGTAGAAGAAGACCAGCACCGGCAGGCGCTCGCCCGCCGCGACCGCCGCCGGCGCGAAGATGTCGAACGTCTGACGCGCGTCGTCACCATAGGGCAGGTCGCGCCCCACGCGTCGCACGCCCGGATCGCGGGGTCCCAAAGCATTCAGCGCGCCGAGCGGGCTGCAGGCAGCGGCGAACGATGCGGCGAGCGCGCCGAGCGCGGGAGCGAATAGGCCTCTGCGGGTCATGAAATCTCTAAGGGCAGGGATGATCTTCGGGCAAAGATACGCCCTCAGGCGAGATTTGGCTCAATCGCCGAGCTGCGACAGTTTCAGCGCGCATTGGCGATCAGCGAGCCGCAGTTGGCATCCTTGGCCAGGCCGGGATCGACGAAGGCGAACAGCGCGGCCACCGGCGCCACGACCGCGCCGAGCAGGGCCGTCAATCCACCCTGAGTGATGACCTGGCTGGTGTCGACACCGACATGGGGGGCCGTCAGGGGGCCGCTGACCAGGATCGGCGTCCACAGGCGCAGCAGCCGGGGTCGCTTGCTCTCGCCATCTATGCGCAGGTTCATCGACTCATCGCCCAGGTTGATCGAGCCGCTGCCGCTGGCCAGCACGACATCCGTATCGACCACCAGGGTCTTGGCCCGTGCGATGCCGTTGGACACGTCGAAGTCGGCGACGCCGCAGCGGATGGTGCTTTGCGACTGATCGCCCCGCAACAGTTTCAACAGACCGGCGCTGGCGTTGATTCCCAGCAGTTCGGCGAAGGCCGCGCGCATCTGACCCTGGGGCACCACGAGGCTCAACGATCCCTTCGACGCCGCCGCGAAGCGGTGGATCGAACTGCCCGAGCCTTCAAGCCGTGCACGTCCCAGGGCCGCCCCGCTGACCGGCGAAACGCCCCCCTTGGCCGGAATGATCGATTCCAGGGGATATCCCGCCAGGCGGAAATCGATCTTGCTGTAGGGCACGCGCGGGTTGGCATCGATGTTGGCCGTGCCCGTCAGCGTCCCGCGATTGAAGGTAAAGGACACGGGATCGAGGTTCAGCACCCCGTCCTTGAGGTCCCCGCCAAGCTGGACCCGGCGGATGTCCAGGTCGTTCGCCTTCACGCTGGCCGCGCGATAGGCGATCGTGCCGTCCATGGACCTCAGACGATCCACCTGCAGGGTCGCGTCCGGCAACAGCTTCCCGACCGCGCCACCGGTGCTGACGGTGGTCGTCTCGGTTCCGGCCGCGTTCGTCTGCGCCCGCCCGCCCAGGATGGCGGTGAGGTCGTCGATGTCCAACCGGCGCGAAGACAGGGTCGCATCGACCTTCAACCGGCCACCCCCCTGCACCCTCACGTCACCCTCCAGATCGGACGCGCCGACGCGACCTGCGAAATCATTGAAGGTCCACAGGTTGTCATCGCGGGTCAGGGCCCCGGACAGCCGATAGGGCGGCGTCGTCGGAAGGGTCACGCCTGTCAGCAGATAAAGGTCGTTCAGATCTTGCCCCTCAAGGCTGAGCGTCGAGGTGAACTGCCCGAGATCGAATGGCCGCGTGATCGATCCATCGGCGACCAGACGCGATCCCGCGCCCGCCAGGGTCGCCTCGAAATGATAGGGCCGGTTTCGGCGGATATTGATGAACGGCCCCCCCTCGATCTTCAACGTCAGCGGCGAGCCGTGGATGGACCCTTCGCCCTGCAACACGAAGCCGCTCCGGCCATCGGCCTCGGACGCCGCTTCCTGGGCGGTGACCGCCGCTTCCAGGGTCAGATCGCGGCGTTGTTCGTCCAGTGACAGCCGGCCGTCGGTGATCACCAGCCGATTGATCAACGGCAGCTTCATGCCTTCGCCCGTATCGGGCTTGTCGGGTTCGAGGTCCCAGCTCTGGCGGCCGTCTTCCGTCGCGATCAGCACGACCCGGGGCCGGGTTATGGACAGCAGCGGCATTTCGACCTTCCCCGCGAAAAGCTTTCGCAGGCGGAAACGGGCCTCGATCCGATCGACGTCGGCGGTGTCGGCATCCCTTGCCCAGCCGGGTCCGCCGAACTTCAGATCGTTGACGATCACCGACGGCGTCCAGCTGAACAGCTTCACGTCCAGGTCGCCTTGCAGCGCGATTTCGCGGTCGTATTTGGCCGACGCCCAGCGTCCGATCGGCCCGCGCAGCCAGTTCCAGTCGAACAGCAGCAGAAAGACGACGATGGCGGCAACCATGACCACCGCGACCGACGCGGCGATCTTTTCCGTGCGGCCCGGGCGACGGAATGAGCCGTAGACCGGGTCATTCTCGACAACCCAGTCGCGCCATTCGCCGACCCGGACACCGGCGGGCTGCAGGGCGCGCACGCGGACGTCCTGCCAGATCGACGGCAAATTCAGAGGTTTGGTCAAAACAGGGGCTCCACGAACCTGTGACAACGCGCGAACAGGACGCGGGGGGCCAAGGCGGTTCGTCACATGTCGAACATGCCGTTTATCGTCAGATATCGACCTAGTTGTCTTATTTTCTTTACAAAGCCGGAGATCAGCGCATTAATGCTCCGAACCCTGACATCTTTCAGGCTTGGGAGGAGCCCTCATGACCCGTTTCGCCATTTTGTCCGCCGTCGCCGCGCTCGCAGCCTCTGTCACCGCACCGGCCTTCGCCGAACAGGCGACCGTCGCGCCTGTTGGAGCCCAGCGTGTCGTCATGCTGTGCGACTCCGATGTCGCGACGCGCGCCGCCTATCGTCGCGATTTCGGCACGCGTCCGGTCTTCGTGACGGCCGACCAGGTCCTGCGGGCCCGCGCCACCGGCGAGGTCTGGGCCACGCCGCGCTGCATGACGGCGCGCGAGCATGGCCGTCTGACCCAGACGCTGAACACCTACGCCGCTGTGCGATAGACCGAACTATCCCTGGGCGCTGCGGATCGCCGCGGCGCCCGCCGGGGGTGCGATGACGACGGCGAACAACACATAGGCCGTCAGGAGCGCCAGGGCGGACATGGGGCTCAGGCCCGCCGACGCCCGGTCCAGCGCGCCCGACCCGAACACGACCGGCGGGATGAACAGCGGCAGAACGACGACCGCGATCAGCAGTCCACCCCGTTTCGCTCCCAGCGCCAGAGCGGCCCCCAGCGCCCCGGTGAAGGCGAACCCCAAACCGCCGATCAGGGCCGAAACCGCCGTCAATGGGGCCAGCGAGACCGACTGGCCCAGGGCCAGGGCCGCGATCGGTGCCGTCAGGGCCAGCGGAAAACCGGTCGCGAGCCATTGACTGACCGCCTTGACCGCGAACACGGCTTCCAGTGGCAGCGGCCCGGTCGCCAGAAGGTCCAGCGCGCCGTCGTCCAGATCACGCTCGAACAGCCGCTCCAGCGACAGCAGGCTGGACAAGGCCAGGGCCAGCCACGCGATGCCCGCCGCGACCGGCTTCAGCACGGATGGATCGCCGCCGGCGGCCAGTGGCACCACGGTGGTCAGGCAGGCGAAGAACCCGCAGGCCAGCAGCGGGCCGCCCCCGCCGCCCCAGGCCATAGCCAGCTCGCGCCGGAATAGTACGAATACGGCCCTCACGACCGCACGCCCAGGTCGAAGGCCCGCGCCGGGATCGGCAGCGGGTCGTGAACCGCCGCGACCACCAGCCCGCCACCCGCCAGATGCCGGGCCATCATCGCCCCCACCGCCTCGCGCCAGCCCCGATCCAGCGGCGACAGCGGCTCGTCCAGCAGCCACAGGGCGCGTGGCGAGCCGATCAGCCGCGCCAAGGCCAGCCGGCGCCTCTGGCCCGCCGAGAGCTTCCGGACTTCGAGATCGAGCAGGGGTGCGAGGCGCAGGGCGTCAATCGCCTCGTCGATGCCGTCGTGGCTTCGTCCCAGCCATTTCGACTGGAACATCAGCTCTTCGCGCGCCGTCCGGCCGGTCTTCAGCCCGTCCAGGTGCCCCAGCATGTGCACCTCATGCGCGCGGGCTTCCGAGGGCTCGATGGGATTGGCGTCCGCATCGGCAAAGACGATTTCGCCCGTTTCCGGTCGGATGAAGCCCGCGATGGCCCGCAGCAGGCTGGTCTTGCCGGCCCCGTTCGCGCCCGTCAGGGCGATCGCCTCGCCGGCCAAAACCTTCAGGTCCAGCCCCCTGAACAGGGTTCGTTCGCCCCGCCTCAGCGCCAGGCCGGAAATCGTCAGGGCCGCGATCATTTCGAGGCCTCCTTGCGATCCATTCTCAATGTCCACGCAGCCATCGTGGATACATGGACGAGTTCGCCTCCCGCGTTTATAGCCAGCGTCGCCGCAGCAGGCTGTCGCCGCGCGCGTCGGGGACCTGTGCGCCCCGTCGATCGCCGCGAGACGGCGCGACCGGATGTCCGGGCGGCTTTGACCAGAGGATACCTCCCATGCCGTCAGTCGACAGCCTTTCCACCCGCCGGGACCTGACCGTCGGGCGCAAGAAATACGCCTATTACAGCCTTCCGGCCGCGCAGGAAGCCGGTCTCTCCGGCATCGACCGCCTGCCGCGCTCGATGAAGGTCCTGCTCGAGAACCTGCTGCGCAACGAGGACGGCGTGTCGGTGACCGAGGCCGACCTGAAGGCCGTCGCCGCCTGGATCGAGAACAAGGGTTCGGTCGAGCACGAGATCGCCTTCCGTCCCGCCCGCGTGCTGATGCAGGACTTCACCGGCGTCCCCGCCGTGGTCGATCTGGCCGCCATGCGCGACGCGATGGCCAAGCTCGGTGCCGACGCCGCCAAGATCAATCCGCTGGTCCCCGTCGACCTGGTTATCGACCACTCGGTCATGGTCGATAATTTCGGCACCGCCGCCGCCTTCGGCCAGAACGTCGAGCGTGAATACGAGCGCAACATCGAACGCTACAAGTTCCTGCGCTGGGGCTCTTCGGCCTTCAACAACTTCCGCGTCGTGCCCCCCGGCACCGGCATCTGCCACCAGGTGAACCTGGAGAACCTGGCCCAGACCGTCTGGACCGTGGCTGAGGGCAAGGCGACCGTCGCCTATCCCGACACCGTGGTCGGCACCGACAGCCACACCACCATGATCAACGGCTTGGCCGTCCTGGGCTGGGGCGTCGGCGGCATCGAGGCCGAGGCGGCCATGCTGGGCCAGCCGATCCCGATGCTGATCCCCGAGGTCATCGGCTTCAAACTGTCGGGCGCCATGCCGGAGGGCACGACGGCCACCGATCTCGTCCTGACCGTCACCCAGATGCTGCGCAAAAAGGGCGTCGTCGGCAAGTTCGTCGAGTTCTTCGGCCCGGCCCTGCCGAACATGACGATCGAAGATCAGGCGACCATCGCCAACATGGCCCCGGAATACGGCGCCACCTGCGGCTTCTTCCCCGTTTCGGCCGCCACCATCGGCTATCTGACCGCCACGGGTCGCGACAAGGCGCGCGTCGCCCTGGTCGAGGCCTATGCCAAGGCCCAGGGCCTTTGGATCGACGAAACGAGCGAAGACCCCGTCTTCTCCGACGTGCTGGAACTGGACATCTCGACCGTCGTCCCGTCGCTGGCCGGGCCCAAGCGTCCCCAGGACAAGGTCGAACTGACCGTCGCCGCGCCGTCGTTCGAAACGGCTCTGGGTGAAGTCTTCAACCGCGCCACCGACGCCGGACGCGCACCCGTCGCGGGGCAAAAGTTCGACATCGGCGACGGCGACGTCGTCATCGCCGCGATCACCTCCTGCACCAACACCTCGAACCCTTCGGTCCTGATCGCCGCCGGTCTGGTGGCGCAGAAGGCCAACAAGCTGGGTCTGAAGACCAAGCCCTGGGTCAAGACCTCGCTGGCACCAGGATCGCAGGTCGTCACCGACTATCTGACGGCCGCCGGTCTGCAGAAGGAACTTGACGCGCTGGGCTTCAACCTGGTCGGCTACGGCTGCACCACCTGCATCGGCAACTCGGGCCCGCTGGACCCGGCGATCTCGCAGACGATCAACGACAATGCGATCGTCGCCACCTCTGTCCTGTCGGGCAACCGCAACTTCGAAGGCCGCGTGAACCCTGACGTCCAGGCCAACTACCTGGCCTCGCCGCCGCTGGTCGTGGCCTATGCCCTGGCCGGTTCGATGCGGATCGACATCACCAAGGACCCGATCGGCCAGGACAAGAAGGGCAAGGACGTCTTCCTGAAGGACGTCTGGCCCACGACGGCCGAAATCGCCGCCATCCAGAAGAAGGCCGTCACCTCGGCCATGTTCGCCAAACGCTACGCAGACGTCTTCAAGGGCGACGAGCACTGGCAAGGGATCGCGGTCGAGGGCGGCCAGACCTACGCCTGGGACGAAACCTCGACCTATGTCGCCAACCCTCCGTATTTCGAGGGCCTGTCGATGGAGCCGACCCCGGTCACCGACATCGTCGAGGGCCGCGTCCTGGCCATCTTCGGCGACTCGATCACGACCGACCACATCTCTCCGGCCGGTTCGATCAAGAAGACCTCGCCCGCCGGTCAGTATCTGACCCACCGGGGCGTGGAGGCCGAGGAGTTCAACTCCTACGGCGCGCGTCGTGGTCACCACGAGGTGATGATGCGGGGCACCTTCGCCAACATCCGTATCCGCAACCGCATCACGCCCGACATCGAGGGCGGCGTCACCAAACACTTCCCGTCGCAGGACACGATGTCGATCTACGACGCCGCCATGCGGTATCAGTCGGAAGGCCGTCCGCTGGTCGTCTTTGCGGGCAAGGAATACGGCACCGGCTCGTCGCGCGACTGGGCGGCCAAGGGCACCCGCCTGCTGGGCGTCCGCGCTGTCATCGCCGAAAGCTACGAGCGCATCCACCGCTCGAACCTGGTCGGAATGGGCGTCGTGCCGCTGCAGTTCAAGGCGGACGGCTGGTCCAAGCTGGGTCTGACCGGCGAAGAGATCGTCACCATCCGGGGCCTGTCGGACGTCAACGTCGGCCGCCTCCGTCCGCGCCAGGACCTGTGGGTCGAGCTGTTCCGCCCGTCGGATGGCAAGATGGCCCGCTTCCCGGTCCGCTGCCGCATCGATAACCAGACCGAGCTGGACTACTTCAAGGCCGGCGGCGTGATGCCGTACGTGCTGCGCAACCTGGCGGGCTGATCCCTTCGTCTAGATGAAACGAGGGCCGGTCGCGCAAGCGCCGGCCCTTTTTCTTGCCCTCAGTCCAACCGCATCGCCTCGGCCAGCAGCCGCGCCTCTGCCGCGCGGCTCGATCCCGAGCGCCAGGCGACTACGATTTCGCGGCGTGGCGCCTCGGCGGCGAAGTGGCGGGTGACGACGCCCTTGTCGTCGGCCAGGCCGGCCCGCACCGCCATGGCGGGCAGGAAGGACACGCCCAGACCCGACGACACCATCTGCACCAGGGTGTGCAGCGAGGTCGCGGCGAACACGTCCTCGCCCTTGGGCGCTTCCATATCGATCCCGGCCAGGGCCTGGTCGCGCAGGCAGTGCCCGTCCTCCAGCAGGATCAGATCCTCGGATTTCAGGGATCCCGGCTCGATGTCGCCGGGCGCGGCGAGCGCATGGCCGACCGGTGCGACGGCGAGGATTTCGTCGTCGCCGATACGGGCGTGTTCGATGCCGGGCGCGTCATAGGGCAGGGCGATCACCGCGCAGTCCAGCTGTCCCGACTTCAGCGCCGCGATCAAGCGAGGCGTCAAATCCTCCCGGATGAAAAGGCGCAGGGCCGGATAGTCCAACTTCAGACCCGGCAGTGTGGCGGGCAACAGGAAGGGCGCCACGGTCGGGATGATGCCCAGGCGGAGGCGCCCGGACAGGGGGCGACCGGCGTTGCGCGCCGCCTCGACCAGGTCTTCAGAGCGGGCCAGGATGTCCTCGGCCCGTTTGACGGCGTCCGCCCCCACGGCGGTCAGCTGCACGCCGCCACGCGGGCGATCGATGACGGGCGATCCCAGGATTCGCTCCAGCTCCTGCACGCCTGCACTCAAGGCGGGCTGGCTGACGCGCGCGGCCTCTGCCGCCCGGCTGAACGAGCCGTGCTCGGCGAGCAGTTTCAGATATTGGAGCTGTCGAAGGGTGGGAAGCATGGTTCCGACATAGGTCGGGGCTTCACAGCGCGCAAAGACGATCGATCGCGTTTATGCGAAAGACATGTCCGCCCCCACCATCGGCAGGGGCGGACACCGGTCTTACGAGGTCAGTTTCTCGGCGCGAAGGGCGGGCCCACGCAGGTCGTAACGGTCGCTGTTCATCACCACGACCCAGGCCTTGATGAAGTCGCGCACGAACTTCTCGCCCGCATCGGCAGAGGCATAGACCTCGGCCAGGGCGCGCAGCTGAGAGTTGGATCCGAACACCAGGTCGGTGCGGGTGCCGGTCCACAGCTGTTCGCCGGTATCGCGGTCCGTGCCGACGAAGGTCTCGTCCGAGGTCGCATCGACCTGTTTCCAGGCCGTCCGCATGTCCAGCAGGTTGACGAAGAAGTCATTCGTCAGCTGGCCCGGACGATCGGTGAACACGCCGTCCTTGGCATCCTTGTGGTTGATGCCCAGAACCCGCAAGCCGCCCACCAGAACCGTCATCTGCGGAGCCGTCAGGCCCATCAGCTGCGCCCGATCGACCAGCAGTTCCTCGGTCGGGACATTGAAGCGGACCTGCAGATAGTTGCGGAAACCGTCTGCACGGGGCTCCAGGACCTTGAAGCCTTCGACGTCGGTCTGCTCTTGGGAGGCATCGGTCCGGCCTGGGGTGAACGGCACCTCGACGTCGTGACCGGCGGCCCTGGCTGCCTGTTCGACCCCGACGGAGCCGCCCAGAACGATCAGGTCGGCGATCGAGACGCTGATGCCGGATGACGCCTTGATGTCCTCATAGACGGCCAGAACCTTGGCCAGCTTGGCCGGCTCGTTGACCTCCCAGTCCTTCTGCGGTGCCAGACGGATGCGCGCGCCGTTGGCCCCGCCCCGGTGATCCGACCCGCGATAGGTCGCGGCCGAGGCCCAGGCGGTGCGGACCAGATCGGCGACCGACAGGCCGGACGCCGCGATCTTGTCCTTCAGCACCTTGATGTCGGCGTCGCCCAGGGCGGGACCGGTCGGGGCGGGGATGGGGTCCTGCCAGATCAGGTCTTCGGCCGGAACGTCGGGGCCGAGGTAGCGGATCCTGGGTCCCATGTCGCGGTGGCACAGCTTGAACCAGGCGCGGGCGAACTGGTCGCCGAAATAGGCCGGATCGGCGCGGAACGCCTCCATGACCTTGCGGTATTCCGGGTCGAACTTGAACGCCATGTCGGCGGTGGTCATCATCGTCGGGACGCGCTTGCCCGGCGTGTGGGCCGCGGGGGCCAGGGTGTCTTCCGGGTTGCCGACGGGCTGCCACTGCTTGGCACCGGCGGGGCTGCGGACCAGTTCGTAATCATGGTCAAGCAGCATGTCGAAATAGGTCATGTCCCAGGTGATCGGCGTGGGCGTCCAGGCCCCCTCGATGCCCGAGGTGATGGTGTGGTCGCCGATGCCGCTCTCGTGGCCCGAGATCCAGCCCAGGCCCTGCTGGGCGATGTCGGCCCCTTCAGGACTGATGCCGACCTTGGAAGCGTCGCCGGCACCGTGCGCCTTGCCGAAGGTGTGCCCTCCGGCGGTCAGGGCAGCGGTCTCGACGTCGTTCATGCCCATGCGGGCGAAGGTCTCGCGGATGTCACGGGCCGATTGCAGCGCATCGGCCACGCCACCCGGACCTTCGGGATTGACGTAGATCAGGCCCATCTGGATGGCGGCCAGCGGATCCTCCAGCGCCATTTCCTTGTCGGGCTGGATGCGCGTCGGCGCGCCTTCCGAGCCGACCCACTCCTCCTCGGTGCCCCAATAGACGTCCTTCTCGGGTTCCCAGACGTCGGCCCGGCCACCGCCGAAGCCGAACACCGGCCCGCCCATCGATTCGATGCCGACGTTGCCGGCCAGGATGAACAGGTCGGCCCACGACAGGCTGGCGCCGTACTTCTGTTTGATCGGCCACAGCAGGCGGCGCGCCTTGTCCAGATTGCCGTTGTCCGGCCAGGAGTTCAGCGGCGCGAACCGCTGCTGGCCCGCGCCCGCGCCGCCGCGCCCGTCGCCGGTGCGATAGGTGCCCGCTGAGTGCCAGGCCATGCGGATGAAGAAGGGGCCGTAGTGGCCATAGTCCGCCGGCCACCAGGGCTGGCTATCGGTCATCAGGGCCTGCAGGTCGCGCTTGACGGCGGCCAGGTCCAGCTTCTGAAAGGCCTCCGCATAGCTGAAATCGTCACCCATCGGGTCGCCGGTCTTGCCCTGCTGGTGCAGGATGTCGACCGACAGGCTGTTGGGCCACCAGTCGCGGTTTGTGCGCCCCAGCAACGAACGTCGCGCGGCCTTCTCCTTTTTGGGATCAGACAGGGGTGAGTTTTCGCCGTCCATGGTGAGCCTCCGATGTCAGAAAGATGGACGAGGATAGGCGGGAGCGACCAACAAAGCCAATCGATTAAACTTTGTGCAGCGATAGACTGTGTCTATGTCGGCGAACGCGGCGCGCCGGGCCTGACGGGCGTGAAGCGCGTCGTCAGGCCGCTTCGAAGCTCAGCGGCGCGCCCCAGAACTGGCTGACTCGGTCCGACTGAGGGCCCGTCTTGCCGGTCGTCAGGAAGGTGCGCCGCCCGCTCCCGCCCAGCGCATATTCGGGGTGCCGGTCGAAATAGCGGTCCAGCGCGTCCGCGACCGCTCCGGGTTGGTGGATGACGTTCGTCGTGGGGGGCAGAGCGGCGGCGAACAGCTCGGCCACGATCTCGTAATGGGTACAGCCCAGGATGGCGGTGTCTGGATGACGGCCGATGCGACGGCGCAGGGCGTCCACATGATCGGCCACCACGACCCGCAGCTCCTCCGTCGGCGCCCCCAGTTCGATCAGGCCGGCCAGACCGGGGCAGGGCTCGGAAAAGACCGCCAGGTCCTCGCGCCGCTTGTCGATCTCGATCTCGTAAACCCGGCTGATCGCGGTGGCGGCGGTACAGAAGACCCCGGTGATGTCGATGGCCTCGACCTTGTCGCCCAGCCGTTCCGCCTCATAGGTCCAGGGCAGACCGGTCGCCGCCTCGATCGTGGGGACGATGATCCCCAGCACATTGACCGCTCGCCCATGCCGGACGGCGGCCTCGGCCACCCAGGTCTGCTGAAGCCGGCGCAGGGCCACGGCCGATGCCGTGTTGCAGGCCAGGACGACGACGCTGGCCCCTGCCTGAAACAGCCGCTCGCAGCCGTTGCGGGTGATCTCCACGATCTCTTCGCCGCTTCTGGACCCGATCGGCGCATTGGCCTGGTCCGCCAGATAGACGAAGTCGCGCGCGGGGAACCGACGGGTCAGCTCGCGGTGGACGGTCAGACCGCCCACGCCTGAATCGAATACACCTATAGCCATGTCGGGGCGTTTAGACGCACCTTGCATCCCCGTCCAACGCGATTACAGCCTGTTCATGTGACGGTCACACGGCCGGGCCCTACAGTGCGGCAACCCAGAAGCGATGAACAGGAAATCCCCATGCACAGACGCCAGGTCCTTATCGGAGGCGCGAGCCTGATGGCTCTCTCCGGCTGCGCCACCGCAGGCTCCGGTATGGGGAGCGAGACCAGCGCCATGAGCCCGGCTCAGGAGGCGGAGATCGCCCGCGCGATCCTTCCGGCCCAGACCCCGCGCGCCGAACTGCTTCAGCCCTGGACCGGCCCATATGACGGTCTGCCGCCGTGGGACAAGGTCACCCCCGCCAAGCTGCGCGCGGCCGTGATCGAGGGCATAGAGCTGCAACGCGCCGACATCGACGCCATCGCCAACAACTCCAATCCGGCCGGCTTCTACAATGTCATCGTGCCGCTGGAACTGGCGGGCGAGCCGCTGGATCGGGCGACAAACCTGTATGGCGTCATGACCTCCAACATCGGCGGCGAGGCCTGGGACGCGGTCGATACCGAGCTGTCGCCCCTGCTGTCGGTGGCCGGCGACGAGATCACCTTCAACGAACCGCTGTTCCAGCGCATCAAGGCCGTCGCCGACAATCCGGAGGGTCTCAGCGCCCAGCAGAGGCGCCTGGCCGAGCGCCGCCGTGACGCCTTCGTGCGTTCGGGTGCCAATCTGGACGCGGCGGGCAAGGCCGAGCTGGGCCGGATCAACACCGCCCTGTCCGCCGCCTTCACCCGCTTTGGTCAGAAGGTCGTGGCCGACGAGAACGCCTGGACCGTGGTCCCGACCGCCGCGGGTGTCGCGGGCCTGCCCGAGTCCAACAAGGCGTCGGCCGCCTCTGCCGCGCGCGCCAAGGGCATCGACGGCTGGATCATCATGAACACCCGGTCAAGCGTGGACCCCTTCCTGACCTTCGCCGACGACCGGGCCATGCGCGAGCAGGTCTGGAAGAAGTTCGTCAATCGCGGCGACAACGGCGACGCCAACGACACCAATGCGACGATCGCGGAAATCGTCCGCCTGCGCGATCAGCGGGCCAAGCTGCTGGGCTATCGCAACCACGCCGAATGGCGGATGCAGGACACGATGGCCAAGACCCCGGCCGCCGCACAGCGCCTGATGGACCGTGTCTGGGCTCCCGCCAAGGCGCGGGTGGCCGAGGAGGTCGCCGACATGCGCGCCATCGCCGGCTTCGATATCGAGCCCTGGGACTATCTGTATTTCGCCGAGAAGGTGCGGAAGGCCAAATACGATCTCGATCAGAACGAGCTGAAACCCTATTTCGAGCTGAACGCGGTCCGGGCCGGGTCCTTCTACATGGCCGAGCGCCTGTACGGCTTCACCTTCACCAAACTGCCCAAGGGGCCGGTGCCGATCTTCGAGCCGGACGTCGTCACCTACGAGGTTCACGACAAGGCGACGGGGCGGCTGATCGGTATCTACTACACCGACGACTACGCGCGTCCAGGCAAGCGGTCGGGGGCGTGGATGACCACCTATCGGTCCTTCTCGCAGCTGGACGGATCCAAGGTCATCCTGGCCTCGAACAACAACAACTTCACCAAGCCCGAACCGGGCCAGCCCGTCCTGCTGTCGCTGGACGACGCCGAGACCATGTTCCACGAGTTCGGTCACGCCCTGCACTATCTGAGTTCGGTGGTGACCTATCCGTCCTACGGAAACACGCCGCGCGACTTCGTGGAGTATCCCTCGCAGGTGCACGAGCACTGGGTGCTCAGCCGCCCTATCCTGGACGGCTACCTGAAGCACTACCAGACGGGCGAGGCGATGCCCCAGGCCCTGGTCGACAAGATCCAGGCGGCGGCCACCTTCAACCAGGGCTATGCGACGGTCAGCTATCTGTCGTCGGCCATCGTCGACATGGACCTGCATACCCAGACCACGCCGCCCACCGACATCGACGCCTTCGAAAAGGCGTCGCTGCAACGGATCGGCATGCCGAAGGAGATCGTGATGCGGCACCGCCTGCCGCAGTTCAATCACCTGTTCACGTCCGACGCCTACTCGGCCGGCTACTACAGCTACCTGTGGTCCGAGACGATGGACGCCGACACCTGGGCTTATTTCGAGGAGTCGGGCGACGTGTTCGATCCGGACATCGCCGGCCGATTCAAATCGATCATGCTGGCCCCCGGCAACACGACCGACCGCGCCGACGCCTATCGCCGGTTCCGGGGTCGAGACGTCGACGTCACCGCGCTGCTGAAGGTGAGGGGTTTCCCGGTCGCCTGATCCGTTCGGGTCGCGGCGGCTTGGACGTCGCCGCGACTCCGGCTAGGAACGGAGCATGAACACGCTCGCGCTCGTTTTTCTGGCTCTCGCCGTACTGCTGGCGGCCGGGTTCCTCTGGGCCTTTCTCGGTTGGCAGGCCGCCAAGGGGATGGTGGTCGCGGCCCGGGACAAGATCGCCCTGATCGAAGACAGCCGCGTCACCATGGGCGAGTTCCTGAAAGCCCAGGCCGCCCAGTCGGCCCAGGCCGTGGCCGACCAGATGGTCACGCGCGCCACCGAGACCTTCCAGGCCCAGGACCGTGTCGCCCGCGAACGGATGGAGGCGCAGCTGAAGCCCGTCGCCGAAACCCTGGCCAAGTTCGAGACCCAGGTCGCGGCTCTTGAAAAGGCGCGTGCCGAGGAGACCGGCACCCTGAAGGAACAGTTGTCGGCCCTGATGATCGCCTCGACGTCCACCCGCGATGAGGCGCGTCGCCTGACCGAGGTCCTCCGCGGCAACACCGGCAGGCGGGGTCGCTGGGGTGAACAGACGTGCCGCAACGTGCTGGAAGCCGCCGGCATGGCCGGTCGATTCGATTTCCAGGAGCAGTCGTCCAGCGCCAATGACGAAGGTCGCCAGATGCGGCCGGATTTCCTGGTACGCCTGCCCGGTGGCGGGCTGTTCGTCATCGACGCCAAGGTGCCCCTGGCCTTTCCTGACGCGGCCGAACCCGACGACGAAGCGCGCGACGCCGCCATGTCGGCCCGCAATGCCGCCAGCATCAAGAGCCATGTCCGCGATCTGGCCGCCAAGGCCTATCAGGATCAGTTCAAGCCCAGTCCCGATTTCGTCGCCCTGTTCGTGCCGTCCGACGCCTTTCTGTCGGCCGCGCTAGACCGTGAACCCGACCTGATGACGGACGCGATGGCACGGCGCGTCATCATCGTCACACCGTCCACCCTGTTCGCCCTCTGCAAGGCGGTCGCCTATGGCTGGCGGGCCGAGGAACAGTCGCGCAACGCCGACGAGGTCGCGAAACTGGGCAAGGAGCTCTACAAGCGGCTCTCGGTTATGGGCGGACACGTTTTCGGCGTCGGCCGCGCACTGGAACAGGCGGTCGGCAAGTACAACCAGTTCGTCGGTTCGCTGGAGAGCCAGGTCATGGTCTCCGCCAGACGGTTCGAGGATCTGCAGGTCGATCACGAGGGCAAGGAGCTGCCCGGACTCGCCGCCATCGACCAGGCCCCCCGCCCCGTGAACCGGCCCGAGCTGGTGCACGACCTGGCACGTGACGGCTGATTGACGCCGCGAAATATCGCTGACAAGGTCGCTTGACAGCGTCGCCACAGATTGTAAAATACACTTGTCAAAAAGACGAGGGTGATTGTCATGTCAGTGGAGGCCCGGGTGTCCGAACATCCCTTGAGACGGTACGGCGCGGTTCTCGGCGTGTGTATCCTGGCCGGTGCGTTCGCCGGTGGCATCGCAGGCTTCGCGTCCGGAACGGGCGATAGCACGGGCATCCTCAGGCCCGTGATCGTCTCGATGGCCGTCACGGTCGCCATGGGCGTCGGCATCTGGTCCTGTTCACGATGGTGGGCCGGTCTGGACGAGGCGGCGCAGGAAGCCCACAAATGGGCGTGGTGGTGGGGTTCGACCTATGGTCTGGCCTTCGGCGCGGTCATTCTGTTCACGACCGTCTTCGCGATCGGCGACACACTCCCAGGCGAGCCCAAGCAACTCCTGGTCACCGGGGCCGGCATGCTGGCCGTCGCCCAGACCGTCGGCTACGCCATCGCCTGGGCCGTCTGGTGGCTGCGGCGTCGGTGATTTCATGAACAATCGTCTCAAGGTGCTGCGCGCCGAACGGAACTGGAGCCAGGCCGATCTGGCGGCCGCGCTCGGCGTGTCGCGCCAGACCGTCAATGCGCTGGAAACCGGTCGCTACGACCCGTCTCTGCCGCTCGCTTTCAAGATCGCCCGGGTTTTCGAACAACCCATCGAATCCATTTTTTCGGACGCAGGAGCCTCGGCATGATGTCCCGTTCTGAACCCACCAGCCAACCGCTGGCCGTGAAGGTCCTGGGCGGTCTCGCCCTGGGCGGCATAGGGGCCCTGACGGGCTTCGGCCTGGCGAGCATCATGGAGGTCGAGCAAGGAGCCTCCTGGGCGGATAGCCTGGCCCTGGCCATGGCCGTCGCGCTTCTGGCCATCGCCATCCTGAGCGCCGTGACCCTGCTGCTGCGCCCGTCCACCGTCCCACGAGGTTGCGGCCTTCTCCAGATCACGGTCTTTCTGCTGGCCGGCGTGATGTTCCTCGCGCCGATCTACGGGCCGACCTGGGTCGGTCCCAATGTCGTCTTCGGGGGCATCGTGGCCCTCCTGATCGTCCAGAGCGTCGCCAACCTGATGCTGTGGCGCGCCGCCGACGAGATGCTCCGCCAGGTCATGGCCGAGACCAGCGCCATGGCCTTCTGGGCGCTGCAGACCGCCCTGTTCCTTTATGCCGCCGCCGAACGGCTGGGCCTGGTGGACACCATCAGCGGCTGGGGCCTGACCGGCATCCTGATGGCGGTCTATCTGGTCGCCTCGATCGTCGCCTCCGCCAGACGCGGCATTCACTGACCTCATCGGCCGACCCCGGCCGGTCCCAGCTTACCTTCTCCCTTGTCCCTCTGATCGAAAGGATCGGACCATGAAACTCGCCTCCCACATCCTGACATCCATGGGTCGGCTCGCCCGTCTCGCCACCGGCACGGCGCTGGGCCTCGGCCTCACCGTCAGTCTGCTTGGCTCGCCTGGCCACGCTTTCGCCCAGGCCGCGCCGCCCGCCGCGCCGCGCGCCGTCGTCCCGGCTCAGGGGCAGGGCCCGGCCCTTTGGGTCGTTCGCGACGCGGATTCGACCCTCTATCTGTTCGGCACGGTGCATGTCCTGCGGCCGGAGACCGCCTGGGGCACGGCCAAGGTGGACGCGGCCTTCGACAGCGCCGATCGGGTGATCCTGGAAATCTCGAACCCCGACGATCAGGCCGCCATCCAGCCGCTGATCCAGCAATACGGCATCTCCCCGGACCGCCCTCTTTCCAGCCTGCTGTCCCCGGCCGAGATCACGCAACTGGACGCGGCCGCCCGGACCATCGGGGCGACGGCTGCCCAGCTCGACCCCCTGCGGCCCTGGCTGGTCGGCCTGTCGTTGTCTGTCGCGCCCCTGGTCAAGGCCGGCTACGATCCCCAGTCCGGCGTCGAACTGATCCTGAAGGCGCGTGCCGAGGCCGCGGGCAAACCCGTGTCCGGCTTCGAGACCATCGACGAACAGGTGTCCATCCTGGCGGGCCTGTCCGAAGACACCCAGCTCGCCTTTCTCCGCGCGACGCTGGAAGAGGTCGACAACGCCACGACCGAACTCGACGCTCTTGTCGGGGCGTGGTCGACGGGCGACGTCGCCTCGATCGAACGGCTGGGCGTAACCGAGATGCGCGATCAGTCCGAGGAAATCTATCAGGCCCTGCTGGTGCGGCGGAACACCGACTGGGCCGGCCAGATCCAGACCCTGCTCGAAGGATCCGGAACCGTCTTCATCGCCGTGGGCAGCGCCCATCTGGCCGGCGACGACAGCGTGCAGTCCATTCTGGAGCAGCGCGGTGTAGAAGTGACCCGCGAGTAGCGCCCGCACGTCCCAACCCCTCGCCGACGAAGGCCCGGCCGCCGACGCCGGGCCTTTTCCCGTGTCTGGCTGTAGCCTTCTGGCTGTAGACTTGGAGCGGGCGGCGGGAATCGAACCCGCACGAAAAGCTTGGGAACCGGTACGGTTTATAGCGAAATCAGCACCTTAGCTCCCAACCGGGGGCAAATGGGCGCTAAACACTTCAATGGGTTATGGCCGCTTTCCCAACCGCTCGAGGCTAATCTAACGTCAGTTTTTTGGCCTGGTGGCAATGTCCGCTCTCGACCCAAAGCGGACGTTGCGTGCGATGTCAGCCTAGGTCGCTGCGGACCTTCGTGAGAATGCGCCCCAGCAGGTTTTCGCCTCGCCATTCCTCAGGCTGGCCTATCCGAGGATCATCAATCGCGAGCCCCGCTCCCCAAATCCAGTCACGGGGATTGGCTTCCACTAGCATCAACCCGCTGGTCGACCTGAGTTGCCGATTGGCACCCTCGTTCTGTTCGAACTTGGCGCGATTTCCAGCGTAGACGATGTTGATCTTCGAGGCGTCCCAGGTCGCTTGATCGAAGTTCTGGACACGTTGGCCTAGCCGCTTTTGCGTCGCCGGGTCAGGTATAGCGAGGATCAGGTCGGCTTGCTGGTGGTCTGCAAAAAGGCGCGCCTTTGCAAACATCATCCATTGCTCAGCTGTGTCGAAGCCTACTCCATCGATAGCGAACGGGGTGGGATGCCACTGACTAAACACGCCTTTGATGACGGGGTGAAACCCCTCAAAGGAGGCAGCCAGAGGTAGCTCAGCTTCCGTAATGGTTGTGGACACGGCCATGTGGCGTGAATGCCCCAAGGGACGTCCGCTTTCCACCCCTAAGCCTAAGACCGCTCCCGACCCATTGCGGACATTTGATCACCAGCTATGGTCTAGGAATGACTACGGGCTACGGTGATCGGTCGTCGGCGGCCAAGCACGATTTGATCTATGGCGTTGCGTCAGCCGCCATTGTTTGCGGCGGGTCCTACTTAGTGTCACTCCTCAGCGAAGGCATGTTCCCATACATGCTAGCGATAATGACGCTCTATTCGTGCGGCATCATTTTGAGGAGCGCGAGGTCTATTGGGATGGCACACGCCGCAACGCGGTTGTTCGTCGTCGCCTTGCTTTCCATAGGCTTCTTTGCAGTGATCGAAGTCATTTCCAGATAGATCATCGCCGCGTTGTGTGTCCGCTGGCGCGCTTCAGACGAATGTCCGCTTCCCACCCTTGCGCGACTGTCCGCTCTCGACCCATTGCGGACACTTCGGTAGGTTGGTTGATCAGTTCATTGCCCCGTAAATCAGCGCGGCTGCCGCCCGCCAGCCTGGACTGTCAAACATAAGAGCCTCAGTCGTCTGTTCTGCGACAACTGGAAGCCCCACGAACCACCACACCGGGTGGACACGCCCCTCCACCAACCGGTCGCGGAGCATGGCGATCGGGACGAGACTGTATGCGGCGACAACCGCGAACCAGACCTCCGGTCGCGGAACGT
>NZ_JBFUCZ010000001.1:0-1060347 GCF_056404975.1 Brevundimonas sp. P2_A6 | reverse complement strand
CGACAAGGCGAACCGCACCAGCGCCAACGCCGCGCGCGGCCTGGGACTGGAACAGTCGCTGCCGATCTTCGACGAAATCCGCCAGGTCACGGGTCTGCCGGTCCTGACCGACGTCCATTCCGAAGAGCAGGCCCGTGTGGCCGCGCAGGCCGTCGACGTGCTGCAGATTCCCGCCTTCCTCAGCCGCCAGACCGACCTGCTGCTGGCCGCCGCCGCGACCGGCAAGGCGATCAATATCAAGAAGGGTCAGTTCCTGGCCCCGTGGGACATGAAGAACGTCATCGCCAAGGTCGTCGGCGCCGGCAATCCGAACGTCATGGCCTGCGAGCGGGGGGCCAGCTTCGGCTACAACACCCTGGTCAGCGACATGCGCGCCCTGCCGGTCCTGCGCGACATCGGCTGCCCGGTCGTGTTCGACGCCACCCACAGCGTGCAGCAGCCGGGCGGCCAGGGGACTTCGTCGGGCGGCCAGCGCGAGTTCGTGCCCGTCCTGGCCCGCGCGGCGGTGGCCGTCGGCGTCGACGCGGTCTTCATGGAAACCCACCAGGATCCGGACCACGCCCCGTCCGACGGGCCCAACATGGTGCCTCTGGATCAGTTCGAGGCCCTGGCCGCCGAGCTGCTGGCCTATGACGACCTGTCCAAGGCGCGGATGGCGAAAGCGGCCTGAATCCGTTAGGCCAAGGCGATGGTTGATCGCACCCTGGATCTCGGCGTCCTGCAGACCCTGCTCGACCGCGTGCGCGACCAGACGGTCGCGTGCGTCGGCGACCTGATGCTGGACCGCTATGTCTATGGGGAGGTCAGCCGGATTTCGCCCGAGGCGCCGATCCCTGTCCTGCGCTCGCGTCGCGTCGTGTCCATGCCGGGCGGGGTCGGAAACGTGGCCAGAAATGTTGCGGCGCTTGGCGGCCTCGCGCACCTCGGCGGTGTGACCGGCGCCGATGCGGCCGGAGAAGAGCTGGCCCGGCTCGTCTCCATCGAGGATCGGATCGTCGATTTCATCGATCGCAGCGGCGAGGCAGGCACCATCGTCAAGACCCGCTACGTCTCGGGAGGTCAGCAATTGATGCGTCTCGACGAGGAGGAGATTGCTGTCGGTTCCTTCGCCCGCGAGGACGTGTTTTCAAACGCTTCCGCTATTCTGTTATCGGACTATGCCAAGGGTGTGGTGACCGAACGCCTGATCCGCGCGGCCCTGTGGCAGGCGCAGCAGACGGGTGCCGTGGTCATCGTCGATCCCAAGGGCCGCGACTTCGCCCGCTATGGCGCGGTTGATCTGATCAAGCCCAATGCCTCCGAACTGGCGGGGGCCACCGGCCTTCCTGTCGAATCCGACGCAGAGATCGAGGCCGCGCTGGAGGCCCTGCTGGCCGCCACGACCGCCAAGGCCATCGTCGTCACCCGCGCCGGCAAGGGCATGAGCCTGATGCGGCGCGGCGAAGCCGCCCAGCACTTCCCGGGCCGCGCGCGCGAGGTGTTCGACGTCTCCGGGGCCGGGGACACGGGCCTGGCCGCCCTTGGATTGGCGTTGGGATCCGGCGCGTCGCTGGAACAGGCGGTGCAGCTGGCGATCCTGGCGTCCGGCGTGGTGGTCGGAAAGAGCGGCACGGCCGTGGTCACGCCCTCCGAACTGATCGAAGCGGAGATGAGCCAGCACGCCGGCGCGACTTTGGCCAAGGTCACGGCGTTGGATGATCTGGCGGCCGAGGTCGAGGCGTGGCGGCGTCAGGGAATGAAGGTCGGTTTCACCAACGGCTGTTTCGACATCCTGCACCGCGGCCACGTCGCCTATCTGGCGCAGGCCCGGTCGTGGTGCGACCGTCTGGTGGTGGCTCTGAACACCGACGCCTCGGTTCGACGGCTCAAGGGCGACGGCCGTCCCGTGAACGATCTCGATAGCCGCGCCGTGGTCATCGGCGGCCTGGCCAGCGTGGACCGCGTCACCTCCTTCGACGATCCAACGCCCCTGGCCCTGATCGAACGCCTGCGCCCCGACGTCCTGATCAAGGGCGCCGACTACACCCGCGAAGGCGTGGTCGGCGGCGATCTGGTCGAGAGCTGGGGCGGGGAGGTCAGGCTGGCCGAGTTCGCCGACGGCTATTCTACCACCCGGACCATCGCGAAGATGACGGAGAGCGCCCCCTCGCCAGGCGTTTTGGGAGAGGCCGGCTGATGCGCAAGATGATCGTCGTCACCGGCGGCGCCGGCTTCATCGGCTCAAACATCGTCTCGCGCCTATGCGCCGAGGATCGCTGGGACGTCGTCGTCTGCGACCGGCTGGAGGACGCCAATCTCGGCAAGTGGCGCAACATCGCCAAGTCCGCCATCGCCGACTTCTGGCATCCAGAGGAGCTGTTCGTTCAGCTCGAGCGCCACGCCGAACGGGTCGGTGCGGTCGTCCATATGGGTGCCATCTCCTCGACGACGGAGCAGGACGCCGACCTGATCCTGCGCACCAATTTCAGCCTGTCCCGCGACATCTGGGACTGGTGCGCCCTGAACGACGCCCGGATGATCTACGCCTCCTCGGCGGCCACCTACGGCGACGGCGAGGCCGGATTCGAAGACGCCGACGATCTTGTCGCGATCTCGAAGCTTCAGCCGCTAAACGCCTATGGCTATTCCAAGAAGCTGTTCGACCAGTATGCGGTGCGTGAGGCCTCGCGCGACCACGCCCCCCACCAGTGGGCCGGCCTGAAATTCTTCAACGTCTATGGCCCGAACGAGGGCCACAAGGGCGGGATGAAGTCGGTCATCGCCCAGATCTGGCCCAAAGTGACGGCCGGCGAGACCGTCAGCCTGTTCCGCTCGCACCATCCAGACTACGCCGATGGCGGCCAGCTGCGCGACTTCGTCTTCGTCGACGACGTGGTCGACATCATCGACTGGCTGCTGTGCACGCCCGAGGTCAGCGGCATCTTCAACGCCGGTTCGGGCCAGGCGCGGTCATTCCTCGATCTTGCCCACGCCACCTTCGCGGCGGCCGGCAAGGACCCGGCCGTCGCCTATATCGACATGCCCGAAGTCATCCGGGACCGGTATCAATATTTCACCGAGGCGAAGATGGACCGCGTCCGGGCCCTGGGCTTCGGCGGCCAGTCGACGCCGCTGGAGGAGGGTGTGCGCCGCTACGTTCAGCATTATCTCTCGCAGCCGGACCCTTACAGGTGAAGGTGCGGGGTCTGACGCTGCGCCAGACCGTGGGCTGGCTGGGGATCGGGCTGTTCCTGCTTGTCGCGGCCGCTGTCGGAATATGGCGCGGCGATATCCTGCAGGCCGGGCTGGATCCCCAGATTCCGTTCCAGACCTATCGTCCACCGCCCGCGCCCGACTACCGGTCCCCCAGCGCCTGGGCCATGCGGAACGTGAGTAGGCCCGGGGCTGGTGACGCCGCCGTGTTCTTCCTTCACTCGACGACGTTCGACGGGGGCGAGGACTGGAACGGCCCGATCGGCGACGCCAGGGCCGATGCCTATCTCAAGCGGGTCGTCATCCCAAACTACGCGGGTCCCTTCGCGCGTTCGGGATCGATCAGCGTCCCGCGCTATCGGCAGGCCTCGCTCTATACCCGCCTGACGCTCCGGGACGATGCGCGCGACGCCAGGGCTTTCGCCTACCGGGATGCGCTCGCCGCCTTCGAGGCCTGGCTGTCCGATCACCCGACAGGTCCCATCGTGCTGGCCGGCGTGGAGCAGGGGGGCGACCTGATCGACCGCCTGCTGCAAGACCGTGTCGCGTCGGACGAGGCGCTGCGCCGGCGCCTCGTGGCGGTCTATCTGATCGATGTCATCGTCGCCGCCGATGGTCTGCCCCATGTCACCCCTCCCTGTGCGACCGCGACACAGATCGGGTGTGTCATCGGCTGGTCGCAGGTAGACGAAAACAACGACGGTGCCGCCTGGCGTCGGTTGCGCAGAGCGCTGGTGTGGGATGCGAACGGTCGGCTTGTGGATCTGGATGGACGCGCCGGGCTGTGCGTGAACCCGGTGAGCGGTTCGAACGACACCACCCCCGTACCCGCCCGTCGGCATCGCGGCGCGGCCAATGCCACAGGGCTGGAATGGGGCGTGCGACCCGCGTTCATCGACCGGGCGGTGGCGACCCAGTGTCGAGACGGGCTGCTGCGTCACACGGAGTTGACGACGGAGTCGTTCCGGGAGGTGGGAGACTGGGCCGACCGAAGAAAAGCCCGTCAATATAACCTTTTCTACGCCGATATTGAGGCTGATGTTGAGCGCCGGCTGGCGGTCTGGAATGCCGTCAACGCGCCTTAGTCCAAGGCGGACCGATCCGTTCTCCAGTCAAACAGCGCTTCCAGCACCTGGATCGCCTGTCCGCGTCGCGATGTCAGATCAGGATCGCGGCCGAGCACCAGCCGTGCGTCGTCGGAGGCGGCCAGCATCAGTGATCGATGTCGGATCGGATCGGCAAATCGATAGGCGGGAAATCCGCTCTGCCGCAGGCCCAGAGGATCGCCGCCGCCGCGTAGACGGAAATCCTCTTCCGCGATCTCGAACCCGTCTTCTGTCCGCCGCAGCGTCTCCAGGCGTTCGCGTGCGGTGTCGCCCAGTGCTCCATCCTGTCCGCCATACAGAAGGATGCAGGCACTGGTTTTGGCCCCGCGCCCTACGCGCCCGCGTAGCTGGTGAAGCTGGGCCAGACCGAAACGATCGGCGTGTTCGATCACCATGATGGTGGCGTTTGGAACGTCCACCCCGACCTCGACGACCGTGGTTGCGACCAGAACGGCCAGGCGACCGTCGGCGAAATCCGCCATGACAGCCTCGCGTTCCCCACCGGGCATCTGTCCATGGGCCAGGCCGACCTCGATGTTCAGCAACCGCCGCAGATCACGGGCACGCTCTTCAGCCGCCGCCAGATCGGAAACTTCCGATTCGGCGACCAACGGACAGATCCAGTAGGCCTGGGCGCCGCTTTCGACGGCCGCCTTGAGGCGCTGGGCCACTTCGGCGATACGCGTCAATGGCAGGACGGCCGTGGCCACCGGCGTTCGGCCGGGCGGCTTCTCCATGAGGCGGCTGACTTCCAGTTCGCCGTACTGGGTCAGCTCCAGAGTGCGCGGAATCGGAGTGGCCGACATGGTCAGCAAATGAACGCCACCGACCCGTGGATCGCCCTTGGCCTGAAGCCGGGCACGCTCGTTGACGCCGAACCGATGCTGCTCGTCGATAACCGCCAGCGCGAGCTGGTCAAACCGGACCGCGTCCTGAAACAGGGCATGAGTGCCGATCGCGATCTTAGCCTCGCCCGAAGCGAGCGCCGCCAGCCGATGGCGGCGTTCGGCGGTCGTGTCGCGGCCGGTCAGCAGAACGGTTGCCAGACCGGCGGCTTGCAGCATTGGGGCGAGGCGCTGGAAATGCTGGCGGGCCAGGATTTCGGTCGGGGCCATCAGGGCGGCCTGAAAGCCGGCCCCGGCCGCATCCGCCATGGCCAGTGCGGCGACGGCGGTCTTGCCCGACCCCACGTCACCCTGCAACAGTCGACCCATCTGCTCGCCGGATGCCAGATCGCGCCGGATCTCGGAAATAGCCTGAGCCTGGGCACTTGTCAGGGAGAAGGGCAGGGACGTCAGGAGTGAAGCGGACGCCTTGCCCGGCACGATCACGGGTGCCCGGGTGATCTGACGCGCCCGTCGCCGCCGAGCCAGGGCCAGCTGATGCGCGAACAGTTCGTCGTAGGCCAGTCGCTCGCGGACCGCGCTGTCGGGCGACAGGTCCGCTTCGCTCATGGGCGCATGAAGCGTGTCCACAGCGGCTCTCCACACCGGCCAGCGCCGATTGGCCAGCCATGCGGCGTCCTGCCACTCGTCCAGCTCCGGCGTAATGGCCAGAGCACCCAAGGCCAGCTTACGGACGTTGCGCGACGTCAACCCCGCCGTGGCCGGATAGACGGGCTCGACCGTCGGGATTTCCTCGCCCTTGTCCAGCGGCACGATCCAGTCCGGATGGACGATCTGCACCTCGCCATTGAATCGCTCGACCTTGCCAGACACCAGCCGCCGCTCGCCGCGTGGCAGTTGGCGGTCGATATGCTGGGGGCTGCCACCGAACCAGATCAGATGGATAAAGCCCGTGTCGTCGCTCGCGCGAACCTTGAGCGGGACGCCCGGTCGGCCGGGCGCAATCATGCGATCGACCACGACATCGAACACCCCCACCTCACCCTCGATGGCATCGGCGGCGTTGGTGCGACGACGGGTGATCACACCCACGGGTGCCAGGAACAGGACGTCGCGGACCAGGGGGCCCGCCAGCTTCTGGACCAACGGCAGGGTGCGCGGCCCCACGCCCTTCAGGCTGGAAACCTCGGCGAACAGGGGAAAGAGAATCTGGGGCCGCATCGACCGCGACATTAGACGCCAAGGCTCCGCTGGCGAAACGGGCCTGAGACCTCTATCTGCTGGACCAAACCGACGAATGGACCGGGCAAGGATTCTTGTGGCCGATAACGATGCGCGTGCCGAAACCGAAATCCGCCAGCAGAGACTGGGCCGGATCACCTTCCGCGCATGGCGCCGGGGCTTCCGCGAGGCCGACCTGGTGCTGGGTCCGTTCATGGAGCGCGAGGGCGCAGGCCTGAGCGACTCGGACCTGGAGAGCCTGGAGGCCCTGCTGGCCGAGGACAACGATCACGACCTGTACGCCTGGATCATCGAGACCAAGCCGACGCCGGCCGAACACCAGACGCTGCTGATGACAAAGCTGCGCGCCTTCATGCGCGCCCATGTCGCCGCTGCCGTCGCAGAAGGAGCTGGCTGATGGACGGCGCGAGCATCGACAAACGCGTTGATCACGAACTGGGCGGCGCGCCGGAGGGGCTGGATGCGCTGATCGTGGCCGAACGGCTGAAGGCCAACGGCGGCGTGGGTGTCTTCGTGGCGCGGGACCATTCGCGATCGACTTCCTTCGTTCAGGCGTTCCAGTTCTTCGCCAAGGAGATCGAGGTCGTCGAATTCCCGGCGTGGGACTGCCTGCCCTATGACCGGCTGAGCCCGACCTCGGGCGTATCGGCCGAGCGGATGGCGGCCTTGACGGCGCTGGCGCGGCGCGATGTCGATGAGCGCAAGCCCCTGCTGCTGGTGACCACGGTGGCCGCCGCCATGCAGCGCACACCCCCGCGCGAAGTCACGACCTCAGCGGGCTTCGACGCCGTGGTCGGTCGCGAGCTCGATACCGCGGCGCTGGAGACCTATTTCACCACCAACGGCTACATGCGGGCATCGACCGTCAACGAGCGGGGGGAATACGCCGTTCGGGGCGGGGTGATCGACGTGTTTCCGCCGGGCTTCGACGAGCCGGTCCGGCTGGACATGTTCGGGTCAGAGCTGGAATCGATCCGGACCTTCGATCCCGAGACCCAGCGATCGACGGGCCAGCGCCGCGAGGTCGCTCTATCGCCCGTGTCCGAGGCGCTGCTGAACGCGGAGACCATCAGCCGCTTCCGCACCGGCTACCTGAACCTGTTCGGCGCACCGGGTGACGATCCGTTGTATGCCGCCGTCAGCGAGGGCGCGCGTCGGCAGGGCATGGAGCACTGGCTGCCGCTGCTCTATCCGCACCTTGAGACGCTGTTCGACTATCTGCCGGACCGGGCCGCCATCTTCCTGGATCATCAGGCGGAGGCCGCACGGGCCGAACGCTGGGCCTTGACCCGCGATGCCTACGAAGCGCGGCGCGAGGCCTCGAAAGCCAAGGGCGGGGCGGCGAACCGGGCGCTGGCCCCGGAGCAACTTTATCTGCCGGACGCGGACTGGAATTCGGCCCTGGCCGGCCGTCAGGTGCGTCGCCTGTCGCCGTTCGATGCAGCGGCCGAAGACGCCGGTGGTCGTCTGGGCCGGACCTTCGCGGCCGAGCGGGCGCAGGACAGCGTCAACCTGTTCGAGGCCGTCGCCGACCACGCGGCGCAGCTGAAGACCGACGGGAAGCGGGTCCTGTTCGCCTCGTGGAGCGAAGGCTCGTCCGACCGGCTGGGCGTCATGCTGGCCGATCATGGCCTGGATCACGTCGTCGCCGTGCGCGACTGGGCCGACGTGCAGGCCGCATCGAAGGACCTCTATCTGCGCGCGGTCCTGCCGGTCGAGCACGGCTTCGTCACGTCCGACATCGCGGTCATCTCCGAGACCGACATCCTCGGCGACCGGCTGGTGCGGCCCAAGCGCAAACGTCGGGCAGCGAACTTCCTGGCCGAGGCGTCAGCCCTGACGACGGGCGATCTTGTCGTGCACCTCGATCACGGCATCGGCCGCTACGAGGGTCTGAAGACACTGGAGATCCAGGAGGCGCCCCACGATTGTCTGGAGCTGCTCTACGCGGGTGACAGCAAGCTGTATCTGCCCGTAGAGAACATCGATCTTCTGACCCGGTATGGTTCTGAGTCCGACGGCGTTCAGCTGGACCGTCTGGGCGGCGCGGCCTGGCAGGGGCGCAAGGCCAAGGCCAAGGCCCGCCTGCGCGATATGGCAGAGGGCCTGATCGCCCTGGCCGCCAAGCGCGCGCTGCGGGTCGGCGAGGCGATCACCCCGCCGCATGGCCTGTTCGACGAGTTCTGCGCCCGCTTCCCTTATGAGGAGACGGACGACCAGTTGAACGCGATCGGCGACGTGCTGGAGGACCTGGGCAAGGGCGTGCCGATGGACCGGCTGATCTGCGGCGATGTGGGTTTCGGCAAGACCGAGGTGGCGATCCGCGCGGCCTTCGTGGTGGCCATGACGGGACAACAGGTCGCGATCGTCTGCCCGACGACGCTGCTGGCGCGTCAGCATTTCAAGACTTTCTCCGAGCGGTTTGCCGGTTGGCCGATCAAGGTCCGACACCTGTCGCGCATGGTCACGGCCAAGGACGCGGCGGAGACGCGCAGCGGTCTGAAGGACGGTTCGTTCGAGATCGTCGTCGGCACCCACGCCGTCCTGTCCGACCAGGTCGGGTTCAAGGACCTGGGCCTCGTCATCGTCGACGAGGAGCAGCACTTTGGGGTCAAGCACAAGGAGAAGCTCAAGAGCCTGCGCGCCGACGTGCATCTCCTGACCCTGACCGCGACGCCGATCCCGCGTACGCTGCAGATGGCCCTGTCCGGCATCCGCGAGATGTCGATCATTGCCACGCCTCCGGTCGATCGCCTGGCGGTGCGGACCTATGTCGCGCCGTGGGACCCGGTTATGGTCCGCGAGGCGCTGCTGCGCGAGAAATACCGGGGCGGTCAGGCCTTCTACGTCTGTCCGCGCCTGTCCGACTTGCCAGACATAGAGGAATTCCTTCGCGTCCAGGTCCCCGAGATCAAGTTCGTCGTCGGCCACGGCCAGATGAGCCCGACCCAACTGGAAGACGTAATGAGCGCCTTCTACGACGGCTCCTATGACGTTCTGGTCTCGACGACGATCGTCGAAAGCGGCATCGACATTCCGACCGCCAACACATTGATCGTGCACAGGGCCGACATGTTCGGCCTGGCGCAACTGCACCAGATCCGTGGCCGCATCGGTCGGTCCAAGGCCCGCGCCTTCGCCTATCTGACGGTCGATCCGAAGCGGCCGCTGACCCTGTCGGCCGAGCGGCGGCTGCAGGTGCTGCAGTCGCTCGACAACCTTGGGGCCGGTTTCCAGCTGGCCAGCCACGATCTGGACCAGCGCGGCGGCGGCAATCTCTTGGGCGACGAGCAGTCGGGTCACATCCGCGAGGTCGGCGTCGAACTGTATCAGCAGATGCTGGAGGACGCGGTCGCCGAGCTGCGTCAGAACGGCAGTGAGGGCGTGGTCGATCGCGGCTGGTCGCCGGCCATCAACGTGGGCGCGGCCGTGCTGATTCCCGAGGACTATGTGTCGGACTTGAACGTCCGCCTGAGCCTGTATCGCCGCCTATCCGACGCCGAGAACAACGAGACGCGCGAGGCCCTGGCCGCCGAACTGATCGACCGGTTCGGGCCGCTGCCGGACGAGGCCAAGCAACTGCTGCGGATCGTCGGTATCAAGGCAAACTGCAAGACGGCCTGCATCGAGCGCATCGACATCGGGCCGAAGGGCTGCGTGCTGACGCTGCGCGACAACCGCTTCCCCAATCCGGGCGGGCTGGTCGGGCTGATCCAGAAGAACCACGCGACCTGGAAGATCCGGCCGGATCAGAAGATCGTCGTCAAGGGCGACTGGCCGACGCCGGAGGATCGTCTGAAGGTCGCCGAGCGGATCACCGCCGACCTGGCGCGCGTCGCCGGGGCCTGATCGCGGTCAGGCGGGCGGGGGATCGCCTTGCTCGCCCTCGGCGGGCTTCAGGCCATAGGGCGCGACCAGTTTCCAGACGTGGTCGGGGATCATCGACTTCATCCGGCGCGGCTCCTCGCGGCGCAGATGGATGACGGTCTCGGCCGCTTTCATCTCCACGCGGGTGCGGGCGAACTCCAGGCCACGCGGGCCGGTGCGCGGCTGCAGCCAGCTGACGATCGGACGAACCCAGTCGGGCATGCGGCGCAGAGGCAGGCCGCCCGCCGCGCGTTCCACATTGGTGATGAAGCCGGCCACCGCGACCTTGCGCTTGCCCTTGTCGCCCGGCTCCGACAGCGCGACCTCTTCGCCGAGCAGGTTCAGCAGTTCCTCGCCGCGATCGTTCCGGACCAGCAGCCACTGCTCGCCCTGACCGGCCATGTATCCCACGGTGATATCGGCGAGGGCATTGGTGTAGTCGACGCAGGTCCGGCAGGTGAGGGGGAAGAAGTCCGGGGCCAGCTGCGAGATCGGCAGGGCCAGGAACGGAATGGTCTTCACTCTGCCGTCCGTGAACCGCAGCTCGACATGGTAGTCGGCGCGGAATTCCAGATAGGTGATGGTGTCGGGGTGTTCCGACACCAGGGCCAGGAACTCGTGGAACCGCTCGGTCGTGGTGTTGTCCGAGCAGGGCGTGCCAACGACGTAGAGTTTCTCGAACCCCAGCTCGGCCTCCAGAGCACGCAGGGCATAGACCTGGCAGGGAATGCCGATGACGGCGAGGCGGCGATATCCCTGCGCGCGCGCATTCTCCAGCAGGGCCAGCAACGGCGCATAGCCCATCCTCATGCCGCGCACCTGGGCCATCGCCGACGCCTGGGTCACCAGCACGGGCATGGGCCGCCATTTATCCTTGGGGTCGGGGGCCATGGTCAGGACCGCATCGACCGCGCCGGTCTCAAGCAGGCGTTCGCCGATCCGGGTGGTGATGCCGGTCCACTGGGCACCCGGCGCGGGCTTCCTCAGCGAAGCGCGAACCATGCGTTTGACCGGCCCGAAGAACAGCTCGTCTGGGCTGGTCGCGGCATCGCGCGCCCGGCCATGCACACGCGTCTCCATCGCCGGATAGTCCGGCTTGATGAACTGGCAGGCCTTTCCGCACAGGGCAGGATCCTCCATGCGTGACACGCCGCAGTCGGTGCAGAGATTACGTGGGACGGGTGGTCGGACGGGCGGTGCCCAGACCGGGGCAGTGGGGTCGGCGGAAGCAGGCAAACGGGCGGTCCCCAGACTCGGCGCGTCTTGGCCGGGTCATGAGAAACCCATGCTGCGACCAACGCGTCAAGCGTGGCCCATTCGACCGCGAAGAAATCGCGCTCAAGCAGCGGGCGACCGCGTTGCGAGCGTTAGCGCACTAAAAATGGGGGGAGCGCGCCATCCCTTCTGCTTCAGAAGAGATGGCGCGAGTGACGGGACTCGAACCCGCGACCTCCGGCGTGACAGGCCGGCACTCTAACCAACTGAGCTACACCCGCGTTTCTCGCTGCGTCGTTTCCGGCGCGGCGAGGGGCGTCGTTTAGGCGGGGGGGCGGCCGGGTGTCAAGCGAACTTCCGGGGTTTCATGACAGATTTCGGCGAGGTTGTAAGGTTCAGCGAACGCGCCTGTTTCTGCGAACCATTATCAATCAAAAGGCTTTCATCGCATGGGTTTGAACCGCCGCGATCTTGGGTCTAGAAAGCGCCGAATCCGCCGCCTCCCCCGTCGGCAGGGACCCATTTTCGATGAACGCTTTCCTTCTTCAGTATCTGCCGATCGTGATCTTCCTGGCGATCGCGACCGTGCTCGGTCTCGGCTTCATGATCGCCGCCTGGGTGCTGGCTCCGTCGAACCCCGACAGCGAGAAGCTTTCGGCCTATGAGTGCGGGTTCAACGCCTTCGACGACGCGCGAATGAAGTTCGACGTTCGGTTCTACCTGGTATCGATCCTGTTCATCATCTTCGATCTCGAAGTGGCCTTCCTGTTCCCGTGGGCCGTGTCGATCTTCGATCTGGCGCATGGGTCGATGGTGTTCGCCTTCTGGTCGATGATGGCTTTCCTTGGCGTGCTGACCGTCGGCTTCATCTACGAATGGAAGAAGGGCGCGCTGGAATGGCAATAATCGCACCATCGTCGCCGCTGCCCACGGCCTATGGCCAGGGCGGACGCTCGACCGTCGAGGGTTACGATCCCAAGATCCACGACAAGTTCTTCGAGGCCGTCAACACCGAGATCGCCGAGCAGGGCTTCCTGACAGCGTCGCTGGACGATGTCATCAACTGGGCCCGCACAGGGTCGCTGATGTGGATGACGTTCGGTCTGGCCTGCTGCGCCGTGGAGATGATCCAGGCGTCCATGCCGCGCTATGACCTGGAACGCTTCGGGATGGCACCGCGCGCCAGCCCGCGTCAGTCGGACCTGATGATCGTCGCCGGCACACTGACCAACAAGATGGCTCCGGCGCTGCGCAAGGTCTACGACCAGATGCCGGACCCGCGCTACGTCCTGTCCATGGGCAGCTGCGCCAATGGTGGTGGCTATTACCACTACAGCTACAGCGTCGTTCGCGGCTGCGACCGGATCGTGCCGGTCGATGCCTATGTGCCGGGCTGCCCGCCGACGGCGGAGGCGCTGATCTATGGGCTTCTGCAGCTGCAGAAGAAGATCCGGCGCACCGGGACGATCGAGCGATGAGCGAGTTCGAGCAGCCGAAATATGCGACGGGCCATCTGGCGACCGTCGCGGCCAACACCGCCGTCCTGACGCCCTTGGGCCAGGAGATGGTGGCCGAGCTGCAGGTCGACGCGACCGTGGCCTATGGCGAGCTGACCCTGACCTGCCACCGCGACCGGATCGTGAGCGTGTTGACCGATCTGCGGGACAGGTTTGGGTTCCAGCAGCTGCTCGACGTCTGCGGCGTGGACTATCCCGATCGGGCTGAGCGGTTCGACGTCGTCTATCACCTGCTCAGCCTGACGCGGAACGCGCGCGTGCGGGTCAAGGTCACGACCGACGAGGTCCAGCCCGTGCCAAGCGTCATCAGGGTCTATCCGTCAGCCGAATGGTTCGAGCGCGAGGCGTTCGACATGTACGGGATGCTGTTCTCCGACCACCCGGACCTGCGCCGGCTGCTGACCGACTACGGCTTCCAGGGGCATCCGCTGCGCAAGGACTTCCCCATGACCGGCTATGTCGAGGTCCGTTACGACGAGGAGCAGAAGCGGGTGGTCTATGAGCCCGTCAAGCTGACGCAGGAGTTCCGCAACTTCGACTTCCTGTCACCTTGGGAAGGCGCGGAGTATCCGGCCGACGTCCTGCCGGGCGACGAGAAGGCGGCGCAGGCCCGCGCGGTCGGCGCGACGGCCCCTTCGGGAGGGAAAGCCTGATGGCCGACGGACACCCCATCGCCAACGCCTCGCCCACGCGCGCCGATCTGGACGTCGTGACCGACGACCTGGGTCATATCGCGTTCGGGGACCCTCGCACCGCGCATGCGCGCGAGATGGACGACCGCAAGTTCACCATCAACTTCGGCCCGCAACACCCGGCCGCGCACGGCGTGCTGCGCCTGGTGCTGGAGCTGGACGGGGAGGTGGTCGAGCGCGTCGATCCGCACATCGGCCTGCTGCATCGCGGCACCGAGAAGCTGATGGAGGCGCGCACCTATCTGCAGAACGTGCCCTACCTGGACCGGCTCGATTACGTCGCGCCGATGAACCAGGAGCACGCCTTCTGCCTGGCCATCGAGCGGCTGATGGGGATCGAGGTGCCATATCGTGCCCAGCTGATCCGCGTCCTGTATTCCGAAATCGGCCGCATCCTGTCGCACATGCTGAACGTCACGACCCAGGCGCTGGACGTCGGGGCCCTGACGCCGCCGCTGTGGGGCTTCGAGCAGCGCGAAAAGCTGATGGTGTTCTACGAGCGGGCCTGCGGCGCGCGACTGCACGCCAACTATTTCCGGCCCGGCGGCGTGCATCAGGACCTGCCGATGGCCCTGATCGACGACATCGGCCGCTGGTGCGCCGAGTTTCCGACGGCCCTGGCCGACATCGAGAGCCTTGTCACCGAGAACCGCATCTTCAAGCAGCGCAACGTCGACATCGGCGTGGTGTCGAAGGAGCAGGCCCTGGAGTGGGGCTTCTCCGGCGTGATGCTGCGCGGTTCGGATATCGCCTGGGACCTGCGCAAGTCGCAGCCCTATGAGTGCTATGCCGAGCTCGATTTCGACGTGGTCGTCGGCAAGAACGGTGACTGCTGGGACCGCTATCTGGTCCGCGTCGAGGAGATGAAGCAGTCGGTGCACATCATGGAGCAGTGCATACACAAGCTGCGCAACTGCCCCGGCGAGCCGGTGATGGTCGAGAACAACAAGGTCGTTCCCCCGACGCGCGGCGAGATGAAGCGGTCGATGGAAGCCCTGATCCATCACTTCAAGCTCTACACCGAAGGCTTCCACACCCCGGCCGGCGAGGTCTATGCCGCCGTCGAGGCCCCCAAGGGCGAGTTCGGCATCTATCTGGTCAGCGACGGCACCAACAAGCCGTACCGGGTGAAGATCAGCGCCCCGGGCTTCCGTCACCTGCAGGCCATGGACTGGATGAACCGCGGCCACATGCTGGCCGATGTCTCGGCCATCCTGGGCTCGCTCGACATCGTTTTCGGCGAGGTCGACCGGTGAGCGCCTTCGTCGTCGATCCCGTCTTCACCCAGCTGCAGGTCATCGCCTTCTTGGCCCTGCTGGCCTTCGGCGTGGCGATCCAATTCGCCTTTTCGCCCAAGCGTCGGGCCGTCATGGGCAGCGTGAAGTTCGTGCTGGCTGATGCGCTGCAGTCCGCGCCGTCGGTCGCCGGCGTGACGCTGGTTCGAGGAGCCTACCGCGCCGGATACCTGGCCGAGGGGCGGGGGTTCTGGGAGGCCAATCTGCGCTCGGTCGTGTGGATGAGCGGCTTCATTTTCATCAGCCAGCTGGCGGTGCGCTACCTGCCGCCGCTGTCGTGGCTTTCGCGCGATCTGCGCCAGGCCGGTCGCGCCGTCTGGAGCGCACGCCTGAACCGCTGGATGGGTAAAGCATGAGCGTTCGTCGTCTCGCCAAGGATCAGCCCGCCTCGTTCGCCTTCTCGAAAGAGACGATGAAGAAGGTCGACTGGTGGATCGCCAAATACCCGGCGGACCGCGCGCGTTCGGCCGTGATTCCGATGCTGTGGCTGGTCCAGAAGCAGGAAGGCTGGGTGTCCGAGCCCGCCATCCGCGCGATCGCCGACAAGCTGGACATGGCCTACATCCGGGTGCTGGAGGTCGCGACCTTCTACACCATGTTCATGCTTGAGCCGGTCGGTTCGGCCGCCCTGATCCAGGTCTGCGGCACCACGCCCTGCATGCTGCGCGGGTCGGGCGAGCTGATGAAGGTCTGCAAGAGCCGGATCGGTCCGAAGCAGACGTTGTCGGCCGACGGCAAATTCTACTGGGAAGAGGTCGAGTGCCTGGGGGCGTGCGTGAACGCGCCCATGGCCATGATCAACGACTACTATTTCGAAGACCTGACCGCCGCCGACATGAACCAGATCATCGACGACTTCGCCGCCGGCAAGTCGCCGAAGGCGGGGCCGCGCGTCGATCGCGTCAACTCGGCACCCGAGGGTGGCCCGCTGACGCTGACCGACGCCACGATCTACGACGGCTCGGCCGCCAAGCCGATCAAGACCCTGCCGAACAGCCAGCCGGTGCCCGCGTGATGGCCCCCGATCTGGATACCGAAGAAGGCCGTGCTGCCTATCGCAAGGAACTGCGCCAGGTGGCCTTGCCGCTGCGTTGGGGCGGGCTGGGCCTGATCATTCTGGCGGCTCTGTTCTGCGTCGCGGCGTCGCGCGAGCTGCTGGGTCTGCCGGCCGGGTCGATCGTCGTCGGCTATGGCATGCTGGCCGCCGGCTGGGCGCTGGTGATCGCCACGACATTCCTGCGTACGCGCCACCATCGCCGTCGCATGGCCGAGCTTGAAGGGTTGGCACGCTGATGGTCGGCATTCTGCAAGACAAGGATCGCATCTTTACCAACCTGTACGGGCTCCAGGACTGGGGCCTTGAGGGCGCGAAGAATCGCGGCTGCTGGAACGCGACCAAGGACATGCTGGACATGGGCCGCGACTGGCTCATCACTAACGTCAAGAACTCCGGTCTGCGCGGACGCGGGGGGGCGGGCTTCTCGACCGGCCTGAAGTGGTCCTTCATGCCCAAGGAGGTGAAGGACCGGCCGCACTATCTGGTCGTCAACGCCGACGAGTCCGAGCCGGGCACCTGCAAGGACCGGGAGATCATGCGCCACGATCCCCACCTGCTGATCGAAGGCTGTTTAATCGCGTCCTTCGCGATGCAGGCGCATGCCTGCTACATCTATCTGCGCGGCGAATATGTGCTGGAACGCGAGCGCATGGAGGCGGCGGTCAAGCAGGCGTACGAAGCCAAGCTGATCGGCAAGAACAACGTCCACGGCTGGGACTTCGACGTCTACATCCACCACGGCGCGGGCGCCTACATCTGCGGCGAAGAGACCGCCCTGTTGGAATCGCTTGAAGGCAAGAAGGGCCAGCCGCGCCTGAAGCCCCCGTTCCCGGCGGGTGCGGGCCTGTATGGCTGCCCGACCACGGTGAACAACGTCGAGTCGATCGCCGTCGTCGGCACGATCCTGCGTCGCGGCGCCGAATGGTTCGCGGGCTTTGGCCGTCCGAACAACACCGGCACCAAGCTGATGTCGATCAGCGGACATGTGAACCGTCCGTGCAACGTCGAAGAGGCCATGTCGATCCCGCTGCGCCAGCTGATCGAGGATCACTGCGGCGGCGTGCGTGGCGGCTGGGACAATCTGAAGGCCATTATCCCGGGCGGGGTTTCGGTGCCGCTGATCACGCGCGAGATGTCCGAAGTCGCGCTGATGGACTTCGACAGTCTGCGCGACATGAAGTCGGGTCTGGGCACGGCGGCCGTGGTCGTGATGGACAACTCCACCGACCTGGTGAAGGCGATCGCCCGCATCAGCTATTTCTACAAGCACGAGAGCTGCGGCCAGTGCACGCCGTGCCGCGAGGGCACCGGCTGGATGTGGCGCGTGCTGGAGCGGATGGCCGTGGGCGAGGCCGATCCGTCGGAAATCGACATGCTTCTGGAGGTCTCGACTCAGATCGAGGGCCACACCATCTGCGCGCTCGGTGACGCGGCCGCCTGGCCGGTCCAGGGCCTGATCCGCCACTTCCGCCACGAGATCGAAGACCGCATCTCCCAATACCGCACGCGCCGCGCGAACTTCGCCGGCCATGCCATCGCGGCGGAGTAGGGGATGCGGCGCGCCCTGATCCTGACTGCCGCTGCAATGGCCCTGTCGGCGTGCGGCAGGCCCGCCGAGACGGCTGCGACCCCGGCTGAGAAGGTCGCGGCTACCGCGCCTGTGTCCGATGCGGTGGCGCAGTCGCCGGCCGTGCTGACCGCCGTCGATCTGCGCCGCGTCTGCCGCGCGGGTCTGGCCGCGATCCATGGCCAGCAGGTGGAGGCGATCGAACTGACCGGGCTGGAAGGCCAGGTCGTCAACGCCCAGTGGGCCGCGCCGGTCGATGGCGGGATCATGAAGGCCCAGTGCCGCGCCGGCGACGGCCTGGTGGTCTGGAAGCCGCTGGATCTGCCGGATCCCGAGGCCGTCCGCTGGATAGATCAGGCCACCGACCCCGTCGTGCGCTATGCCATCCGTGGCGAAGAGATCGAGATCACCCAGACCCTGCCGGACGGCACGACCGAGCAGGCCATGATGCCTGTTCGCGCTGAAGAAGAGGTAAGCTGATGCCCGTCGCCAAGGTCAACGGCGTCGAAGTCGAGTTCGAGCCCGGCATGACCGTGCTGCAGGTCGCCGAGCGCGCCGGGCACGAGATCCCGCGTTTCTGCTATCACGAGCGGCTGTCGATCGCCGGCAACTGCCGCATGTGTCTGGTCGAGGTGAAGCCCGGACCGCCGAAACCGCAGGCTTCGTGCGCTCTGCCGGCCGCCGAGAATCAGGAAATCTTCACCGACACGCCGATGGTGAAGAAGGCCCGCGAAGGGGTGATGGAGTTCCTGCTCATCAACCACCCGCTGGACTGCCCGATCTGTGACCAGGGTGGCGAGTGCGACCTGCAGGACCAGGCCATGGGCTATGGCCGCGACGGTTCCCGCTATGCCGAGAACAAGCGCGCGGTCGAAGAAAAATACATGGGTCCGACCATCAAGACCTTCATGACGCGGTGCATCCAGTGCACCCGCTGCGTGCGGTTCGTGTCGGAAGTGGCGGGCGTTCCGGACATCGGCATGATCAGTCGCGGCGAGGACGCCGAGATCACCACCTATCTGGAACAGGCCGTCGGGTCCGAACTGTCGGGCAACGTCAACGACCTGTGCCCCGTCGGTGCCCTGACGCACCGGCCGTGGCAGTTCCACTATCGGCCGTGGGAACTGAAGAAGACCGAGACCATCGACGTCATGGACGCCCTGGGCTCCAACATCTCGGCCCAGTCCAAGGGTGCCGAGATCATGCGCATCCTGCCGCGCGTGCACGAGGGCATCAACGAGGAGTGGCTGTCGGACAAGAGCCGCTATGTCGTCGACGGCCTGCAGGCCCGCCGTCTGGATCGCCCCTATGTGCGCGAGAACGGCAAGCTGCGCGTCGCCTCCTGGGACGAGGCGCTCAACGCTGTCGCGACGAAGATGAAGGCCTCACCGGCCGACCGCATCGGCGTCATCGCTGGCGATCTGCAGGACGCGGAATCGATGAAGGCGGCGCTGGATCTGTTCCGCGCGCTGGGATCGGCGAACACCGACTGCCGCCAGGACGGATCGGCCCTGGGATACGGTCCGCGCGAGGGCTGGCTGTTCAACACCGGCCTGCAAGGGCTGGAAGAGGCGGACTCCATCCTGCTGGTGGGCGTCAATCCGCGCACCGAGGGACCGCTGCTGAACCAGCGAATCCGCAAGGCCTGGCTGGCCGGCAAGACTCGCGTCGGCGTGGTCGGCGATGCGTCGGACCTTACCTATGACTTCGACGTCGTGGGTGCCGGGGCGAAGACCCTGGCAAAGATGCCGAAGGCCGCCATCGAAGCCCTGTCAAATGCGGAACGGCCTGCCGTCGTGATCGGGTCCGGCGCGCTGTCGGGTGCCACCGGTCCTGCCGTTCTGAATGCGCTGGGTGCGCTCGTCAAGAAGGTCGGGATCGTCAAGGACGGCTGGAACGGCTTCAACATTCTGCACCATGCGGCCGCCCGCGTTGGCGGTCTGGACATGGGCTTCGTGCCCGCGTCCGGCGGTCTGACGGCGCACCAGATGGCTCAGCCGGGCGCGCTGGACGTCCTGTTCCTGCTCGGTGCCGACGAGATCGAGACCGCGCCGTCGAAGGCGTTCAAGGTCTATCTGGGCAGTCACGGCGACCGGGGGGCGCACACCGCCGACGTCATCCTTCCGGGCGCCGCCTGGACCGAGAAGTCTGGCCTCTACGTCAACACCGAGGGCCGGGTTCAGATGGCCGAACGCGCGGTGTTCCCGAAGGGCGAGGCGAAAGAAGACTGGGCCATCCTGCGTGCCCTGTCCGAGCGCGTCGGCCACACCCTGCCGTATGACACGCTCGACCAACTGCGCTCCAGGCTAATGGCCGACCACCCGACCTTCGGCCGCATCGACTATCTGGCCCCCGCCGCTTCGTTCGACGTGGCGAGCCTGGGGACCAAGGGCGACCTGGGCGATGTCGCCTTCAGCTCGATCGTCACTGACCCCTATCTGAACAATCCCATCGCGCGCGCCAGCGCGACCATGGCCGAGCTCAGCGCGCAGCGCATGGCTCCGGCCCTGCTGGCGGCGGAGTAGGGGTGATGGCTGCATTCTTTGAACACCCCGTCCTGAAATACCTTCCCTTTGGCGGGCTCCTGCTCGTCGTAGGCGTTGGTCTCTTCTTTCTTGCTAGATTTGATCCAGCGGTGAACAGCCAACCCGGAAATCCCCGCAGTGAGGCACTCACGTCTCGCGAACTAGCCGAGCGGAGACTGCCCTTTCAACAAGATGAGGCGCGTCGCGCTCAATATGCCGAGCAGGTTGTGGCCGGCGAAATGAGTTTCGAGCAAGCAGGTTGCGAATATCGTGGTGGTGAATGGGTGTCTGACACTCAGAGCTGCGCGCGGATCGACCCATCGACGGGCAGGACACTTTAATGGAGTCGAACACCTTCTGGAACGGCCCTGTCGGCTGGACCCTGATCACCACGGGCGGGATCCTGATCGTCACGGTCGGTATCCTGTTGTCGCTTGCCTTCCTGCTGCTGGCGGATCGCAAGATCTGGGCGGCGGTGATGATGCGCAAAGGGCCCAACGTCGTGGGTCCGTTCGGCCTGCTGCAGTCGTTCGCAGACTTCCTGAAGTTCGTGCTGAAGGAGATCGTCGTGCCGGCCGGTGCCGACAAGGCGGTCTTCCTGCTGGCGCCGCTGATCAGCTTCGTCCTGGCCTTCGTGGCCTGGGCCGCCATTCCATTCGCGCCGGGCTGGGTCGTCTCCGACCTGAACGTCGGCATCCTGTACATCTTCGCGATCAGCTCGCTGGGCGTCTACGGCATCATCATGGGCGGCTGGGCTTCGAACTCGAAGTATCCGTTCCTGGGGTCGCTGCGGTCCGCCGCGCAGATGGTGTCGTACGAGGTGTCCATCGGCCTGATCATCATCAACGTCATCCTGCTGGCCGGGACCATGAACCTGTCTTCGATCGTGACGGCGCAGGAAGGCTGGATCTGGAACTGGTTCGCCTTCGGTGGAGGTCTCGATACGTGGCCGCTGATCGTCGTGATGATCCCGGTGACCATGATGTTCTTCATCTCGGCCCTGGCCGAGACCAACCGCCCGCCGTTCGACCTGCCCGAGGCCGAGTCCGAACTGGTGGCCGGGTATCAGGTCGAATATTCCTCGACGCCCTATCTGCTGTTCATGATCGGCGAATACGCCAATATCGTCTTCATGTGCGCCATGATCAGCCTGCTGTTCTTCGGCGGCTGGAACCCGGGCTTCCCGATCGATTTCGCCGCCGACTGGCCGCCGTTCCTCGTGAACCTGCTGCTGTTCCTGGTGCTGGCGACCAAGGTCGTCTTCTGGTTCTTCATGTTCGCCATGGTGAAGACCTTCGTGCCCCGCTACCGCTACGATCAGCTGATGCGTCTGGGTTGGAAGATCTTCCTGCCGACCTCGCTGGTGGCCGTCGTCATCGTTTCGGCCTGGCGCGTTTTCGCGGTGGGGTCATGATCCGGATGCTGGCCCTGTCCGCCATCGCCGCCGGCCTGACCGGCTGCCTACCGCCCGCCTACGAGGCCGACCCGGCGTCCGTCTATCAGTGGCAGCGGCGTCAGGAAGGCATCGAGCGGCAGGAGGCCGAGCGCGTCCGCCTGTGCGCCATCATGAACACCGACACGGATCGCTATCGCCGCGACTGCCGCCGTCCCGGAGACCCCATCCGATGATTACCCGTATCGCCCAGGCCGCGAAGGGCGCGATGCTGATCGACATGGTCGGGGCCTTCGGCCTGACCATGCGCGAGTTCTTCCGCCCCAAGCACACGATCAACTATCCGTTCGAGCGCAATCCGCAGTCGCCGCGGTTCCGGGGCGAGCATGCCCTGCGCCGCTACGCCAACGGTGAGGAACGCTGCATCGCCTGCAAGCTGTGCGAGGCCATCTGCCCGGCCCAGGCCATCACGATCGAGTCGGAGCCTCGCAGTGACGGCAGCCGACGCACGACCCGCTACGACATCGACATGGTCAAATGCATCTACTGCGGCCTGTGCCAGGAGGCGTGCCCGGTGGACGCGATCGTCGAGGGCCCGAACAGCGAGTTCGCGACCGAGACGCGCGAAGAGCTTCTCTATGACAAGGCCCGGCTGCTGGACAACGGCGACCGCTGGGAACGCCAGATCGCCAGGAACCTGGAGCTGGACGCCCCGTATCGGTGACGATTGTCCCTCTCCGTCCGCGAGGGGGCCGGATTTCGAATTGCTCGCTTCATTTTGGGGCGAACGCTGTCTAAGAGGTGCGGCGATTGCGCCGCACCA
Source organism: Brevundimonas sp. P2_A6 (assembly GCF_056404975.1). NCBI lineage: Bacteria > Pseudomonadati > Pseudomonadota > Alphaproteobacteria > Caulobacterales > Caulobacteraceae > Brevundimonas > Brevundimonas sp. P2_A6. Next base: position 1,038,011 of record NZ_JBFUCZ010000001.1, on the reverse strand, counting down.
TTTCGGAAAGGGCGAAAGCCTCCCATGCTGCAAGGCATAGCCTTCTATCTGCTCTCGGCGGTAGCCGTGGTGTCCGGCCTTCTGGTCGTGACCGCGCGCAACCCCGTGCACAGCGTTCTATGGCTGATCCTGGCCTTCTTCTCGTCGGCCGGGCTGTTCGTCCTGCTGGGAGCCGAGTTCCTGGCGATGCTTCTGGTCGTCGTGTACGTCGGGGCGGTCGCGGTGCTGTTCCTTTTCGTCGTCATGATGCTGGACGTGGACTTCGTACGGTTGCGTGAGGGCTACGCGACGTATTTGCCGCTGGCGGCGATCGTAGCGGGCGTGCTGCTGGCCGAGATGGTCATGATCTCGATCGTGGTGGTGCAGGGCGGGGCGGCTTCGGATGCGGTCGCGCCTGCTGTCGCCACCGCTGACGCGTCGAACGTCGAGACGATCGGGCGGGTGCTCTACACGGACTACATCTACTTCTTCCAGGCGGCCGGGATCGTCCTGCTGATCGCCATGATCGGGGCCATCGTCCTGACCCTGCGCAAGAAGCCGTCGGTCCGGCGTCAGGATCCGGGTGCCCAGACCAACCGCGACCGCAAGACCTCGGTCGAGATCAAGGGCGTCGTCACCGGCGCGGGCGTAACGGGCGAGGAGCTGCGCTGATGGACGTCGGTCTGCAACACTATCTGGCGGTCGCCGCCATGCTGTTCACCATCGGTGTCTTCGGCATCTTCGTGAACCGGAAGAACGTCATCATCATCCTGATGTCGGTCGAGCTGATCCTACTGGCCGTCAACATCAACTTCGTCGCCTTCTCGGCCTATCTGAACGACGTCCAGGGGCAGATCATGGCCATGTTCGTCCTGACCGTGGCGGCGGCCGAAGCCGCCGTGGGCCTGGCCATCCTGGTGACGTTCTTCCGCAACCGCGGCGATATCGCCGTGGATGATGCAAGCGTGATGAAGGGCTGACCGGAGTGCCTCTCGAACTGCTCGTCACGCTCGGTGTCTTCGCGCCTCTGCTCGGGGCCGCGATCGCCGGATTCTTCGGTCGCCGCATCGGCGATATCCCGTCCCAGGCTGTCACGACCGGCCTGTTGTTCTTCAGTTGTGCCGTGGCCTGGACCGTGTTCAGCCAGTGGACCTGGGGTGGGCTGGAGCCATTCACGGTCCGCGTCGCACCCTTCATCAACGTCGGCGATTTTCAGTCCGCCTGGTCGATCCGCATCGACGCCCTGTCGGCGGTGATGCTGGTCGTGGTCACCAGCGTCTCCTCGCTCGTGCACCTGTATAGCTGGGGCTATATGGCCGAGGACGACAGTCGCCCGCGCTTCTTCGCCTATCTGTCGCTGTTCACCTTCGCCATGCTGGCGCTGGTGACGGCCGCCGACTTCATGCAGCTGTTCTTCGGCTGGGAAGGGGTCGGGCTGGCGTCCTATCTGCTGATCGGCTTCTGGTACAAGAAACCGACCGCGTCCGCCGCCGCCATCAAGGCTTTCGTCGTCAACCGCGTCGGCGACTTCGGCTTCGCCCTGGGCATCATCACCGTGTTCTGGATGTTCGGCACGATCCAGTTCGCCGAGCTGTTCCCGATGATCGCCGCCAAGCAGGGGCAGGGCTGGGAGTTCCTGGGTCACACCTGGTCGGCGCTGGATCTGGCGGGGGTGCTGCTGTTCATCGGCGCGATGGGCAAGTCGGCCCAGTTCTTCCTGCACACTTGGCTGCCCGACGCGATGGAGGGCCCGACGCCGGTGTCGGCCCTGATCCACGCGGCGACCATGGTCACGGCCGGCGTCTACATGGTGTGCCTGCTTTCGCCCATCTACGAATACGCGCCGACGGCCTCGCTGCTCATCGCCATCACCGGCGCGGTCACGGCTCTTTTCGCGGCGACGGTCGGTCTGATGCAGAACGACATCAAGCGGGTCATCGCCTATTCGACCTGTTCGCAGCTGGGCTACATGTTCTTCGCGGCGGGTGTCGGCGTGTACGAATCCGCCATGTTCCACCTGTTCACCCACGCCTTCTTCAAGGCTCTGCTGTTCCTGGGGGCCGGCTCGGTGATCCACGGGATGCACCACGAGCAGGACATGCGGAAAATGGGCGGGCTGTGGCGCCTGCTACCTGTTACGTACACCGTGATGATGATTGGCACGATCGCCATCACCGGCCTGGGAATCCCCGAGATCGGCGGCTTCGCGGGTTTCTACTCCAAGGATTCGATCATCGAGAGCGCCTATGCGGCGGCCTCCAGCGGCCATTCGGCGGCGGGCTATTTCGCCTTCTTCGTCGGCATCTTCGCGGCCGGTCTGACCAGCTACTATTCGTGGCGTCTGATCTTCATGACCTTCCACAACAAGCCGCAGTGGACCGAAGAGGCGATGGCCGCACACGCACACGATCATGACGACCATGCTTCGCATGCTCAGCTCGAGACGCACTCGGAGCCGATCGAAGATGGAGACCATGGCGTGCATGCGCACGACGATCATGGCCATCATGGACCGTTGAAGCCGCACGAGAGCCCATGGGTCATGCTGGTGCCGCTGATCCTGCTGTCGGTCGGCGCGGTCGCGGCGGGCTTTGTCTTCGCCCCCGACTTCATCGGCCATCACGAGACCGAGTTCTGGCGCGGAGCCATCTTCAACGGCCCGGACAACCACGTCCTGCACGAGAGCCACGAGGTCCCGCTGTGGGTGAAGTGGTCGCCTCTGGTCGTCACCCTGCTGGGGGCCGGCATCGCCGCCTTCTACTATGTCCTCAACGAGGGGATGGCGAAGCGGATGGCCGCGAAGGAGGGGCCGCTGTGGACCTTCCTCTACAACAAGTGGTTCTTCGACGAGCTGTACGACCTGGTCTTCGTCAAGGGCGCCAAGGCGCTGGGCGACTTCTTCTGGAAGGTCTGCGATGTGCGGATCATCGACGGGCTGGGGCCGAACGGTGCCGCCTGGGCTTCGCTGAAGTCCGCCGCGCGGCTGGCCCGAATCCAGTCCGGCTATGTCTATCACTATGCGTTCGTGATGCTGCTCGGCGTGGCCGGTCTGCTCGCCTTCGCCATCTACACCTGGGGTGCCTGAGTTATGGGTGCGATCCCCAATATCCTGAGCGTGGTGACGTTCCTGCCGCTGGTCGGGGCGCTGCTGATCCTGATTGGCCGCTTCGCTGCGCCGACGAACCGTGACGGCATCGCCCGTTGGGTGGCGCTGGGCACGACGCTCGTCACCCTGGCGGTGTCGGCGGTGCTAGTGCTGTCGTTCGACAGCGCGAACCCGGCCTATCAGTTCGTCGAGAACTACGCCTGGTTCGCGGGGGCCAGCTATCATCTGGGCGTCGATGGGGTGTCGATCCTGTTCGTTCTGCTGACGGCCTTCCTGCTGCCGATCTGTATCGCGGCCAGCTGGAAGTCGATCGAGACGCGCGTCGTCGATTACATGATCGCTTTCCTGGTGCTGGAGACCCTGGTCATCGGGGTCTTCACCTCGCTGGACCTGTTCCTGTTCTACATCTTCTTCGAAGGCACCCTGGTGCCGATGTTCATCATCATCGGGGTGTGGGGCGGCCAGAACAAAATCTACGCGGCCTACAAGTTCTTTCTCTACACCCTGCTCGGCTCCGTCCTGATGCTGCTGGCCATGCTGTGGATGGCCAACGAGGCGGGAACCACCAGCATCCCGGCGCTGAAGCAGTACGCCTTCGGCCCGCAGGCCCAGGCGATCCTGTGGCTGGCCTTCTTCGCGTCCTTCGCGGTCAAGATGCCGATGTGGCCGGTGCACACCTGGCTGCCCGACGCCCACGTTCAGGCGCCGACGGCGGGCTCTGTCATCCTGGCCGGCATCCTGCTGAAGCTCGGCGGTTACGGCTTCATCCTGTTCAACGTGCCGATGTTCCCGGACGCGTCGGTGATGTACCGGCCGCTGGTCTTCACCCTGTCGGTGATCGCCATCGCCTACACCTCGCTGGTGGCCTTCCGTCAGACGGACATCAAGAAGCTGATCGCCTATTCGTCGGTGGCGCACATGGGCTTCGTGACCATGGGCATCTTCGCCGGCAACGCGCAGGGGATGCAGGGCGCGATCTTCCAGATGCTGAGCCATGGCCTTATCTCGGGCGCGCTCTTCCTGTGCGTCGGCGTCGTCTACGACCGGATGCACACGCGCGAGATCGCCTTCTACGGCGGGCTGACGAACCGGATGCCCTGGTATGCGGCCATCTTCCTGATGTTCACCATGGCCAACGTCGGCCTGCCGGGCACCAGTGGCTTCATCGGCGAGATCCTGACCATGACCGGCGTCTATCAAGCCTCGACCTGGGCCGCGTTCGTGGCCGCGACGGGTGTCATCCTGTCGGCCGTCTATGCCCTGACCCTGTATCGCAACGTCATGTTCGGCGAGATCACCAACCCGGCTCTGGCGGCGATCAAGGACATCGATCTGCGCGAGCTGGCCATCTTCGTCCCTCTGATCGTCGGCACGATCTGGCTGGGCGTGCAGCCGGACCTGGTCCTGAACTATACCGCCGCTTCCGTCGACGCCGTCGTCAACGGCTGGCAGCTCGCGATCGGCGGGTGAGAGAATAATGCCTGATCTGTCCCAAGCCATCCATCTCGCCGCCTCGGAACTGACACTCGCCATCGGCGCGCTCGTCCTGCTGATGGTCGGTGCCTTCATCGGCGAGAAGTCGGCGCGTCTGGTGTCCATCCTGTCGGTGGCGCTGCTGATCGCGGCCGCTGCCGTCGCCGCGACCGGCCCGCTGGGCACCGCCTTCAACGGGGCCTATGTCGCCGATCCGCTGGCCGTCTATGCCAAGGTCGCCATCTATCTGGCCTCGGCTGTGGCCGTCGTGCTGGGTGGAGGCTGGATGCATCGCACCGGCATCGCCCGGTTCGAGTTCCCGATCCTGATCGTCCTGGCCGCCGTCGGCATGGGCATGATGGTGTCGTCGGGCGACCTGATCAGCCTCTACGTCGGGGTCGAGCTGCACTCCCTGGCCCTGTACATCCTGGCCGCCTATCACCGCGACGACCTGAAGGCATCCGAAGCGGGCCTGAAGTATTTCGTGCTCGGGGCCTTGTCGTCGGGCCTGCTGCTCTACGGCTCCAGCCTGATCTACGGTTTCTCGGGCACGATGCATTTCGACGGCATCGCAGCCTACGCGACCGCCAACCCCGGCCCCGGCCTGATCTTCGGCCTGGTGTTCCTGATCTGCGGCCTGGCGTTCAAGGTGTCCGCCGCGCCGTTCCACATGTGGACGCCCGACGTCTATGAGGGGGCACCGACGCCGGTCGTGGCCTTCTTCACGACCGCGCCCAAGATGGCCGCCATGGTCCTGTTCGCCCGCGCGCTCAGCGAAGGCTTCCTGCAGGCGCACGACCAGTGGGCGCAGGTGCTGATCCTGATCGCGCTGGCCAGCTTCGTCGTGGGGGCGTGGGGTGGTCTGGCGCAGAAGGATATCCAGCGTCTGCTGGCCTATTCGTCGATCGCCAACATCGGCTACGCCATCCTGGGCATCGCCGCGGGCACGCAGCAGGGCCTGCAGGCCATGGTCATGTTCATGACGCTGTACATGATCGACACCATGGGCTTCTTCGCCATCCTGCTTTCGCTGAGCCGGAACGGCCGCCCGATCCGCAAGATCGCCGATCTGGCGGGGCTCAAGACCGACCGGCCGGTCACGGCCATCGCCATCACCGTGCTGTCGCTGTCCGTGCTAGGCATGCCGCCGTTTTCCGGCTTCTGGGGCAAGTACTACGTGTTCGGCGCTGCGGCCTCTGCCGGCTACTGGATGGTGGCGGCGGCGGGTCTGGTGGCCTCGGTCGTGGCGGCCTTCTACTACCTGCGGATCATCAAGCTGATGTGGTTCGACGCGGCCCCCGAAGGCACGATCGCCACCGACAAGGCCCCGGTCGAAGCGCAGTGGATCGGCTGGGCCTGCGCGGCCTTTTCGTTCCCGCTGGTGATCATCGGCCTGACCTGGCTGGAGCCCCTGACCCGCATCGCCGCCACCGGGTTCGGAGCGAAGTAGGGCGGTGACGCCGCCCATCCACCTGCTCGACGAGATCGATTCCACCAACGCCGAGGCGCGACGTCGCGCCGAGGCCGGCGAGACGACCAGACAGTGGATCGTCGCTCGCCGTCAGTCCGCCGGGCGCGGGCGTCGCGGGCGCGAGTGGAACAGCGACAGCGGCAACCTGTTCGCCACCCTGCTGACCCTTACGACCAAGGCCCCGGCCGAGGCGGCCCAGGTGACCTTCGTCGCCGCACTCGCGGTCGCCGACCTGCTGGACGCCTTCGCCGTTCCGGGCGTGGTCAGCATCAAATGGCCCAACGATGTGATGCTGGCGGGCGAGAAGGCGGCAGGGATTCTGATCGAGTCGGGCACCCATGCGTCGGGCACCCTGTGGCTGGCCGTCGGCATCGGCGTGAACCTGGCCCATGCGCCGGAGGGAACCGAGCGTCCAGCGACCAGCCTGGCCGCTCACCTGAGATCCGATGTCGCCTATCCACCCTCCATCGACGCCGCCGCGACCGTGCTGGCCGAGGCCTTCGCCGTCTGGCACGCGCGCTGGGAGAGCCTGGGCTTCCAACCCATTCTCGACGCCTGGACCAGGCGCACCAACGGCCTTGATGGCCCCTGCGTCGCTCGGCTCGGTCACGAGACGGTCGAGGGCATCGCCGATGGGGTGGAACCGGACGGCGCGCTCCGGCTTCGGACGGCCAGTGGCGACCTTCGCCTGATCTCGGCCGGTGACGTCTTCTTCGGCACCGACGCGCATGAGAGAGCCGCATGATGCTGCTCGCCATCGAACAGGGCAACACCAATACGCTGTTCGCGGTCCATGACGGCGAGAGCTGGATCGCCCAATGGCGCACCGCGACCGAGGCCAGCCGCACCGCCGACGAATACGCCGTCTGGCTGACGCAGCTGCTGGCGATGCGCCGGATCGAACTGGCCAGCCTGACCGGCTGCATTATCTCCAGCGTCGTCCCGCAGTCGATCTTCAACTTGCGAAATCTGGCCCGGCGCTATCTGTCGGTGGAACCGCTGGTCATCGGCGACAACGTCGAGTTGGGCATCCCCGTGCGCATCAAGAAGCCGAGCGAGGCCGGCGCCGACCGGCTGGTCAACGCCATCGGCGCGCACCTGGTCTATCCCGGCGACCTGATCGTCATCGACAGCGGCACGGCCACGACGTTCGACGTCATTGCGGCGGACGGCGCATTCGAGGGCGGGGCCATCGCGCCCGGCATCAACCTGAGCCTTCAGGCCCTCCATGAGGCCGCCGCCATGCTGCCGCGCATCGCGATCCAGAAGCCCGACACCGTGATCGGCAAGGACACCGTGTCCAATATGCAGTCCGGGGTCTTCTGGGGTTATGTCAGCCTGATCGAGGGCATGGTCGCCCGCATCAAGGCCGAGTGGGGGGCACCCATGACCGTCGTCGGGACCGGGGGCGTGGCCAGCCTGTTCGAAGGCGCAACACAATCCATCGACCGGTTCGATCCGGACCTGACCATCCGCGGCCTGCTCGAAATCTGGCGCCGCAATACCCATCTGACGGACACATGACAAAAATCAAAGCGAACGACGAACTCGTCTACTTGCCGCTCGGCGGCTCGGGCGAGGTCGGTATGAACCTCAACTGCTACGGCTATGGCTCCGAAGAGGACCGCCAGTGGATCATCGTCGATGTGGGCGTGACCTTCGGCGACCAGTCCACGCCCGGCGTCGACATCATCGTGCCCGACCCCGCCTTCCTGGAAGGCGAGACGATAAAGGGCATCCTGCTGACCCATGCGCACGAGGACCACATCGGGGCCCTGCCGTGGCTGTGGGAGCGGATGAAGGCACCGCTGTACGCCACGCCCTTCACCGCCTTCCTGATCCGCGAGAAGCTGCGCGACCGGGGCCTGCGGGACGTCAAGATCATCGAGGTGCCGATGGGCGGCCACGTCGATCTGGGGCCGTTCAGCGTCGACTTCGTGACGATGACCCACTCGATCGCGGAGCCCAGCGGGCTGAAGATCACGACGCCGCTGGGGACCGTGTTCCACACCGGCGACTGGAAGCTGGATCCCAACCCCATCATCGGCAAGCCGACCGACATCGCCACCATCCAGAAGATGGGCGACGAGGGCCTGCTGGCCATGGTCTGCGATTCGACCAACGTCTTCGTCGAGGGCGAGGCCGGGTCGGAGCTGGAGGCACAGGAGGGTCTGATCGAACTGATCGGCAGCCTGAAGAAGGGCCGCATCGCGGTCGGCTGTTTCGCCTCCAACGTCGCGCGGATGGTCAGCGTGATCAAGGCGGCGGACAAGGCCGGCCGTCGCGTTGCCCTCGCCGGGCGGTCGATGCACCGGATCACGGCGGCTGCGAAACACGTCGGCCTGTTCAATGACTCCAAGGCCATCCTGTCCGAGGACGAGGCCCGTCACTGGCCCGCCGACGAGATCCTGTATCTGTGCACCGGCAGCCAGGGCGAGGACCGCGCCGCCCTGTCGCGCGTCGCCGACGGATCGCATCCCTTCATCAAGCTGGGGCTGGGCGACCACTGCATCTTCTCGTCGCGGGTCATCCCGGGCAACGAACTGCCGATCGCCGAGCTGCAGGACCGGCTCGCCGACCGGGGCGTGCGCCTCTACACCGAGAAGGACCATCCCGGTATCCACGTCTCCGGCCACCCGTGCCGGGACGAGATGCGCCAGATGTACGCCTGGGCCCGCCCGCGCATCTCGGTCCCGACCCACGGCATGCGCCGCCACCTGATGGAGCACGCGGCGCTGGCCCGCGATCTGGGCGTGCCGGAGACGGTGACACCCCGCAACGGCGACCTGGTCCGCCTGGCCCCCGGCGTCGCCGCCATCATCGACGAGGTGCCGAACGGCCGCCTCTATGTCGACGGCGGCATGGTGGTGACCGAGAAGGGCGAGGCCCTGCGCGAGCGTCGTCACGCCTCGACCAACGGCGTGCTGGTCGTCAGCTTCGCCATGGACAAGCGCGGCAAGATCGTCAGCGACATCGACGTGCGCGGCATCGGCCTGCCGGGCGACGAGGTGACCACGCTGGGCGACTCGCTGGACGATCTGGCGGAACGCGTCGAACAGGCCGTCAACAGCCTGAAGGGCGAGGCGCGCGACGACGACATGGTGGTCGAACAGGCCGTGGCGCGGGTGCTTAAGAAGGCGTCGCAGCAGATCTGGGACCGCCGCCCCATCGTCGAGACGGTGATCCTGAGGCTTTAGGATCGTGGCACGCCCGGTCTTCGAAAGGGTTCGGGACCGGGCGCGCCGCCTTCGCCGACGCATCGCCAAGGCCCGCTATCCGCTCAACGGCTGGCGCAAGTGGGCGGTGATCGCGGGGCAGGGTCTGGCGGGGTTCGTCGTGCTGTTCGCCGTCGTCAACCTGGGCCTCAGCCTGTCCACCTTCAGGGGGGAGAACCCGGCTTCGCGCACCGCGCATGAGCTGGGCGTGCTGTGGTTCAGCACGACAGGCGAGCGACCGACGTCGGATGAGGCCTTCCGCGTCGTGCACGGCGGCGAGGTCGGCGACAAGCCGAGCGCCGCCGACATCCGCGCCCATTTCGAGCGGGCATCGGAGGGCGGCACCTTCCTGCTGGATCAGGTGATCATCGACCGGATGCAGGCGCTGAACGGGCGGATCGACAGCCGGGTCATGCCGCCGGGCATCTATGTCGGGGCGCATGCGCTGGGGCCGGACGACGCGCCGATGGTCTGGGTCACCAAATGGATGGCGCAGTATCTGCTGTTCCCGCGCCATGCTTACATTCTGGTCGTGCCGGAGCAGGGCGAAGCGCTGGTGTTCTCGGCCAGCCAGGAGGCGAAGTTTCCGATCCACACCGGCGATCCGCAGCGCCTGTCGGCCCGGATCGCGCCCTATGACGACGACGCCTACGACTTCCCCAGTTCGGGCGAGGCCCTGCACGAGATGACCATCGTCAGCCGCGACCCGGCCGTGGTGGCCGCCGCCCCCGCCGCGCTGGAGGCGGCGCGTAAGCGGCTGAACGCGCTGGACCGACCTTATGGGTTACTGGCACCCAACTCCAACACCGTGGTCGGCTGCATCCTGGAGAACGCGGGCCTGATGTCGGCGCAGGTGCGACGATCCACCTTGCTGGCTTTGCGGGCTCCCGGCATGGGCGCGGCTTGCCCGGCGTGAGGCGAGGGGCCATAGCGTCGGCCATGATCGGCAGACTGAACCATATCGGCGTTGCGACCCCCTCCATCGAGGCCAGCGTCGCCCTGTATCGCGACATGCTGGGGGCCACGCAGGCGGACGAACCGTTCGACCTGCCGGCGCAGGGCGTGCGCGTCTGTTTCATCGACCTGCCCAACAGCCAGATCGAGCTGATCGAGCCGCTGGGCGACGACAGCCCGATCCACGGCTTCCTGGCCAAGAACCCCAAGGGCGGTCAGCACCACGTCTGTTTCGAGGTCGAGGACATCATCGCCGCCCGCGATACCCTGCGCGCCAAGGGGGCCTCGATCCTGGGCACGGGCGAGCCGCGGATCGGGGCGCACGGCACGCCCATCCTGTTTCTGCACCCCAAGGACATGGGCGGCGTCCTGATCGAGCTCATGGAAGCGCCGAAGGAGGCGCACTGACATGCCCATCGGCCCCGTGACCATGTTCGCCATCTACGTCGTCGTCTGGTGGGTGGTCCTGTTCGGCATCCTGCCGCTGGGCACCTCGGCCGAGACGCACGAGCCGCCGACCGACGGCAGTCAGTGGGGCGCGCCCAAGACGCCGAACCTGAAGCGCAAGTTCATCACCACGACCTGGGTCGCCCTGATCGTCTGGGCTCTGGTGATGTTCCTGGTGTTTATCGGCTGGATGCCTCTGCCGGACCTGGCCCCGCCCGCGGTCTAGACCGCCTAGCTTTTGCCCCGCTCTAACGGCTAAAGCAGGGGCTTTCCCTGACGCCTTCGCATTCGAGACGCCCATGCGCCTGTCGCGCTATTTCCTGCCCACGCTGAAAGAGGCGCCCAGCGACGCCCAGATCGTCTCGCATCAGCTGATGCTGCGGGCCGGGATGATCAAGCAGGAAGCCGCCGGCATCTATGCCTGGCTGCCGCTGGGCCTGCGGGTTCTGAACCGCATCGAGCAGATCGTGCGCAAGGAACAGGAGCGAGCAGGGGCCGTCGAAGTTCTGATGCCCACCCTGCAACTGGCCGACCTGTGGCGCGAGAGCGGCCGCTACGACGCCTATGGCCCCGAGATGCTGCGCATCACCGACCGGCACGAGCGCGAGCTGCTGTACGGGCCGACCAACGAGGAGATGATCACCGACATCTTCCGCAGCTTCGTGAAGAGCTACAAGGCCCTGCCGCTGAACCTGTTTCACATCCAGTGGAAGTTCCGGGACGAGCGTCGGCCACGCTTTGGCGTCATGCGCGGGCGCGAGTTCCTGATGAAGGACGCCTATTCGTTCGATCTGGACGAGGCGTCGGCGCGCACAGCCTACAACCGCATGTTCGTGGCCTATCTGAACACCTTCGCCCGCATGGGTCTGAAGGCTGTGCCGATGCGTGCCGACACCGGCCCGATCGGCGGTGACCTTAGCCACGAGTTCATCGTCCTGGCCGAGACCGGCGAGAGCGAAGTCTTCTGCGATCGCAAGCTGGTCGAGATGGCCCCTCCTGGATATGACTTCGACGCCGCGAGCGTCCAGGCCGTGTTCGACGAGCGCACCGCCCTCTACGCCGCCACCGAAGAGATGCACGACGCGGCCCAGTTCGAGGCCCAGACCGCCGAGGGCGACCGCCTTTCGGCGCGCGGCATCGAGGTTGGCCACATCTTCTATTTCGGCACCAAATACTCGGCCCCGATGAAGGCCAGGGTCGCCGGGCCGGACGGCGTGGATACCGAGGTCCACATGGGCTCCTACGGCGTGGGGGTCTCTCGCCTGCTGGGCGCGATTATCGAGGCCAGCCATGACGACGCGGGTATCATCTGGCCCGACGCCGTGGCCCCGTTCGACGTGGTGGTCATCAACCTGCGCGCCAACGACCCTTCGGTCTGCGAGGCCTGCGAGGCGGCTGTCGATGCGCTCGAAGCGGCCGGCAAGTCGGTCCTCTATGACGACACCGACGAACGGCCGGGTGGCAAGTTCGCGACCGCCGACCTGATCGGGATCCCGTGGCAGCTGGTCATCGGTCCCAAGGGCGTGGCCGAGGGCGTGGTCGAGCTGAAGCGCCGCGCGACGGGCGAGAAATCGATCCTGCCGCTGGATCAGGCGATGGAGCGGATCGGTTGACCGCGACGCCGCTGGGCGCGCCGCCCAAACCCGCCGGGGCTTTTTCCGCCTGGGAGATCGGCCTGGCGCTTCGCTATCTGCGCGCCAAGCGCAAGGAGGGCGGGGTGGCGACCATCGCCATTATCAGCTTCATCGGCATCATGCTGGCCGTCGCGGTCCTGATCAGCGTCATGAGCATCATGGCCGGGTTCCGCACCGAGCTGCTGGGTCGGATGCTGAGCTTCAACGGGCACATGTATGTGCAGGGTCAGGTGCTGAACGCGCCCAACCGTGACGCCATCGTCGATCGTCTGCGGGGTGTCGAGGGCGTCGTCAGCGTCAGCCCGCTGACAGAATCGCAGGCCCTGATCATCGCGGGCGGCCAGACGACGGGTGGGGTCGTTCGAGGCCTGCGTCCAGAAGACCTCGACACGATGCAGTATGTGTCCTCCAGCCTGTCGCCCCAGGCCAAGGCCAGCTTCGGCCAGGGGGCCTATGGCGGCGACAACGTCCTGATCGGACAGGCGCTGGCGGATCAGCTGGGCGTTCGGGTCGGCGATCCGATCCAGATCTATTCGCCGACCGGGGCGGACTCGGCCTTCGGCAACCTGGGCGGGCTGTCCAAGACCTATCGCGTCGGCGGCATGTATTCGTCGGGCACGGCCGATTACGACCGCATCTTCATTTTCATGCCGCTGGAGCAGGCCCAGCTGTTCTTCGGCAAGGAGGGCGTCTGGGACGTGATCGAGATGAAGGTCGCCCAGCCGGATCGGGTCGGTGACTATATCGCGCCGGTCCGCGCCGCCGCCGGGCCGGGGGCCTTCGTTCAGGACTGGCGCGATCGCCTCGCCGCCTTCTGGGGCGCGCTGAAGGTCGAGCGGGTGGCCATGTCGATCATCCTGGGTCTGGTCGTCGCCATCGCCGCCATGAACATCATCTCCGGCATCGTCATGCTGGTGAAGAACAAGGGGCGCGACATCGCCATCCTGCGCACCATCGGGGCCAGCCCTTCGTCGATCCTGCGCATCTTCTTCATGGCGGGCGCGACCATCGGCGTGGCGGGGACACTGGCGGGCCTGACCCTGGGCCTGCTGTTCTGCCTGAACATCGGGCCGATCCAGCATTTCCTGGAGGCGATCACAGGCGTCCAGTTGTTCAACGCCGACGTCTATATGCTGGACGCCATCCCGGCCGAGGTCGATCCGGTCGACGTGTTCTGGGTGGCCCTGTGGTCGTTGATCATGAGCTGCGTGGCCAGCCTGCCGCCGTCGTGGAACGCGTCGCGCATCGATCCGGTCGAGGCCCTGCGTTATGAGTAGTCCTGTGCTGAGCCTGCGCGGGATCACCCGCACCTATGCGACCGGGCAGGGCGGTCTGACCGTGCTGAAGGGCGTCGACCTCGATATCTTCCCCGGCGAACTGGTCGGGCTGATCGGTCCATCAGGATCGGGCAAGTCGTCATTGTTGCATGCCGCCGGCCTGCTGGAACGACCTACCTCGGGCGAGGTGCGGATCGACGGTGAGGATGTGGGCAGCCTCGACGAGCGGGCGCGGACGCGGTTGCGCCTGTCGCGGATCGGCTTCGTCTATCAGTTTCACCATCTGCTGCCGGAGTTCGACGCGAGGGACAACGTGGCCCTGCCCATGCGTATCGCCGGCTATTCCGAGACGGACGCCCGCGCCCGCGCCGCGACGGCGCTGGGGTCCCTGGGTCTGGCCGAGCGGACCCTGCACCAGCCGGCCCAGATGTCGGGCGGGGAGCAGCAGCGCGTGGCGCTGGCGCGCGCTTTGGCGAACAGCCCGCGCCTGCTGCTGGCCGACGAGCCGACCGGCAACCTGGATCCCGCCACCAGCCAAACGGTGTTCGAGGCCCTGCAGAAGCTGGTCAAGGAAACCGGCGTCGCGGCCCTGATCGCCACCCACAACATGGAGCTGGCCGGTCACATGGACCGGGTCTTCGCCCTGAAGGAGGGACTGCTGGAAGAGCGTCAGGCCGAGAGCCGCGAATACTAGCCTGTGCAAGGCTTTCGCCAAGGGCTCGGGTGGACTCGATCGACACCGAGTCCAACGAGTCCAAAACTTGATGTCGCGTTTCAGGATATCAGCATAAACCACTGTTTTATTATTCTAGATTTCGTAGTTCCCGGTTTTGGATCGCCGCCATCGCGTCCGCTGGCGGCGACGGGGGGCGGGATGCGACCGAATGCGCCCTCGTCCGAGCCGATGGAGAGGGTTCACGAGCTTTCGGGGAGGCACTAAGACCGCACCATGACCTCCGAAGACGTCCTGAACGAATTCCGCTCTGCCGGTGCCCTGCGCGAGGGGCATTTCGTGCTGTCCTCGGGCCTGCACAGCCCGGTGTTCCTGCAGAAGAACCTGGTCTTCATGGACGCCCGCCGCTGCGAGCGGCTGTGCAGGGCGCTGGCGGAGAAGGTCGTCGCTGCGGTCGGGTCGGTCGATGTCGCCATATCGCCGGCCGTCGGCGGCATCATCCCCGGCTACGAGACCGCGCGGCACCTGGGCGTCCCGTCGATGTATGTCGAGCGCGAAGGCGGGGCCTTCAAACTTCGCCGGGGCTTTCACGTCGAGCCGGGCCAGAAGGTGGTGATGGTCGAGGACATCGTGACCACAGGCCTGTCGAGCCGTGAGTGCATCGCCGCGATCCGGGAGGCGGGCGGCGATGTCGTGGCCGCCGCCTGCATCGTCGATCGTTCGGGCGGCCGGGCCGATGTCGGCGTGCCCCTGATCGCCCTGGCCACGTTGGATGTGCCCGCCTATCCCGCCGATGCCCTGCCAGCCGAGCTGGCGGCCCTGCCGATCGAGGATCCGGGCAGTCGCAGGCTGGCGAAATGACCCTTCGCCTCGGCGTGAACATCGACCACGTCGCCACGGTGCGGAATGCGCGCGGCGGACTGTATCCCGATCCGGTCCGGGCGGCTCGAGAGGCTTTGGAGGCCGGGGCCGATGGCATCACGGCGCACCTGCGCGAGGACCGTCGCCACATCTCGGACGCCGATATCGACCACCTCTCGGCCGTGCTGCGCGATCAGGACCGGCCGTTGAACCTGGAGATGGCGGTGACGCAGGAGATGCTGGCCATCGCCCTGCATCACCGGCCCCGCGCCGTCTGTCTGGTGCCTGAAAAGCGCGAGGAGCGGACGACCGAGGGCGGACTCGACGTCGTCGGTGGTCACAACTGGATCACGCCCGTCGTGGGGCGGCTGAACGAGGCTGGTTCGCGAGTCTCCCTGTTCATCGGGGCCGATCCCGCCCAGATCGAGGCCGCGCACCGGACGGGCGCAGCCGTCGTTGAGCTTCATACCGGAGCCTATTGCGACGCCGTGCGCGACGGGCGGCTGGACGATGCGGAGCGCGAAATGACCGCCTTGAGGACTGCAGCCGGCCTTGCGCACAGCCTGGGGCTGGAGGTCCATGCGGGCCACGGCATCGACTATGAGACCGTCACCGCCGTCGCCGCGATCCCCGAGATCATGGAACTGAACATCGGCCATTTCCTGATCGGAGAGGCGATCTTCGTCGGTCTGGGTCCCGCGATCGCCCGGATGCGGACCTTGATGGATCAGGCGCGCGAGCCCGTCGTGTCGTGATTATCGGGGTCGGCGCGGACCTGTCGGACATTCGGCGCATCCAGTCGTCGATCGACCGCTTCGGCGATCGCTTCAAGAACAGGTGCTTCACCGAGATCGAGCGGACCCGCTCGGAGCGCAAGCCCGATGCGGCCTGGAGCTATGCCAAGCGCTTCGCGGCCAAGGAGGCCTGTGCCAAAGCCCTGGGCACCGGCATGCGCCGCGACGTCTACTGGAAGGACATGGGAGTGGTGAACCTGCGGTCCGGCCAGCCCACCCTGGCCCTGACCGGTCCGGCGGCCGACCATCTGGCGCGACTGACGCCGCCGGGACACACCGCGCGCATTCATCTGACGCTGTCTGACGAACACCCGTATGCACTCGCCTTCGTGGTGATCGAAGCCTTGCCGATGGCGTAATCGGTATATAGGCGTGCGTTGACGAGGCCGCATCGCGCGGCCGGGGACAGGCTGTCAGACGATGAGCGAAGAGATCAAGCGCGGCCCGCACGCGGACGAAACCCACGACAGCCCCGCGCCGCCGCCGGAACCGTCCGGGCATGGGGCCGCCGCGCACGATCATCACGCCCCGGAACCCGATGCCCCGGCGCACGACGCCGAAGATCACCACGCGCCGGAGACGACCGAAGAGGCCTTCGCAGCCTCTGAAAGCGATGCGCCGGAGGCGCTACTGACGCCTCAGGAACACGTCGAGGACAGCGCGCCGCATGCCGCGTCCGAAACCCACGACCAGCCTGACGTCTCGCCGACGCCCGAGCCGGTGGCCGCCCCGGCGCCGGTCGCGGCACCCGTGACGTCCGCATCCGCGCCCCGCCCGATCTGGAGCGATCAGGGCGACGCGCCCTTCGACGATCGCAAGGAAAAGATCCCCGCCGGCGCTCGCGTCGCGGCGCGCGACGACGACCACGACGGGGGCGGATCGGCCGCGTCCGAGACCTTCGAGATCGTCAAGACCATCGTCGTGGCCCTGGCCATCGCCTTTGTCCTGCGGGTCCTGCTGTTCCAGCCCTTCACCATCCCGTCGGCCTCGATGGAGCCGAACCTGTATGAGGGCGACTACATCGTCGTGTCGAAGTGGGCCTATGGCTATTCGAAGTTCTCGTCGGGACTGCCGGTCAATCTGCCGCTGGGTGATGACCGGGTCTTCGGCCGGGCCCCGAACCGGGGCGACATCGTGGTGTTCAAGCTGCCGCGCG
Source organism: Brevundimonas sp. P2_A6 (assembly GCF_056404975.1). Taxonomy (NCBI): domain Bacteria; kingdom Pseudomonadati; phylum Pseudomonadota; class Alphaproteobacteria; order Caulobacterales; family Caulobacteraceae; genus Brevundimonas; species Brevundimonas sp. P2_A6. Next base: position 1,020,971 of record NZ_JBFUCZ010000001.1, on the reverse strand, counting down.
ACGACAAGACTGATTACATCAAGCGCGTGATCGGCTTGCCGGGCGACAAGATCCAGATGATCGCCAACAAGCTCTACATCAACGGCACACCGGTTCAGGACGTGACCGTGGGCGCGTCCGAGGTCGCCGACGTGTTCGGGCCTCGTCCGGTGACCGAGGTCCGCGAGACCCTGCCCAACGGCAAGACCTTCATGACGCAGGACTTTGGTCCCGGCGGCGATCTGGACGACACCGGGGTCTATGAAGTGCCGATCGGCCACTACTTCATGATGGGCGACAACCGCGACAACTCGATCGACAGCCGTGTTCAGGAATCGGCCGGTGTCGGCCTGGTGCCGGACGAGAATCTGGTCGGCAAGGCCGAGATCATCATGTTCTCCTGGTCGCCGGGGGCCTCGCTGTGGAACCCGGTCAGCTGGTTCCGGAACATCCGGTTGAGCCGCTTCTTCAAGATCCTCGACTGATGACGAATGCCCGGGCCGAAGCGGTGGCCGCGCTGGTCGACCGCATCGGCCATGTCTTCCGCGACCCCGCCCTGCTGGAGCGGGCCCTGACCCATTCCAGCGTGGGGGAGGGGGCCGACAAGGCCGCCGGCAAGCCCGCGCGCCACAATGAGCGGCTGGAGTTCCTGGGCGACCGGGTGCTCGGCCTGCTGGTCGCCCAGCGGCTGCATCAGGATTTTCCAGCGGCGGACGAGGGCGAACTGTCCTCGCGCCTGCACGCCCTGGTCGACAAGCACGCCTGCGGGCGGGTGGGCGAGGCGCTGAAGATCGGTGCGGCGCTACGCCTTTCGCCTGGCGAGACCAAGACGGGCGGTCGTCGCAAAGAAGGTGTCGTGGCCGATGCGGTCGAGGCCTTGCTGGCAGCGGTGTTCCTGGACGGCGGGCTGGATGCGGCCCGCGCCGTCTTCGACCGCGCCTGGGCTCATGAACTGTCGTCGCCCGCGCCACGCGCGCTCAACAATCCGAAATCCGCGCTACAGGAATGGGCGCAAGGCCAGGGGCGGCCTCTGCCCGCCTATCGCGTCATGGGCCAGACTGGCTCCGACCACGCTCCGACCTTCACGGTCGAGGTGACCATCGAGGGCGTCGAACCCTTGACCGCGACCGGGCGTTCGCGTCAGGACGCGGAAAAGGCGGCCGCGACCGCCATGTTGCAACGAGAAGGCGTGATTTGACCGAGACCTCGAATACCCGCGCGGGCTTCGCCGCCATCATCGGCGCGCCCAACGCCGGCAAATCCACGCTGGTGAACCGCCTGACGGGATCAAAGGTCTCCATCGTCACCCAGAAGGTCCAGACGACGCGGTTTCCCGTGCGGGGCATCGCCATGGAGGGCAGCGCCCAGATCGTCCTGGTCGACACGCCCGGCATCTTCACCCCGCGCCGCCGTCTGGACCGCGCCATGGTCGCCTCGGCCTGGGGCGGGGCGCAGGATGCGGATGTGGTCGTTCACCTGATCGACGCGGCCTCTCACATCGCCTCGGACGGCAAGGAGGGCACGCCCGCCGATCGCAAGTCCGCCGAGGACACCGAGACCATTATCGCCAATCTGAAGGCGACCGACACCCGGGTCATCCTGGCGCTGAACAAGATCGACGGCATGCGCCGCGACACCCTGCTGGCCCTGTCACACGCCCTGTTCGAAACCGGCGTCTATTCCGAGGTCTATATGATCTCGGCCCTGTCAGGCGACGGGGTCGACGACCTGAAGCAGCGTCTGGCGATGTCGATGCCCGAGGGTCCCTGGCTGTATCCAGAGGATCAGTCCGCCGACGTGCCGATCCGCGTGCTGGCGGCCGAGATCACGCGCGAGAAGGTCTATTTGCGCGTCCACGAAGAGCTGCCCTATTCGGCGGCGGTGGAGACCACGGCCTTCGACGAAAAGGCCGACGGCTCGGCCCGGATCGAACAGACCATCTATGTCGAGCGGGAGAGCCAGCGTCCGATCGTGTTGGGCAAGGGCGGCCAGACCCTGAAGTGGATCGGCCAGAAGTCGCGCGAGGAGCTGACCGAGTTGCTGGACCGGCCGGTGCATCTGTTCCTGACCGTCAAGGTCGATCCCAAATGGCAGGACAGCCGGGCCCTCTATGCCCAGTTCGGCCTGGACTTCGACGTCTAGGACATCCGCTCGCGCAGAGTTGAGCGCGGGAACGCCGGTCGGGCGTGACGAATCGCGCGGAGCCGTTACCAAGCCCCATGTTCCACGTTCCGCGTACCTCCGGGGCCCATCCCCGGCTTGTCCTCAGCCTGATCGCCATCGCGGCCCTGATCGGCGGGGCCGGTCTTGCCGCCGCCCTGACGGCGCGGCCCGTGCCGACGGCCCCGTCATATCGCGCGGCCCTGCCGGAACGGCCGCCGGTCGAAGTGGTGCAGGACCTGCCCCAACTCGGCGCGCGCCTTCAGCGCGAGGCGGACGTGGGCCGGTTCATGGGGGCTGTGCTGGTCGCGCGCGGCGACCAGATTCTGTTCCGCCAGGCCTATGGAACAGCGGACGTCGCCACGGGCGCGCCCAACCGGATCAACTCGCGTTTCCGACTCGCCTCGGTGTCAAAGCAGTTCACGGCCGCCGCCATTCTGAAGCTGCAGGATCAGGGGAGGCTGTCGGTCGACGACCCCGTTTGCAAGTGGATCCAGCCGTGTCCGGCCGCATGGGCACCGATCCGGCTCAGCCATCTGCTGTCGCACACCTCGGGCATCCCGGACCTGATGGCGCGGCCAGGATGGGGCAATCGGCGCGTGACGCCCGCAACGTTGAACGAACTCACAGAAGACTCAAAGGCATTCAGCCTGTCCTTCATGCCAGGTTCGAAGCTGACCTATGACAATGCGGGGTTCAACCTCGCAGCGGCCGTGGTGGAAAAAGCCAGCGGGATGGCCTTTCCCGACTATCTGCGGACCACCTTCTTCGAGCCGCTGGGCATGACGGACACCGGCTTCGACGACGATAGTGATCTCGGCATCGTCACCGGACACGCGACATTCCCGGCTGGCCTGACCGCCCAGCGCCAACCCAATGTCTCCATCGTGTCGGGGGCGGGCGCGCTCTATTCGACGCTGGACGACATGCTGGTCTGGGAACGGGCGCTGCACGGCGGCCACGTGCTGGCGCCGTCCACCTATGCCCAGATGATCGCCGATCACGCCCCGGCCGATCAGCCCAAGGAGCGGAACGGTCTTCGTCGTCGCGACTGGGGCTATGGTCTGATGGCCAACCGTCTGGGCGAGCGCGTGACGCCGGCGTTCGAGGATTGGGAAATCTACCATACCGGCAGCTGGTCGGGCTTCCGCAACCTGGTCACATGGCAGCCCGATGCGCGGATCGCCGTGATCGTGCTGTCGAACAACTATCACCAGCAGCCTCAGGTCCTGTTGATCTCGCAGCAGGGGATGGCCGAGGCCCTAGGCCATCCCTTTCCGCAGGCTCTGGCGCACTAGGCGACCACAACCTCGGCCAGCTGATCCAGGCACATCGTCCAGCCCTGGGCCATGCCCGACAGATACGGCGCGGCCCCCGCCTCGGCCGACAGCAGCGTAACCTGCAGCGTCAACAGTGTCCCGTCGCCATCGTCGGCGAAGGTCACCACATGGTGGTTTTCGAACAGGATGGCTCCATCCTGACGGATCCGGGTGCGGAACTCCAGGCGGGCCGGTTCGTCCACAGCGATGTATTCGCCGTCGAAACCGTGCTCCTGACCCTCGGGCGAACGCATCACCGCCTCGATTTTCCCGCCGGGCCTAATATCCAGGGTGAGTTGTGGCATGGTGAAGGGACGCGGTGCCCACCACGCTGCCAGCCTCGCCGGGTCGGTCCAGCATTTGAAGACTAGGGATGGCGGTGCGTCGAAGGTGCGGGTCAGACGCAGCGAGCGCTGCTCGGCCGGAATGCCGGGGTCGATGATCATGTCGTCCTCACGATCGGAAAGAGCGCCCGCAACCGGTCGTTGCGAAGCCACAGGCCGCCCCACATGAACAGGCCGAGATAGACGCTGAAAAGCGTGTGGCTGAACAGAGGATTGTCGACGCGAAGATTGGTCGCCAGCGCCCCGCCCAGATAGGCCATCATCAGTACCGCCCCGAGGACAGCGGTGCGGGGGATCAGATAGAGCACCAGGCATCCCAGCTCGATCAAGCCCAGCAGCAAGGTCTTGTCCGGCGTCCAGCCGCTGGGACCCATGTTCGCGGCCACGACGTCCGGCATGAAAAACTTGGGATAGATGGACGCGCCCAGCATGAACAGGGCGAACAGGCCGGTCAGTACGCGGCCGATCCAGATCGTGGGGGAGGCCTTCATGACGCACCGCCAGGCTTCCAGCCCTCCACAGGTTGGACGTTGATCATCCATGGTATGCCGAACTTGTCGGTCAGGCTGCCGAACCCCGGCGACCAGAAGGTCTCGGCGAAGGCCATCACGATCTTCCCTCCCTCGGCCAGGGCGTCGAACGCCTGCTGCGCCTCTGCGAAGCCGTCGAAATGCAAGGTGACGTCAAAGCCGTTCTTGGGCTCGTTGATATGGGTCGCCCAGTCGGAATGCATGTCCGATCCCATCAGCGCCTGGTCGCCGACCTGCAACCAGCAGTGCATCAGCCAGTCCTTCATCTGGGCCGGCAGTCCCATTTCGGGCGGGGCGTCACCGTACGTCATGGCGGCGGTGATCTCGCCACCCAGGACCCTGGCGTAGAAATCAAAGGCTTCGCGGCAATTTCCCGCAAAGCTTAGGCTTGTCACGATCTTCATGGTCGTCTCCTTCAGGTTTGTTTTTGCGACAGCCAGACGTCCAGCCGACCGAACGTGGAGGTCCAGCCATGGGTGTGCCCTTCCAGGCTGCGTTCCGACTTCAGGCCCTCGTGGACGAAGACCATGCGGGTCCGGCCATCCGGCAGCTCGTGCAGGACGACGGTCACCAGAGTGTCTGCGGGCGGTCCGTCCTCATGGCTCTCGTCCCACTTGAAGGTGAAGACCAGGCGCTCCGGCTCGACCACCTCACGATACATACCGCCTTGCCACAGGACCTCGTCCGTCGTGGCCGAACCCAGGCAGGCGCGCCACAGACCGCCGACCCGCAGGTCGTTGGTCCCCGACAGCATCGGCCATTCGATCGGACCCAGCCAGTGAACCCGCATCTCCGGCCGGGTCCACGCCATCCAGACCAGGGCACGGGGCGCATCGAAGATCCGCTCCAGCTCCAACCGATGTGGAGCCAGCGTCGGCAGATCGGGCAGGGTGGTCGCGACCGTGCTCACGACCGCCTCACAGCGTCTTGAGCAAGGCGTTCAGCTGATCGGCGCACGCGCCCCAGCCTTCCTGGAAACCCATCTGCTCGTGCTGCTGCCTGGTCGCCTCGTTCCAGTGACGGGCGGTGGCGACATAGCGGGTCTTGCCGTCGGGCTGTGCGGTCAGAGCCACCTCGGCCGACATGAAGGGAAGACCGGCCGGCAACCAGCCCTTCACGAAAGCGTCCGTGGTGATCCAGCGCGTCGGCTCGATCAAAAGGAAGACGCCGTCATTCGGCATGACCTCGCCATTCGGTCCGTGCATGGTGAAGGCGAAACGCCCGCCGACCTCTGGCTCGATCACCGCGTCGGTGATCGACCAGGGCTTTGGACAGAACCACTGCGACAGAAGGGCCGGGTCCATCCAGCAGCGGCGGATCTGTTCGGGCGTGCCGTCCAGAAAGCGCTCCAGGACCAGTTCGTGGCGATGCTCGCCGGTTGCGACGCAAGGGTCGATCTGCGCTTCGGCGGTCTCAGTTTCGTGGGCCATTGGGGTCACCTTTCTGGATTTTAGTGAGGTAGGTTTCGAGGCGATCGAAGCTGGAATCCCAGTATCGTCTGTAGTGTTCGAGCCATTCCGCGACACCTTTCAGCGCCATCGGTTCCAGCCGGGCGGGACGCCACTGCGCTTGCCTGCCGCGAGAAATTAGTCCTGCCTTTTCCAGCACTTTCAGATGTTTGGAAACTGCGGGCAAGCTCATGTCGAATGGGGCCGCCAGATCGTTGACGCTGGCGTCACCTTCCGCCAGCCGCGCAAGGATGGCTCGACGGGTCGGGTCGGCCAGGGCGGCGAACTTTGCAGACAGAGCATCGGCTTGCATGGCGGCATTTCTTGTTCAACTGATCGGTTAAATGCACGTCCCTGATCGCGTAGGCAACCGGGGAGTTAAATAAATGTCGGGAACGCCCTCGGCGCGCCGCCGTTGGAAGCGGGACCCAATGGAGATACCCATGCGAGCCGTCATCCTCAGTTGCACTTTGAAGGCATCGCCCGAACCGTCGAACACCGAAGCCCTGGCCAAGGTGGTGTCGGCCGAGCTGGAAAAGGGCGGGGCCGAGGTCGAAATGATCCGCCTCGTTGATCACGACATCCGTCCCGGCGTCACGGCCGACGAGGGCAAGGGGGACGGCTGGCCCGCGATCGACGCCAGGTTGAAGGCCGCCGACATCGTCGTGTTCGCGACACCCACCTGGCTGGGCCAGATGTCGAGCGTCTGTCTGCGCGCGCTGGAACGGATGGATGCCTGGTTTGGCGAGACCGACGATAGTGGACGTCCCGTCGCCTTCGGCAAGGTCGCGGGCGTCGTCGTCACCGGCAACGAGGACGGAGCCCACAACATCGTCGCCACCGTCTGCCAGGGTCTGATCGACATGGGCTTTACCATTCCGGGTCAAAGCTGGACCTACTGGCACCTGGGCCCAGGACCGGGACCCGACTACACCGAGACGGATCAGGGCCACGACTACTCCGACCGTGTCGGCCGCAACGCCGCGCGGAACCTGATCGCGATCGCCAAGGCGATCTCGTCCGAGACCTATCCGGTTCCCGAAAGCGGCGAGTAGCGCTACGACGGGGGCTTTCCCGTGCCGGAGGCCCTCGTGTCCTTGATATTCGCCGCCCTCGCGGCCCTGAGCATCCAGGCCACCACGCCGGAGACCGAAGTCGCCGCCGTTCTGGATCGACTGAACGCGGCATCGACCGCGGCCGATGCGGATGCCTATTTCGCGCTCTACACGCCCGACGCGCGCTTCATCGGCACAGATGCAGGCGAACACTGGACGGTCGAACAGTTCCGGGCCTATGCCACGCCCTATTTCGAACAAGGCAAGGGCTGGTCTTATCCAGCCACCGCGCGGGTCATCACCATCGCCCCGATCGAGTGTCGCTGCGTGGCCTGGTTCGAGGAACAGCTGACCAATGACAACTATGGCCGGACGCGCGGCTCGGGCGTCATGCGTCTCACGGACGGTGGCTGGAAGATCGAGCAATACGTCCTCAGCCTGGCTGTCCCCAACGATCTGGCCAGCCCCATCGCGCGCATCATCAAGGCGTATGAAACGGCCAGGGAGGCCCCGGCTCCCTGATGGAGTTTCATGAGGAAGCTTTCGTCCTGTCGGCGCGGTCCCACGGGGATACGGGCGTCGTGGTGGATCTGCTGACCGAGACTCACGGCCGGCAGGCGGCCTATGTGGCGGGCGGGGCCTCGCGCCGGATGAAGCCCTTTCTGCAGGCCGGGGCCCGGGTCATCGCAGACTACCGCGCCCGCACGGCCGACCACCTCGGGTCTGCGCGCCTTGAGCCCGTGGGGGAGGGGCCAAGCGCATTGTTCGACGACGGGTTGGCATTGGCCGGCCTGGCCGCTGCGGCCGCCGTGGCGCAAGGAGCGCTGCCGGAGCGTGAGCCGCATCCGGGTGCCTTTCTGGCGTTCGAAGCCTTGATGTCGGCGTTCGCCGTCCCGGCGGTCTGGCCAGCGATCTTCGTGCGGTTCGAAGCGGGTCTGTTGGAAGATCTGGGGTTCGGATTGGACCTGTCCCGCTGTGCCGTCACGGGTTCGATGGACGATCTGATCTGGGTCAGCCCCCGAACGGGTCGGTCTGTCAGCTCAGGCGCGGGCGCCCCGTACGCCGACAAGCTCTTGAAACTCCCGCCCTTCATGCTGGGTGCCCAGGCCGGGTTGCGTGACGGCGACGTGCGCGACGGTCTGGATCTGACTGGCCATTTCCTGGAGCAGTTCGTGTTCCATCCCCAAAACCGCCCGCTTCCGCAGGCGCGCGTCTGGATGGTCGCGAAGCTGGCGGAACAACACCGCCTTTGACCGAAAATCCACGCCGCAGGGCGCAGGGTCAATCGCGGCTTAACCCCATTTGTGTACGCTGCCGGTCAATGTCAGGGCCGGGGTATTTTAGACGATGTTGCCACTCATCGACGATTTCGACATCTTCGTGCCTGACGCAAACGGCGGAGACATCGCCACGTTCTTCGACGTTTCCGTCGATCTTCTGGTCATTCGAGACCTGCAAGGCATCGTGATCAAGGTCAGCCCGTCCTGGACCACGACCCTGGGATACCAGCCGTCCGAAATCGAAGGGCTGCCGCTGCTTTCGCTGGTCCATCCCGACGACCTGCCCGTCACCCTGGAAAGCGTGCGGGAGGTCGAGAGTCGACGCCCGGGCGATCCCACTCGGGGCCAGATCAACCGGTACCGACACAAGGACGGCCATTACCTGACCATGGAATGGCGCGCGCAACGACGGGGTCGATACATCTATGGAGTGGCGCGCGACGTCACGGCGCGTGTCGCCGCCGAGGCGGACCTGCATACCGCACGGATCGCCGCCGAGGCCGCGAACCGGGCCAAAACCGATTTCCTGGCCAATATGAGCCACGAAATTCGCACGCCACTGAACGGCGTGATCGGTATTCTGGATGCACTGTCGCGGACCGCGCTCAGCTCGGATCAGATGGAGATGGTGGAGCTGATCAGCGATTCGAGCGCGACGCTGGAACGGCTCGTGTCGGACATTCTCGACATGTCCAAGGTCGAGGCCGGCAAGCTGGATCTGGAACTGCACGCTTTCGACCTTGAGCTGGCCATTCGCGGGCCGATCGACGTCAGTCGCGCCAAGGCGGTCGCCAAGGGCCTCGATTTCGTGGTCGATATCGCCCCGGAGGCGCGCGGCACCTTCCTGGGTGACAGCACCCGCCTGCGTCAGGTTGTCGGCAACCTTCTGTCCAATGCGGTCAAGTTCACGGCCGTCGGGCGGATCGTCCTGACCGCATGGATGACGGAAGACGCGGACGATCAGACCTATCTGGTCCTGACCATTCAGGATACCGGCGTCGGCTTTGATGAAGATCAGGCGGCGCTGCTGTTCGGTCGCTTCAACCAGGCCGACAGCACGATCACGCGCCGCTTCGGCGGCACGGGGCTGGGTCTGTCGATCTGCCGATCCCTGGTTCAGCTGATGGGTGGCGACATCGACGCCCGGTCCGAACCCGGTGCCGGCAGTTGCTTTTCGATCCGGCTTCCCTTGCCCCGGGTCAGCCCGATTCAGAAGACCGATCTCTCGCGTCGCCCGGGACCGGTCGAGAGGATGGACACCGACCGACCGCTCCGCGTTCTGCTCGCCGAGGATCATCCGACGAACCAGCGGGTCGTCGAGCTGATCCTGAACGGGATCGGCGCCGACCTGATCATCGTCGAGGACGGGGCCGAGGCCCTGACGGCCGCGACCACGGACAGGTTCGACGTGATCCTGATGGACATGCAGATGCCTGGCATGGACGGATTGGCCGCCACCCGCGCGATCCGCGCCCATCAGGCCGGCACGGACATCCGCACGCCCATCGTCATGCTCAGCGCCAATGCCATGGCCGAGCATCGCGAGAGAGCCTACGCCGCCGGAGCGGACCTTCATGTGCCCAAGCCCATCACCGCCGCCAGTCTGCTGGCCGGAATCGAGACGGCCCTGGGCGTCTGAGGCTAGACTCAGGCCTTCGCCTGAGTGATTCGAGCCTGCATGACCATCCACACTCCCCCGCCTGAGAGCGGCCGCATCGTCGACGAGCCGATGGGCGAGGCGCTGAGCCGCCGCTACCTGGCCTATGCCCTGTCGACGATCACCAACCGGGCGCTGCCGGACGTGCGCGACGGGTTCAAGCCGGTGCACCGCCGTATCCTGTACGCCATGCACCAGATGCGGCTGAACCCGCAGGCGGCGGCGCGAAAGTGCGCCAAGGTCGTGGGTGAAGTCATGGGCGGCTATCACCCGCATGGCGACGCCTCGATCTATGACGCGCTGGTTCGTCTGGCCCAGGATTTCGCGCAACGGTATCCGCTGGTCGACGGGCAGGGCAACTTCGGCAACATCGACGGCGATAACGCCGCGGCCATGCGCTACACCGAGTGCAAGCTGACCCAGGCCGCCATGCTGCTGATGGACGGAATCGATCAGGATTCCGTGGACTTCCGTCCCACCTATGATGACCAGGACGAAGAACCCACCGTGCTGCCAGCGGGGTTTCCCAACCTGTTGGCCAACGGATCGTCCGGCATCGCCGTGGGCATGGCGACCTCGATTCCGCCCCATAATGTCGGCGAACTGATCGACGCCTGTCTGCTCCTGCTCGAGCGGCCGGACGCGACGACGGCGGAGCTGGCCGAGATCGTGCCGGGACCGGACTTTCCGACCGGCGGGGTGGCGGTCGAGGGTCATGCTTCGATCCTCGATGCCTATGAGACCGGGCGAGGCGGGGTCCGTCTGCGCGCGCGCTGGGAGCGCGAGCCGCTGGAACGGGGCGGCTATCAGATCGTCATCACCGAGGTGCCCTATCAGGTCCAGAAGTCCAAGCTGATCGAGGCCCTGGCCGAGCTGATCGAGCAGAAGAAGGCTCCGCTGCTGGGCGACGTCCGCGATGAGTCGGCGGAGGACATCCGCATCGTCCTGGACCCCAAGAGCCGCAATATCGACGCCGACAGCCTGATGGAGAGCCTGTTCCGGCTGTCGGACCTGGAGGTGCGGTTTCCGGTCAACATGAACGTGCTGGACGCCACCGGCACGCCGAGGGTCATGGGGCTGAAGGCCTGTCTTCAGGCCTTCCTGGATCACCGTCGCGAGGTGCTGAACCGCCGCTCGGCCTGGCGGATCGAGCGGGTCGAAAAGCGGCTGCATCTGCTGGAAGGCCTGCGGATCGTCTTCCTGAACCTGGACGAGGTCATCCGGATCGTGCGCGAGGAGGATCAGCCAAAGGCCGTGCTGATCGCCCGCTTCGGACTGTCGGAGACCCAGGCCGACTTCATCCTCGATACCCGTCTGCGCCAGCTGGCGCGGATCGAGGAGATGACGATCGAGAATGAATTCAAAGCACTGTCGGAGGAACTTGCCTCGCTGCAGTCGCTGACGTCATCGCCCGCCAAACAGTGGAAGAAGATCGGGCAGGAGCTGGCTGCGACGCGAAAGGTCATGATCTCGCCGCGCCGGACGACCATCGCCGAGGCCGTCGATACCTCGGCCTTCGTGCCCGCCGAGGCCTTCATCCCGCGCGAGGCCATCACCGTCATCCTGTCCGAGCGCGGCTGGATCCGTGCGGTGAAGGGAAAGGTCGAGGATCCGTCGGAACTCAAGTTCAAGGAAGGCGACGCGCTGGGCTTCCTGGTGCCCGCCTTCACGACCGACAAGCTGCTGGTGGCGGCATCCGACGGGCGTGTCTTCACCGTGGGAGCCGACAAGCTGGCGTCCGGGCGCGGCCACGGGGAGCCGCTGCGCCTGATGGTGGAGCTGGAAGAGAGCGCGGGCATCGTTGCCGTTCTGGCTCACCAGCCGGGCGCGAAACTGCTGATCGCATCGAAGGCCGGCTATGGCTTCATCGCGCCGGAAGACGAGTTGCTGGCCCAGAAGCGCGGCGGCAAGCAGGTGCTGAATGGCGATCTGCTGGCGGCGCTTCGGGTCACCGGCGACCACGTTGTCACCATCGGCGAGAACCTGAAGACGCTGATCTTCAAGGCTGACGAATTGCCCGAAATGGGCAGGGGCAAGGGCGTCAAGGTTCAGTCGTTCAAGCAAGGAGGCCTGACCGACATCGCCGTCTTCGACGGCGCGCACGGGCCCGAATGGGTCGACGGCGGAGGGCGCCGTCGCAACTGGCCCGACTGGAAGGACTGGCTGGGCAAGCGCGCCGGGGCAGGGCGGATGGGACCGCGGGGACTGCGCAAATTCCGCTGACCCAGACTTTCCGCGATTTCACTATTCGTCGCAGTCAGGTCGAGCGATAATCGCCTTCACATCGGGGGAGAACCGTCATGATCGCACTGATCGTCATCGTCGCCATCATCGCCGTGGTCGGCTTCATGATCATGGGATCGTACAACAGGCTGGTCGCGCTGGATCAGAAGGCCGACCAGTCGTTCGCCGACATCGACGTCCAGCTGAAGCAGCGCAACGACCTGATTCCCAACCTGGTCGAGACGGTGAAGGGCTACGCCGCCCACGAGCAGGGCACGCTGAACGCGGTGACCCAGGCCCGCGCCGCCGCCGCCGGGGCCACGACCGTCGATCAGAAGGTCAATGCCGACAACATGCTGACCGGGGCGCTGGGCAAGCTGTTCGCGGTGGCCGAGGCCTATCCGGACCTGAAGGCCAACACCAACTTCCTTGAACTGCAGCGCGAACTGACCGACATCGAGAACAAGCTGGCCGCCGCACGCCGGTTCTTCAACAACGCGGTCGCCGAGTTCAACGCGGTGCGGGCCCAGTTCCCGACCGTGCTGTTCGCCGGGATGTTCGGCTTTGGCAGCGAAAAGCCGTTCTTCGCCGTCGACGCCGCCGACCGTGCCGCCATGACCGCCGCGCCGCCGTCGGTGAAGTTCTAGGCCCAGCATGGCCGCCGTCGGGCTGCAGACGCATATCTGGGCGAACAATACGCGTTCGACCCTGCTGCTGATCGGGTTTCCGATCATGCTGACACTTGTCCTGTTCGGGCTCGAGCTGGTCTTGATGGGGTTCGGCTTCCTGCCCAATTCCGGCGGCACGCTGGGTCAGGATATAGGGCTGGCCACGTCGATGCTGGCAGGGACCATACCCCTGGCCGTCGTCGCCGCCCTGATCTGGTTCGTCATCGCCTGGTTCGGCAATCAGGCGATGATCGACGCCATGACGGGCGCGCGGAAGGTGGAGCGTCAGGACGAACCCGCGCTGTACAATCTGCTGGAGAACCTCGCCATCTCTCGGGGCCTGCGGACGCCGACGCTCCGTGTCATCGACAGCGACAGCCTGAACGCCTTCGCCTCCGGCATCCGCGAGGGACACTACAGCGTCACCGTGACGCGCGGCCTGATCGATGCCCTTGACCGCGACGAGATGGAGGCGGTTCTGGCCCACGAACTGACCCACGTCATCAACAAGGACGTGCGCACCATGATCATCGCCTCGATCTTTGCCGGCATCATCAGCGTGCTGTGTCAGCTGGTCTTTCGCGGCATGTTCTACGTCCGGGGCGGGCGCAGCCGGGACAACAAGAACGGGGGGGCCCTGATCCTGGTCGGGCTGGCCATCGCGGCCGTCGGCTATGTCTTCGCCATCGTCATCCGCATGATGCTTTCACGCACGCGCGAATACGTCGCCGACGCCGGGTCGGTGGAGTTGACCAAGAACCCCGACGCCATGATCTCGGCCCTGCGCAAGGTCTCGGGCCGCTCCAAGCTCCAGGCCCCCGACGACGTCCAGGGGATGTTCCTGGACAATGAGCGTGAGGGGTTCACCGACGCCCTGTTCGCCACCCATCCGTCGATCGACAAGCGGATCGCCGCCCTGATCAAGTTCGCGGGCGGGCGAGATCCCGGCCCGTGGGACGGCTCGACGCTAGAGACATCGACCACGGCGGTCCCCGTATCCTGATCCAGCGGGGGCGGAATTCGCGGCAACGCTTGCGGTCAAGCTAGGGTTTGTTAGGCATTTTCGGTCACACACGATCAACTGTATCCACGCTCAGAAGGAGCGTCCGTAATGATCGAACGGATGAAGCCCTACTTCCTCTCCGCCTTCCTGTTGCTTCTGATCGGCTACCTCGGTGTCCAGGCCCTGACCGGGGAAAGGGGGCTGCTGAGCGGAGCCGCGCGGGACGCTCGTCTGACCCAGCGCGAGGTGCAGCTGGCGGCCCTCACCGAGCAGCGTGCCGACCTCGAAGTGCGTGTCCGTTACCTTCGCACCGGCAGTCTGTCGCGCGACCTGCTGGAAGAACGCGCCAGCGCCGTGCTCGGCTTCTCTGATCCGCGTGACTATGTGATCCACGTCGTCGCGCCACCCGCGGCCCCCAAGGCGACCACGACCTCCTGAACTCTTGTTACAGCGGAGCCTGCGCGCTTTGCCTTTGGGGAACGAAGGCTGCTACAGCCGCTTTCCGTAACGAGAAGAGGCTCCGGCGGCGCGTATCGCCCAGGGGCTCATACCCGGGAGATGCCGGATGGCGAGAGCCGCCCAGAAGACCACGGAATCAAAGGCCTCGGCCAAGATCCCCAACGCCCCCACCGCGACCAAGGACGAGCTGCTCGCCTACTATCGCGAGATGGTACTGATCCGCCGCTTCGAGGAGCGGGCAGGGCAGCTGTACGGCATGGGTCTGATCGGCGGGTTCTGCCATCTGTACATCGGCCAGGAAGCCGTGGCCGTGGGCGTTCAAGCCAACGTCAAACAGGGCCACGACAAGATCATCACCGGCTACCGCGACCACGGCCACATGCTGGCGGCGGGCATGGACCCCAAGGAGGTCATGGCCGAGCTGACCGGGCGCTCCGGCGGATCGTCCAAGGGCAAGGGCGGGTCGATGCACATGTTCGACGTGCCGACCGGCTTCTATGGCGGTCACGGCATCGTCGGGGCGCAGGTCGCGCTGGGGACCGGTCTGGCGTTCGCGGGCAAATACCGCGGCGATGATTCGGTCGCCTTCATCTATTTCGGCGACGGCGCGGCCAACCAGGGCCAGGTCTACGAAAGCTTCAACATGGCCCAGCTGTGGAAGCTGCCGGCCATCTACATCATCGAGAACAACCAGTACGCCATGGGGACCAGCATCGAACGCTCGTCCTCGACGACCGATCTGGCGCATCGCGGGGCCAGCTTCGGCATCCCGGGCGAACTGGTCGACGGCATGGACGTGCTGGCGGTCAAGGACGCGGTCGAGCGGGCGGTCATGCGCGCGCGGGCCGGCGAGGGGCCGTTCATCCTGGAGGTGAAGACCTATCGCTATCGCGGGCACTCGATGTCCGACCCGGCCAAATACCGCACCAAGGAAGAGGTCGACGAGGTCAAGAAGACACGCGACCCCATCGACCACGTCAAGATGCTGCTGGAGCAGGCCAAGGCCACCGAGGACGAGCTGAAAGCCATCGACGCCGAGGTGAAGGCCATCGTCGCCGAGGCCGTCCAGTTCGCCCAGGAAAGCCCGGAACCGGATCCGTCCGAGCTCTATACCGACGTGTATGTGGAGACCGCAGCGTGACAGCCGTCTCTCGTCACCATCTGAAGGATTGGGTGGTCGAAGCCCTCCGAAACATCGGCAAGCCTGCAAGAATCATCGATATCGCCAAGGAAATTTGGCGGCTCCACGGCAAAGAACTCGAAGGCACTCCGCTGTTTTACACTTGGCAATACGATATGCGCTGGGCTGCTTTATCGCTCAGCAAAGAAGGCAAGGTCGCGCTCTCTAACACTGTCGGCAAAGGGCAGTGGGCGCTTGTGGGGGGCAATTCTTAATGACCGACATCCTGATGCCGGCGCTGTCGCCCACGATGGAAGAGGGCACCCTGACCAAGTGGCACGTGAAGGCGGGCGACACCGTCAAGGCGGGCGACGTGATCGCCGAGATCGAGACCGACAAGGCGACCATGGAGGTCGAGGCGGTGGATGAAGGCGAGATCGCCGAAATCCTTGTGGCCGAGGGCTCAGCGGGGGTGAAGGTCAACACCCCGATCGCGCGCATGGCGGGCGAGGACGGCGCGGCCGCTCCCGCATCCAGGGCGGCCTCGGTCGACGCGCCGGTCGCTAAGCCCGAAGCCTCCGAGGCCAAGTCGGGCGAATCGGAAAAGGTGCCGGCCCAGACCGGCACGCCGACGCCGAAGCCTGCCCTGCGCGACCCCGAAATCCCCGCCGACGCCAAGCTGGTCAAGACGACCGTGCGCGACGCCCTGCGCGACGCCATGGCCGAGGAGATGCGCCGCGACGAGGCCGTCTTCCTGATCGGCGAGGAAGTCGCCCAGTACCAGGGGGCCTACAAGGTCAGCCGCGAGCTGCTGCAGGAGTTTGGTGACAAGCGCGTCGTCGACACCCCGATCACCGAGCACGGCTTCGCAGGCCTCGGCGTCGGCGCGGCGATGGCGGGCCTGAAGCCCATCGTCGAGTTCATGACCTTCAACTTCGCCATGCAGGCGATCGACCACATCATCAACTCGGCCGCCAAGACGCTGTATATGTCCGGCGGTCAGATCCGGGCCCCCATCGTGTTCCGGGGTCCGAACGGCGCGGCGTCGCGCGTCGGTGCCCAGCACAGCCAGGACTATTCCGCCTGGTATGCCCAGGTGCCAGGCCTCAAGGTTGTGGCCCCCTATGACGCCGCTGATGCCAAGGGCCTGCTGAAGTCCGCCATTCGCGATCCGAACCCCGTCGTCTTCCTCGAGCACGAGATGATGTACGGCATCGAGTTCGATGTGCCCGACGTCGAGGACTATCTGGTCCCAATCGGCAAGGCCAAGGTCCGCCGCGAAGGCACGGACGTCACCATCACGGCCCATGCCCGCATGGTCGGCTTCGCCCTGCAGGCCGCCGAACAGCTTGAAGCCGAGGGCATCAGCGTCGAGGTCATCGATCTGCGGACCCTACGCCCGCTGGATCACGAGACCATCGTCGAGAGCGTCAAGAAAACCAGCCGCCTGGTCTCGGCCGAGGAAGGCTGGGGTCCCATGGGCGTCGGCGCCGAGGTCGTGGCCCGGGTGATCGAACACGCCTTCGACTACCTGGATGCGCCGCCGCTGCGGGTGCACCAGGAAGACGTGCCGCTGCCCTATGCCGCCAACCTGGAAATCCTGTCATTGCCCGGCGTCGACAAGATCGTGAAGGCCGTCAAGGCGGTGATGGCATGACCGATATCCTGATGCCCGCCCTGTCGCCCACGATGGAAGAGGGGGTCCTGGCCAAATGGCACGTCAAGGCCGGAGACGTGGTCAAGGCCGGCGACGTCATCGCCGAGATCGAGACCGACAAGGCGACCATGGAGGTCGAGGCCGTCGACGAGGGCACGATCACCGACATCCTTGTGGCCGAAGGGTCCGAGGGCGTGAAGGTCAACACGCCGATCGCGCGTCTGGCGGAGGAGGGGGGCAGCGCCGCTCCGGCCCCCAAGGCTGCGGCGCCCAAGGCGGACGCCAAGCCGGCCCCAGCGGGACACGAAAGCGGCGATGCCGTCGCGACCCCTCAGGGCATCAAATCCGCTGAAGCCACTCTGCCGCCCGCAAGCGCCAAGCCCGCATCGAACCCTGCTTCCGGTCAGCGCGTCTTCGCCTCGCCCCTGGCGCGCCGGCTGGCGCAGCAGGCTGGCCTGGACTTGTCCTCGCTGAAGGGCACCGGTCCACACGGCCGTATCGTTCGCGCCGACGTCGAGGCCGCCGGCAAGGGCGGCGCGCGTCCGGCCGCGGCTCCTGCGACGGCGGCCGCCTCCGGCATAGAGGCGCGCAAGGTCCAGTCGCTGTCCGACATGGGCATCCCCGACGGCAGCTACGACCTGATCCCGCTGGACGGCATGCGAAAGGCGATCGCGCGCCGCATGGTCGGCTCGATCCAGAACGTGCCGCATTTCCCGCTGTTCATCGACTGCGAGATCGACGCCCTGCTGGCCGCCCGCGCCAAGGTCAACGCCGCGCTGGAGCCCAAGGGCATCAAGGTCTCGGTCAACGACTTCGTCATCAAGGCCGCCGCCCTGGCGCTGAAGCTCGTGCCCGAGGCCAACGCGAGCTACAGCCCCGAGGGCATCGCCATGCATCATCATGCCGATGTTGCCATGGCGGTCGCGATCGACGGCGGCCTGATCACCCCGATCATCTTCAAGGCCGAGACCAAGTCCCTGTCGCAGATCGCTGTCGAATCGAAGGATCTCGCCAAGCGCGCCCGCGACAAGAAGCTGAAGCCCGAGGAGTTCCAGGGCGGCACCTTCAGCGTCTCGAACCTGGGCATGTTCGGCATCAAATCGTTCAGCTCGATCATCAACGAGCCCCAGGGCGCGATCATGAG
Source organism: Brevundimonas sp. P2_A6 (assembly GCF_056404975.1). Taxonomy (NCBI): domain Bacteria; kingdom Pseudomonadati; phylum Pseudomonadota; class Alphaproteobacteria; order Caulobacterales; family Caulobacteraceae; genus Brevundimonas; species Brevundimonas sp. P2_A6. Next base: position 1,002,925 of record NZ_JBFUCZ010000001.1, on the reverse strand, counting down.
CGTCGGGGCGGGCGAACAGCGGCCGGTCGTCAGGAACGGCCAGCTGGCCGTCGCCACCGTCATGACCGTCACCCTGACCTGCGATCACCGCGTGGTGGACGGCGCGACCGGCGCGCGCTTCCTTCAGGCGTTCAAGCCGCTGATCGAAGACCCCGTCACCATGCTGGCCTGACGCGCATGAGCACCGTCTATGATTTCGCCGCCACCGGCATCGACGGTAGCGAAGTACCGCTGGAGCGGTTTCGCGGCAAGGCGTTGCTGATCGTCAACACGGCGTCGAAGTGCGGCTTCACCGGCCAGTATGCCGGGCTGGAAGCTTTGCACCGGCAATACGCCGACCAGCCGTTCGAGGTGCTGGGTTTCCCCTGCAACCAGTTCGGCGGGCAGGAGCCCGGCAAGGCGGCCGAGATCGCGTCGTTCTGCAGCACGACCTACGACGTCGATTTCCCGCTGTTCGACAAGGTCGAGGTCAACGGCCCCCATCGCCACCCGCTCTATGCCTGGCTGACCGAGCAGAAGAAGGGTTTCCTGGGCAGTCGCGACATCAAGTGGAACTTCACCAAATTCCTGACCGACCGGGAGGGCAGGGCGGTCGCCCGCTACGCCCCCCAGGTCGAACCCGCGGCCATCGTGCCGGATATCGAGAAGCTGATCCAGAATGGCTGACCCAATCGATCTTATCGTCATCGGCTCGGGCCCAGGCGGCTATGTCGCCGCGATCCGCGCCAGCCAGCTGGGCCTCAAGGTCGCCATCGTCGAGCGCGAGAATCTGGGCGGTATCTGTCTGAACTGGGGCTGTATCCCCACCAAGGCCCTGCTGAAGTCGGGCGAGAAGTACGAGAGCCTGAGCCACCTGAAGGACTACGGCCTGTCGGCCGAAAAGGTCGGCTTCGACTTCGACGCCATCATCGCCCGCTCGCGCGGCGTCGCCAAACAGCTCAATCAGGGCGTCGGCTTCCTGATGAAGAAGAACAAGATCGAGGTCATCGAGGGCACGGCGAAGCTGGAGAAGGGCACCGCGGTGCCCAAGGTCGTCATCGCCCTGAAGGCCGGGGGATCGCGCACGGTCGAGGCCAGTGCGGTCATGCTGGCCGTCGGAGCCCGCGCCAAGGCCATTCCGCAGATCGGCCTGGAGGCCGACGGCGACCGCATCTGGGCCTACCGCGAGGCCATGGCGCCCAAGTCGATGCCGAAGTCGATCGTGGTCATCGGTTCGGGTGCCATCGGTATTGAATTCGGCAGCTTCTACAGAGCCTTGGGCGCGGATGTTACGGTCGTGGAAGCGGTCGATCGCATCATGCCTGTCGAGGACGAAGAGGTCTCCAAGGCCGCGCAGAAGGCCTTCGAGAAGCGCGGCATGAAGTTCCGCACCGGCTGCAAGGTCACCAAGGTGTCCAAGAGCGGGAAGGGCGTCCAGGTCGCCATCGAGGCCGGTGGCAAGGCCGAAACGCTCGAGGCCGAGGTCTGCATCTCGGCTGTCGGCATCACCGCCAACACGGACGGCATCGGGCTGGAGGCGCTGGGGGTCAAGATGGACCGGGGCCACATCGACATCGACGGCCATTGCGCCACCAACGTGATGGGCCTGTACGCCATCGGCGACTGCGCCGGCGCGCCCTGGCTTGCGCACAAGGCGTCACACGAGGGCATCCACGCCGCGGAATACATCGCCGGCTTCAAGTCGCCGAACGTCGTCTCGCCCATCGCCGGCTGCACCTATGCCCAGCCGCAGGTCGCCTCGGTCGGGGTGACGGAGCAGGCGGCCCGGGAAGCCAAGCGCGAGGTCAGGATCGGCCGCTTCCCCTTCAAGGTGAACGGCAAGGCCATCGCGTCGGGCGACACCGAGGGCTTCGTCAAGACGGTGTTCGACGCCAAGACCGGAGCCCTGATCGGGGCCCACATGATCGGGGCCGAGGTCACCGAGATGATCCAGGGCTATGTCACCGCCATCACGATGGAAGCCACCGAGGAAGACATCCACGGCATCGTCTATCCGCATCCGACCATGTCCGAGGCCATGCATGAGGCCGCGCTGGACGCCTACGGGCGCGTGATCCACATCTGACGGAGGGGCCTTGCGCGCGACGGCAGCAGGGCGCTCAGTACCGAGATGAACCGGTCGCATCTCGAAGGTCATGTCATCTCGCGTGTCGGCTGGTTGCGGGCGGCCGTGCTGGGTGCGAATGACGGCATCGTCTCGACCGCAAGCCTCATCATGGGCGTGGCCGCCGCCGGCTCGTCGAAATCCGCGATCCTGGTGGCCGGGGTCGCCGGCCTGGTCGCCGGGGCGCTGTCGATGGCGGCTGGCGAGTATGTCTCCGTCAGCTCGCAATCCGATACCGAAAAGGCGGACCTGGCCAAGGAGCGCGCCGAGCTGGCGGCCTCGCCGGAGGCGGAACGACGCGAACTCAGCCAGATCTATGTGGACCGGGGCCTGACGCCGGACTTGGCCGACAGGGTCGCTGAACAACTGATGCAGCACGATGCCCTGGCGGCGCATGCCAGGGACGAGCTCGGAATTTCCTCGTTCACGACGGCTCGTCCGATCCAGGCGGCCGTCACGTCTGCCGCGACGTTCACGGCGGGGGCTGCGGCGCCGTTGCTGGCCGTTGTAGTGACGCCGACCGCCTGGCTCATGGCGGTCGTCGCGGGCTCGTCGCTGATCTTTCTGGCGGTCCTCGGTGGCCTCGGCGCGGCGGCTGGCGGCGCGGGCTTGGTCCGGCCGGTGGCGCGGGTCGTCTTCTGGGGTGGTATCGCGCTGGCCGTGACGGCAGGGATCGGCCATCTGTTCGGCGTGGTCGCCTAGCTCAGCGCTTCTTGCCCAGCTCGGCGGCGATGTCCTTGACCATGCGGCCGGCCTTCCTGTGCGCGGCGGTGATCTGGTCGCGGGTGACTCCCCAGCGCTTCATCCAGTATTCGACGGCCTGTCGTTCGGACAGGTCCAGCCGGTCCTTGTCGATGAAGCCGCGTTTGTCCTTGAGACCGGCCATGAGGGCGTTTCCTTTTATCGCCTAAGATATATTATGCGAAATCGTGCCATGTCAGAGGGAAACCGGTCGTGACCAGCCGTCGTGAGCGATCTCTACGCCTGGCGGAACCAGCGCGGACAATGCCTTGTAATCAAGGTCTATATGCAAGTTGGTCAGGACGGCCGTTCCGACATCGGCCGCCGCTATCCATTCCAAGGCCTGGTCCACATGGGCGTGCGTTGGATGACGGTTCCAGCGCAGCGCATCGATGATCCATAGCTCCGATCCCGCAACGGCCCGCAAGGCCTCGTCGCTCAGTGCATCCACGTCGCTCGAATAGCTGACGCCACCCAGCCGGTAGCCCACCGAGCGGATGGGGCCATGGCCCTGATCGAAGGTCACGACCGGCACCGACCCTCCCGGCCCGTCGATCCGCCACGGCGTGCCATGAATGGGAAGGTCACGCGCTTCCAGAATGGCCGGATATCCCTGCTTGGTCTCGAAGATGTAGTCGAACCGGTGAGTGAGCGCCTCCCGCGTCGCCGCGTCCATCCAGCATGGGATCCGCTGGCGACGCCGCAAGGCGAAGACGCGCAAGTCGTCTATCCCGTGGGTCTGATCCGCATGGTCGTGAGTGATCAAGACGGCATCGACGCGGCTGGCCCGCGCGGCCAGCATCTGTTGACGCAGGTCCGGCGAGGTATCGATCAGGACAGCGGTTTCCCCATCGGGCCCCGTGCGGCGCGCCAGCATCGAACAACGCGAGCGCAGGTTCCTGGGGTCGGTCGGGTCGCAACTGCCCCAGTCGCCGTCCCCCCGCGGCACCCCGCCGGATGACCCGCATCCCAGAATGGTGACATCCAGCGCGCTCATGCCGGCCTCGGGATACGGTCGAACAGGGTGAAGAACGCATCGGTGGTGCGTGTGTCCGCCTCCTCCACCGTCCAGCCCCGGATGTCCGCCAGGGCCTGAAGCACGTGGCCGACGTAGGCCGGCTCGTTGCGGCGGCCACGATGGGGCACCGGGGCCAGATAGGGACAGTCCGTCTCGACGATGATCCGGTCCGCCGGCATGGACCGGATGACCTCGCGGACATCCTCCGCAGCCTTGAAAGTGGCGATACCCGAAACCGAGAACCAGGCCCCCATTTCAACAGCCTTTTGGGCTAATTCGGCTCCGCTTGTATAGCAGTGCATCAAGAACCGGAACGGGCCCTGCCCTTGTTCTTCGGCCAGGATCGCCCCCATTCGCTCGTCGGCCTCTCGCGTATGAACGACCAGCGGCAGACCGGTCCGGCGCGCCGCCGCGATATGTTGGCGGAACACGGCCTCCTGCTGATCGCGCGGGCTGAGGTCGTAGTGAAAATCCAGTCCGCACTCTCCGATCCCGACCACCCTCGGCCGCGCCGCCAGGGTGACCAGATCGTCGGCCGTCATCTCCAGATGATGGCGTGCCTCGTGCGGATGCGCCCCGACCGTACACCAGATGTCCGGATGCGCCCTGGCCAGACCGTGGGTCGCCTCGAACGTCGCCAGCGAATCCGATATCTCGACCATCATGCCCACGCCCGACGCCCGGGCACGCTCGATGACGGCGTCGCGATCCGCGTCGAATTGAGGCGCGTGAAGGTTCACATGGCTGTCGATCAGCATGACGCGCTCATCGATGGACCATCGCCTTGACCCGAGCCAGGTCGGCCAGCGCCCCGGTCAGAACGTCTGCCCGGTCCAGGTTCACGGCGGCGGCACGCTCCGGCAGGTCGCTCAGCCGTGTCCACAGGTCGGCCCAGGCGGCCCCGCCCGCCGTCTCCAGCGATCGGGCCCTCACCGCCGCCGTCAGCCGGTCCATCAAGGCCTCGAACCTGCCCTGCCCGACCGCCCCGCGAAAGGTGTCGGACATGGCCATTTGTTCGGCACGGTCCAGAGTGGGTTCATCCACCCAGCGTCGGGCCAGGCGATCGAGCGCCAGATTGGCCTCGGTCGCCAGCGACAGGGCCGCGCCCGGTGACCCGCGCGCCATGACCGCAATCCTGGCCGCTTCGTCGCCTTCCAGATCGGTTTGGCGCGAGACCAGCGTCGCAACGGCTTCGTCGGTCCAGGGCGCGAAGGACAGGCGCCGACAGCGCGACCGGATGGTGGCCAGCAACCGGCCCGGCGCGTGGCTGACCAGAAACAGCACACCGCGTTCCGGCGGCTCTTCCAGAGTCTTCAACAAGGCATTGGCGGCATTGGGATTAAGGTCGTCGGCCGCATCGACGATGGCCACGCGATAGGCAGCCTGGGACGGGCTTTTCGAAAAGAACTCCGGCAGGTCGCGCGCCTGGTCGACGGAGATCGATTTCTTCGTCTTGCCCCCCTCCGACAGCCGCTCAAGCACCATCAAGTCCGGGTGGGACTGGGCCGACACCAGTTGGCTGACGGGATCGCCGGGCGACGCCCCAAACGCCCCACGCGCCGGGTCCGCCCGCGCGCCCAGCAGACGGCGCGCGGCCCGATAGGCGAACGTGGCCTTTCCCAGACCTTCGGGGCCGCACAGCAGCCAGGCGTGGTGCAGCCGTCCCCGATCCAGGGCGTCTAGAAAGGCGCGCTCCGCCTCCGGCGATGGCACCAGGTCAAACCGGTCCCGGGGCTCGACCGCGGTCACAGGAACGGTTCCACGGCGGCCCAGACCCGGGCTTGCACCGCATCGATCGTGCCGGTCGCGTCGATCAGGCGACACCGTTCCGGATGCTCGGCCGCGATCTGCATGAAGCCCGCCCTCAGCTTCTGATGGAACGCCAGACCCTTGGATTCGAAGCGGGTATCGCCCTGCGGGCGGGCCAGGGCACGCTCCAGGCCGACCTCGACCGGCAGGTCGAAGATAAGCGTCAGATCCGGCTGATCGCGCCCGACGACATGGCGATCCAGGATGTCTACAAAAGACGCTTCCGCGCCGCCCGCCAGACCCTGATAGGCCCGACTGGAATCAGCGAAACGGTCGCACACCACCCATTGCCCGGCCTCCAGAGCCGGCTGGATCGTCCGTTCCAGATGATCAGAGCGCGCCGCGAACATCAGCAGCAACTCGGTGCGCGCGGACCAGCGATCGGCGCTGCCGGACACCACCAGGTCGCGAATCGCCTCTCCTCCGGGCGAACCGCCCGGCTCGCGGGTACGAATCACCTTCCGCCCGCTCGCACGCAGATGATCGACCAGACGGGCGACCTGGGTGGACTTGCCGGTCCCCTCCCCGCCCTCGAATGTGATGAACAGACCTCGTGACATCGGCGCACAATGGCGACGCGCGCCGCCCGGGCCAAGGGCGCTTCGGCTCTATCGTGCCGATATCAACAGGGCGTCGCGAAATCCGCGCGCCACAACCGACTGCCGTGCCTGTTCGGCGACATTGGCGTCGGGCCAGGGCCCCAGCAGAACACGGAACATGGAGTTGTCGGTCGCGGCCTGTACCCGGGCGTTTTGGCCCAGACGTCCCGCCGTGTTCCGCGCGTCCGGCTGGGCCGGATAGGCAGCGACCTGGATCCAGAAGGCGGCCATCGGCGGCGCAGGGGCGAGCGCGGGTGCCACCGGCTCCTCGCGCGGCGGAGCGGCCTGGGCGTATTGCAGGACCGCGCCTCCGCCCACCCGGGGCGCGCGCCCCAGATACCGTACCCTCACCTCGCCCACGCCCCGTTGCAGCAAGTCCAGCGCTTCGGCCGCTCCGCGCGACAGGTCGATGATGCGGTCGTCGACGAAGGGTCCACGATCATTGACCCTAAGCACGACGGTCCGTCCGTTGGCCAGGTTGGTAACCTCCACCAGTCCGGGCAGCGGCAAGGTCTTGTGCGCCGCCGTCAGGGCATGCATGTCGAATCGCTCGCCCGTCGAGGTCGGACGCCCGTTGAACTGATCTCCGTACCACGACGCCATGCCGACCTCGTCGTAGCCTGGCTGTTCGGAAGGGCGATACCAGCGCCCCCTCACCTGGTAGGGCCGCATCGTGCCCGACACGATAGGGGCGGGGTCGGTGACCACGGGCACGACCCCCTGGCGAGGCCCGTCGGGCGCGCCCGTGCTGGCGCAGGCCGCGAGCATCGAAACCGTCGCGCCGAGCGTCGCGAAGCTGACGATTCTGCGAGGGGTCGCCGACGGGATCATGTGCACATGATCGACCAGACGATTTCCGTTTTGGTTAACGGGGTCGGCGCTGCTATGGCCTCTCTCCAGACGGACAGGTGGCCGAGTGGTTTAAGGCAGCGGTCTTGAAAACCGCCGTAGGTGGAAGCCTACCGTGGGTTCGAATCCCACCCTGTCCGCCATCCCATCCCCGCGTCGGTCGCTAGAGCGGCAGGCCGACGTAGTTTTCCGCGATGCTTCGTCGGGCCGACTCGGATCCGGCGATGTAGTCGAGCTCGGCCTGCTGCATGCGGCGATCAAACGCGTCGGAACTGGGGAACCGGTGCATCAGTGTGGTCAACTGCCAGCTGAACCGTTCAGACTTCCAGACCCGGGCCAGGGCGCGGGCCGAGTATCCTGCGACGCCGTCGGTGTCGTTGCGCCTGAAGTATCCGGCCAGCGCTTCCGACAGGTAGGCGACATCCGACGCCGCCAGGTTCAGACCCTTGGCGCCCGTCGGCGGGACGATGTGGGCTGCGTCGCCGGCCAGGAACAGCGATCCATAGGACATGGGTTCGAAAACAAAGGATCGCAGCGGCGCGATCGATTTCTCGATCGATGGTCCGCGGGTGATCCGAGACCCGGTCTCGGGTCCCAGGCGCACGGTCAGCTCGTCCCACAATCGCTCGTCGGACCATTCGGTCACGTCTTCGCTGGACGGGACCTGAATGTAATAGCGGCTGCGGGTTTGGGATCGCATCGAGGCCAGGGCGAAACCGCGCGGGTGGTTGGCATAGATCAACTCGTCGTCGCACGGCGGCACATCGGCGAGGATGCCCAGCCAGCCGAAGGGATAGACCTTTTCGAACGTGCGGCCCGCCTGCGGCGGTATCGACCTGCGAGAGGGTCCGTGAAACCCGTCGCAACCGCAAATGAAGCGGGCATCGAGCCGGTGCGCGGTGCCACCCTGGTGATAGGTCAGATAGGGCGTATCGGTCTCGATCGCGTTCAGCGTCAGGTCCTCGGCCTGATAGACGACCTCCAGCCCGCGCTCGGGGGCGGCCGCCATCAGGTCGCGGGTGACCTCGGTCTGGCCGTAGACGGTGACCCGTTTGCCGGTCAGTTCGCCGACCGCAATGCGGATCAGCTTCTCGCCATCCGACAGGTAGAAGCCGTCGTGCGGCAGGCCCTCGGCGTTCAGGCGGGTGTCGATCCCCAACCGGTGCAGCAAGTCGGTCAGCGTGGCCTCGAGAACGCCCGCCCGGATGCGCCCCAGGACATAGGCGGACGAGGCCCGCTCGACGATGACGACCTCTATGCCCTCCGCGCGGAGAAGATGACCCAGCAGAAGACCCGCAGGGCCGGCGCCAATGATCGCGACCTGGGTCCGGGAGGTATTCATGGGATGTCGGGCCTCTCGAGCAATTCCATTCCATCGCCCTGCTTCGCTCCGCCGATCCGGGCGGTACCATCAGACGAGACGACCGATATAGGCATAGACACAAACGATTTTATCAATCAACCTTCCGGTGCAGCCGACGCAGAGCGGCGCAGGGCCCAGGTGCCGGAGGAACCCATATCGTGATCGACATTCCCGCATCCGCAGCGCCGGCAAAAGGCTGGCGGCCTTATCAGATCTACGTCATCGTTCTGCTGCTGGCGGTCACGGTATGCAACTATCTGGACCGTATCGTGCTCGGCGTGCTGCAGGAGCCGATCAAGATCGAGCTCGGCCTGTCGGATGCGCAGTTGGGCCTGCTGACCGGTCCTGCCTTCGCCCTGTTCTATTCGCTGTCGGGCATTCCGGCGGCGAGGTTCGCCGAACGCTTCAATCGCGCCGGGCTTCTGGCCATCGCCATCGGCGTCTGGTCAGCCATGACGGCCCTGTGCGGTGTGGCCCAGAGCTTCGGCCAGCTGCTGCTGTATCGGATCGGCGTGGGTGCCGGCGAGGGCGGCTGCATCCCGATCAGCCATTCGGTCCTGGCCGACTATTTCACGCCCAGGCAGCGCGGTCTGGTGATGTCCGTGGTCAGCGCCGCCCCGCCGCTGGCGACCATCCTGGCCCCCCTGATCGGCGGCTTTGTCGCCGAAGCCTGGGGCTGGCGCTCGGCCTTCCTGCTGCTCGGCCTGCCGGGCGTCGTGCTGAGCCTGCTGGTATGGTTCACGCTGAAGGATCCCCGCAAGGCGACGCCGCAAACCGCCGAACGCCGCCCGGCGACCTTCTGGGCCGACTTCAGATGGCTGATGAAGACCCCGGCGTTCGTCTTCGTGTTCATCGGCGGAGCCTTTGTCGGCATCGCCAACGCGGGCATCGCGGGGTTCACCGTGTCCTTCCTGTTGCGGACCCACGACTTCACCCTGTCCCAGGCCGGCGGCATCGTGGGCATGACCGGGATCGCAGGTCTGGTCGGGGCGATGCTGGGCGGCGTGCTGGCCGACAGGTTTTCCGACAGCCGGGGCCGATCCTATGTGCTGGTGCCCGCCCTGGGCAGCGGTCTGGCCGCCGCCGCCTACCTGGTCGCCTTCGGCGCGCCGGACCCGCGTCTGGCCATGCCGTTCCTGCTGGCGGCGGCCGTGGCCTACAACATGAAGAACGGACCGCTGTATGCCGCCATCCAGAACATCGTCCCCTCCACGATGCGGGCGACCGGCGCCGCAGTCTTCATGGTCGCGGCGACCGTGGTCGGCAGCACGGTCGGGCCATTGCTGACGGGTGTCATCAGCGACACGGTGGCGGGCCAGCGTTTCACCGGCACCGGAGCCTTCACGGCCAGCTGTCCCGGCGGTCGGGCTCCCGAAGGTGCCCTGGACAGCGTCGCGGCCGCCTGCAGCCAGGCCTCCGCCTCCGGCCTGCAGGTGGCGTTGCTGGTCATGTCGGCCATCTTCCTGATCTCGATGGTCTTCCTGGCCCTCGCCAGCCGCACCATCCGCATCAACGAGCCGACGAGCGCCGTCTAGGGTTCGGTCGGAAAGGCCCCGCGATAGACCTTGTCGAGCAGGGTCAGCAGGGTGTGCGCCTCGTCGTCGGTCAAGGCCGCCACCACGCCGCGCTCGTTGGCGATGGCCTCTCTGGCCATCCAGGACAGGGCTTTTTCACCGTCGGGCGTGATGAACAGATGATGCCGACGACGATCGGCCACGTCGCGACGGCGCTCGGCCCAGCCCCGCCGTTCCAGCTCGTCTAACAGCGCGACGACGGTCGCCTTGTCCTGCCCCAGCTCGTCGGACAGCATTTTCTGCGACATGCCGGGGTTGGCCGCCATCAGACCGAGCGCCGAAAAGCCGCCGGGCCGCAGCGCCTGATCGCCCAGACGCTCGCTGAACGACCGGGTCAGGTGGTTGTGGATGCGCCGCATCCGGAAACCCAGCAACGGCGTCAGGATGCCCAGATACCGAGCGGCCGAAGTCGGCGTGTGATCCATCTCGGCCAGCATCGGTTCGGACATGAGCCACTCCTTTGGGCCTCAGCATGGCCCACGAACCGTCTAGCAGATTCTCGACGGTCCTATCGGGCGATATATAAACCGTATGGAATAGAAACTAATATTGACACAAGGCGGTGTGCACGGCTCAATCGCCTCAGATCGACCGGCCCTCCGCTGAGGGTTCGAGAAGCGATCACCGAGGAATGACCGTGATCCAATCTTCCGCTTCCGCGCCCCGCCCGCTCGAGGGTCTCCGCGTCATCGATCTGACGCGCGCACTGGCCGGGCCCTATGCGACCCTGCTGCTGGCAGGACTGGGCGCAGAGATCATCAAGGTCGAGGATCCCAAGGGCGGCGACCTCGCGCGCGAGAACAGTCCCTATGTCGGCCGCGACGGGGTGACGGTCATGCGGATGCATGACGACGATCTGTCGGTCTCGCACTTGACCAGGGCCCGCGGCAAAAAGGGTGTCAGCCTGAACCTGAAGGCCCCCGGGGCGCGCGAGGTCTTCGCCGATCTGGTGCGAACCGCCGACGTGGTCATCGAGAACTTCACCAGCGGGACGGCGGACCGGCTGGGCGTCGGCTATGACGCGGCCAGGGCGGCCAATCCCGGCGTCATCTATTGCGCCCTCAGCGGTTTCGGAGCCGGGGGCTCCGACGGATCCAAGGCCATGGATGTGCTGGTCCAGGCCCTGAGCGGCGCCATGTACACCAGCGGCGAGGAAGGCACGCCGCCCGTGCGGATCGGCATCCCTATGGCCGACATGCTGGCACCGGTGTTCGGTGTCATCGGAATCCTCGCCGCGCTTCAGCACCGCCAGAAGACCGGCCATGGCCAGTTCGTCGACGTGTCGATGCTGGGGGCCCTGACATCCTTCGTTGCCATCGAGAATTGGCGCGCGATGGAGATGGCGGGAATGTCGGGGCGCACCGGCCTGACCGTCCACCGGCTGTCGCCCTTCGGTGTCTTCCGCTGCGCCGACGGCTATGTCGCGATCGTGGCGGTGCACGAGGGCCTCGCCCGCGCCCTGTTCCGGGTCATGAACGCGCCGGGCTTCGCCGAGGATCCCCGCTACAACAGCCGCGATGGCCGGGTCGCCAACGCAGTCGAACTGGAGGCCCGGATCGAGGCCTGGACCAGCAGCCTGCCGACCGCCGAGGTGGTCCGCCTGCTGGAGGCGGAAGGCGTCCCGGTGGCCCCCGTGCGTAATCCATCCGAAGGCATGATGGACCCCCGCGTCGTCGCCCGCGGTGAGACCGTGGCCGTCAAGCATCCCCGCTACCAGACCGATGAATCCCTGCGCACTGTCGGGGTGCCGATCCAGTTCTCCGAATGCCGCACGGGATTCGACGAGGTCCTGCCGGTCGAGATCGGCCAGCACAACGACAGCGTCTATGGCGAGGGCCTGGGCTATTCGGCGGAGCGGCTGGCGCAACTCCGGGCGGCGGGCACCATCTGATGTCGGTATCCGAGATCGTCGCCGGGGCGTTGGCCGCGTGCGCCGCTCCGCCGATCCATGCCATCGCCTGTCTGGGCCCGGATGCGCCGCGCGAGGTGATCGCCGCCGCCGGTCTGGTCCCCTGGGCGCTCGTGCCGTGGGATGCGGGTGCCGGCCAGCCCCATCCCGGGCTCAGCCCACGGTCACAAGGTCTCCTGGCCGCCATCGAGTCCGCCGACTTTACGCCGCGCGGATTGCTGTTGACCCATGCGGCCGCTGAAGATGCACAGGTATTCGCGGTCCTGCGAGAGCTTCACCTGACCGGCCGCGGACCGTCGGTGCCTTTCGCATTCGCCGACCTGCTGCACGGTCGGGATCAGGCGGTCCGAACCTATAATCTGGCTCGCACTTCGGCCGTCCGAACCTGGCTCGAAACATCCATCGGCCACCCGATCGACGGGCACGCCCTGAATGCCGCTCGCCTGCAACAGAACGCCCTCAAGGCCCGCCTGGCCGACCTGTTCTCCAGGGTCCGCAGCGGGTCGGAGCCGCGCCTGTCCGGAGCCGATGCGCTCGACCTCATCCGGGCCGTCAGCCGATCGTCCGCCCTGGAGGCCGACCGCCTTGTGGACGCCATCGAAGCCGCGGTGAAGGGCGCCCCCGTGCTGACCGGCCGCCGTGTCCTTCTGACCGGCTCGATGCACGAGACAGCGCACCTCTATCGGCAGATGGAGGCACTGGGGGCGATCATCGTGTCGGAGGACCACGCCTGGGGCGATCCCTGGATCGCTTCCTCCCTGGCTGAAGACGTCTCCGTGGAAGAAGCGGTGGCGCTCCGCAGCCAGGCCCCGGACTGGCCCAGTCCCATGCAGTCCGCCGGCTGGCGCGCCTCGGCGCTGACACGACGCGCCCTCGCCCTTGGCGTCGATGCCGTGATTCACTGCAGCCTGGCGGGTGAAGAGGCCGCGCCCTGGGACATCAAGCCGTCCCGCATCGCGCTGGGACAGGCGGGCATCGCGTTCCTGACGATCGCCGACCTGAAGCCGACCGCACCCATCGACGCGGAAACCGCCGATCGCATGTCTCGCTTCCTCGCGACCGGAAAAACTGTCGAACCGACAATCCGGTCCGCCCCCCCGCGCCCCGCCTTGAAGGCGAAGCCTGCCGAGCGCGATCATAAGCGCAGCCGCAAATCCCTGGACTGCACCGCTGACTTCGGAGCCTGGCAGCGCGACTGGTTCGCCAGCATCCGCGAGCGCGCCGCCGAGGGGCCATTCGCCGTGGTCAACGCAGATGCGCCCCAGGAAATCCTGCGCGCGCTCGACATTCCCTATGTGGTGAACCAGTGGTGGGCCTCCATCGTCGCGGCCAAACAGAAGGCGGGCCAGTACGGACGTCTGCTCAAGGCGGCCGACTACCCGGCCCACGTCGAGACCTACAGCGCCCAGGGTCTGGCGGCGGCGCTCGACGACGCCCTCGAGGATGCCCCGTGGGGCGGACTGCCGACGCCGTCGATCCTTTCGCTGATCGCCGGGTCCGACCCGGGCAGCAAGATCTTCGAGGCCTGGGCGAGCGAGACGGGGGCCGACCTGTTCGTCTTCGATCGCTCGATCGAAAGCCGCATCGACCTTCCCATCGACTGGTGGGACGACATGCCCGAGCGCTGGGAACAGACGCTGGAACCCGAACGGCTGGCGCTGATGGCCGCCCAGATCGAACAGCAGATCGTCCGGTTGGAAGCGTTGACCGGTCGCACGCTGGATCGCGCCAGGCTGGTGGAGATCATGAACCTGGTCAATGAGCAGGAGGACTTCTACCGCAAGACGCGCGACCTCATCGCCCGGACCCATCCCGCGCCCGTCGGTGTCGTCGATACCATGCCCGCGACCATGGTCCCGCAATGGCATCGGGGCACGGTCTGGGCCCGCGATGCGGCCAGGCGATTCTACGACGAGGTGGCTCAGCGCGTCGCTGACGGCGAGGCCGCCTGCCCCGGCGAGCGACTGCGTCTGATGTGGGTCGGGCGAGGACTGTGGAGCGACACGGGATTCTATCAGCGATGGGAAGAGAGCCACGGCGCGGTCTTCGTGTGGTCCATGTATCTGGGTCTTGCCGCCGATGGCTATCTGCGGTCGTTCGAGGGTGAGCACGACGTCATCCGCGCCCTGGCCGCCAGGTTCGTGACCATGGGCGACGAACTGCGGATGCCGACCTGGTCGGGGGCCTGGCACGTCAAGGAGGCTCGGGCCCACGGGTGCCATGGGGCCGTCGCGATCGACGACGCAGATCCCTTCGTGCTCGAGGCCCTGGAGCGCGCGGGCGTGCCGGTCCTCCGCATCGCGCTCAACAATATGGGCAGCGGGAACGATGCCGTGGACGCAGAAATCGCCGCGTTCCTCGACACGCTGGAGGGTCACGACATCGGCGGAGGCAGGACGGCCCCGGTCAAACAGTGACCTCTGGACTGTTTGGGAATCATACTATTTGCGTTTAAGCGAAAACACGCCATAGTCGGCGTCAACGGGTCACGGGCATCAAGTCCGGATCATCAAGGGGAGGATGCCATGTTCAGTTCGCGTCACAGGTCCGTCTATGCCGGTGCGTCCGCACTGGCGCTGTTCGCCGCACTTGCCGTGCCGTCTCTGGCCTCGGCCCAGACGGCTCCCGCGCGAACACCTGCTCCCGCTGCACAGGACGACGCCGCCACCGTCGACGACATCGTCGTCACGGGGACCAGCATCCGCGGCGTCGCCGCCGCCGGCTCGCCGGTCATCGGCGTCGATCGCGGTGACATCGTCGCCAGTGGGTCCAGCAACGTCAGCGACGCCACGCGCCTGCTGCCCCAGGTTCTGAACCTGGGTGCGGACGAAAGCCGCAACAGCTTCAGCGGCGGAGCGCAGGACGCCGCCGCCAACTCCACCGCCGTGCGCAGCGCCAACCTTCGGGGCATCGGGCCAGAAGCGACGCTGCTGTTGCTGAACGGCCGCCGCCTGGCCCCCAACGGGGTCATCAAGGCGCTGGGCGACCTTGACCAGATCCCATCCGCAGCCCTGCAGCGCATCGAGGTCGTGACCGACGGTGCCTCCGCCATCTACGGCTCCGATGCGGTGGCCGGGGTGGTCAACCTGATCACGCGCCGCAACTGGGACGGGGCCGAGACCACGGCCCGCTACGGCTTTGCCGACGCGCTGTCGCAGTTCCAGTTCAGCCAGACCTATGGCCGGACCTGGGACGGCGGCGGCCTGTTCCTTGCCTATGAGCATAACGAGCGCAGCAACCTGTCGGGTGCCGACCGCGACTTCGCCAGCCAGAACCGTACAAACCGGGGCGGAACGGACGCACGACCCTTCACCGCCGCGCCCGGCAACGTCGTCTTCGGCGGCATTCGCTACGGATTGCCCAACACCAACGGCGTCGGCGTGACCTCGGCCCAGCTGTCGACCACGCCCAACCGATATGACGAGGCGGCGGCCAACGACCTGCTGCCCGAACAGAACCGCGACACAGTCCTGTTCAACATCAACCAGCAGGTCACCGACCGGCTGGAGCTCTGGTACGAAGGCTTCTACACCAAGCGCGACTACGATCTGGCGGCCCCGCCCGCCCTGTTCAGCCTGACGGTCCGCAACACCAATCCCTATTTCGTCGGTCCCGTCGGCGCCACGCAGGAGACGGTGGAATATCGCCTGCTGGACGACAACGATCCCAACTCGACCGGCTTCGAGAACGCCCAGCAGAATGCCGCCGGCTTCAACGTCGACCTGGGTCATGACTGGCGCCTGGCCGCCTATGCCGCCCACAGCATCAGCCGTGGCTTCCAGGACCGGAAGAACGTCATCAACAACGCCGCCCTGACCGCGGCGCTGGCCTCGACCAACCCGGCGACCGCGTTCAATCCCTTCGGCAACGGGACGTTCAACCGCACCAACAACCCGGCGCTGCTGGACATCATCGACGCCAATCGCGCGACGTTCGGCAAGAACATCACCCAGGATCTGTCGGCCAAGGTGGACGGTCCTCTGTTCGACCTGCCGGGCGGCACGGTCCGCATGGCCCTGGGCGGCGAGTTCCACGACAACGCCTTCCGCCAGACCCTGTTCGCCACCAACGTGCTGGCCACCGGCGCCACGACGACGAAGAGCGTCTTCAACCAACGCACCATCAGCTCGGTGTACGGCGAAATCTTCGTGCCTCTGGTCAGCGACCTGAACGCCATGCCGCTGGTCGAACGGCTGGAACTATCGGTGGCGGGACGCTTCGAGGACTATTCCGACTTCGGCACCACGACCAACCCGAAATACGGCATCATCTATTCGCCCGGCTACGACCTGAACTTCCGCGCCACCTATGGCACCTCATTCCGGGCGCCCTCACTGGTCGACAGCGCCGCGCAGATCCTGAACATCTTCGTCCAGAACATCACCGATCCGACGTCGATGACGGGCACCACGCGCGGCATCTTCTTCAACGGCGGCAACAACGACCTGGGGCCGGAAACGGCCAAGACCTGGTCGGGCGGCTTCGACTGGACACCCTCGTTCCTCGACGGGTTCAACCTGTCGGTGAACTACTACAAGATCGAGTACGAGAACCGGATCGACGTGGCTCCGGGCAACGCCCTGGCCCAGGGCACGGTGTATTCCGCGCTGATCCGCCGCCGCCCCGCAGCCACCGACGTCGCGGGCAACGCCGCCTTCGATGCTCTGGTCGCCTCCTACTTCGCCAGCCCCGATCTGCAGAACCCGATCGAGCCGGTGTCCAACATCAACGTGGTTCTTGATGGTCGCCGCCAGAACCTGGGCTCGCTGAAGCAGGACGGTTACGACGTGTCGGCCGGTTATGCCTTCGACACCGGCTTCGGTAACTGGAGGGTTGGCGTCGATGTCGCCAAGATCCTGACGGTCGAGCGCCAGGGTGCCGCCGGCCTGCCGGTCGTGGACGTGCTGGACACCATCGGCAACCCGGTCGATCTGCGCGTACGCGGCTCGCTGAGCTGGAACATGGGTGGCTGGTCGGCGAACGCCTTCGCCAACTACACCGACAGCTATCTGAACACCGCGATCACGCCCAACGTCATGGTGGACAGCCTGACGACCTATGACCTGACCGCGTCTTACCGGTTCGAGGGCGAGGGGCTGGCCAATGGCGTCCGCATCTCGGTCAACGCTCTGAACGTGTTCGACGAAGACCCGCCCATCGCCCTGAACGGCACCGTCTCCTGGGATAGCCAGGCGGCTTCGGCCATCGGGCGTTTCATCTCCTTTGAAATCTCCAAGAGCTGGTGACCTCACACCGATCCTTCCTGGAGTAACTTGACGGCGAGCCGGGTGTGTCCTGGCTCGCCGCTTTCTTTCGAGAGCCTTGCCCATGACCCGCGTCATCGTCGCCCTGTTCGCCCTGATCGCCCTGACCCTGTCGCCGATGTCCGCGCGAGCCCAGTCGGGCTTCAACGCGGGACCCGCCACGCCCCAGTATTCGGAACAGGTCGCCACCTCCTTCCACCTGACGATGCGCGACGGGCTGAAGATCGCGGTGTCGCTGCATCGTCCGTCCGTGAACGGCGTGCCGGTCGAAGGTCCGCTGCCCGTCATCTGGCATCATGCGCTGGATATCGAGGCGGCCGGGACGCGCGCGACGGGTCAGGGCACGGACGCTCGCCGCCCACTCTCGGATTTGACGCGCTTTGGCTACGTCGTCGCCATCGTCGCGCGTCGAGGCAACGGCGCCTCCTTCGGCACGCGGCGGGGCTACGAGGACTTCACCGAGGGCTTCGACGCCTACGAAATCACCGAATGGCTGGCGGCCCAGCCCTGGTCCACCGGCAACGTCGGCATGTACGGCTGCTCCAACACCGGCGAGGCGGCGATGCACGCCGTCGTCGCCCGCCCGCCCCACCTGAAGGCGGTCTTCGCCGGCTGCTTCGCCTGGGACCGGTATGACGGCCACACGCGCGGCGGCATCATCTCGCAATACGGCACCGGCCCCACCCGTACCGTCGAGGACGACCTGCGCGCCATGCCGGTCCAGGGCGACGAGGACCGCACCCTGCTGCGTCAGGCGGCTGAAGAACATGTCGCCTCGACCAACCTGCTGGCCCTGATGCAGTCCATGCCCTACCGCGACAGCTGGTCGCCGCTGGTCATGGCGCGGTTCTGGGGCGAGGTCAGCATCGGGGCCTATCTCAGCCAGGTCCGCGACGGCGGTGTGCCCATCTATATCCAGGGCGGCTGGTACGACGACTTCCGCACAGAGGGGTTGATCGCCCTGGCCAACCTGCCGGGTCAGGCGCGCATGATCATCGGGCCGTGGCGGCACTGCCTGAACCCTGGTTTCGACCTGCAGGCCGAACAGGTCCGGTTCTTCAACCACTATCTGAAGGGCGAGGACACGGGCATCCAGAACGACGACCCGATCCACTATTTCACCATCAATGCGCCCGAGGGTCAGCAGTGGCGCAGCGCCAGGGCCTGGCCCCTGCCCGACACCGACAACCGCCGCCTGTTCCTGGCCGGAGATGCCCTGGCCGCACAACAGCCGCGCGCCGCAGGAGAGCGGATCGTCACCGTCGATTACGCGCCTGTCTGCCCGCCCGATCCGGTGGAGCCCAACTTCGGCCCGTTCGCCCAGCCTTGCCGGTCGTCAGCGACCAGCGTGACCGTCGCGGCGCGCACCTTCACCGCCGATACCGAGGTCACCGGCAATCCGATCGCCGACCTGTGGATTTCATCCAACTCGCCCGAGCAGCCCGTCTTCGCCTATCTGGAAGACCTCGCCCCAGACGGCACGGTCACCGTCGTCAGCGAGGGGCGTCAGCGCGCGTCCCTGCGTCATGTCGTCGAGGCCCCCTGGAACACCATGGGCACACCGTGGCGCCGGTCGTGGGCCGAAGATCACCAGCCCCTGGTGGCGGGTCAGCCGGTCAAGGTCTCGTTCGACCTGCTGGCAGTCTCTTACGTGTTCAAGGCGGGCCACACGCTGCGGGTCAGCGTCACTGGTTCGGATGCCCGCGAACGCGCCCGGGTCGAGGTCGCCCCTGCCCCGACCCTGAGCGTCCACTTCGGCGGCGAGACTCCGTCCAGCGTCGTCATTCCGTTCCGGCCCACGGCGGGCTAGTCCGGATCATGGCCGAAGTCTTCAAGCTGTACATGACCGGCGACCTCGTCCTGGACGAACCGCAGGCCGACACCTTCTTCGATCCGGCACGCGCCATGCTGGCCGAGGCCGACCTGCTGATCGGTCACGTGGAGGTGCCGCACACGACGCGGGGCGTGGAATCGATCGGTGACATTCCTGCCCCTGCCAGTGATCCCGAGAACCTGCGGGCCATGGGGCGGGCCGGCTTTCACATGGCCAGTCTGGCCGGGAACCACATTCACGACCGGGGTGCCGACGGCATCGCCGATACCATCGCCAACCTGACCGAGCAGGGCATCGTCTCGGCCGGGGCCGGCTTGACCCTGGCCGATGCCCGCCGTCCGGCACTGGCGTCGCGCACGGACAAGCGTGTGGGCTTGCTCAGCTACAATTGCGTCGGCCCGCGCGAGGGCTGGGCAGGACCCAGAAACGCCGGCTGCGCCTATCTGAAGATCATCAGCCACTATGAGCCGGAGGGGGCCAATCCCGGCGGGCCGCCCAAGGTCTATACCTTCGCCGATCCGGATACGGTCGAGGCCATGCAACGTGACATCGCCGCCCTGCGTGACCAGGTCGACGTCCTCGTCGTCGCCCTGCACAAGGGGGTGGTCCACACCCCGGCCCACATCGCCATGTACGAGACGGCCGTGGCCCGCGCCGCGATCGATGCCGGCGCCGACATCGTCATCGGCCACCACGCCCACATCACGCGCGGGGTCGAAGTCTATAAGGGCAAGCCGATCTTCCACGGGCTGGGCAACTTCGTCACCGTGACGCGCGCCCTGTCGGTGGAGGGCAACGCCAGCCCCGAACGCCGCGCCTGGGCCGAACGCCGCAAGGTCCTGTTCGGGTTCGAACCCCTGCCCGACTATCCGCTGTATCCCTTCCATCCGGAGTCGCGAAACGGCATGGTGGCGGCCTGCCACATCAGCCCCGACGGCACGATCAGCGCGGGCTTCAAGCCTTTCTGGATACTGCCCGGCGGACAGCCCCGGCCCCTCGGCAACGACGTCAAGGGCCGCGAGGTCGCCGACTACATCATCGGCATCACGCGGAAGGCCGGCTTCAAGACCGCATTCGAATGGGACGGCGACCGCGTCGTGTTCGACACGGCATGACCCCACCCCGACGTCAGTCGATGTTCTTGCGCTCGACCGTCCAGCGGGCGTCGGTGCACAGGCGACAGTCGGCCCCTGTAAAGGTGCGGCCGGCCGCCGCGTCTCCCAGCAGTTGCCAGTTAAGCCAGTCCTTCATGACCCCGGCGTATTGGCCCCCGCGCGGCTCGCGATAGGTGCCGCCGTGTCCCGTGCCGATGTCGGCATGGAAGATCGGCACGCCCTGGATCGCCTGAAAGTCCAGGATGGCGTTGGGCTGAGCCTGATCCGTCGGTCCGCCCGACACATACAGGATCGGTGTGTGGATTCGCTTCAGGTCATCGACCCCGGCCGGGCGATAGCTGCGGCCCGTACGGGTCTCGTCGGCCGGCGGCGTGCGGATGATGCCGCTGTTGCCGATGATGGCGGTCGTCACACGCGGATCGTCGGCGGCGGCGATCGCCTGAAGTCCGCCGCAGGAATGGCCGATGAC
Organism: Brevundimonas sp. P2_A6; assembly: GCF_056404975.1. Lineage (NCBI taxonomy): Bacteria > Pseudomonadati > Pseudomonadota > Alphaproteobacteria > Caulobacterales > Caulobacteraceae > Brevundimonas > Brevundimonas sp. P2_A6. The sequence continues at coordinate 982,277 of NZ_JBFUCZ010000001.1, read as the reverse complement.
CGCGATCTTGTCGGCGGCGATGTACCCCTCGAACCGGCCACCCGTGACGTCGTTCTGGGCGATGGCCCAGTCGATGGTTTCCAGCAGCTGGGCCGTCCGGTTCTGCGCGAAGCGATCCAGCCCGCCCGGCGTGCCCGGCGTCATCGGTGCGTCCGCCCCCTCGATGATCGGACCGCCCGTCACGACCAGGTAGCCGTAGGACGCCAGCTCCCCCAGGAATTGCGGCGTCATGTTGCCGACGTTCAGACAGGCCCCGGCCGCATGGGCCACCAGCGGAAGCGGATGGCCAACAGCGGCCATGTCGGCCGGGCGATAAATGGTGTGGTCCGCCAGCGTCGGGTCCATCTCCATCACGACGGGATAGGGGCCACCCAGCCCCTCGACCGCGACGGGCGGCGCGCTCAGCGGCGGATTGGCGATCTGGGCGTGGGCCGCCCCCATGCTCGACAGGGTCAGCAGGGCGACGGTCAGCAGCAGTCTGGCCTTCATGGGACGTCCTCCGGTCGTCGCTCGTCCTGCGCAGATCGCGGCGAGCGTTCAACTTCATACTGTATGCAAGACTGATGATCGGCAAGGCCTGGATCAGGCCAGGGCGCGAGACTTTCCAGCAAACAGCAGGCACCCGACCGCGCAGGCGCTGGTCACGCACAGCATGGCCGCGATCTCGAAGGCGGTGCCGTCCAGCACCCTGACGGCGATGGTGGCCAGCAGCGCGCCCATGCCGAACTGGGCGAACCCCATGACCGCCGCGACCGCCCCTGCCCTCCAGCCCGCCGCGCCCATCGCCTCGGCCGCGGCGTTGGGGCTGGACAGGCCGTTCATCGAAAAGGCCAGACACAGCGGGATCAGGAAGGCCGGGATCAGGCCTGGCCACCGCGACACACTGGCCAGCATCACCAGGCAGGCGGCCAGGTTCAGACGCGTCGACCAGACCAGAAGCCGATGGCTGCTGAAGCGGTTCAGCAGAACGCGATTAACCTGCGACCCGATCAGGACCGCCAGCGAACCGGCTCCATACAGCCACCCGAACGCGGTCGGGGGCACGCCGTATCCGTCGATCAGCAGATGCGCCGACATGGTCATGTAGATGAAGGTCCCCGCCGCCACGAAGCCTCCGCACACCACGAAGGCCGCGACCTGACGATCGGCCAGAATGGCCAGATAGCTGCGAAACGGATGTTCCGATCGTGCCTGCAGACGCGAGGCGGCCGAACTGCTTTCGCGCAGCCGCAACCACACCACCGCGCCCAGCAAAACGCCGAACGCCAGCAGCACCCAGAATACGGCGCGCCAGCCGAATCCGGCGATGATCCATCCCCCCGCCAGCGGCGACAGGATCGGCGCGACGCCCAGGATCAGCATCAATGTGGAATACACGCCGGCCGATTCCTGAGGCGTGAACCGGTCCCGGACGATGGCGCGCGAGATCACGACGCCCGCACACCCGCCCAGCCCCTGCACGAACCGGAAGGCGACCAGTGTCGGAAGGTTCGACGCCAGGATGCAGGCCAGCGTCGCCACCAGATACAGGCCGATGCCGAACAGCAGCGGCGCCCGCCGGCCCCATCGGTCCGAGATCGGGCCATAGATCAGCTGCCCGACACACAGACCCAGCGAGAAGGCGGCGACCGTGTCCTGAACGCCCGTGGTGGAGCCGTGGAACTCCCGCGCCATCGCGGGCAGACCCGGCAGATACATGGCGATGGACAGCGAGCCGAACGCGGCCAGCGCACCCAGCGTCAGCAGCAGTTCCAGCCGACCAGTCTCGGGGCGGGTCGGCGACGCCGGATCAGCCAACCGACGACGCCGCGTCCCTGGCCTCCAGCATCGCCAGGCAGAGGATGCGCAGATCGCCCTTCCTGACCTTGCCCGAGCCGGTGCGTGGCAGGGCCTCCACGACCACGACGTGGCGCGGCAGCTTGTAGCCGGCCAGCCGACCCGACAGATGCGCCCGAACCCGGTCGGCCAGATCATCGGCAGGTTCAGGATGTGCCATGGCGCACACGCCGATCTCGCCCCACCGGGCATCGGGCACGCCGACGATGGCCGTCTCGATCAGGCCGGGGAAGTCCGCCAGAGCCGCCTCGACTTCGGCCGGATAGACGTTCTCGCCGCCGGAAATATACATGTCCTTCCTGCGGTCGACGATGGTCAGATAGCCGTCAGAGTCACAGACCGCGATGTCTCCGGTCCGGAACCAGCCATCCTCGGCGAAGGCCCTGACCATCTCGTCCGGCCGCCGCCAATAGCCGCTGAACAGATTGGGTCCGCGAAGCAGCAGCTCGCCTGGCTGGCCCGGAGCGACATCGTTCTCGGACGCATCCACCAGCCGCAGTTCGATACCAGGAGCCGGAATGCCCGCCGCGCCCGCCTTGGCCGCGATGATCGTCGGGTCCAGCGCCATGCCCAGCACGGTCCCCGCCTCGCTCATGCCGAACCCATCGACGACCGGCACGCCGGCATCGAGCCAGGCGTTGATCGCCGCCGCCGGGTGTGGCGCACCCCCTGTGAACAGCGCGGTCAGGTGGCTCAGCTTTTTGCCGTCAAATCCAGGCTGAGATCGGATGCGGTCCGCCATCTGAGGCACACAGAAATAGTGGGTCACGGCCAGATCCGGGTCGGACAGCCGGGCCAGCGTCCGACCCGGCTCGAACCCGTCCGACACCAGCATGACCGCGCCCTGCATCAGAAGCGGTCGCACGCTCGTGATCAGGCCGATAATGTGGAACATCGGCGTGTCGATCAGGATGCGGCTGCGGGCATCGACCTGACCCAGGAGGCCGAAGTTGATCGCCGTCTGACGCTGCGCGCGCTCGCTCAGCATCACGCCCTTGGGCGTGCCCGATGTGCCCGAGGTGAACAGGATCAGAGACACCCGTTCCGGGTCGGCGGGCTCGGCGAACGTCGCGTCATGCGCATCGATCTGCAAGGCGAGATCACCCAGCTCCGCGTCGCCGAAGACCAGCTTCGGTTCGGAATCCGCGATCAGCGCCGCGATCTCCGGCGGGCTGAGCCGCCAGTTCAGCGGCACATAGATCAGCCCCGCCCGGGCACAGGCGAGATGCAGGATGACGAGCTCGACCCGGTTCTTGGCCAACGACGCGACACGGTCCCCCAGGACACAGCCATGGCGATGCCTGAGCAGATCTGCGCATTGCCCCACCGCGCGGTCCAGCTGCGCATAGGTCCAGCGTCGCCCTGAGGCCAGGTCCACCGCCGCCAGCGCATCGGGCTGGCGGCGCGCCTGAAAGGCCGTGTCGTCGATCGGCCCCATGGCGCGTTCAGGCCGACTTCAGCTCATAGGCCCCAAGCCCGGGCTTGTAGCTCTTGTCGTCGATGAACTGTTTGATGCCCTCCTTGCGACCTTCGTTGTCGTAGGAGTTGGCGGCTTCCTGCGCCCGGATCAGATAGTCCTCGGCGTTGTCATAGGTCATCTCCTTGACCCGGCGAACCGCGTCCTTGGTGGCCTTCAGGGCGACGGGGTTCTTCTTCAACAGGATCCCGGCGAGCTCCCGCACGCGAGCCTCCAGCCCCGCCAGGGGCACACTCTCGTTGACCAGACGCCATTCCGAGGCCTTCTTGCCGTCGATCAGTTCGCCCGTCATGGCGTGATACATGGCGTCGCGCATCGGCATCAGGTCGACGACCACCTTGGTCGCGCCACCCCCCGGCAGGATGCCCCAGTTGATCTCGGACAGGGCGAACTGCGCCTCGTCCGCCGAGATGGCCAGGTCGCAGGAATACAGCGGGCCATAGCCGCCGCCGAAGCACCAGCCGTTGACCATGGCGATCGTGGGCTTGTTGTACCAGCGCAGCCGCCGCCACCAGCCATAGGCTTCACGCTGGGCCTGACGCGTCGCGCCGATTCCCTTGGCCTCGGTCTCGCGGAAGTATTCCTTCAGGTCCATGCCCGCCGACCATGCCGTGCCCTCGCCCTTCAGAACCAGCACCCCGAAGTCGGTGCGGTATTCCAGCTCGTCCAGGATCTCTCCCATGCGACGGTTCAGGTTCGGCGACATGCAGTTGCGCTTGTCGGGCCGGTTGAAGCTGACCCAGGCGATCCCGTCCTCGATCTTGTAGGTGGCAACGTTCGGATCGTCGGTCATGGTCTTGTCCCCGTGGCGTCCTGGCGACGCATATGTCTTGTTTGCGAAAGCGAGAGAGAGTGGCCGCTCAGATCGGATAATGGCCGGGCTGGGTCTCTATGGTGATCCAGCGCAGTTCGGTGAAGGCATCGATGCCGGCCTTGCCGCCGAACCGGCCGTAGCCCGAGCCCTTGACCCCGCCGAACGGCATCTGCGCTTCGTCGTGCACGGTCGGGCCATTGACGTGACAGATGCCGGACTTGATCTGTTTGGCGACCTTCAGGCCCCGCGCGATGTCGCGCGTGAAGACCGAGGCCGACAGGCCGTATTCGGTGTCGTTGGCCAGTTCGACGGCATGGGCCTCGTCCCGGGCGCGGGTCACGGCGACGACGGGGCCGAAGCTCTCTTCGCTGAACAGCCGCATGGACGGCGTCACCCGATCGACGACCGTGGCGGGCATCAGGACGCCGGTCGAGGCTCCCCCCGTCACGCTGACCGCACCGGCCGCCAGGGCGTCGGCGACCAGGCCCTCGACATGCTGAACCGTCTTCAGATCGACCACGGCACCCAGTGGCGTCTTGCCCTCACGCGGATCGCCCACCGCCATGGTCGCGACCTTCGCCCCGAACTTCTCGATGAAGGCATCGGCCACGGCATCGACCACGATGATCCGCTCGGTCGACATGCAGATCTGGCCCTGGTTCATGAAGGCCCCGAAGGCCGCGGCCTTGACCGCCTCGTCCAGGTCCGCGTCGTCCAGGATCACGAACGGCGCCTTGCCGCCCAGCTCCAGCAGCACGGGCTTCAGGTGTTCGGCGGCCCGCTTGGCCACGATCCGCCCGACGGCTGTCGAACCCGTAAAGTTGATGCGACGCACGGCCGGATGGTCGATCAGCGCCCCCACCACATCGCCCGCGTCGGCCGGGGCATTGGTCACCACATTGACCACGCCGTCCGGGAAGCCCGCATCGGCGAAGGCCTCGACGATCAGGGAGTGGGTGCGTGGGCAGGTCTCGGACGCCTTTAGCACCACGGTGTTGCCGCACGCCAACGGCACCGCGATCGCGCGCACCCCCAGGATGATGGGCGCGTTCCAGGGCGCGATCCCCAGGACGACACCCGCCGGTTCGCGCAGGGCCATGGCGATGCAGCCGGGCTTGTCCGAAGGGATCACCTCTCCACCGATCTGGGTGGTCAGGGCGGCGGCTTCGCGCACCATTCCGGCGGCCAGCATCAGGTTGAACCGCGCCCAACCCTCGGTGGCGCCGATCTCGTTCTGCATCGCCTCGACGAAGGCGTCGGCCTTGGACTCCAGCGCGACCGCCGCCTTGTTCAGCATCGCGCGACGCGCGTTGGGACCCAGGTTGCTCCATCCTGACAGAGCGGTCTGCGCGGCATCGCATGCAGCCGAAGCATCGGAAACCGAAGCGGCATGTGCCTCGCTGGCCACGCCGCCGGTCATGGGATTCATTCGCTGGAAGGTCGCGGCCGACGGGCGCGCGAGGGTCTGATCGGACAGAGACATGGGGCCACCCTAATGGTTTGTGTTCTTATAGTTATGATTCATAGCAATATCGATTGTGCGGCTCAAGCACTCTGTTCATGATGCCGACGTGAAAAGTGTGCACGCCCCCGACACCACGCTCAACGATCCGTTTTCGGATCTGCTGACGTTTCACCTGCGCCGGGCGTCGCTGATCGTCGCAGGCGATCTGGGCGAGCGTCTGGTCGATCTCTCGCTGACGGTGACCAGCCTGTCGGTGCTGCTGATGGTGGAGGCGAACCCCGGCGTGACCCAGACCGAGCTTGGCCGTGCGCTCGGGATCAAGCGCGCCAACCTGGCCCCGCTGACCGCGACCCTGGCCGCGCGCGATCTGATCCAGAGAGATCCGACCGATGGGCGTTCACATGGCCTTCGACTGACGGAGGTCGGGGCACGAATGGCCGACCTGGCGCGGCGACGCGTTCAAGAGACCGAGACCCTGCTGGCCGACCGTCTGGCCGACAGGGACCGCGATACCCTGGCTGGGTTGCTGGTTTCGTTGCGCCGTTCGATGCGCGCGGACCGGCGAACCTCCTCCGAACCCTCGCCTATGCGATAGTATGTGACTAACACAGTCACCCACGCCTGTTTATCGAAGACCTGAAGCCGGACCTGCCCACAGATGAAAAGCGAAACCCTGACACCGACGCCCGGGGACATCGGTGCCGCCGGCGCGATCCTCGACTTCGACCATCTGGACAGGTTCCTGGGGTTCCACATCCGCCAGGCCCAGGGGACGATGCATCGTCGCATCATCGAGACCCTCGCGTCGGTCGACCTGACCCAGAAACAGGCTGCGTCCCTGTGGCTGGTCGGGGCCAATCCGGGCGCCTCTCAGATCGGCATAGGCGGCGCGTTGCGCATGGACCGGGCCACGACCATGGCCATCATCGACCGGCTCGAGGGCCGCGACCTGGTCGTGCGCAAGCGCTCCATGGTCGATCGCCGTCGGCATGAACTGTATCTGACCCCCGAGGGTCAGCAGATGCTTGTCCAGGTCAAGAAACTGGTCAAAGCCCACGAGACTCGGTTTTCCGAGCGGTTCACCCCCGAGGAGCTGAACACCCTGATCACCCTGCTGGCCCGCATCTACGCCTGACGCGAGACCTGGCCGCCCTCAGACCAGGCGGCTTTGCACCAGGGCCGCCTCGATAAAGCTGGCGAACAGCGGATGCGGCTTGAACGGCCGGCTTTTCAGTTCCGGGTGGTACTGGACGCCGATGAACCACGGGTGGTCGATGCGCTCGACCGTTTCAGGCAGGACCCCGTCGGGCGACAGACCGGCGAAGCGCAAGCCTTCGGCCTCGATCGCATCGCGATAGTTGATGTTGACCTCGTAGCGGTGGCGGTGCCGCTCGCTGATGGCTGTGGTCCCATAGATTTCGGCGATCCTGGAACCCGGCGACAGGGTCGAATCGTAAGCTCCCAGCCTCATGGTGCCGCCCAGATCGCCGCCCTGCTGGCGCAGCACGCGCTGGTTGCCCTGCGTCCATTCCGTCATCAGGCCCACGACCGGTTCGTCCGTAGGGCCGAATTCGGTTGAAGAGGCTTTGACCAGCCCCGCCTGGTTCCGCGCCGCCTCGATCACGGCCATCTGCATGCCGAAACAGATGCCGAAATAGGGGATGTTGCGCTCGCGGGCGAACCTGGCGGCCTCGATCTTGCCCTCCGCGCCCCGCTCGCCGAACCCGCCGGGCACCAGGACCGCGTGAGCGGATTGCAGGCGGTCCTCGCACAGCTCGCGGTCGCCTTCGAATGTGTCGGCCTCGACCCAGTCGATGTTGACCTTGACGTTGTTGGCCACCCCGCCGTGCTGCAGCGCCTCGATCAGGGATTTGTAGGCGTCCTTCAGGACCGTGTATTTGCCCACGACCGCCACGGTGACCTCGCCGTCGGGCTGAAGCCTGCGCCGGGCGATCTCCTGCCACATGGTCAGGTCCGGCTCGGGAGCGTCCTTGATGCCGAAATGGGCCAGAACCTCGGCGTCCAGCCCCTGGGCGTGATAGTCCAGCGGCACGGCATAGATGTCGGCCGAATCCATCGCCTGGATCACGCCGCTCTCACGCACATTGCAGAACAGGCCGATCTTGCGCTTTTCCTCGGGCGGGATCGGAAACTCGCACCGGCACAGCAGGATGTCAGGCTGGATGCCGATGGATCGCAGCTCCTTGACCGAGTGCTGCGTCGGCTTGGTCTTCATCTCGCCGGCGGTCTTGATGAAGGGCAGCAGGGTCAGGTGAACGAAGCAGGACTGGCCGCGCGGCAGGTCCTGGCCCAGCTGGCGAATGGCCTCGAAGAACGGCAGGCCCTCGATGTCGCCGACCGTGCCGCCGATCTCGACCAGCACGAAGTCCACGTCCTCCCCGTCGTCGGTCAGGGCCGGCGTCAGGCAGAAGGATTTGATCTGGTCGGTGACGTGCGGGATCACCTGAACGGTCGCGCCCAGGTAGTCGCCGCGCCGTTCCTTCTCGATGATGGTCGAATAGATGCGGCCGGTGGTGATGTTGTCGGACTTGGCCGCCGACACGCCCGTGAACCGCTCGTAGTGACCCAGGTCCAGGTCCGTCTCGGCCCCGTCGTCGGTCACGAAGACCTCGCCGTGCTGATAGGGGCTCATCGTGCCCGGATCGACGTTCAGATAGGGGTCGAGCTTGCGCAGACGGACCTTGTATCCGCGCGCCTGAAGCAGGGCGCCGAGAGCCGCAGACGCCAGCCCCTTGCCCAGCGAGGAAACCACGCCACCCGTGATGAAGACATATCTAGCCACGGGGAGACACCTTACCGCCGATTCGAGCCAAAGGATCGCCTGCGATCCGTCTTGCCGAAATGCGCTTGCGGGACCGCCTTCGATCCATCTGTTGAAAACACGCCTCCGCTCCCACCGTCGGCGGGTGCGGGAGGCGGGGGTGGTGAGAAGTCGGCGGAGGGGCCTCCGCCGTCACCTCAGTTCGCCGGGGTCTGGTTCGGAGCCGGTGCCGCGCCCGCCGTAGGCAGGCTGGCTTCCAGATCGTCCAGCGACGGCGCGGCCGGCTGGGCCGGGGTCGTCGGATTGGCGGCCGGGGCCGTCGTCGTGGTCGGGGCTGTGTCGAGCGCGATCGAGCCCACGGCGTCCGCGTCCACGACCGACCGGCTCGAGCGCTCGACGTTACCCAGGATCGTCAGGCTGATGGCGCAGATCACAAAGCCCGCCCCCAGCCACCAGGTCGTGGTGGTCAGAAGGTTGCCCGCACCGCGCGCGGTCATGAAGCCCGACGGGCCGCCTCCCATGCCCAGAGCGCCCCCTTCGGAGCGCTGCAACAGGATCACGCCGGTCAGGGCCAGCGAGATCAGGATCATGACGACGAGGAGAATGGTCTGGAGCATGGTCGCTTACATGTGTGGCGGGACGGTCCGCCGATCAAGCGGCGGCGTCTATCATCCCTGCGCGTCTGCGGCAACGCGCGCCGGTTCGGCGGCCCGGATGATCGCCAGGAAGCTGTCGGCTTTCAGCGACGCGCCGCCCACCAGGGCCCCGCCGACTTCGGCCACCGTCAGGATGCCGGCGGCGTTATCGGGATTGACGGATCCGCCGTAGAGGATCGGCACCCGCGCGCCGGCCTCGCCCAGCCGCTCGATCAAGGCGGCGCGAATCGCCTCGTGGACTTCGGCGATCTGTTCCAGGCTCGGCGTCAGGCCGGTTCCAATGGCCCAGACGGGTTCATAGGCGACGGCGAAGACGTTGGTTACGGCGGTGTTTGGCAGGGATGCCCGCACCTGCGCGGTCACCAGGGGCACCGCCCGCCCGGTTTCGCGCTCGGCCAGTGTCTCCCCGACACAGACGATGGGTTCCAGACCGGCGGCGACCGCAGCGTCGAACTTGGCGGCGACGTCGACGTCGGCCTCACCCAGCCCCTGGCGTCGTTCCGAATGGCCGATAATGACCAGTCGCGCCCCCGCGTCGGCCAGCATCGCCGCCGAGATGGAGCCGGTGAAGGCGCCGGACGGAGCCGAATGGCAGTCCTGCCCGCCTATCTCGACGCACTTGCCCTTGAGGGCCCAGGCCGCCTGCGCGATCAGGGTCGCCGCCGGGCACAGGGCCACACGGGCCGAGGCGGCGTCTTCGGTGAGGCGGTCGGCCAGGGTCTTTGCTTCGGCCAGATCGGACGTCAGCCCGTTCATCTTCCAATTGCCGACGATCATCTTCACGGATTGTTTCATGCGGCCCTGTCTAGGCAGGGTCTCGCGGCCTGCCAAGCCCGACGCTTGCGGGAGACCGTCTGCCTCCCCTATACGCCCTCTGGCGCTTCTCGCCGTCCGACCGTCAGGCCCACTCGATGATTTCCCTGTTCCGTGACTTCGCCAAATCCAAGTGGGCGGCGGGTCTGTTCGTTCTTCTGATTCTCAGCTTCCTGATCGTCGGCGGCAGCCAGACGGACGTTCTGCGCAATCTGGGTCCGAAGCACATCATCACGGCCGGTGACCGCTCGGTCGACGTGGCCCAGTTCCGCTCCGAGTTCGAACGCGTCCGCACCGGCATGCAGGAGCAGGCCGGACGCCCCGTCAGCAACGAGGACCTGGTCAAGGAAAACGTGCATGTCCGCTATCTGGAAGGCCAGACCAATCGGCTGGGCTTCCTGAACTGGGCGCACAAGGCCGGCATCCGCATCAGCGAAGAGCTGGTCCTCAAGCGCATCCGCGAAATCCCCGCCTTCTTCAACCAGGTGACGGGACAGTTCGACCAGGCCCAGTACGAACAGGCCCTGGCCGCCCAGAACGTTACGCCGGTCATGCTGGAAGACGAGTTCCGCGACACCGCGGTCAGCCAGCATTTCGGCACGGCGATCCAGGCCGGCCTTCGCACGCCGCGCATCTACGGTGCCCTTCTGGCCGGTCAGGCCTTCCAGCGCCGCGACGGCCGCTGGTTTGTCGTCACCCAGGCCATGGCCGCATCGGCGCCCGCCCCGACCGACGCCCAGCTGACGGCCTTCCTGAGCGAGAACGCGGCGCAGTTGCGCCGTCCGGAGTTCCGCATCGCCACAGTCCTGCTGTTCAACGACGCGCCCGGCTTCACGCCCCCCGCCATTCCCGAGGCCCGTATCGTCGAGCGGTTCAACTTCCGCAAGGACGCCCTGTCCACCCCGGAACGTCGCACCTTCACGACCCTGACCGTTCCCACCAAGGCCGCCGCCGACCGGATCGCCGCGGCCCTGCGTGCGGGTCAGACGCCCCAGGCCGTCGCAGAGGCCAACAACATCCAGCCGGCCGTCTATGAAGCGCAGCCCCAGAGCGCCCTGCCCGACCCGGCCGTCGCGACCGCCGTGTTCGGCCTGGCTGCCAATGCCGTGTCCGCCCCGGTCCAGGGCCGCGTCGGCTTCACCGTCGCCAAGCTGACCCTGATCCTGCCCGGCACCCCCGCGACGCTGGACGGCGCGCGGGACGCCGTCGTCGCGGAGCTGCAGGAGGAGGACATGAAGGCGCGCGTCTATGCCCGTGTGGAGGCCTACGAAAAGGCCCGCACCGAGGGCAAGCCCCTCGCCGCCGCCGCCGAGCAGGTCGGTGCACGCTTCGTTCAGTTGCCCCCCTTCACCCAGGACGGTCGCCTGCCGGATGGTCAGCCCATGAACGCCCCGCCGCAAATCCTGCAAAGCGCCTATGCCCTGACCAAGGGTGGCGAAAGCGATGTGATCGATGCGGGCCAGGGCCAGTATTTCGTGCTGCGCCTCGACGACGTCCGCCCCGCTGCCCTGCCGACGCTTGCCGAGGTCCGCGCCCCGCTGGCCCAGCAGTGGACCCTGCGTGAAAACGCTCGCCGCCTGTCGACCAAGGCCGAAGAACTGGCAGCCCGCGTGCGCGGCGGACAGGACATCGCCGCCGTCGCCGCCTCGGCCGGAGCGACCCTGATCAACCGCACCGGCGTGCAGCAGAACGCCGAGACACAGACCGCCCTGGGTCAGGGCGTGCTGGAGGGTCTGTTCGGCCAGGCCCGCGGCCAGATCTTCACGGGCCCGGGCGTCGAGAACACCTTCGTCGTCGGCCGCGTCGACGCGATCCGCTCCGCCGATCCGGCCACGGCCTCTCGACTGGCCGATCAGATCCGCAGCCGGATTGGCAGCGACATCGTCAACGCGGGCGTCGAACAGCTGGTCACCGCCGGAGCCGCCCGATCGAAGGCGACCAACGATCCGGCGGCGGCCATCGCGGCTCTGGGTGTCACAGCACCGACGACCGCTCCCGCTCAATGAGCCAGGCGACCGACCGGCAGGCTCTGGTCGCAGGACTGACGGCCGGACGACCGCAGATCGCGGTGCGTCGAATAATCGACGACCTGGAGACGCCGGTCTCGGCCTATCTCAAGGTCGGTTGGGGCCGGCCGCACGCCTTTCTGCTGGAATCGGTCGAAGGCGGGGCGCTTAACGGCCGTTACTCGATCATCACACTTGATCCCGACGTGGTCTGGCGCTGCCGTGACGGGCTCGCATCGATCGCGCAAGGGCCGGACATCGCCGCGAAACGCTATGTCGATCAAGCCGGCGGCGCGCTCGACAGCCTGCGCGCCCTGATCGCCCGGACGCGCTTCAACCTGCCCGAGGGCCTGCCCCCCATGGCGGCCGGCCTGTTCGGCGTGTTCGGCTACGACATGGTCCGGCTGCTGGAACCGCTGGGCGCGCCGAACCCCGACCCGCTGGATTTGCCCGACGCCGTCCTGACCCGTCCATCGGTGATTGCCGTCTTCGATTCGGTGAAGCACGAGATCGTCGTCATGGCGCCGGTCTGGCCCGGCCAGGATGCCGAGGCGGCCATCGATGCGGCCGAGGCCCGTCTGGATGACTTCGAGGCCCGTCTTCGTCGCCCGCTGCTCGGCCGCGCCCAGGCCGAACCCACACCCGCGATCGACTTCGCCTCGCCCGTCGACGCGGCCGCCTATGCCGGTCTGGTCGCCGCCGCGAAGGACTACATCGGCGCGGGCGATATCTTCCAGGTCGTGCTCAGCCACCGCTTCCGCGCGCCGTGGGGGGGCGATCCTTTCGCCTTCTATCGTTCGCTGCGACGTCAGAACCCCTCGCCCTATCTCTACTTCCTGAACTTCGACGACTTCCAGCTGGCCGGGTCCAGCCCCGAGATCCTGGTCAGGCTGAAGGACGGCGGCGTCACCATCCGCCCGCTGGCCGGCACCCGCCCCCGCGGCTCGACACCAGAGGCCGACCGCGCTTTGGAATCCGAGTTGCTGGCTGATCCGAAGGAACTGGCCGAGCATCTGATGCTGCTGGATCTGGGCCGCAACGACGTCGGCCGCGTCGCCGCACCCGGTAGTGTCCGCGTGACCGAGAGTTTCGTCGTCGAACGCTACAGCCAGGTCATGCACATCGTCTCGAATGTCGAGGGTCGCGCCCACCCCGACCTCGACGCCGTCGACACGCTACTGGCCGCCCTGCCCGCCGGCACCCTGTCGGGCGCACCCAAGGTTCGCGCCATGGAGATCATCGACGAACTGGAGACCGAAAAGCGCGGCGTCGGCTACGGCGGTGGCGTCGGTTACATCTCTGCGGGCGGAGAAGCCGACATCTGCATCGTTCTACGCACCGCCCTGTTCGCCGACGGCCAGGTCTTCGTCCAGGCCGGAGCCGGGGTCGTCGCCGACAGCGATCCGGCGGCCGAATATGCGGAAACCGAGGCCAAGGCCCGCGCCCCCATGCGGGCCGCCGAAGAGGCCTGGCGGTTCGAGCTGGGCGCGCCGCTGAACGACGCGGGCGGGGTCTAGAAGTCGGCCGAAAGCGGCGCGGGATCCTCGATCGCCACCCCGGGACCCAGGACCATCACCCCCGCCAGCAGCACGGCGGCAGTGGCCGTCAGCGCGGCGGCTGCGAGCGTCGGCCAGACAGGCGGCCGGACGTCTACGGGCGTAAGCGCGTCCCGGGCGGCCTGAATCTGATCCGTGGCGGCAGTCATCGACACTCACTCCGAAGCGAGCCTTGATTTCGCGCCGAGTTGGTTAACGATCCGTTGCGCGCACGCGTCCGCTTGGCGGGAACGGAACCACCCTCTAGAAGCGCCGGATGATCCTGGTCGTCGATAACTACGACAGCTTTACCTACAACCTCGTCCACTACCTCGCGGAGCTGGGCGCGGAGACTCATGTCGTCAGGAACGACGACATGACGGTCGACGAGGCCTGGGCGCTGAAGCCCGAGGCGGTGCTCTTGTCACCCGGCCCTTGCGCCCCGGATCAGGCGGGAATCTGCCTGCCGCTGATCACCACGGCTCCCGACGACATGCCGATCCTGGGCGTCTGCCTGGGCCATCAGGCGATCGGCCAGGCCTTCGGTGGCGACGTCGTCCGGGCCAAGGCCCTGATGCACGGGAAGACCTCGCCGATCACCCACGATGGTCGTGGCCTGTTCGCCGGGCTGCCGTCGCCCTTCACCGCAACCCGCTATCACAGCCTGGCGGTCGCCCGCGCCACCCTGCCCAACAGCCTGGACGTCACCGCCTGGACCGAGGACGGCGAGATCATGGGCGTTCAGCACCACGCCCGCCCCATCCACGGGGTCCAGTTCCACCCCGAATCCATCGCCACCGAACACGGCCACGCCCTGCTGGCCAACTTCCTCGATCTGGCGGGCGTCAAGCGCCTGGCCATGGTCTGAGGCCGTGTCCGCCCCTCTTGCTGAAAACAGCATCAAGCCGCTGCTGGCCCGTCTGGTGGATGGCCAGACGCTGAGCGAGGCCGAGGCTGGCGATTTCTTCGCCGCCTGCCTGCGCGGCGAACCGACCCCGGCCCAGGTCGCCGCCGCCGTCACCGCCCTGCGCATCCGGGGCGAGACGGTGGACGAGATCACCGCCTTCGCCCGCGCCATGCGCGCTGCCGCGACCCCATTCGACCAGCCCTATGAGGTCATCGACACCTGCGGGACCGGCGGCGATGGCCAGCACACCTGGAACATATCGACCGCCGCCGCCCTGGTGCTGGCCGGGGCGGGCCTGAAGGTGGCCAAGCACGGCAACCGTGCGCTCAGCTCGCGTTCCGGCTCGTCCGACGTGCTCTCGGTCCTGGGCGTCGACCTGACCGCTGGGCCGGAGCGTCAGAGGCGGGCGCTGGATCAGGCCGGAATCTGCTTCCTGTTCGCGCCCCACTATCACGGGGCCATGCGCCACGTCGGGCCGATCCGGGCCGAGATCGGGTTCCGCACCGTGTTCAACCTGCTGGGTCCGCTGTCCAACCCGGCCCTGGCGCGGCGTCAGGTCATGGGCGTCTATGACCCCCTCCTGCTGGAGCCCCTGGCCAAGGTGCTCGGCAATCTGGGGGCCGTCCGCGCCTGGACCGTCCACGGCCAGGGTCTGGACGAACTGACCACGACCGGTCCGACCGAGGTCGCCGAATGGAAGAACGGCACCGTGCGCCGCTTCACTGTCAGCCCCGAGGACGCCGGCCTGCCCCGTGCCGACATCGAGGATCTGCGGGGAGGCGACGCGGAGACCAACGCTGCTGCCCTGACCGCCCTGCTGGACGGGACCGCCGGACCCTATCGCGACATCGTCCTGTTGAACGCCTCGGCTGCCCTGGTCGTCGCCGATCGGGCGACGGACCTGAAGGACGGTGTCGCCCTCGCCGCTCGCGCCATCGACGACGGTTCGGCCCGCACGGCGCTGACACGGCTGGCCGCGATCACCTCCGCCCCCGATCCGGTCGAGACCGACGCATGACCGACATCCTGGAACAGATTGCAGCCTACAAGCGCGAGGACGTCGCCGCCCGAAAGGCCGCCCGCCCGCTGGCCGAGGTCGAATCGCTGGCCATGGTCGCCGGCATGCCGCGCGGATTCCTGGCGGCGCTTCGCAAGCGCTCGCACGGCGGACGCCCCGCCCTGATCGCGGAGATCAAGAAGGCCAGTCCGTCCAAGGGCCTGATCCGCGCAGACTTCGACCCGCCCGCCCTGGCCCGCGCCTATGAGGCGGGCGGCGCGACCTGCCTGTCCGTCCTGACCGACGAACCCAGCTTCCAGGGCCACGACGACTATCTGGGGGCCGCCCGCGCCGCCACCGCCCTGCCCTGTCTGAGGAAGGACTTCCTGGTCGATCCCTGGCAGGTGGCCGAGAGCCGGGCCCTGGGCGCCGACGCCATCCTCATCATCCTGTCGATGGTGGACGACGCGCTCGCCGCCGACCTGCTGGCCGAGGCCCGCCGCTTCGGCATGGACGCCCTGATCGAGACCCACGACGAGGCCGAGATGGCCCGCGCGGTGGCCCTGGGCGGCGACCTGATCGGCATCAACAACCGATCCCTGCGCACCTTCGAGGTCGATCTGTCCGCCACCGCCCGCTACGCCGCCATGGCCCCGGCGGGTGCCCTGCTGGTGGCCGAAAGCGGGATCTTCACGGCGTCGGACGTGGCCGAAGTGTCGGCGGCAGGGGCGCGGGCCATCCTGGTCGGCGAAAGCCTGATGCGTCAGAGCGAAGTCGAGGCGGCGACGCGCATCTTGCTGGAGCCCGTTTCCCGTTAAGTTGACATTAGGCAAGAACACTTACAGAACATCGGCAACGGTTCACGACTTGTTCTGAGGGCGATTCTCACCATGCTGACCAAGAAGCAGCACGAACTCCTGATGTTCATCCACGAGCGGATCAAGGAGACAGGCGTCTCCCCCTCGTTCGACGAGATGAAGGAGGCGCTGGATCTGGCGTCCAAGTCGGGCATCCACCGGCTGATCACGGCCTTGGAGGAGCGCGGCTTCATCCGTCGCCTCGCCCACCGCGCTCGTGCTCTCGAGGTCATGAAGCTGCCGGAGCAGGCCACGACCGGGCCGGTGCGGGGCCGCGCGGGCTTCAAGCCTGCCGTGATCGAGGGTGGCGGACGCAGCGCCGCCCTCGAACCCGCCAACGATACCCGCGAGCTGACCCTGGTCGGCAAGATCGCGGCGGGGGTTCCCATCGCCGCCCTGCAACAGGATCACGGCCGCTATGCCGTGCCCGAATCCATGCTGGGCGCGGGCGAGCACTACATGCTGGAGATCGAGGGCGATTCGATGATCGAGGCGGGCATCCTCAACGGCGATCTGGTCGTCATCAAGCGCGTCGACACCGCCTCGTCCGGCGAGATCGTTGTCGCCCTGGTCGAAGGCGAGGAGGCGACGCTGAAACGACTGCGCAAGAAGGGCAATTCCATCGCCCTGGAGCCCGCCAACCGCGCCTACGAGACCCGTATCTTCGGCCCCGATCAGGTCGAGGTTCAGGGCAAGCTGGTCGGCCTTATCCGCCAATACCACTAGAGGGCATCAACAGGGGCCGCGTCTCCGGAGTCCGGATCACCGATCCGGCTCCACGGCCGGTCGCCGCGCGCATCCGACGACCAGACGGCCCGCCAACCGTCAGGCGTCCGCCACAGCTCGACCGCTCCGCCGCGTGCGTAGTCGACGCCGTCCAGCACCAGTCGCCCCTCGCAGGCGGCCGGCAGGGCTGACACCGTCGCCCGCACGCTGACCAGCGGAGCGGATGCGCACAGAGATGACAGCGCCTCGGCGTCCGGTGCCGTCTTGCCCCACCACAGCGCGATCGTTGCATCCACCTTTTCAGGCGCGCAGGAATAACGCGCGCAGACCCAACCCTCTTCGGGGCGATCCACGGCGGAGAGCCCCCGTCGGCGTGACCACAGGTCGGTGGCGAACGCGCGCACCCCCGGCCGCACCACGACCGCCTGCCCGTCGACGCTGTACGCTGCATTCGTGCCGCCATCGCCGATCCAGACGGTCGGTGTCGGATCGCGTGGCCACAGCAGCACGGCGCACACGAACGGCAGCCCGACCCACCGCAGCCGCCCTTGCCACAGACAGACGAACAGCACCCCCAGGAACGAGATCGGCAGAACATAGTCCGGCGCGCTGGCGATGGTCCGGACCGCGCCGGGCAGCTCGGCGACCCAGTGGCCGACGAACAGCATGGCATCGACGCCCTTGCCCGCCACCCACAGGAACGGCCCACCCAGCCCGACCGGCTCCAGAACCGCCCCCAGGGCCAGCGCCGGCATCATGACGAAATCCGCGATTGGCGATGTCGCCAGGTTGGCGATCAGGCCGAACACGGCCGTCCGGTTGAAATGCTGGATGGCGAACGGCCCCGTCGCCGCCCCCGCGACGAAGCTGGCGCTGACCGCGATCACCAGCCAGTGCCGCGCCGACTGGAACAGGGCGATGGGCCAGGGCACCGACAGCTCTCGCGTTCGCGGTGGCCAGGCCTCGGCCAGCGCCACCAGCGCCGCCGTCGCCGCGAACGACATCTGGAACCCCGGCGTCACGATCGCTTCGGGCTGCAGGATCAGCACCACCATGGCCGCCACCGCCAGCCCGTGCATGCTGATCGCCTGCCGATCCAGCAGGATGGCCAGAAAGGCGATCGACGCCGTGATCGCCGATCGCTCAGCCGGGGCTGGCGCGCCGGACAGCACCAGATAGCTCCACACCGCGATCAACCCGGAGCCGGCCGCGACCTTCTTGCCCGACACCCTCAGCGCCGCCCAAGGCCACGCCGCGACGCCGAACCGCACCAGGAAGAACGCGAACCCACCGACGATCGCCATGTGCAGACCACTGATCGACAGGATGTGCGCCAGCCCGGAATCGCGCATCGCGTCCAGATCCTCGCGCTGGATCCAGGTCTCGTGCCCCGTCGTCATGGCCGCCGCGATGCCGCCGGTCCGCTCGCCCAGCCGATCAACGATCCGCTGGGCCAGAGAAAACCGCATCGCATTGACGCGCATCGCCATCCGCAGGCTCCACGGCGGAGGCGACAGGTTCGCCGGCCGGGTCTCACCCAGCCCGAACGCCGTCCCGCCCATCCGTTCGAACCAGGCCCCCCGGCCGAAATCATAGGCCCCAGGGCTGGCCGGCGGTGGCGGCGGGTTCAGGATGGCGAACAGCCGGATCGCCGATCCCGGCACCGGCGGCTCGCCTTTCACCGTGGCCCGCAGCCGGATCGGCGTCGCCTCCGGGGCCAGCCCCTTGATGCGGACCGGCGCGATTACCACCCGATGCCCCCGGTCGCCCGGGCTGTCCACATCGACGACCCAGCCCTCGATCACGGTCGGCTCGGCCATGGCGGGCGCGATGGGCGCCGCGACCCGGTCGCTGCGCACCTTGGCCCCCGCCAGCCCGCCGGCCAGACACGCCATCAGCATCAGCGGGATCGTCACCCGCCGCCCCAGTCCGCGCCATCGTGCAGCCAGCCATACCCCCAGAATTAGTACCGCCACACCGACCAGCGGCCACAGCGGCGGCTCGCCCTTCAGCGCGAAATAGATCGCCGCCCCGCCACCAAAGGCGACCGGGGCCAGCAGCCGCCAGCGCAGCGACTGCGCCCGCACCTGATCGGCGAACCAGGCCGCGATCCGCTCTCTCGGGCTGGGCTTTGCGGCGTCGGGGGGTATAAGGGCGGCCCGCTCGGACACGCCCCCCATGACCTCTTCCTCCGCTCCCCAAGTCGTCACCCGCTTCGCCCCCTCGCCCACCGGCTACCTCCATATAGGCGGCGCAAGAACGGCATTATTCAACTACCTTTACGCGAAGGGCCGCGGCGGCAAGTTCCTGGTTCGCATCGAGGACACCGATCGCGAACGCTCGACCGACGATGCGGTCAAGGCGATCTTCGACGGCCTCAGCTGGCTGGAACTGTTCGCGGACGAGGAACCGGTCTTCCAGCACGCCCGCGCCGACCGCCACCGCGAGATCGTCGACGACCTGCTGGAGCGTGGGGCCGCCTATCGGGACTTCACCTCCGCCGAGGAAACCGGCCGACTGCGTGACGTGGCGAAGGCTGAGAAGCGGACATTCGAATCGCCCTGGCGCGATCGCGCACCGACCGTGGACGACCTGTCCCAGCCGCACGTCGTCCGCTTTCGCCGGCCCCTGCCCGGTCGTGTCGTGGTGAACGACGCCGTTCAGGGCGAGGTCAGCTGGGGCAATGAGGATCTGGACGACCTCGTGCTGCTGCGATCCGACGGCGCGCCGACCTACAACCTCGCCGTCGTCGTCGATGACCATGACATGGGGGTGACCCACGTCATCCGCGGCGACGACCATCTCAATAACGCCGCTCGTCAATCGTTGATTTACGATGCTCTGGACTGGCCCCGCCCGACCTTCGCCCACATCCCCCTGATCCACGGCTCCGATGGCGCGAAACTGTCGAAGCGGCACGGTGCGCAGGCCGTCCATGAATATGCGCAGATGGGTTATCTGCCCGAGGCCATGCGCAACTACCTGGCCCGGCTCGGTTGGGCGCACGGCGACGACGAACTGTTCGCCGACGACCAGGCGCTGGAATGGTTCGATCTGGATGGTGTCGGCAAGGCGCCGGCGCGGCTGGACTTCGACAAGCTGGCCCACGTCAATGCCCACTGGATGCGTCTGGCCGACGACGAGCGGCTGGCCAAGTCCGTGCTGGACACCCACCTCTCTCGCGGTCACGCCCTGGCCGAGGACGACGAGACGCGGCTTCTGCGGGCCATGCCCTTCGTCAAGGACCGCGCCAAGACCTTGCTAGAACTGGCCGACCAGACGGGCTTCATCCTGCGCCAACGGCCCCTACAGATCTTCGAGAAGGCCATGCCCCTGCTGTCCGGCGAGTCGGGCGAGCGCATCGCCCGACTGCGCGACCGGCTCCGCCTGTTCGCCAGCTGGGACGTGTTCGCCCTGGAGGCCGAGCTCAAGGTCTTCGCCGAAGAGGAGGCGGTCGGATTCGGCAAGATCGGCCCCGCCGTCCGCGCCGCCCTGACCGGCGACGGCGTCTCGCCTGATATCGCCAAGACGCTCGCCGCGCTCGGCCGCGAAGAATCGCTCGGCCGCTTGGATGATGCGCTGCAACAGACTAGATGAGCGTGGATAACCGTCGCGGACCGGGCTCTCCCCTCCGGTCCGAACACCGTCGAAAGGGTGCCTGATGACCGAAGCCTCCAAATCCGCCGGATCGGCGACCCTGACCTATGGCGACAAGACCGTCGAACTGCCGGTGCTGTCGGGCTCGACCGGCCCCGACGTCATCGACATCCGCAAACTGTACGGTGCCACCGACGCTTTCACCTTCGACCCAGGCTTCACCTCGACGGCGGCCTGCGAAAGCGCGATCACCTATATCGACGGCGACGCGGGTATTCTGCTGCACCGTGGCTATCCGATCGGGCAGTTGGCGTCTCAGTCCAACTTCATCGAGGTGTGCCACCTGCTGCTGAAGGGCGAACTCCCCACGGCGTCTCAATACGAGGCGTTCGAGAACGTGGTGACGCGCCACACCATGCTGCACGCCCAGTTCGATCGCTTCTTCGAGGGCTTCCGTCGCGACGCGCACCCGATGGCGATCATGGTCGGGGCGGTCGGGGCCTTGTCGGCCTTCTATCACGACAGCCTGGACATCCATGATCCGGTCCAGCGCGACATTTCCGCGATCCGCCTGATCGCCAAGATGCCGACGATCGCGGCCCGCGCCTACAAATACCACATCGGCCAGCCGTTCGTTTCGCCGCGCAACGACCTCAGCTACGCCGAGAACTTCCTGCGCATGTGCTTCGCCGTCCCGGCCGAGGACTATGTCGTCGATCCCAAGATGGCCAAGGCCATGGACCGGATCTTCACCCTGCACGCCGATCACGAACAGAACGCCTCGACCTCGACCGTGCGTCTGGCGGGTTCGTCGGGTGCCAACCCGTTCGCCTGTATCGCCGCCGGGATCGCCTGCCTGTGGGGGCCCTCTCACGGCGGGGCCAACGAGGAGGCGCTTATGATGCTCAAGGAAATCGGCACGCCCGACAAGATTCCGGAATTCATCGAGGGCGTGAAAGCCAAGAAATACAAGCTGATGGGCTTCGGCCATCGAGTTTACAAGAACTACGATCCCCGCGCGACGGTCATGAAGGAATCGGCCGACGAGATCCTCGACCTCGTCGGAGCCGAGAACGATCCCCTGTTCCAGGTGGCCAAGGAACTGGAACGCGTCGCCCTTTCGGACGAGTATTTCATCGAGCGCAAACTGTTCCCGAACGTCGACTTCTATTCGGGCATCACCCTGTCGGCCATGGGCTTCCCGACCTCGATGTTCACCGTGCTGTTCGCGCTCGCCCGCACCGTCGGCTGGATCGCCCAGTGGGAAGAAATGCTGGCCGATCCGGCGCAGAAGATCGGCCGCCCGCGCCAGCTCTACACCGGACCGACCCAGCGCGATTACGTTCCGATCCAGTCGCGCGGCTGATGGAATCCTGCTGAGGGCGACGCCCAAGCGTCGTCGTCCTCAGCGGATCATCCACGACAGCAACAGAAGAACCAGCAGCAGGGCGCTGACCCCCTGCCAGAACCGCACCGGCTCACGCTCCATGATCGACAGATCGCGGCGCATCGGCACGGCCGCCGCGCTGCCGCTCTCCAGGACATGAATCAGCTCCTCGACATCGGCGAACCGGTCGGGCGGCTCCACAGCCAGTGTCCGCATGATCGCCGCTTCAAGCCAGGCCGGCATGTCGGGACGATGCACGGTCGGCCGGGTCGGTTTCTCGAACCGCATCCGGTTGAAGTCCTCTTCCTGACCGCTGGGGTAAACACCCGTGAACATCCGGTACAGCGTGACTCCCAACGCATACTGATCGCTCAACGCGTCGCCCGGATAGTCGGCGAACAGTTCGGGGGCCTTGTAGCCGACGGTGCCCGGCGCTTCGGCTTCCGCGAACTCCTCTATGCGGGGCAGGCGCGCGACCCCCAGGTCGATCAGCTTCAGCCCGCCGTTGGTCTCCAGGATCACATTGTCCGGCTTGATGTCCCGATGCGCGATGCCCTGGCGGTGCAATGCCGCGACCGCCTTGGCCAGCCGGATGCCGACATCGATCCCGCCCGGAATATCGAACGGTTCATCGGCGATCTTGGCGTGCAGCGTCCGCCCGACATATAGCGGCTGGGCGATATACAGCCGGCTCTGGCGGCCGGCATCGAGTGTCAGGGTCTTGCCTACAAACGGACTGTCGATGCGGCGTCCGATGAAGCTCTCGCGCAGGAACGCCCCTCGCGCCCCGCTTTCCGACAACAGCGTCGGCTTGGGAAATTTCAGCACCACCGGCGTCGCCGCCTCGCCATCCCTCGCCACGAAAAGCCGGGTGTATTTGCCGTCCGAGATCAGCCGCTCCAGCCGGAACCCATCGACATTGTCGCCGACGTTCGGCGGCGGCAGGATCGGCAGGCCCGCCACCTCGGCCCCGATCGCATCCTGATCCACCGCTCCGATGCGGATGACGTCGATGACGATAGCCGTGGCGTTGTCGCGCGTCTCGGCCGCGCCCGCCGCATCGACGATCGCCTGAGCATCGGCCTCGGGCGAGGCCCGGCGCGACAACAGCCGAAGCAGTTCCTCATCCGGCACAACCCCGTGCACGCCGTCCGTGGTCAGTAGCAGCCGGTCGTGCGCCTTAAGCCCCACCGCGCGTGTATCCAGCCTCATGTCCGCCTCGATCCCAACCGCGCGATACAGCACATGGCTCAGACCCGGCTGGCTCAGCACATGGTCTTCCGTCAGCCGCGTCAGCACGCCGCCCCTGAAATGCCAGGCCCGGCTGTCGCCCACATGCAGCGCCGTCGCCTCCCGCCCCCGCATCACCAGAGCGGTGAAGGTCGTGGCCGCCCCCGCCATCTCCGGATCGGACCGACCCTTGGCATGGAGCCAGCGATTATAGCCCGCCAGTGCGCTCACCCCCGCCGCCGCCACGCCCTTCAGCGGGTTCTGATCGACATAGGCGTCGATGAACGTCCGCCCCGCCAGCTCGGACGCCACCCGCCCGGCCTTGGATCCCGACACACCGTCCGCGACCAAGGCGACCATGCCATGCAGCGCCTGTTCGGACGGCGGGCCGATATGCACCGCGCCGAAATCCTGATTGTCCTTGCGCGGTCCCAGCGCGGAGGCAAACCCCGCCGCGATCTCCAGCCTGCCGTCCTCCACCATGCGCGATCCCCCTGCTTCGCAGCAGACTTCACTTCGTAACTTGGATGCAAGGCCATCTGGCCCTATATTGTCTTCTGCCGGGGCTTGCTCCGGATATGGCGATAAACGCGCTTGTAATAAGCGGACCGGACCCGGGTGCGATTCCCGGCGGCTCCACCATTCTTCTCTCCGCGTTATCGGCGGAAGCGTATGGGGCCGACTAGCATCGACGGACGTGTAAAGAAGATTGCTTTCGCTCGTCCTGGCCCACCGTATCGGGCCATTTTCTAACTGCGAACGATAACTTCGCTGGAGAAGTCCGCCTCGCCGCGTAATGCGGTTCGGTTGATTTCGAATCTTAAGTCCTAGGGGTTCAGATCCCTGGGCTGGGCCGCCGGGAGCCTGCAAACAGAATCCCGGCACTTTCCTTTGCATTGCCATCTTCCTTGCGTCGCCCGCCCCCGCTATCTGTCTGCCGACACCAAGGGGTAGCCATGGCCGACGACGCGCCGCCGATCGACGAGATGCAGTACGAGAAGCTGGCGCAGGATGCCCTGCGTGGCGTGATCCGTGCCGCCCTCGAGCGTGCCGCCAGCCCGGGCGGTATCCCTGGTGCTCACCACTTCTACGTCACATTCAAGACCCGAGCGCCCGGCGTGTCCGTGCCCCCCGACGTCGTCGCCAAATATCCGGACGAGATGACCGTGGTCCTTCAGCACCAGTATTGGGACCTGGCGGTCGAGCACGACCTGTTCTCGGTCATGCTGAAGTTCGGCGGCATGCCCAAGGTTCTTACGGTGCCCTACACCGCCGTGACGCGCTTCTACGATCCCAGCGTCCAGTTCCTGCTGCAGTTCGAGGCCCCCGAACCGGTGGCCGAGCCGATCGCGGAACTGCCCGCCGCCAAACGGCCCGATACCACCCCGTCGGGCGACGATGGTCCCAAGGTCGTCTCGCTGGACCAGTTCCGCAAGAAATAGGCTTTGCGCCGCTTCCGCGATTGATAGGCTGGCTCCCAACCCATCGGGAAGCACACCTTGGTTCGCACAGCCGTCATCGTCCTTCTGCTCTGGCTCGGCGCATCGCCGGCGCTCGCCCAGAGCCGGTTCGACGGCTGGGCCGCCGCCATCATCGCCGCCGACTGGCGCACCAGCGCCGGTCAGCCCATCCAGGCCTTCGACAACGCGCGCCGTGACCTGACGACCGGGTTTCTGGCCGCCGGCTTCGCTCGCGCCGACATGGTCGATTACAGTCTGCGGCCGGACGCCGATCCGATCACGTCTTCAGAGGCCGCCGTGATCGGCATCGCGGAAACCGCCGCCCGCGCGACCCGCGGCTGCTTCCTGTATTTCAGCTCCCACGGCTCGCCCCAGGGGATCAACTTCGGTCCCTCGTCCCGGATCAATCCGACCGCCATGGCGCGGCTGGTCAATGAGGTCTGCGGCGACCGGCCGACCGTCGTGGTCATCTCCGCCTGTTTCTCCGGCGTGTTCCTCGACGGCCTGTCGGGACCGAACCGCATGGTCATGACCGCTGCGCGCCGCGACCGCGCCTCGTTCGGCTGCAGCGAGGACGCGACCTATCCCTATTTCGACGGCTGCGTGATCCAGAGCCTGCCGACCGCCACCGACTTCATCGCCCTGGCCAATGCCGCCCGCGTCTGCATCAAGCAGCGCGAGGAGGCCGAAGGTCTGACCCCCGGCTCGGAGCCCCAGGTCTTCATCGGCCCGAACATGCAGCTGCTGTTGCCGACCCTGCGGTTCGACCACCCGCCGGGTTAGGCCTTGCGCGGATAGGCCCGGATCGTGATCCGCTCGCGGTCTCCTTCGTGCCGCTCGACCAGCAGGCGCGCGACCTGGGCGTCGTCGTGGAACAGATATCCCTTGATGGCGTCCAGCAGCGCCTTGGCCAGATTGTCCAGGTCCATCCAGGGCGGATCCCCGACATGCTCCATCACGATCTCGACGACATAGTCGCCATACGACGGCCGCGACCCGCGCCATTCCTTGCGGAAGAACTCATAGACCAGCGGCTTGTAGTATTTGGCCTGAGTGGTCAGGCCATCGATCATGATGACGACCGCCTCCCCCTCCTCGCGCGCCCGGACCTTGCCGGAGACGATCCAGTCGCCGTTCAAGCGCGGCACCGCGCCGGCAGATCGCCGATCAGACGGGCGGAGCGGATCATGACCGGCGGGGTCAGCTGCTCGGCACCGTCGGCAGGCATCGCCTGGATGGCTCGGGCGATATCCAGCCCCTCGCTCAGATGCCCGAACGCCGCGAACCCCTGACCATCCGGATTGCGCCCGCCGCCGAAGTCGAGGCTGGGCGTATCCTGCGTCACGATGAAGAAGCTGGATGTCGCTGTGTCCGGCCCGCCCCTGGCCAGCGAGATCGTGCCGGCCACATGGCGCAGGCCCGTGTCGCGCGTGCGCTCCAGCGGGATGGGCGGTCTGGACGCATCGTCGGACCCGCGCGGCGTCGCGGCCTGGATCACGTCGATGGGATTGGGATTGTCGTTCGTCGCCGCAACCACGGTTCGGAAGAAGCTGCCGCCGTCATAGTCACCCGTCGTCACATAGCCGATGAAGTTACACGCCGAGATGGGTGCATGCTCGACATCCAGGTCGACCACCATCCGCCCGACATCGGTGGCGATCGCGACCTGAACCGGCCGAGTGGACGGCAGCGTCGCGCATGCGGCCGACGCCATCGCCAGCGTCGCCGCCGACAGAGTTCCCAAACGCCGCATCGCTCGCTCCGATCGCTGCTCGCCGCCTTGTCCGGCCGCCACCCCGTGCTACACCCCGCCGCGATCCGTCGCCAAGCCGAAGACAGCATTCCATGACCCAGACCGTCCGCACCGAAACCGACACCTTCGGCCCCATCGAGGTCGTCGCCGATCGTTATTGGGGGGCCCAGGCGCAGCGGTCGCTGGGCAACTTCAAGATCGGCTGGGAGAAACAGCCCCTGCCGATCGTGCGCGCCCTGGGGATCGTCAAGCGCGCCGCCGCCGAGACCAACATGGCGCTGGGCCGACTGGACCCGACCATCGGCAACGCCATCATCCGCGCGGCCGACGAGGTGATCGAGGGAAAGCTGAACGATCACTTCCCCCTGGTCGTCTGGCAGACCGGCTCGGGCACCCAGTCCAATATGAATGCCAACGAGGTGATCAGTAACCGCGCCATCGAAATGCTGGGCGGCGAGATGGGATCGAAGAAGCCGGTCCACCCGAACGACCACGTCAACATGAGCCAGTCGTCCAACGACACCTATCCCACGGCCATGCACGTCGCCTGCGCCGAGGAGGTCACCCACCGCCTGCTCCCTGCCCTGGCCCAGCTTCGCAATGCCCTGAACGACAAGGCCGAGGCCTGGAAGGGCATCATCAAGATCGGCCGCACCCACACCCAGGACGCCACCCCCCTGACGCTCGGCCAGGAGTTCAGCGGCTATGTCCAGCAAGTCACCAAGGGCATCGAGCGGATCGAGGCCACCCTGCCCGACCTGATGCAGCTGGCCCAGGGCGGCACCGCCGTCGGCACGGGCCTGAACGCGCCCATCGGTTTCGCCGAGGGCGTCGCCGAAAAGATCGCCCAGATCACCGGGCTGAAGTTCACGACTGCCCCCAACAAGTTCGAGGCCCTGGCCGCCCACGACGCCATGGTCATGAGCCACGGCGCGATCAACACGGTCGCGGCCAGCCTGTTCAAGATCGCCAACGACATCCGCTTCCTGGGCTCCGGCCCTCGATCGGGCCTGGGCGAATTGGCCCTTCCCGAGAACGAGCCCGGCTCGTCGATCATGCCGGGCAAGGTCAATCCGACCCAGTGCGAGGCCCTGACCCAGGTCTGCGTCCAGATCTTCGGCAATAACGCCGCGATCACCTTCGCGGGGTCACAGGGTCATTTCGAGCTGAACGTCTTCAACCCGGTCATGGCCTACAACTTCCTTCAGTCCGTGCGCCTTATGGCAGACGCGGCCGTCAGCTTCACAGAGAACTGCGTCGTCGGCATCGAGCCGCGCATCGACAACATCGAGCGCGGCCTGAACAACTCGCTGATGCTGGTCACCGCCCTGAACGGCAAGCTCGGCTATGACGCCTGCGCCAAGATCGCCAAGACCGCCCACAAGAACGGCACGACCCTGCGCCAGGAAGCCGTCGGCGGCGGCTACCTTACCGACGCCGAGTTCGATGAGGCGGTGCGGCCCGAGAAGATGATCTCGCCGGCGTGATTGGCTCCAAGCGGCCGTTCGGTTAGGCTCCCCCAATGGGCCGGCATGAAATCAAGATCGAAGTTGACCCCGATCTGCTCGCGGAAGCGGAAAGGCTTGGTGTCGATCTGTCGGCCGCTGGCATGGCCGGCGTCGAGCGCGCTTTGGCGATCCAGAGGGATCGACATAAGTCGGACGCCGAGCGATCCAGCGAGGCAAAGGTGTGGGCCGAAGAAAATGCCGAGGCGCTAAAGGCCTACCGCGAGCGCATCGAAAAATACGGTGTATTCGGTGAGGACTTCCGCACCTGGTGATGCGTCAGTTCGACGTTTTCGAGAACCCTTCGACACGTTCGCGGACGATCGCGCCATTTGTCGTTCTCATGCAGTCTCACTTCATGGATGAGATGCCGACGGCCCTGATCGCTCCACTCATTCGCGATCCAAGAAGCGGCGACTTCACTCGGGTATCTGTTGTCGTAGAATACGCGGGCGAGGCGCTTCATTTGGCGCTGGCGGAAATGGCACCCATCCTCCGGGCCGACCTCGGTCGACCAGTCGCCAACCTGCTCGCCTACGAAGACGACATCCGCCGCGCCCTCGATCGGCTGTTCACCGGCTTCTAGACTACGCCTTGTTCCGGATCGTCGCCCCGACCGGGGCCAGCGCCAGCTTGGCCAGTTCCAGGTCCTTGATGGCGAAGGGGATGCCGATGATGGTGATGGCCTCGGCGAAGGCGATCAGCAGGTGCGACAGGGCGATGTACCATCCGGCGAAGATGAACCAGATCACGTTCAGCCCGACGCCGAAACAGCCCGCGCCGCTGTGCCCGTCCTCGCCCGCCCAGACGACTTCCCGTCCGAACGGCCAGAAGGAATAGCTGGCGATCCGCCAGGCCGAGAAGGCCCACGGCAGGCCTACGACCGTGATCGCCAGGATCGCGCCGCCCAGCAGCCACAGAAGGCCGCTGATCCAGCCGCCGAAGACGAACCACAGGATGTTCAGGACCAGTCGGATCACGCACGTCTCCCGTCAGCGCCATGCCGACCCTCATTACATAAGTAAAGGGCCCCGCCAGATCAGCGGGGCCCCTCGTGAATTCGTCGTAACCCATAGGGATCTAGTGCTTGTCGTGCGGCTTTTCAGTCCACTGGGCCTTGGCCTGGTCTTCCGTCAGCGACAGGCGAACCTTGTCGTCATCGACATAGTCGACCCAGCTGACCGGGATCATGTGGTGCTTGAAGCCACCGGCCAGATCCAGCTTGGCCAGTTCGATCTGGTCGCCGAGCACGTGATCGACACGACCGACGTGGCCGCCGTCCGAACCGACGACTTCGAGGTGTTCCTTGATGAGCGTGACGTCTACCATGGGGAGGTCTCCTGTCTGGGTTGAGACATTCAAACGCGGCGCCTTGAGTCGGGTTGCCGACTGTGCCGAAAGGACGCCGTGGCCGAGATCATCAACCTGAATCGCGCCCGGAAGACGCGCTCGAAAGCCGATGCGAAATCGCGGGCCGAGGCCAACCGCGTGCTCCACGGCCTGACCAAGGCCGAACGTGAGGCGGCCCGCATGGAACGCGAGCGCCTGTCCCGACAGCTCGACCAGACCCGCCTCGACGACTAGTCGGTCGCCTTCGGCGCGCGGGTCAGCAGGGCCTGCCCGCCGAGCACCAGCGCCAGCCCGACCGCCGCCGACCACCCGAACCGCGCGTCCTCGAACAGCACGGACACCAGCATGGCGATCGGCGGCGTCAGGGCCGAGATATAGCTGGCCAGGGCATACCCCCGCGCCCGCGCCACCGCGAAATAGGTCACGAAAGCCACCACCGAGCCCATCACGGCCAGATAAACCAGCGAGATCAGATAGCCGGGGCTTGGGTCGATGGTGAACCGCGCGCCGGTCGCCAGGCCGAAGATCACCAGCATCCCGGTGCCATAGGCCATGGCCCAGCCGGTCTGCGGCAGGATCGCCGTGCCCATCTGCTGCCCGCGCCAGGAGAAATAGTTGCCCACAGCCGAGCTCGTGACCGCCAGCAGGGCCAGGCCGATGCCCACCAGGGCTCGATGATCGAAGCTTGCGCCCAATGCCTCGCCCCCCGACAGGACCGCGACGCCGACTATGCCCAGACCGGCACCCATCCACGCCGCGCGGGACGCCTTCTGGCCCACGACAATACGAAACAGAACGAGGTTCAGGAACGCCAGCCCGGCGAACACCACCGCGACGATGGCGGAGGTCACATGCCCCTCGGCCGCGTAGGTGAACGAGTAGCTGACGGCGAACACGAAAGCCCCCTGCCCCACCGCCGCCAGATGCTGGCCGCGGGTCAGCTTCAGCGACCGCCCCGTCACAGCGCAGCCGGTGATCAGGACCAGTGCCGCCAGCCCGAACCGCCAGACCAGCGACGCGACGGGATCGACCGTCCCCAGTTGCCAGGTAATCGCGTACCAGGTCGTGCCCCAGATCACGGCGCACAGCACCACGCCGGCGATCGCCAGGGCGTCGGCCGATGGGCGGCGCAGATTGTCGAACAGGCTCACGGCGAACTCGCAGTCAGGGGTTTGACCGCTCCATGCCGCCCGTCGCCTTCGGAGGCAACCGCGATCGGCATCCGACAGCCCAAGGCCGCCCTATGTCATGCCCGCAGCTTGACCACGTTGCGCACGCCTTCAGGCACTGCGGCATAGACGGTCGCGGGTCTGATCCCCAGGCGTGCCCGCGCCGTTTCGAGCGGCTCGCGGAACAGGGCCTCATAGTCCAGCCCCGGCAGCCACCGTGCCGCGCGCCCGTTACGCCAGGCCTGCAGCACCGCCCGCCGTGCCGGGATCGTCCGGTTCTCGCGCTGGATCTCACGCGCCGCGCCATAGCCGATGAAGGCGAAGCCCAGGTTCTTCGTCTGGCCATAAGAGAAGGACACGACACAGGCCTCGCCCAGCGCATCGGTGCCGTAGCCCGTCAGGACATGCCAGATGTCGTGGATGTCCCTGAGGCGGCGCGAATACCAGACGATCGGATGCGGCGCGTCGATGAAGGGGACCACCTCGCGCTCGACCTCGGCCAGCCCATCGGCGGTGAACCCCCGCGCCTCCCGGAACGCGCGGTACCTGGCCCCGACAGACCCGGGCCCGAACTGCGACAGCCAGACCGGGTCGTCCAGCTTGTGCGCCAGTTCGTCGCGCAGAAAGGCCTGGCGTCCGCCTTCCATGGTTCGCAGCATCCGGCCATAGCCGCGGGCCTGCGACCGGCCGGACAGAGCTTTCATGATCTCAAAGACTTGCGCGGTGTCTTCCTTGTCGCGGATCAGCTTTCGAAAGGCCCTCAGCGCAGCGATCGGCTGGATGCGCTGCGGCTTCAGCGTCCGGAACTCTTCAGGGTAGGCAACCGTATTCATGGTCATCGAGGCATCCCGCTGTAAGGATGCCGAATGTAGCGCACCCTGCGACCGTCGCGAACCCTGGCCCGTATCTGAACGGACCCGCCGCTGCTCCTGCGGCCGAAACCGAGAACGCCTTGTCCGTCCCTGCCTCCCCGACGCCCCGCCTTGCCGCCCTGTCCACCGCCTGGCCCCCGTTCACGCTCAGACAGGAGGACGTCGCCGCCAACGGGGCGGAACTGTTCGCCACCACCCATGGCGGCTTCAAGCGGTTGGAACCGATCTACAGGAACTCGCTGATCGAGACGCGGCATTCCTGTGTGCCGATCGAATGGTATCTGCAGCCCCACAGCTTCGCGGAGCGGAACCAGCTGTTCCTCGACAATGCCGTCGCCCTGATGGCCGAGAGCGCAGGCAGGGCGCTGGATCAGGCAGGCCTGACCGCCGACCAGATCGATTGCATCATCACGGTCTGCTCCACGGGGATCGCCACGCCCTCGCTTGAGGCGCACCTGATGCAGGTCATGCCCTTTCGACCCGACGTTCGACGCGTGCCGTTGTTCGGCCTCGGCTGCGCCGGTGGAGTCCTGGGTCTGGCCCGCGCGGCCGAGGCGGCCAGGGCCTATCCCGACAGCCGGGTGCTGCTTCTGGTCGTCGAGCTGTGCGCCCTGACGTTCCGCTATCAGGACCGGTCGAAGTCCAACCTGGTCGCCACCGCCCTGTTCGGAGATGGCGCCGCCGCCGCCATCGTCTCCTGCCGCGACGACGTCACCGGCCCGATACTGGGGGCCAGCCACGAGCATACCTGGCCTCAAAGCCTCGACGTCATGGGCTGGGACGTGGCCGACGACGGGCTGAAGGTCGTCTTCAGCCGCGACATCCCCACCCTGGTCCAGAACGACTTCCGGCCGATCGCCGAGGGGTTCCTGACGAGGAACGGCCTCACCGCGACGGACGTCGGCGGCTTCGTCTGCCATCCAGGCGGGGCCAAGGTCATCGAGGCGCTGGAAGGCGTTTTCGCCCTGTCGCCCGGAGAAATGCGCCACACCCGCGACGTGCTTCGCGACCACGGCAACATGAGCTCGGCCACCGTTCTGTTCGTGCTGAAGGCGACGCTGGAGGCCCACGCGCTCAGGGAGCGAGGTTCCGCGAACCGAGCGGTAGCGCCTCAAGATCAGCCGGGGCCGCTGCTACTCACCACGCTCGGGCCCGGCTTCACCACAGCGCTGATGCTGGTCCACCCGCAATGATGTGGTTCCTGATCGTTCTGGGTCTGGTCGTCGCACAGCGCCTCGGCGAGCTCTGGCTGGCCAATCGCAACACCAAGCGTCTGGTAGCGGATGGCGCGGTCGAGATCGGCGCCGGCCACTATCCGCTGTTCGTCATTCTGCACACGGCCTGGCTGTCGGCCCTGGCGATCTTCACGCCGTGGACGGCCGTGCCGAACCCCTGGCTGCTGGCGATCTATGTGATTCTCCAGTTCGGCCGCGTCTGGGTGATCGCTACCCTGGGTCGCTTCTGGACCACGCGGATCATCACCCTGCCCGGCGCGCCCCTCGTCCGGTCCGGCCCATTCCGTTTCGTGCGTCATCCCAACTACTGGGTCGCCTCGCTGGAAATCGCCATCCTGCCCCTCGTCTTCGGACAGGTCTGGATCGCGGTCGTGTTCAGCCTGTTGAACGCGGCGCTCGTGACCTATCGTATCCGTGTGGAAGAGGCGGCCCTGGCTGAACGCGCGGTCTGATGCTGAAGAAACGATCCGTCACCCTGGCCGGCCACGCGACGTCGGTGGCACTGGAGCCGGAGTTCTGGGCCATCCTGGACCGTATCGCCGTCGAGCGAAATCTCAGCCACGCAGGCCTTCTGGTCTGGGTCGATCAGACCCGCGGCCGACGTTCGCTGGCCTCGGCCTGTCGCCTGCTGGCGCTGGCGCACGCGGGGTCAGAATCCATCACTCGCCAGGCGTGACCTCAGCGCGCACGGTCGCCTCCTCAACCAGGGGAAACCACCGTGCAGATCGACCGCAGCCTACTTCCGCCCGCCATCTTCGGCGGCCTCATCGCTATCGGCCTGATCGGGTCCGGCATCGCCATCGGTGGCGGGGTCATCAACGCCCAGGTCGGCAATCGCCAGGTCACCGTGCGCGGCGTGGCCGAGCGCAATGTGGTGGCCGATCTGGCCGTCCTGACCATCAACTTCAGCTTCTCGGGCGACGACCTGGATGCCGTGACCGGCAAGATCGACAGCGATCTGCTCAAGGTCCAGCAGTTCCTGAAGGCTCAGGGCTACCCCGATGACGCCCTGACCAACGGACGCCTGTCGGTGACGGATAACAAGGCCAATGCCTATCAGCCGGCCGTCGACGTTCTGCACTACACAGCGACCAACTCGGTCACGATCCGCACGCGCGACGTGGCCCGCGTGGCGCAGACCCAACGGTCGCTGGACGATCTGGTGCGTCAGGACGTGCTGATCGGTTTCGCGGATCCGCTGTACGTCTACACCAAGCTGAACGAGGTCCGCCCGTCCATGATCGCGGAGGCCACGGCCTCGGCCCGTTCGGGGGCCGAGCAGTTCGCCAAGGATTCCGGTGCGCCTCTGGGGCCGATCCGTCAGGCCACGCAGGGCTCGTTCGAAATCCTGGCCCGCGAGGATATCGACAACGAATCCACCTCGCTGGACAAACGTGTCCGCGTGGTCGCGACCGTCACCTATCAACTGCGCTAAACAAAGAACGCCCGCCGGGTCCTCCGGCGGGCGCTGATCTCAATTCGTCGGGGCCGGCCCGGGCTGCGGCAGGGTCGGCGGCTCGATTTCGGGAAGCTTGGGCGCTTCCATCTTCGGCAGGTTCACATCGACATCGACATTGGTGTCCGCCACGTCCTTGACCGGGTTGTTCCCGCTCAGCAGCACGAAGGCGATGATGGCCACGACGATCACAAGACCGCCGATCAGGAAGGCGATGAAGCCGCCTCCGCCGCTGCTGCGCTCCGGCTGTACATTGACATTGGTCTGCGGCTGCCGATCGACGACCACGACTCGCTCGGGTGGTGTATTGGGATCGGTCATCTAGTTGGTCCCCGGAACCGAGGGCGCTTCGACCTTCGGCAGGTTGACGTCCACGTTCACGTCCTGCGTCTTGGGCGTCATGCTGCCACCGGCAAACACGAAATAGGCCACGATCGCCAGAACGACGACCACGCCGCCGACGATGAAGGCCAGGCCGGCGTTGCCGCCACCGCTGCTTGAATTCTCAGCCATTTTTTAGTCCCTCTCCATTCCACCCTGGACCGCTGAAACGACGGTGACGCTTGGCGGTTCCAGCCAAGCTGAAGTCGGGACCTGACTTTAAGCTCTGTGCTCATTATGTTCCGGGTCACGCCGAATCCCGAGACACCCGCATTGACCGACGCCCTGCCCGCGCCCCGCATCTCCGATCTCGCCCGCTCGCGTGGTCCAGGCGGCGTGACGCATCATGCGCCCGACTATCTGTCGGGCCTGAATCCGGAACAGCGCGAGGCCGTGGCGGCGACCGAAGGCCCGGTCCTGGTCCTGGCCGGTGCCGGCACCGGCAAGACGCGCGTTCTGACTACACGGCTTGCGCACATCCTGGCGACCGGCCGCGCCAAACCGTGGGAGCTGTTGGTCGTCACCTTCACCAACAAGGCCGCGCGAGAGATGCGCGAGCGGATCACCCACCTGATCGGTCCGTCCGCCGAAGGGCTGCGCTGGCTCGGCACCTTCCACAGCGTGGCGGCCCAGATCCTGCGCCGGCACGCCGAACTGGTCGGGCTGAAGTCGACCTTCACCATCCTGGACACCGACGATCAGGAGCGGCTGCTGAAACAGCTGCTGGAGGCCGCGAACATCGACACCAAACGCTGGACGCCCAAATCGCTGGCCGGCCTGATCGACCACTGGAAGAACCGCGGCTGGACGCCCGAGAAACTGCCGCCCGGCGAGGATTTCGCCAACGGCAAGGGCCAGAGCCTGTACGCCGCCTACCAGTCACGGCTGGCGACGCTGAACGCCTGCGACTTCGGCGACCTGCTGCTGCACAATCTTACGATCCTGTCCAAACACGCGGACATCGCTGAGGAATATCGTCGTCGGTTCCGCTACATTCTGGTCGACGAGTACCAGGACACGAACGTCGCGCAGTATCTGTGGCTGCGTCTGCTGACTTCATCGACCGGCAACGTCTGCTGCGTCGGCGATGACGATCAGTCGATCTACGGCTGGCGGGGTGCCGAGGTGGACAACATCCTGCGCTTCGAAAAGGACTTCCCCGGGGCCAAGATCGTCAAGCTGGAGCGCAACTATCGTTCGACCAGCCACATCCTGGGGGCCGCGTCGGGCCTGATCGCCGCCAATCGCGACCGCCTGGGCAAGACCCTGTGGACCGAGGACCAGACCGGCGACAAGGTCCGCGTGCGCGGCGTCTGGGACGGCGAGGCCGAAAGCCGCCTGATCGCCGACGAGATCGAGACGGCGAAACGAGACGGCATGAAATACAAAGACATGGCCGTTCTTGTTCGCGCCTCATTTCAGATGCGCGCCTTCGAAGAGCGGTTCGTCCTGCTGGCCATCCCCTACACGGTCATCGGCGGGCCCCGGTTTTTCGAACGCGCCGAGATCCGCGACGCCCACGCCTATCTGCGCCTGATCCAGTCGGAGGACGACGACCTGGCCTTCGAGCGGATCGTCAACGTGCCCAAGCGCGGCATCGGCGACACCTCGGTCCAGAAGATCCTGCAGATCGCCCGCCACAACGGGGTCTCGGCCATGACCGCCGTGCGCGACCTGATCACCTCTGATGAACTTCAGGCCCGCACCCGCACGGCCCTGTCGACCTTCGTGCGCGACCTCGACCGCTGGCGTGCCCTGGCCGCCGACACCCGCCACTGGCTGCTGACCGAAACCGTCTTGGAGGAGAGCGGCTACACCGACATGCAGAAGGCCGACCGCGTCACCGGCGCGACCCGCCTCGACAACCTCAAGGAACTGACCCAGGCGATGCAGTCGTTCGAGACGCTGGGTGCCTACCTTGAACACGTCTCCCTGGTCATGGATCTTGATCGCGGCCCGTCGTCGGACGCGGTGCAGATCATGACCTTGCACGGGGCCAAGGGGCTGGAGTTCCCGCTCGTCTTCCTGCCCGGCTGGGAGGAAGGTGTCTTCCCCTCACAGCGCAGCATCGACGAGAAGGGTGAAAAGGGCCTGGAGGAAGAACGCCGCCTCGCCTACGTCGGCGTCACCCGCGCCAAGCAGGACGCGCGCATCTCCTTCGCCGCCAACCGCCTCGTCTATGGTCGCTGGACGAGCCAGCTGCCCAGCCGCTTCGTCGACGAACTGCCCATCGCCCACGTCGAGGCCGAAAGCGACACCGGCTACTATGGCGCCTCCGCCGGCATGAAGGAGGCCAAGTCCCGCTGGGACGAAACGCCGGTGTTCGGCGCCGGCTACACCTCCCCCGGCTGGCAACGTGCCAAGGCCTTCACCGCCGGCCAAACCCCCGGCACCCGCCCCGCCCGCAACGCCGTCATCGAAGGCGAAGGCCGCCTGATCGCTACCGCCGACCCCAAATCCGGCGGCGGCTTCCTCAAGGGCGACCGCGTCTTCCACCAGAAGTTCGGCTATGGCAGCGTGCGCGTCATCGAGGGCAACAAGCTGACGGTCGAGTTCGAGAAGGCCGGCGAGAAGAAGGTGATCGATACTTTCGTGGAGAAGGCGGAGTGAACCGGCCGCTCATCGCGCTGCTGGCAGCCGGGTCGGTTTGCTTAGCTTCCGTGGTCCATGCCCAGACCATCCGGTCCGACAGCGCACTCTGGACCTACGACAACGCATCTTCGTCCCTGTACCCACAAGGTTTCGTGGACGACCAGAGCTTCGGCTGTGTGCACGCCATCAATGTCGGCGTCTGGCGCTATATCGAGACGGATAAACAAGACTGGCCTGAGTACTGGCGGCTCAGCAACTACGGGGTCTTCCACTGCGCCCTCCTTTATGGACGAGCAGATGACGAGGCGGCGGCGGGCGAGGCGTTCGAGAGTTACGCCTGGCTTGCTCGATTGACGGAGCCGCATTCCGCACCGGATGAGATAGAACTGTGGGCACTCCAGATCGGCGTGGCAGGAGGAAGCCGCTACATCCTGCTTCGCCGCATTGGCGACGATTCCGCCGCGCCGTTCGACGTCCTTGACGCCGCTTGCCCGAGAGATGCTGAGCGCAGAAGGGCGAACATCGACATCTGGGTTCAAGACGATTGCATCGTGGATGCCAAAGCTGACATCGTGCGGATCGCCCAATCGGCTGCCAATCGACCGCCTAGAGGGCGGCTAGAGTTCGTTCCCCAAGCGGAGGGCACGCAACTTCCCAGTCAGTCTGAATAGCGATATCTTCAGCAAATGGCCGACGGCGCTCTAAAGCTCACGCTCGACGACTACGCCTCGGCCAAGCTGGCCGAGAAGGCAAAGGCGCTAGGCGTTTCGCCTGAGGACCTGGCAATCACCCTGCTCAGCGATCAGCTCTTCGACTACGACGACTTCACCTGGACCAACGGCGATCCGAGGACAGACCGGGCATCGCCATCGGACCTCGAAGGGGCCCGCGACTGGGAAGACGTCCGGCCTGAATTTCTGGCCCTAATCGAAAAGACGTTCGGTCCCGAATGAGGGTCAAGCTGACGCCACTGGCGCAGCGTGACTTTGCCGCCCAGATCGACTGGCTCAATGCGCGCTCTCCGGCGGCCGGTCGGCGGGCCGCAAAAGCCATCATAGAGGCCCTCGATCTGCTGAGCGAATTTCCCGACTCCAGTCCGTCGGTCGGCATCGCGTATCGGGAGAAAGCCGTTCGGTTCGGCCTTTACGGTTACGTCATCGAATACGAACGCCATCCAACAGTCATCTTCGTCACCCGCATCTATCACGGTGCTCAGGACCGCTCGGACGACTGAGAGGTTCCGCTTCGTTAACGACTGCGAAGCCATTCTCGCGTCGTGCAACCCGCCCTCGCCACCGCCGCGCTCCCCGACCCCGCCCCGCCCCTGTGGGAGCGGGCGGCGGCGATGTTCGTGGTGGTCATGCTGACGGGAGCCTTCGTCGGGCCAGTGTTCGCGCCGACCCAGGCGGAGACGCCGATCCTGCGGCTGATCTGGCTGCCGGTCTATGCGGTCATCATCGGGCTGGTGGCGATGCGCGCGGACAAGGTGATCCGCGCCTGGCCCGCCCTCTTGATGGTTCTGGGCCTGGTGCTCCACGCCTATGCCTCGAAATACTGGTCGATCGATGCGGAGACGACGTCGCGGCGGGTCCTGGCCATGGGCATGGCCTCCGTCTTCGCCGTCTATCTGGGCGTCGTGTTCCGGGGCGTGCACCTGCCGCGCCTCCTGATGTGGATGGGGCTGATCCTGGGCATCGGCAGTCTGGTCTTCGTCTTCGCCTTCCCGGCCATCGGCGTGCACCACGGCGACAACGACGGCCTGTGGCGCGGCCTGTGGTACGAGAAAAACCAGATGGGCGGCATCATGGTCGCGGGCGCGGCCGCCAGCGCCGCCTGCCTGGCGTCGGAACAGACCCGCCACCGGCTGATGCCCTTCATCGCCCTGATGGTGACCACCCTGCTGGTCCTGGCCACCCAGTCCAAGACCTCCCTGCTGTGCCTGCTGCTGGCCGTCGGCCTGATCGCGGGGCTGTGGGCCATGCGGCGCGGCGGCGCGGCCTTCTCGGTTGTGGCCATCTGGGTCGGCGTCGTCCTGATCGCCACAGGCACCTATGTCTTCATCACCGAGCCCGCCGTGGTGCTGAAGGCGCTGGGCAAGGATCCATCCCTGACCGGCCGCACCGACATCTGGGTCAGCCTGATGCACAAGGTCTCGGTCCATCCCTGGACCGGCTATGGGTACCAGGCCTTCTGGGGCCGCGAATCCGTGCCCGCGATGTATGTGCGCGAGGAGACCGGCTGGCCCGTGCCGTCGGCCCACAACGGTTGGATCGACCTGCTGGTCCAGTTGGGCTGGCCCGGCGCGATCACCGTTGGCATCGTCGTCGCCATCGGCTTCGTCGGTTCCGTCTTCCGCGTCATGACCGATGGACCGAAGGAGGGCTGGTGGGCGCTGGGCTACTTCCTGGCCTTTCTGCTGCTCAGCCTGTCGGAAAGCGTGCTGCTCAGCCACGCCAACCTGCCCTGGGTGCTGATGCTGGCCATCGTCGCCCGCGCCACCTGTTTCGCTCCCGACACGGCCCGCGTCCCGCTTGCCCGCGCCCCGCGCGAGGCCTACCAGACGGCTCCCCGAATCGCCGCACACTCCAGCCATGCCCGCCAACGCGCCGTCCCTGTTCGATGACATCCCCGAGGCCCCCAAGCCCGCACCCGCGCCCGAACCGGCCCTGAAGCCGCAGGCCGCCGCGCCCGCCGCTGCGCCTTCGGCCCCACCCGCCCCCGGCTCCTACTCCGCCTCGTCCATCGAGGTGCTCGAGGGCCTTGAGCCCGTCCGAAAACGCCCGGGCATGTATATCGGCGGCACCGACGAACGCGCCCTGCACCACCTGTTCGCCGAAGTCCTCGACAACGCCATGGACGAGGCGGTGGCCCGCCATGCGAAACTGATCACCGTCGACCTCGACGCGGACGGCTTCCTGTCGGTCAAGGACGACGGGCGCGGCATCCCCGTCGATCCCCACCCCAAGCATCCGGGCAAGTCGGCGCTGGAGGTGGTCATGACCGTCCTCCATTCCGGCGGCAAGTTTTCGGGCAAAGCCTATGAAACCTCTGGCGGTTTGCATGGCGTGGGCGTCAGCGTCGTCAATGCGCTCAGCGACCGTCTGGACGTCACGGTGTGGCGCGACGGTTTCGAATGGAAGCAGTCCTTCAGCCGGGGCCTGCCCCTCGGGCCCATCGAACAGGTCCAGCCGTCGAAGAAGAAGGGCACCCTGATCCGCTTCCATCCGGATGAGGAGATCTTCGGCGTCGGCGCGGCCTTCAAGCCCGCCCGCCTGTTCCGAATGGCCCGGTCCAAGGCGTATCTGTTCCGTGGCGTCGAGATCAAATGGACCTGCGCGCCCGACCGCATCACCGACGCGACGCCGGATGCCGCCACCTTCCATTTCCCCAACGGCCTGGCCGACGCGCTCGCCGAGCGCATCGGCGAGCTCGAGACCGTCACCCCGACTTTCAGCGGCCGCGTCGAACGCAAGGGCGAGGCCGGGGCGGTCGAGTGGGCCGTGGCCTGGTCTCCGATCGGGTTCGGAGAGGCAGACGGCTTCGTCCAGTCCTACTGCAACACCGTCTCGACGCCCGACGGCGGCACGCACGAGGCCGGCTTCCGCGCCGCCCTGGTCAAGGGGCTGAAGGCCTACGGCGAACTGACCAATGAGAAACGCGCGGGCCAGATCACGGCCGAGGACGTCATCGCCAACGCCGGAGCGATGATCTCGGTCTTCATCCGTAATCCCGAATTCCAGGGCCAGACCAAGGACCGCCTGTCCTCCAGCGAGGGTCAGCGCCTGGTCGAGGCCCTGCTGCGCGACCCTCTCGACCACTGGCTGACCGAAAATCCCAAACAGGCCAATGTCCTCTTGGGCTTCATCATCGAACGGGCCGAGGACCGCCTGCGTCGCAGGAAGGACAAGGAGGTGCAGCGCGCCCAGGCCACGCGCAAGCTGCGTCTGCCCGGGAAACTCTCAGACTGCAGCCGCCAGTCCGCCAATGGCACCGAGCTGTTCATCGTCGAAGGAGATTCCGCCGGTGGCTCGGCCAAACAGGCGCGTGACCGCACGACCCAGGCCATCCTGCCCCTGCGCGGCAAGATCCTGAACGTCGCCAATGCCACGGCCGACAAATTGCGTGCGAATATAGAGCTTTCAGACCTGACCCTCGCCTTGGGTGTCACGACGGGACCGCGCTTCGACATCGACCAGCTGCGCTATGAGCGCGTCGTCATCATGACCGACGCCGACGTCGACGGGGCCCATATCGCGGCTCTGCTGATCACCTTCTTCTATCGCTCCATGCCGGAGGTCATCAGACAGGGCCGCCTGTTCATGGCCCTGCCCCCGCTCTATCGCCTGTCCGCCGGTCCCCTGTCCGAATACGCCCGCGACGAGGCGCACCGCGAGGAGCTGATGGCCACCGTCTTCAAGGGCAAGAAGGTCGAACTGGGCCGGTTCAAAGGCCTGGGCGAAATGATGGCCTCCCAGCTCAAGGAGACCACCATGGACCCGAAGAAGCGCACCCTGGCCCGGGTCACCCTGCCTGAATCAGAGGACGACATCGAAGACCTGGTCGAGCGCCTGATGGGCAAGAAGGCCGACGCCCGCTTCCGCTTCATCCAGGACAACGCCCAGTTCGCGGTCGCGGACCTGGACGTCTAGCGCCCCGGCGACAACTCGTTCTGGACGCGCCGGCCAAGCGGATCGCGGGCGACCCAGGTCTGTCCCACGCGGGCCTCGACGACCGGCGAACAATAGCGCGAGATCATCATGAAGGCCGGTCGAATGCCGTTCAGGCAGACCCGCTGGCCCTCGATCCGCCAGGACGCAGACAAACGGCGACCGTCGGAGAACTGCGCCGAATAGGTCCCGTCGCGATTGAACCAGTGCCGCACCCAGCCACCGTCCGGATATCGCGACACCAGGGTATTCTCGAACATGTCGGCGATCTCGGCCGAGGCCGTCACCGGTGTCGCCACGGCGCAGGCGGCCGCCAGCGCGATGATGGTCTTCCTCATGCCTGAACCCCTTCCGGCATCCTGTCCCCGGCCGAAATCTTAACTAAAGTTTATCCAAATCCAAGGCCCTCGCAGCATGGACCGAGCGCGACCGCCGATCGGCGAATACTTGACTCTGGCGTGGGGGCTTCTATATGCGGCCCACGTTCGGGACAGGATTTGGCGAATCGCGCCGCCCGCTCGCCCAGAGACAGGGCGGTTCCGCGACATTCCCCGCCGCCCCATCGATCGGGTGGCTCCTGCTTTCCCACCGGCGCGCGATCGCGCCGGGCTCCGTCCAAGGATACATGACAGAATTCTCCGCCCTGGGCCTTTCGCCCACGACCCTGCAAGCGGTTATCGATACCGGCTACACGACCGCCACCCCCATTCAGGCCCAGGCCATTCCCGTGGCCCTCGCCGGCCGTGACGTGCTCGGCATCGCCCAGACCGGCACCGGCAAGACCGCCGCCTTCACCCTCCCCCTGATCGAACGCCTGTCCAAGGGCCGCGCCCGGGCCCGCATGCCCCGCGCCCTCGTCCTGGCCCCGACCCGCGAACTGGCCGACCAGGTCGCCATGTCGTTCGAGAAATACGCCAAGGGCACCAAGCTCAGTTGGGTGCTTCTGATCGGCGGCGTCTCCATGGGCGACCAGGTCGCGGCCCTGAACAAGGGCGTCGATGTCCTGATCGCCACGCCCGGCCGTCTGCTGGACCTGTTCGAGCGTGGCAAGATGCTGCTGACGGGCGTGGAGCTGATGGTCGTCGACGAGGCCGACCGGATGCTCGACATGGGGTTCATCCCCGACATCGAGCGCATCTTCAAACTGACCCCGCCCAAGCGCCAGACCCTGTTCTTCTCGGCCACCATGCCGCCGGAGATCACCCGTCTGACCCAGGCCTTCCTGAAGGATCCCACCCGGATCGAGGCCTCGCGTCCGGCCATGACGGCGGAAACCATCACCCAGTATCTGGTCCGCATCCCCTCCAGCGATCCCAAGGCCAAGCGCGCCGCCTTGCGCGAGCTGATGGCCCGCGCGGACGTCCGCAACGGCATCGTCTTCTGCAACCGGAAATCCGAAGTCGATGTCGTCGCCAAGTCGCTGAAGCAGCACGGTTTCGACGCCGCGCCGATCCACGGCGACCTGGATCAGTCGCTGCGCACCAAGACGCTCGCCGACTTCCGCTCGGGCGCGCTGAAGATTCTGGTGGCGTCCGATGTCGCCGCGCGCGGTCTGGACATTCCCGACGTCAGCCACGTCTTCAACTACGACGTTTCCCATCACGCCGATGATTACGTCCACCGCATCGGCCGCACCGGACGCGCGGGCAAGCTGGGTCAGGCCTTCATGATCGTGACGCCGGCCGACGACAAGTCGCTGGACAAGGTGATGAAGCTCATCAAGATGAGCCCCGAGGAACTGGTGCTCGACCTCGATTGGTCGAACCTGGGTGGCGGCTCGTCCCGTCGCGGCGAGCCAAAATCCGATGCCCGCCCGGCGCGCGGCAAGGCCCGCTCCGACAACTCGGCCAAGAGCGTCGAAGCCCCGATCGAACAGGCGGTCGCCCCCTTGGTCGCCGTCGAAAAGCCCGTGGCCTCGGACGAGGCCCCGGTCCGCCGCAGCCGCAGTCGCCGCTCCAGCAAGGCCACGGCACCCACTCCGGTGATCGAGCCGGTCGAGGTCGT
Source organism: Brevundimonas sp. P2_A6 (assembly GCF_056404975.1). Taxonomy (NCBI): domain Bacteria; kingdom Pseudomonadati; phylum Pseudomonadota; class Alphaproteobacteria; order Caulobacterales; family Caulobacteraceae; genus Brevundimonas; species Brevundimonas sp. P2_A6. Next base: position 938,748 of record NZ_JBFUCZ010000001.1, on the reverse strand, counting down.
CGCGCCCGTGGTGGTCGTCTCCGAATCCCCGCCAGAAGTCCGCCAGCCGACCTCGGAACCGCGCCTGCGTCAGGCCGATCGTCGCCCCGGCGGCCGCGCCGACCACGACCCGGCACCGGCCCGCGAGGGTGCCGGCTTCGGGGGCGACGTGCCCGCATTCCTGCGCCGGCCCGTCACCCTCAAGGGTTGAACTCTCGTCCCGACTACGTGTTTTTGCGCCCGGTTTAACCCGCCGTTACGGATCGACGACTAGGCTCTCGGACATAGACGCGTCAGTCCTAAGGGCGCGGTGCGGGAAGCCTCGAATGTCGACACAGGTCCAGACCACGTTGCGCGGTCCCGAAGCTTTCGCTTTGGCTCGCCGTGCCGTGGACGAGATGGAACGTGTCGGCGTCTGGCCCACCCCGCTGAACTTCGAGCTGTGGATCCACTGGATCGGCGACCCCGACGGGGCGCTGGGTCAAGAGATGACCCGCCTGCTCGGCGACGGCACCGCCTTCACTGAGGGCACAGCCGAGATGCTGGCGGCCGAATACCTGCCGCGCGGCCGTCTGTCGGAGGAAATCCGCGACGCCGGTGCCGTGCTGAACCGCGAACTGTCGACCGTCTCCGAGGCCATCGCCAAGGCCCAGAAATCCCAGGCCGCCTACGGCCAGACCCTGGCCGGTGCCTCCGCCCATCTTGAAAGTTCGGCCGAGCCGACCGCTCTCCTCGGCGTCGTTTCCAAACTGACCAAGGCCACCACACAGGTCCAGGCCGAGAACGCCACGCTCGAGAAACGCCTCGAAACCTCGACCAAGGAAGTCGCCCGGCTGCGCGAACACCTGGAACAGGTCCGCCGCGACGCCATGACCGACGCCCTGACCAATCTGGCGAACCGCAAGGCCTTCGACGAAGAGCTTCTGCGGGCCTGCGACGAGGCTGACAAAAAGCGTCAGCCGATGACGCTGGCCGTCCTCGACATTGACCATTTCAAGCGGTTCAACGACACTTGGGGCCACCAGACCGGCGATCAGGTCCTGCGCTACGTCGCCAGCGTGATCGGCCGCATCTCCAAGTCGCCCCGCGTCGCGGCCCGCTATGGCGGCGAAGAGTTCGCCATCATCTTCCCGTCCGAGAGCGCGCCGATCGTCGAGGTGGCCCTGAACCAGATCCGCGAGGAGATCGGCACCCGCGCCCTGCGCCGCCGCTCCACCAACGATGAACTGGGCGCCGTGACCATCTCCGCCGGCCTGGCCCAGCGCCGCCCCGGAGAGACCGGTACCGCTCTGCTCGACCGCGCCGACGAAGCTCTCTACGCCTCCAAGCGGACCGGCCGGAACAAGGTCACCAACGGCGAACGCCTGGACGAAGCGGCCTGACGACCGATTTGTCGTCGAAAATGGGCTAGGCTCATCTCATGCGCAGTCTCGCCTTCAACATCGCCTATTGGCTCCTGTCGATCGTCTACGGCCTGAGCGCGGCCTTCGCCGCCCTGACCCCGGGCCGAGAGGCGACCGCCTTCGTCATCCGCCGATATGTCCGCCGGATGGTCCAGGCCATGCGCGTATTGGCCGGCATCCATATCGAGGTCCGGGGCAAGGAACGCCTGCCGACCGGAGCCTTCATCATCGCCTCCAAGCACCAGAGTTGGGGCGACGGCTTCGCCACCTATGACCAGTTCGACGACCTGGCCTTCGTCACCGGTGACCACCTCGAGAAGTTCCCCCTGCTCGGCACGATGCTGAAGAAGCTGGGGGCCATCGTCGTCAACAACTGCGGCGGCCGAGAAGCCCGTGATTCGCTGAAGCAGAGCGGAGCCACGGCCCACGCCGAGGGTCGCAAGATCCTGATCTATCCGGAGGGCAATCTGGCCAGAACGGGCGAGAAGTTCCGCTATCGCTCCGGCGTCTGGCACATGTACCGTGACTTCGACATGCCGGTCGTCCCGCTGGCGTCAAACCTGGGCCTGTTCTGGCCGCAGGAGGCGTACGAAAAGCACCCCGGCACCGCCACGCTGGAGTTCCTGGATCCGATCCCGACCGGCCTGGGCAAGGCGGAATTCCTCGAGCGTCTGGAAGCCGCTGTCGAAACACGCACCGCCGAACTCATCGCACGGGCGCGCGGCGGGCCGGTCATCCCGAATGTGCGGGTTCTGACGCCCGACGAGGTCGCCAAACAGGCCCGGGCCTTGGCAGAAACCTAGGCTTTCGGTTTGCGCGGGCGCTTGGATGCCGCCTTGCGCTCGGCCGTGTCGATCGACTGTCGGGCCCAGGTCACCGCCTCGTCGGCGTCGTCCATCGCCCTGTCCGGAAGGGACCAGTAGCCCATGGTCATCGTCTGCCCGTCCTTGGTCGGATAGGTGAACTGACGCGAGCCCGCCTCGACCAGAGCCTGCGCCCCGGTCTCATCCGCCTTCAGCCAGATGACGCCGTCGTCCAGCAAGGCGAACATCAGCCCGTTGGCATAGACACCCGCTCCACCGAACATCCGCTTGATCTCGATCGGGCCCAGCGCCGCGAAATGCTCGCGCACCCAGTCGCCGAAGTCCGGATCATAGGCCATCAGGCGGCCGGGACGACGGCGCCGTCATACTTCTGGGCGATGAAGTCCTTCACCGCCTGGCTGCGCAGCGCCCGCGCCAGGGCCTGGATGCGCGGATCGTTCTGGTTGTCGGGGCGCGCGACGAGGTAGTTCACATAGGGGCTGTCCCCGCCCTCCAGCGCCAGGGCATCCGTCTTCGGCTTCAGCCCGGCGTCCAGCGCATAGTTGGTGTTGATCACCGCCAGATCGACCTGATCCAGCACGCGCGGCAGGATCGCCGCCTCGATCTCACGGAACGTCAGGTTCCTCGGGTTGCCGACGATGTCACGAACGGTCTGCAGCGGGTTCGTTCGGTCCCGCAACGTGATCAGACCGGCCGACTGCAGCAGCAACAACGACCGCCCTGTGTTCGACGCATCGTTCGGCAGCGCCACGTCCGCGCCGTTGGGCAGGTCCGCCAGCGTCTCGTGCTTCCTCGAATAGGCCCCCAGCGGCTCGACGTGCACCCCCGCTATCGTGATCAGGTTCGCGCCACGCGCCGCGTTGAACTCGTCCAGATAGGGCTTGGTCTGGAAATAGTTGGCGTCGATCCGCTTCTCGGCCAGTTGGGTGTTGGGCTGAACGTAGTCGTTGAACACCTTGATCTCGATCGGGAAGCCCTCGGCGGCCAGCGTCGGCTCCAGGAACTCCAGGATCTCTGCGTGCGGCACGGCGGTCGCGCCGACGATCAGCGGCGCGGACCCGTCTGCCGCCTTCTCGGCGCCCGGCCCACAGGCGGCAAGCGCCAGCGCAGCGGCGGCCAGGATCAAGGTGCGTCGAAGCATGGAATGTCTCTCAATCAGCGGTGAGACACCCTAGCGACCAGACGATCGCCGAGCATCTGAAGAATCTGCACCAGCACCAGCAGAAGGACTACGGTCACCACCATGACGTCGGTCTGGAACCGTTGATAGCCGAACCGGATCGCCAGGTCACCCAGCCCCCCGGCCCCGACCACGCCCGCCATGGCCGTATAGCTGACCAGAGCGATCGCCGTGACCGTGGCCCCGGCGATGATCCCCGGCATGGCCTCGGGCAACAGGGCGCGGGTGACGATCTGATATGTCGAGCCGCCCATGGCCTGGGTCGCCTCGACCACGCCCTTGTCCACCTCGCGCAGCGCCGTCTCGACCAGACGCGCATAGAAAGGCGCGGCCCCGACGACCAGCGGCGGGATGGCCCCCGCGACGCCCAGCGACGTCCCGACCAGCAGCACCGTCACCGGCAGCATGACGATCAGCAGGATGATGAAGGGCACCGACCGCAGGATGTTCACCACCAGCGACAGCACGCCGTTCAGCACCGGATTGGCCGCCAGCCGCCCTCTGTCGGACAGATAGAGCAGCACCCCCAGGGGGATGCCGAACACGACCGTCAGCGCCATCGACCCGCCCAGCATCAGCAGGGTGTCGCGGGTCGCCCGCAGGATCTCGGGCCAGTCGACGTTGGCGAAGAAATCCATCTAGAGCGCCTCCACGACGACGCCGCGCGCCGCCAGCTGGCCGACGGCCGCATCGGCGTCTCCGCCGGTGAAGGCCACGACCATCTGGCCATAGGGCTCGCCCCGGATGCGGCTGATGCGGCCGGACAGGATGGAATAGTCCACGCCGGCCGACCGGGCCACGCGGCTCAGTTCCGGCTCATAGGTCGACCCGCCCCGGAAGGTCAGCTTCGCCAGCCGCCCGCCCGCCGGCACGATCGAGGCGTCGAAGGTCTCGCCGCCCTCGCCTTCGGCCAGCATGGCGCGGGTCACCGGCGATTTGGGGTGCAGGAAGACATCGGCCGTGGCCCCCTCCTCCACCAGACGGCCGTCCTTCAGCACGGCCACCCGGTCGCAGACGCGACGGACCACCTCCATCTGGTGGGTGATCAGCACGATCGTCAGACCCAGGTCGCGGTTCAGCCCGTCCAGCAGGCCAAGAATCTCGTCCGTCGTCTCGGGGTCCAGGGCGCTGGTCGCCTCGTCGCACAGCAGGACCTCGGGACTGCAGGCCAGGGCCCGGGCGATGCCGACCCTCTGCTTCTGCCCGCCCGACAGCTGGGCCGGATGCTTGCTGGCGTGCTCCGACAGGCCGAGCTGCTCCAGCAGCTGCGCCACGCGCCGTTCGATCTCCGCCTCCGGCCGGCCCTCGAGCCGCAGCGGAAAGGCGACGTTCTGGGCGATCGTCTTGGCGTTCAGCAGGTTGAAGTGCTGGAAGATCATGCTGATGCGCCGCCGCGCCGCGCGCAGGGCCTCCGGCTTCAGCGCCGTGATCTCCTGATCGCCGACGAAGACCTTGCCCGCGTCGGGCGTCTCCAGCCGGTTGATGGTGCGGATCAGGGTCGACTTGCCCGCGCCCGAGCGTCCGACCACGCCGAACACCTGACCCCGCTCGACCGTCAGGTCGACGGCGTCCAGCGCCACGCGTTCGCCCGCCGCGCTGCGATAGCGCTTGGTGACCCCTTCCAGCCGGATCATTCAGTCGGTCTCGAACGCCTTTGCGGGGATGATGGTGACGCTCTCGCCACAGCCGCAGGCGTCGGTCTGGTTCGGATTGCGGAACACGAACTTGGACGACAGTTTCGATGTCTCGTAGTCCACCTCGGACCCGATCAGGAACAGGATGGCCTTGGGGTCGATCAGGATGGTGACGCCCTTGTCCTCCACCACCTCGTCCAGCGCGCCGATCTCCTCGGCGTAGGCGAAGGTGTATTCCTGCCCCGCGCAGCCGCCGTTCTTCACCCCGACGCGCAGGGCGACGTAGGCCTTTTCCGCGTTGGCCATGATCTCGCGCACGCGCTCTGCGGCGGCATCGGTCAGGGTCACGGCCTTGGGACGCGGGCGCCGGGGACGGGCTGTGGTCTGCAAGTCGGTCATCAGAACATGTTCAAGGCGAGCTTCGCCTCGTCGCTCATCTTGGAGGGATCCCACGGCGGTTCGAAGACCAGGTTGGCGCGCGCCGATTTGATGCCCTCGACCTTCATCACAGCATCCTCGATCCAGCCGGGCATCTCACCGGCCACCGGACAGCCGGGTGCCGTCAGGGTCATGTCGATCAGCACATCCTTGTCGTCCGAGAGATCGACCTTGTAGATCAGGCCCAGCTCATAGACGTCGACCGGGATCTCCGGGTCGAACACGGTCTTCAGCGCCGCGATCAGATCCTCGGTCAGCTTGTCCAGTTCGGCCTGCGGGATCGCAGCCTTCTGCGGCTCGCCCCACGTCTCCGCGAAGGTCTCGCTCTTGCTGATCGCCGTGTCTTCCATCTCGCTCACACAAAGAACTCCCGCGCCTTGATCAGCGCGTCCACGAAGGCATCCGCATCTTCCACGGTGTTATATAGGGCGAAGCTGGCTCGCGCGCTCGATGTGATCCCAAATCGTTTCGACAGGGGCTCGGCGCAATGCAGGCCCGCCCGCACGGCGACGCCATACCGGTCCAGAATCTGCGCCACGTCATGGGCATGCGCGCCCTCGACCGTGAAGGTCAGGATCGCGCCCTTGCCCGGTGCCTCGCCGATGACCCGCAGCCAGTTCAGCCCCGACAAACGCGCCACGACGTGGTCGTAAAGCGCCCGCTCATGCGCCGCGACGGCCTGACGGTCGAAGGCCATGAACCAGTCCAGCGCGGTGCCCAGGCCGATCGCCTCCAGGATCGGCGGCGTCCCCGCCTCGAACCGGTGAGGGATGCCGGCATAGGTCACGGCTTCCTGCGTGACCGTCGCGATCATCTCGCCCCCGCCCTGATACGGCGGCAGGGCCTCCAGCGCGGCGCGCTTGCCGTACAGCCCGCCGATCCCGGTCGGGCCGTACAGCTTGTGGCCCGTGAAGACGTAGAAATCGCAGTTCAGCGCCTGGACGTCGGGTGCGCAATGCACCGCCCCCTGACACCCGTCGACCAGCACCAAGGCGCCCGCCGCATGCGCCAGATCGGCGACGCCTCGGACGTCATTCACCGTGCCCAGCACGTTCGACATATGGGTCACCGCGACCAGCCTGGTCCTCGGCCCGATCAGGTCGGCGAGGCCCGCCATGTCCAGCGACCCGTCGTCCAGCACCGGTGCCCATTTGAGCACGACGCCCTGACGGTCCCTCAGCATCGACCACGGCACGATGTTGGCGTGGTGCTCCATCTGGGTCGTGACGATCTCGTCGCCGGGCTTCAGGCTCTGCGCCAGTCCGGCCGCGATCAGGTTGAAGGCCTCGGTGCCGCCCTTGGTCCAGACGATCTGGTCGGGGCTTTCTGAGTTCAAAAACCGGGCGACGGTCTCGCGCGCCTGTTCGAACGCCTCGGTCGTCTCGTTGGCCAGGGTGTGCAGGCCGCGGTGGACGTTGGAATAGCTGCCCTCCATCGCCGCCGTCATCGCGTCGATCACCGCGCGCGGCTTCTGCGCCGAGGCGGCCGAGTCCAGATAGACCAGCGGCTTTCCGTTCACCGTCCGCGACAGGATCGGGAACTGCGCCCGCGCGGCATAGGGATCGAAGCGGGTCAGAGTCGAGCCGTCAGCCATGCCCTCACCACCTCTCTCGCGCCCTCGTGAGCGATGCGGTCGACGACCTCGAACAGGAAGGCCTGGGTCAGCAGGGCCCGCGCCTCGTCCGCCGGAATGCCGCGCTGTTGCATATAGAACAGGGCGCTTTCGTCCAGATTGCCGACCGTGTTGCCGTGCGCGCACTGCACGTCGTCGGCATAGATTTCCAGCTCCGGCTTGGCGTCCACCTCGGCCCGCTCACCCAGGATCAGGGCGTGATGTCCCATCCGCGCATCGGTGCCGTCCGCGCCGCGCTCAACGACGATCTTGCCCTGGAACACGCCCCGCGCCGTGTCGCGCACCACGCCCTTGGTCAGCTGGGATGTGACGCCGTTCAGGCCGCCGTGACGCACGACGCTGGTCAGGTCTGCGTGGCGCTCGCCGGAAAGAGCATACAGACCGTCGATCCAGACCGCCGCCCCCTCCCCGCCATGGACCAGTCGCGTCTCCTGACGCTGCAGCTTGGCACCGCCGGTGATGGTCGTCTGGCGATAGACGCCGCCGGGGGCGACGCGTACATCGATCTCGGTCAGGGAGATGGCGTCCTGCGGCTCGTCGATCAGGACGACGCGCGTGACCTCGGCCGCGCCCGCCACATCGATGTCCAGACGGTTTTGCGCTACATAGGCCGAGCCCGACCCCTCGTGCGTCTCCAGCAGCAGCAGCTTCGCGCCGGGCCTGGCGACGATACGGGCCGAGGCCTCATGCCCCGTCCCCGTCGCGTTCGAGATAAACCGCAGCCGCAGCGTCTGCTCGCCGAAGGCGATGAAGTCCGTGACCCCCACCGGCCGACCGTTGGCGAACACGATCGCGTCGCCCTCCAGTCCATAAAACGGCCCGGGGGGACCGACCGCCGTCGTGGGCGACGGCGGTGGCGCCTCGCGCAGGACGCGGGCCAGGTCGGTGTATTTCCACGCCTCGACCCGCCGCGACGGGAAGGTCGAGGGATCGCGCAGATCGACGGCGGTCACGCCGCCCTCTCTGGTGCAAGGGGCGGCAGGTATTTGTCGTACCCTTCCGCCTCCAGCTGCAGCGCCAGCTCTGGCCCGCCCGAGACCACGATCCGTCCGGCGGCCAGCACATGGACCCGGTCGGGTTTGATGTAGTCCAACAGCCGCTGATAGTGAGTGATGACCAGCATGGCGCGGTCGGAACGACGCAGCGCGTTCACCCCCTCGGACACGATCCGCAGGGCGTCGATGTCGAGGCCGGAATCCGTCTCGTCCAGGATCAGCAGCGAGGGCTCCAGCAGGGCCATCTGCAGGATCTCCATCCGCTTCTTCTCGCCGCCGGAGAAGCCGACGTTCAGCGGCCGCTTCAGCATCTCGAAGTCCATCTTCAGCGCCGCCGACGCAGCCTTGACCTGTTTCAGGAAGGCCGGCGCCGAGACCTCCTCCTCCCCCCGCGCCCGCTTCTGGGCGTTCAGCGCCGTGCGCACGAACGTCAGGGCCGGCACGCCGGGGATCTCGATCGGATACTGGAACGACAGGAACACGCCCCTGGCCGCCCGCGCCGCCGGGTCGAGGTCGAGCAGGCTCTCGCCTCGCCAGTCGACCGACCCCTCCACGGCCTCATACCCGGGCCGTCCCGACAGGGCATAGCCGAGCGTCGATTTCCCCGCCCCGTTCGGCCCCATGATGGCGTGCACCTCGCCCGCCGGAACGTCGAGTGTCAGCCCCTTGAGGATCGGCTTGTCGCCGATGGAGACATGGAGGTTGGTGATGGAGAGCATTGGGTTCAGTCGTTCGGTGTTGGGTGGACGACGCTCAAATCCTGCCGAGCGTCATAAAAGGCGATGATGCGAATGCCGCCCGGGCGTTCGCGATAGACGATGATCTTTTTCCAGTCGGCTGCGCTCCATTCGAGAAGCCCAGGCCAGCGGGACAGATGACCTTGGTGAGGATGCTCGGCCAGTCGCCAAAGCGTGGCCTTGATCTCCGCCTCCGCCCGATCCGCAGCCGCCAGGCTGTGTTCGTCCAGATGGTCCAGAAAATCAGAGAAGGCCGTCAGCGCGGGCTCCGACCATTCGAAATCCTTCACGGCGCGCGACGCGCCGCAAGTCGGGCGTTCGCTTCCTCGTTCGATACGATCCGCCCCTCGCGCTCCGCCGCCAAGCCCGCCTCGATCTGAGCGACCTGATCCGCCGACAACGGCGCGCCACGGTGAACTTCATTGTCCATGATGAACCCTTCGGCGGCCGAGGCGATGAATTCGCCGACCGGCATCCCGATCTCGGCCGCCGCACGCTTCAGGCGGTCAGCGGTGTCTTCCCGAAAAGGAACGGAAATCGTTTCCATCAAAATGTCCTCGACACTGAGATCAGACCAGAGTTCTCGATGATACCACGCTCCAGCCCGATGACGGCGTGCACCTCGAAAGCCGGAACGTCGAGCGTCAGCCCCTTCAGGATCGGCTTGTCGCCGACGGAGACTTGGAGGTTGGAGATGGCGAGCATCAAGCGGTCTTCTGAGTTAGCCAGCCGCGCATCCGGGCCAGCATTGATTTGGGCTTATCGTCGGGAATGATGTTCCCGACTTCGTCGATTGTTACGGTCCTCTCGAACCAGAATTCATGCATCGCATCTAGAAATGCAGGCTCGCTTACGGGAAATCCCGACGCGTCGCCGATGACAGAGTCGATCGCGCACTTCGGGCAAAACGCGGTCCAGCTATCTGGCTGGTTAGCGAAATCACCCGTCGCCTCCTCTAGCCAGTCTTCGATTTGCTCAGGTCCATAGACCTGCAGGCAGTAGAAGCATCCGCAATCCGTGCTCGCTTCCAGCTGGAAGCGATGGTTCGCACAGTGCGTATGAGCGTCGCGAAGGTATGCCTCGGTGAAGCTCACCCCACGCTCCCCTCGAGTGAGATCGCCACCAGCTTCTGTGCCTCGACGGCGAACTCCATCGGCAGCTTCTGCATGACGTCGCGGACGAAGCCGTTGACCAGCAGGGCCACGGCCTCTTCCTGCGACAGGCCGCGCTGCTGGGCATAGAACAGCTGGTCGTCGGACAGGCGGGTCGTCGTCGCCTCGTGCTCCAGCTGGGCCGAGCCGTTGCGCGCTTCGATATAGGGCACGGTGTGGCTACCGCAGTCGCCGCCGATCAGAAGGCTGTCGCACTGGGTGAAGTTGCGCACGCCCGTCGCCTTCGGGTGTACCGAGACCAGGCCGCGATAGGTCGAGTCCGACTTCCCGGCCGAGACCGCCTTGGCGATGATCCGCGACTTCGAATTCTTGCCCAGGTGGATCATCTTGGTGCCGGTGTCGGCCTGCTGATGTCCGTTGGTGATGGCGATCGAATAGAACTCGCCCGAGCTCTCCTCGCCCTTCAGCACACACGATGGATATTTCCAGGTCACCGCCGATCCGGTCTCGACCTGGGTCCATGACACCTTGGACCGATCACCCCGACAGTCGGCGCGCTTGGTGACGAAGTTGTAGATTCCGCCCTTGCCCTCCGCGTCGCCCGGATACCAGTTCTGGACCGTCGAATATTTGATCTCGGCGTCGTCCAGGGCGACCAGCTCGACCACCGCCGCATGAAGCTGGTTTTCGTCGCGCATCGGCGCCGTGCAACCCTCCAGGTAGGAACAGTAGCTGCCCTTGTCGGCTATGATCAGCGTCCGTTCGAACTGGCCCGTCTGGGACGCATTGATGCGGAAATAGGTCGACAGCTCCATCGGGCAGCGCACGCCCGGCGGGATGTAGACGAAGGATCCGTCCGAGAAGACCGCGCTGTTCAGCGCCGCGAAATAGTTGTCCGAGACCGGCACGACCGATCCCAGATACTGCCGGACCAGATCAGGATATTCGCGCAAGGCCTCGGAAATCGGCATGAAAATCACGCCCACCTTGGCCAGCTCGGCCTTGAAGGTCGTGACCACGCTGACGCTGTCGAACACCGCATCCACAGCGTATCGCGGCGCGCCCTCGACGCCCGCCAGCACCGCCTGTTCGCCCAGCGGGATGCCCAGCTTCTTGTAGATCTCCAGGATTTCCGGATCGACCTCGTCCAGCGACTTGGGCCCGTCCTTCTTCTTGGGCGCGGCGTAGTAGAACAGCTCCTGGTAATCGACGGGCGTGTATTTCACCGAGGCCCAGGTCGGCTCCTCCATCGCCAGCCAGCGTTCATAGGCGGCCAGGCGCCATTCCAGCATCCACTCCGGCTCGCCCTTCTTCTCGGAGATGAAGCGGACGATGTCGGCGTTTAGCCCGCGCGGCGCATACTCGGTCTCGATGTCCGAGGTGAAGCCGTGCTCGTACTTCTCCAGCGCGGCGACGGCGTCGATGGTTTCCTGAACGGCGGCCATGGTCTTACGCGGTTTCCTTCACGCGGGCGGACTGGCGCGCGCGGTGTGTCTGGTATGCCTTGGTCCAGGCGTCGGCGAAGCGTGACCAATCGTCTTCCGTGGAGCCCCAGCCCCCCGAGACGCGCACGCCCCCGGTCGCTAGGTCCATACGGCCCATGGCCACGATCGTCCGGCTGGGCTTGGTCTTGCCCGACGAACAGGCGCTGCCGGCCGAGACCATGACACCGCCCAGGTCCAGCACGATCAGGGCCTGCGGGCTGTCCCAGTCGGCGACCGACAGGAACAGGGTGTTGGGCAGCCTCGGTGCACCCTTGCCCATGATCGTCGCCCCCGCCGCTTCGACCGCCGCTTCCGCCGCGTCGCGCCAGGCCTTGTGCGCCTCGGCCAGCGGCAGGTCACGCGCAGCACAATCGGCCGCGACGCCGAATCCGTGGATGCCCGGCACGTTCTCGGTCCCGGCGCGCAGGCCCCGTTCCTGTCCCGCCCCGCGCACGATCTGCACCGCAGCCCGGCCTTCGCCCAGCACCAGCGCCCCGACACCCTGCGGCCCGCCCAGCTTGTGCGCCGACAGCGTCAGGCTGTCGGCTTTCAGCGCCGCCATCGTCACCGGGATCTTGCCCGCCGACTGGATCGCATCGACGTGCAGCCAGCCGCCCGCCTCGCGCACCAGGGTCGCGGCCTCGCGGATCGGCTGGATCACGCCGCTTTCGTTGTTCGCATGATGGATCGCCACCACCGCCTTGCCGGGCCCGCGCAACAGTTCCGACAGCCGACCCAGATCGACCACGCCCCGGCTGTCCAGCGGCAGGACCTTGACCGGCTTGCCCGACGCCATCGCCGCCTCGGCCACGCACGGGTGCTCCGACGCACAGACTATCAGCCGTTCATATCCGGCCGCCAGGGCGCTGGCGATCGCCTGGGCATTCGACTCCGTCCCGCCGGACGAGAAGATCACGCTCTGCGCATCCGCTCCGACCAGTTCGGCGACCCTGGCCCGCGCCGTCTCGACCCTCGCCCGCGCGCGCCGTCCGGCCGCATGTACCGCCGACGGATTGCCGTTGTCGGCCAGGGCCTCGGCCATCGCCGTCTGCACCTCGGGCCGCACCAGAGCCGAGGCGTTGTAGTCGAGATAGACGCCGCTCATGCCGCCACGCCCATGCCGGTCCCGGCGGCCGTCGCCGCGCGACGCCCCGTCCGGTTCATGATGACGTCTTCCAGCGACACGCTGGCCAGATAGCGATGGATCTCGTCGCCCAGGTCTTCCCACAGATTGTGGGTGATGCAGCGCTCGCCCGCCATCATGCAGCCCTTGGGCGAGGAATGGGCCGCGCACCGCGTCGCCCGGATCGGCTCGTCGACCGCCAGCACGATTTCCGACACCACGGTCTCGCCCGCCGTCTTGGCCAGACGATAGCCACCACCCGGCCCGCGCACGCTGAGCACCAGCCCGCTTTTGCGCAGACGGGCGAAAAGCTGTTCCAGGTAACTCAATGAAATCTCTTGCCGCGTCGCGATCTCGGCCAGAGACACGGCGCGACCGACCGCGCCCTCGCCCCGGCCGTTCCGGGCCAGATCGGCCATCGCCATCACGGCGTATCGTCCCTTGGTCGACAGTCGCATCGCCGTCCTCAAAAATCGCGCGCTTTTCCGGGGTCTTGTGCTATGACCCGCCGCTTCGCGAGGCGGCCGAACGCAGGGATGGACTTAGAAAGTCCTACCCCCGTGGTCAAGTATTCCGGCGGCCCGAAACGACAGTTGAATGGATTCCGGAGCCCCCAAGGAGCCCCAATGCCTGAAGTCATCCTGCCCGGCGCCTCCGGCCGCATCGAGGGCCGCTATTCCCCCGGCAAGCGGGCCAACGCCCCGATCGCCCTGATCCTGCACCCCCACCCCAAGGCGGGCGGGCATATGAACAATCCGGTCACCGTGACCCTGCACCAGCTGTTCCAGCAGCGCGGTTTCGCCACCCTGCGCTATAACTCGCGCGGCGTCGGCAAGTCGCAGGGCGAGTTCGACAGCGGCATCGGAGAGCTGGCCGACGCGGCGACTGCGCTCGACTGGCTGCAGTCCAACAATCCGGCCGCCACCCAGACCTGGGTCGCCGGCTATCAGTTCGGGGCCTATATCGGCATGCAGCTGCTGATGCGCCGGCCCGAAACGGACGGCTTCATCTCGGTGTCGCCGCCCTCGAACATGTACGACTTCAGCTTCCTGGCCCCCTGCCCGGCGTCGGGTCTGTTCCTGCACGGCACGGCCGACACCATCGTGCCGCCGGTGGAGGTCGAGCGCGTGGTCAACAAGCTGCGCACCCAGAAGGGCATCGTCATCGACTACGAGCTGGAAGACGGTGCCAGCCACTTCTGGCAGGACCACATCGACGCCGTCGAGCGCCGCGTCGGGGCCTATCTGGACAAGCGTCTGGAAGCCGAACCGGCCTGATCAGGTCTGGTTGGGTTCGATACCGACCAGACGCGACAGCAGCTTCAGCAGCGCGGCCCGCTCGGCCTCATCGAGCGGGGCCAGGGTCTTCGACGTGCCCTGCGTCAGGCAGGCATCCAGGCGGTCGGCCACGTCCTGCCCCGATGACGTCAGGCCCACGATCACCCCCCGCTTGCTGGCCGGGTCAGGACGCAGCTCGACCACGCCCGCCGCGACCAGCCGCCGGACGATCGAATGGGTGTTGGCCGGCTCCATGTCGATCCGGCGACCCAGCTCGGCCTGGCTCATGGGTCCGGCCGCCAGGGTGCTGATCACCGCCGCCTGAACGGGTGATACGTCCCCGAGCACCGACAACGCCTCGGCCGAGTTTCGCCGCGCGATCGCGTAGGCGCGGCGCAGCAGATGCCCGACTTGACGAACAACGAAGGCGGGCGGCGGCGTGGGCTCGGCCGCCGCCATCACCGACCTGGATGGATCGTCGTCACGCAAGCGTCAGGGCCGCCTCTGCATAGTCGGCGCGGCCGATCTTGTCGGTCTCGAAGATGCCGCGCTCTTCGACCCAGTCGTGGGTCTTGTCGTACATCTCGGCGGAGTAGGGTTCGAACACGATGCGCTCCCCCGGCCCGAACGCATCGACGTTGACCCGTTCGCGATAGGCCTCCGCGATCTCGTTCAGATAGAAGTGCGCATAGCGCTGATGGTGAAGGTCGATGTCGTGCTGAGCCCGCCGCAGTGCCGCATAGTATTTGGCGACATCATCGGCCGGAACGCCGTCCGGTATCAGACCGACGATCATGAAGGTGCAGTCGGCGACCTTCCGCATCCCGATCTGTTCGGCGATGTAGGCCTGGATGCCGAATAGAGTTCCCGCCGCCGCCTCGCCCCTGTCCAGACGGCCCAGACGCGTATCGGGATTGCCGGCGAACTCCAGCTTGATCCGGTCGGCGGGCATGGCCGTCTCCAGCGCCTGGATCGTCGCGTAGTGGCTGCCCGACTGATAGCCGACATCGACCGGCACATCGGCCAGGTCCGCCAGTCGCTTGATCGCGGAACCGGCCGGAACATAGATCCCGCAGGGCGAGACCGAATAGGCGTCGCCATACAGCCGTCCATGCTTGTTGGATGCCGCCATGTTCACGGTCCAGTGGCAGGCGCACGAGATGCTGGCCTCACGGCCTTCCTCGTAGGTCTGATAGGCACCCGACGGCACGCCCGCAGCGTTGAAGTTCAAGTCGTGCTGAACCATCGCATAGTCGGTCAGCCCCTCATCCTTGAAGTACCCGTGGGCGTCGGCCACCCATTCCTGAAGCCGACCGTGGGTGTGGATCAGAAATGTCATGACGCAATCCTCCGGGATGAGCAGAACATATTATGATCATAACAAAACGGGTCGCGCAAGCGACATGCTCTAAGGCGCCCAGTAAAGCAGGTGCGGTCTTCGCGCCTCTATCCAGGCCGCCTCGTCCGGCCCGGCGATCGCGTCCAGATCGCCCGCCTGTGCGCCCGCATCGTCGACCCATTCGCGCAAGGCCGGGCCGCCGTTGATCACGTCGATGGGCAGCTTGCCGAACGCATACTCGTACGGAAAATCCCGCCACAGGTCGTAGTCGGGATACAGCCGCCGGATCGCCTTGAACCCCAGCGCCTGGACCCGCCACGGCCGGAACGCGCCGTGGTCATAGGTCGGCCCCTCGACGTGGATCTGCACCCCCGAGCACAGCTGGCCGACGTGTTTGTGGAAGGTCGGCTCGAACCACATGTCGCGCAGCACGCAGCCGCCCAGCCATTGCGGAGCCAGCGCTCGCATCTCGGCGATCACAGCGCGGGCGTCGATGTCGGGCGCTCCGAACAGCTCCAGCGGCCGGGTCGTGCCCCGGCCCTCCGACAGGGTCGCGCCCTCGACCATCACCGTGCCGGGATAGGCCCGCGCCATCGACAGGTTCGGCGCATTGGGGCTGGGGTTGATCCACGCCCGCTCCCCCAGCGGCCAGCCGAAGCCCGGCCCCGCGTCGGGGTCATAGCCCTGCATCGCGATGACGCGGTATTCGACGTCCAGCCTGAAGTGATCGATGAACCAATGGCCCAGTTCGCCCAGCGTCATGCCGTGCCGCATCGGCATGGGCCCAGCCCCGACGAAACTCTCCCACTCCGGTACCAGGGTCGTGCCCTCGACCGGCCGCCCGGCGGGGTTGGGCCGGTCCAGAACCCAGACCTCTTTCCCATGCTCGGCCGCCGCCTCCAGCACATAGAGCAGCGTCGTGATAAAGGTATAGATCCGGCACCCCAGGTCTTGCAGATCGACCAGGATGACGTCGAACGTCCCCATCGACTGCCCGCTAGGCCGACGCACCTCGCCATACAGACTGAAGACCGGAATGCCGTGGACCGGATCGGTCTCGTCCGGGCTCTCCATCATATTGTCCTGCAAGTCGCCCTTCATCCCGTGCTGGGGGCCAAAGGCGGCCGTCAGATTGACCCCCGCCGCCACCAGCGCATCGACCGAATGGGTCAGGTCCGCCGTCACCGACGCCGGATGCGCGACCAGCGCCACGCGCCGTCCCTTCAGCGCGGCCAGCAGCTCCGGCTCGGACAGGACGCGGTCGATTCCGAATTTCATGGCAGGTCCAGGACGAAGGAGTCGGGGTGATGGAAGTCCGGCTTATCGGACGGATGGCAGAGTGCCCAGTAGGTCCGGGTGCCGTCACAGCCCTCGATCACAGCCGACACGCCCAGTCTGCCGACTGAAGACGGCAGATCGATGTGTGCCTCCAGCGCCAGCATGTCCGACGCCAGATCAAGCGGCGAAACGGTCACGACATCGGTCGCCTCCACCATGCCCTGCCGGTAGCCATCGAAGCGATAGGACGCCCACTGCCCCGACGGCGACAGATTGAACTCGAGGTAGCCGTCAGCATTCTGGATGAAGACCTCGAAACAAGTGCGCTCCCACAGGCGATCGGCCCGTCCCGTCTCTTGAGGGTCAGGCCACGTCACAGCCTGAACGTCACCCTCGACCACGAAGCGGACCCACAGAACATCGCCCTGCCGCTCGAGCATCACCTCCACCACGACGGCCGGTCCCGACATCCCTGAAGGGTGACGCAGCAGGGTCAACGTGGTCGGTTGGTCGGTTTCGTCCGGCTCGAACATGACGCCTTGCTACACGCCCCTTTTCGACCAGGCTAATCCCGCATGCGTCCTATTGTGACGTAGCGGCATGCTAGGCCTCGTCCTCCTCCCTCCGATCCCTACCATCAGCACGGAGTTGGAGAAGTTGGAGTCACTTTTCTCGACTCTCACTCCAGCCGCGACTGCCCTTCGACCCGGCGACGGACCGTGCTACTGCCGCCGCTCCCTTCCCTGCCAAGCCTGATGCCATGACCGATCCCGTCTTCCAGTCCGACTTCCTCAAGACGCTCCAGGCACGGGGCTATATCCATCAGATCACTCATCCGGCCGAGCTGGACGCGGCGGCCACGGCGAGCGTCGTCACGGGCTATATCGGTTTCGACGCCACGGCCCCCAGCCTCCACATCGGGTCCCTGATACAGATCATGATGCTGCGCCGGCTGCAGCAGGCGGGGCACCGCCCCATCGTCATCATGGGCGGCGGCACGACCAAGGTCGGCGATCCGACGGGCAAGGACGCCTCGCGACCCCACCTGACCGACGAGACGATCGCCGCCAACATCGCCTCGATCCGCACGGTGTTCGAGAAATTCCTGACCTTCGGCGACGGGCCGACTGATGCGATCATGATCGACAATGACGACTGGCTGTCGGGCTATGGCTACATCCAGTTCCTGCGCGACTACGGCACGCATTTCACCGTCAACCGGATGCTGGCCTTCGACTCGGTCAAGCTGCGGCTGGAACGCGAGCAGCCGATGACCTTCCTAGAGTTCAACTACATGCTGATGCAGTCGGTGGACTTCCTGGAGCTGAACCGGCGCGTGAACTGCACCCTGCAGATGGGCGGATCGGACCAGTGGGGCAACATCGTCTCGGGCGTCGATCTGGTCCGCCGTGTGGACGGCAAGGCCGCGTTCGGCCTGACCACGCCGCTGCTGACCACGGCCTCGGGCGGCAAGATGGGCAAGACGGCGCAGGGCGCGGTCTGGCTGAACGCCGAACAGCTGAGCCCCTACGACTACTGGCAGTACTGGCGGAATACCGAGGACGGCGACGTCGGCCGCTTCATGCGCCTGTTCACCGATATGCCTCTGGAGGAGATCGCCCGGTTCGAGGCCCTGCAGGGGGCCGAGATCAACGACGCCAAGAAGGCCCTGGCCGACGCGGCGACAACGATGCTGCATGGCGCGGACGCGGCCGCCTCCGCTCGCGCCGCGGCCGAGGGCGCGTTCGAGCGCGGCACCCTGTCTGCCGACCTGCCGACCATCGACCTGCCGGGCGACGAAGTGATCGGGGCCATGCTGGCGGCCGTCGCGACACGCGCAGGCCTGACGGCCTCCAACGGGGAGGCGCGCCGCCTGGCCCAGGGCGGTGGCCTGCGACTGAATGACGAGGCGATTCAGGATGGAGCCCGCCTTATCGAGGCCTCCGACGTCAATGCCGACGGCGTCCTGAAACTGGCGGCGGGAAAGAAGAAGCTGCTGCTCGTCCGCCCCGTCTGAATGGAGAGAACCGATGACCGAGATCACCGAGGGCTCCAAGGCCCCCGCCTTCGACATGCCTGCCGATGGCGGTGCCCGTGCGACCCTGTCGGGCCCCACGGTCCTGTATTTCTACCCCAAGGCCGACACGCCGGGCTGCACGAACGAGGCCAAGGACTTTTCCGAGCACGCCGACGCCTTCGCCGCCGCTGGGGTCACGGTCATCGGTGTGTCCAAGGACCCGGTGAAGAAGCTCGACAAGTTCAAGACCAAATACGACCTGAAGGTCACACTTGCTTCCGACGAGGAGACCGGCGTCACCGAGACCTATGGCGTCTGGGTCGAGAAGAGCATGTACGGCCGGACCTACATGGGCATCGAGCGGGCCACCTTCCTGATCGACGGATCCGGGACCGTCCGTCAGGTTTGGCGCAAGGTTTCGGTCAAGGGACACGCCGAGGCCGTTCTCGCAGCTGCACAAGCCCTCTAACGACGTCGCCAAGTCTAGTCGGCCTCATCCGTAGTGTTACGAAAAACGCCTGACACGCGAATCTGACGAATAATAGATTCGTTCACGGATCGTCGGGATGCCAACGTGGTTAAGATTGCGTGAACGCTATTGCCGCAGCGCAACAGTTGCACGATAGTCCGCCCCGTACATGGGGGCGTGTCACGATGGTTGAAGAACAGGGAGCAGTCAGGCGCTCTTTGATCGGTCGCTGGTTTCCCGAACGTCACGTTTATCTGCGATCGAACGGCGATACTCGGGGTTATGTTCTGACCAGCGGTCGCCAGATGATGCTGGCGCTCGCGGGGGTCGCTGTCGCGGGTTGGACCCTTGTCGCCTCGGGCGGCTTCATCTTCGACATGGTGATCAGAAGCCGTGCGGATGATGAGGTCGTTCGCGCCCGCGCTGCCTCCGAACGCCTGAACGCCGACCTGCAGGCCCGGCTGGAAACCGCCGTCGTCCGCATGTCGGCGACGACCGGTGGCCTCGACGAAATGGCCACGATGGTTGAGCGACGTCACGCCGCCCTGACGCGGGTCATGACCATGTTCCATGGTGTCCAGGGTGCCGAGGCGGTTCTGACCCCGGCCGCTCCGCCGGCGCCCGGTCAGGCGAGACCGATCCAGCGCATCGTCGCCGTCCGCATGGATCAGGAGCGGCTGATCCAGCGGGCCGGAGACTTTGCCCAGACCCGGGCCGAACGTCTGCGTCTGGCCTTCCGTCTCGCCGGCCTGAACCCGGCCGTCTATGCCCCGGCGGGATCGGCATTGGGCGGTCCCCTGATCGAGGCGGGGGACCCCAAGGCCCTGGCCACCATTCTGGACGTGGACGAACCCTTTGCCCTCCGCATCCGCCATGCCGCCGACAATCTGACCGACATGCGCCATCTGGCGGACGCGGCCGAGGATCTGCCCTTCGCCCGCCCGACCCAGTCGCGCACCACATCGGGCTTCGGCGTCCGCTTTGATCCGTTCAACGGCCGCCCCGCCGTGCATCAGGGACAGGATTTCGCCGCCCCCCTGAACACCCCGATCTATGCGACCGCTCCCGGCACCGTGTCTTTCGCCGGTGTGCGTTCAGGGTATGGAAACACCATTGAGATAGACCACGGCCACGGCTTCAAGACCCGTTTCGCCCATCTGAATTCCATGGCGGTCCAGCCCGGCCAGCGCATCGCGCTGGGCCAGCGGATCGGCGCCATGGGCACGACGGGACGCTCCACCGGCGTCCATCTGCACTATGAGGTGTGGATGGACGGTCGCCCCCAGAACCCCGCACGCTTCATGAGAGCCGGAGATCAACTTGTTCAATAAGACCAAATCCCCCGCCCCGACCACGCCCGACCGCCCGTCGAGCGCCATGCCCATTCCCCCGCTGCCCGACCTGCCCTCGCCCGGCATGAATCGTTCGGCTGCCCCCTCGCCCGCCCCGTCGCCGATCGCGTCGTCGCGCGGCCTGTCGACCCTGTCGTCGGACCTCCAGTTCGAGGGAAATGTTTCCGGTGCCGGTGACCTGCAGGTGGACGGCTCGATCAAGGGCGACGTCCGCGTCGGCCGCCTGATCGTCGGCGAGACCGGTGCCATCGAAGGAAACGTCACCGCCGACTATCTGGAGGTGCGCGGCCGTATCGTGGGCGGCGTGGCCGGCAAACAGGTCAAGCTGGTCTCGACCGCCTATGTCGACGGCGACATCACAGCCGAACAGCTGTCGATCGACATCGGTGCCTATTTCCAGGGCCGCGTCCTGCAGAGCCGCCGCGATGCGCCGGCCCCGGCCGCCCCAGCACCGCGCCCCGTCGCGCCGACCTTCGAAGCGCCGCCCGCCTCCACCCCGGCCGAGCCCGCGCCACAAGTCATCGATCTGAAGCCGGTTTAAAGCGACGGCCTTCTCCCTCCCCCTCGGGGGAGGGAGACTCCGCTACTCCACCGTCGATCCGCGCGTCTCGCCGACCCGCGCCGCCAGGGCCGCGCCCATGAAGGCGTCCAGGTCGCCGTCCAGCACGCCCTGGGTGTCTGACGTCTCGACCTCGGTCCGCAGGTCCTTGACCATCTGATAGGGCTGCAGGACGTAGCTTCGGATCTGGTGGCCCCAGCCAATGTCGGTCTTGGCGTCGGCCAGGGCCTGCGCCGCCGCCTCGCGCTTCTGGAGTTCCAGTTCGTACAGACGCCCGCGCAGCATCTTCCAGGCCTGCTCGCGGTTCTGGTGCTGCGATCGCCCTGCCTGACAGGCCACCACGGTGTTGGTCGGAATGTGCGTCAGGCGCACCGCGGAATCCGTCTTGTTGATGTGCTGCCCGCCCGACCCGGACGCGCGATAAGTGTCGGTGCGCACGTCGGCCGGATTGATGTCGATCTCGATCGTGTCGTCCACCACGGGCGAGACCCCGACCGAAGCGAACGAGGTGTGCCGCTTGGCCGCCGCGTCATAGGGGCTGATGCGCACCAGCCGGTGCACGCCCGATTCCGACTTGAGCCAGCCATAGGCGTTCGGACCCGTCACCAGGATCGTCGCCGACTTGATGCCGGCCTGGTCGCCGTCTTCCGACGCCTCGATCTCGACCTCATAGCCATGCGCCTTGGCCCAGCGGGAATACATGCGCAGCAGCATGCCGGCCCAGTCGCAGCTCTCCGTGCCGCCGGCGCCCGAGTTCACTTCCAGATAGGCGTCGTTGCCGTCCGCCTCGCCGGACAGCAGCGCCTCTAGCTCGGCCCGGGCGGCGCGATCCTTGATGGCCTTCAGGCTAGTGCGCGCCTCTTCCAGGGTCGCCCCGTCGCCCTCTTCGTCGGCCATGTCGGCCAGCATGATGCCGTCCTCCAGGTCGCGCTCCATGCCTTTCACGGTATTGATCTGGGCTTCCAGCTTCGACCGCTCGCGGCTGACCGCCTGGGCCTCGTCGGGCTTGTCCCACAGCGTCGGGTCCTCGACCCGCGCGTTCAGCTCATCCAGCTTGCGGTTGGCGACATCCCAGTCAAAGACGCCTCCTGAGCAGAGCGACGCTCTGCTCGATGTCGGCCTTCATGGCCTCGACATCCGGTCTCATCGCAAACTCCTGCGAATCCAAAAAAGAAGACGGCGCGCCGGATGGCGCGCCGTTCAGACGCCCTAACTAGGCCGTCAATACAGGCCGCTCAAGTCCTCGGCGGGTTGCTGTTTGGTGGGCGGGGGCGATGATGCGGGCTGATTGCTCGGGCCGGGGACCACACCCGCCGCGGCCTCAGCTTCCTGCCGGATCACATCGTTGTAGTTTTGCGGCCCCACCGGCGCCGCAGCCGCCTGTGCCTGACGCTCGTCTTCGCGACGGCGCTCGGTGCCCGGACGGAACGCTTCCTCGATCCCGTTCACATTGCGGAAGATCGCGCCGCGAGGCCGCACGAACGGGCGGGCGGGTCGTTCCTTCAGGGCATCTTCCATGAAGTCGATGAACACGGGAACGGCGGCCGAAGCCCCCGCTTCTCCTGACCCCAGGGAGCGGTTGTCGTCGAAGCCGATGAACACGCCCACCACTATATCGGTGGTGAAACCCACGAACCAGGCCGAGCGGTATTCGTTGGTGGTGCCGGTCTTGCCCCCGATCCAGCGGCCCAGGCCGCGCGCGCTGGCGGCCGTGCCGCGCTGCACGACGCCCTCCAGCATCGAGCTGATCTGATAGGCGGTTATCGGGTCGATGACCTGTGTTCCGCGCGGCTCCAGGAAGGGCGATGCCTGGCCTGCGAAAGCCCGACCACAGTCGCGGCATCGACGCTGATCGGCGCGATAGATGGTCTCCCCATCGCGGTCCTGGACGTACTCGATCAGGTAGGGGTTCACGCGCCGGCCGCCGTTTACAAACGCAGAGTAGGCCGCAGTCAGATTATAGGGCGTCACTTCGCCCGCCCCCAGAGAGACAGAAAGGTTTGGCTGCAGATTGTTGGCGACCCCCATGCGCGCGGCGAGATCGACGACCTTTTCCATGCCGATGCTGTCGGCGAGGCGCACGGTCATGACGTTTCGCGACAGCTCCAGCCCGCGGCGCAAGGTCGAGGGGCCATAATAGCGACGGCTGTAATTTTCTGGCGTCCAGCGCCGACCGTTCGGCCCGCCCGCGAAGCTGATCGGTCCGTCCACGACGATCGACGCGGGCGTGAAATCGCCTTCCAGCGCGGCGGCATAGACGAAGGGTTTGAACGAAGAGCCCGGTTGGCGCTGGGCCTGGGTCGCCCGGTTGAAGCTGGACAGGGCATAGGAATAGCCCCCGACCATGGCCAGCACCCGCCCGGACTGCGGCTCGATCGCCACCAGGGCGCCGTTGACGGCCGGAACCTGCTTCAGAGCGAACTGGCCCGAACGCGGCTCCACGAAGACCAGGTCGCCACGCTTCAGCGGACGGTTGGCATTGGCCCAGGCCGCATCGGCCGCCAGCAGCGTGCCGGTTTCATCGTCGCGCGCGGTACGGACGCGCACGGTATTGCCCGACACACTCTCGACCGCGGCGGCCACCCAGGCACGCCGTTCCGGCGGCGCCTGCTGGCGCAGGGCGACCGCCTGCCAGCCGGGCGCGAAGTCGGTCGTGCCCCAGGCTCCGCGCCAGCCGTGACGACGGTCGTAGTTCTCGAGACCGCGCATCAGGGCGTCGCGCGCCGCGGTCTGCAGCGACGGGTCCAGCGTCGTGCGCATATAAAAGCCGCCGGCGTTCAGCTGCTTGCCGAAGTCGGGATTGGCCGCCGCCTGACGGCGCGCTTCCTCTACGAAGAAATCGGCATCCTGATATTCGGCGCGGCGCGGTGCCGACTGGGCATTCAGCGGGCGCGCCCGGCCCTCGACCAGTTGGGCCTGTGTAATGAACCCGTTCTGGGCCATCTCGCCCAGAACCCAGTCGCGGCGGCCCTTGGCGGCACCCGGATGGCGCTTTGGATGATAGTTGTTCGGACCCTTGGGCAGGGCCGCCAGGAACGCCGCCTCGTCCGGCGTCAGCTGCTCCAGCGACTTGCCGAAATAGTTGTAGGCGGCCGACGCGACGCCGTACGAGCGATAGCCCAGGAAGATCTCGTTCAGATACAGTTCGAGGATCTGCTCCTTGGACAGGGTCGTTTCCAGCCGGCTGGAAAGGATCGCCTCCTTCAGCTTGCGCCCGATGCTGGATTCATTGGTCAGCAGGACGTTCTTGGCCACCTGCTGGGTGATGGTCGATCCGCCCTCCAGCCGGCGGCCGGTCGCGGCGTTCAGCACGTTCTTCAGCATCGCCCGACCCAGACCGGAGACGTCGATGCCGCCGTGCTGGAAAAAGTTCCGGTCCTCGGCCGCCAGGAACGCCTTCACCACCAGCGGCGGGATCTGCTCGTACGGCACATATATGCGGCGCTCGTCCGAAAACTCGCCAATCAGGGTGCCGTCACCGGCATAGACCCGTGTCGCGGTAGCGGGCCGATAGTCGGCCAGCTCCGAGGCATCGGGCAGGTCATGGAACAGCCAGGCCGCATAGACGGCGACGATCAGCCCGGCCAGGGCGATCGCCCCCAGCAGGGCCACGCCCGCCATCACGAACCAACGTTCGGCAACCTTCACCGCAGACTCCAACGACCCGACCGCGGGTCGCATGATCCGACGGTCGATGACGGGTTTAGCCGGGGTCGCGGTGCTTCGCTAGGGCGAGGGCGTTCAAGCCGCCCGTTTCCTACGGAACGCCGCCGGCACTGTTCAAAGCCGCCATCTGCAATGGCTCGGACGGCTGGCTGAAATAGCGGTCGATGCCCTCGGCCACGGCGCGAACCAGTTGACGGCGTTCGGTGGCATCGCCCAGGGCGCGCTCGTCGTCCGGATTGGTGATGAATCCCATTTCCAGCAGCACGGCAGGCACGTCGGGGGCCAGCAGGACGGCCAGACCCGCGTCGCGATGGCTGCGACGCAACAAGGGATGGTCCGCCGCCTCCAGATGGGTCAGCAGTACGCGGGCAAACTGCGCCGAACGGTTCTGGGTCGCGCGCTGCGTCATGTCGAGCAGGATGCGATCGACCGAAGGGTCGCGGCCCGGCAAGTGGAGATCCTGGTGCCAGTTGTCGCCACGCGTGACCTCGCGCACCGCCCGGCTCGCACCCTGCTCCGACAGGGTGTAGACGCTCGCACCCCGCGTGGCCGGGTCGGCCCCCGCATCGGCGTGCAGCGAGATGAACAGGTCGGCGTCCGCCTGTCGGGCAATGCGAACCCGCCGATAGAGATCGACATAGACATCCGATTCGCGGGTCAGCTGGACTCGATAGCGCCCGGTCCTCAGCAGTTCGTCTCGGAGCGCCAGGGCGGCGGCCAGGGTGACGCTGCTTTCAGAGCGATGGGCACCCAGGGCACCGGGATCGTGCCCCCCGTGACCGGCATCGATGACCACGAGCGGACGCTCGGCACGCGCGGGTGCGCGGCTTGCCGCAGGTCTCGTGGTTGCACCCGAGACGGGTCCGCCCGTCGCCGTGATGTCGATGACGTAGCGATAATGAGTGACCCCGTCGCCGGGCGGCAGCAGAAACCGCCGCTCGATACGCGCGGTCCGTCCGAGGGCCAGCTGAAGCCGGGATGCGGTGCCCGAAGGGCTGACACGCCAGTCGCGAACCAGACCGGACCCGGACCCATCCGCCCCTCGACCGGCGCCGACGCCTGCCAAGGTCAGGACGACCTGTCCTGCCGATCCGGACTCGATGACCTCGCCGCGTGCAGAGCGACCCAGATCGATGACCACGCGCGTGTGATCAGCGTCGCCGCCGAACCGTACGCCCAGCACGTCGCCCGCCGTCCCGGTCGCCATGGAGCGGCCGCCGACCATCAGCACAGCCGTCAGCACCACGAGCGCGAGCGCCGTCAGCGCCCAGTCGCGGACACTCCAGTCTGAGAGATTGAAACGCATCGACGCGCGCATTCTGACGGCGACCCACCTTGTTCGAGGCGAACAACCTGCCAGATCGCGGTGTGGATTGGGTTAAGCGCAGCCATGAAACTGGAAGGTCGAACCATCGTGGCTTTTCATTCACACCCGGCATGCCTATGCTTGTATCCGTTCGCGAACGATCGCGCCGCCGCATTGCCGGTCTGGCGCGGCCCCGGCGCGGCGCCCCACTCCCGCCTTCGCGGATCGCCAGGCCAGACCCTGAAACGGGTAGACCCCTTGCGATCGACGGAGCGGGCCTACCCCCCGACCTTGCGCCGCCCCTGGCGCGCGGGTCCAGGATCGACCAGACCCCCATGGGCCTTTCCGCCTGCCCCTCCCTCCGATCGACAGCCCTAAATGGGCCGGTCGCAGTCGTGTCCGGCGCCTGCCGCGACGACGGGATGATGCGCGCGCCGGCCCCTTACCCCGTTCGGCGAGCCGCCCCGGCCTTTTCAGGTCCCGGCAGAGCGCGCCAGAGAGATACCTTCAATGTCAAAGACCATGCTTATCGATGCGGCGCACGCGGAAGAAACCCGCGTCGCCATCGTGGACGGCCGCCAGGTTGAGGAATTCGACTTCGAGTCGAAGACCAAGCGCCAGCTTCGCGGCAATATCTATCTCGCCAAGGTCACTCGCGTAGAGCCCAGCCTTCAGGCCGCCTTCGTCGAATACGGCGGCAATCGCCACGGCTTCCTGGCCTTCAACGAGATCCACCCGGACTACTATCAGATCCCGGCCGCCGATCGCGAAGCCATCATGGCCGAGGCGCATTCGGCCGAGGACGATCACGACGACGAACACGCCCGCGACGACGACGAGTCCGAAGGCGGCATGGCCGAAGAGGAACGCCTGAAGCGTCGCCTCATGCGTCGCTACAAGATCCAGGACGTCATCAAGCGCCGCCAGATCCTGCTGGTCCAGGTCGTCAAGGACGAGCGTGGCGGCAAGGGCGCGGCCCTGACCACCTGGCTGTCGCTGGCCGGCCGCTACTGTGTCCTGATGCCCAACACCGGCAAGGGCGGCGGCATCTCGCGCAAGATCACCCAGGCCAGCGACCGCAAGCGCCTGAAGGCCGCCGCGGCCGCCCTGGACGTGCCACGCGGCATGGGCCTGATCATCCGCACGGCCGGCGCCAAGCGCACCAAGGCCGAGATCAAGCGCGACTACGAATACCTGCTGCGCCTGTGGGAAACGATCCGCGAGACCACCCTCGCCTCCCATGCTCCGTCCTTGATCTACGAGGAAGAGAATCTGGTCCGCCGCGCCGTGCGCGACATGTTCGACAAGGATTTCGACGGCATCCAGGTCGAGGGGCTGGAAGGCTTCAAGGAGGCGCGCGACTTCATGCGGGTGCTGATGCCCTCGCAGGCCAAGAAGGTGCATCTGTATCAGGGCTCCAAGCCCCTGTTCGCCGCCAACGGCATCGAGGAACTGCTGACGCAGATCCACCAGCCGGTCGTGCCGCTGAAGTCCGGCGGCTATCTGGTCATCAACCAGACCGAGGCCCTGGTCGCCATCGACGTCAACTCGGGCCGCGCCACCAAGGAACGCAACGTCGAGGCCACGGCCTTCAAGACCAACTGCGAAGCCGCCGTCGAGGCCGCCCGCCAGCTGCGCCTGCGCGACCTCGCGGGCCTGGTGGTCATCGACTTCATCGACATGGACGAGTCCAAGAACAACCGGACCGTCGAACGCATCCTGAAGGATGAACTTAGCCACGACCGCGCTCGCATCCAGATGGGCCGCATCTCGGGCTTCGGCCTGATGGAAATCAGCCGCCAGCGTCGCCGCCTGGGCGTGCTGGAGGGTGCCACCGAGGTCTGCCCGCACTGCCAGGGTGCCGGGCGTGTGCGCTCGGCCGAGTCCGCCGCCCTGATGGTGCTGCGCGCCGTCGACATCGAGGCCGGCAAGAATGGCGCGGGCTCGATCAATCTCAAGGTCTCCTCCGCCGTCGCCCTCTACATCTTGAATCACAAGCGAGACTACCTTCAGCGCCTGCTGGAACGTCGGGGCCTGGCCGTCATCATCCAGATCGACGACCGCCTGGGTCAGGGTGAAAGCAGCATCGAACGCACCGAGACCAACGAGGACTTCGTGGCCCCCGAGGCCGTCGTGTCCCTGGCCGATCTGGACGACGACTTCGACGACGCCGCCTATGCCGACGAAGACGACAATGATGAGGACGAAGACTTCATCGTCGACGACGACGACGCCTTGGATCGCGAAGACACCGACGACGACGAACCGCGCGAACGCGCTGAACGCCCGGAACGGATCGAGGGCGAGCGCGGCCGGGGTCGCGGCCGTCGGCGTCGCGGTGGCCGTCGTGACGAGGAAGCGGCACCGATCGCGGCCGACGCCGTGGTCGAGGGCGTCGCGTCCGATGACGATGACGACAGCGAGGCGGGACGTCGTCGCCGCCGTGGCCGCCGCGGCGGTCGTCGGGTCCGCGAGGACGGCGATGTGGCGTCTACCGGATCGAACGACTTCTATTGGGTCCGGGGCCGGACGCCGTCGCTGGACGACCCCTATGTCTGGTTCGACCCGCTGAACCCGCCTGCCCGCGCCGAGCGAGGCGAGCGTCCTGCGACGTCCTCGAGCCCGGTCGAGGCACCGCGAGATGTGGAGGAAAGGGTCGGCGAACGTCCAGGAAACGAGATCGCGAGTGATAGCGAAGGCGGACGTTCGCGTCGCCGCCGCCGCGGTCGCGGTCGGGGTGGCGAGCGCGCCACACCGCACGAGCTGAAGGTCGAAGGGCGCGCCACCAACGAAGGCATGCCTGCGGACGGCTCGCCCGACGCGCCGATGGCCGTGATCCTGCCCGACGACGCCTCCGAGGCCCCTGCCCCGATCGTGGCCGCCGAGCCGCAACGCCGCCGCGTGCGCCGCAAGACCTCGACCGCGATCGCCGACACCGGGTCCGAAGCCCTCGTCGCGGACGAGGACGCGTCGGCACCTCCCATGGAGCCGGAAATCGCCTTCGCGGCCGAAGCCGAAGTCGTCGAGGTCGAGCCGGAGCCGACAGCTCCACCTGTGGAACCGGAACCGGCCGTTCTGGTCGAGGCGGTGGAAACACCCAGGCCAGAGGCGGACCTGTCGGCCATCATCGCCAGCGACCCGGCGCAGATCACCGCGCCTCCGGTCAAGCCGAAGCGCGGGTGGTGGCGTCTGGGCTCGTGACGGCCTAGATTGATCGAGAAGACGAGGCGGGGGCGCCGGTCGAAGGAGTTGGCCATGATCCGGTCGAACCAATCAGCGTCCCGCCTCGTCGCGCGCCTGGCCTGTGCCGTGGCCACGGCCGCGCTCGTCGCGACCTTCGCGGGTCCCGCTTCGGCGCAGTCCACGATCCGGGACACCGAGGTCGAAGGCATCATCCGGGAGTGGACCGACCCGGTTTTCACCGCCATGGGGCTGGAACCGTCGGAAATCCAGGTTCTGCTGGTGAACGATCCCGAACTGAACGCCTTCGCGACGGGCAATCGGGTCATCGGTGTCAACACCGGCCTGATCCTTCGGACGACCAGTCCAAACCAGCTTTTGGGCGTGATCGCCCACGAGGCGGGCCACGTCAAAAACCGCCATGTTCTGCGCGAAGGCGCGCAAGGTGCCGCGATGCAGCCGATGCTGATGACCATGGCGCTGGGGGCGCTGGCCGTCATCGCCGGGCAGCCCGGCGCCGGCGCGGCCTTGCTGAGCTCGGGTCAGTTTTTCGGCACCGTCAATGCGCTGCGCTATCTCCAGGGGCAGGAGGGCGAGGCCGACATCACGGCGCAACGCGGTCTTGAGGCGGCTGGGGAATCCGGTCGCGGCCTGGTCGAGTTCTTCGAGAATTTCCGCAGCCAGGAAGTGTTCTCCGACGCGCGGCGCTATCCCTATTTCCGCAGCCACCCGCTGTCTGGCCAGCGTATCGAGGCGCTGCGGCGTCCGGTCGAGGCCGCCGCCCACTATGGCCATGTCGACAGCCCGCAACGCATGGCCGAACACGCGCTGATCCTGGCCAAGGTCCATGCCTTCATGGATGCTCCGAACCAGACCCTGCGCGCCTACGGATCCGGCGACACATCCTTCCCCGCCCGCTACGCCCGGGCGATCGCGTGGTATCGAGACGGGCAGACCCAGAAGGCACTCGACGCCACCGACGCCCTGATCGCCGAGCAGCCGGAGGATCCCTACCTGTGGGAGTTGAAGGGTCAGATCCTGTTCGAGGAAAGCCGTCCCCAGGAAGCGATCGCCGCCCACACCGAGTCCGTCCGGTTGAAGCCCGATGCCCCCTTGCTGCGCATCAACCTGGCGCATGCCCTGATCGAGACCAATGACCCCGCCAATCTGGATGCCGCCATCGATCAGTTGAAGCGGGCCGTCGCGCGTGAAGACGACAATACCCTGGCCTGGCGTCTGCTGTCACAAGCCTATGCCAGCCAGGGCAAGGAAGGAGAGGCGCGTCTGGCCTCCGCCGAATACTATTTCGCGGCCGGCGTCGAGCAGGAGGCGACCCAGTTCGCGCTGCGTGCCCGCGACATGCTCCCGGCCGGATCGAACGAATGGCGCCGCGCGATGGACATCGTGCTGGCCTCGGGCGCGACGATGGACGACATCAACGACCTGGACCGGCGCCAGGAACGACGCCGCGAACGCCCGACCGTCATCCCGCCCGCCGGCGCATGATTCCTCTCGATCGAGACCACCCATGACAGAATCGCCCCCGACCGACCCCAGGCCTGCGACGAAGCGCGACCCGCTGGACTGGTTCGGGTCGGGACGCGGTGGTGCGGCGGCCCTGGCCGTGGCGGTGGTGGCGCTCGGGTTCTCCGTGGCCCCCTATGCGACGGGTGGGGACTTCGGGTCCAGGGTGCGCGCCTATCTGATGGCCAATCCCGCCGTGCTCGACGAGGTGGTTCAGGCCCGCGAACAGGCCGAGGCGAACAATACGGTTCAGAAGATCAACGCCGCCGTCGCCGCCAATCCGGCCCTGATGACCGCCGACTCGCGCGACCCGTCGTTCGGCCCGGCCGACGCCAAGGTCACGGTGGTGGAGTTCTTCGATTTCCGCTGCCCGGGCTGCAAGGCGGTGGCCAAGGACTATGTCGCCCTGATGCAGGCGCATCCGGACGTTCGCTTCGTCTTCAAGGACTGGCCGATCCTGGATCGCGGCGACGACACCACCTCGAACTATGCCGCCCGCGCGGCCCTGGCCGCCCATCAGCAGGGCAAATATCTGCCGGTCTATCAGGCCCTGATGGCCGAGAACGGCCTGACGCGCGACGCCGTGAATCGGGTGCTGGCCGAGAACGGGGTGGCGATGCCCCAGGCCCAGGCGGCCATCGGCTCGCCCGAGATGAACCGGCACCTGGCCGATATCCACACCACGGGCGCGACCCTGGGTCTGGTCGGGACGCCGACGTTCCTGATCAACGGCAAGACGACCTCCAGCATCGCCCCGGCCGAGGTTCTGGCCGCCATCGAAGCGGCCAAGGCCGCCGCTTAAGCCAGCTTCAGGCTCATTTCGCCGCCGATCCATTCGACGCCGGCCTTGGCCCGCGCCACCTCGGCCGCCGCCGCATTCCCCAGGGCCGTTTCGGCTTCGGCCAGGACGAAATAGCTGTAGGGGTCCATCGGCCAGTCGGTCAGCAGTTGCTCGATCTTGGCCTTGGCCCCGACGGCGTCGCCGTTGGCCAGCATGGCGGCGGCCAGGCTACGGCGTGTCGGATACCAGATGACAGGTGGGTCGCCGCCCTCGTCGTCCTGGGCCTGGATTTCGGCGGCACGGGTGAAGGCGGCGATGGCGGCGGGCGCATTGCCTTCGATCATGGCGGCGCGGCCTTCCAAGACGCGCTGGGATACCTCCATGAAATCCTTCATCTTCTGGCCGTTCTCCCCGGGGACGTCGATGGCCTCGCGGATCGCCTTGACCGCATCCGCCTCGGCCCGCACCGATCGCGCATCGCCCGTCCGCGCGGCGGCCTCGCCCCGACCGTAGTGCCAGCTGGCGCGAAGCAAGGGTCGGTCCGCCGGGGGTTCGCCCAGCCCGGCGACCTGTTCCGGCGTGCCAAAACGACCGAAGATGGCATAGGCGTCATTGGCCATCAGCTGACGCCAGACCGCATCGCCCGCGATCTCGGGATAGGTGGTCAGGAAATCCCGCGCCAGCGCCAGACCGTCTGCGACACCGCCCGCCATCAACGCCCCGCCCATGCCGAAATGCAGGTTGTGACCGTGCAGGGGCATGCCGACGACCCCGCCCGGCGGTGTCGCCAGTTCGTTGTAGCGCTTGTCCAGACCGACGGCGTTCACATTGGCCCGCATCGCGTCCTTGTAGCGACCGACGCGATAGAAGGTGTGCGACGGCATGTGCACCAGATGGCTGGCGGAGGGGGCCAGAGCCGCCAGCCGCTCTCCATAGGGGATGGCCTTGTGCGGGTCGTCCGACCATTCGGTCAGATGGATATACAGGTGGATGGTCCCCGGATCGTCAGGCGCGCGGGCCAGCGAGTTCTCCAGGATCGACATGGCGCGGACGATGCCGTGGTCCTTGGGCTTGCCCTCGTCGTCCCACCATTCGTCGGCCTGCAGCATCCAGGCGTCGGCGGCGACCGCCGCGATCATGGGATCGTCCTGTGCGCGGCGCTGCACCCTGTCCATCGCGCGGGCGAACCGGACGCCACGCGTCGTCTTCGATCCCGAATAGCGCTGGATCATGGCGTCGATCATCTGGCGTTGCAGCGCGGTTGCGTCGCGGCCCCGCCGCCTTGCCAACTGGGCCAGTTCCCGGCCCGCGTTCATGGACTGGTCGTCCGTGCCCCCGCCGTTCAGGTTCGGCCCCAGCGCCCAGGCCTCACCCCAGGCACACATGCCGCAATCCGGATCGAGCGCCCGGGCCTTACGGAACGCGCGTACCGATTCCGTGTGCTCGAACGCCCAGCGCAGCCGTACGCCGTGGTCGAACCAGGCCTGCGCTTGCGGATTGTCGGTATCGACCTTCCAGGTCTCGGCCCCGAATCCCTCGACCATGACCATGTCGGTTTCCGATGGCGCATCAAGCGCCGACCCAAGCGGTCCGCAGCCGCGAGGAGTGCGGATCAGGGCGGCGGCGGCGGCGGCGTCAGCCCTGGCCGTGGTCGCGTCGGCGACCGTTACCGGCACGGCGAGGCCGAGCATGATCGCTGTAAATCCGAGCAACCGATTTCGCATGGGTGAGCCTCCGGCCCGATCTTGCCTTGAAAGCTGGCGAACTGTCACCTGTCTGCGTTATGGCGCGAAGATGAAGCCGGCCCTCATTCCCTGGACCCTTGTCGTCTTTCGGCTGTTGGCGGGTCCCGCCCTGGTCGGCGTGGCCTTGCTGCAGGTCGGCTTCGCCGCATGGGCCTGCGTCGCCCTGCTGTCGCTCGGCGTGCTGTCGGACATCTTCGACGGCATCGTCGCGCGGCGATTGAAGGTTTCGACCCCACGGTTGCGCCGCTACGACAGCCGGGCCGACGTCGTTTTCTGGGCCAGCGCGACGATCGCGGTTCACCTGATGCACCCGTCACTGCTCGCCTCGACCTGGCCAATCATCGCGGCACTGATCGTCATGGAAGCGATCAACCATGCTTTCAGCTTCGCGCGGTTCCGGCGCGAGGCCTCGCCCCATCACTATCTTTCGAAGGCGTTCGGACTGGCGCTGTGGGCGCTGTTCATCGCCCTCTTTATCACAGGCCGGGCGGGCTGGCCGCTCTACGCCGCCTTTGTTCTTGGTGCCCTTTCTCAGATCGAGGCCTTCGCCATCACCGCGAGGCTGACGACCTGGCGCTGCGATGTCCCGACCGTCTTCAGCCTTCGTCGCTAGACCACGGCCGCACGGCACAAGCGCGCCTGGCTCAGTGCTCGGGCAGTCGATACGCCAGGTCGTAATGATGCACCCCGTCGACGACCGTCAGGTCGAAGTCACCCGCCAGACCCGTCAGTTCGCCCGTTCCCGACCCCGGGACGACCGTGATCGAGAGGCTGTACCCGTCGGCGTTGATGTCGCCTCGATGCGCCAGCAGGAAGGCGCCCGATCGCCCGTCCAGCGTGCCTACGACGCGTTCCAGGGCCACGTAGGTGCCACTGGTTTCGACGCCGGGAGGGCCGCCCGCCAGCATCTGGCCCGCCGACGTCCCGACGATTCCCCCTTCGAATGTCTTGGACAGCACGTATCGAGACAGCCCGAGCCCGGCCTCCACCTGCTCTTCGTCGCCCGGCGTCATCGTCACCGCGAACGTGCCCGTCGCGTGTCTCATCTCGCCCTCCTGCGCGCGCGCCGAACCGACGGCGAACATCCCGGCCGTCATCAGAACCACCGTGGCGATCAGGGCGACATAGCCTCGAACCGTCAGCATCCGCATCGTCGCCCCCCGTGAACGTTTCGGGAACAAGGTGGTCGTTCCGCACGCCGCCGTCAATCGTCGAGTTCAGATCAACCCGCCCAGGGGCGACGACGGGTCTGCGTACATTTTCTTGGCCATTCGGCCTGCCAGATAGGCTTCACGCCCGGCGATGACCGCGTGCTTCATGGCGCGGCCCATGCGGATCGGGTCCCGCGCCCCTGCGATGGCGGTGTTGGCGATCACGGCGTCGCAGCCCAGTTCCATGGCGATGGTCGCGTCCGAGGCCGTGCCGACGCCCGCATCGACCAGCACGGGCACCGTGGCCTGCTCGACGATCAGCCGGATGTTGACCCGGTTCTGAATGCCCAGGCCCGATCCGATCGGCGATGCCGCCGGCATGATGGCGGCGGCCCCCGCCTCCTCCAGACGCTGGGCCATCACCACGTCGTCGGTGCAATAGACCATCACGTGGAAACCGTCCTTCACCAGCAGATCCAGCGCCCGGAGCGTTTCGATCATGTCGGGATACAGGTGCGCCGAGTTGGACAGAACCTCCAGCTTGACCAGGTCCCATCCCCCCGCCTCCCGCGCCAGCCTCAGCGTCCGCACCGCGTCCTCGCCCGTGAAGCAGCCGGCCGTGTTGGGCAGGAAGGTGAACCGGTCCGGCTTAAGATAATCGACCAGCATCGGCTGGGACGGATCGCTGAGGTTCACCCGACGCAGCGCCACCGTGACGATGTCGGCCCCCGCCGCCTCGGCCGCGGCAGCGTTCTGGGCGTAGTCGGCGTATTTGCCGGTCCCGACGATCAGGCGTGACGAGAAGGTGCGACCGGCGACGGTCCAGGTGTCGGATGCGGCGTCTGTGGCGACCGGCGTGCTGAAGGGAGCGTTCATGCCGCCTATCTAGGCCCGCTCCGTCAGATGCGAAACCCGCTCAGCCCCCGCCGACGAACTGAACCAACTCGATCCGGTCTCCATCGGAAATCGGCGTCTCGCCATACAGCGACCGGGGGACGATGGTCAGGTTTCGCTCCACCGCGACCTTGCGCACGTCGAAACCCAGTTCCTCGACCAGTTCCCGCACCGTCCGCGCGGCCACCTCGCGCGTATCTCCGTTGACTTGAATGCGCATGTCGTTACGTCAACCCGATCCGATCCGGCGCGTCCTCGGCTTTGACGAGACACGCCGTTCCGCTAAAAGGCCGCCCCACCGAAGCGGTCCAGCCGTCGCCAACCCGTCCGGAGCGAATGCCCGAAACCCCCGTCCTCTACGTCCTGAACGGCCCCAACCTCAACCTTCTGGGTGAGCGGGAGCCGCACATCTATGGACGCGAGACCCTGGCCGACGTGCAGGCGCTGTGTGAGGCGGCAGCGGAAGGTGCCACGGTCGTGTTCCGCCAGACGAATCGCGAGGGCGAACTGATCGACTGGGTGCAGGAGGCACGCACCGAGGCGCACGCCCTGATCCTGAACCCCGCCGGCTATGGTCATACCTCGATCGCCCTGCTGGATGCACTGAAGGCCCTGACCATCCCCGTGATCGAATGTCACCTGTCCAATCCGGCGGCGCGCGAGGAATTCCGGCGGGCGTCCTACGTCTCCCTCGCCGCGACGGGCATCGTCTCGGGCTTCGGTGCCCAATCCTATGAACTGGCCGTCAAGGCCGCGCTTCGGCTTGTGGGGGAACGCAAGTCCTCCACCGACCGTTTGAACTCAGACAAGGCATAGCTTCCATGGCGACCGAAAAACCGCTGAAGAACGAACCATCGACCGAGATCGACGCCGCCCTGGTCCGCCAGCTGGCCGATATCCTGAACGACACGTCCCTGACAGAAATCGAGGTGGAGCGTGGCGAACTGCGCATCCGCGTCGCCCGCGAGATCACCGCCGCGCCGGTGATGCAGTATGCCGCCGCCCCGATGGCCCAGGCAGCGCCAATCGCTCAGGCACCCGCCGCCGCTCCGTTCTCAATGCCGTCGGACCCCGCCACCATAGTCGCCAAGTCGGGCGAGCAGGTGAAGTCGCCGATGGTCGGCACCGTCTATCTGCAGGCCTCGCCGGAAGCGCCCGCCTTCGTCCAGCCGGGCGACAAGGTGAAGAAGGGCCAGACCCTGCTGATCATCGAAGCCATGAAGACCATGAACCCGATCCAGGCCCCGCGCGACGGCGTCGTGGCCGACATCCTGGTCGGAGACGCCCAACCCGTCGAGTTCGGCGAACCCCTCGTCCTGCTCGAGGCGTAAGCCATGTTTACCAAGGTTCTGATCGCCAACCGCGGCGAGATCGCGCTGCGCATCCACCGCGCGTGCAAGGAGATGGGCATCTCCACCGTCGCCGTGCACTCCGAGGCGGATCGCGGTGCCATGTGGGTGCGGCTGGCGGACGAGAGCGTCTGCATCGGCCCGGCGCCCGCCGCGAAATCCTATCTGAACATCCCGTCGATCATCGCGGCGGCCGAGATCACCGGCGCCCAGGCCATCCACCCCGGCTACGGCTTCCTGTCCGAGAACGCCCGCTTCGCCGAGATCGTCCAGGCCCACGGCATGACCTTCATCGGCCCGACGCCCGAGCATATCCGCGTCATGGGCGACAAGATCACGGCCAAGCAGACGGTGCTCGAGGCGGGCATTCCCTGCGTCCCCGGCTCGGCCGGCGAGGTCGAGACGATCGAGGACGCCATCGAGGCCTCCAGGACCATCGGCTTCCCGCTGATCGTCAAGGCGGCGGCGGGCGGTGGCGGGCGCGGCATGAAGGTCGCGCTCACGCCCGATGATCTCGTCGAGGCCGTCCAGACCGCCCAGACCGAGGCCAAGGCCGCCTTCGGCAACGGGGCCGTCTATATGGAGCGCTATCTCCAGAAGCCCCGTCACATCGAGATTCAGGTCGTTGCCGACAGCCACGGCAACGTCGTTCACCTGGGCGAGCGCGACTGCTCGCTGCAGCGCCGCCACCAGAAGGTGCTGGAAGAGGCCCCCTCGCCCGCCCTGTCGGCCGCCGAACGCGTCGCCATCGGCGAAACGGTCAATAAGGCCATCGGAGCGATCGGCTACCTCGGCGTCGGCACCATCGAGTTCCTGTGGGAAAATAACGAGTTCTTCTTCATCGAGATGAACACCCGCCTCCAGGTCGAACACCCCGTCACCGAGGCGGTGACCGGCGTTGACCTGGTGCGCGAGCAAATCCGCATCGCCGCCGGGCTGCCGCTGAGTTTCACTCAGGACGACATCCATTTCGAGGGCCATGCCATCGAGGTCCGCATCAACGCCGAAAACTCTGAAACCTTCGCCCCCTCGCCCGGCACGGTCACCGACTTCCATGCCCCCGGTGGTCTGGGTGTCCGGCTGGATAGCGCGATCTACGCCGGCTATGCGATCCCGCCCTATTACGACAGCCTGATCGGCAAGTTGATCGTGCACGGTCGCGACCGCGCCGAGTGCATCGCGCGCCTGAAGCGCAGTCTGAACGAGATGGTCATCGGCGGCGTCGATACGACCATCCCGCTGTTCCAGCGGCTGCTTGCCGAACCGGACATCCTGTCAGGCGACTACGACATCCACTGGCTGGAAAACTGGGCGAAGCGGCAAAAGGGCGCGGCCTAGGCGCGGTTCGGGGAGGCGTGTGGTGACCGATCCTGCCGCCTCCGCCTTTCCGTTGCCGGGTTCCTTCAGCGCCGACGTCCTGCTTGGCTGCTACGCACAGGGCGTGTTCCCGATGGGCGAGGGTCGGGATGACCCACGGGTCTTTCTGGTGGAGCCCGAATTACGCGGCGTGATCCCGCTGGAAGCCGTCCATATTCCCGCCCGGCTTCGCAGAACGGTTCGCGCGGAGCCGTTCGTCGTCCGTGTCGACACCGCCTTCGCCGCCGTCCTGGACGCCTGCGCCGCCCCCTCGCCAGGACGCGAGGACACCTGGATCAACGGACCCATTCGCAGGCTCTACATTGAGCTCAATGCCCGAGGGCATGCACACAGTGTCGAATGCTGGCGTGAGGATGTGCTGGTCGGCGGGCTCTATGGCGTGACCCTTGGCGGGGCCTTCTTCGGCGAGAGCATGTTCAGTCGCGCCACGGACGCCTCCAAAGTTGCCTTGGTGCATCTGGTCGCGCGATTGCGCCAAGGCGGCTGGCGCTTGCTGGACGCCCAGTTCCGGACGCCGCACCTGGATCAGTTCGGCCTGATCGAGATGCCGCAGGCCGAATATCTGAACCGTCTCGCCGATGCCCTGCAGTTCAGCCCGGAAACGAGCCGTCTGGTCGACTGGCTGTCAGGGCAGGATGCCGTGTCCTATGCCTTGCAGCCCACGATCCAGGCATCATAGATCGGATGCTGCAGGCCGCTGATGGCCGGCGTCGATGCGAACATCCAGCCCCTGAAGATTTGTCGGGGAGCCGCGCCGGGCGTCGCGCGCGGCTGCAGGGTGATGTCCAGATAGGCGATGGAGTCGTTCACCAGCTCGTTGTCGGCCGAGACCTCGCAGGCCCGCGCCGTGAAGATCAGGTTGTTGTTGAAGCGCACGGGCGGTCCGCCCACCTCGACCTCGAACCGCATGCTCTCGGCCGTGATCTTGTCGATCGCCTCGACGATCGCGACACGGCGGCGCTGTCTCGGCGTAGGCGTGTCGGCGGCCAGGCGCTTGGCCTTGTCCTCGTCGCTTTCGCCGTCTTCCTTATCCTTGTCGGCCTCGTCGGTGGCCGTGTCTTCGTCGGCGGCAGCCGTGTCAGCCAGCTCGGTCGTCTGGACCGCCGGGGCTGGAGGCGTGATGGCGATGGGCACGGCGGGCGCGGGGTCGCCGGCCGGCGCGGCCTCTTGGCCGGGATCCTCACGCAAGGCATCGCCAATGGGGTCGGCGGCCGGGCGGGCATCCTGCGGGGGAGCTTCCTGACGTCCACCGGCCACGACGGCCCCGGAGGCCGCCAGAACCACGGCGGCCGTGCCCGTCACGATCCAGCGGAACGGTGTCATTCGGGCTTCCAGGCTTCGTAGTCGCCGGTCGCCGCGGGACGAACACCCTCGGCGGCCAGCGACCCTTGCGGATGCCACGCCAGCGGAGTCCCGGTCATGTTGGGACGATGATCCTTTTCCCACCGGCGGCGCGGCAGGGGCGCCTCGGTCGGCGGTTCGTCAAAAGTATAATGCAGCCAGCCGTGCCAGTCGGGCGTCACCTTCGACGCTTCGGCATAGCCGTTGTAGACGACCCAGCGGCGCTTGCGTCCGTCGTAGCTGACGGTATCGCGCGACTGGTAATAGCGGTTGCCGTTCTCGTCGGTACCGATCAGTTCGCCGCGCTTGGCGATGGTGAAGAAGGTGCCGATCGTCGCGCCGGACGTCCAACCGAAGATTCTGCCGAGCACGAGGCCTATCCAGTCCAGATCCGGATCGGCGGGAGGCCCGATCCACGTTTCCGATCATAGAAACCGGCCGCGCCCGCGTCCAGCACAGACCCAAAAACGCCGACGCCAACATCTTGGGGGTAACCTCGGCGTGACCCCCCACATCTATTGCGGATTGCCCGCGACGCGCCCTACGCTGGCGCAACGATCCTGTCCGGGCCCGCGAATGCGCTTTACCCCCTTCCTGTCCGAGATGACCGGCACCGTCGCCTGTGAGGCGCGCGAGATCGAGCGTGCCAACCGCATCGTTCGGGTCATGGCGCCCGCGAGTTGGAGCGACACGCGCGTCGAGGCCTGGCTGGACTGGCACGATCGTTCGCCTGACGACTGGCCCCGGCTGGAAAACGCGCCGGGCCGTCTGGGTTCCGGCGCGCCCGCCATCCTCGACGGTGCGCTCGACCGCTGGGCTGCGCGACTCGCCGCCTGGGGCCGGGCCTCCGGCATCTTCGCATCCACCGCCGACGCCGACGTCTTCGCAGCCGAGCTGGTCGCCAGCGTGCTGCTGGATCTGGCCGCCCCCTCGTCGGTGCTGATGGAAGGCGCCAGGACGCCGCCCGGTGCAGGGGACGCCGGTGCGCCGACCCGAAATGCGACCGTCTTAGACCTGGACGACCCACTCGTGCGTCACCGCTTCGAAGGCGATACGGCGCGACTGCGGACCGCGCGGGTCACGGCCCATGCCCTGTCCGGCGTCACACGAACGCTGAAGGCGGTCACCGATTGCGTCCGGCGCTGCGACGGCCCGGCATCTGTTTGCGGCGACCCGGTGGCGAATCCGGCTTTGGCCCGTGCGGCGCTCGCGGCGCGGCGCGCAGGGGCCGACGACACGGCCATTCTCGACGCCATCGCCGGGCGACTGTTCTCGGCACCCGAGCCCGAGCTGACGGGACAGCCGCGCATCGTCTCGGTCGGCCATCCCGGCGCGCCCGTTGACGCGCCACTGCGGGCCGCCGCCGACGGAGCCCTCGCTGACGAAGTCCTGGTGGCCTTTTCCCTGCGCGACGCAGAGGCCCTGGCCGATCTGTCGATCGCGCCAGGGTGCGCCGTGTCGCTTCCCGCCATCGCCGCGACCCTGCCCGATCTGGTCTCCGCTCTGGATACCCTGGCCCGGCTCTGGGCGACGGCGCTGGAGGTCGAGGTTACCTGTGGCTTCTCGGCGGACGGCCGGTTGGCCCGTCGACGGCATGCGGTTCGTCCGATCGTGATCACCCTGGTGGGGGGACTGGAATGGCTGGTAGGCCAGTCGGACAGGGCCAGTCCCGAAGGGGCCTTCACGGCTGCGGCCGGGCTTCTGGCCGCATCGGCGTCCCTGGCGTCCAGCGAACTGGCCAGAACCCTGCGGCCCGCGAGCGGCTGGCCCAGCGCCGCCGAAGAGGTCATCGCCGCGCTGGGAGCGAGAGAGGCTCATCTCGCCATCCTCGACACCGAGGTCGGCCGCGCGGCCGCCCTGCGAACCGCCCAGGCGCTCGCGGCGGCTCAGGCCGACGGTCGACGGCACAGCCTGATCGCCGCCGTCGCCGTCGACGCCGAGCGCGATCTGCGTCTGGGCGTATCGGCGCTCTGCGCGGTGGATCAGTTCCAGACCCGCGACGGAGACCTTGTCCGCAGGCTGCACCCTGCCCTGGCCCGTGCGATCGAGGCTCAGGACGGCGATGTCGAGAGCGCGGAGCGCTGGCTTCTGGGCCGCCGCACGCTGGTGGACGCACCGGGGCTCGCTCATGCCGACCTGCTCGCGCGTGGCTTCACCGACTCCGAACTGGACGCCGTCGAAACGGCCCTGGACCACGTGGAACGCCTGGAACAGGCCTTCATGCCGCCGATTCTCGAGGCCGGCTTCGTTCGGGATGTCCTGGGCGTGGACGAGGATACGTTCGCGCAAGGCCGGCTGCTCAGCCTCATTGCGACGCCCGAGGCGATCGCCGCCGTGGGTGCCTATGTGTTCGGCCATCACGATCTCGCGGGCTGGGCCGATGCGCCGCCCCGCCTGAGGACGCTTCTGGCCGATACAGGCTCAGCCGCCGCCGAGCTGACCCGCCTCGCCGAAGCCTTCAGCGACGTCGCTGACGTGACAGCCATCGAACTGCCCAGCCGAGCCGGCATCGGGGCGGCCATGGCCACCTTGAGCCAGGCCGCGTCCGAGGGACGCCGTGCCGTGCGCCTCTCTCGCCGTGAATCATCGGGCGAACCCCTGCTGCTCCTGCCGGAAGCGGAGGCGCCCCGACGCGCGCCGGAGATCCCTCTCCCGCCGCCCCCCATCAAGGAGCGTGTGGTGGAACGAGTGATCGAACGCGTCCGCACCCGTCGCAAGCTGCCGGACCGCCGCAAGGGCTATATCCAAAAGGCGGCCGTGGGCGGCCACAAGGTCTATATCCACACCGGGGAGTACGAGGACGGCGAACTCGGCGAGATCTTCATCGACATGCACAAGGAAGGGGCCGCCTTCCGCAGCCTGATGAACAACTTCGCCATCGCCATCTCGATCGGCCTGCAATACGGCGTGCCGCTGGACGAATTCGTCGACGCCTTCGTCTTCACGCGCTTCGAGCCTGCGGGGCGCGTCACGGGCAACGATCGCGTCGGGTCGGCGACCTCGATCCTCGACTATATTTTCCGAGAGCTCGGCGTCAGCTATCTGGACCGAACCGAGCTGGCCAATGCCGACGCGGAGCCGCTGGACGCCGATGGCCTGGGCTCCGGCAAGGCCGACGAACTGGTCCCCGCCGCCCGCTTCATCTCCAAGGGCTTCGCCCGGGGCACGACGCCGGACAACCTCGTCGTCCTGCCCTTCGGCCGCAAGGCCGAGCCCGAGGTCAGTCCCTATGACCTGCGCGAGGCCGAGGCCTGTCCGGCGTGCGGCGACTTCACCTTGCAGCAGCGGGGTGGGTCCTGGATCTGCGACACCTGCGGGATTGCCCCGTCGATGCGGGGCTGAGGCCAGGCGGCCTCAGCAGATTTTAAGGATATTCGGTCAGGCTGCGCGCCGTATCCGGAGTCCGCCATGAAACGTCTCGTCCTCGCCGCCGCCGTTCTCGCCATCGCCACGCCTGTGCTCGCCCAGAACGCCGGACAGATCGCGCGCGTGCGGGGCGGTGCAAGCTGCGCCGGCTGCAACCTGTTCCAGGGCGACTTCAGCGGGCTGGAGGCGCGGGGTCTGAACCTGTCGGGCTCGCGCCTGCGTCAGGCGGACCTCAGCCTGTCCGTCATGAACCGCACGCGCTTTTCCAACACCGACATGCGCGATGTGGAGGCCTATGGCGGCGTCTTCTCAAGTTCCAGCTTCAATGGCGCGAACCTGACCAATGCCTCCTTCGTCGGAGCCTATCTGGAAGGTGCCAGCTTCAACGGCGCGAGCCTGACGGGCACCAACTTCTCCGGCGCCCAGCTGGCCCGCGCGACAGGCCTGACCCAGAGTCAGCTGAACCGGGCCTGTGGCGACGGATCGACCGTCCTGCCCGGTTCGCTGCGCATTCCCGCCTGCTGAAAGACCCCATCCTTACCGCGATTTAAGTAGGGTTTCGCGACGCGAGCGGGCATCTAGAGGGCGTGAAACAGTCCGTGACCCACTCCAGTCGTCTGAACGCCGCCTTCGCCGTATTGGCCTTGTCGGCCGGCCTCGGCGGCCTTGCCTCTCCCGCCTCCGCCGGCGTGCAGTTCACACTCCAGGACCGCGAGGTCGCCCGCATGGTCTCGCTGGGCGGATCGTGCAATCGCTGCGAGCTGTCGGGTCGCAATCTGTCCGGCGCGACCTTCACCGGCGCCACCTTCATCTCCGCCACCCTGGTGGGAGCCAACCTTCGCGGTGCCGAACTGGTCGGCTCCAACTTTTCGGCCAGCGACTTCACCAGAGCCGATCTGCGGGGTGTGCAGATTCAGGGCTCGAACTTCTCGGGCTCGAACTTCACCGACGCCGTCCTGACCGGGGCGGAAGCCACGGGGGCGAATTTCAATCGCGCAAACCTGACCAACGCCAATCTGTCGGGGGCCGAACTCCAGGGCGCCAATATGAGCGGCGCCGCCCTGGCCCGCGCCAATCTGTCCGGGGCCGAACTTTTCGGCGCGACCCTGGCCAATCTTTCGGCACGCGGGGCATCGTTCGCCGGTGCCGAGCTGAATGCGGCCAACATGGCCGGCGGCGACTTCGGGTCGGTCAATTTCAACGGGGCTGAACTGGACGGTGCCCGTCTGGCCAACGCCACCTTCCGCGGCGCGAGCTTCACCGATGCGTCGATGAGCCGGACCGACATTCGCGGTGCCGACCTGTCCGGCGCGCGCGGCCTGACCCAGGCCCAGGTATCGGAGGCTTGTGGTGACGGTTCCACTCGGCTTCCGGCGCGGCTGACCGTCCATAGCTGCGCCAACCGGATCACGGTGCGCGCTCCGGCCCCACCGCGCCCACCCGCACCTCCGGCATCGCCCCGCCGGAACATCATCATCGCGGACGGCGGCGAGCCCTAGGCTCACCGCCTGACGATCCTCAGACCTTCAGCGGCATCGCCGTGCGGATGTGGACATCCTTCAGCTGACGCTCGCCCGCCTCGGTCGGGGCGTTCATCAGCAGATCCTCGCCCTGCTGGTTCAGCGGGAAGGCGATGACCTCGCGGATCGCGACCTGGTTGGCCAGCAGCATGACGATGCGGTCGATGCCGGGCGCCAGACCGCCGTGCGGCGGCGCGCCATAGCGGAAGGCGTTCAGCATGCCGCCGAACTGCTCCTCGACCACAGAGGCGTCATAGCCCGCGATCTCGAAGGCCTTCAGCATGATC
Source organism: Brevundimonas sp. P2_A6 (assembly GCF_056404975.1). Classification (NCBI taxonomy): domain Bacteria; kingdom Pseudomonadati; phylum Pseudomonadota; class Alphaproteobacteria; order Caulobacterales; family Caulobacteraceae; genus Brevundimonas; species Brevundimonas sp. P2_A6. Next base: position 894,428 of record NZ_JBFUCZ010000001.1, on the reverse strand, counting down.
TCGGCCTTGTGGTTCCGGATCGCGCCCGAGCACAGCTCATAGCCGTTGCAGACGATGTCGTACTGATAGGCCAGGATATCCAGCGGATCCCTGGTGTTCAGCGCCTCCAGCTCGCCCTGCGGCATCGAGAAGGGGTTGTGACTGAAGTCGACCTTCTTTTCCTCATCCGACCACTCGAACATGGGGAAGTCGACGATCCAGCAGAACTCGAACCGGCCCTCGTCGATCAGCTTCAGCTCGGTGCCCAGACGCGTGCGGGCCGAACCGGCGAACTTGTAGAAGACCTTCGGATCGCCCGCGACGAAGAAGGCCGCGTCGCCCTTGCCCATGCCGAGGCCTGACATCAGGGCGTCGGTGGCCTCGGGCCCCAGGTTCTTGGCGATCGGCCCGCCCCATGCGCCATTGTCGTCGGACCAGAAGATATAGCCCAGCCCCGGCTGGCCCTCGCCCTGCGCCCAGGAGTTCATCCGGTCACAGAAGGCGCGCGATCCGCCGCCCGGCGCAGGAATGGCCCAGACCGCATTCTTGGTGTCCGCGCCCAGGATCTTGGCGAACAGGCCGAACCCGCCGTCGCGGAACGGCTCGGACACATCCGCCATCTTGATCGGGTTGCGGGTGTCCGGCTTGTCGGTGCCGTACCAGGCGATGGAGTCGCGATAGGGGATGCGCGGGAAGGGATAGGGCGTCACCGACTTGCCGTCGGCGAACTCCTCGAACACGCCGTGCATGACGGGCTCGATCGCGGCGAAAACATCCTCTTGCGTGACGAAGCTCATCTCGACGTCGAGCTGATAGAACTCCAGCGACCGGTCGGCCCGCAGGTCCTCGTCGCGGAAACACGGCGCGATCTGGAAATAGCGGTCGAAGCCCGAAACCATCAGCAGCTGCTTGAACTGCTGCGGGGCCTGCGGCAGCGCATAGAACTTGCCGGGATGCAGGCGCGACGGCACCAGAAAGTCGCGGGCCCCCTCGGGCGAGGACGCCGTCAGGATCGGGGTCTGGTATTCCAGGAAGCCCTGGTCGACCATCCGACGACGGATCGAGGAGATCACGCGCGACCGCAGGACGATGTTCTTGTGCAGGGTCTCGCGGCGCAGATCGAGATAACGGTGCTTCAGCCTCAGTTCCTCGGGGTATTCCGGCTCGCCGAACACCGGCAGCGGCAACTCGGCGGCCTCGGACAGCACCTCGACGCCCGTGACGCGCAGCTCGACCTCGCCCGTCGGCAGGTTGGCGTTGACGACCGAGGCGTCGCGGACAACGACCTCGCCGTCCACCCGGATCACGCTCTCGGCCCGCAGCCGCTCGACGGCCTCGAAGCCTGGCGTCTCGGGGTGAAAGACCAGCTGGGTCAGGCCGTAGTGGTCGCGCAGGTCGATGAACAGCAGGCCGCCGTGGTCACGCTTCCGGTGCACCCAGCCCGACAGCCGCACATTCGATCCGGCGTCGGTGGACCGAAGGGCACCGCAGGTGTGGGAGCGATAGGCGTGCAGGTCTGACATCGAGGGCGATTTCGTCTGAGAACGGCCCGCCGAAAACGGCGGGCGCGGCTGGAAATGGAAGCGGCGTAGGGCGCATCAACGCCCCCGAAAGTCAAGGCGGCGCGGGCCATAGGACACATCCACAGGCCCCGATCGTCTGTCCACGGCACGAACCGATGCCGTATCGGGACAGTCGCACCGATCTGCTATGAAGTCCCCATGTCGGCGCGCCTGCCCCTTCGCGATCAGCTCAGACTGCCTCTGACCACCGATGTGGTCGGCGCGGCGGCCGCGTTCGTGCGCTCCCCGTCCAACGCCTATGCCATGGACGCGCTGGCGGCATGGCCCAATGAAGCCGGCCGGGTCATGGCCCTGTGCGGCCCGGCCGGCTGCGGCAAGAGCCATCTGGCGGCGCTGTGGGCCGAGCGGGTCGGGGCCATCCCGCTGAACGGCGCCGAGGCCGCCCTGACCGATCCGCTGGAGCTGGAGGGCCGCCCCGTCCTGCTGGACATCGCCCAGGACGCGGATGACGAGACCCTGTTTCACCTCATCAACCTGGCCCAGCATGACGGCGGCGCGCTGTTGATGGTCTCGCGCCCCTCCCCCCGCCGTTGGGCGGTCCAGGTCCCGGACCTGCGCTCGCGCCTGGATGCGGTCCGGGTTGTCGCCATGGAAGCCCCGGACGATGCGGTCATGTCCGCCATCCTCGCTGCGCGATTCGCCGAGCGCAGCATCACCCCGGCCGACGGGGTCATCGACTATCTGGTGCTGCGGATCGACCGCTCGGCCGAAGCCGCCACCGCCATCGTTGCGCGGCTGGACGAGGAGCACCGCCCGGTGACCCGCGCCCTGGCCCGCCAGGTGCTCGACGCCAGCGCCGATCTGTTCGAAGCTGGCGACGAAGGGTTGCAGCCGTAACAATCGGGCCTCACAACCGACCCATGTCCGACGCCGCCATCGCCGACCCGACACGGGGAGAGGAAGTCCCCTCCTCTCGCGCGCCCCAGTTGAACCTGGACGAGGCGCTGATGGCCTCGCCCGAGCGGTTCTTCAATCGCGAAATCAGCTGGCTGGCCTTCAACGCCCGTGTGCTGGAAGAGGCGGCGAATCCCAACCACCCCCTGCTGGAACGCCTGCGGTTCCTGTCCATCTCGGCCAACAATCTCGACGAGTTCTTCATGACCCGGGTGGCCGGGCTGAAGGGTCAAGTGCGCGAGCGGGTGCGGGTCCTTTCGGCCGACGGACTGACGCCCGCCGAGCAGTTGGAGAAGATCAACGTCGCCGCCGGCGAGCTCATGGCCGAGCAGCAGGAACGCTGGCGTCAGCTGCGGCGCGAACTGGTCGGGGCGGGCATAGAGGTGGTGCGCTCGACCAAGATCACCAAGACCGACAAGGACCGGCTGGAGCCGGAGTTCCTGAACCAGTTGTTCGCCGTCCTGACGCCGCTGGCCATCGACCCTGCGCACCCGTTTCCCTTCCTGCCGAACCTCGGCTTTTCGCTGGCGCTGAAGCTGCGGCGCAACCGGGATAACAAGACCCTGTATGCCCTGGTGCCCGTCCCCACCCAGGTGCGCCGCTTCTGGGAGCTGACCGGGGACGGACGCTCCGTGAAGGGACGCAGGCGCTTCGTCACGCTCGAAACGGTCCTGCTGATGTTCATCGAGCACCTGTTTCCCGGCCACGAAGTTCTGGAAAAAGGCGTGCTCCGCCTGATCCGCGACAGCGACATCGAGATCGAGGAAGAGGCCGAAGACCTCGTCATGGAGTTCGAGGAGGCGCTGAAGCAGCGACGCCTGGGCGACGTGGTGCGGGTCAAGATCGAGGCCTCCATGCCGGCCGACCTGCGCGACTTCATCATAGGCGAACTGGAGGCGGCTCCACAGGACGTCGTTCTGGTCGACGGGATGCTGGGTCTGGCCCAGTTGTCGGAGCTCATTCCGTCCGGCCACCCGGACCTGAAATTCCCCGGCTACGAACCCCGCTATCCCGAGCGGGTCCGCGATCAGGGCGGCGACGTGTTCGCGGCAGTGCGAGAGAAGGACATCCTGATCCACCATCCGTTCGAGAGCTTCGACGTGGTGGTCCAGTTCCTGCGCCAGGCCGCGCGCGACCCCAACGTCATCGCCATCAAGCAGACGCTGTATAGGACGTCCAAGGACAGCCCCATCGTCGCCGCCCTGATCGAGGCGGCCGAGAACGGCAAGAACGTCGTCGCCCTGGTCGAGATCAAGGCCCGCTTCGACGAAGAGGCCAACCTGCGCTGGGCGCGCGCCATGGAGCGCGCCGGCGTCCACGTCGTCTTCGGCTTCGTCGAATACAAGACCCACGCCAAACTCAGCGTCGTCGTTCGCCGCGAAGGCGACGGGCTGAAGACCTACTGCCATTTCGGGACGGGCAACTATCATCCGATCACGGCCAAGGTTTACACCGACCTGAGCCTGTTCAGCTCGGACCCCATCCTGGCCCGGGATGCGTCGCGCGTGTTCAACTACATCACCGGCTATGCCAGTCCTGAGGATCTGGAGGCGCTGGTCGTCTCTCCCCTCAACATGAAATCGACCCTGATCGAGCTGATCGGCAAGGAGATGTCGGCCGCCGCCAAGGGCAAGCCCGCCGCGATCTGGGTCAAGCTGAACGCCCTGGTCGATCCCGAGATCATCGACGCCCTTTACCGGGCCAGTCAGTGGGGCGTGCGGATCGAACTGGTGGTGCGCGGCATCTGCTGCCTGCGCCCCGGCGTGCCCGGCCTGTCAGAGAACATCCGGGTCAAGTCGATCGTCGGCCGCTTCCTGGAGCACAGCCGCATCATCTGCTTCGCCAACGGCCGCGACCTGCCGCACGACAAGGCAAAGGTCTTCATCAGTTCCGCCGACTGGATGACCCGCAACCTGGATCGCCGGGTCGAGATCATGACGCCGATCACCAACGTCACCGTCCACGATCAGGTGCTGGATCAGATCATGGTCGCCAACCTGAAGGACGACGCCCAGAGCTGGGTTCTGGGCGCGGACGGCCACTATACCCGCGTCCAGCCGATCGATCCGGAACGGCCCTTCTCGGCCCACAAATACTTCATGACCAACCCCAGCCTGTCCGGCCGGGGTCGCAAGGTGAAGAACAAGCCGCAGGAACTGCGCTACGACCGGCCCTCCCGATGACGGATGTGTTCACCGTCCCGCGCGAGGCGGCCGTTATCGACATCGGCTCGAACTCGGTCCGTATGGTCCTCTATCGTCTCGAGGGCCGGGCGATCTGGACGGTATTCAACGAAAAAGTCCTGGCCGGCCTAGGCCGCGACCTGTCCGAGACCGGTCGTCTGTCGGAGCCGGGTGTCGAAATGGCGATGACGGCGCTGCGCCGGTTCGCCGCCGTGCTGGAAGGCGTGCGCCCAGCCTACACCTTCGTCGCCGCCACCGCCGCGGTGCGCGAGGCCGAGGACGGTCCCGACTTCTGTGGCCGCGTGGCCGCCGAGACCGGGCTTCAGGTTCGCGTCCTGACCGGCGAGGAAGAGGCCCACTATTCGGCGCTGGGCGTCATGGCCGGCGACCCGCGCGCCGAGGGCCTGGCCGCCGACATGGGCGGGTCCAGCCTGGAACTGATCCGCATCGGAGACGGCAAGGTCGAGCCGGGCGTGACCCTGCCGCTCGGGCCCTTCGCCCTGGCGGACCCCAAGGGGTTCGATGCCAGTCGCCTGCGGGCCACCATCGCCGAGCGGCTGAAGCCCGTCAGCAAGCGGTTCAGCGCCGATGAGCTGCACGCCGTGGGCGGCGGCTGGCGCTCCCTGGCGCAGCTCCACATGGAAATGGGCGGCTATCCGCTGCGAATCGTTCACCAGTACGCCATGACTGCGGAGGATGCGCGCGGTGTCGCCCGCTTCGTGGCCCAGCAGTCAAAAGCCTCCCTGGACCGGCTGCCGGGCGTCTCGAAGCGCCGGGCCGAGACCCTGCCCTATGCGGCTCTGGTGCTGGAGGGGTTGATCGAGGCGCTGTCCCTGAAACGTGTCGTCTTTTCGGCCTGGGGCCTGCGCGAAGGCCTCCTCTACGAGACCCTGGATCGAGACGAGCCCCCGGTCGATCCGCTGATCGCCGGCTGCGCCGCGCTGGGTGCGCGTCAGGGCATAGCGCCCGCCCTGCCCGCCGCGCTGAATGCCTGGCTGTCCGACGTGATCGCCCAGTTGCCCGAGGCCTTTGGGCCAGACCGCGATCCGGTTCTGGCCGCCGCCGCCTGCCGCCTGGCGGACCTGGGGGCGCGCTTGCACCCCGATCACCGACTGGAGCTTGTGTTCGACCAGGTCCTGCGCGCACCGATTCCGGGTCAGACACATGCGGAACGCGTCTGGCTGGCTTGCGCGCTGAACGCCCGCTACGGCGGAAATGCCGCGACGCCCGCGCCCGAGGCGACCGATCGCCTGCTCAGTGAGGATGCCCGCGCCAGCGCCCGGGCTCTGGGTCTGGCCATGCGTCTGGGCTGCGACCTGTCCGGCCGTTCGCCGCAACTGCTGGCCAATGCCTCGATCACCGTCGCCAAGGGCCAGCTGAAGCTGACGGCCTCTGAAGGCTATGCCGACGTGCTTCTGGGTGAACAGACGCGCCGCCGCGCCAAGGCGCTGGCCGAGGCGATGGGCTTGAAGCTGGACATTTGAGCAGACAACGGCCCCCTACTCGATCTCAACGACCTCGACGCGCGGACCGTTCAGCACCAGCGCGATCTCGCCCCGCTTGAGCTTCAGTGCATCCTCGCCGAACAGCTGACGCCGCCAGCCCTTCAACGCGTCCACATCGGCAGCGTCCGAAATCGCGATCTTCTCCAGATCCGCGACGTTGGCGATCAGTTTGGACGCCACGCCCGCATTGTCACTCTTGGCCTTCAGCAAAACCTTCAACAGTTCGACCACCGACGGCGGCGCGGGCTGGTTGTGGGCCGGACGATCCATCTTGGGCGCATGAGCCTCTGGGTCCAGCATCACGCGCTTGAGCGTCTCGGCCAGTTCAAGCCCCAGACGCGAGCCGCCAAAACCCTTGGGCACCGAGCGCAGGCGGTTGAAGGCCTCGACATCCGTCGGGACCTGGGTCGCGATCTCGTCGATCGCTTCGTCCTTCAGGATACGGCCGCGCGGTTGATCGCGGTCCTGCGCCGCCTGCTCGCGCCACACGGCCGTCGCCTTGAAGGCTGCCAGGTATTTGGCGTTGTATTTCTTTGGCTTCAGCCGCTTCCATGCCTTGTCGGGCGTCGTGTCATAAAGGTCCGGATCGACCAGATCCTCCATCTCGGACGTCACCCAGTCCAGCCGGCCTTCCTTGGCCAGACGGTCCCGCAGCTTGGGATACAGCGCGGCCAGGTGCGTCACGTCGCCGATCGCATAGGTCAGCTGCGCCTCCGACAGGGGTCGCCGCGACCAGTCGGTGAACCGGCTGCCCTTGTCCAGATCGATGCGCAGCATCTGACGCACCAGCGAATCATAGGCGACCTGATCGCCGAAGCCCGCCGCCATTGCCGCCACCTGGGTATCGAACATCGGCTTGGGCATGGCCCCCAGCTTGACGAAGATCTCGGTGTCCTGTCGCGCGGCGTGGAAGACCTTCACGATCTTCGGATCGCGCAGGATGTCCAGGAAGGGCGTCAGATCCAGCCCCTCGGCCTGGGGATCGATGATCGCCTCGTGCGTCGGCGTCGCGGCCTGGATCAGGCACAGCTTTGGCCAGTAGGTCGTCTCTCGCATGAACTCGGTGTCGACCGCGATGAACGGGGCGTTCGCGACATCGGCACAGAACTGGACCAGCGCGTCATTGGTGGTGATCGGCGTCATTGAGATGCTATAGCGCGGCGCGACACGGTCGTGGCAAGAGCTGCGACACATTTCAGCACCCATTTCAGGTCCGTGAGCGATGAGCGACCCTAAAGACCCGCTGCCGAACGGCCTGACCTATGCCGACGCCGGCGTGGATATCGACGCCGGTGACATGCTGGTCGAACACATAAAGCCGTTGGCCAAATCAACCCGCCGACCCGGCGCGGAGGCCGCGCTGGGCGGGTTCGGAGCCTTGTTCGACCTGAAGGCGGCGGGCTTCGTCGATCCCCTGATCGTCGCCACGACCGACGGTGTCGGCACCAAACTTAAGATCGCCATCGAGACCGGCCGTCATGACGGCGTCGGCATCGATCTGGTGGCCATGTGCGTCAACGACCTGCTGGCCCAGGGTGCCGAGCCGCTGGTGTTCCTGGACTACTACGCCACCGGCAAACTGGAGATCGACGCGGCCCGTCGCGTGGTGTCGGGCATCGCCGAGGGGTGCCGCCAGGCCGGTTGCGCCCTGGTCGGCGGCGAGACGGCCGAGATGCCGGGCATGTATTCGGGCGGCGACTACGACCTGGCGGGCTTCTCCCTGGGCGGGCTGGAACGCGGCCACGCCCTGCCACGGCTGGACCTGCAGAATACCGGTGACCTGATCATCGGCCTGGCCTCGTCCGGCCCGCACTCCAACGGCTATTCGCTGATCCGCAAGGTGGTGGAACGATCCGGCCTGTCCTGGGGCGATGATGCGCCCTTTGCCAAGGACCGGTCCCTGGCCCAGGCCCTGATGGAGCCCACGCGGATCTATGTGAAGTCGGTCCTGCCGCTGATGAAGGCCGGGCTGATCAAGGGCGCGGCCCACATCACCGGCGGCGGCCTGATCGAGAACCCGCCGCGCTGCCTGCCCGAACACCTGACCGCATCGTTCGACTGGAACGCCTGGCCCGTGCCGCCGGTGTTCCAGTGGCTGGCCGAGGTCGGCGGCATCAGCGATCACGAGATGCGCCGCACCTTCAACTGCGGCGTCGGCTTCATCCTGATCGTCGCACCCGAACACGCCGAGGACGTGCTGGCCGGATTGCTGGAGGCGGGCGAGGTCGCCTTCGTCTGCGGGCAACTGGTTTAGCGGTCCGTCGACATCCGGCACGCCCTGCGACCGATCCTGACGCACCGATGTGCTAGGCGTTCCTGATTGGGTTTCGCGCCGATTCTTCGATCATCCGACTTGGAGAAGTGAGAGTCACTTTTTACGACTCCAGGACTCCCATGAAAGTTGAAATGCGCCGCTCGACCCTTCCCGCCCCCGGCAGGATACCGCTAGGTTGAGGGTGAACGACGGAGTCTACCTTATGCGCCTGATCGCCCTCGCCGCCTTGCTCGCCCTGCCCGCCGTGGCCCATGCCCAGACGCCCGCCGCGCAGGAGCAGCCGCTGCTGCATGAGGTCGTCGGTCAGGTCGATCCGGAACGCCTGCGCGCCGACATCACCGCCCTGGTCGGTTTCGGCACCCGTCACACGATGTCCGACACGGTCTCCGAAACGCGCGGTATCGGGGCCGCGCGCCGCTGGACGGAACGCCAGTTCCGGGCCATGGGCGAGGCCTGCGGCGGCTGTCTGGAAATCGCCCTGCCCGCCGACACCGTCACCGGGGCCCGCGTTCCCACCCCGACCGAGGTCGTCGACGTCCTGGCCATCCAGCGCGGCACCGGCGATCCCAACCGGGTCATCGTCATCTCCGGCCATATCGACAGCCGCGTCACCGACGTGATGAACGCCACCGCCGATGCCCCCGGCGCCAATGACGACGCATCCGGCGTCGCCGCCGTCCTGGAGGCCGCGCGGGTCCTGTCGAAACACCGTTTCGACGCCACCCTGGTCTATGCCGTCCTGTCGGGCGAGGAGCAGGGCCTGCTGGGCGGCAAGATCCTGGCCGACTACGCCAAAGCCCAGGGATGGGTGGTCGAGGCCAATCTGAACAACGACATCGTCGGCAACTCGCAAGGCCAGTCGGGTATCCGCGACACGACCCGTGTCCGCGTCTTCTCGGAGGGCACCAAGACGGTCGAGACGGCGCTCCAGACCGACCGGCGGCGCTACAACGGCGGCGAGCTCGATTCCTCGTCGCGCAACCTGGGCCGTTATGTCGATGGCATCGCCGACCGCTACCTGACCAACTTCGATGTTGAGATGGTCTATCGCACCGATCGCTTCGGTCGCGGCGGCGATCAGGTCGAGATGCTGCGCGCCGGCTTCCCCGCCGTCCGCATTTCCGAAGGCGCCGAGAACTACGACCGACAGCATCAGGACCTGCGCACCGAAAACGGTGTCGTCTATGGCGATACCCTCGAAGGCGTCGATTTCAGCTATCTGGGCCAGGTCGCGCGCCTGAACATCGCCACCATGGCGGCTTTGGCTTCTGCCCCCATGGTGCCGTCGGGCGTCACGATCGAGGGCGCTGTCAAGCCGGACACGACTCTCAGCTGGACCGCCGTGCCGGGCGCGGCGGGCTATCGCGTCTGGTGGCGGTCGACCACGGCTCCGCAATGGACCAACAGCCGCTGGGCCGGCGATGCGACCCGACTAGTCCTGCCCGGCGTGCCGATCGACGACTATTTCTTCGGCGTCTCGGCCGTGTCCGACGACGGCTATGAAAGCCCGGTCGTCTTCCCGGGACCGGCCGGTGCCTTCGTTTCCGTCGGCGATCCGCCCGCTCCGGCGAACTGATCGTGGTGCTATCGGCCGGCCGCACCCGCGTGGCCATCCTGATCTCCGGCGGCGGGTCCAACATGGCCGCCCTGATCGACGCGGCCGCTTCAGGCGATGCACCGCACGAGATCGTGCTGGTCCTGTCCAACGATCCAGAGGCCGGCGGCCTGGCGGTCGCCCGGTCCAAGGGCATCGCCGCCGTCGCCGTCGATCACCGCCTTTTCGGCAAGGACCGCACGGCCCACGAAATGGCCATCCAGGCGGAACTGGACCGCGCAAACGTCAAGGTCATCGCCCTGGCCGGATACATGCGAATCCTGACCCCCTGGCTGGTCGGGCGCTGGGCTGGCCGGATGCTGAACATCCACCCCAGCCTTCTACCCAAATACCCCGGCCTCGACACCCATGCCCGCGCCATCGCGGCGGGCGACGCCGAGGCGGGCTGCACGATCCACATCGTCACCGACGGCGTGGACGAGGGGCCGATCCTGGCCCAGAGCGCCGTCCCCATCGTGCCCGGCGACACGCCCGCCAGTCTGGCCCAGCGCGTTCTGCAGGCCGAGCATGCCCTCTACCCCCGCGCCCTGGCCGACTTCTGCCGTTCGCTGGATTAGAAGTTCGTAATCTGAGCGCTTTCGACGCGACAGATGCCAAAACCCGCGACAGTGTCCGTCCCGCCATTTCATCCGTCGGGACGATCTTATGCTGAAACTCCGCCTTCTCGCCTGCGCCGCCTCGGCCGCGCTGTTCGTCGCCCTGCCCGCCCTGGCCCAGACCGCGCCCATGGCCGTCGAAATCCCTTCCCAGGACCAGGCCGAGATCGGTGTCTTCGGTTTCGACCTGAACGGCATGGACACGTCGGTCTCGCCGGGTGCGGACTTCAACCGCTATGCAAGCGGCACCTATCTGGCCAACACCCCGATCCCGGACGACAAGACCTCATACGGCGTGTTCGACATGCTGTACGACCGGTCGCAGGCCAATCTTCGTGCCCTGGTCGATGAAAGCGCCGCCAACCCCTCGGCCAGCCCGGACGCCCAGCGCATCGGCACCCTGTACGGCGACTTCATGGACGAGGCGAAGGTCAACCAGCTCGGCGCCACGCCGCTTCAGGCAGACCTGGCCGAAGTCCGCGCTGCCGACACCCGCGAGAAGATGGCCGCCCTGATGGGCCGCACCCAGTATGGATTTGGAGCCAGCCTGTTCGGTGTGCAGACGTTCGAAGACCTGAAGAATCCCGACAAGGTCTCCGCCTACATCAATCAGGGTGGTCTCGGGATGCCCGATCGCGACTACTATCTGGAAGACAGCTTCGCGCCTCAGAAAGCCGCCTATCTGGCCTATGTCACAAAGGCGCTGGAGCTAGCGGGCTGGGACGATCCGGCGGGCAATGCCGACCGCATTCTGGCATTTGAGACCGCCATCGCCCACGAACACTGGACGCAGGTGGAAAATCGTCAAATCGACAAGCTCTACAATCCCACGACCGTGGCCGACCTTGCCACATCCGCGCCGGGTTTCGACTGGGCTGCGTGGGCGCAAGGGGCCGGGATCGCCGACATCCCCGTCGTCATCGCCTCGAACAACACCGCCTTCCCCGGGATGGCGAAGATTTTCTCAGAGACGCCGATCGAAACACTGCAAGCTTGGGAAGCATTCCATGTGATCGATCAGGCCTCGCCGTATCTGTCCCAGGCCTTCGTCGACAATCGTTTCGACTTCTATGGCAAGGCGCTGAGCGGCCAGCCCGAGAACCGCCCCCGATGGAAACGCGGTGTCACCCTGGTCGATGGCTCGCTGGGTGAATCGCTGGGTCGCGAATACGTCTCGCGCCACTTCGCAGCCGAGTCCAAGGCCCAGATGGAGGCGCTGGTCGCCAACCTGCTGGTCGCCATGCGCGGCCGCATCGAGCGTATCGACTGGATGACCCCGGCAACCAAGGAGCAGGCGCTCTACAAGCTCGACCACTTCGGCGTGAAGATCGGCTATCCCGAACAGTGGCGCAGCTATGAGGGGCTGAACCTCGTCCCCGGCGACCTGTACGGCAATGTCGAGCGGACCGCCGCCTTCGAGTGGGAATGGAATCTCGGAAAGCTCAAACGCCCCGTCGATCCGCTGGAATGGGGCATGACGCCTCAGACGGTGAACGCCTACTACAACCCGCCCCGGAACGAGATCGTGTTCCCGGCCGCCATCCTTCAGGCACCCTTCTTCGATCCACGCGCCGATTCGGCGGTGAACTACGGCGGCATCGGCGCCGTCATCGGTCATGAGATCACCCACGGCTTCGACGACCAGGGTCGCAAGACAGACGGCGACGGTGTGCTGCGCGACTGGTGGACCGCCGAGGACGCCGCCAAGTTCGAGGAACGCGCGGCGGTGCTGGGGGCTCAGTATTCGGCGCTCAGCCCCGTGGCCGGCTCCAATGTCAACGGCGACCTGACCATGGGCGAGAACATCGCTGACATGGGTGGCCTGCTGCTGGCGCTGGATGCCTATCACCTGTCGCTGAACGGCCAGCCGGCTCCGGTGCTGAACGGCCTGACGGGGGACCAGCGCGTCTTCCTGGGCTGGGCCCAGGTGTGGCGCGAGAACGCCCGCGAAGAGTCGCTACGCCAGCAGGTCACGGTTGATCCCCACTCGCCGGCCGAGTTCCGCGCCGGGGCGACGGTGCGCAACATCGACGCCTGGTACGATGCCTTCGGCGTGAAGCCCGGCGACGAACAGTACCTCGCCCCCGAGGCCCGCGCTCGCATCTGGTAGGCGGATATGAAGAAGGCCCCGGATCGCTCCGGGGCCTTCTTTATTCTATGGCGCTATCGCTCGGCTCTCAGAGCCTTGCTGCGTGAGGGCCCTCGGTATTACGGGCGGCGCGGGGTCGTAGCGGCACCGGCCACGCCACCGATCGCAGCGCCGGCGACCGTCGAGTTCGTGTTGCCACCGACCGCCTGGCCGACCACGGCACCGCCGATGGCACCGGTCGCGGCGCGTTGTTCCATGGTCGTGCCACACGCGGCCAGCAGGGCCATCGCGCCGACCAGCGGGGTCATTTTCAGGATCGTCTTCATGGGAAATCTCCGGGTTCAGGGGCGAAACGTCGCTTTACTGTGGAGCCGAAACGAAACGGCCCGCCTCCGGTTCCGGAGACGGGCCGCATATCGAAGGTCGCCAACGCTCGCGACGCTGCCGCTCGCTACCTGAGCGAACCAGGTGACTCAGCCGACGATCTGGTCGTCCGTGAAGAACTGGGTGATCTCGATGCCGGCGTTCTCGACCGAGTCAGAGCCGTGGACCGAGTTCTCGCCGATCGACAGGGCGAATTGCTTGCGGATGGTGCCGTCGGCGGCGTCCTTGGGGTTCGTCGCGCCCATGACTTCGCGGTATTTGGCGACCGCGCCGTCGGCTTCCAGAACCTGGACCACGACCGGCTCGGCGGTCATCTGGCCGACCAGTTCGCCGTAGAAGGGACGCTCGGCGTGGACTTCGTAGAATTTCTTGGCCTGGGCCTCGGTCAGGTGCACGCGGCGCTGGGCGACGATGCGCAGGCCGGCGGCCTCGATCACGGCGTTGATGGCGCCCGTAAGGTTGCGACGCGTGGCGTCGGGCTTGATGATCGAGAAGGTACGTTCGGTCATGGATAGACTTCTTGTTGGGAGATTGAAGGTCGCGGGCTTATAGACGCGGCCTCCCAGGTTTCCAACCACTCCTTCTTTGTGTCCCTAACGCTCGGCACGCGGTGCCTCGCTGCTTGAGGGACGAGGTTCTCGTCGCTGCCATGCTCCAGATCACCAACCTGACGTTCAACGCCTGGGGTCGCCAGTTTCTGGACGACGCCTCGGTCAGCCTGCCGCCGGGGTCCAAAGTGGGGCTCGTGGGACGCAACGGCATCGGCAAGTCGACCCTGTTCAAGATCATACTGGGCGAGCTGGCCGGCAATGGCGACGAGGTCTCCCTGCCCAAGACCGCCCGCATCGGCTCGGTCGATCAGGAACACCCGGCCACCCCCGTCAGCGTCATCGAGACGATCCTGGAGGCCGACACCGAACGGCACGACCTGCTCGCGCGCCTGGAAACCGCAGAGCCCGAGGAAATGGGCGAGATCTGGACCCGGCTGATCGAGATCGACGCCGACGGCGCCCCCAGCCGCGCGGCCGAAATCCTGGCCGGCCTCGGCTTCGATCACGAGAACCAGCAGCGGCCGATGTCGGAGTTCTCCGGCGGCTGGCGCATGCGCGTGGCCCTCGCTGCCGCCCTGTTCGCTCAGCCGGACATGCTGCTGCTGGACGAACCGACCAACTATCTCGACCTGGAAGGCGCGCTGTGGCTGGAGGCGCGGCTCAAGAAATACCCGGCGACAGCCCTGATCATCTCCCACGACCGCGAGATGCTGAACGAGGTCTGCACCCACATCCTTCACCTGGCGAACCGCAAGCTCGAGATCTACACCGGCAACTACGACCAGTTCGAACAGGCCCGCGCCGAGAAGGCCCGCCTGCAGCTGTCCGCCAAGGCCAAGCAGGACGCCGAACGCGCCCACCTTCAGGCCTTCGTCGACCGGTTCAAGGCCAAGGCGTCGAAAGCCGCCCAGGCGCAGTCCCGCATGAAGCGGCTGGCCAAGATGCAGCCCGTCTCGACCACGATCGAGGAACGTGTCGCCCCCTTCACCCTGCCCTCGCCGCCGCGCCCCCTGGCCCCGCCCCTGATCCGTCTGGAGCGCGCCAATGTCGGCTATGAGACGGGCCGGTCGATCCTGAAGAACCTGAACCTGCGCATGGACCTGGACGACCGTATCGGCCTGCTGGGCGTCAACGGCGCGGGCAAGTCCACCTTCGCCAAGATGATCGCCGGTGCCCTCAACGTCTCGGACGGCGAACTGCACCGCGACCGCAAGATGCGCGTGGGCTGGTTCCACCAGCATCAGATCGAGGCCATGGACCCGACCGACACGCCGCTAGAGATCATCCGCCGCGCCATGCCGGACGCGCCAGAGAGCGCCCGCCGCTCCAAGCTGGCGCAATTCGGCCTGAACTACGAGAAGCAAGAGACCACGGTCGCCAGCCTATCCGGCGGCGAGCGCGCGCGGCTGCTGTTGAACATGGTCGCCATGGAGGCCCCCCACGTCCTGATCCTGGACGAACCGACCAACCACCTGGACATCGACAGCCGCCGGGCGTTGCTCGACGCGCTGAACGACTACAACGGCGCCGTCATCCTGATCACCCACGACCGCTCCCTGATGGAGATGGTCGCGGACCGTCTGTGGCTGGCCGCCGACGGCACGGTGAAGCCGTTCGACGGCGACATGGACGACTATGCGAAGTTCGTCCTCGATCGCGCCAAGCGCGATGCCGTGAAGCCGAGCCAGGTCAAGAAGGAAGAGGTCGCCGTCGCAGCGCCCGCCGCCAAACCGCAGCAGAAGCAGAAAGGGGGTCCGTCGCCCTCAACCCTGCGCCATGCCGTGAAGAAAGCCGAGGAACGCGTCGCCGCCCTGACCGCCGAGATCGCCCGCATCGACGACGACCTGGCCAATGCCGCCGTCTCCAACCCCAAGGCGCTTGAAGGCCTGACCCGCGCCCGCGCCAAGACGCAGTCCGACCTGGACGCCGCCGAGGCCGCCTGGATGGCGGCAGAGGAGACCCTGGCCGAGTTGACCGCATGACGCCGATCGCATTTTCCAGAGAAGAGACCGCCGACCTCGCCCCGCGCCTTCAGGCGTTCCTGCGCGACGAACTGGACGTCGAGATCGGCACGCTGCAGGCCTCGATGCTGCTGGACTTCATGGCCCGCGACCTGGGCCACGCCATCTACAATCGCGGTCTCTATGACGCCCAGGCGCTGATCGCGGGCAAGGTCGAGGAACTCGCCGACGCCGTCTTCGCCCTGGAACAGCGGCGGCCAGCCCGATAGCCAGACGCCGTCCAGATCGCTAGGCTGACGTCATGAACGCTGCCCCGATCCCCGCGACCCTTCACTATGGCGATGGCGAGTTCGCCGTACTGAAGCCCGGCCCCTTCGTCCAGTGCGCGGTGTCGGGCCGTGCCATTCCGCTGGAGACCCTCCGCTATTGGTCCGCGGAACTGCAGGAGGCCTATTACGGCCCGGCCGAAGCGCTCAGCCGGTTCGTCGGCGAATGATCCCGTCGCGGCGCGGCCTGATCCTGGGCGGCGGCGCATCGATCCTCGCCACACCGGTCCTGGCCCGTCAGCAACCGTCCGACCTCGTCCTTTCCGGCAGGCTGATCCAGGGCGGCTTCGTCATGGGCCGGACCTGGCCGCGGGCCGTGATCTTCGTCAACGGCGAGGCGCTGACCACGGCGTCGACGTCCGGTGCCTTCGTCGTGGGATTCGACCGGGACGCCCCGACCTCGGTCCAGCTGGAAGCGCGGTCGCGGACCCGGTCGGCCCGACGCGCCCTGACCATCACCACGGGCACCTTCCCGACATCGCGGATCAACGGCCTGCCGCCCTCGACGGTCGAGCCGAGCGACCCGGCCCTGCTGGACCGCATCCAGCGTGAAATCGCGCTCAAGACCGAGGGGTTCGCCAGTCGGGCCGACACGGACGATTTCCGCGACGGCTTCGCCTGGCCCCTGAACAGCTATCGCGTCACCAGCCTGTGGGGATCGCAGCGCGTTCTGAACGGCACCCCGGCCCGACCTCACTATGGCATCGACCTCGCCGCGCCCGCCGGGACGCCCATTCACGCACCGGCCGACGGCCTGGTCACCTTTGCCCGATCCGGCATGCATTTCGAGGGCGGTCTCACGCTGATCGATCATGGCCAGGGGCTGATCACGGCCTACCTGCATCAATCGCGCATCGACGTGCTGCCGACCCAGCGAATCAGGCGCGGCGACGTCATCGGCGCGGTGGGGATGACGGGTCGCGCGACGGGTCCGCATCTATGCTGGCGCATGAAATGGCGTGACCGGAACTGCGATCCATCCTTGATGGTCGGACAATCCGCTCCCGAAACCGGTTACCCTGTCGCCTGACCGGCGAGCGCCATGGACCGTTACGCACTTTGGTCCTAGAGTTTGCGGTCTGATCCCCGCCGCGACGGCGTGTTCACCCCGGTCCCATGTCCGCCCTGCAATCCCTCAACATCCTGCTGGTCGATGATAACCAGCACATGCGCGCGATCACGTCGGCGATCCTGCAGTCGGCCGGCATCCGCAACATCCGCGAGGTTTCGGATGGAGCCATGGCGCTGGAAGCCCTGCGGTCGCATGCCATCGATCTGGCGATCGTTGACTTCAACATGTTCCCGCTGGACGGGGTGGAGTTCACCCGTCTGGTCCGCAACAGCGCCGACAGCCCCAACCCCTATCTGCCCATCATCATGATGACCGGGCATTCCGAGAAGTCCCGCGTCTATGAAGCGCGCGACGCCGGCGTGACCGAGTTCGTGGTCAAGCCGATCACGGCCAAGGCCGTGTTCGACCGCATCCAGGCGGTCATCATGCGTCCCCGGTCGTTCGTGAAGACCGAGGACTATTTCGGTCCCGACCGACGGCGGACCACGTCGGCGACCTACAAGGGACCCATGCGGCGATCGACCGATCAGATCGTCGAGGACTTCACCAAGTCGGGCTCCAGCGTGGCATAGACCCGGTCCGGCCATCGGCGGTGAACCCAGAACCAGTCAACCGGATTCTCGCGCACGCGATCCTCGATGAAGGTCGTGATGGCTTGCACCCCGCGCGCGATGTCGGCCTGTCGGTCGCCGGTCGAGGTCACCGCGATCGGCTCGTGCGCCGTCACCCGAAACCGCACGCCCGGCAGACGCACGACCGACATCGGCTGGATCACCGTGCCGAACCGCAGCGCCAGTCGCGTCGGACCCGGCGCGGCGTTCACCGGCTGTCCAAAGAAGGTCACCTCCGGCCCCTCGGAAAACTTCTGGTCGTTCATCAGCGCCACGCTCTCGCCGCGCCCCATGCCGGCCAGCAGTTCGCGGGCACCGTCCCCGCCCTTGGGCGCGAACAGTTTTACGCCATATCGCGCCCGCGCCGCCCGTATCTGGGCATCGACGTAGGGGTTGTTGGCGGCGCGATAGGTCACCTGCACCGGCACACCACTGGCCACCAGCACCGCCGCCATGGTCTCGATATTGGCCATGTGGCCGGACACGAAGACGACCGGCCTGCCGCTCTGCCGGATCGCCTCCAGCCGCTCGGCCCCGACGATGTCGATCCGGCCGGATGCGGGCGTCAGCTGGTCCATCACCGCCGTCTCGGCAAAGGTGCGTCCCGTCTGTTCCCACTGCTCGACGGCCAATCGCTGACGCTCGTCGGGGGCCATGTGGGGAAAGGCGATGCGCAGGTTGCGCATCACGATCCGGTGGGTGCTGACGCGCGGCCCCAGCGTCCGCAGCAGCCAGCCGCCCAGATTCGACGCGGACTCCAGCCCGATCAGCCGCATCAGGCCGATGAACCCCGCGAACGCAACGGCCTCCAGCCGCCAGCTCAGATCCTGCCCAAACCCAACCTTCTGATGGCCGTCACCAGGCAATGGTGATCCCGCCGTCCACGACCAGCGTCTGGCCCGTCATATAGGTGGAGGCCGGCGACGACAGATAGACGGCCGCGCCCGCGATCTCGTCAGGCTGGCCGATGCGCCGCAGGGGCGCCGGGTCGGTCGCGACCTTCAGGATCTCCGGGTTCTCCCACAGGTATTTTGCGAAATCGGTCTGGACCAGGCCCGGCGCTATGCAGTTGACCCGCACGTTCGACGGTCCCCACTCCACCGCCAGGTTCCGCACCAGCTGCATGTCGGCGGCCTTGGAGATGTTGTAGGCCCCGATCAGGGCGTTGCCGCGCAGACCGCCGATCGACGACACGACGGTGATGGCCCCGTCCTTGCGCGCCAGCATCTGCGGCGCGACCATCTGGATCAGCCAGTGGTTGGACACCACGTTGTTCTGCAGGATCTTGTTGAACTGATCGTCCGAGATGCCCGCCATCGGCCCGGCATAGGGATTGGACGCCGCGTTGCAGATCAGGATGTCGATCTGGCCCCAGGCCGTGTTGGTCTCGTCCACCAGCCGCTGCAGGTCTTCCTTGGACGCGATGTTGGCCGGAATGGCCATGGCGCGCCCCTCGCCGTGCTTCGCGTTGATCGCCGCCGCCACCTCGTCGCACGGCCCGGCCTTGCGCGACGAGATCACGACCCTGGCGCCGTGTTCGGCCAGTCGCTCGGCGATCGCCTTGCCGATGCCCTTGGACGAGCCGGTGATGATGGCGACCTTGCCGGTCAGATCGAACAGTTCCATGCGTATCCCCTGATATCGGCACGCTTTCTCGCGGCGAGCCTGTCTACTGGGGTCTCATCTTATCGGAAAACCGCGTCGCACTTTTCCGGATGAGTCCCTAGCTGTTTTGTCCTGATACCCTGATACTCGACCGATTCCATCCGGGAAGTCGGACAACCCCGTTCCCATGCGCGCACTGACCAACGGTTTCCTGTTCTTCGGCTACGTCTTCCTGGCGATGACGGTCGGTGCCTTCCTGTGGCGGGCGGGGCTGGGCATCGGCGCGGGCGCGGGCGGGACCCTAGGCATGCTGGGCGTGCTCGGCTCGGCCCACGCCATCTTCACCGGCATCGCCGAACGCAAGGCCCTGCGCGCCGAGATCGGCACGGTGCGTGAAGCCCACCGCCTGCTGGCCGACGCCATGGAGCAGACCCAGAGCGCGCTGGGCGACCTGGCCACCGCCATCGAGGCCGGGGCCCTGACCCGTACCGAGGAGCTGACCGGCGAAGTCCGTATGCTGGAGGACCTGATCCAGCAGATGAGCGTCTCCATCGACCAGCGCCTGAAGGTCGCCCCGATGGTCGCGCCCGACAGCCAGGAAGCGCGCCGCCACCAGCAGTCGAACCTGCTGCTGAAGACCGTCCACGACGCGCTCAGCGAAAACCGCGTCGACCTGTATCTGCAGCCCGTCGTCACCCTGCCCCAGCGCCGGACCGTCTTCTACGAGAGCTTCACCCGCCTGCGCGACCAGACCGACCGGGTCATGATGCCGGCCGAATATCTGTCCATTGCAGAAGGGGAAGGTCTGGTCCCCGCCATCGACAATCTGCTGCTGTTCCGCTGCGCCCAGATCGTGCGGCGGCTGGCGCGTCAGGACAGGAAGGTCGGCGTCTTCTGCAACGTCGCCCTGTCGTCCCTCGGCGACGAGACCTTCTTCCCGCAGTTCCTGGAGTTCCTCAGCGAGAACCGCGACCTCAAGGAAGCCCTGATCTTCGAACTGGGCCAGGCCACCTTCGACGCGCGCGGCGCGGTCGAGGCCCGCAACATGGCCAAGCTGGCCGACCTCGGCTTCCGCTTCTCGATCGACAAGGTCCAGACGCTGGACCTGGACTTCAACGACCTGCAGCGGTCGGACGTGAAGTTCGTCAAGGTCGCCGCCGACCTGCTGATCGAGCAACTGCTGGACCTGGACGGCGGTTCGCCCATCCCGTCGCTGCGCGACATCCAGGCCGCCGACTTCGCCCAGCTGACCCGCCGCTACGGCATCGAGGTCATCGCCGAGAAATGTGAGAACGAACGCCAGATCGTCGATATCCTCGAGCTCGACATCTCCATGGGCCAGGGCCACCTGTTTGGGGAGCCGAGGGCGATCAAGGAAGCCGTCCTGGCCGAGACCGACCCACCGGCGGACTTCGTGCGCTCGACGCTGATCAGCGCGGAGAAGCGGCGGCGGTTCGCTTAAGCCCTTCCCCCGCTTGTGGGGGAAAGCGGTCCGTCTTCGAGCGAAGCGAGAACAGGACCGATGGGGGAACATCCCTGTCGATGCTCGGGCGGTTCATCGAAAGCAAGACTTCCCCCATCGGCCCTGGATCGCTGCGCGATCGACGGGCCGCTTTCCCCCGGGAAGGATGGGGGAGGGCTATTTCAACTCCATCACCAGACAGGTCGACGTCGCCGTCGCATAGAGCTTGCCGTCCAGGCCCCTCAGGTCGGCCTCCGCGAACCCGGCCCGACGGCCGATCTGCACGATCCGCCCTTCGGCCTTCACCGGCACGCCCTCGGTCAGGGCGTGGTGGAAGACGGTCTTGATCTCCAGGGTCGTATAGGCCTGCCCTGCCTTCAGCATGGAATGCACCGCGCAGGCGCAGGCCGAGTCCAGCAGGGTTGCCATCCAGCCGCCGTGCACCGTGCCGATGGGGTTATAGACCGCCCGCGTCGGCGTGCCCTCGAACACCACCCGCCCCTCCTCGATCTCGATCAGGGCATAGTCGAGCGTCCTGGCGATCGGTGCCGCGTTCTCTTCGCCCTGGAACGCAAGGCGCAACTGCTCGACGCCGGACAGGTGGGTGAGCGACAGGATGCTGGTCATGGCGAACGGTCCGCTGGATGGGTCCGTTCACATTAAGGACCGACGGTGGGCTGGCAAGCCCGCCGCGTCAGAGCCCCGGCAGCTTGAACCCGCCGCTGCGGCGCGGCGCGATCACGATCTGGGACTGGGTCCCGGTCAGGGCCTGCAGGCGGGCGTTCTCGCTGGCGGCATCGATCGTCACGGCACCACTGGCAGTCTCGCTCTGCGTCGGGGCCTGGGTCGAGGCGTCGTCGCGACGCCAGAACAGGATGCGGTTGGCGAAGCTGGTTTCCTTGTGCGCCAGATCGCCGAACTCGTCATCGACGACATAGCGCGCCAGAGGATCGGCCCGGTCGGCACCGGCGGCGGTCACCAGCGCCTGCTCGCCCGGCGTGCGGGTGATGGCCTGACGCTGACCCAGCAGAATCTGGCGGGCGGCGCTTTCGGGTGCCAGTTCCTGCGGCCGGGGTTGGCCGGGCGCGGGCGGACGCAGGCCGTATTCCGGCGGCACGGTCAGGGGAGCCGAGGCCACCGTCAGGAACTCGTCCGGAACGACCTTGGTCAGGCCGATGGACTGGCGCACCGTCCCGCAGGCGGTCAGGGCGACGGCCGAAACGGCGATCAGGGACACGGTCGAAAGGCGGACGATTCTCATGGTTCGATTCGGCTCCGGCGCGACGGACGCGCCCAGGTCACACATTTGCAGGCACGAAAGAGCCGCTGATTACGCCTTTTCGTTGGCCACGCCAACGGCGACCTTCCGTTCCGAACGGATGCTGTCCAGAATCAGCAGGGCCACGCCGATGGTGATGGCGCTGTCGGCGATGTTGAAGACCCACGGAAAAACGCCCGTCCCCGAAAAATCGATGAAGTCCACGACATAGCCGAACCGGATCCTGTCGATGACATTGCCGACGGCTCCGCCGATGACCAGTCCGATGGCCGCGACCAGGGTCCGACGCTGGGCCTGCAGCGCCCACCAGGCCAGGCCCCCCGCCACGATCAGCGAGAAGATCGACAGCGCCCAACGTGCCGCTCCGCCACCGAACAGGCCGAAGCTGACACCAGTATTCTCGACGTAGGAAAAGTTCAGGATCGGCGGCGCGATCGGGACCTGGCCAACTTCCCGCAGGCTAAGGCCCGAAAGGATCCAGGCCTTCGACAGCTGGTCCAGCACGATGACGACGAGCGCAAAGCCGTAGGCGGCCCAGGCGATACGAGGGATTTTCATGCGCGTCCGGTTAGCAGGCCAAAGCGCCGCCGCCAAACCCTCCCTTCACGCATTTGCCGCGAACGGCTAGTCAGCCCTATGACCCTGCCCCACGCCCTGCCCGCCCTGTCCGCCGTCGCCGCCGATTACGACATCCTGCTGTGCGACGTCTGGGGCGTGATCCACAATGGCCGCGAGAGCTGGCCCGAGGCCTGCGAGGCCCTGACCCGGTTCAATGCCCAGGGCGGGCATGTCGTCCTGATCTCCAACTCGCCCCGTCCCGCGAGCGACGTGATCGCCCAGCTCGACGCCCTGGGCGTGCCGCGAGACAGCTGGCGAGCCTTCGTGACGTCCGGCGACGCCACGCGGATGGAGTTGTCGAAACGCGCGCCCGGCCCGGCCTGGATCATAGGTCCGGCGCGCGACGACATTCTCTACGAAGGGCTCGACCTCGTCCGCGCCCAAGGCGCGGCGGACGCCGCATTCCTGTCGGTCACCGGGATGATCGACGACGAGACCGAGACCCCGGAAGATTACCGCGTCCCGCTGAACGAAGCCGCCGCCCGCGATCTGGAACTGATCTGCGCCAATCCTGACCGCATCGTCCAGCGAGGTGACAAGATCATATACTGCGGCGGATCGCTGGCTGATCTCTATGAGTCCATGGGTGGCCGGGTGACGATGGCGGGCAAGCCCTATGGGCCCATCTATGCCCTTGCCCTGACCGAGGCGGAGCGGCTGTTGGGCCGCCCCGTCGACCGGTCGCGCGTGCTGTGCATCGGCGACGGCGTCGTCACCGACGTGCTGGGTGCCAACCGTCAGGCGCTGGATTGCCTGTTCATCGCTCAGGGGATCCACGGCGATGCCGCGCGCGGGCCCGACGGCACCCTGGATCCGACCCGTGCCGCCGCCCTGCTGACGGCCGAAACGGCCTATGCCCGCTACGCGGCCCTGGATCTGAAATGGTAGTCCTCGCCAAACCTGCAAACGCCCGCTAACACCGCCCCATGAACACCGGACCACACCCCTCGGGCGGCTATATCCTTGAAGAGCTGTCGCCGGGGATGGTGGCGATCAAGGACGTCACGGTCACCGAGGACCGCATCCTTCAGTTCGCCGAGGCGTCCGACGACTTCAACCCGGTGCATATGGACGAGGCCTTCGCCGCGAAGACCGCCTATCGTGGCCGCATCGCCCACGGCCTTCTCAGCGCCTCGTTCGGGTCGGCCGTGGTCGGCACCATCCTACCCGGTGCCGGAGCCATCTACCTCAGCCAGACCCTGTCGTTCCACAAGCCTGTGCGGATCGGCGACGTCGTCCGCGCCCAGATCACGGTCGCGGCCGTCGATCCGGAGTCGGCCCGCGTGACGCTGCGCACCGAGGGCTATGTCGGCGAGGACTGCATCATGGAGGGCGAGGCCACCGTCCGCGTCCCCCGCCGTCGCCGCCCCGCCAAGGCCTGACCGGGCCCGTCGTGTCGACACGGATCGTCACCGGCTGGCGCGACCTGTTCCCCGCCTATCGGGGGGCTGCCGCCGCGCTTGGAGCCTTCGACGGCGTCCACCGTGGCCATCAGGCGGTCATCGCCTCGGCACGCCAGGCAGCCGACCGTCTGGGCGCACCCCTCGCCGTCGTCAGTTTCGAGCCTCATCCGCGCCGCTGGTTCCAGCCCGATGCCGCGCCCTTTCGCCTGATGACCCCCGCCCAGATGGCCCGTGCGCTGGAGCCGCTGGGCGTCGAACGTCTGCATCTATTGCCCTTTGACGCAGAGATGGCCGCCATGTCCGACGCCACCTTTGCCCAGCGGGTGCTCAGTGACGGCCTGGGCCTGACCCACGCGGCCGTCGGCTTCGACTTCACCTATGGCAAGGGCCGGACGGGCTCGCCCGACGCGCTGGCCCGGGCCGGGGCGGATCTGGGCTTCAGCGTCTCGGTCACCCAGCGGATCGACGACACCGGCGGCCTCAAACTGTCGTCCAGCGCGGTGCGAGAGGCCCTGCATGCCGGGGACATGCCACGCGCCGCCGTCATCCTGGGCCGGCCCTTCGCCATCGAGGGCGAGGTGGTCCACGGCGACAAGCGCGGCCGCACCATCGGCGTGCCGACGGCCAATATCCGCCTCGGCGACTACATGCGTCCGGCCTACGGGGTCTACGCGACCCGCACCCACCTGCCCGACGGACGCATCGTCGACGGTGTCGCCAACCTGGGCATCCGCCCGATGTTCGAGATCGCCGAGCCCATGCTGGAGGTCTGGCTGCTCGACTTCGCGGGCGACCTCTATGGCCAGACGGTCGAGACGGAACTGGTCGCCCTGCTGCGCGGCGAAATGAAGTTCGACGGCCTCGACGCGTTGAAGACCCAGATCGACCTGGACGCCGCTGCCGCCAGGGCCGTGCTCAACCGCCCGCCGCCTCGATCAGTTTGATCGTGTCCTGCTTGACCGAGGCCCCTTCGGACCCGATCACGTCGTCGACCTTCCAGTTCACGCCTTCGCGAACCAGGTTCAACGTCTGGGACGTCGTCTCGCCCGCGTTGGTGAACACCACCGCCGCGGTCGCCGTGTTCGGATCGGTCTGACCGACGACGACGTTGTCCAGCGTGAAGACGCCCTGATCCTGACAGGCGCAGATCAGGTCGTAGTTCAGCGAAGGCACCTCGCCGTTCGCGATGCGGACGTCGGCTCCGATCGTGGCGTTCAACGTGCGCGAGAACAGAGGTTCGCGCCCGGGCGCGGGCGTCTCGCCTTTCGGACCCCCCGCCACATACTGGGCATAGAGCGCCCGAACGAACGCCTCCGGCCCTTCGCTTTGCGCAGCATAGACCGCCTCGCGCGTGCCTGCGACGGGGGCGGCCTCGGTCGCCGCAGCCTTGCCCTCTGCCGGAGCCTTGTCGCCGGGCGAGCAGGCCGCCAGCGTCACGCCCAGAGCGGTAAGAGAGATTAGTCCCCGCATCATTCGCCCCCGGTGCCTTCCGCCCGCAGCGCGGCGGTCGACGCGGCGACGCCCTGCTTCAACGGTGGTTCGCCGGCCAGCGAATGACCTTCGCCATAGACGATGTCGTCGACCTTCCACGTCCCGCCTTCGCGCACCAGTTTCAGCGTCTCGTTGGTCGTCTTTGCGCCATCGCCCATCGTGAAGGCCACGGCGGCGTCGGCGCTGTCGGCCCCCGTCGGAGTGACGGCCAGCGAAGTCACACGCAGCTTCTCCCAGTCCTGGCAGTCGCAGATCGGATCGGCCCCCAGATAGCCGACGCCCTGGGCTGCCTCGCCGTCCGCATCCAGCAGGGCCTGGGTGCCCGTCGACCACTGGTTCTCGGGGCCCGTCGATCCGGGCGTGTCGCTGTAGGCGGCGAACAGCGTGCGCACGAAGGCTTCGGCTCCGGCTGCGTCCTGGCCCTGCGCCGGCGCGGTCGCCGCCACATCCGTCTTTGCCGTCTCGGCCGCGCCTCGATCACAGGCCGCAACGGACAGACCCAGGACGGTCAGGGCCACCAGGGCCGACGATTGAAAACGCATGATCCACTCCCCTCGGCGCTGATCGCGCCGTTGATGGGGAGGTTAGCCGAACGCGCCGCTTTTCCCAGCCCAAAGGCCCTGATAGAACCCGACGATGGACGCGCGCCGGATCATTCCGATCGAGATTAGCCGCCCGGCGTAGCGCCGATGGGGCCATTCGCCCCCGCGCCCGCCGGGATTGCCAGCCGACCTCACCCGACGCCCCAATCAGATTGCCCGAGACCAGACGCATGGCCGACGACGCCCACACCCCCGATTCCCCGACCGGCCGCGACTATCGCGAGACCGTCTTCCTGCCCGAGACGCCCTTCCCGATGCGCGGCGGCCTGCCCCAGAAGGAACCGCTGATCCTGGAGCAGTGGGGAGACCTGTATTCGACCCTGCGCGCGCAGCGTCAGGCGCAGGGTGCCCCCCTCTACGTCCTCCACGACGGCCCGCCCTATGCCAACGGCGACATCCACATCGGCCATGCGCTGAACAAGACGCTGAAGGACTTCGTGGTCCGCAGCCGCTTCCTGCTGGGTTACGACGTCGACTTCGTACCCGGCTGGGACTGTCACGGCCTGCCGATCGAGTGGAAGATCGAGGAACAGTACCGCGCCAAGGGCCGCCGCAAGGACGAGGTCTCCAAGGCCGAGTTCCGCGCCGCCTGCCGCGAATACGCCGCCGGCTGGATCGAGGTTCAGAAGGCTCAATTCCTGCGCCTGGGCATCACCGGCGACTTCGAGAACCGCTACGCCACGATGGACTACGGCTCCGAAGCCGCCATCGTGAAGGAATTCCACAAGTTCAAGAACACGGGCCAGCTCTATCGCGGCTCCAAACCCGTCATGTGGTCCCCGGTCGAGCGCACCGCCCTGGCCGACGCCGAGATCGAGTACCACGACCACGTCTCGCCCACGATCTGGGTCAAGTTTCCGGTCATCGCCGCCACCGACGACCACCCCGACGACCTGCTGGCCTTCCGCCACCAGACGCCGTCGATCGTCATCTGGACGACCACGCCCTGGACCATCCCGGCCAACCGCGCGATCAGCTTTGGCCCCGAGATCGCCTATGGCCTGTACGAGGTCCAGTCGATGGAACAGGGGCTGGAGTTCGAGCCCTGGGCCAGACAGGGCGACCGGCTGATCCTCGCCGACAAGCTGGCCGAGGAGGTCTTCAAGGCCGCGAAGATCGCGACCTGGACGCGTCTCGATGACATCAACCCGTCGGGCCTCGTCGCCGCCCACCCGCTGGCGGAGCTCGACGACGGCTATCGGTTCAACGTGCCCCTGCTGGACGGCGACCACGTCACCGACGACGCCGGCACGGGCTTCGTCCACACCGCCCCCGGCCACGGCGCGGACGACTTCGACGTCTGGAAGGCCCACGGTCATCACGAGGTGCCCGACACCGTCGATCCCGACGGGGCCTACTACCCCTCCGTCCCCCTGTTCGCAGGCCTGAAGGTGCTGGAGACTGAGGGCAAGAAGACCGGCAAATTCGGCTCAGCCAACCCCGCCGTCATGGACAAGCTGATCGAGGCTGGCACCCTGCTGGCGCGCGGTCGCCTCGAACACTCGTACCCCCACTCGTGGCGCTCCAAGGCCCCGATCATCTTCCGCAACACGCCCCAGTGGTTCATCCGCATGGATCAGCCGCTCAAGTCGGGCGAGACGCTGCGCGAGACGGCGCTGGGCGCGATCGACCGGACCGACTTCCACCCCGCCGCCGGCAAGAACCGCATCCGTTCGATGGTCGAGGGCCGCCCCGACTGGCTGATCAGCCGCCAGCGCGCCTGGGGCACGCCGCTCGCCATGTACGTCGACAAACACACCGGCCAGCCCCTGCACGACCCCGAGGTCGACGCCCGCATCGTCGCCGCGATCGAGGAAGGCGGCGCCGACGCCTGGTACACCCGTCCCGACAGCGATTTCCTCGGCCTGCACGACCCGGCCAACTACGAGAAGATCGACGACATTCTCGACGTCTGGTTCGATTCCGGCTGCACCCACGCCTTCACGCTGGAGACCCGCGATCCGGCCCACGGCTACACCGGCGACCGCCCGTCGCACTGGCCGGCGAACCTGTATCTCGAAGGCTCGGACCAGCATCGTGGCTGGTTCCAGTCCAACCTGCTCGAAGGCTCCGGCACGCGCGGCCGCGCCCCCTATGACGCCGTCCTGACCCACGGCTTCACCCAGGACGAGAACGGGGAGAAGATGTCCAAGTCGCGGGGCAATACGACCGACCCCGCCGTCGTCATCAAGGAATCCGGCGCCGACATCCTGCGCCTGTGGGTCGCCCTGGTGGACTATGCCGAGGATCAGCGGATCGGGAAACAGATCCTCCAGACCACGGTCGATGCCTATCGCAAGCTGCGCAACACCGTCCGCTATCTGCTGGGGGCCCTGGCCGATTTCGACGAGGCCGAACGCGTCACCTACGCCGACATGCCGCCGCTGGAACGGTTCATCCTGCACCGCCTGTGGGAACTCGATCTGCAGGTGCGCGGCGCCTACGAGACCTACCGCTTCCAGGACGTCGTCCGCCCGGTGCTGGAGTTCTGCGCCGGCGACCTCTCGGCCCTCTATTTCGACATCCGCAAGGACAGCCTCTACTGCGACCGCCCCGACGCAGTGCGTCGTCGCGCGGCGCGGACGGTGATGCACGAGGTCTTCCTGCGGCTGACGGCGTGGCTCGCCCCGCTGACCCCCTTCACGATGGAGGAGGCCTGGACGACGCGGTATCCGGACGGCGGGACGAACTGCGCGCGGGTGATCCCGGAGACGCCGGCAGAGTGGCGCAACGCGGATGAGGCGGCGCGGTGGGCGAAGGTCAACACGGTGCTGGACGTCGTCACGGTCGGCCTCGAGGAAAGCCGTCGGGCCAAGGTGATCGGCGGCGCGCTCGACGCCTGGCCGACCGTCACCTTGCCGACCGATGCGTTCGCCGCCTTCGACGGCCTCGATCCCGCTGAGGTATTCCGCACCAGTGGTGCCGAGATGATCGTCTCCGGCGAAGCGATTTCGGCGACCATCAAGCCAGCCGACTTCGCCAAATGCGCCCGCTCCTGGCGCCGCGTCCCCGACGTCGGCTCCGACCCCACTTACCCCGACCTCAGCGCCCGCGATGCGGATGCCGTGCGGTGGTGGGATCGCCAGCACGGCTGATGCTCACCCTCTCCCGGCGGGAGAGGGCTTGAGCGCCTGAGAGCGTAGCGATCAGACTTGCGCGAAAGGGTGAGGGGTGGAGGAGAGACGCATCGCGTCGTGACGACGGGTGCGTACCGGCGAGAGCAACACCCCTCACCCTTTCGGCTTTGCGCATCGCTGCGCTCTGCGAGCCTCAAGCCCTCTCCCGCGGGGAGAGGGTTAGACCCTGCCGTACCGCATCCGGCTGAGGAACTCAGTCGCCCGTTTCACAGGCGCGTCCAGATCCATCCCCGCCTTCCACTTCTCGAAGGCCATGACGTTCTCGATCCGCGCACGAACGAACGCCTCCGCCCGTTCCCGCCCCTCGAACCAGCGCATGGTCAGGGCCGGGATCAATATCCCCGACAGGATCGTCCGCTTCGAATAGTGGTTCCAGTCCGTCGCCGTGTCGCCTGCCCAGCGCCACAGGTGGTCCGCGCTTTCCCACGCCAGGCTCAGCCCCAGGTCGGCATTGGTCGGCAGGGCCAGGAAGCCCGCGCATTTCTTCGTCGCCTCCAGATCGGCCGCCCCCGCCTCCATCCGCGCCGAGACGGCGGCGAAGATGCGGTCGCGGATCTTCATCGTACCGGGCTCGCCCAGCGCCTCCAGCGCCCGCGCGTCATGCCGCCGCGACAACAGGGCCGCCAGATCGCGCGGGCCGTTGGGCAGCAGCAGGTCCTGATCGCCCTGCGACAGGCCGTTCTCGGCGCAGGCGGCGCGGACCATCCGGCCGCTCCAGCCATGCGTCGGGGCCAGGCGGATTGCGGCATCCAGCACGGCCTGTTCCATCCGGTCGCCCCAGTCGCCGGGGGCTTGGTTCGAGAGGTGTGGCGCATCGGTCATGGGGGCATTGTATCCTCGTCCTGATCAACGCGCGACGGGGCGATCCGGACCGCGACGATCTGGACAGGGCACCTGCCTTGGTGTATCCGCACGCCTTCGCTCGCCGGGCTGTCGCCCGCGGGAACAGATTTTATTTGTCTGCTCGCTTCTTCATCGATGCGGCGGGCAGCCAAAGGAGAGTTCAACCTGGTACAGATTTTCGTTCGCGATAATAACGTCGATCAAGCGCTCAAAGCCCTCAAGAAGAAGATGCAACGCGAAGGCAGCTTCCGCGAAATGAAGCGCCACGTGCACTACGAGAAGCCCTCGGAGAAGCGCGCCCGCCAGAAGGCCGAGGCCGTTCGTCGCGCCCGCAAGCTGGCCCGCAAGCGCATGCAGCGCGAAGGCCTGCTGCCGCCGCCCAAGCCCCGCGTCCCGCGCGCCTAACCCGCCGCGAAGATCAGAGATTTCAAAGGCCGCTCCCGATGGGGCGGCCTTTTTCGTTGTCTCCTCCACGTCCGCCTCTTGGCGGATCGGGAGGTGGATGCGAGCCCTTGCGAGCAGACGGAGGGTTTATGCGTGCACCAAGAACACCTCCCGTCGTCGGATGACGACGTCATCCTTCCTCCATTTCGCTTTGCTGCGTGCCCCTCCCCATCCTTCGGACGGGGAGGAGAAGCCTATCAACGCTCCCCGCCGCCCATGGCCGTGGCGAAGCTCTTCCAGCTCAGCTTCACGTCCGACAGCGCTCCGGCGCGGAACGCGCGCCCCGCCAGCCAGACCATCAGCAGGGCGACGGCGAACATACCGGTCATGGTGCCGATCACCTCGATCAACGGCGGCTCCGACGGTGCCCGCGCGCTCATCAGGAAGGGCGTGAAGAACGGCACCCAAGACAGGAAGCGAATCGCGGGCGCATCGGGGTTCACCAGCGACATCTGGACGACCAGGATCGGGATCACCAGGATCATCATGATCGGTCCCATCAGGGTCTGGGCGTCGCGCGGGGTCTCGCAGAAGGCCCCGATGGCGGCGAACAGCACCGCATACATCAGGTATCCGCCGACGATATAGGCCGCGAAATAGAACAGCAGCCCGTTCGTCATCAGCACCGAGCCGACATCGGCCGCCACCCCGGGGGCCGCCGAAATCAGGCCGAAGGCACCTATTCCGCCCCACACGACCAGCACCGTCAGCGTCAGCATCGCCACGCCCAGGACCTTGCCGGTCAGGATTTCGGTCGCCGAGGCGGAGGACAGCAGGACCTCCAGGATCTTGTTGGATTTCTCCTCCATCACGCTGTTCAGCAGGATCGACGCTCCCGTGATGATCAGCGACCACAGGATGAAGCACATGGCCAGGCCGATGACGCCGGGCAGCCGGTCGCGCAGCGAGACCTCCCCCGCCCCCGCCGACTTCGGCGAGAAGACGCCGATCTCCGGCTTGAACTCGTCGGTCTGATCGACCACGGCCGCATCGATGCCCGCCGCTTCCAGAACCGCCTTGCGGTTGGCGTCTTTCAGGGCGTCGCGAACGAAGTCCTCGACCGTGTCGTCCGATGCCCGCGCCGCCCAGACCCTGGCCCCTGGCCCCTCGGCTCCCCGTGTCAGAAACACCACCGCATCGAGCCGGTCGGCCTTGGGCGTCTCGTCGGTCAGATATCGCCGCACGACCCTGTCGCGCTCCGCGCCTGGAGCTGCATTGGCCAACTCCGCCGGTACGTCGACGAACCGAAGCCTGGGCTGGCTTATCGACGCCAGGGCCCCCTGTGCCGCGCCGGGAGGCGCTCCGGCCGAGGCCGCCGCCTTTTCAGCCGCTTCCCGTGTGCGCTCGGCCCGGCGATCGGTGTCGTCCGCCAGAGCCTTTCTCACGGCATCGGCCAGCCCTGTCGCTCCGGGACCATCCTCGATCAGGGCGACGGCGCGAACCGTCTCCGCGCCCTTCAGCAAAAGCGGCAAGCCCCCGCCCAGCACCGCGAACAATGGCAGGGCCAGCAGCGACAGCCAGAAGCCCACGGTGCGGGCATAGGCCAGGTATTCCCGGCGGGCGATCAGCAGGACGCGGCTCATCGTACGATCTCCGGAGAGGTGACAGGGCGCGCGACGCTCTGATCCTGGTCCGGGTGATCCCCGGTCAGGTCGATGAAGGCGTCATGCAGCGTCGGCTCCTTCAGTTCGAAACGCCGAACGTCGAGCCCGGTCACGAACGCGGCCTTCAGCGCCTCCTGGCCATTGGCACCCGGCGCCAGCGCCGCCTTCAGCAGCCGCACGCCACCCTGCTCCGATTTCACCTCGACGCCCGTCACACCGGGCAGCCCGGCGACCGCCGCCTCGGCGATTTCGCCTTCCAGCTCCAGAAAACGGCGCGAAGTCGCCCTCGCCTCCCCCACCGTGCCGTCAAAGGCCTTGCGACCCCGCGCGACAAGCACGACCTGATCGCACAGCCGTTCGGCATGCTGCATGACATGGGTGGAGAACAGAACCGTGGCGCCGTTGGCCGCCAGATCGCGGATGACGGTCTCCAGCCCCTGCTGATTGACCGGGTCCAGCCCGCTGAACGGCTCATCCAGGATCACGAACTCAGGCCGGTGCACGACCGAGGCGATCAGCTGGACCTTCTGCGCCATCCCCTTGGACAGCTCCTTCATCTTCTTGTTGCGTGAGGCCCCCAGCCCCTGCGCCTCCAGCATCTCCCTGGCGCGCCTGCGCCCTTCTGACGCCGGCAGGCCTTTCAGCGATCCAAAGAAGGCGATCGCGTCGACGGGGGTCATCTTCTTGTAAAGACCACGCTCTTCGGGAAGGAACCCGATCCGATCCCGCACCTTGCGCCCGTCCGACGCGCCCAGAATCGAGATGGTGCCGTTGGTGGCCGACTGCAGGCCCAGGATCATCCGGATCGTGGAGGTCTTGCCCGCGCCGTTGGGGCCAAGGAAGCCGCAGATCGCGCCCTTGCGAACTTCGAAGCTCAGGTCGCGAACCGCCTGGAACTCGCCATAGCGCTTGTTGACGCCATCCAGAACCAACGCCGCCATACGCACCCCCGAGCCTGACACAGAGCAAGGGGTAGCAAAGGCGCGCGGAGCCTCAAACTGTATTCGACGTAAGGATCAGGATGCGTCGGAAACGTGCGTCGGCATGTCGGCGGCCACCTCGAAGACCTGACCCATCACCCGGGCCGGATTGACCTGCGCCCCAGCCCTGCGCACTTCGAAATGCAGATGAGGTCCGGTGGAATAGCCGGTCGATCCGACCAGACCGATCCGTTCGCGCTCGCCGATCCGATCGCCCGACGCGACGTCGATACGGCTCAGGTGGCCATAAAGGGTGGTCATACCGTTAGGATGGCGCATCTCGATGAAGTTGCCGTACCCCGCGGGATCGTGCCCGATGCGGATCACCTCGCCCTCGGCGGCCGCGAAGACGGTCGTTCCGGTCGGAGCCGCGATATCGACACCCTTGTGCATTCGCGCCCCCGGTTCGCCGCCAAGCCGCCGCATGCCGAAGCGGGAGTTGATCGCGAAGCCAGGCACCGGTTCATCGAAGGCCATCTCGCGCATGATCGGTCCGGCCGGTGCGGCGACGGCCAGGACTGGCACGGCTTCCGGAACCTCGACGTTCCCGGAGGGCGGCGCGGCCGCAGGGGCCATGGCCATCGCCAGAACGGCAACGCCGATCAGAGCGCCGGTCTGGCCGGAGTGGGTGATCAGGGAACGGACGGCGGGCGGCAGTCGACGCATGAATTCTTCAGCTCGGGCGGCGCTTTTCGAAAGCGGTGGAGCAGCGACCGGTCAAAGCCCAGACGGGCGAACGACGCTGGCGAGCCGCCGTTCTAAGACTCCGTTGGGCGACTTTTGGGCACCGGCCGTGACAGGACGCCGCACCCTGGAACCGGGCGTCAGCCGCGCCGGTAGAGCGCGCACACCAGCGTGAACAACCGCCGCGCGGTCTCGTGATCGATCTCGATCTTGCCGTCCAGCCGCGCTTTCAGCAGTTCGGCCCCTTCGTTGTGCAGACCTCGACGCCCCATGTCGACCGCCTCGATCTGGCTCGCCGACGATCCTCGCAGGGCCTCGTAGTAGCTGTCGCAGATCATTAGGTAATCCTTGAGTACGCTCTTCAGCGGCGTCAGGGACAGGGCATAGGTGCGGACGAAATCGATCCCCGCGATGTCAAAGACCAGCCGGTTGTCCTGTAGCGAAAGCTTCAGCCCATAGGGTCCGGCGTCGACCCCGTCCGGTGCGAACACGTTCTTTTCGACCAGATCGAAGATCGCCACGCGCCGTTCGTGCTCGATCTCGGCCGTGGCGGAGGGCAGGGTCGCCTCGTCCAGTTCGACGGAGGCCAGGCGCTGTTCGGTCATTTGCCGCTTCCGTCCAGATGGGTGGGCATGACCTTGGCCTGCCAGCGTTCGGACAGGTCCGCCACCACCGCGTCCAGGCATTCCACATCGACCCGCAGGTCTCCACCGCCCGCGAACATCAGGATGACCTTTCCGCTGGGTGCCTCCCCCTCAATGAAGTGGATCGCCAACAGTTCCAGCGGCGCATCGGGCAGGCGCGGCAGGCCGCGGCTCTTGACCGCTTGCACATCCCCGAACTGCATGGCCGCCCGCACCCAGGTGCCGCCGCATTCCCAGCAGAAGCGGCTAAGTTCGATCGTCAGGCGACGCGCGCCCTTCTCCCATACGATGTCAGCGGGGCGCAGGATCGAGTCCTGCAGCGCGGCGGAGATTATCGCCAGATCCTGATCGTCCTCGGCCAGAAGGCGCAGTGGGGCGTTATTGCCGCCGGCCGCCCGGATCGCCTCGCCTTCCTCCGCCGTCAAAGGTTCAGTGGTCATCACCCGGTCCTTCCACGGGCGGGCCCTTCACCCGCCGGATATCGGCCCCGCAGGCCCCGAGCTTCTCCTCGAGCCGTTCGAACCCGCGATCCAGATGATAGACGCGCCCGATGCTGGTTTCACCCTCTGCCACCAGGCCGGCGATCACCAGACTGACCGATGCGCGGAGATCGGTCGCCATGACGGGCGCGCCCTTCAGCCGCTCCACCCCGGTCACATGGGCCTCGCCCGCGTGCACCGAAATCTCTGCCCCCAGTCGCATCAGCTCGGGCGCATGCATGAACCGGTTCTCGAAGATGTTCTCGTGGATCACGCTGACGCCGTGCGCCGTCGTCATCAGGGCCATGAACTGGGCCTGCAGATCGGTGGCGAAGCCTGGATAGACTTCGGTCGCCACGTCCACCGCCTTCAGTCGGATCGCGGGATCACGCTTGACGACCACTCCATCGGCGGTCGGCGTGATCTGGACTCCGGCCTCGACGAGGCGATCCGTCAAGCTCTGGATCAGTTCGGCCCGGCCCTTGGTCAAGCGCACTTCGCCCCCCGCCATCGCCGCCGCGCAGACATAGGACCCCATCTCGATCCGGTCGGGGATGACCGACCATTCGCCGCCGTTCAGCGACGTCACGCCATCGATCACAAGGGTGTCGGTGTCGATCCCCTCGATCCGGGCCCCCATCATGACCAGGCATCGCGCCAGATCGCCGATCTCCGGCTCTCGCGCCGCCCGCTTCAGAACCGTCGTGCCGCGCGCCAGCGTCGCCGCCATCAATGTGTGCTCGGTGGCCCCGACGGAGACGAACGGAAACTCGATCTCGGCTCCTCTCAGGCCGTTCGGCGCGGTGGCCGAGACGTAGCCCTCCTCCAGCTCGATCAAGGCACCGAGGCGGGTCAGGGCGTCGATGTGCAGATCGACCGGCCGGGCCCCGATCGTGCATCCGCCGGGCAGAGAGACCTTGGCATGGCCGGTTCGCGCCAGCAGCGGCCCCAGCACATTGAAACTGGCCCGCATCTGCCGAACCAGATCATAGGGCGCGAAGGTCGATGTGATCTGTCGTGCATCGAACAGGGTCTCCTGCCCGTCGGCACCGTCGCGCTCCGTCACCGTCATGCCGAACTGCTGCAACAATCGGCCCAGGAACTTGGTATCGGCCAGGCGCGGCATATTGGTCAGCAGCAGCGGCTGTTCCGTCAGGATCGAGGCCGCCATCAGCTTGATGGCCGAGTTCTTGGCCCCGCTGACGGGAATCGAACCGTGGAGGCTGTGGCCCCCGTGAACCGTGATGCTGTCCATGACGTCCTTGAGACCGCAAGGATCAAGCATCCCGGCGAGCCGGTTATCTAGCCCGGCGCGGGCCTGTCACGAAAGGGCCGACGCTCGCTGTCGTGAAAAGTGTTCAGCTGTCCTTGCGGTCGGGGCGGGCCGTCTTTCGTCGACGCAGATTATCCCGCAGGGCTTTGGCCAGGCGATTGGCACGTTCGGTCTTGGCAGCCTGCTCCGGCGCTCTGACCAGAGCAGGGGACGAGGGAGCCGCGGTGGCGGGGGGCGTGTCGGACGGCTCGGTCATCCACACAGTCAGCACCGGGAAAACTTGCCGGGCAAGCAGAAAGAGGGCTTCCCCCCGATCCATCCAGTGGCTATACGGCCGCTTCTTCAGAACAGGCCGCCGTAGCTCAGTGGTAGAGCGCATCCTTGGTAAGGCTGAGGTCGTGGGTTCGATTCCCCCCGGCGGCACCATCTGAACGACAAAGGCCCGGTCTCTCGACCGGGCCTTTTTTCTTGCCGTTCTAAGGATTACGGCGGTCCTCGCGCGGCTCTCGGCGCTCGGTATCGCTCCCGGCGACCCTGACGCGCTCTTCGAAGAAGGGGTCGTAGGCGGTCGGGCGATGTCCGTGAAAGTCGGTCGGCCGGTAGTCACGATAGCCGAGCCCATCATAGGGGTAGCCCCCGTAGCCCCCGTAGCCCCCGTAGCCGTATCCGTTCCGGCTTTGCGAAAACCTCAGATCAAGTCGGCCATTTTCGCCGATCGGCAGCGACACGCCAACGGCGACGGCGTTGAAGTCGCCTGTACCGACCGCGCCGCTGACGAAGCCGCGCATCTTTCGATCGTCCAGAGGTCCGCGATCCGATGCGAACGGTGCGTCCGATGGCGACCTCGCGCTGATCCAGCGATCGATCTGTTGTGCGGTCGTCAGGGACTGGGTCGTCGGCGTGATCATCGATGCGTCGGGGCGCGCGTCCGTGGTGGGTGCGATCGCGCCGACCACCACCGAGTCCGCGCCGCGCGGAGCCGTCGAAACCACGCCGTCGGGATCCGATGCCAAGGCGAAGCTTGTCAGAACAAGAAGGGTCAGCATGCCGTCAACTCCGCTACTGTCGCCATCCTAACCCGGATTGAGGCGGAAGGGTGAAGATCACGCGATCCCGTCGCCACGCCCCAGGGGGTCAGGCAAGGGCCGTCCCTCTTCGACGAATTGCAGCGCGACCGAGTTGATGCAGTAGCGCAACCCCGTCGGGGGTGGCCCATCGGGGAAGACATGGCCCTGATGGCTGCCGCAGCGTGCACAGGTCGTCTCGGTTCGCGTCATGCCGTAGGAACGATCCACGATCGCCGTGACATGCGCCTCGTCGACCGGCTGGGTGAAACTGGGCCAACCGGTTCCACTCTCGAACTTGGTCGTGGCCCTGAACAGCGGCAGGCCGCATTCGCGGCAGCAGAACACGCCCGGTCGCTTTTCGCCCAGCAGCACGCCGCAGAATGGAGCCTCGGTGCCGTGTGACAGCAGCACCCGCTTCTCTTCGGCGTTGAGATCGGCCTCGAGCGCGACGCGCTGGCTTTCGCTCGGTGGTGTCAGATCGAATCCAGCGGCGGATCGTACGGGTGTCGTTGTGTCTGTCATGACGCCAAAATAGGAAGGGCCGGACAGGGGTTCCACCCCGTCCGGCCCAACTTCTGCAGGCAACCGCCGCGAGCGGTGCCATTTCGCTTACTGGAACAGAGTTCCGACCCAGGTGCGTACGGCCGTCTCGTCCGCCGGATTGCCGACATAGACCAGCCCTTGCGCCGGAATGAACGGCTGATTGTTCGGGCGCTCGCGGCTGGTCCAGGCCTTGTGGCCATAGCTCAGGTCCGAATAGTTGGACGGCAGACGGGCCACGGTGGGCTCGATGAAGATGGTGTCGGTCGCCGTCGTCGATCCGGCGATGCGGACGTTCGGCAGTTTGGACAGCAGGTCCAGCGTGTCCAGACAGCCGCCCGAGCAACCCGCATCGACCAGAACCACGACCGGACCCTGAACGGGGTTGGCGGCGCCGGTGTCGGCCACGGCGGCACGACCCGGTAGGGTGAAGGTCTGTTGGCCGGCGGCGATGGCCGCGTCGAAGGCCGCGACGATCGCCTGGGTCTGTTCGATCACCGGGCCTGCTTCCTGCACGAAGCGCGGATCGGCCTGCATCCGACCGAGGGTGTCGGCATACCACGTCCGATTACCCGCCGTGGCGCGATAGGTGATGGCACCCGCGGCCGGCTGTCGGCTGACGGTGAACTCGGGCGTCCAGATGCGATTGGCCAATCCGTAGCCTCGCGCGGTCGATGTATAGGCCGAGGCGCCCGAGGCGGCGCGCAGGTCCAGCACGAAGCCTTGCGTTCCGCGCAGGGCGGCCGCCTGGGCTTCGACCTGGGCGTTGAAGGCGTCCCACCCCGCGCTGTCGGCGAAGGAATGGACATTGAGCCACGGACGACCATTGACGGTCTCGATGCTCAGCGGCGTCGCCGTGGGCATGTAAACGGTGGCCCGATAGGCGGCCTCCAGGTCTCCGGCAGCCAGAGGGACGGGCCGCAGTTCGGTCGCGCGCGGACGACCACGCTCGCCGCGCTGGAACTCGCAGGTCGATGGGACCCCGGCGGCGAAGGGATTGTTTCGGTTCCACAACAGATACGGGGCCGAGGTCACCCGCCCGGCTTCGCTTTCCAGATTGCCCTCCCACTTGTCGAGCTTGCCGCGCGCATATTCGTCGATAGGGATAAGGTTGCAGCTGACGACGATGTCACCGATGCGTGGGGCGTTGCGCACGCCCGGTTTGACGTAGGTGACCTCATAGTGGCCGTTGCGCCAGCCCGTCGCGATGCCCGGCCAGCTGGTGCCGAAATAGGGGCCCATGCCTTCGAAAGACGGCGTGATCGCGATGTTGGAGTCACGAAAACCGGCGGCGTAGTACCGCATCAGATAAGCGTGGGCGTCGCCCGAGTTGACCTGGCCGATCCGGCCGTTCGCGTCGGTCAGGCCGGCGTCGAGCCACGCGCGGAAGCTGTCACCGGCGGCACCAGGAATGACGGCGGCCGGGTGGTTGTCGCGCAGCGCATCGTGTGCCGCTTGCAGGTCCGTCCGTGCCAGGGCGCGGAAGTCCTGCGCGGACGCGGCGCTCGCGCTCAAGGCAAGGGTGGCCGCCGCGACGGCGGTCAGAAAACGGATCATCGACAAACTCCAGGCCAGTAATCGAGGGTTCGGCTAAGGGTTAAAGCCGATCCGATGCGACCTTGCCAACCCACTACGGCGATCAGATGACGGTTCGCGTGCCGCGCGAAT
This sequence comes from Brevundimonas sp. P2_A6, assembly GCF_056404975.1. Classification (NCBI taxonomy): domain Bacteria; kingdom Pseudomonadati; phylum Pseudomonadota; class Alphaproteobacteria; order Caulobacterales; family Caulobacteraceae; genus Brevundimonas; species Brevundimonas sp. P2_A6. The sequence continues at coordinate 854,981 of NZ_JBFUCZ010000001.1, read as the reverse complement.
GGCCTGAAATCTGGATCAGAGCCCGGCGATCACCTCGAGGACTTCGTCAACGGCCTCTTGCGTCGTGGCCCAGGAGCAGACGAACCGGACCGAGCCGTCGTCGAAGCGGTAGCAGGCCCAGCCCGCATCGTTCAGTGCGGCGTGCGCCTTGACCGGCATCCGGACAAACACCGCATTGGCCTCGACCGGGTGGGCCAGGATGAAGGGCGAGCGTGTGGCGATCCCGGCCGCCAGCCGCTGGGCCATCAGGTTGGCGTGGGCGGCCCCGTCCTCCCAGGCGTTCGACTCCAGCATCCCGAGGAAGGGCGCGGCCAGGAACCGGCCCTTTGACGCCGTCTGCCCCGCCTGTTTCAGCCGATTGTCCACCCGGCGCGCCAGGGACTTGTCGAACATCACGATCGCCTCGGTGCACAGGCCGCCGGCCTTGGCCCCGCCGAACACCAGCACATCGACGCCCAGCCGCGCGATCTGGGTCAGGTCGAAGCCCGCCGCCGCCGCGTTGGCCAGCCGCGCGCCGTCCAGATGGACGCCGTATCCGCGCTCCTTAACCGGCTCGATCAGATGTCGAAGCTCCTCTTCGGTGTAGACGGTGCCGTATTCGGTGGACTGGGTCAGGCTGAGGGCCGCGGGCGGCTGTCGGTGGCCGACCTCAGCCTCGTCCAGCGCCCCTTCCAGCGCGCGCGTGTCGATCTTGCCCGACAGGCCCGGCAGGCCGATCAGGCCGACGCCCTGCCCGAAGAACCCGGGGGCACCCGTCTCGTCGGTGCAGACGTGGGCCGCATGGTGCGCCAGCACGGCCTCGTGCGGATAGGCCAGCATCGACAGGGCGATGGCGTTCGCCGCCGTGCCGGAAAAGACGAACCGGATTTCAGGATCCGCATCCAGCCGACGCCGAATCTGGTCGGCGGCGCGCGCGGTGATGTCGTCGGCCCCGTAGGCCTTGGCATAGTCTGCGTTCGCCTCGATCAGGCCACGCAGCGCGGCCGGGGCCATGCCGGCAGTATTGTCGGACCCGAAGTCGTACCGCATCTCAGCTCAGCCCTCGTCCTGGTCGGAATCGTGTCTTGATCCATCGAAGCCCGCGCTTCTGGGATCATCTCTGGAGCGGCGCAATACCGCGCCCTCCGCCACCACCGGCATCACCAGGTCGTCGTGGCCATAGGGAACCGCGACCTGATGGGGGAAGGGAATTTCGATGTCGGCGGCGTCCAGCGCCTCCTTGGCCGCTTGCAGGACGTCGGCCCGCGTCTGCCAGTAGTCGGTGGACTTGACCCAAGCATGCAGACTGATCTCCACGGCGCTGTCCAGCATGTTGGTGACGCCGGCCCACGGCGCGGGATCGGGCAGCACGGCCGCCTGCGCCGTCGCGGCCGCGACCAGCGCCTCTCGCGCCTTGTTCAGGTTCTCGCCATAGCCCACCCCGATCTGCAGCTCTATACGTCGGGTCTGCTGGCCGGACAGGTTCAGGATGACGTCGCCGAACACCTTCGAATTCGGAGCCATGATCTTCACATTATTGGCGTCCGACAGCTGGGTGAAGAACAGGTCCAGCCGCTGAACCTTGCCGACGTTGCCGCCGATATTGACCAGGTCGCCGACACGGTAGGGTCTAAGGATCAACAGCATCACGCCCGCCGCCACGTTCGACAACGTCCCCTGCAACGCCAGGCCCACGGCCAGCGAGGCCGCGCCCAGCACCGCGATGATCGAGGTCGTCTGGACACCCAGACGCTGAAGCACCGCGACGAAACCGATCAGGAAGACGACAACCCGCACCACCTGCACGGCGAAGCTGAGGACGGTCGGGTCGTGCCGGAATCCCCTAACCTTCCCCAGCGCCTTGCGCGTCGCGGAGGCGGCCCAGCGCGCCGCGAAGATCGTCGCGGCCAGGATCGCCAGGGCGATGGCCAGATTGACGGCGAAGTCCCCGATCACCTGGGTCAGCTTGGCCATCATGGCCACGTCCAGCGTCGTCACCTGCTGGCCTGCGGAAATCAGGCCGTTCAAGGGGTTGTCGGTCGAAAGCATCCGGGCGGTCTAACGCCTTGACCACGGATTGGAACCCGTCGCAGTCGAAAAACGGGCTCTCGACGCCGGGCGCGGGCCGCCTCAGACTGTCGGGATGTCGCGGAGTTCGTCGCTTTGAAGAAGTCGTCCCTGAGCGTGGGCGTGGATGTGCCCTGGGTGACCAGCTGGACTGCGGAGCCGATCCAGGGCGTACGCCCCTGCGCCTCCATCGGCGGCCGTCTGGCCCTGACACAGGCGGAGCAGGCCGGCTATGGGCGGCCCGAATATTCGAAGAACCACCTGCTGCGCCAGCGCCTATCGGTCTCCAGGATGCTGTGCCCCATGTGCGGCGAACCCACCGGACCGGACGATCGCGTGACCCAGGTCGCTCGGCGGATCCCCGCCGGTCGGCTGCGGGCCTCGGGCCGAGGGGCCGACCTGTCGTTCCGGATCGCCGACGAGCAGGTGTTGATCGATGCCGGAGCGATCGCCCCCCTGCACCGGCGATGCTCGGACCTGTCGCTGCAGCACTGCCCGCACCTGCGCGCCGAGCCGAACATCGACGTGCAGCCCTTCCCCGCCCGCTGGACCATCCTGCCGCTGCTGATCGAGGCGACGGCGCCCGCGCCCGCCGGGCACGCCCTGATCCCGGGCATGGCTGCACCCGTATCCGTGCCGGTCGTCACCTTCCTGCAGCTGTGCGGTGTGTCCGACGACGTGGACCGCGCCTGGCGCACTCGCAGAAAGGCCGCCTAGCCAACCTTCGCCAGCCGTCCGCCCCCGCCCTCGATCGCGTCCAGCAGATCCATCACCTCGGCGATCGTCGCGGCCTCTCGCGCCGGCTTGTCCCAGCGGATGCGGCCGATGCGGGGAAAACGCATCGCCACGCCGGACTTGTGCCGAGGCGACCGGTTCAGGCCTTCGAAGGCGATTTCCAGCACAAGACCGAAATCCCGTTCGGCCCGCACCGATCGAACCGGCCCGAAGCGGTCGATGGTGTGGTCGCGCACGAACTTGTCGAGCTGTTTCAGCTCCTCGTCGGTGAATCCGAAATAGGCCTTGCCCACAGGTGTCAGCGCACCCTCGGGCGTCCAGACGCCGAAGGTGAAGTCGGAATAGAAGCTGGAGCGTTTGCCGTGCCCGCGCTGAGCGTACATCAACACGCAGTCGATCGAATGCGGATCGCGCTTCCACTTGAACCACGGCCCCTTGGGCCGCCCGGCGACATAGGCGCTGTCCCAGCGTTTCAGCATTAGCCCTTCAGCCGCCGCGCCAACGGGCGGATCGGCACGCAGCAAGCCCAACGCCTCCCAGCTGTCGTAGTCGACCAGCGGTGACAGATGCAGGCGGTCACCGGTGTGCGCGGCCACCATGGCCTCCAGCCGCGCGCGCCGTTCGCGAAGGGGCAGCGAGCGCAGGTCCTCGCCGTCCAGCGCCAGCGCGTCATAGGCCACGATCGCCGCCGGATAGGCCGCCATCGTCTTGGCATCCACCGTCTTCCGGTTCAGCCGCTGCTGCAAATCTCCGAACGGCGCGACCTGCCCGTCGCGCCAGACCAGCAGTTCGCCGTCGATCGCGCCCTCGAACTTGAGCCCAGCCGTGACGTCGCCGAAACTGCCGGAAATCTCGTCGCCGGTCCTGGAATACAGCTTCACCACCCCCTGCTCACGCACGGCCTGGACCCGGATGCCGTCCCATTTCCACTCGGCGGCATAGTCGGCGGGGGCCAGACGGGCGAAGTCCACCGCCTCGTCGATCGCGACGGCCAGCATCACGGGACGGAATCGGCCGGGCGCATCAGGACTGGGTCGCTCCGCCCTGCCCTCCAGCCAGGCGAACAGATCGGCGTAGGGCGGCTCCAGCCCGTGCCAGACTTCCTCGATCTCTGAAACATCCACAGGCTCCAGCGGAATGACCGCCTCGTCGCTCTCGGGGTTGGGAGCATCCGTCACCGCCTCCGGCCGCACCATGGCGGTCGCGGTCTTGGCCAGGCGCGCCGACAGACCGACCCGCAAAGCCCCGGTGACGAGTTTCAGCAGCGCCCATCGCCCCTTGGGTGCCAGGGCATCCAGCCAGCCTTCGATCAGCCCCTGAACCTCGCTGCGCTTGGCGGTCGCCAGAGCATCGACGATCTCGCCCAGCTCGGGTTCGCGGTTGGGTCGGTGATCGGGATTGCCGGGCCAGATCAGGGCGACGGTCTCGGCCAAGTCGCCGACGTAGTCATAGGACCAGCGGAAGAGCACCGGATCCACCCGTGCCTCGACCGCCCGCCGGATCATCGCCGGCTTGGCCGCATCGAAACTGAGTTCGCCGGTCAGGGCCGCCAGTGCCCAGCCCCGGTCCGGGTCGGGCGTGACCCGCAGATAATCACGCAGCAACACCAGCTTGGCGTTCCTCGATCCCGTCAGCGACAGGCGATCCAGCAGTTCGGCGAAGGCGCGCATGAAGCCTCATCTAGGCACAGGCCCTTCCAAACGCGAAAACGCCCCGGAGGTCTCCCCCCGGGGCGCAGATCGTGTACGCCAGCCTCAAGTCGCGAGGTGCCGCGCACCGAGCGGTAGGCTCCTAGTTGAACAACCCGGCGATCACCGCGGTGATCAGACCTCCGGCGACGGCGGCCAGAACGACGTCGTTCCCGCTGCGAACATAGTGATGGCCACGGGGCGGCGCGCGCAGGCCGTAACGGCTGTAATCGTTCACGACATAGCCCTGCGAATAGTAGCTGGGCAGGCGTTGACCATAGGACCAGCTACGGACCTGATAGCCGCGCGGCGGAGCATAGCGGGGCGCGTTGTAGCGGCGCTCCGCACGCTGCCAGCGGTCATAGGCACGAGCTTGCTGGCGATAGTCCTGGCGGTCGTCGCGACGATCCTGGCGGTATTCGCGGCGGTCGTTGCGATCGTCACGGCGGTCGTCGCGGCGATCCTGACGTTGTTCCTGACGATCGTTGCGGTCGTAGCGCGACTGGGCGTCGGCGGCCGATGCGACGCCCATGGAGCCAGCGGCAACCAGGGCGGCGAGAGCGGCGGTGGTGAATTTCTTCACGGCGAATACTCCTGATGCGTCGGGGACTTCCGACTTGCACCCACCCTAGGAGTCACGCCTTGAGCCGCGTCTGAACGGCTTGTGTCAGGTCCGGTTCAGGCTGCCGCCGCCGTCTGAACACTTTCCCCATTGGCCTGCATGGCCGCCCGTCCACCGCGGACCTTCTGCATAAGTTGTGCCAGGGCCGCGAAATCGATCGGCTTGTTCAGGTAGGCGTCGGCCCCGGCGTCGAGGCCCGCCTCATGGTCTTCGTGTCGGGCGGAAGCCGACAGCACCGCGATCGGCGTCTCGCTGTTCACGCCGTCAGCCCGAATCAGGCGGGTCGCGCTCAATCCATCCATCACGGGCATGTTCACATCCATGATGATCAGGTCGAACACCTGATTAATCGCCATATCGACGGCGATCTGACCGTTCTCGGCCGAGACGGTCGCGTGACCCGCCGATCCCAGCCAGGCCTCCAGGATCATTCGGTTGACCGGGTGATCCTCTACCACCAGGACCGACAGGCTTTCGCCTTCGCCGACCTCGGCGTCGATGGCCTCCGCCTCCTGGACGGGCTGCCATTCGACCACTTCGGCCTCGACCGACAGGACGAAGGTCGATCCCTTGCCGATCGTCGATTCGACGCGGATGTCACCGCCCATGATATTGGCCATGCGACGCGCGATGGTCAGGCCCAGCCCCGTGCCGCCGAATCGGCGCGTCGAGGAGGCATCGACCTGGGTAAAGGGCTGGAACAGCCGCTCCAGATCGTCGGGCGCGATACCGGCTCCGCTGTCGGTGACCGAGAATTCGAAGGCGACCCGCTTGTCGTTGATCCGGCTCGAGCGGACCACATAGTGAATGGTGCCCGCCTCGGTGAACTTCACGGCGTTGGACAACAGGTTCTGGATCACCTGGCAGACCCGCAGCGGATCGCCCTTCACGACCGATGGCGCGTCACCTTCGAACGAGCAGACGAACTCAAGACCTTTTGCCTCCGCCTGCGCGGCGAAGGGTCCGGTCACCCGGCGATGCAGGTCCTCGAGCCCGATGTCGATCACCTCGAAGGTCATCTTGCCCGCCTCGATCTTCGTCATGTCGAGGATGTCGTTGAGCAGGTGCAGAAGGTTGTCGCCCGAGTTGCGGATGATGGACAGATATTCGCGCTGGGTCGGCTCCAGCCGGGTCGATCCCAGCAGCTGAGCCGCGCCCAGCACGCCGTTCATCGGCGTGCGAAGTTCGTGAGAAATGACCCCAAGGAAGTTGGACTTGGCCTGGTTGGCCGCATCGGCCTTGTCCCGCGCGCCCTGGAGCTCTTCGATCAGGTGCGCCTGATGTTCCTGGAACGCCTTGATCCGCTCCTCTCGCAGCATGGTCATGGTGACCAGGACGAACAGGCCGGCGGCGGTGAACGGCATGATGCTGAGAAACGGCAGAAACTCTGGCCCACCCCACAGGCTACCGAGAATGACCAGCGCCACGATGGAATAGGGCGAAGAGATCACGATGGCCTGTTTGGGCGAACTGCGAAGCTGCGAGAACACCAGCACATAGCCGCTGATCAGCAGGGCCACGGCCAGCGGATGCCCGAAACTGCTCGGCGAAAACCAGGCGAGCAGCGGCGCGGAGGCCCATGCGGCGGTGGTGACGGTCGCGACCGCCGGAAACAGCAGCCCCCAGCCTGCATCGACCCGCCCACTCATGCGTCGTTCGAACGCACCGCGCACCGAACCGGCCGCGACCGTCCCGACGAACCAGAGAACGGCCTGCAGCGTCCCGACCGTGCCCCACAGTCCGACCGCCCAGCTGGCGATGATCAGATAACGCAGATACTGGGTCTGCAGGATGGCCGTCAGCGCCTGGGCGGCTTCGCCGGCACCGCTGCGCGCGCCCTCGAGGCTTTTGCCGATATCCTCGGAGCCAACCATGCGTTTCCCGATATCCCGTGAACAGTCCCGAACGTGACGCTAGGACGAACCTTCTAAGACGAGGTGAACACTGGTTTATCCTTCACACTTCGGCCTCATCCGGCGTCAGGGCACGGATGGAAAGCGCATGCACCGGCCCGGCCAGTTCATCGGCCAGCACGCCGTTCACGGCTCGCTGACGCTGGACCCGACCTTGGCCGTAAAACGCCGGGGAGACGACTGTCAGGTTGAAGTGGCTCTCTCCGCCCGGCCGGGCGTCCATGCCCCCGTCATGGTGGTGTCCGGCATGGCGGGCGCTGTCGTCCTCGATCTCCAACCGTGTCGGCGCGAGCGCGGCCGTCAGTTTTCTGCGGATAATCGTCGCGATCGGGCCTTCGGACATGTTCGCTTCCTTGATGGTGACCAATTCGACCCTACACTGTGACCGATGCCAGCGTCATTCGAGTACAAGCCCCGCTTCAAGGACATGCGGATCAAACCGCCCAAGGCCGGCGAAGCCGAAGCCGAGGCCGATGTCCTGCGGCTGAAACCCGGCGAAAAGCCTTGCGACTGGCCCGACTGCACCAAGGCCGCAACGGCGCGCGCGCCGAAGTCCCGCGAACGGCTGAACGACTTCTACGATTTCTGCCAGCCGCATGCAGGCGAGTACAACAAGAGCTGGAACTTCTACGCCGGCATGAACGAGGCCCAGATTCGCGCGGCCAAGGAAAACGAGGCCATGACCGGTGGTCGCCCGACCTGGGAGATGAAGGCCGGAAAGAACAGCAGGGAGGCCGCCGCCTTCGCCGCCAAGATGGGCACCGCCAACACGACGGGCGCCGGCTCCTGGCGTGACAGCTATGGGCTGTTCGGACGCAAGGGCGATCAGGCAGCCCAGCACCCGACCGAGGACCGCCGCGTCGGCAAGATCGAAAAGGGGGCATTCGCCGACCTCGACCTGGAACCCGGCGCGTCCAAGGAAAAGATCAAGGCCGCCTACCACGACCTGCTGAAACGATGTCACCCCGACCACAACCAGGGCGACCGCGGGGCGGAGGCCAAGCTGGTTCGGGTCATCAAGGCCTACAAGATCCTCAAGAAGGCTGGCATCGCCTAGCGCACGGCGCGTGGACGCCTATCTGCACAGCTCCTCTTCTCGAAACGGAGCCTTCTCATGGACGTCCTCTATAAAGCCCACGCCACGGCTTCCGGCGGCGGTCGCGCCGGTGGGCGCTCCCACACCGATGACGGCAAGATCGACGTATCCCTGTCGGTGCCCAAGGCCATGGGCGGCGACGACGGCCCCGGCACCAACCCCGAACAGCTCTTCGCGACCGGCTACGCCGCCTGCTACCTCGGCGCGCTCCGTCTGGTCAGCGGTCAGGCGGGCACGCCCGTCGGCCCGGACACCAAGGTCCATTCCGGCATCGGCTTCGGCAAGAACGATCATGGCGAGGGCTTCAACATCTCGGTCGACCTGAAGATCACCGACCATGGCCTGGACAAGGCCGTCATCGACGACCTGATCCAGAAGGCGCACCAGGTCTGCCCGTACTCCAACGCCACGCGCGGGAACGTAGATGTGGCGCTGAGCGCGGAATAGTCTCCGAAAGTATTAGACGAAAGACTCTCAGAATTAATTTAGCCAGCCGCTGATGCAGTGGCTGGCTTCTTTCGTTAGTCTGAAATGGAACTTTTATGGTTCAGCTTCGCTATACATGTTCACAGCGCGAGGAGCGCTTGTCTCATGACGGATTTCGAGCACGATAGTAAGCATCTTTCAAACATCACCAACTGCAATCGAGACTTCGCGCCCGAATACGATCCGCAGGTCTTGAGCTGGTCCCGCCTGCATCAAGAGCTCGCTATTCTCGTCCGGCTGTTTCGCGGTGCCTTGGCCCGCCGGGCTTAGGCCGGGATCGACGCGGACCACGTCCACCGGCTACCCTCCCTCCATTATGTCTCTGATCGACGCCCAGGTCCTGATCGTCGGTGCCGGTCCTTCGGGACTGGCGGCGGCGCTTTTCCTGACGCGCCTCGGAGTTCGCGTGCGCGTCATCGACGCGGCCGACCAGCCGACGACGACCTCCAAGGCGCTGGCGGTCAATCCTCGCACGCTGGAACTGCTCGAACCCACCGGCGTGGCCGACCGCATCCGCGGCGCGGGCCAGCCGATCTCCGCTATCCGGTTCGCCCGCGAAGGCCGCACCACCGCGGTCGTTCGCCCCGACTGGGCCCGCATCGCTCCGGGTCGACCCATGACGATCCTTCCCCAGGCCGCGACCGAGGCCCTGCTGACCGAAGCCTTGGCCGCGCTCGACGTTCGCCCCGAACGCCGCGTCGCCCTGACCGGCTTGTCCCAGACCCCGGATGCCGTCACCGCCGTCCTTTCCACAGGCGAGACCGTGAACGCGTCGCTGTTGCTCGGCGCCGACGGCGCGCATTCCGCCGTCCGCCACGCGCTCGGGCTGGATTTCCCCGGCGACAGCTCTCCCCTGCCCTGGTCGTTGATGGACGTCGACATCGATGGCGCGCCACAGGATGAGGCCCGGATCGAGTTCCAGCGCGCCGGGCCGATCGTCGTCTTGCCCTTCTCGGGCGGCACCTTCCGGCTGATCGGCTTCGGCGACCCGCTCTTGCCGCGCCTGCCGCATATCTGGCGGGCCGGGACGGTTCACTGGAGCTCGGAGTTTCGGGTGTCGCACCGGATGGTCCCGACCATGGCGGTGGGGCGCGTCGCCCTCGCCGGCGATGCCGCCCATATTCATTCCCCGGTCGGCGGGCGCGGCATGAACCTGGGCATCGAGGACGCCTCTGTCTTCGCCGCCTGCGCCGTCGACGCGCTGAGGGGCGACCTGTCCCGCCTTTCCGACTACGCCCGGCTGCGCGGCGCGGTGGATGGCGCCTGGGTCAAAACCGCGCGGGGCATGACCGATTTCGTCCGCGACCAGTCGCTGAAGGCCCGCCTGATCAAGCGGATCGCGCCTCCGATCGCCGCGGCGCTGCCGGGATTGGTCAATCAAGCGCTTAAGCGTGGTCTGGGTCTCGACCACCCGACGGCCGTGCGATAATCGCTGGCGCATGGCCCTTTCCGACTCCCCGCTTGGCGCGACCCCCGATCCCTTGCTGACCTTCGAGCCGCACCGTCAGGTCAGCGTGCGCGAGGCGTTCGGCATCGACGCCGACATGACCGTGCCGATGTTCGACACCGTGGACAGCCATGTGCCGGAGGTCGATCCCGCCTACCGCTTCGACCCCCAGACGACGCTGGCGATCTGCGCCGGTTTCGCCCACGACCGCCGCGTGATGGTCCAGGGCTATCACGGCACCGGCAAGTCGACCCACATCGAACAGGTCGCGGCCAAGCTGAATTGGCCCCTGGTCCGCGTGAACCTGGACAGCCACGTCAGCCGCATCGACCTGGTCGGCAAGGACGCCATCGTCCTGAAGGACGGCAAGCAGATCACCGAATTCCGCGAGGGCATGCTGCCCTGGGCCATCCAGCGCCCGATCGCCCTGGTGTTCGACGAATACGACGCCGGCCGCCCCGACGTGATGTTCGTGATCCAGCGCGTGCTGGAGGCGCAAGGGAGACTGACCCTGCTGGACCAGAACCGCGTCATCCGACCCAACAAGTGGTTCCGCCTGTTCGCGACGACCAACACCATCGGCCTGGGCGACACCAGTGGCCTGTATCACGGCACCCAGCAGATCAATCAGGGTCAGATGGACCGCTGGAACATCGTCACCACCCTGAACTACCTCGACCACGACGTGGAGGCCGAGATCGTCGCCGCCAAGGCCCCCGAATGGGCCACCGCCGACGGCCGCCGTGCCATCGCCGCCATGGTCCGCGTCGCCGACATGACCCGAAATGCCTTCATGAACGGCGACATCTCCACCGTCATGTCCCCCCGCACCGTCATCACCTGGGCCCAGAACGCCACCATCTTCGGCGGCGACGTCGGCCTGGCCTTCCGCCTGACCTTCCTCAACAAGTGCGACGAGCTGGAACGGCCGACCATCGCGGAGTTCTACCAGCGCGCGTTCGGGGAGGATCTCCCCGAGGCGGCGACGCGGGTGAAGGTGGGGTGAACCAGGTTTGGAGTTCATCATGCTGATTGTCGGATTAGCTTTGTTGGCGGTATCCGTTGATGACCGCTTGCCCCGACCCACCGACAGCGATTTGCGTGCGTTGGTGGCGGCCGAGCGACCGGAGGGGCGGCTCATCTCCCTCGATTTTTCCGAGTCTGCTCGTGGCGGAGGTCGCATAGGCTGCGGCACAATCGAGGTCGATGGCACGGTTGAGCCAGTAGCGGTTATCGCAGGTTGGCAAGAAGCGCGTGCCCCAGTCATAATTGCGATGGGATCACCACCTCCGCCAACAGAACCAGCCCACTGGGACACCCGCGTCATCGGTGCCACCCGCGCTGATCATGATACAGACGGCGAAATCACGTGGTACGACCGCAGCAGCGATACGCTCCACCGTCGTATGGTTTTGAGAATCTGTCGGGAGCTCGCTCCGCCCCCCGGCGTCACTTGGGTTACGGAACTAGAGCCAAATCCAGATCCGGAACGCGCTGCCAGAGCTAGGCGATTGGCTGGTTCGGCAACGGAGCTACTATTCGGCACCCCGTCGGCTGCGTCCCAACCGAACCCGTAGTCACCGCTTCCGAAACCGCACCGCCTCCGCCGCCAGCCCGGCTCCCCAGGCGTCGCGCTCTTCCTTCGGCTCCGGCACGAACGGCGCGTCGGGCAACGTCCCGGCCACCCCGCGCATCGCCAACGCCAGAGGCTCTGCGAACACCACCAGCATCCGCAGCGGCTTCTTCTTCGCATCGGTAACGTCCCACCCTTCGGAGGCGAAGACGTCCACCTGGGCCAGCGGAGACAGGCGTTCGATTCCGTCCCAGTCTTCGGGGCGGGCGGCGTCCTCGGCCGCCTCGGCGGTCAGGCCGAACACGGCGGTCAGAACCTCGTCCACCTCAGGAAACTCGTCGCGGCGCGAGGGGTCGGCGTGGCCGGGCTTCATCAGGGCCTTGGCCTCGAGGTCGGCGACACCGGGCAGGTCGATCAGGCGGCGAAGGGGGGTCTGGGTCATGAGCCCGATCTACCCCGCCCCCGCCCGCCCGCAAAGCCTCAGCGCAGCTCGACCCGTCGCGCGCCCGCCGGGATGGCCAGGTCACGACCGGTCCATTCGGCCCCGCGTCCGTCGATCCGCACCCGCGTCGGCAGGGCCTCTCCCTCTGGCCAGGGCAGGACGAAGCCGCCCGGCGGCTGGGTCCGGCCGTCCAACGTCAGGGCCGTCGTCGCCCCCGTCCGCTTCAGCCCATAGGTCAGCGGGCCATAGGGTGTGCGCACCTCGCGCACCCCCACGCCCGTCGCGCTGTCGATCCAGCTCATCGGCAGCCCCGCCGCCAGCACCAGGACGTGGTCGGCATCGCGCTCATAGACGAACATGTCCAGCGCCGAGCGGATGTAGTCCGAGCTGATCCAGGCATGAGGCATGTCGCCGATGAAGCGCGGTTCCCGCAGGTCGCGCCCCACCACCTCGGCCCATCCGTTCCAGGCCTGAGGCCGGCGGTCGGCCAGGAAGAAATCCAGCGCCGTCATCGCCCGCTCGCGCTGACCCAGCCGGACCATGGCCCCCACGGTGCGCAGTTCGTAGGGCGTGTAGTCCTTCCAGTCCGTCCGGTTCGCGGCCCGGGCGATGAAGTTCTCCCAGTATTTCTCGAAGGTGCGGATCAGCAGCCCCTGCGGCAGCTCGGCCTGCAGCCCGCCCGGCGACAGGCCGATGGTGGTCGAGGTCGCGTCGAAGTCACCCCGATCCGCCGCGCCCGCGATCCAGTCGATCCGGTGATGGATGGCCGTGCCGGTGATGGAGGCCGTGACGTCGGCCGCGAACTCGGCCCGCGCCGCCTCGATCCGCGCCGCCGCCTCCGTCTCGCCCAGCGTCGTGGCGATGAAGGCCGCGTCGCGATACCCCAGCAGTCCCCAGAAATCGTCCCAATAGGAATAGGCCGCCCGGTCCGAATAGCCCTCGTGACTGATCGACGGCGGCAACAGGCCATACAGATGCCGCGTCTCCGGCGTCCGGTTCGCCTCGACCCGCGTCTCGGCACGGAGGCTGTCCATGTAGCGAACCGCCGCCTGCACCTGTGGCCAGACCGACCTCAGCTGCGTCGCGTCGCCGGTGTAGCGATAGGTCTCGGCGGCCAGGAAGATGAACTCGCCATGGCTGTCGTTCTCGGGCACCGGATCGGCCCCGCGACTGTCGACGCAGCACGGCACCTTCCCGTTGTCGAACACATAGGGGGCGTACCAGCGCAGATAGTCCTGGCTCAGGTCCGCGTGACCCAGCCGGTTCAGACCCTCGGCCATCATGGCCCCGTCGCGGATCCAGGAGCGGTTGTAGCTGCGGGTGCCGGGCTGAAGCGCCGGGCCCTGACGCGACATCAGCATATGCGCCAGCGAGGTCTTCATCGTGTCCTCGATCCGCTGGCCCTGGGGCGGCACGATCAGGTCGAACCGGTCCAGGTCCGCGCGCCAGCCCGCCGCGACGCGCGCTTGAATCGTGTCCATCGCCGCCTCGACCGAACCGGTCGCCGGCAGCGCCGGACGCTGGCCCGCGAGCGGGGCGACCCAGCCGACGGTCCGCGTCTCGCCGGGCGCCAGGGTCACCGTGTAGGTCATCGCCCCGGCCATCAGGCCCATGGCGTCGGACTCGACCCGGCGCGAAACGTCGTCAGTGGCATCGTTCGCGATCAGGCTCTGCGGATCGGCCCCGGCCTGAAAGGTCGACAGCCGCACATCGTCCGGCGCGACCAGCGGCCGGACGCGCAGTGCATCGTTCAAGACCATCTCCGACCCCGTCCACTGGATCTGCTGCAAGGGACTGGCCCCGCCCGGCACGGCGAGGAACTGGATCGGCCCGTTCACCTGCATCGGCCGCGCCGCCAGCGCCAGAGTCAGGGTGCGCGTGCGGCTTGAAGTGTTGGTCAGGTCGTATCGGCCATACAGCCCCGCAGCGTCGGGCGATCCCTCGGCCATCGCGGTGATCTTCAGCGTCCAGTCGTCGTGGCTCCAGGTCACCGTCGGGATCGGCAGATCGTCCTCGACCAGTCCCTGGGTGATCCGCGCATCCGCCCAGCTGACCAGTCGCCCATTGTCCAGAACGAAGGGTTCGATCGACGGCCCTCCCCGCTTCAGCTCGATCGCGCCATCCTCGGAAATCAGCCCGCTCTCGCCCCCGCCATCGACCCCGACCAGTGTCCAGTAGGGCTGCTCGCCGACGAATCCGCGCGGATACAGACCTCGCCGCGACTGCCCTGCGACGGCGGTCAGGAAGGCCGTCGCGTCCTTCCCGAACGCCAGCGGCTCGACCTGGACGTCCGATAGTCCGTATACGGATTGAACCGTGGTCGCTGTGCCAGACCCTGCCCCCATCTGGCCCGATCCATCGCGCGGGGCCAGCGGTGTCATCAGATCGAGCCGCAGCCACCGCGCACTCGCCTCCGTCGTCATCAGCCAGTCGGTGCCGCCGTCGCCGTCCTCGACCTTCACGATCTCGCGCCACTGCCGCCGGTCGGATGAGGCCAGGACGCGATAGGCCGAGGCGGCCTTGCCGTCCGCCCATCTCAACGTCAGCCCGCCGAACTCGCGCTCGTATCCCAGGTCCAGCGTCAGGCTCTGCTCGCCACCGCCTTGCGTCACCCAAGTCGTCGACGGGTCGTCATCCACACTCAGCGACGCCGTCGAGTTTCCATCTTCGCTGCTGGCCTCGGCGATCGGGCGCGGCGGCACCGATGGCTCCGGCGGCAGGGTTCGCAGCGTCAGGTCATCGATCTCGATGAAGCCCTTACCGCCCTCGCCGGCCGTGACGACGAACTCGACCCGCTCCGCGCCCCGGAACGTCCGGTCCGCCTTCGGTCCCCAGGCCCAGGCCACCTGCCGCTTCTTGATCGTGAACAGGGTCCAGCCGTCCGGGAAGTCGTAACGGGTCGTCTGACGCCAGTGGACGTTCTGGGCCGAGGCGTCGGTGAACTTGACCTCAAAGGTGTTCGTCGGCCCCTCGCCGCGCACCCAGAAGCTGATCTCGTAGTTCTCAGGCACCTCGAACGACAGGTCGCGCGACGCGAAGGCATAGCCGGACCGGCCGTTGAAATCGTAGTCCAGCCGCAGCGCGTCACCCCGATGTCCGGGCACGGACGACAGGGTCGAGGTCACGTCGGTGGAAGCGTCCGCGCTCCACGCCCCCAGGTCCTCGAATGTATCCAGTGTGCGCGACGACTGGGCATGGGCGGGCACCGCGAACAGCAGAGCGGCGATCAGCCCGAACAACACACGCATACTCAACCCTTCACGCTCCCGGCCAGCATCCCCCGGATGTAGAACCGCTGCAGCGCCAGGAACAGGATCAGCACCGGCGCGACGGTGATCACGGCCCCCGCCATCATCAGCTCGACATCCTGCACATGCTCGCGCGACAGAGCCGCCAGCGCGACCGGCAGCGTATAGTTCGATTGGTCCGTCAGGATGATCAGCGGCCACAGGAAGTCGTTCCAGCTGCCCAGAAACACGAACAGCCCCAGCGTCACCAGGATCGGCGTCAGGGTCGGCAGGACGATGCGGCGGAAGATCTGGCCCTCCGACGCGCCGTCGATCCGCGCGGCTTCCAGCATCTCGTCCGGGATCGACAGGGCATACTGGCGGATCAGGAACAGCCCGAAGATCGACGCTAGCCACGGCACCAGCGCCCCCGCATAGGTGTTCACCAGCCCCATCGACTTCAGCATCAGGAACAGCGGCAATGTGCCGATCTGCGCCGGGATGACCAGCGCCCCGATCAGCCACTGAAACAGCCGGTCGCGCCCCGCGAACCTCAGCTTGGCAAAGGCATAGCCCGCCGGAACGGTGAACAGCAGCGCCAGCCCGGTCGCCATTGTCGCCAGCGCCAGGCTGTTGACCATGTAGCGGCCCATCCCCTGGTTCACGAACAGGTCGCGGTAATGCTCCAGCGTCCAGTGGCTGGGGATCAGCGGTGGCGGAAAGTTGGCGGCTTCTCCCGTCGCCATGAAGCTGACCGACAGCATCCACAGCAGCGGGAACAGGACCAGCAGGCCGATCACGGCGACACCCACGTTCAGGACAACGTCGCGCACCTTCACGTGTGCTCTCCGCCCAGCCGACGCGACACGGCCAGCTGGATCATCGTGACCGCGAAGATGCACAGGAACAGGATGAAGGCGACGGCGCTGGCGGACCCCAGGTTCCACCATTTGAAGCCCTCTTCGTACATGAAATACAGGACCGTCACGGTCGACTGGGCCGGGCCGCCTTGCGTCATCACATAGGGCTCGGCGAACAGCTGGAAGAATCCGGCGACCGAGATGATCGACACCAGCAACAGGGTCGGCGCGATGGCCGGCAGAGTGACGTGCCGGAACCGCGCCCACGGCCCCGCCCCGTCGATGCGCGCCGCCTCGTACAGATCGTCCGGCACGGTCTGAAGCACGGCCAGGAAGATCAGCATGTTGTAGCCGAAGATTTTCCACACCACGAACAGCAGGATAGCTGGAATAGACGTCCGGGGATCGCCCAGCCAATCCACGGCGGGCAGGCCGAGCGAGGTGATCGCCCAGTTGATGACTCCGTATTTGGTGTGCAGCAGATAGTTCCAAAGGACCGCCGTCGCGACCAGCGTGGTCACGAACGGCGCGAAGAACACCACTCGCCAGAACGGCCGCCACTTCACCGTCCGCGCGTTCAGGATCACCGCCGCCCCCAGCGACATCGCGATCGACAGCGGCACCCCCAGAACACTGAATACGACCGTGTTCTTCATCGCCCCCCAGAACAGCGGGTTGGTCAGCAGCCGCTCGTATTTCTGGAGGCCCACGAACCGAAGGTTCTTGAGATCGGCCAGGGCATAGATGTCGAAGTCGGTCAGGCTGAGGAACATCGCCGACACGACCGGCACCACGAAAAAGACCGCGATGGCGATCAGTGAGGGAGCGACAAAGCCCCAGGCGGCGCGCTCTCTGGCGGCGATCATGCGGCTCGCCCCTGTTCGATCATCCAGCGGCGCTTCTCCAGCAAACGGTCGGCCCTGCGGTCGATCTCGGCCGCGGCGGCGGCGACCGTGAACTCGCCGCGCACCATCCGCTCGGCGACGATCTGCATCTCGGTGACGATCCGTTCCCACTCCGGCACCTTGGGCACGGCCTTGGCGCGGGCCAACTGACCCTTGAAGGCGGTGACATAGGGGTCGCCTGCCACCTTCGGTGCGGCCCAGGCTGACGGACGGGCGGGCAGGTCTCCGGTGATGACGTTGAACTCGGCCTGGGTCTTCGGATCGGACAGGAAGCGCACCAGCTTCCACGCCGCCTCCTGGTTCGGCGACGACTTGAACACGGCCAGCGACGAACCGCCCGGTGCCGAGGCTCCCGGCCCGGTCGGTCCCGGCACCCCGGCGGTGGTCCAGTGCGGCTGGATCTCGGGCGGCAGACGGGTCTTCATGTCGCCGATGGTCCAAGGACCGGAGAAATAGAAGCTGAAATACCCGCGACCGAACTCGGTCCAGACATTGGAAATCTGCGTCGATGACGCCAGCGGGGCCAGACCTTCGTCGAACAGGCTCTTGTAGAAACCCAGCGCCGACTGGAACGACGGGCTGCTGAAATTGCCGCGCGTATCGTCGTCGCGAAGCAACGATTGATCGCCCTGAAGACCGAAGGTCAGAAGCTGCTCGAACTCATTGACAGGCAACAGGATCGCGTAGTTTCCGTCGCCCGCCACGCGCTTCACCGCATGCATGGACGCCTTCCACGCCTCCCACGTCGTCGGCATGGCGTCATGGCCCGCCCGCGCCAACAGGTCGGTGCGATAGAAGATCAGACGCGTATCGACATACCATGGCGTGGCGACGCTGCGCCCGTTGATGGCGTTGGTCTCCAGCACAGCCGGAAACTGGTCCTGCGACAGGTCGGCGGCGAACGCCGGCGTCGACGACAGAGCCCCGATGGCGGAAAGTTCGGCCACCCAGGTGTTTCCGATCTGGCTGAGGTCCGGCATGGAGTTTCCGGCATAGGCCGTCAGCAGCTTCTGGTGGGCGGAGGTCCAGGGCAGAGGCTGAACCTCGACCTTGATGCCCGGATTGGCCGCCTCGAACGCCGGCATCATCGTCTGGACGCTGGTGCCCTCCGCGCCCATGGCCCAGAAGCTCAGCCGCGTCACGCCGTCCGACCGGCCACATCCCGACAGGGCTGCCCCCGCCCCGCCCAGCAAGCCTAGCGCGGCGCGGCGGTCGATCATGCGTCCAGCCATCCGCCAGTGAACCCGGCCTTCTGCAAGCCACGCAACAGGTTGGGCTCATCCCGCATCAGTCGCCAGATCAGTCCGGATCGGCCGTTCTCGATCATGGCCACGATTGGCCCTTGGTCGATGCCCAGATAGTCGCCGTCCACCCAGCCGATATCGGGAATGATCCGGCCGTGCTGCAGCCGCCCTTCCCGCTCGGTCAGGGTCGGGTTGAACGAATCCAGGAAACCCCACTGCGTATAGATACCCTCGCCGTACCGGGCCTTCATCGCCTTCAGGCAGGCGGTCACCTCGACGGGCGCGAAGGGGTAGCTGGCCATGGCCGCCGTCGGCGCGATCGTGCCGTCGTCCCGGTCGCCCGGACCGCGCGCGGAATAGCTGAAGAACTCCCGTTCGCGCGCGTCGATCACCTGCTTGAAGTCGCCCGGCCCGTCGCAGGCCGTCAGACCCCAGACCTCGGCTGAATAGCCGTCCCAGCCGCCGGGGTTTTCGATCGCATACTGGCGCTGGGCCTGCACCGCGCGGCGGCTGTTTTCGAAATAGTCGATATGGGTCTCGATGAGGGCCGACTGCCCGCGCATCCAGGCGTCCTGGATGCCACGGAAATCGACGTACATGTGGCTGTACTGATGCCCGAACAGGGGCGCGAACCGCAGATAGGGCTCGGTCGCACCGGGCGTGAAGCTCTGATCATAGGCCGTGGCCCATTCGTCCCAGACACTGGACGGCACCGGGTGGGTCGGGCTGCCGATCGCCATCAGCAGCACGAGCGTCCCTTCGTTGTAAACGAACCAGTCGGAGGGGATGTACCCGGTCTCCGGGTGCCAACCCATGGAGATGCGGTCGGGCCGAACGACCGCCCAGTCCCACTCGACCCGCTCATACAGCATCTTGGCCAACTGGCGGATCTCGACTTCCTCGGCATGGTGCCCGTCGAAGAAGCGGCTGGCGACCAGAACGCCGCCCAGCAACAGTGTCGTATCCACGGTCGACAGCTCTGTCTTGTCGAAGCGATGGCCCGTCTGCATGTCCAGGAAGTGATAGAAGAAGCCCTTGTAGCCTCCGACGCCCGTGGGCTCGGGTCCCTGCGGCAGGGCGGCGAAGAAGCGAAGGGTGATCACGGTCCGCTCGCGCGCCTCCGCGCGCGTCATCCATCCGCGCTCGACACCGATCGGCCAGCAGGTCAGGGCGAACCCGACAGCGGCGATGGAGCAGAAGGATTCGGCCGGCCAGCGATCCGGCGTCAGGCCGGTCGAACGGTCCGTGACATGGACGAACCAGTCGAACGTCCGCCGCTGAAGCTCCTCGACCTCGGGATCCAGCCGGTTGATCCGCCCGGCGCCTGCCGATCGTCGGCCGCTTTGCGAGAAGCTCGGCGACGCAGCTCCGGCAACCAGCCCGGCGACGGTCGATCCCATTAGAAATGTGCGTCGATCCATGGATATCCTCATACGCGGAAACGGCACCCTGGATCAGTCAGACGATGAAAAAATGGCCGCCCCCCAAACGCGGGGAGCGGCCAGTCTCAGGAGAAGACCCTAGAAGCTGAAGCGAGCGCCCAGCTGAATGGTCCGGGTCGGGAACAGCACGCTGGAGGGATTGCCGAAGTTGGGCGTGCCCTTGTCGCCGTTGAAGCCCGAGTAGTTGTCGAAGTTGAAGACGTTGATCGCATCGACGTACAGCTGGACCTCGCCCGCTTCGTAGACCTGGATGGTCTTGGTCAGACGCAGGTCCAGGTTGCGATAGGCGAAGGCGTTCGGGATCAGGAAGTTTTCCTTGTCCGGATAGGCGCCGGACGGACGGTAGTAGAACCGCGAGCCCGTGCCGTCGAACACGTTGAACGGCGTGCCCGAGCCCAGCGTCAGGATACCGGACAGCTGCAGATCGTACGGCAGGTCGACGATGCCGTTGGCGACGATCCGGTGATGCTCGTTCTGCGGAGAGTTCCGCATCGGCGAGGTGGCGACGCTGAAGCAGTCGAAGCAGAAGTTGTCGTCACCCCCGTTCTGGGTCGCGTCCTGATAGGTGTAGGCGATGTTCAGACCCCAGCCCGACTCGGCCGTGTAGTTCTTGTCCAGCTTGATGTAGACGGCCTTGAACTCACGCTCCTTGCTGTGATCGCTGACCAGATAGGTCCGATAGGGGTTGGTGCCCTGGGGCGAGCAGAACCCGCCGTTATCGCCGAAACCATCGCCGTCATTCGGTGCGTTGGGTTCACGGCAGCGGTTCAGATACTGCCAGGTGAACTCGTTTTCGCTCTTGCCATAGGCCAGGGTGAACTCGGTCTGCCAGTCTCCGAAACGTTGACGCAGGCCCAGGTTGAACTGATCGGTACGAGGCGGCTCGAAGTCGTTTTTCAGCAGGAAGGCCTCGCCCTTGGCCGGGATGGCGTTCAGGACTGGATCGAGACCCGCGGCCGTGAAGTAGCTGGCCTGCCACAGGATCGGGTCGCTGGACGACCCCGACGCCACGCCCGCCGGACGGCCGGTGGTCGAGAAGAAGGCGTTGCGGGTGAAGTCACCCCCCTTGGCCACCTCATCAAAGGCGAAGTTGAAGTTGACCCGGTCGTAGTAGCGACCCGCGCCGCCGAAGATCACCGTCTCGCGATCGCCGAAGACGTCGTAAGAGAAGCCGATCCGGGGCTGATAGGCGTCCTTGAAGCCCTCACGGTTGCTGCCGGTCGAGAAATAGTCGTTGGCGTTGAACCAGCTCGGCACATACCCGGCCGCCTTGCCGCCGTCGGTGGACGCGATCCACTGGTTCAGGCCGGTCCGAACGTCGGCGGGCGTCACGTAGTCGACGTTGTTGGCGTTGTCCTCATAATCCCAGCGGATGCCGAGGTTCAGTTCCAGCTTGTCCGTGATCTGCCAGTCGTCCTGGGCGTAGATGCCGAAGACGTTGTTATCCAGGTCGACGGTCGGGAAGCGGTTGCCCAGTTGCACCCGGTAGGGGACGGCCGGATTGCCGCTGGCGTTCGTCGCGTTGTTGGGGTTCAGGTCGTAGAAGAACTCGGGGTTCCGACCGAACTCCTTGTCCACGACATAGTTCTGGGCCGAGAATTTCACCCCCAGCTTGATCGTGTGCGAGCCATTGAAGTCGATGTCCGTGAACGTAAGGTCATCCCGGAACGTCAGGGTTTCGTCAGTGATCTGCTGGCGGCTGCCGGAGCCGCCGATGTTGATCACGGCGGTGCCGCCGAAGGGATCGTAGGCGGCGTCGAAGACCCGATAGCTGGAACCCGCCGTGTTGAAGTTCGTGGCGGTCGGGTTGTACTCGTAGTTGCGGTAATCGACCGCGGCTTCGTTGATGAAGCCGTTGCCCTGCCACTGGTAGCGCAGGTTGGCGCTCTGTGTGGTCTGTTGCAGACCCGAAGCCCGCTCGAACGAGTTGGCACCGCCGACGCTCGTGGTATCGGCCTCGTCACGATAGGTGACGCTCAGGTCGATCAGGTGGCCCTCGGCCGGCTGGAAGCTCAGCTTGCCGAAGTAGAGGTCCTCCTCGAATGGCGTCGCGAAGGTGCCGAGGTATTGCGCGAACTGGGTCTGATAGGCCGGGGTCTGCCGACCGAGGTTGACCGTGGCCGCGCGATTTTCCTGCTTGTGCTCATAGCTGCCGAAAAAGTGCAGGCGGTCCTGGATGATCGGCCCACCCAGGGCGGCTCCGTACTGCTGGACTTCCAGATCGGGCAGCTGCTGCTGGCGCCGACGCGTGAAGACGTCACGCGAAATGAAGTTCTGGTCGCGATACTGGCCGAAGATTTCCCCGTGGAACTCGTTCGTCCCGGAGCGCGTCACGGCCGTGATGATGGCCGAAGACGACTGCTCGTATTCGGCCTTGAAGTTCTGCGTGATGATGCGGAACTCGCCGATGGCGGCCTGCGGGAAGGGGTTGCCGCGGCTGTCGTCCTGACCGGCGATACCGCCGGAGATGACGTTGGACTTCAGGCTGGCCCCGTCGATGAAGGCGTTGATCGCCTCAGCGCGCTGTCCACCGGCCGAAATCGTCACTTCCTGCTCGTTCTGGGACAAGCGGACGCCGGGTGCCAGGGCCGCGAAGCTCAAGAAGTTGCGGTTGATCTGCGGCAGGGTCTGGATCTGCTGGGTCGTGATGTTGGTCGCGTTCTCCGGCGTGCGGACCTCGGCCAGGCGGCGGCCGGTCACCACGATGTCGCCGACCGCCGTGCCTTCGTCTGCTCCGGCCGCCATCTGCCCCGCGACGTCCAGGTCCAGGTTCCCCGTCTGGGCGACGCCCAGGGTCACGACGTCGGACGCCGTCTGACCGTCGCTGGTCGTCGCCGTGATCTCATAGGAACCCGGGCGAATACCGACGATCACATAGCTGCCGTCGGCATTCACGCGACCGCGATAGGTGAAGCCGGTGGACACTTCACGGGCGACGACCGTGCCGCCCGATTCCGGCGTCGCGCCGTCTGAAACGACCCCGCGCACGGTGGAGGTCGTGGCCTGGGCCGATGCGCTGCCCGCGGACAGCAAGGTCGCCATGGCCAGGGCCGAGGCGGCGCACAGGGCGCGGTTGCGAAGGGTCGTGCTGAACATTCTCACTCTCCGTTAGAGACGAGGCGGGTCGGCGCGGGTGCGCCGCCGTCGAGGGTTGAAAGCAGGGTCGAGGACTGGGCACTTCCGCAGGACTGGCGGATGACCAGGCGCGGGCGGATCGTTTCACGGGCCGTGTCGGGCTCGGCGTCGGGGAGACTGGCGGCCGCGATCAGACGAACCAGGCGCTCCATGGCGCGGCGTCCGGTCTCGGCGATGTCGATATGCAGGGTCGTCAGGGCCGGCTGCACCAAGGCCGAGATCGGAACATCGTCGAAACCGATGATGGCCACGTCCTGCGGACAGCGCAGACCCGCTTCACGCAACGCCAGCAACGCACCGACCGCCATCATGTCGTTGGCCGCGAACAGAGCGTCCGGGCGCGATCCGTCACGCAGCATCGAGGTCATTGCGACATGGCCCGACGCCTGGGTGAAATCGCCGTTCAGCACCATGGCTTCGAGCCCGGCAGCGGTCACGGCCTGGACATAGCCTGCCTGACGCTCTCTCGCCTCCTGGTTGCCGACCGGCCCTCCGATATGGCCGATGCGTCGGTGACCCAGAGATACCAGATGCTCGACGGCCGCGATCGCACCGCCCACGTTGTCCACCGCGATCGAAGGCCGCCCGGATTCGACCTCGCCGCCATTCATCAGCAACACCGGCAGACGGCTCTCCAGATTGCGGGTCAGATTGGCCGAATCCAGGTGCGGCGACAGCACGATCAAGCCATCGACCCGACCGCGCATGGAACGGATCGCGGCGGCCGCATCGGCTGCATCGTCATGCGAGCTGGAAACGATGAGATGCAGGCCGTGAGCGCGAGCGGCCACGTCCATGCCGCGAATCAACTCGGAAAAGAACTCGCCGAACAGGTCAGGCAGGATCACGCCGACCGTGTCGGTACGGCTGGTCGACAGGCTGCGGGCACCGGAATGCGGCACATACGAAAGCGCCTCGACCGCCTCCATCACCCTGGCGCGCGTGCCGTCCGTGACCGCGCCAGCGCCCGTCAGAACGCGCGAGACCGACGCCACGGACACCTGGGCGCGCTCTGCGACATCACGGATCGTGGCGGCCTTCATCGAGGGCCGACCCGTGCCGTGCGTTGACTGAAAAAAAGGCGGTACGGCCCTGACACCACGTTTCCTGAAACATCCCCGATCGTCCCGGCCAACGTTTATCGAAGGTCCGTCGATCTCGTCCTGTAAACGGTTACATGGCACACCCGGGTCTGGCCCCGCAAGTGCCGCAGTTTCGCCACACCAAAGATTTGTCGGGTCGTTGCAGGTTTGCCGCCATTTAGAGCGTGCGCCGCCGGGACGCATCGGCGGCCGCTACCCTCAGCGGGACCGACGTCACAGGCGGTTGATAACCTTCACGAATGACCGGGACCCGAAAGGTCCTACGGGCGAATTCTTCGATAGAACTGCAGGATCAGGTCGAGGCGGTCGCCGTGGGGCACAGTCTTCGCGACCGGCCCGTCATTGGTGAATTCCAGCAACAGATCGTCGATCGCTTCGGGCCATTCGATCCTACCCGGTCCGTTCGGGTCCGACCGAGCGGCGAATCCCGTCCAGTAGTCGGCCATCGCCGTCGCCGCTCGGGCGTCGCGCTCACCCAGCGGCCGTCCCACGGTCTCCAGCGTGTCGAAGACATAGGGCCGCTCGGACGCGTGGGTCGCGCCACCACTGGGCTCGGGGTTGGAATCGGGCACGACGTCGAACCGGTACATCCAGGTGGGATTTCCCGCGCCGGCATGCAGTCGGGCCAGATGGCGGGCCGGTTCGTGGAAGATCAGGTCGCTGACGACCGAGGTGTCATACCCCCCCTGCCCGCCATAGGCCTCCACCAGCGCGTCGTATTCGGCGTCGGTCATGACGTCGTCCGTCCGACCATAGGCTCCGGCATCGGACGGCCGAATCCACCAGAACTCCGCGCTGTTCGTGCCGAGAATCAGTGGCACGGGGGCCTGCCGAGCGCCCGCGAACGCGTCCACGACATCCTCGGGCACCACCTTTCCATCGACGATCAGATTGTCGGTGTAGAAGGCCGGCATGGGCGACAGCAGACGTTCGGCGGGCAGGGCACGCAGATCGTCTGCGGTCGCACCGGCAAGCTGAACCGATCGGGCGAAAGCGACGCCCAGGCTTTGCGCCGAGGGATGTCCGGGCCTGTCCTGGTCCAGCAGGGCCGACCTCTGCCGGCCCAGTCCGGACTGGACGATCGCCTTGTGGAACAGGCCACGGGCGGAGGGCGCGACCATCAGCTGGGTCACGGCGACCCCGCCGGCCGATTCGCCAAAGATCGTCACATTGCCGGCGTCGCCCCCGAACTGGCCGATGTTGTCGCGCACCCACTCCAGGGCGGCGATCTGGTCCATGACGCCATAGTTTCCTGCAGGCTCGTCGGGCAGACGGTCCACAGCCAGCGCGGGGTGGTCGAAAAAGCCCAGCCGCCCCAGCCGGTAGTTGATCGTCACCACGACGACGCCACGACGCGCCAGGTTCGAGCCGTTGTACAAGGCCGCCGTGCCGGATCCGTTGTTGTAGCCGCCGCCATGGATCCAGACCATGACCGGCAGCGGCCCGGCCGACCTTTCCGGGGTCCAGACGTTCAGCGTCAGGCAGTCCTCGCTCATCGGCAATGGCCCGACGCCCGGGTCCCCGTTCGCGGGCGGCTGGATGCAGATCGCACCGGGTCGGGTGGCGTCCCTGACGCCCGACCAGGACAGGGGGCTTACAGGCGGTCGCCAACGCAACGGCCCCACGGGCGGGATCGCATAGGGCAGGTTCTCGAACGAGGCGATACCGGCGTCGAGACGCCCCTGGGCTCGCCCTTGGGCCAAAGCGACCTGCGCGCCGGACTCGGTTGCCGAACCGCTCACCATCAGGGCCGCCATCAGGCTTTCAACGAACATTCACCGATCCTAGCAAGGTTGGGCAGGCGGACAATCATGGCGGCCGGCGCGCAACCCTATCGTCAAACCCATTTCGCGTGGACGATTTGGCAACCGCAACCATATCACGCTAAACACGGGCTGGAATTGTTGCGGAAGCGTTCGTCCGCTGATCGGGGTATGTTGATGTCTGATGCCGTGCACGGTCGCCGCATTTTGGTGGTCGAGGACGAGGCGCTGGTCGCCATGCTGCTGGAGACGATGCTGGAAGACATGGGGTTCGCTCCGGTCGGCCCGATCGGTGACATCGACACCGCGCTCGAAATCCTCAACGACGACTGCCTTCTGGATGGAGCCTTGCTGGACGTGAACGTCGCCGGCCGGGAAGTTTTTCCGGTGGCCGCGGCCCTCAAGGCCAAGGGCGTGCCCTTCGTGTTTTCGACCGGCTATGGCGAGGGCGGCCTGCCGGAGGACTGGCGTGGCCATCCGACCATCCAGAAACCGTTTACCGAAGACGCTGTGCGCGATGCCTTGTTCAAGGCGCTGCGTTTCGCCGCCGTCTGAAATCCCTGAGTATCTCCCGCGCCGCGTTGTGTCCCGGTGCCCCGGTCACCCCGCCCCCGGGATGCGCGCCTGAGCCGCAGAGGTAGAGACCGGGCACCGGCATTCGGTGATCCGCATGACCCAGCACCGGCCGCGCGCTGAACAACTGATCCAGCGTCAGGCGCCCGTGAAAGATGTCTCCGCCCACCAGACCAAAACGTCGCTCAAGGTCCAGCGGCGTCAATGCCATTCGCCCCAGGACCGATGCCCTGAACCCCGGAGCCCATTGGTCGATCGTGTCGATCATCAGGTCGGCCACGGTCTCGCGGTGATCGTCCCATGAGTGCCCCTCCGGGAGCTGCGGAGCCACATGCTGGCAGAACAGGCTGGCGACATGCGCCCCCGCGGGCGCAAGGCTGTCATCCAGTGTCGACGGGATCAGCATCTCGATGATCGGCTGTGCCGACCAGCCTGTCAGCCTGGCCTGCGCATGGGCCCGGTCCATATAGCCCAGGCTGGGGGCGACGATGATGCCGGCCGTATGGTGATCGCCCGGCTCGGGATGAGCCGAAAATCGCGGCAGCTCGGACAGGGCGACATTCATCCGGAAGGTACCGGAACCGGACCGATAACCCGCGATCCGCTCTCGAAAATCCATTGGCACGATCGCCGGATCGACCAACCGGTCGAACAACAGACGTGGATGGATGTTCGAAACAACCCTCCGCGCCCGCACGATGTCGCCGGCCTCGGTCACCGCGCCAACGGCTCTGCCCCGCTCGGTCAGCACAGTCGCTACCGGAGCATCCAGACGAATCTCGACACCCAGTTCGGCGCAGGCCGCCGCCATGGCCTGGGTGATCGCTCCCATGCCCCCGATTGCGTGGCCCCATGCCCCCTTGACCCCGTTCACCTCGCCGAACACGTGATGCAGCAGCACGTAGGCCGACCCGGGCGTATAGGGACTGGCGTAGTTGCCCACGACGCTGTCGAACCCGAACAGGGCCTTGATCGGATCGCTCTCGAACCATCCGTCCAGCCAGTCGCCGGCCGACTTGGTGAAAAGGTCCAGCACGTCTCGCCTGGCCGTCAGGTCCAGTCCGCCCAGCCGACGCGCCACCCTGCCCGCCTTCAGCATCTCGGGCAGCGTTTCCAGCCAGCCCCCTTCCCGCAGATTCGGCGGCGTTTCCAGAACAAGCGCGCGCAGCACCTCGGCGACGCCTTCCAGCCGCGCTTCATACTTCGGCAGCCGTTCGGCATCCCTGGCGGAGAATTTCGCGACCTCCCCCTGAGTGCGGTCCTGCCCCGCCGCCAGATATCGTCCGTCTTCCAGTGGCAGGAAGTTCGACATCCGCCGCTCGACCACGCGCAGCCCGTGACGCGCCAGTCCCATGTCGGCGATGACCCGGGGGTTCAGCAGGCTGACGGTGTAGCTGGCGGTCGAGTTTCGAAAACCGGGGTGAAACCCCTCCGTTACCGCCGCTCCGCCCACGACGCTCCGACGCTCCAGAACCGTGACCTTCAACCCGGCGCGAGCCAGGTAGAAGGCACACACCAGTCCGTTGTGACCGGCCCCCATGATGACGACGTCCGCGTCGCGTGCGCTCATATCCACCTCCGCGTCCCGCATACCACGGACGCGATCAAGGGCCAGTCAGCGGCCGATGCGCGGCGCGAACCAACCCGCGTCGGTTCGTTGAACCGATCCTGCGACCGCCAGGATCGACAGCGTTTCCTCGATGCGCGCTTCCGCCGCTCGCCGCCGTCGAACGTTGAAGCCGTTCATCAGCACGGACGGCTCGACTGGGCGTCCGGCGCTTCTCAATGTTCGCAACAAGACCGCGGCCATGGCTTCAGGTGTCTGCGGGAACTGGGGACGCGGAACCGCTCGACCCAGCGCCGCCTCGGTCTGGATCGGGGCCCTGGGCGCCTGGTATCGCCGTTGAAAATCGGGACGCAGGTGGCGGACAACACCGATGTCTTCTTCCCGGGCACGGGTCCGTTGCAAGGACAGCAGCGCCTGGTAAAGCGTCTGGTCGGTCATCTGGCCAGCCCACCCGTACGCGGCCTGGACAAAAGCATCGATCCGGGCGTGGAGATGCCCGATCACGCCGATGCATCCGCTTGCGAAAACCCGTTGCTGGTCTGCCGAGAGCGGATGTCCCGCCGCCTTCCGTTCCAGCAGATTGTAAATACCGGTCATGGTCAGCCCGCTGACCCGAGCCATGGCCTGGTCGCGCGTCGCCTCCAGTTCCTCCGCAAGGACAGTGAGCTCAGCATGTGCTGGATCATCCAGGTCCGGGAATGGAAAGGGGTCGAAGCAGCGGCTCTTCACATAGACGGCCGCGCCGCCGCGTTCGTTGACAACCTGGCCCAGCCGCCCTTCGCCGTTCGGGCCGCCCTTCTCCACCACGGTCATGGCGATCCGAACGGCGGCATGATCGCCGCCGCCCTTTATCCAGGGATGATCCGCGATAGCATACACAAGGCGTACAGGATCGCTGGCGTGCAGATGGCTTTCGACGACGCGTCTGGAAAAGGTCTGGGTGATGGAGTTTGTGGTGATGAAGCCGAAGCGCTTCAGCACCGTGCCCCGCTCCTTTAGTATGCAGGCGGCCCTGTCCCACCATACCGTGACCAGGTCGGCGGATCTGAACCGGCCCTGGCGTATGGCCCAGAGCCCGCCGACGTAGCCGTCGCCCAGCTCTCTGCGAAGGTCCTTGGCTCCCATGAAGGGCGGATTGCCGACGATGAACTCGGCTTCGGGCCAGGTCGCCGGTCGCGGGTTTACCAGCCGGATATCATCGCAGCTGTTGTCTTCAGCGAAAAGGCGATGCGGGCCAGGTCCTGGTCCCGTCTCCTCGCCACCCCGTGATTGAACCGCACCGGAAACACGCTCCAGGCGATCGCAATCGATGAGCGCGTCCCGGCATTCGATCGAACCCGAGTCCCGCAAAATCGGTTCGGCCGGCTTGGCATCGCCAAACGTCCGAAAATGCCATTGCAGATGGCCGATCCACAGCACCATCTGGGCGATCCAGGCGGCATAGCGGTTCTTTTCAATGCCAAGGAACTGCTCCGGCGACACCGAATGGCTTGCCATTTCGAGCAGTCCCTGCCCGTCACCCAACTCCTGCAGGGCACCGAGCACCTCGCCTTCTAACTCCTTCATCAATCGCATGGCGACGTAGAGGAAATTGCCTGTGCCGCAGGCAGGATCCAGGACGCGTTGGCTGCAGAGCTCGCGGTGAAACCTCCGGACGATCGCCCGAGCCTCTTCGCCCTGCCCTTTTTGATGCAGGCCGAGCGCAGTTCCCTCGACCGCCTCCCATTCGGTGCGCAACGGCTCCATGACGGTCGGCCCGACCAGCCGCTCGACATAGGCACGCGGGGTGTAGTGGGCTCCCAGTTCCGTGCGCTGCCGTGGGTCCAGGGCCTGTTCCAGAAGGGTCCCGAAGATAGCCGGTTCCACCAGCGCCCAATCGCGCTCGGCCGCAGCCGTCAGCGCCTCCAGTTCTGCCTCGTTGATCTGAACCGGACAGACCTCGCGGAACAGGCCGCCGTTGAAACGAAGCAGATCTTGCCTGACCGCCGCGCAGTGGCCTCCACTGTCCATATGCCTGAAGAACTCGCTTGCCGCCGTATGGAAGTTGTGGGCCTGGCCCCTGTAGTCCTTCAGCAGGCACTTCAGGAAAGCCCTGTCCTCGATCAGCCCGACGCTGTCTGCGAACATCGCAAAGATGCACTGCGTGACGAAAAGAGCGGTCTTGGAGGCGTGAGCGCTGCGCTGTCGTGCGTCCGGCGGGTCGCCCTGGGGGCCACATGGGACGCGGCTGCCAATCGAACGGACCAGCCAGGCCAGCCTCTCGGCGATGTCGGTCGTGACTTCGGCAACCCCACTGGACGGATCCAGGCTCATGGGGTCCAGCCAGACCGCCGCGAGCATGGCGCGGACCTTGGGATCGTCGAGCTGGTCCAGCGTGATCCGCTGTCGAGCGCGATCGGGAAACGGCGTATAGACCTTGCCCTGGCGATCGAAATCCGCCCACAGCTCGATCGCGCGGCCGACATCCACCACCACCAGGAAAGGTGGCCACTCGTCCAGCGCCCTTGCGTATTGCTCGGCCTCGCGCTTGGCGCTGCGCATCAGGCGCTCGGCGCGGGCCGGCCACGGTGGCCGGGCCAGGTGACCCGCTCCTGCCCGCTTGGCGGACTGTTTTGCCTCAAGGACAAAACTGCCGCGACGGTAGCAGTCGATGAAGCCAAGACTGTGTGTGCCGTCGTCATGTTCAAACCGGAAACATCGCTCGAAACAGTAGTCGAGATCGCCGGTGCGCTCCTCGTCCGGAGCGGGCACGCCGATCAGGCCGCACAGCTGAATGATGAAGGTCTGATAGTGAGCCGCTCACTTATAAGATGCGGGGACCACCGCTGGGCGAAGGGTTGAACGTTCAGGGCGCGCGGCCTTTTCTACAATCCGGGATTGCGTTAAGGATCGTTATATCTCGTTAAACGGGTAACACCAGTCACTGAATCTCCCGGTTGCAGCGACGGATGCGCGATCAGTCTTGGACCAGCTCGGCTCGGCGCAAGGCTTGCAGGTGCGCGGAGCCCGTGCAGAAGCAGGCGGTCCGCAGCTGGCGTACGACCGTCTGAAAGTGTTCGATCACCGCTTCGGTCGACACGGTCGCGGCTTGCAGGACACCTGCCGCCTGTCCGACCAGGTCGGCCCCCAGGCGAATGGCCTTGGCCGCATCGACCCCGTCGCGAATGCCGCCGGAGCCGATGATGAAGCCGTCCGGGCACGCCTCTCGCACAGACCGGACGGCGTCGGCAGTCGGGATGCCCCAGTCAGCGAAGGCCAGGGCGTGGGCCTTGTCCGCGGGATCGGTGGCCCGCTCTCCTTCGATCAAGCCCCAGTTCGCCCCGCCCGCCCCCGCGATATCGATCGCCGAGACCCCCATGGCGAACAGGCGCTGCGCCGTCCGGGCCGAAACCCCCGCACCCGTTTCCTTGACCACGACCGGAACCTCAAGCCGGCGAATGAGCGCCTCCAGCGCCGCGCCGACACCCCACCAGTCGCGGTCGCCCTCTGGTTGGCAAGCCTCCTGCAGCGGATTCAGGTGCACGATCAGGGCGTCGGCCCCGATCATGTCAATGATCCGCCGGGCCTCGTCGACGCCGAAGCCTCGCGTCAGTTGCGCCGCGCCGATGTTGGCCAGGATAGGCGTATCCGGAGCCCGGTCCCGCAGCGACTGGTTCAGTCCCGAACCGCCGCCCTCCTCCAGCGCCGCCCGCTGCGACCCCACCGCCAGGGCGATCCCCAACGCTTGCGCCGCCTCGGCAAGATGCGCGTTGATGGCCTCCGCCCGCGCCGGTCCGCCCGTCATCGAACTGATCAGTAACGGAGCCCGTAGCCGTCGCCCCAGAAAGTCGGCCCCCAGATCGATCTTGGCATGATCCAGGTCGGGCAACGCCTCGTGCACGAAACGCACCGCGTCGAAGCCGGCGTCACGGGCGTGACGTCCTCGCCCCGCCAAAACCACGTCCAGATGCTGATCCTTGCGGTCTGTGATGCTCGGCTCGGTCAAACGACACTCCAGCGGCCTCTGACAATCGATAGGCGCGACAGAGGTGATCTGTCACGCTGGCAGCGGTTCGGTCCAGAGCGTAAGCTGTGACCATGTTCGCCTTCTGGTTCACCGCCCTGACCGTGGCCGTCTTTTTCCTGATGGAAGGCGTCGCCTGGACGACGCACCGCTATGTGATGCACGGCCCGATCGGCTGGGTTTGGCACCGCGATCACCACGAACCGCATGATGGTGTGTTCGAGGTCAACGACCTGTACGGCGTCGTCGGCGCGATCGCCGGCATCGGCCTGTTCGTCCTGGCCTGGCTGACCGGCCTGTGGTGGATTCGAGCCATCGCTCTGGGGGTCACATTGTACGGCGTCGTCTATGCCTTCGTGCACGACGGGCTGGTGCACCAGCGCTGGCCGTTCCATTGGATGCCCAAAAATGGCTACGCCCGCCGTCTGGTTCAGGCGCACAAGCTGCATCATGCGGTTCAGACGCGAGAAGGGGCTGTGTCCTTCGGTTTCGTCCTGGCCCCCAACCCGCACCGGCTGAACGCCATCCTGAAGGCGCGCCGGTCCGAACGCCTTGGCGAGACCGCTCCATGAGCCGGACCCGCCAGACCGTCATCGGCCTGACCCTGGCCGTGCTGATCGTCGGCGGCTGGCTGGCGCTGCATGTCTGGGGTGTCTTCTTCCAGAGCTTGACCTGGCCCGCCATCGCCCTCGCCCCGGTCCTGATCCTGGCCCAGAGCTGGCTGGGGGCAGGCATGTTCATCGTCGCCCACGATTCCATGCATGGCTCGCTCGCGCCCGGCCGTCCCCGCCTGAACGCGGCCATCGGACAGCTGTGCGTCGGGGCCTATGCGGCCTTCTCCTATAAGGCGCTCAACGTCTGCCACCACCAGCATCACCGCGCGCCCGGCAGCGCCGACGACCCCGACTTCCACGCCGGTCGCCCAGAGGCCTTCGGTCCATGGTTCGTCGCCTTCTTCACGCGCTATTTCGGGCTGCGCGAGCTGCTGATCGTCAGCGCGGTCGTCGGCCTCTATCTGTTCGTGCTGAAAGCCCACCCGCTGAACATGATGCTGTTCTGGGGCCTGCCCGCCATTATCAGCGCGCTGCAGCTGTTCGTCTTCGGCACCTGGCTACCGCATCGGCACGAAGCCCATGGCCCGGACTTCATCGATCGCCACAATGCGAGAACATTGCCGATGCCGTGGATTTTGTCGCTGCTGACCTGCTTCCACTTCGGCCTGCACCACGAGCATCACATGTCGCCGACGACACCGTGGTGGCGTCTGCCCACCCTGAAGGCTCAGCCCCTCAGACCCGTGTCCACAGGTCCTGTCTAGGCGGCGGAGCCTTGCCGCGATCCAGCGTCTGGGTCCAGACCGCGATCAGGGCCCCGCGCCCGAACAGCCACAGCTTCATTACCCGGCCGACCGACACGCGCTGTTTCCAAACGTCCGGACCGCCACGCCGGACCTTGCGCCCGATCTCGCGATACACCCCGCGCGCCGCCGCGATGGCCATCGACGACCGGAACGGCAGGCCGCGCAAGCCGTCCCTCGCGCTGTCGTAATAGGGCTCGGCCACGGCCAGCAGACGCTGCGTCACCGCGTGCACCGTTGCCCGGTTGGCGGGATCGGCCACCGCCTCGGCCGTCGGGGCCAGACCGGCCTCGATCAGCCAGTCGGCCGGCAGATAGACCCGGCCTCCTTGCGCGTCCTCGATTACGTCGCGCGAGATATTGGTCAGCTGGAACGCCAGGCCCAGGTCCTGCGCCCGCCGCAGCACCTCGGGATCGCTCACCCCCATGACGCGCGCCATCATGACGCCGACGACCCCGGCAACGTGCCAGCAATAGGCCATGACGTCGTCCAGGGTGACATAGTCGCGGTGCTCGACGTCCATGGCGAAGCCGTCGATCATGTCCATCGCCCAGCGTTCCGGCAGGCGATGCCGGATCGCTACCCGCTGAAACGCCGCAAAGGTCGGGTCCGACATCGGTTCGCCCGTCATCGCCCGCCGCGTCATGTCATACAGACGCGCCAGCCGCCGTTGCTGCTCTTCGACCGTCAGTTCCTCGTGGCCAAAGCCGTGGTCCTGGCCGTCGATCTCGTCGTCGCAAGCCCGGCACCAGGCGTACAGCAACCACGCATCCTCGCGCACCGCCGGGTCGAACAGCCGCGAGGCCGAGCGGAAGCTCTTGGACCCCTTGGTGATCGAGGCTTTGGACGCCGCGAGGATGGCATCGGCGGTCACCGGACGGTCTGCCCCTGTTCCAGCATCAGCCCCGCCGTCGCCTTGGCGGAACCGACGACGCCCGGAATGCCCGCGCCAGGGTGGGTTCCCGCACCCACGATGTAAACGTTGGCGATCACGTCGTCGCGGTTGTGCGGCCGGAACCAGGCACTCTGCGTCAGGATCGGCTCCAGCGAGAAGGCCGACCCCAGGTGCGCGTCCAGATCGGTCTTGAAGTCCTTGGGCGTCCAGATGCGCGTCGTCACCAGGTCGCGCCGCAGGTTCGGGATGTAGCGCTCTTCCAGATAGTCGATGATCTTCTCGCGGTACTCCGGACCCTTCACGTCCCAGTCGATGTCGGCGGCCCCCAGATGCGGCACGGGCGACAGGACGTAGTGGCTGCTCATGCCCTCCGGCGCCATCGACGGATCGGTGGCGCACGGCGCGTGCAGATACAGGGAGAAGTCGTCCGGCAGCGTCGGGCCGGAGAAGATTTCGGAAATCAGCTCCCGATACCGCGCCCCGAAACAGATGGTGTGGTGCGCCAGCTGCGGCTGGGGCTGCGACGTGCCGAAATGCAGCACGAACAGCGACATCGAGAACCGCTTGGACTTCAGCGATTTCGCCTTGGATTTGCCGCGCGGCGTCCGGCCCAGCAGCTTTTCGTAGGTGCTGACCACGTCGGCGTTCGACGCCACCATGTCGGCCGGGATGACCTCGCCGCCCGCCAGGGTCACCCCTGTGGCCCGATCGCCCTCGGTTTCGATCCGCTCGACCCGGCTGTTCAGCCGGAAGTCGCCGCCCAGGTCCTGGAAGAACTTCACCAGCCCGTTGATCAGGGCGCTGGTCCCGCCCCGCGCGAACCAGACCCCGCCGCGCCGCTCCAGCGCGTGGATCAGGCCATAGACCGAGCTGGTCTTGAACGGATCGCCTCCGACCAGCAGGGTGTGGAAGCTGAAGGCCTGACGCAGGTGCGGGTCCTTGATATGGCGCGCGACCATGGTGTGGACGCTGTTCCACGCCTCAAGCCGGATCAGTTCGGGCGCCGCCTGCAGCATCGATCCGAACGACTGGAACGGCACGGCCCCCAGCTTCAGATAGCCCTCCTGATAGAGCTCCTCCGAATAGGCGTGGAATTTGTTGTAGCCCTCCACGTCGTCGGGATTGAACGCCGCGATCTGGCGCTCCATCGCTTCCTGATCGTCGTTGTAATCGAACGACGTCCCGTCCTCCCAGCACAGCCGGTAGAAGGGGTCGACCGGCATCAGGTCGACGTAGTCGCTCAGCTGCGATCCCGTGCCGTCGAACAGCTCCTTCAGACAGTCCGGATCGGTGATGACCGTCGGGCCGGCGTCGAAGGTGAAGCCCTGCTCCTTCCAGACGTAGGCCCGCCCGCCCGGCTTGTCGCGCATCTCAAGCAGGGTCGTCTGGATGCCCGCCCGCTGTAGCCGGATGGCCAGGGCGATCCCGCCGAACCCGGCCCCGATCACCACCGCGCGCTTTGCTGTCACGTCTCTCATGCTGGTCTTCCTACGCCGGTTTCGCGCAGCTGTCGCAGCGCGCGATGGATGGGCACGGGGGGTTTTCCGGTCAGGATGCGCGCCTTGTCCAGCGCCGTGCTCTGTCCTGCGTAGAAGCGCCGCACCAGGGGTTCGGACAGTCCATAGAACCGGCGCATGACACTCCAGCGATCCTTCGGCTCGGCAGCGCGGAACAGCATCCGGTCCAGCAGGCGATAGAAGGCCCGGTCCGCCCAGATCTTTTTGGAATGCCCCTCCATCAGCGACCGCAATCCGGCCGACGACAGGTCCGACGCCCCAGCGATCAGCCGCGCCGTCGCCACCGCGTCCAGCAGCGAATAGCCGGTCGTCGGATGAAACAGCGCCGCCGCCAGGCCGGCCCGCGCGATCGTCGGCTCCTCGGCCCAGAAGGCGTCGATGTCGCCGTCCAGCGCGATGGGCAGGATGCCCTCCTCCTCGTCCAGAACCGCCTCGACCGACCAGCCGCGGGACCTGACATAGGCGTCGATCCGGCCCCGGATGACGTCGCGGTCCAGCCGCGCCCCATCGACGTAATAAGTGTCCTCGACCAGCACGGTGCGTTCATCGAACGGCAGTAGGTAGACGAAGCGATAGGCGTCGCCTTGCCCCACTGTCGCGTCCATGATCGTGGGCCGCGTCAGGCCATGCGGCTGGGTCAGACGCACGGTCTGCCCCAGAAACAACTGCCAGCCCAGATCGAGGTGAGGCGTCGGGGCCGGCCCGCGCGCATCGATCACGCCCCGCGCGCTCAGCACCGTCTGGTCGGCCAGCGTCACGCCATCCGTCGACACAGCCACCGCCTCGCCCGCGATCAGCCGGTCGCCCAGCAGAGGCGAGACGGCGTCGTGCAGCCTGTCAGACGTCATGCTGTTGTAGGGGGTCGTCATCGACCGGCTCAGGCCGGGGAAATAGATTTCGTAGCCGCCGGTCCACCGATGGGGCGTAGCCGGAGCCAGCCAGGCGCGGTCCTCTGCCGAGATGTCGCCGTCGAAGAAGGACCAGGTGTGCTTGCCGCCCAGTCGACCGTCGCGCTCCACCACGGCGACGCTGAGCTCGGGCCGGTCGATGGCCAGCCGCCAGGCGATCAGACTGGATGCCAGCCCGCCGCCGACGAGGATCAGGTCATGGTCAGGACGGGCCATATCGCATCTCTAAAGCGAAAAAGGCCCCGGCGCGACCGCGCCGGGGCCTGTATCATCGTCGCGGCCGACCTATTCCCGCGGGACGATCGTCAGCGCGTAAGCCCCTTCCTGTCCCGAGGCGAAGCTGCGGGCCCGGATGACATAGTCACCGTCCTCTTCCACGCTCCACTCGATCTTTGCGTGTGTATCCGACAGGCCGTCGTCGTCAGACACCACCGATGTGAACGTCCCGCTCTCATCTTCCTTGCCGACATCCAGATAGGCGTCGAAGGCATTGGAAACCATCGTCAGACGCAGCTTCTCGCCGGCTTTCAAGGTGACCTTGTAGGCATCGTAGTAGCTGCCGTCCTCGGTAAGGGCGTCGTCTTCGGTCAGGGTGCCACGCGCCGTCGCACCCACCAGGATGCTGCCCGGCAGGGGCTGCGGACCCCGGTCAATCAGCTCCAGAGAATACAGGCCGGTCGAGTCGCTCGACAGCGGCAGGGCGCGGACAATGTAGTCGCCGTCGGCCGGCAGGATGTAGTTCAGCCGCGAATCCGTGCCTTCACCCAGACCGTCGTCGTCCTCGGCGGCGGCATAGAACTCGCCGTCCGCGGTCCCGATCTGCAGATAGGTATCGAAGTCGCCTGACCGCATGATCGCCTGAACACGGTTCCCCGCCATCCCGGTGAAGCGATAGGCGTCGTAGCCACGGTTTTCATCGTCGGTCGCGTCGCCCTCGACGATTTCGCCCTGGACGGTTTCGCCCATCGCGATCGCGGCCGGCGCAGGCAGCGGCGGGGCTTCCTCCAAGGTCAGGCTAAAGGCTCCCTCCCCTTCGCCGCTGAAGGCGCGGGCCTCCAGCGAATAGTCACCGTCCTCTGTGAAGGTG
Source organism: Brevundimonas sp. P2_A6 (assembly GCF_056404975.1). Taxonomy (NCBI): domain Bacteria; kingdom Pseudomonadati; phylum Pseudomonadota; class Alphaproteobacteria; order Caulobacterales; family Caulobacteraceae; genus Brevundimonas; species Brevundimonas sp. P2_A6. The sequence continues at coordinate 817,347 of NZ_JBFUCZ010000001.1, read as the reverse complement.
TAGGTCAGGCGCGAGTTGGTGCCCTCTCCCGCCCCGTCGTCATCAGAATCGACGGAATAGCGTCCACCGGCATCCTGGGCCTGCTCGGCGAACAGCTCCAGGAAGGTGTCGAACGAGTCCGAGCTCATCGTGGCGATGATCCGCTGACCGGTCGTGGCGTGGAAGGTATAGATCTCGGCCGCAACGCCGAAGTCGTTCTTGTGGCTGCCCAGTGTGCCTTCGACCGTGTCGCCGAACGCGATCGGATTGCGCGGCGCGGCGGGACCGGCCTCATCGACCTTGAGGGTGTAGGCTCCGTTCGTCGTGCCATCCAGCGGCGCTGCGCGCACGATGAAGTCGCCCGAACTGGGCGCCGTGAAGATCAGGTAGGAGTTCAGCCCCCCTGCCCCGGAATCGTCATTGGATGCGATCTCCTGGAAATCACCGCGCGCCGAACTGACACGCACGACCGCGTCGAAATCGTCGCTGTTCAGGCTGATCGCATAGCGCTGGCCCTCGCGAGCACGGAAGCTGTAGGCATCGTAGAGGGCATCGTCGTCGTTCACCGGGTCGGTGTCGGCGATCCGTCCATCGATTTCTTGCCCGATGCGCAGCCCGGTCGGGCGCGGGGCGCGGGGCGGTGCCGCGCGTTCGCTGACCTGCAGCGTATAATCGCCGCCTTCCAGACCGCTCAGCGTGCGCGCGCGGATCAGATAGGTCCCTGCGGCCGGCGCGACGAAGCGCATGCGCGAGTTGGTCCCCTCGCCCAGACCATCGTCGTCGGAAGCCAGTTCGACCTGTTCATCGCTGGCGTCATAGGCGGTCAGGTAGGTGTCGAAAGACTCGGCGCGCATGACCGCCTCGACCCGCTGTCCGTCGCGCAGGCGAACGGTGTAGTCGTCATAGACGAACTGCCCTTCATCCTCGCTGTCGACCTTGGCGTCTTCGGCGGTCAGCGACCCCGACACGGACTGGCCCAGACGAAGCGGCGTGGGTTCCTGGGCCATGGCCTGGCCGGCGGCAAGCAGTGCGATGGCGCTGACGGTGATGGCGAACGAAGAGCGGCGCATTTTATTTCCCCCGGGATAAGCCCGTGGCGAACATAGACGACGAAGCGCGACAACTGTAAATCGCCGCCCACCGGTCGATTCCTGACGGACGAGGAGCCAGTCATGGCGGACGACGCCACGCGCGCCACCATCATCGATGGGAAGACCTTCGCCGCCGGTCTGGTGGACCGCATATCGGCGGCGACGGCGGCGCTGATCGGCTTGCACGGCATCAAGCCAGGCCTGGCCGTGGTGATCGTCGGTGAAGATCCCGCCAGCCAGATCTACGTCCGCAACAAGGGTGAAACGACAGCCCGCGCAGGCATGCGATCCGACACCCATCGTCTGCCCGATACCGCCACACAGACCGAGCTTCTGGCGCTGGTTCAGAGCCTCAACGAGGATGCGGGCATCCACGGTATCCTGGTGCAGTTGCCTCTGCCCGCCCAGATCGATTCGGCCGCCGTCCTGGGCGCCATCGATCCCGACAAGGACGTCGACGGCTTTCACGTCGTCAATGCCGGCCGCCTGGCTGTCGGCCTGCCGGGGTTGGTTCCCTGCACGCCGTTGGGTTCCACCATGCTGCTGAAGGACCGGCTCGGCGACCTTTCCGGCTTGCACGCCGTGATCGTCGGGCGATCCAACATCGTCGGCAAGCCGATGACACAGCTTCTGCTGGCCGAGAACTGCACCGTCACCGTCGCTCACTCCCGCAGCCGTGATTTGCCCGCGTTTTGCCGCACCGCCGATATCCTGGTCGCCGCCGTCGGTCGGCCAGAGATGATCCGGGGCGACTGGATCAAGCCCGGCGCGACGGTCATCGACGTCGGCATCAACCGCGTTCCCTCGGCCGATCCGGTCAAGGCGATGGAAGGCAAGAGCCGCGTCGTGGGTGATGTCGCCTTCAACGAAGCCGTGGACGTCGCCGGGGCGATCACGCCGGTCCCCGGCGGGGTGGGTCCCATGACCATCGCCTGCCTGCTGGCCAACACCTACGTCGCCGCGTGCCGTGCGAACGGTATCGTACCATCATCTCTGGACGCTTGAAGCGATCCGGCGTTGCGGGGATAGTCGCGACTCGAGGACGGGCGGCGAACGGCCGTCGAACGGAGGGTTCCATGGTTCGCATCAATTCGCGCCTTTGCGCGGCGGCTGCGGTCGTGCTGGCTGTTCCGGCGATCTCGGCCTGCGGCTACAACACCATCCCGACCAAGCAGGAACGCGCCCAGGCCGCCTGGGCCGATGTCCAGAGCCAGTATCAGCGCCGGGCCGACCTGATCCCCAACCTCGTCGCCACGGTCCAGGGGGCCGCGATCCAGGAACGCACCACCCTGACCCAGGTCATCGAGGCCCGTGCCCGGGCCACATCGGTCCAGGTGACGCCAGAGACCCTCAGCGACCCCGCCGCTTTCCAGCAGTTCCAGGCCGCTCAGGGCCAGCTATCCAGCGCCCTGTCGCGCCTGCTCGTCACGGTCGAGGCCTATCCCCAGCTACAGGCCAACCAGGGCTTCCTGCAGTTGCAGTCGCAGCTCGAGGGCACCGAGAACCGCATCACCATCGCCCGCCGCGACTACAACGAGGCCGTGCGCGACTATAACACCAGCCTGCGCACCTTCCCGACCGTGATCTGGGCCAAGACCGCCTTCTCGGGCGAGCAGCCGATGCAGCTGTTCACGGCCAGCGCCGAGGCCCAGGCCGCACCACAGGTTCAGTTCAACCTGAACGGCGCGCCCGCCACCGCGCCGGGCGGGACCGCTCCAGCCGTGGCACCGGGCTCGACGCCCCCGACGCGGTGACCTCCATCCCGCTTCTCAGCCTGAGCCAACGTGCGGTGGCGCTTGTCGGTGCGATCCTGCTCGGCATGGTCGCGGGCACCTCTGCTTTCGCCGCCGAGCCGAACTTTCCCGCGCTTTCGGGCCGCGTCGTCGATCAGGCTCGGCTCCTGTCGCCCGAGACGGAAGCCGAGATCTCGGCCAAGCTGACGCAGCTGGAGACCGACACGGGCGATCAGTTCGTGGTCGTCACCCTGAACAGCCTGCAGGACTACGAAATCGAGGACTACGGCTATCGCCTCGGCCGGGCCTGGGGCATCGGCAGTGCGGAGAACGACAGCGGCGTCCTGCTGATCGTCGCGCCGAACGAGCGCAAGGTCAGGATCGAGGTCGGGTATGGGCTTGAGCCGGTCCTGACCGACGCCCTGTCCAATCAGATCATCCAGAACGACATCCTTCCCCCTTTCCGCGAAGGCGGCTTCCAGCGCGGCATCTCGGCTGGAGTGGACGCCGTCGTCACTCAGCTTCGACTCGATCCCGCCGAGGCCGAGGCCCGGGCCGCGGCGGCGGTCCCGACCGAGGCGGAAGCCCCCGTCTTTCCGGTTCTGATCATCGCGCTGATCTTTCTTTTCCTGTTCCTGAACCTCATGCGGGGCGCGGGCCGTCGTGGCCGACGCAGGCGCGGGGCCGACGGGCTGGGTCAGGTGGTTCTGTGGGGCGTCGCCGATGCCTTGAGCAGCGCAGCGAGCAGCCGGTCGAGCGGTTCCAGCTTCGGCGGAGGGGGCGGGTTCTCGGGCGGCGGCGGCAGCTTTGGCGGTGGCGGAGCCTCGGGCGGATGGTGATGCGCATCAAACCCGAGGAGCACGCGTCCATCGCCGCCGCGATCGCGCTGGCCGAGGCGAAGACGTCCGGCGAGATCTTCTGCGTGCTGGCCCGCCAGGTCTCGTCCTACCGTGACATCAGCCTGGCCTGGGCGGCCGCCGTGGCTCTGATCATGCCGCTTGGCTTCATTCCGCTGGGCTTCGACGCGCACTGGTTTCCGGGCTTCGGCGACACCTGGGAGGCCGGGCAGCTGGCGGCGCGAGACGTCATCGTCGGCCGCACGATCGGCGTCTATGCCGTCGTCCAGGCGGCGGTCTTCGTGTTCACCTATCTGATCCTACGCATCCCCTTTCTGACCCGCCTCGTGACACCCCGCTCGGTCCGACGCGACCGTGCCCGACAGGCCGCCATGCATCAATTTCTGGCGCACGGGCTGCACGTGACCCAGGATCGAACCGGTGTGCTGATCTTCGCCGCCCTGACCGATCGGCAGGTGGAAATCATCGCCGATGAAGGGATCCACGCCCGCGTCGATCCCGATGTCTGGGCCGAGGCCGTGACCGCCCTGACGGCCGGGCTCAGGGCCCGCCGCCCGGTCGAAGGCTTCCAGCGCGCCATCGGCCTGGCCGGCACCGTCCTGGCCGAGCACTTCCCACCCCGGCCGGGCAACCCGAACGAAGTGCCCAATCGCGTCGTCGAAATCTAGGACCAGCGACCGCATGGCCTTTGGCACCGAAATCGCCTAGCGGATCGCCCATGCGTCTGATGACCTACAACGTGCATCGCTGTGTCGGCGTCGATCGACGTCTGGATTTGGAACGGATCGTCGGTGTCATCGCCGAGCACGAACCCGATATCGTCTGCCTTCAGGAGCTCGACGTCGGCCGCGCACGCACGGGTGGTGTCGACCAGGCCCAGGTCATCGCCGATCGTCTCGCCATGTCGGTCCGCTTCCATGCCGCGATGACCGTCGAGCAGGAAGAATATGGCGACGCCATCCTGAGCCGCTGGCCGGAGCGTCTGATCCGGGTCGGAGCGTTGCCGACTGTCCGGGGCATTCCCGGCCTGGAGCCGCGCGGGGCCATCTGGGCACGGGTGCAGAAGGACGACGACCCGCCGCTCAACGTCCTCACCACGCATCTGGGTCTGGTGCCGCGCGAGCAGAGGCTCCAGGCGGCCGCCCTGGTCGGAAAGGACTGGATGGGTCACGCGGAATGCCAGGGGCCGACGATTCTGGCGGGCGATTTCAACGCCACCTCGATCACACGACCTTATCAGACCCTGACCCGTCGCCTGGCTGACTGTCAGCGCCAGATCGGTCAGCGCCCCACGATCAAGACCTTTCCCTCGGGGTTCCCCGCCATCCGCATCGACCACGTCTTCGTCAGTCCGCACATAAGGGTGACTGGCGTGCGAGCGGCCTTTTCACCCCTGGCGCGGATGGCGTCGGACCACCTGCCGCTGATCGTCGATTTCGAGGTTCAGGACGCCTGAGGCAACAACCGCTGAGAGCGATTCCGCCGCTTCCAGGGCCTGAAGGCGTCGGCGGTCGACACGGGGTCTCCGAGCTGGAACTCCGCAATCGTCCTCTGCACCATCGAAGGCTGGGTCGCGCCCAGCGGCGACATCCTCCCGGTGTCGAACGCCTCGATCGCCTTGCCCGTCGAACCCAATACGGCCTCGGCGGCCTCGAACTCATCGCCCGATGTGCCGATGAAGTGGCCGATGGTCTTGTGGCGATAGGCCTTGATTTTCGCGCGGCCGGCGTCGTCGTCGGGTGCGATCGCGACGTCGCATTCCGTATCGAATCCCAGTGAGCGGTTGTTGATGTTGGTCGAACCGATCCGCAGCAGCCGGTCGTCCACGATCGTCACCTTGGCATGGACGATGATCCGCTCGCCGCTTCTGGTGTTGGGGCTAAAGGCGAAAAAGCGGTTGTGGATATCCGCCGTTTCCAGCCGGAACAGCACCTCTGCCCGCGCGGTGTCCATGGTCATGCTGTCGAACCAGCTAGGGCTTCGTCCTGTGGAGACCAGAACCACCTCCGGCCCATCCGGCTCGGCCAGTCGTTCAGCCAGGGCCCCAGCGATCACCGGCGAGGTGAAATACTGATTCTCCATATAGATCAGCGTCCTGGCCCCGCGAATGGCGGCGAGGTGAAGTCGCTCGTTTTCGCGCACCTCGATCCGGCCGCCGTGCGCCGGTTCCGTCCGGGCGATGCCGACCGGCACGCTCTGGAAATCGACGGCGACCCCATCCGGCCAGGGATCGCTTTCGACCGGTTCGGGAACCGTCCGCTCCCAGGTCGCCTTGAACCAACGTTCGCGCGCGAGATCGCCCAGGGCCAGCGCCGCGGGGCCGCTCATGACGCACATCGTCTCGTGGCGCGGGGGCGAGATGACGCCGGACGGCTGGCACCGACGCGGGTCGTCGTCACGGTGCGCGGGCGAATCCCAGCGATCGACCGAGATGTCGCCTCCGCCACAGAAGGCCACTGAATCGTCGATGATCACGGCCTTCTGGTGATGACAGGCCCCGATCGGCCCCGGGGAGTCCAGGCGGAACTCCACCATGCGCTTTCGGAACCAGGTCTGCGCCTTGTGCGGGTAGAACCCCTGCGACGCCGCGATGAGCAGCGGCGACTTCCAGATCAGCAGACGCACATCGAGCTCCGGCCGCGTCTTGACCATCATGCGCAGGCGATGCCCGATCTCGGCCTGCCTGTCGCCTGCGCGCGTCTCCGGATCAAGCCGCGTTCTGGGGTCGAACTGCCAACCCAGCACGACGACGGAGCGTCTGGCCTTGTCCAGTGCCGACGACAAGGCGTCGAAATAGGCTTCGTTCTCCATCAGGATCGACAGCCGATCGGCCGCCTCGACCCGCCAGCACGTATCCCCAGGCACCAGGACCGCCGAAGCATCCAGGGTCGTCTCGTCGACCGCACGCTTCATGATGATAGACCCGTCCCGCATGAGCCATCCTGCCGGATCGCTGCTTTCGTCCCACCGCGGGCGATGATCGTCAATGGCACAGCTGTGCATCGGTTCCACCATCGGATTGTGACGCTCTGCGAAATCAGGCATAAGGCGAACGCACGAAGGGGAGCACGCAGGTGCAGGCGCTGATCGAGTTGCTGGCCGGTTTCATCGCGCTGCTCGTCGCGGCGGCCCTGTCCCAGTTCGGCGTCGACATCGAACGCCCCCCGCGCGCATCGCCGGAAGTCCACCGCGTGAATGACTGTGGCGAGCCTGCTGAGGCCGGCTTGATCGCGGCAGGTCGCGACCGGGATTGCTGACCCGGTGCGAGCGATTTTCGTTCGCCGCCGACTTCCTGACCCCGAAACGCTTTCGCCGTCAGGGATCAGGCTCTAGGGTTGCAGGCGCGCCTGGCACGGACCGCTGCGCGCCCGCCCAACGAGATTGACCCTTCATGAAGTCCCGCCAACGGCCGCCGCTTGTTCTGACCGATCCCGAGGCGACCCCTGCCGTCGAGACCCCGCCGGTGGACGACATCGAAATCCCAGATCACGCACCGGATCGGGACCCGCCTGCGCCCCCCGAGCGGCCGATTTCCGAACGCCGTCGTCGGCGGCTTCTGGAACAACGAGAGCGGGCCGAGGCGACCGCCGCGGAGCCTGCCCACGCGCCCGAGGCCGCTCTGTCCACGCCACCCCCGGAAACGACGGATGAAACCGCGGTGGTCACCCCTTTCGCCGTCAGTGCCGACGCCCCGCCAGCCCGCTATCAGCCGCCCGAGCCACCCGCGTCCCGCCCGCTGACGGCCGAACGCGAAGGCCAGTCCGGCACGCCCTATCTGATCGCCGGCGCGGCATCGGCCCTTTGGGTCGGTGGTGTCGCGGCCTGGGCGGCTTATGAGATTGGATCCGGTGACGTCCTGGCCGACCCGCTGCGTCTGGCTATCTACACCTTGATCGCTCTGGCCCCGGCGGGCCTCGCTCTGATGCTGGCCCATGCCGTCCGTCAGGGGAACGGCCTCGCCGCCGAGACGCGCAGGGCCCGCCAGCTGGCCGAGGCGCTGGTCGCGCCCACCGCCCTCGCCGCCCAGCAGACCGGCGATGTCCTGTCCGCCTTGCGCAACGACATCGATCAGGCCGCGCTGGCCGCCGAGCGCGCGCGCAACGACATGGCCTTGTTGCGCGAAGCCTTGTCGCTGGAAACCCACCGCCTGAACGAGGCCGCCGAAACCGCCGGTCGCACGGCCCGTCGCCTGACGGAGAACCTCGGCCGCGAACGCGAGCAGATGGCCGCGCTTGGGGGTCATCTGGACACCCAGGCCTCGGGAGTCCTGGAAGCCGTCGAGCGCCAGTCGCGCCTGATCGTCGATGCTTCGGATCTGGCCCAGACCCAGCTGCGCGAAGCCGAGACCGCCCTGGCCGCCCGGGCCGCCGATCTCGCCGCCGCCGCCGGCGAGGCTCAGGACGCCGCGCGCCTCGCATCCGACGACCTGGCCCGCCAGACCCTGCGTCTGGAGAACGCCGGCACGGGGGTCGCCGAACAGATCCTTTCGGTCGAACAGGGGCTGGGCCAGCAGCGCGCGGCCCTGGTCACCGCTGCCTACGCCCTGCGCACCGACCAGGAGGACTTCTCGGCTCAGGTCGAGAGCCAGCGGGCCCAGTTGACCGAACAGCTTTCCGCCGCGCGCGCCGCCAGCGGCGAGCTCGGCGACGTCTCGACCCGGGCGTCGGAAGGCCTGCGGGACCTTGTCGAGGCCGCGAGCGACCAGTTCCGGGCTCTGGTGGACCTGTCGCAACGAGAGGCCGACGGTTTCGACGCCGCCACCAAACTGTCGCTCGACCGGTTCGAGGCGCTCGCCGCCGAAGCGCGCGATACATTGGTCGAGGAAACCCGCCGCGCCCTGGCCGCGCTCAAGGCCACCGCCGAGGACAGTCGCATCGCCGCCGACGAGGCTGCGAGTCATGCCCAGATCCGTGCCGACCGTCTGGGCGAGGCCCTGTTCGACGCGGCCCAGAAGGCCGATCAGGCCGCCGACGCCCGTGTCGAGGGGGCTCGCCGGATCGTCGGCGAGACTGTCGATCTGGTCGACGAGGCCGGCCAGCGCGCGATCGGCAAGCTGGAATCGACCCTGTCGCGCATGACTCAGGCGCTGGCCGAGGTCGATGCCGCCATCGGCGATCTGGACGAGCGCGCCTCGCGCCTGCCGGAAGAAGCCCGGGCTCGCGCCGAAGCGGTTCGCGTGACCGTCGAAGACGGTCTTGCCGCCCTCGCCGCCGCCTCCCGCAAGGCCGCCGAGGATACCGAGGCTCTGGACGCCGGTTTCCAGGAACGCGTGCGTCGCAACTACGACATGCTCACCGAGGCCGTTCGTCTGATGGGCGTGGTTTCGGGCGAGCCTCAATCCACGCGGCGGCGCGAACCCCTGTCACCGCCACCTCTGCAGACCACTCAGGACACCCGCGCCGCGAGGCCGGAGACCGAGGCGGAACCGGAACGCGAACGCGGATTCGGGCTTAGAGGTCGATTGCGCCTGGCTCCGACAGGCAGCGAGCCCACGCGGGCCACGCCGCCGCAATCCCAGGACCGGCTGGACTGGAGCGATCTGGTCGATGATGGTCCTGGCGAACCGCCGCTGGACCTCGATACGCCGGCCATGCCCGCCGATGCCGACGCCCTTTCGGACCGGATCACGGCGGCTATCCGGCGCATGGGCGTGGATCCCAATGCCCTTCTGCCCCGCTCGCGCGTCGAGGAAGCCGCGTCAGCCCTGGCCGAACGCGATCCCGACCGGGCGCGCCAGATCGTTCGACGGGTCGCCCCCGCCGCCGTGCGCAGCGTGTCCCGGCGGGTCATGAGCGATCCGGACCTGCGGGCCGATGCAGAACGCTATGTCCGTGGCTTCGCGACCCGGCTGAACGACCAGGCGCGACAGGGGGATGGCCCGGGCGTGCTGGGAACTCTGGCCACCGATCCGGGGCGGGCCTTCATGCTGCTGGATGCAGCCATCGGCGATCTCGCCTGAGGCGGGAATCTGACATTCAGGTCGCGGCGGGGTCGCAATAGGACTTGACGATCTCCTTCGCTTACCGACACCGTCGCGCCGCTGTCACGCCGTCGTCACGCACCCAGCGGATCCCATGCTCGATACCGTCGCCGAGGCCCAACCGGACCGCAGACCCGCGATCCTCGTCTGCGTTTATGAGACCGACGATCCCGCCTGGGCGGCTCTGGAAGACATGGCGGCGGACGGCTGGAACCCTCAGACGGCGCGGGCGCGTCCGATCGGACCTGGCGACCCCGATATGCTGGCGGGCCTGTTGACGGGTCAGCTTGACGACGCCGACTGCCGCGCCGTGCTTCTGGTCGGCCGCACGCGCCGCTCCGACGGGTTTCGCGTTCAGATGCGGGCAGAGAACCGGGCGCTGATCGGCGGCTCCAAGCTGACCCGGACCGGCCCCGCCATGGCCCGCGCGACCGCACCGGTCGCCGAGATGGTCCGCGCCTTGAACGACGCCGGCTTGTCGGCCGAGGCCACCTCGGAGTCCGAAGAAGACGCCGGCAGCTACCTGCTGTACCGCATTCTGACCGCACTGCCCGACGCGGTCGATGCCCCAGCGGTGGGCCTGCTGCGCGTCCCGGCGACGACAGACACTCAAAGCCTGCGCTCCAGCATCCGCACGGCGACCGGTGCGATGGCCCGCCACCTGTCGCCCCTGCCCCGCGCCCGGCTCAGCTGACGTCCAGCGTCCGCTTCAGCCACCACCCCGCCACGAGGCCGACGGCTGCCAGCCCGGTCATGGCCAGATAGCCCAAGGTCCCGAACCGATCGTACAACGGGCCCGACGCCAGCGTCGCCAATCCGATCAGGACGCCCGCCGCGATCACGGAGTTCAACGTCTGGGCCGCCGTGTGCTGACCTGGCGGAGCCAGTCGCTCGATGATCTCCACGCCCGCCAGATAGGTGGCCGCGAACGTCAGGGCGTGAAGCGCCTGCAATGGCCACAGCGCCCACAGCGGCGGGACGAAGGCCAGAAGGGTCCACCGCGCGACAGCCGCCACGCCACCCAGCATCAGCACGGGCCACGGACCGATGCCCCGGGCGCGACGCCAAGGCTCCACGACCCACATGTAGCCGATCTCGACGACGACCGACGTGGCCCACAGCAGCCCCGTCGTCGCCTCGGTGATCCCCTGCACCTTCCAGGCGATGGCTGAGAAGCCGTAGTAGAAGGCGTGGGTCGCCTGGACCGCGCCGATCGCCAGGATGGCCGTCATGAAACCCGGGTCGGTCGCCAGCCTGGCGATCCCGGCATAGCGGTCCCGCTTGCGGCTCGGACCGGCCTCGGACACCGGCTCGGGCGGCAACAGGCTGGACGCGGTGACCGCGATCAGCGCGCCCGCGATCACGATCCACACGATGACCCAATCGACCGACGCCCGCGCCAGGATCGCGCCCATCAGCACGTTGGCCGCCACGAAGGCCGCCGATCCGCACCCTCTGGGCCAGGCAAAGGCGAACCCGTGCCGTCGCGCGGCGGACAGGTTCAGCACGTCCGTCAGGGGAATCATCGCGGCCATCGCGCTGGCCCCGACGAACCAGGCGATCCCCTGGACCCACACTCCGTGTGTCAGTCCAGCCGCCCCATAGGCCAGCGCCCCCACGGCCCCCAGGACTGCGATCGGCGTGCGGCGGCGCGTGAACCCGTCGGCCCACACCGCCAGCACCGGCCCCGTCACCAGCCGCGCCAGCATGGGCGCCGCCAGCAGCGCGCCGATCTCCGCCCCCGAAAAACCCTGGGCACGGAACCACAGCCCGGCGAACGGCAGGCTGACGCCGTTGGCACCGAAGAGCAACACATACTGAAACGCCATGCGGCGGGCTGGAATCATCGTCCATCCGATAGCAGACGCCGACGAATCCGTAGGCTACGGTCTGCACATGACATGGAATCGTCACCTCGCGGCCTTCGCTGCATTGAACGGCGCGATGGCGGTGGCGGTCGGGGCTTTCGCCGCCCACGGAGCCGGCCCGCAGATCAAGACCCTGTTTCAGACCGGTGCCGCCTATCAGCTGGCGCACGCCGTCTTGGGCGTCGCCTGCGCGATCCTGGCCCCCGGCGTCCGTCTGGCTGGCGTGGCGGGGTGGCTGGCGACGACCGGTGGCCTGATTTTCTGTCTGGCCCTGGCCTTCCTCGGCTTGCTAAGCCTCCCCGCCCTGGGGGCGGTCGCTCCCATCGGGGGCGCACTGATGATCGCCGGCTGGCTCATCCTGGCCTTCTGCGGCCTTCGCGCCGGCCCCACTGCCTGATCCTCCAGACCGAAGCAGCGACCCCGTATGGCCTTCCCCGTGACCGAGACGCCCCGACGCGAACTGTATCCCGAGCTCGAACCCTTCGCATCCGGATGGATGCAGACCGACAGCGCCCACGAAATCTATTTCGAGGAGTGCGGTAATCCGCAAGGCAAGCCGGTGCTGGTTCTGCACGGTGGCCCCGGTGGCGCGGTCAACGCGGGCATGCGCCGCTATTTCGATCCGGCCGTCTATCGCATCGTGCTGTTCGATCAGCGCGGCTGTGGCAAGTCGCGGCCCAATGCCTCGCTCGAGGACAACACCACCTGGACCCTGATCGAGGACATCGAAGCCTTGCGCGAGCGATGTGGCATCGACGCCTGGGCGGTGTTCGGCGGATCGTGGGGTTCGACCCTGTCGCTGGCCTACGCAATAACGCACCCGGAACGCGTCAAGGCGCTGATTTTGCGCGGCATCTTCCTGCTGACGAAGAAAGAGCTTCACTGGTTTTACCAGGACGGGGCCTCGATGATCTTCCCGGACGCCTGGGAGCGGTTCATCGCTCCGATCCCGGAGGATGAACGTCACGACCTGATGGGGGCCTACTACAAGCGGCTGATCGGCGACGATCGCGCCGAGCAGGAACGCTGCGCCGTCGCCTGGTCGAGCTGGGAGGGCGAAACCGTCAGCGTCGAAGGTCCGGCCGCCCGTCCCGACAAGTTCGCCGAGCCCGAGTTCGCCATCGCCTTCGCCCGCATCGAATGCTGGTATTTCATGAACGGCGGCTTCTTCCCCGAGGAGCACTGGCTGCTGAAGAATATCGGCCGAATCCGCCACATCCCCACCTGGATCGCCCAGGGCCGCTTTGACGTCGTGACGCCGATCTCGGGAGCCTGGTCCCTGCACCGCGCCTTCCCCGAAGCCAAGCTGGACATCGTCCCCGACGCCGGCCACGCCTCGTCCGAACCCGGCATCATCGACAGTCTGATCCGCGGCACGGACTGGGCGGCGACGCTCTAGCGGAACGAACCGCCACGCTCGCTCGCTTTGGGCGGCATGGTTGCCCGACTGAAAGTCTTCACCTGGTCCGACGGCTTTCACGCCTACACGGTGGCCGCATCCTCTCGTCCGAAGGCGCTTGAGGCCTGGGGCGTCGATCAGGACCTGTTCAAGACCAGCCTGGCGCAAGAGGTCTCCGATGACCCGGACAGCGCGGCGGCCCTTGCCGCTCCGGGCACCATCATCACGCGCGGGCTCGCGGTCGACATCGGCAAGACCACCCGCCGCAATCCGACGAAGCCCTCTGCCCATTCCCTAAAAGCTCGGAAACACGTCGAAGCGCTCGAGGCCCGCCTTTCCGCGCTCGACCTCGAACAGGCCGAAGCGCTCGACGCCGTCACGGCGCGCAAGGCGGCGCTGGATCGCGAGATAAGCACTCTGGATCGCGACCACGCCAAGGCCCGCCGGAAACTCGAGCAAGCCCTCAAGAAAGCCCGCGACGCCGCCCGCTGATCAGATCAGGCCGTGGCCCTTGGGCAGTTCGGCATAGCGGTGCACCCGCGTGGCCATCACCAGACCGAACCCGATCATCACCGTCAGCATCACCGTCCCGCCATAGCTCAGCAGCGGCATGGGCACGCCCACCACGGGCGCGAGCCCCATGACCATGGCCCCGTTGATCATCACATAGAGGGCGAACGTCGCCGTCACGCCCGCCGAGGCCATCCGCCCGAAATGGCTGTGCGACAGTGATGCGATCCTGAGCGCGATCAGGATGATGGCGATGTAGCAGAGCAGGATCGAGAACGAGCCGACGAAGCCGAATTCCTCCGACACCGCCGCGAAGATGAAGTCGGTCTGCTTCTCGGGCAGGAACTCCAGCTGGCTCTGGCTGCCCAGGCCGTATCCCTTGCCCAGCAGACCGCCGGACCCCAGGGCGATCTTGGACTGGGTGATGTGATATCCGGTACCCGAAGGGTCGTTCTCGGGGTTCAGGAACGTCAGCACCCGACTGCGTTGGTAGCCGTGCATGCCGAACATCACATAGAAGGGCACCGCGATCGCCGCCGGGATGGTGACCCCGGCGATGATCTTCCAGTCCAGGCCCGCCATGAACATCATGGCCGCGCCCGTCAGCCCCAGCAGCATGGCTGAGCCCAGGTCCGGCTGGTGCGCCACCAGCAGGAAGGGCGCGCCGATGATGGCGACCGGATAGATCAGCTTCCAGCTCATCCGCGCGTCCTTGGCCGACGCGCCGTGATAGTAGCGCGCGAGCGCCAGCACGACCCCGATCTTCATGATCTCCGACGGCTGCAGACGCGTGAAGCCCAGGTTCAGCCAGCGCGTCGCGCCCATCGCCGTATAGCCCAGACCCGGAATCTCGATCAGGGCCAGCATCAGCAACGCCAGGCCGTAGACGATATAGGCCGAGCCGAACCAGATCCGCATCGAGACCATCGACAGCGCCAGCATGATGGCCAGGCAGACCCCGAACCGGATCAGGTGGTTCGCCGCCCAAGGCTGCCACGATCCGCCGGCGACGGAGTACAGCATCGCCCCGCCGATCGCGGCGACCGTGCACAGCAAGGCGGCGAACCGCCAGTCGATCTCGCCCAGCTTGACCGAGAGCCGCTCGCGTTCGCCGGGACGTGTCAGGGCCGAGGCGGTCATCGGGGCTCCGAGAGATACGGGCGTGGGCCCGTGGTGGTGGTCGGCTCTGTCCGGCGCGGCGTCGCCTCGACGGGGGCGGCAGGCGCGTCCGGCTCGGGTGCCGCGCCGAAGGCCTCGTCGTCGGCCAGAGCCGCGCCCTCGGCGGCAGGCGGCAGCGGCCGTTCGATGCGGGCGCGCATCTCGGGATCCTTCAGCAGGACCGTACGCATGATCTCGCGGGCGCGCGGCGCGGCGGCGGTCGAGCCCGCCAGCCCACCATGTTCGACGATCACGGCGATGCCGTAACGCGGCGCATCGACCGGCGCGAAGGCGACGAACAGGTTGTGGTCCTTCAGCGCCCAGCCCACGCTGCGGCTGGAACGCGAGGCGACGTTGTCATAGCTGCGGACCTGGGCCGTCCCGGTCTTGCCGGCCATCTGGATGTCGCCCAGGCCCAGCTGGCTCTGGCGATAGGCGCCGCCCGTCCGGTCGTTGGCCACCGCCACCATGCCCTGGCGCACCACCTCGATATTCTCGCGCGAGAACGGCAGGTCGGGCACGGCCGCCCCGGACGGCCTGTCCACCCCGCCGACGGACTTGATCAGCCGGGGCTGCAGCGCCTTCACGCCATTGGCGATGCGCGACACCATGACGGCCAGCTGCAGGGCCGTGACGTTGACGTCCCCCTGCCCGATCGCCACCGACAGGGTCTCACCGGGATACCAGGTCCGCGAGTCCGGGTTCGGATTGTTCTTGTTGTATTCGGCCTTCCAGGCCCGGCTTGGGATCGAGCCCGTCTTCTGGTTGCCGACCCCGATGTCGAACGTCTGCATGAAGCCGATCTTGCGCGCCGCATCGTGGATGCCGTCGACCCCGGCGCGATTGCACATGTGATAGAAATAGACGTCGCAACTGTTCTTGATCGCATCGTGCATGTCCTGCGGACCGTGCCCGCTGCGGCTCCAGCACCTGAAGGTCCGGTTGCCGAACCGGTATCCGCCGCCACAGTTCACCCGCTCGGTCGGATCGACCCCGGCGTCCAGCAGCGCCAGCGAGGTCGTCAGTTTGAAGGTCGATCCGGGGTGGAAGACCCCCCCGATCGCCTTGTCCAGCAAGGGTTTGCGCTCGTAGTCCGACAGGGCGCGATACGTCGCGCTGGGCACTCCGCCGACGAACAGGTTGGGGTCGAACGACGGGGCCGATGTCATGCACAGGATGTCGCCGTTGCGCACATCCATGACGACGCAGCCGCCGCTTTCCTCGCCGAAGACTTCCAGCGCCCGGTTCTGGACGTCGGCGTCCAGGGTCAGCACGACGTCCTTGCCGGGCACCGCGGGGCGCGATCCGCCGACATCTTCGGCGACCACGCGACCGCGCGCGTCCACTTCGACCCGCGTGCCGCCCGCTTCGCCCCGAAGATCGCCGTCCAGCGCCTTCTCGATGCCTGAGCGTCCGATCCGGAAACCGGGGTTGTAGAGGATCTGCGGGACCTCTTCGCCCTTGTCCTTGATCGCCTGCACGTCGCGATCCGACACCTTGGCGACGTAGCCGATGACGTGCGCGAACGATCCGCCGAAGGGGTAGAAGCGCGCCTCGTTCATGTCGGCCATCACGCCGGGCAGTTCGGGGGCATAGATGTTGACCTTGGCGAATTCTTCCCAGGTCAGGTCGCTCTTGACCGGCACGGGGCTGAAGCGGGGCGCGGCGTTGACGTCGCGGATGATGGCGCGGCGCCGGTCGACCGTGTCGGGCAGCAGCCGCCCCAGCAGGTCCAGGGTCTGGTCCAGATCCTTGGTCTCGTCACGCACGACCAGGACGCGGAAGCTGGGTCGGTTGCCCGCGATGACCACGCCGTTCCGGTCCAGGATACGGCCGCGCGGCGGTGGCACCAGACGGAAGTTGAACTGGTTGTTGGTGGCCAGGGTGGCGTATTCCTGCGCCTGCACGACCTGCAGCTGAGCGAGGCGCACGGTCAATGCGGTCACGCCCAGGGCCGTCAGCCCGCCGACCACGAAGGTGCGACGCAGGAAAGAGCCCTGACGCTCGTTGACGTCTGAAAAAAAGATCGAAGGCTCGCTCATCGGAACCGCACGTCGCCGTCGTCGAACCGCTGGACCATCCAGTCGGCAATCGGAAAGAGCAACAGCGTCGGGGTCACCTGACCCAGCAGGGCCAGCAGGCTCGGCGCGCGCCCGGCGTCCAGCGTAACCACCAGATACGCCAGCAAGAAGGCACCGACGGTGCAGGTCGCGTACCAGACAAACAGAACCTGCGTTTCCTGCCCAGCCAGCAGGTTGCGAGATCCCAGCACCACCGCATAGACGGCCAGCAGGCACAGGGGCCACAATCCCAGCGTCCCGCCCCAGAACATGTCGAGAAAGACGCCGAGGGCGAACAGGACCGCAGGGGCGGTCATCGAGGGGCGGATCAGCGGCCAGGCGAACGCCAGCACCATCGGCAGGACCGGCTCGGGCAGCTTCAGGCCAAACAGTTCGACGGGCGTGGCCAGGATCAGGGTGGCCGCCATGGCGACCAGCGCGGGATAGATGACCCATTGCAGCGGGCCGACGACGCGAACCTGCATCGAACGTCTCACGCGCCGCCTCCTCCAGGTGGGACTGTCGTGGGTGTCGGCGTGTCCGTGGGCGGTGGCGGTGCGGGGACCTGAGCGGGGCGGCTGGTCGCCGCCGGAGGCCGCGCCGTCGCGGCCGCGCGAGCCCCAGGGATCGATGGTGCCGTGGTCGATGGTGCCGTGGTCGATTGCGCCGTGGTCTCGCCGCCGGCCGTCCGGGACCGGCGCGCCGCAGCGTCACCGATGGCCGCAGCCTCGGTCGCATTCGGGGCCGGAGCCGTTGCAAGCCCCGACAACGGCGGCGCGTTCAAGGTGTCGGGCGCCACCAACTGGCTGAAATCCTGGAACAGCATGATGCGGACGTAGTCGATGGCGCCCCGGTCGCTGAACAGTTTGACCCGCCATGACCCGTCGATCCCCCGCGCTGCCACGCCGATCGGCACGCCGCGCGGAAAGCCGCCGCCATCCCCGGACGTCAGCACCCGGTCACCGGCCTGAACGGCATTGTTCCCTCGCACAAACTCCAGCTTGGGATTGCCGGATCCGTCACCGGTCAACAGGGCGCGCGCGTCGGTACGGTCGATCAGCACCGGCGTGCGGCTGGCCACATCCGTGAGCAAAAGCATCCGGCTCACGCCGCCGGTGACCCCGACGATCCGCCCGACCAGCCCCTGCTCGTTGATAACGGGATTGCCGATCTGGATGCCCTTGTTCGATCCGGCGTCCAACAGCCGCGCATTGACGAACGGGCCACGCGATTCCGACACCGAGCGCGCCGTCGCCAGGGCGACCACCGGCTCGGTCCTCAAGCCCAGCATGGCTTCGTAACGAGCATTGACGTTCTTCAGGGCGATGGCCTGGTCGCGCCAGGGCTGGAGTTCCTCCAGCTCCTTCTTCAAGCGGCGGTTCTCGGATACCGCGAAGAAATAGCCACCGACATAATCCGAGACGGCACCCGCCCAGCGCACGGGGGCAGCGAAGACGCCGTTGACGGGCCCGGCCCCGGCGTCGAACCCTGCGCGCACAGGTCCATAGGCATCGGCCGCCGTATCATGGCGGCGATCGGCCAGGATCAGCAGAACCGATGCAATGAGGGCGACCACGACCACGACCGCGGCGGTCCACACCAGCGGCACCTTGAACTGATCGAACGGTCCGTCGCGAAACGCCACGGCCTGCCTTCCCAAAAAGAGTCAGAATCGGCGGGACGCCCCCCGCCGCTGTGCGCAGCCTATCGCAAAAAGCGAGCCACAATGAAACCGGCGAATTCGCTGCAATCACGGGGATTTGCAGCGACGCTTGCGCGCTGGACCTAGAGCGCCGAGTCGAGAACGCCCTTCATCCAGCGCGGATGCTCCAGTACGCGGCCGCACCCGATGGCCACGCACGACAGCGGATCGTCGGCGACCGAAACCGGCAGACCCGTATGATCGCGAATCTCGGCGTCCAGCCCGCGCAGCAGAGCACCGCCGCCTGTCAGCATGATGCCCTTGTCGGCGATGTCAGCGGCCAGTTCGGGCGGCGTGGCTTCCAGCGCGACCTTCACCGCGTCGATGATCTGGCTGACCGGTTCGGCCAAGGCCTCGGCGGCCTGACGTTCCGAGATGCGGACCTCGCGCGGTACCCCCTGCATCAGGTCGCGGCCCTTGACCTCGATCGACAGGCCTTCGCCGTCGGCCGGAATCCGGGCGGTACCGATGTCCTTCTTGATGCGCTCGGCGGTCGTCTCGCCGATCAAAAGGTTATGGTTGCGGCGCATGTAGCTGATAATCGAATCGTCCATCTTGTCGCCGCCGACGCGGACGGACCGCGAATAGACGATGCCCGACAGCGACAGCACGGCCACCTCGGTGGTGCCGCCGCCGATATCGACCACCATCGAGCCGGTCGGCTCGTGAATCGGCAGGCCGGCGCCGATCGCCGCGGCCATCGGCTCGTCGATCAGACCCACGCGGCGGGCCGAGGCGTTCAGGCAGCTGTCGTTGATCGCGCGACGCTCGACCGCCGTGGCGCCCGACGGCACGCAGACGATGATCTTGGGGTTCACGAAGCCCTTGCGGTTATGAACCTTGCGGATGAAGTGCTTGATCATCTCTTCGGCGACTTCGAAGTCGGCGATGACCCCGTCGCGCATGGGGCGGATGGCTTCCATGTGGCCGGGCGTGCGGCCCAGCATCTGCTTGGCCTCGATGCCCACGGCGTGGACGATCTTCCGTCCACCGACGTTTCTCAGCGCCACGACCGAGGGCTCGTTCAGGACGATCCCCTTGCCCTTCATGTAGATCAGGGTGTTGGCGGTCCCGAGGTCCATCGCGATGTCATTGGAGATGGCGCCGAAGAGGGAGAAGCTCATGGGGGTCGGTTACCGTTCGGTTGGGGCCTTCAAGGCGCTGCAAATCAACCGGCTTCGGCGACGCCCCACCCGACGCGTATCCCCACACGCGCCGAATTTCCTGATCGTCCTCGCCTGACCGGCTGTGCGCTCGTTTGCCCGCATGGACAGGCGAATACAAGCCCCGATGCCGCGCGAAGGCCCCACTGCGATCACGACCAAGTGACGGTCACGCTTGGCTTTCGCCGTTGGTGCCTGCGGACCAGTGGTTGGGGCGTCAGGCCATCCGACGTTCGTGTTCAGCGGTCGCTTGAAGATGGTCCAGCAAGGGGTAAAGCTCCTGGTTTTCGCGCTCGATCCGAATGGCCAGCGCCCCAAGAACACCTGTCGTGGCGCTCGAAAACCGATCCGGCTGTGTGCGGATCGTTTCCGCCGTCCAGTGGTCACGATAGGCGATCCAGGCCCCCAGGATGCCGCCCATGTCCGCGAAGCAATCCTCCGCCATAATCCGAACCTGCTGATCGTCGGCGGCCATCAGCGCCGGATACAGATGCTCGTCCTCATGAAGCAGATGACCGACCAGCAAGGCATCGATTGATCGCATGCAGGCCTGCGTCTGGTCGGCGATGTCGCGGGTCATCCGTGATCCCGCGAGACCATTCAGGGTGCTGGCCAAGGTTAGGATCGACGCATGCTCGCGCCTCAGTCGGGACGTCGGCTTCATCGCTGCCTCCTGGAGCCATCCGCTCCGGACTACGACAGTTTGGCAAAGGCGGCGCTAAGGATGCCTTAACGCCCTCACACGGGCGCGATGCCCTCGGCCGCCAGCACCCGCTGAACCGCGGGCCGGGCCTGCACGCGGTCCAGATGGTCGTTCAGCCTGGCAAAGCGTGCCGCATCCAGCAGCCCGGCCTGGCGGGCCCAGCGGCTGAAGACCGACAGATAGCCGTCCGCGACGGTGTAGTTCGCCCCCATGACCCAGGGCGACCCCAGCAGCGAATCCTCGACCACGCCCAGCTTGGTCAGGGTGTTTTTCCGAGCGGCCTCCTTGGCCTCGCCTTCCAGCCCGGCGAACAGCAGTTGACCCATCGCCGGGTGAACGGACGAAGCCAGATAGCCGTTGAACGCCTGCATCCGACCAAACTCGTAGCTGTCGTCGATGGGTGCCAGGTTCGCGTCCGGATAGGTCTGGGCGACATAGCCCATGATGACCAGGTTCTGGGTCAGCGGTCCGCGATCGGTCATCAGGGCCGGTGTCGAGCCGGCCGGGTTGATCGCAAGATACTCGGGCGTCTTCTGCTCGCCGGCACGAAGGTTCACGGCCTGGACCTCGTAGTCGGCACCCGCCTCCTCAAGGGCAATGTGTGAGGCCAGGGCGCAGGCACCGGGGGAATAGTAGAGCTTCAGCATTTGAACTTCTCCGTTGTCGTCAGGGTCAGATAGGCCATCGCCTCAATCGTAACAACTACTGTATCTGATCGCTGGACCGATTTTCGCGCCGTTTGACGATTTCTCGCACCGCCAGCATCAGGGCCAGCCAGACGACCGCGACCGCTGCGAGAATCGCCGAGGTCCAGATGCCGTCCCCGCGCACCGCCGACATGAACGATCCCCCGAAGAAGGCGACCAGCGCCGTCTTGGGCAGCACCCCCAGGGCGCAACCTGCCAGGAACGCCGGAAACGACGCCCGCGCCGCGCCAAAGGCCATGTTGACGACGATGAAGGGCGCAGACGGCACATTGCGGATCATGAAGCTGGCATAGAAGGCGTTCTTGCCGACGAACCGCGCCAGACGCTCGGTCGTGCGCCCGCCCAGCTTTTCGATCGCGCGCGCGGTCGGGCCTCGACCCAGCCAGTAGGTCACCCCCGCC
This sequence comes from Brevundimonas sp. P2_A6, assembly GCF_056404975.1. Classification (NCBI taxonomy): domain Bacteria; kingdom Pseudomonadati; phylum Pseudomonadota; class Alphaproteobacteria; order Caulobacterales; family Caulobacteraceae; genus Brevundimonas; species Brevundimonas sp. P2_A6. The sequence goes on along the minus strand of NZ_JBFUCZ010000001.1, from coordinate 796,036 downwards.
GAAACCACCGTCGCCACCCAGCTATAGGCGAACCCCGACCAGGGTCCAAAGGCCACCACGCTGGCCGCGATCAGGATGAACTGCGGCACCCCCAGGAAGGCCGAGACGACGAAGACCACCACGACGGCCGCAAAGCCCACCGGACCGTCATTGAAGCCCTGCAGCCAGGCCTCCAGCCGCCCCTCGGCCTCCAGCCCCAGCGACGCCTTGCCGACAGCGAACAGGGCGGCGACGGCACCCAGCAGCAGCACGCTGGCCAGCAGCGCCCGCCAGCGGGCCGCTTCCATGTTCAGGATGAAATCGAGGATGCGGCGCATGGTCATCTGCGCATACCACCGCGCCGGGTCACAGGGCGAGCCTTGGCGTTTGATCCGCCTTTCGCATCTGCGTAAGACGACAGCACCGCTCTCCCGGGAACCACCGATGTCCGACCTGCAATCCGCCGCCCTCGCCCGCGTCCAGCCTTCCGCGACTCTCGCCGTGACCGCCAAGGCGCGAGAGCTGAAACGTGCCGGACGCGACGTCATCGGCCTGGGGGCCGGTGAGCCGGATTTCGACACGCCACAGAACATCAAGGACGCGGCCATTGCCGCCATCCAACGCGGCGAGACCAAATACACCGACGTCGACGGCACGCCCGAGCTGAAGGCCGCCATCGTCGCCAAGTTCGCGCGCGAGAACGGCCTGACCTATACGCCCGCCCAGATTCACGTGGCGTCGGGCGGTAAGCCGGTGATCTACAACGCCTTCGTGGCCACGCTGAACGCAGGCGACGAGGTCATCGTGCCGGCCCCGTACTGGGTCAGCTATCCCGATATGGTGCTGTTGGCGGGCGGCGAACCGGTCTTCGTCACGGGCGAGGAGTCGGACGGCTTCAAGCTGCGGCCCGAGGTGCTGGAGGCCGCGATCACGCCCCGGACGAAGTGGCTGATCCTGAACAGCCCGTCCAATCCGACCGGTGCCGCCTATACGCGCGCCGAACTGGAGGCCCTGGCCGATGTCCTGCGCCGCCATCCGCACGTCTGGGTGCTGACCGACGACATGTACGAACACCTGACCTATGGCGACTTCGAATACACTACGATCGCCCAGGTCGCGCCGGACCTCTACGACCGCACCCTGACGGTCAACGGCGTGTCCAAGGCCTACGCCATGACCGGCTGGCGCATCGGTTATGCAGGCGGCCCCAAGCCCCTGATCGACCTGATGCGAAAGGTCGCCAGCCAGACGACCTCGAACCCGTCGTCGATCAGCCAGTGGGCGGCAGTCGAGGCCCTGAACGGGACACAGGCCTTCATCGCCGAGCGCGGCGCGGCCTTCGAGAAGCGCCGCGACCTGGTCGTGTCCATGCTGAACCAGGCGACCGGCATCCGCTGCCCGAACCCGGAGGGCGCCTTCTACGTCTATCCGTCGATCGAAGGCCTGATCGGCAAGACGGCACCGGACGGCACGATCATCACCGACGACGAGGTATTCACCTCGGCCTTGCTGGAAGCCGAGGGAGTGGCCGTGGTTCAGGGCGCCGCCTTCGGGCTCAGCCCCTACTTTCGTATCAGCTACGCGACCTCCGAGAGCGTGCTGGAACAGGCGTGCCAACGGATCCAGCGGTTCTGCGCCAATCTGAAATAGGCGGTTCGGTCGCCAAATGGAGCGCGGACCTGGAGGTGCGCGCTCCGATTCTTCGACGCCTGCTCAGCTGGCGCGACTGACGGCGAAATCGGCCAGGCGTTCCAGCGCCGCGCGCCAGTCGCCCTGGGGCAGGACCTTCAGCGCGGCCTTTGCCGCGTCGGCATAGTCACCGGCGGCGTCCAGCGTAGCCGAAACCGCACCGGTGCCGACGATCAGCTCACGCGCCCGGCGGAAATCGTCATCGGTGCGCTGGTTGCCGTTGATCGTCCGATCCCAGAAGGCGTCCTCGCGGCCCCGCGTGCGGGCCACCGCCAGCAGCAACGGCAGGGTCACCTTGCCTTCGCGGAAATCGTCCCCCGCATTCTTGCCCAACGCTTCGGACGACCCGCCGTAATCCAGGGCGTCGTCGGCCAGCTGGAACGCCAGACCCAGGTTCAGCCCGTAGGACCGCAGAGCCGAGATCGTCTGTTGATCCGCGCCGACGCCCACGGCCCCGGATTCGGCGGCGGCGGCGAAGAGTTCGGCGGTCTTGGCCGAAATGATCCGCAGATAGGTTTCCTGATCGAGGTTCAGATCGTGAGCCCGCGTCAGCTGAAGCACCTCGCCCTGCGCGATGACGCTGGAGGCCTGGGCCAGGATGCCCAGGGCCCGGATCTGATCGGTCTCGACCATCAACTCGAAGGCGCGGGCGAACAGGAAGTCGCCGACCAGGACGCTCGTGGCCGATCCCCAGATCAGATGCGCCGCGACCTTGCCGCGTCGGCGCTCGGAGCCGTCCACGACATCGTCGTGCAACAGGGTCGCGGTGTGGATGAACTCGACGGAGGCGGCCAGTTTCAGCGCCGCCGTCAGGTCCGCGTCGGGCCGGTCCGCCGTGGCCGAGCGCGCCGCGGCGATGGTCAGCAGGGGCCGCAGCCTTTTTCCGCCCGCCGACACGATATGCTCGGCCAGCAGGGGGATCACAGGCACGCTGGACTGCATCCGATCCAGGATCAGCGCGTCAACCGCCGCCATGTCGACCTTGGCCAGACGGGCCAGGGCCTCGACATCGCCCCGGTCCCGGACGGGATGGGCTCGGGGCGCGGTCAAAGTGACGGCATCCAAGGGAAATCTCTCTCAAACGCGGCGTCAGGGAGGATACGCCGCTTCTTCTTCGCGCCCGCTTGCAGCAATCCGCTTCGCCGGACAATGGTGACGCCACCATGAGGGGTCAAGCCGCGTGACCGTCGCATCATCATCGCCAGAGCCCGTCCCGCCCGCCGACATGACCGAGAACGCCCTGATGGGCGGAAAGGTTCGTCTGCTGCAGGCCCGCGACGGCTATCGGGCCGGCATGGACGCCGCCCTGCTGGCGGCGGCGGTGAACGCCAGGCCGGGTGAGCGGGTGCTGGAGGCGGGCTGCGGCGTCGGGGCCGTCCTGACCCAGATCGCCGCGCGTCGGCCCGGCGTGACCCTGACCGGTGTCGAGCGCGACCCGGCGACGGCGGCCCTGGCGGTCGGGAATGCGACATTGAACGGGCTGGACGAGCGGGTCCGTATCATCCAGGGCGACGTTGCCGACGGGTTCAAGCCCCTGGGCCTGGAGCGGTTTGACTGGGCCGTCAGCAACCCGCCCTTCTTCGACGACGAGAGCGCCCTGCGCGCGCCCGCGCCGGCCAAGCGCGGGGCCTGGATCGCGGATGATGGCCTGGCCGGCTGGACCCGCTTTCTGGCGGACGGCGTTCGGGACGGCGGAGGTGTGGTGATCGTCCATCGCGCGGACCGACTGGCGGACCTGCTGACCCTGCTGGGCCAGCGCTGCGGGTCCATCGCCATCCGGCCGGTGCAGCCGTTTTCGGATCAGCCCGCCAAGCGGGTGCTGATCCAGGCCGTGCGGGGCAGCCGCGCCCCCCTGCGCCTGCTCCCTGCCCTCGTCCTGCACGACCGCAGCGGGGCCAAACACACGCCCGAGGCCGACGCCATTCTGCGCGGCGAGGCGGACCTGGTGTTCTGAACCGGCCGTCCTTGGAGACTCCAGGGGGAAAAAAGTGACTCTTACTTCTCCAATGCCGCTCCGATCGACCGCCGAGACCACTCGACTGTAGCGGATCGGGGCGTCAGAATCGGACGTGAAGGCCCGAACCGTTGCAAGGCCGACTTCGACCGCGCATCGTCGGGTCCATGCGCCTGATCCTGATCCTCGCCACTCTTCTGTTCGCCCTGCCCGTCCAGGCCCAGGAGGCGCTACTGCTGCGTCCCGACCGGGTGTTCGACGGTGTCGATCCCCGGCCTCACACTGGCTGGACGGTGCTGGTGCGCGGCAACCGGATCGAGGCGGTCGGCCCGGACGTGGCCACGCCCGCCGATGCCCGCATCGTCGACCTGCCGGGCCAGACCCTGATGCCCGGCATGATCGAGGGCCATTCGCACCTGTTCCTGCATCCCTACAATGAGACGCCATGGGACGATCAGGTGCTGCACGAGCCGCTGGCGCTGCGCACCGCCCGCGCCGTCAATCATGCCCGCGCGACCCTGATGGCGGGGTTCACCACCGTCCGCGACCTGGGCACCGAGGGGGCAGGCTATGCCGACGTCGGTCTGCGCCGTGCCATCAACGAGGGGATCGTGCCCGGCCCGCGCATGCTGGTTTCGACCCGCGCCATCGTCGCCACCGGTGCCTATGGCCCCAAGGGATTCGAACCCGGCGTCGATGTGCCTCTGGGGGCCGAGGAGGCGGACGGAAACGACCTCGTCCGCGTCGTCCGCAGCCAGATCGGTGCGGGTGCCGACATCGTCAAATTGTATGCCGACTACCGCTGGGGTCCGGGCGAACCCAGCCGTCCCACCTTCTCGCAGGCCGAAATGACCGAGGCCGTCGAGGCGGCGCATTCGGCCGGGCGTCAGGTCGCGGTCCATGCTGGCACGGCCGAGGGCATGCGCCGCGCGATCCTGGCCGGGGCAGACACCCTGGAGCACGGCGACGCGGGCACGCCCGAGATATTCCGCCTGATGGCCCAGCACGGCACGGCCTTGTGCCCCACGCTGGCGGCGACGGAATCCATCACCCGCTATCGTGGCTGGGACGGAACAGAGCCCGCGCCCGCAAATGTCCTGACCAAGCGCGCCGCCTTCGCCGCCGCCCGCGCGGCCGGGGTCGAAATCTGCATGGGGGGCGACGTCGGGGTCTATGCCCACGGCAACAATGCGTTGGAGATGGAGTTGATGGCGGCCGCCGGCATGCCGGTAGCCGACGTGCTGATCGCCGCCACGTCCGGCAATGCCACGATCTTCGACCTGAGCGACCGGGGCGCGATAACGGCCGGACTGCTGGCGGACCTCGTCGCCGTCCAGGGCGATCCGACAGCCGACATCTCCGCCGTGCGGGCGGTGCGGCTGGTCATCAAGGACGGACAGATCGTGCGCGACGACGCAGGTCCGTCGCGCTAGAGCCTGCGCCATGTCCCTGCGCCCCCTGTTCGTCACCCAGGTCTACGAGGCCTCCCTCGCCACCACGCCGGGGTTCGCCGCCTTCAACGCCGGGCTGGCCGACGCCTGCCGCATGCTGGCGATCGAGGACGGAGCCGGTCGCGCCTGGTGCAGGGCGCACGGCTATCGTGGCTATACCTCCTACGGATCACTGAACGACCTGCCGCAGCGGTTGCCCGAGTTCGCGGAGCTGAAGAAGCATCTGGACCGTCACGCCATCGCCTATGCCCGCGCCCTCAACTTCGACCTGGCCAGAAAGCCGCGTCTGGACACGATGTGGGTCAATATCCTGAAGCCCGGCGGCGCGCATTCCGGCCACATCCACCCCCACGCGTTCCTGAGCGGGACCGTCTATGTCGAGGTGCCGGACGGGGCCTCTGCGTTGAAGCTGGAGGACCCCCGCCTGCCCATGATGATGGCCCGGCCCGGCGTCGATCCCGATGCGCCCCAGTCCGAACAGCCGTTCGTCTACCTGGCCCCCCAGGCCGGCACGGTTCTGATGTGGGAAAGCTGGCTGCGGCACGAGGTGCCGATGAACGCCGCGAAATCGGACCGCATCTCGATCAGCTTCAACTACGCCTGACCGCGATCAGGGCAGTTTCAGCAGCCGATCCAGGCTGAACGCTCCGGCGCCGAATCGCACCAGGTAAAGCAGCAGGGCCGCCCACAGCAGATGCGTCGGCCAGCCCAGCGGATAGACGAAAACCTCGATCACCACCGTCATCCCCAGCAGCGCCAGGGCCGATAACCGCGTCGCCAGTCCCAGCACGATCAGGATGGGGAACAGATGTTCGGAATAGGTCGCCAGATGGGCGGCGATATCGCTGGGGACCAGGGGCACACGGTATTCCTCGGCGAACAGATAGTAGGTGCTGTCGGTGATGGTCAGCAGCCCTTCCACCTTGGTCCGCCCAGACAGAAAGAACACGGCCGCGATCGCGACCCGGACGATAAGCGTCAGCAGGTCCAGCGGCAGCAGCCGCTCGATCAGGCGGACGGACCCGACAAGGGGCGCGGCGGGTGAGGACGTCGTCATCGGGGTATCGATCATCGCGGGGCTTTCAGTGCTCGAGGCGGGTGAAGACGCCGAGGCTCAAAAGCCCGGCAAACAGACGGCTCAGGTCCGTCAGGGGATAGGCCAGACGCACGTTCGCGGCCGCCCGACCCAAGGGCAGTCCGCGACGGCAGGCGTCCAGGAACTGCCATTGGGCGTGGAGCAACCGGTGATGACGGACCTCCATTTCGGGCCGTACCACCACCAGGCCTTCGGCCACGGAGTCCCAGACAACCGGCATGGGCTCACCCTGATGCGGACGATTGGCCAGCCAGATCGAAGCCACGGTCCAGTCGAACCAGAACAGCGACACACTGGGATGCAGGATCGCCTTGGCACCGAACAGGGCGGCCGGGCTGAGCGCCGACAGTTCCGCGACATCCAGCACGGGCGCATCGGCGGCGACATGGGCGCGCGACCACGCGCGGTCGATCCGGGCGACGGCGGCCAGATAGGGTAGGTCCGCGGCGGGCGGGAACGCTTCCAGCCAGTCGGCGAACCCCTCGCCGAAATCGTCCATCATGGGGCTCGTAGGGGGCTCGGCGCGGGCGAAGATGAGCGCCGCCTCGCGGAACCACGCTTCGCCGACCAACCGGGCGACGGTCGGATAGTGAGCGGCCAGGGCATCCACCCGCGCCTTGGCCACGGTGTTGCGATAGACGGCCAGCCCCGCACGGCCCGCCTCGCCACCCCTCAGCCAGGGGTCGAGCGCATCGGGCGTCCCGGTCAGGATGGCATCCATGGCCTCGTGAAAGGGTTCAGCCAACGGACACCTCCCGGATCGCGGTCAGGACGGCATCGGCGCGACCGCGCTCCTGCATCAGGTCTTCGAAGGGGGGAATCGCATCATCGCGTTCAATCAGCGTCGGACGCGGTCCGATCCGGCCTATGGTCCGGGCATAGAGGCCCCACACGGCCGAAGATACCGGCGCGGCGTGTGTGTCGATCAGCAGGGCCGCGCCCAAATCGGGATCGGGCGCATGGCCGGCCAGGTGAATCTCGCCGATCGCCTCGGGCGGCAGGGCATCCAGATAGGCGGTGGCCGATCCACCCACGTTGTTGACGCTGATGAAGACGTTGTTGATGTCGAGCAGCAGGCCGCATCCGCTGGTCCGTGCCAACTCGCTCAGGAACTCGGGCTCGCTCATCTCATGGCCACCCAGGGCCAGGTACAGCGACGGGTTTTCGATCAGCAGCCTGCGGCCCAGCGCGTCCTGGGCACGGGACACATTGTCGATGATCCGGCTCAGCATCGGCCGGGTGCGCGGGAACGGCAGCAGATCGGGATGATAGACTTCGCCTCGCTTCGACCAGGCCAGATGCTCTGACATGACGAAGGGCTCGTAGCGCTCGGCGAGCATTTTCAATCGCGCCAGATGATCGACGTCTGGTGCCTCGTCAGCCGCCAGGGACAGCCCAACCCCGTGCAGCGACAGGGGTTTGTCCTTTCGGATCGCCTCCAGCCACGCCAGACGAGGTCCACCCTGAACCATGTAGTTCTCAGGGTGGACCTCGAACCACAGACCGGCCGCCTGACAGGACAGCGCCTGTTCGTAATGGACGGCTTTCAAGCCAAGACCCGCCGTCGGCCCCGGGGGGAAGGGGTGACGAGGATCAGGTCCGGCGGTCGGGCTGCGGGTCATCGCGCTGTTTTGGCTGGAGGGATCAGCGCGAGACGGGGGTCAGCGATCCATTGCCACGCGGCGTCTGGATCGAGGTGCAGGTGCCGGCGGCGACATTCTTCCAGGCATTGCCCTGATAGTCGCGAACGGACGTTCCGGCGCAGGTGGTGCCGGGACCGGCGGCACAGTCGTTCTTGCCGGCCAGGGCGACGCCGTAGCACTTCTCTACCGAAGGCGTGGCGCTCTGGCCGTTCGGCTGGGCGTTGGCGATGCCGACGCCGGCGACGAGGGCGGCGACGGCGGTCAGGCCGGCGACACTGGCTTGGGTGCGGGTCATGGACGTATCCTTTTGGTTGGCGCGGTCGGTGATGACCGCATGGTCCCGGCTTCGCGGCGGCCTCCGCGGCGGTTACGAGGATCGTGGAGACAATATTTTCGCTGAGCCGGGGCGAAATCAGGTAACCTTTGCGTCTCTGCGGCGAACCGGGGGCGACCGTGTCTGATCGAGAAGCTCACCTTCGCGCCCTCATGCTGCGTGGCCTTGATGGCGACGCTTCGGCTTGGCGCGTGCTGCTGACCGACCTGGGCGCGCATCTGCGACCCTTCTTCGCCCGTCGGCTTTTCGACGGGGGAGCGGATTCCGAGGACCTGGTGCAGGAAACCCTGATCGCCATCCATGCCAAGCGGACCACCTGGGACCGAAGCCAGCCGTTCACGGGCTGGGCCTATGCCATCGCGCGCCACAAACTGATCGACCACCTGCGCCGCAGGGGCCGCCGCCCGACCCACCCGCTGGACGAGGCATCGGAGTTGTTCGCCGACCATACCGTCGAGGATGGCGCGACCAGCGCGGACCTGTCGCGCTGCCTGTCCCTGCTGCCGGCCCGGCAGCGCCGCCTGATCGAGGACGTGCGGCTGAAGGGCCTGACCGTCGCGGAGGCCGCCGCCAATCACGGCTACACCCTGACCGCCGCCAAGGTCAGCATTCACCGCAGCATGAAATCCCTGAACGCCCGCTTCGCGCCCGCGTCCGCAGACGGAGGCGACCATGAAGACTGAGGACCTGATCAATGCCCTGGCCGTCGACCTGCCCCCCGCAGGCCGCCGTCAGATCGAACGACGCGTCCTGCTGTGGATGATTCCCGCTGCCCTGCTGGTGCTGGCCGGGGTGGGGCTGTGGCTCGGATTCCGCGCCGATCTGGCCACCGCCATGATCGGCCCGACCTTCTGGGCGAAGGCGGCCTATACGATCGCGCTGGCCGCCACCGGCTTCTGGCTGCTGGCCCGCCTGGGACGGCCGGGAGCGAGCGCGAAGGCACCGCTCCTGGCGCTGGGCCTGCTCGTGCTCGGCGTCCTGGCGCTTGGAGCCTACGAAATGGCGACCATGCCCATGCCCGAGCGGATGCCGGCGCTGATGGGCGACAGCGCCCGCGTCTGCGCGCCCAACATCGTGCTGCTCAGCGCCCTGGCCGCGCCCTTCGTCTTCTGGGCCGCGCGCGCCTTCGCCCCCACCCGCCCCCTGCTGGCCGGGGCGGCGGCGGGGCTGCTGACCGGGGGGCTGGCGACCACGCTCTACGGCCTGCACTGTCCCGAGCACACCGCCCCGTTCGTGGCCGTCTGGTATTCGCTGGGCATCGCCCTGGCGGCGGGGGCCGGTGCGCTGGCGGGGCGGTTCGTCTTTCGCTGGTAAGGCCGGCGCGCCTTCAAACGGCCGCGTCATCGGGATAGGTCATTTGCCACCCGGCGTGCGGGTCGCTACATCGCGCGCCTACCTCCCCATCCGATCCAGACGACAGGGCGCACGCACCTCATGGCGCAGCAATATATTTTCCAGATGCAGGGTCTGACCAAGACCTTTCCCGGCGGCCGCAAGATTTTCGAGAACATCTGGCTGAGCTTCTACAACGACGCCAAGATCGGCGTCGTGGGCGTCAATGGCTCGGGCAAGTCCACCCTGCTGAAGATCATGGCGGGGCTGGACAACGAATTCTCGGGCGAGGCCAAGGCCGCCGACGGCATCAAGCGCGGCTATCTGGAACAGGAACCTCACCTCGACGAGAGCCTGAATGTCCGCGAGAACGTCGAGGCCTGGTGCGAGGAGAAGCAGTGGGTCAACCGCTTCAACGCCATCGCCATGGAGATGGCCGAGGAATACTCCGACGAACTCATGGAGGAGATGACCGCCCTCCAGGAGAAGATCGACGCCGGCGATGTCTGGGACATCGACAGCCGCATCGAGATGGCGATGGACGCCCTGCGATGCCCGCCCGACGACTGGATGACCACCAACCTGTCGGGGGGTGAAAAGCGTCGCGTGGCCCTGGCCCGCCTGCTGCTGTCCAAGCCCGACATGCTGCTGCTGGACGAACCGACCAACCACCTTGACGCGGAATCCGTTGCCTGGTTGCAGCATCACCTGGAGGTCTTCCCCGGCTGCGTCATCCTGGTGACCCACGACCGCTACTTCCTGGACCTTGTCACCAAGTGGACGCTGGAACTCGATCGCGGCAAGGGCATCCCCTACGAGGGCAACTACTCCGGCTGGCTGGAGCAGAAGCAGAAGCGCGTGGTGCAGGAGCAGTCGGAATCCGAGGCTCGCCAGCGCGCCCTCACCCGCGAACTGGAATGGGTCCGTTCGGGCGCCAAGGCCCGTCAGGCCAAGTCCAAGGCCCGCCTGGCCGCCTATGAGCGGATGGTCACCGAACAGGAAGCCAGCCGCGGTGCCCAGACCCACGCTCACATCCAGATCCCGCCCGGCCCGCGCCTGGGCAATGTCGTGCTGGAGGTCGAGGGCCTGCAGAAATCCTATGGCGACAAGCTCCTGTTCGACAGCCTGACCTTCAAGCTGCCGCCCAACGGCATCGTCGGCGTCATCGGCCCGAACGGCGCGGGCAAATCGACCATGTTCAAGCTGATCACCGGCCAGGAAACGCCGGACGGCGGCACCATCAAGGTCGGGGAGACGGTCAAGCTGGCCTATGTCGACCAGTCGCGCGATGCGCTCGATCCCAACAAGACCATCTGGGAAGAGATCAGCGGCGGCACCGATGTGATGATGGTCGGCAAGCGCGAGATCAACACCCGCGCCTATGTCGGCTCGTTCAACTTCAAGGGCGGCGACCAGCAGAAGAAAGTCGGCCAGTTGTCGGGCGGTGAGCGCAACCGCGTCCACCTGGCCAAGACCCTGGCCACCGGCGGCAACCTGATCCTGCTCGACGAACCGACCAACGACCTGGACATCGAGACCCTGCAGAACCTCGAGGAGGCCCTGGAAGAGTTTGCCGGCTGCGCCGTGGTCATCAGCCACGACCGCTGGTTCCTGGACCGTCTGGCGACGCACATCCTGGCCTTCGAGGGCGACAGCCACGTCGAATGGTTCGAGGGCAATTTCGAGGCCTATGAAGAAGACAAGAAGCGCCGCCTGGGCACCGACGCCCTGATCCCGCACCGGATCAAGTTCCAGAAGTTCGGACGCTAAGCCTCATTCGATAAAGAGAAAGGGGGACCGAGCGGCGGCTCGGTCCCCTATTTTTGTCGTTCGCTTCGTTCAGCCGAAGGCGCGGACCGGGTCGACCTCGACCACCGGCCGCGTCGCGGGGAACAGAACCGCGGGCGACACCGCGACCGCGTCCTCGTCCGGGGTGACCATCCAGCCCTTGCGGCCGAAAGCCTCGCCCACCGCGCGGCGCGAGGTGAAGACGGCGATCGGAGCCGCGAACAGCAGCGGCAGGACGATCGGGGCGTACCAGGTCGCCAGGTCCGGCCGGACGAACAGACCCAGGGCGAAGACCAACCCGGTCACCATCTGCCAGCGCATGGACTTGAAGGCATCGGACCAGGCCAAGCCGTCTGCGCTGCGCGACTGGGCCGCCCAGCCGGCGTCGTGCCCGCTGACGATCTTGATGACGGCGATCGTGTTGGCGACCATCAGGATGGGGGCAAGGGCGGCTGACAGGGCGATCTCCAGAGCCATGCCCTTCAGGATCCGGCGCGTGCCGCCAAAGGCCTTGCGCTCGCCCGGACGGCTCAGGACCAGGGCGAAACCCATCAGCTTGGGACCCATCAGCATCACCCCGCCCAGCAGCGACGCCAGCATGAAGGGCGAGAGCTGCGGATTCAGGATGTAGAAGAAGGACGTCCAGTCCACCGGTCCCTGCAACTGCATCGCCATGCCGACGATCAGCGAGGCCAGCCAAAGCGGCGAGGACAGATAGGCCATGCAGCCCATCGCCAGTTGCAGACGGCTGATCGGGTTCAGACCCTTCGCGCCGATCAAGGCCAGGTGTTGCAGGTTGCCCTGGCACCAGCGGTGATCGCGGCGGATGAAGTCGGTCAGGGTCGGCGGGGTTTCCTCGCACGAACCGTCCAGGGCGGCGGTGACGTGCACGGCCCAGCCGGCGCGACGCAACAGGGCGGCCTCGACCACGTCATGGCTCATGATGTGACCGCCGAAGGGCTTGCGCCCCTCGAGCTCGGGCAGTCCGGCGCAGTCGGCGAAGGCGCGGGTGCGCAGGATGGCGTTGTGACCCCAATAGCTGGCCTCCGATCCCGCCCACCAGGCCAGGCCGGCGGCGGCGACGCGGCCGTACAGGCGCACGCCGAACTGCGAGACACGCGCGAACAGGGTCTGGGCCTTGATGATGGTCGGAGCGGTCTGGATCAGGCCGACGCCGGGGTTGCGCTCCATCGCATCGACCAGACGCAGCACGGTCTCGCCCGCCATGGTCGAGTCGGCGTCCAGCACGATCATGAAGTCGTAGGCACCGCCGAAGCTGCGCGTCCAGTCGGCGATGTTCCCGGCCTTGCGCTCCACGTTCTCGGAGCGACGGCGATAGTAGAGCGGGCTACCCGCATGGGCGCGCAGGGCCATGCAGGCCGACAGCTCGGCGACGGCGGCCTCGTCCCTGGTGGAATCGCTGAGCACGAACAGGTCGAAGGCTTCGGACGCCCCGAGACGGGCCAGAGATGCGTCCAGCGCGCCGAGGCGAGCCAGGGCCGCGCGGGCGTCTTCGTTGTAGAGCGGCATCAGCAGAGCTGTCCGGCGAGTCGGCAGCGGCGGGTATGGCGCGAAGTCCATGTCGTCCTGTTCGCGGCCGGTCAGCATCACCACAAGACCAGCGAATGTGCTGCAAAACCAGCAGGCGATGGCCGTGATCAGGACCGCGAAGATCGTCAGCGCCACGATCTCGAGCGGCTGAAAGCCTTCGCGAGCGCACAAGATCAGCGGAGCCATCATCGCCAGCAGCGCCACCGCGAACGTCGATCCGAACACGATGAAGCGACGGGCCAGCAAGCCCTCGGGCCGGGTTGCCATGCGCGTGGTCACCTGCCGGTCGGCATCGTTGAAACTCTGGCGCGGCATCGCAAGCGGAGCCTGATCAGGCAGCCAGCCGCTGACACCGGTGAAGGCCGAAAAGGTCTCGACCTGGTCATCCGATTGATAGACACGTGCCGTCGAGCCGTAGCCGCTCATGGAAGATCCCTTTCGGGTCGCGCCCCACCAACCGAACACGGTTGTTGCGGTGCAACATTCCCTGCACTCTCAATCACTCTTGCGCGATTTTCAATCACGGAATGGTGATCGGCTCATTTTTTTGAGTGATCAGGCGTCGCCGACCCCCGTGATCGCCGGTTTCAGCGCGCGGCGAATCAGCCACGCCGCCACCCCGACCCAGCCCACGAGCACGATGGCGAACGCGCGCTCCCAATAGCCGACATTGAAATCGTTGACGGCCCCCGGAAACACCAGGTGCTTGGTCAGGACGGTAAGCGCCGCCATGGCGACGAATGCCGCGAACAGGAAGCGTTTCAGACGAGGCAGGCCGGCTGTTTCTCGCAGGGCGAACAACAGACATGCCGGAGCGAGCTGGATCCCCAGGCCCAGATTGATGGCGAGGTGACGCGGGTCGGGCCAGGCGTAGAGGCTCGACAGAACAAGGCCGACCCCCGCCAGGGCGAACAGGGCGCAGATCAGAACGGCCGACACCGGTGCCCGGGCCAGGATGGCGACGGCCAGGCCAAACCCTATGCCCGCGAAACCTGTCATGACGCCGGCGATCAGCACCCCGGCATTGAAGATCAGGGGATAGGCCGCCGTCGCACCGCCCAGTTCGCTCAGGTACTGGCGCGCATGGTCGAAGCCGGCATAGCAGGTCGCCGCGATCAGCACCGCGGCCAGCGCCACGACCGGCGCGGCGACGCCGACGGCGAGTAGGGCGCGCGCCGCGGCCCTGTGATCGACGACAGGCAGCCTCATGCGGACTCGTCGGGTCGACCCACGGGCCCCGCACCCGCGCTCGGGTGCGTCACGGCCCTGGGCTTCAGGCCCCAGATCGGCCGGATGGGCGGGATACGCCGCACGACCTCATAGACCAGCAGGCTCCCCCCCACCGTGACGATGACCAGCGACGTGGCCTCCAGACCGGCCGGCAGATTGGCTGGACGGATGATCCAGACAGCGGCGACCAGGATGGTCTGATGCGCGAGGTAGCAGGTGAAGACCGCGTCGGTCAGATACCGCAGCAGACGACTTTCCGTCCGCCGCAGATAGAGGCTGCCGAATCCCAGAATGGATGAAATCACCACCCACTGATCGACGGCAAAGACCAGACGTCGCGGGATCCCCAGGAAGGCCCCTCCTCCTGGATGCACGGTTTGCAGCATCATGATCGGCAGGGCGACGGCAGCCAGCGCCAGACCGACCCATCGATACCGCTCCAGATCCCGCCACACCGTCTCCTGGCGCACGATCAGGAAGCCGAACAGGAAGGCCCCCAGCGACAGGGCGTGATTGTACCAGTCGTTGATCACGACGTTGGTGACGCTGAAGAACGGCAGCAGAACGAGGCGGATCACGACGAGGTAGAGCATCGGCACGGCGATGACGCGCCAGCCACCCAGCAGGTCGGTCAGACCCTTCTCCATCGCCGCCAGCAGTCGGGGCCGAATCAGCAGCAGCGCCACGACCGCGCTGTAGACCGCGATATAGACGATGAACCACAGGTGGTTCACCGGCACGCCGTCAGCGAGGCCAGTGGGGCTGAACTCGTGCCACCACCAGTTGGCCAGTCCACCCGACCAACCGCCCTTGTCCATGGCCTCGATCCACGACTGGATGGGCACCAGCACCAGGGTGCCGAACAGCAGGGGCGGGATCAGGCGTTCGGCCCTGGCCCGCGCCACCTGCCCCGCGGTTCTGCGCGCCGTCATGAAACGAAGCGCCGCCCCGGAGACGAGGAACAGCAGGGTCAGTCGCCACGGATTGGTGACCAGCACCCCCTCGCGCATCCACTCGAACGTATGGCGGCTGTGGACGTGCCAGTCATACGGCGCATAGACCAGGCCGACGTGATACAGGATCAGCAGCCCGAAAGCGGCCACCCGGATCCAGTCCAGATCGAGGCGACGGAGGGGAGCGACGGCGGGGATCACCTGGCGTCTATGATCGACCGACCCCGGCCTGTCCACGCCGCCGCTTGGCCAGGCTGTCCGGCGCGGTCAGCGGACCACGACGCGATAGGTCTCGGTCTGGGCCGGCGGCACGTCGCGCTCCCATGCGCGGCGATAGGTGAAGATCAGGGTCACCGCGCCGGGCCGCGCCGCCACGAACCGCCAGTGCGTGGTCCCACCGACGCCGACCATGCCGGGGGCGTGCGGCTCCACGACCTCGTCTCCGAACGGCGAGCCCGGCGTCAGGACGCCGCCCTGGAGTTCGGATACCTGCCACTGGTATCCCGTCGTGCTGTTGCTGTTGAGCGCCACGGCCATGGTCTGACCGACGCGGAGTTGGGTCTGTCCTTCCTTCACGCCTTCGACGACGCCCGTTGAGGAGACCGTGCCGACACCCTCTTGCGGCCACCCCTCAGCCGCGCTGCAACCGGCCAGCAGCAGCAAGGCGACGAAAGAAGCGGCGATGATGTTCATGGCGAATCCCCGTTGGGCGAACAGCCCTTGGGTTCTCAGCCTATCCGCTGAACGCCGGGTTCGGCGACCATCTTTTCCTGATCGACGACTGGTCCTGAAACACCGTCAAGCTTAAGGCCATGTCCATGCCGAATCGTCCAGCCATTCTGATCATGCAGCCCGCCCTGGGCCTGCTCACACCGTTCCTGGAAACCGCCTACCGCGTCTTTCGCCTCTGGGAGGGACCGCCATTGGAGGCCCAGGCTGAAATCCAGGCGGTCGTCGTGATCGGGGAGGCACCGCTGGACACGGTCGTGCTGGAGCATCTGCCGAATCTGAAACTGATCGCCTGTTTCACCTCCGGATACGACGGCGTCGATCTGGCGTGGTGTGCCGCGCGGGGTTTGCCGGTGACCCATGCCCCCGCCGTCAACCACGAGGACGTGGCCGATCACGCTCTGGGTCTGATCCTCGCGGCCCGCCGCCAGATCGTCGCCGGTGACCGGACACTGAAAGCCGGCGAATGGCGCATGGAGAGCCGTCTGATGACACCCTCCATGAGGGGCCAGCGGGTCGGGATCGTCGGCCTGGGCCTGATCGGCGAAGCGGTCGCGCGACGTGTGGAGGTCATGGGCTGCCGGGTGACCTGGTGGGGGCCGCGCGACAAGCCCTCGTCGTGGCCTCGCGCCGCCACACTGCTGGACCTCGCCCGGGACAGCGATGTCCTGGTGGTCGCCTGTCGGGCCGACGAGACGAACCGCGGTCTGATCTCGGCCGAGGTGCTCGCGGCGCTCGGCCCCGGCGGTCTGCTGGTCAACGTCGCGCGGGGCCAGATCGTCGATGAAGACGCGTTGATCAGCGCGCTGCGGTCCGGCGCCCTGGGCCAGGCGGCGCTGGACGTGTTCGAGGTAGAGCCCACCGAGGCCGCACGCTGGGCCGATGTACCCAATACGGTGCTGACGCCTCACATCGCCGGTGCCACGACGGAGGCGGTCCAGGGGATGCTGAGTCTGCTGATGCGCAATCTCGCCGCAGCGGTCGCGCATGAGCCATTGGTCACTCCGGTTGTGAGGGTGATCTGACACCTGTTGCGAAGGGCCGCTCGCGCGTCAGAATAAGGCAAGGCTTGATTGGGATTTGCACGTGAGCGACGTCACCGACGATATCATCCGCCGAACGGAGCGCGACGACAGCCCGGCGGGTGGTCTGACGCTGGAATGCTTCCCGATGCGCCGCGAGCCACCTCGCCTGGTCCCCGGCCGTCCCGAGCGCGACTGGATGGACGATTTCGCCGGGCGCCATCCCTATCGTTGCCTGCCCCTGACGATGGCCAACACCACGGGCTGGGAACTGCTGTGTCCGTTCGGGTTCGAAGCGGAGTGGGACGGTCGCATGGGGGCCGATTCGATCGCCATCCGGCCTGACGCGGGGGCGGAGCAGGTCGATCATTTCGTCGCCTCGCACTTCACCGAGGGCGTCCTGACCTTCCATACGGGCTGGCTGTTTCGAACGCCCCCGGGATGGGCGCTGCGGGCCTCGGGCGTGCCGAACCGGTTCAAGCACGGCATCCAGGGCCTGGAGGGTCTCACCGAGACGGACTGGCTGCCCTATCCCTTCACCATGAACTGGCGATTCACCGCGCCCGGCGTGGTGCGATTCGAGAAGGACGAGCCTTTCTGCTTCCTGCAGCCGGTCGAGCATCGCCGGATCGAAGCCTTCCGCCCGGTTCGGGCCACGATGGATCCAGATGGCGATCTGGCCCTTCAGTACCGCAAGTGGACGGAGGTCCGCACGGACTTCAACACGCGGATGGCAAACGGCGACCCGGAGACGATCAAACAGGCCTGGCAGCGGTTTTATTTCCGCGGCGAGTTCCCGGATCGTATCGCCCAGGCTCCGGCCGAGCACGTGAACAAGCGTCGCCTGGCTCCCCTGCCCGATACGCCGCCGCCCGAACCTGCACCGCCGCCAAAGGCCCATGTTGGCTTCAGGACCTGGTCCGCCATTCCCAAAGCCTGACGGGCGCGCGGATTTCCCGCTTCCAATCATATAAGGATATCCTTATATGATTTCACATGTCCCTGACGGCCGAACAGACGATCGAAGCGCTGCGAGCCGCCGGCGAACCGACCCGGCTGCGCATCCTGTCGTTGCTGGCGGGTGAGGAGCTGTCCGTGATGGAGCTGAGCCGAGTGCTGGACCAGAGCCAGCCCCGTGTCTCTCGCCACCTGAAGCTGATGACCGACGCGGGGCTGATCGAGCGTTTCCCCGACGGTGCGCGCGTCTTCTATCGCGTGTCGCACGACGTCGATGCGCGCCGCCTGACCGACACCGTTCTGGACTTGCTGGATGATGCCGAGGGCGAGGCCGACCATGCCCGCCTGAACGCCGTTCGCGACGAACGCGCCACCGCCGCCGCCGCCTATTTCGAGACCGTGGCCCCCAGCTGGGATCGCATCCGATCGCTGTATGTGTCCGAATCCGCGGTCGAAAGCGCCATCGCCCGTGCCGCCGGACCGGGGCCGTTCGACCGTGTCGTCGATCTGGGCACCGGGTCGGGCCGGATGCTCACGCTTCTGGGCTCCAGGGCTCGGACGTCGATCGGGCTGGATCTGAGCCAGAACATGCTCAACATCGCCCGCGCCAATGTGGCGAAGGCGGGACTGGACAAGGTCGAGCTGCGCCACGGCGACATCTTCGCCACCCGCCTGCCCGGCCAGTCGGCTGACCTCGTGCTGGTGCATCAGGTGCTGCACTATCTGGTCGATCCTGCCGCCGCCGTGGCCGAGGCGGGCCGTCTGGTCTCGCCGGGCGGCAAGCTGCTGATCGTCGATTTCGCCCCTCACGACCTGGAGCAGATGCGCGAGGAGCATCAGCATCGCCGTCTGGGGTTCGCCGACGAAGAGATCGGCCGCTGGCTGGCCGAGGCTGGGCTGGATGCCTCCGCCTCCATCGCTCTGCCGCCTGATACGGCGGGGCTGACCGTCACCATCTGGACCGCGACCCGTCCGGCCGTTGCCCAAAGGAGCGTTGCCTGATGGCCGCCACCGCCACATCGCTCGCGGACGCCCGCGCCCTGCTGCTGTCGCCGCTGGGCCCCGTGGCGCGCGCCGGGAACAACGGCAATCCGGTCGGAGTCTCGTTCGAGTTCTTCCCGCCCAAGTCCGACGATGCCGAAGCCAATCTGTGGAAGGCCGTGCGCCGGCTGGAGCCGCTGAATCCGGAGTTCGTGTCGGTGACCTATGGGGCCGGCGGATCGACGCGCGAGCGCACGCATCGCACCGTTCAGCGCATGCTGGCCGAGACGACGCTGAAGCCTGCCGCCCACCTGACCTGCGTCGAGGCCAGCCGCGACGAGGTCGATCAGGTCATCGAGGACTACAAGGCCATCGGCGTCGATCACATCGTGGCCCTGCGCGGTGATCCGCCCGGCTCCGCCGTCAGCGGCGGTTCCGGCATCGGCGGTGCCTATCAACCGCGCGCCGACGGATACGCCAACGCCACCGAGCTGGCCCGCGCCATCCAGCGCGTCGGCGGCTTTCAGACCTCCGTCGGCGTCTATCCCGAAAAGCATCCCGAGAGCCCCTCGATCGAGCACGACATCGACGTGCTGAAGGCCAAGATCGACGCCGGGGCCACCCGCGCGCTCAGCCAGTTCTTCTTCGACATCGACGCCTTCCTGCGGTTCCGCGACCGCATCCGGGCGGCGGGCATCACTATCCCGCTGATCCCCGGGATCATGCCGGTGTCGAACTTCGCCGGGCTGCAACGGATGAGCGCGTCGTGTGGTGCCGCCATCCCCGCCTGGCTCGCCGCCCACTTCGAGGGCCTGGACGACGATCCGGAGACCCGCAAGCTGCTGGCCGCCTCCGTCGCCGCCGAGACCTGCGCGCGATTGCAGGAGGAAGGCTTCGCCGACTTCCACTTCTACACCCTGAACCGTGCCGACCTGGTCTATGCGATCTGCCGCGTCCTGGGCGTTCGCGAACAGAAGGCCGCCGCATGACCCGCCCCCCTTCGACCCGCGCCGAACGCATCGCCGCCCTGCATCAGGCAGCGAAAGAGCGCATCCTCGTCCTCGACGGATCGTGGGGCGTGATGATCCAGCGGCGAGAATTGTCGGAAGAGGATTTCCGCGGCGACCGCTTCACGGCGCACGATGGGCAGATGAAGGGCAACAACGACATCCTGTGCATCACCCGCCCGGACGTCATCGCCGACCTGCACGACCAGTATTTCGCCGCCGGGGCCGACATCTCGGAGACCAACACCTTCTCGGCCACCGTCATCGCCCAGGACGACTACAAGCTGGAGGCCGATGCCGTCTGGGACATCAATCTGGAAGGCGCGAAACTGGCACGCGCCTCGGCCGACCGCTGGACCGAGAAGGAACCGCACAAGCCGCGCTTCGCCGCCGGCTCGATCGGCCCGCTGAACAAGATGCTGTCGATGTCGTCGGACGTGAACGATCCGGGCGCGCGGCTGGTGACCTTCGACCAGGTCTATGACGCCTATCGCCATCAGGTGAAGGCGCTGAACGAGGGCGGCGTCGACCTGTATCTGATCGAGACCATCACCGACACGCTGAACTGCAAGGCCGCGATCAAGGCCATCAAGGACCTGGAAGACGAGGGCATGGAGGCCCTGCCCATCTGGATCAGCGGCACGATCACCGACCGTTCGGGCCGCACCCTGTCGGGCCAGACGGCCGAGGCCTTCTGGAACAGCGTACGCCACGCCAAACCTTTCGCCGTCGGCTTCAACTGCGCCCTGGGCGCCGACCTGATGCGGCCCTTCATCGCCGAACTGAGCCGCGTCGCCGACACCCTGGTCGCCGCCTATCCCAACGCCGGCCTGCCCAACGCCATGGGCCAGTATGACGAGGAACCGCACCAGACCGCCCACTTCATCGAGGAATGGGCCGCGTCGGGGCTGGTGAACATCGTCGGCGGCTGCTGTGGCACGACGCCGGAACACATCCGTCATACGGCGGAGGCGGTGTCCAAACTGCCGACGCGGGAAATCCCGGAGCGGCCGGTGGCGATGCGGCTGTCGGGACTGGAACCGTTCGAGCTGGTGGCATGATGCTTTCTACCCTCCGCTCATCCCGGCGAAAGCCGGGACCCAGGTCTTTGGGCGAAGATCACCACCCAAGGCGCACCACCATCAATCCCAAGCACCGTGCCTCACGAAAGCACTGGATCCCGGCTTTCGCCGGGATGAGCGGAGTCAGTTTGTGAGACCCACCTTCATCAACGTCGGCGAACGCACCAACGTCACCGGCTCGGCCAAGTTCAAGAAGCTGATCATCGACGGCGACTACACCGCCGCCCTGACCGTCGCGCGCCAGCAGGTCGAGGCGGGCGCGTCGATCATCGACATCAACATGGACGAGGGCCTGCTGGATTCGAAGCAGGCCATGGTCACCTTCCTCAACCTGATCGCGGCCGAGCCCGACATCGCCCGCGTGCCGGTGATGATCGACAGCTCCAAATGGGAGGTCATCGAGGCGGGCCTGAAGTGCGTCCAAGGCAAGCCGATCGTCAACTCGATCTCGATGAAGGCCGGCGAGGCCGAGTTCCGCGAACAGGCGGTCAAATGCCTGCGCTACGGTGCCGCCGTCGTCGTCATGGCCTTCGACGAGGTGGGCCAGGCCGACACCGCCGCGCGCAAGATCGAGATCTGTACCCGCGCCTATCGCATCCTGGTCGACGAGGTCGGCTTCCCGCCCGAGGACATCATCTTCGACCCCAACATCTTCGCCGTGGCGACGGGGATCGAGGAACACGACAACTATGCCGTCGACTTCATCGAGGCGACGCGGGTCATCAAACAGACCCTGCCCTATGCCCGGATTTCGGGCGGCGTTTCGAACGTGTCATTCAGCTTCCGGGGCAACGAGCCGGTGCGCCGGGCGATCCACAGCGTCTTCCTGTATCACGCGATCCAGGCGGGCATGGACATGGGCATCGTCAACGCCGGCGACCTGCCGGTCTATGATACGCTGGACCCGACGCTGAGGGAGGCCGTCGAGGACGTGATCCTGAACAGGCCGCAGCGGACCAACGTCTCCAACACCGAACGGCTGGTGGACATCGCCCCCAACTACAAGGGCGACAAGGGCGTGGCGCGGGTCGTGGACCTGAAATGGCGCGACCAGCCGGTCGGCAAGCGGATCGAACACGCCCTGGTCAACGGCATCACCGAATACATCGACGCCGATACGGAAGAGGCCCGACTGTCGTTCGACCGGCCGCTGCACGTTATCGAAGGTCCGCTGATGGACGGGATGAACGTGGTCGGTGACCTGTTCGGATCGGGCAAGATGTTCCTGCCGCAGGTGGTGAAGTCGGCGCGCGTGATGAAACAGGCCGTGGCCTGGCTGGAGCCCTTCATGGAGGCCGAAAAGGCCGGCAAGCCGCGCGAACAGGCTGGCCGCATCCTGATGGCGACCGTGAAAGGCGACGTCCATGACATCGGCAAGAACATCGTCGGCGTCGTGCTGCAATGTAACAACTACGAGGTCATCGACCTGGGCGTCATGGTGCCCGCCGACCGCATCCTGGACGCAGCCGTCGAGCACAAGGTGGACATCGTCGGCCTGTCGGGCCTGATCACCCCGTCGCTGGACGAGATGGTCTTCGTCGCGCGCGAGATGCAGCGGCGGGGCTTCAATATCCCCCTGCTGATCGGCGGGGCGACCACCAGCCGGACGCATACGGCCGTCAAGATCGAGCCCGGTTATTCGGCCGGTTCGACCACCTATGTCGTCGATGCCAGCCGGGCCGTCGGCGTGGTTTCGGGCCTGCTGTCCAAGACCGAGCGGGCCAGGAACGAGGCGGCCACCCGCGACGAATACATCCGCATTCGCGAGCAGTATGCCCGGGGCCAGGAGGTCAAGGCGCGCGCCACCCTGCCCCAGGCGCGCGAGAACCGCTTCCGCCTGGATACTGCCCAGCCGATGCCCGGAAAGCCGTCCTTCATCGGCGTTCGTGCGTTTGAAAGCTGGGACCTGCAGGACCTGGCCGACCACATCGACTGGACGCCTTTCTTCGCCAGCTGGGAGCTGATCGGCCGCTATCCGCTGATCCTGGAAGATGACATCGTCGGCCAGGCGGCCAAGGACCTGTTCGCGGACGCGCAGGTCATGCTGAAGCAGATCGTCGAGGAGAAGTGGTTCACCGCCAAGGGCGTCGTCGGCTTCTGGCCCGCCAATGCCATCGGGGACGACGTGGCCGTCTTTGCCGACGAGACCCGTTCCGAAGAGATCGCCCGTTTCCACACCCTGCGCCAGCAGATCAGGAAGTCAAACGGCAAGCCGAACCTGGCTCTGTCCGACTTCGTGGCCGAGGACGGTCAGGACTACATCGGGGCCTTCGCCGTCACGACCGGCCATGGCGAGCTGGAAGCGTCGAAGCGGTTCAAGGACGCCGGCGACGACTATTCGGCCATCATGGCCGCGGCCCTGGCCGACCGCCTGGCCGAGGCCTTCGCCGAACGGCTGCACAAGGAGGTCCGGACCCAGCTGTGGGGCTATGCGCCGGACGAGGCCACCGACATCGACGATCTGATCGCCGAACAGTATCAGGGCATCCGCCCCGCCCCCGGCTATCCGGCCCAGCCCGACCATACCGAAAAGGCCACGCTTTTCCGACTGCTGCAGGCGGAAACGAATGCGGGCATGGCGCTGACCGAGAGCTTCGCCATGACCCCGCCCGCCTCGGTCTCCGGCCTGTATTTCGGCCATCCGGGCAGCCACTATTTCGGCGTCGGCAAGATCGACCGCGACCAGATCGAGGACTATGCCGCGCGCAAGGGCTGGGACGTCGAGACCGCCGAGCGCTGGCTGTCGCCGATCCTCAACTACGAACCAGGCGCGGTCGAGCGGGTCGAGGCGGCCTAGTTCGCCTTGGGCTGGCCGGTCTCGTCAAGGCCGGCTTCGTCCAGCGTCTCGGGCGGCGTCGTGATGTTCTCGCGCACCCGACGCGCGGCATGCTCGCAACGCCCCGGCAGACCGAAGAACAGCCCGAAGGCCTCGCTGCGGGCGCGTTCGTCGGTTTGGGCCATCAGCGGCGTCCATTTGGCGGCGGCCTCGGCACCGGCGGCCTCGGCGGCGGCGCGCGTGGCCGGCGTCTGCCTTGCCGCGCCGACCCGCAGCGCCTCACGGAAATCCGTGGCCTCCAGGCCGCCCAGCCGCATGATCTCGCGATCGAGATCGTCGGCCGCCGTCAGGGTCTGACCGAGGGCGATGTGCCCTTCGACCAGTGATGCGCACCAGGCCACGAGCGGATAGTCCTCGGTCGGAGCCCCGCGCGGCAGTGGCGTCGCATAGGCGATGGCCTCACGCGCATTGCGCGCCTCGACCGATTCCGTTTCCGACCGCGCCGTCACGACCGGGCCGTCCTGCGACTGGGCTGAAGCGGAGCCGGTCGCTCCGGCGAGGGTAAGCACGGCAAGAGCGGCGGCAAGGCGAAGGCGCATTGAGAGATCGTCCGAAGTTGTCCTGTCCCGTCGCCTGAAGGCAAGGGATGGTTTTTATGCGGCAGGGCGGACACGAAACCAATCCTGGTCGAACGCTTCAGCCCATCGGTGCGCCAGAATCAGAAATGCCGGCGCTTTCGCACCGGCATTTCCAGATCGACGATCGTTCCGAAGTTAGAACGAGTAGCGGACGCCCAGGTAGGCGCGCTGCGGGCGCACAAACTTGTTGGCTTCCTGGTAGGCATAGATGCCGTCGCCGGCCAGCAGTTTCGTGACGTCGGTCGCGGCCTGGTTGTTCAGGACGTTGAAGATGTCCAGGAAGAACTCGGCTTCACCGATCGGCAGGTCGGCCACATATTTGAAGCGCATGTCGAGGGTGTAGTACGACGGCGTCGACTCGCTGCCGATCAGGCCCGGCTTCAGGTAGGCGTCGGTGACGCCGCCGAAGGTGTAGGGCGTGTCGCTCGGCGCGAAGAAGCGTCCACCGACCAGAGCGGCAGGCGTGTAGAGCGCGCCGCTGTTCCAGTTGAACACACCGCTGATCTGCAGACCGAAGTCGAAGTCATACGAACCATAGGCCTTGAACTGGTCCCGGATGTTGCCGGGCTGCGGTCCGCTGGTGTTCGGCGCGCGCGGGTCGAGGAAGATCAGGTCGCCCTGGTAGTCCGCGTTGCCGTCCGAGTTCGTGTTCCCGTTGGCCGAGTTGTAGGTGTACGACATCTGGCCCTGCCAGTTGTCGGTCTTGAACTTGGTCAGGGTGATTTCGAACCCGGTGTAGTCACGCTTGCCACCGGCCAGGGTGCCGAGGACGTAGTTGGCGTTCGGCTTCGACGAATAGCCGAAGTACGAATACGGCAGGTAGAACAGCGATCCGGGGAAGGCAGCGCCGGCGGTGCCGCAGGTCGCCTGCGTGCAGGTCGGGTCCGAATACAGCGCCAGATCGTAGTCTTCGAAGATGTCACGCGTCCGGCGATGAGTGATCGAGGCCGACAGGCCGACGCTGTCGCCCAGGGTCGTCGATCCACCGATCACGAACTCGTCCGTGTAGGGGGTCTTGGTCGTGGGCGAGAACACCGAGTCCGGCACGACCGCGCCGCCGCGGGTGCGGAACGTCAGCCACTGGTTGCCGATGTAGATCTGCTCGGCGGTCACCGGGCCGGACAGGTTGCCGGCGAAGTCGGTGATGTTGGTGCGGATCGGGTCGTAGTAGCGACCGGCGAAGCCGAACACCTTGCTACGGCCGTCGCCGAAGACGTCATAGACGGTGCTCAGACGGGGCGCGATGTCCCAGTCGAAGGTGAACAGTTCCTGGCCACCCGAACCGATCTGCGTCCACTTCTCGGCGCGGGCGCCGGCGTTGATCGTCAGCTGGTTCCAGGTCCAGGTGTCCTGCAGATAGACGGCCTGACCTTCGGACTTGACCGAATAGGGCGCATCGACGGTCCGCACGGCGCGATAGGCGTTGACGTTGCCATAGGGGTTGGCGGCCGTGCTGGTGAACGAATATGCGTCCACTTCGGACGCTTCGACGGTGCCGTTCAGGTTGGTGTCGAGCACGGCCTTGGCGGCGGCGTTACCGTTGGCGGCCGTGACGATGAAGCCGCGCGCGCCGCTGTCGAACGGACGCGTGGTCCAGCCCGCGCTCGCGGTGGTGAAGTCCGCGTAGGTACGGCCCGCGAACGGCAGGGCGATCGACGTATAGGTCGCGCCGCCAGGAACGGTGTTGTTGCGCTCCAGCACGTTGTCGGTGTTGGTGTAACCCGCCTTGAAGGTGTGCGAACCCCAGCTCGTGTCCAGGTAATATTCCAGAGCGAAGCCGAACTCTTCGCGATCGCGGTGCGATTCGCTGTTCGAGCCGGCGCCACCGAGGTTGCGTTGTTCGATGGTGGCCGCGCCGCGGTAGGAGACGGTGTCGCGAACCGACTGGTCAGCCGCGACCGAAGTCACCTCACGCTCGTGGCGGGTGTAGAAGGCGCTGAAGATCAGGTCGTTCCAGGTGCGGGTATAGTCGACCTTGTAGTTGTCGCCACCCGACACGGACGCCGCATCCCGGTTGTTCAGGACCAGCGGATCGCGCGATCCCGTCGTTTCGCGGGGATCGTTGAAATAGCTGGCCGTCAGGCGATCGTCATTGGTGATCTGCCACGTCAGCTTGGCGAAGCCATACTCGGTGTCTTCGTTCACCGTCCGGCGAACGGCACCCGTGGTCGGGTTCAGAACTTCGTCTTCCTGGTTCTTCTTCTGATAGGAGCCGAAGATCCACAGACGGTCGCGCAGGATCGGTCCACCCAGGGTGAAGGCGGTGTCGTAGGTCGAGAAGCCGCCCGAAGTGGCATGCTCGTCGGTCGCCACCAGGGAGTCGTTCTGGAAGTAGTAGTTCAGCGAGCCGTGCCAGTCGTTGCTGCCCGACTTGGTGATGACGCGCGAGACCAGGCCGTTACCACCCGCGTATTCCGCCGGAATGGCCGAAACCAGGATCTGTTGTTCCTGGATGATTTCGGAGTTGAAGTTCGCGCCGGCCAGACCCGAGTTGGAGTCGGTCACATCGACGCCGTCCAGATAGTAGACGTTGTCGGTCGACTGGCCGATCGAACCGCCGATGTCGGAGTAGTTGACGCCCGAACGCGACGACGGGTTGCCGGTGTCCGAGGGCTTCACGCCGGGAACCAGCTGCAGGTAGCTCTGGTAATCGCGGCCGGTCGGCAGGGCTTCGGTGATGCCCAGCGTCAGGGTGGTGGAGATGGTGGCCGACGTCACGTCCACGGCGGCCAGCGAGGTGCCGGTCACGACGATGTCGTCGACGTTCGACGCGTTCGACGAGTCGCCGGTCAGAACGTAGCCGAGGCTGAGGTCGCGGCCGGTGACGACGGCGACGTTGCCGACGCTGAAGGACTGATAGCCCGCGGCGGACACGTCGATGGTGTAGTTGGTGGCGGGATCGAGGCCGGCCAGGCGGACGCTACCCGAAGCGTCGGTGACGCCCGTGCGAGAGACCAGGCTGCTCGGCGAACTGACGGAAACCGTGGCACCCGCCAGCGGCGCGCCGCCTTCACCGGAAACCTGGACGCGCAGCGAACCCGTCTGGGTCTGCGCCAATGCATTGGTCGGGGCCACGAGTGCGATCACCGGAACGGCGGTCAGCGCCAGCAGGGCAGCGCTTCCGATCATCGAGGTGTTCAGCAGGCGCTGGCGGATTGTCTTGAGCTTCAAGATCGTTCTCCTGAGGTGATGGCCCAGCCCTCCGCCGCGCCACCTTGTTGTCATCTCGCGTCGGTTTCGGCGCGGATTGCCCTATGGATAGGCCCGACGAACTTATGTGCGCCACAGCAATTACACCGAGGTAATGATGTCGCCGCAGGAGTGTCGCATTCAGGTCACGTTTGTGAAATGAGTGTTACATCTGGCTGACACGAGGATTCTGGATGTCCACAACCGCCAAACAGCTGTCTCCGAACGTCTGGGTCGCCCCCCAGATCGCCATCACCGATCTGCCCGCACTCGCCGCCGAGGGCGTCACCCGGATCGTCAGTCATCGACCGGACGGGGAAGATCCGGGCCAGCCCTCGGCATCGGAAATGGCCATGGCCGCGGAGGCGTCCGGACTAGCCTTTATCCACGCGCCCGTCAGCGGAATGCCCGGAGCGGGTGCCGTCGAGGCGACCGCCGAGGCCCTGCGGGACGGTGCACCCGTCCTGATGTTCTGCCGGTCCGGCACGCGGTCCACCATCGCCTGGGCCCTGGCGATGCGATCGCTGGACCGGGCGGACGCTCACAGCCTGCGAGCGGATGCGGCCGCAGCGGGCTATGATATCAGCCGATTGCCGCTCTAGCGGCTGACGGCGACACGGGCGGCGTAGGGAATCGGTTCGGGATCGCCGCACGACGCCAGCACGAGCTGCGCCGCCATCAGGCACAGCATGGCCGCCGCGATGGGCTGGAGCCGATTTGAGACAGTCAGTGCGATCGATCGGGCCAAGACAGGCGCTCCAGAACGGGTTTACGTTCTGTTAAGGCAAGGGTCGGGCCGTCCTTTCCGTACCGTTTCGGGACCAGAGTCATGACCGCGCTACAGGCCATCCCCTTCGTCCGCGCCTTCGATTTCCAGTATGGCCGGGCAGACCAGGTCTCGCCCCTGATCCAGCGCGTGATCTGCAACAATCCCGGCCCGTTCACCTTCACCGGCACGGGGACCTACATCGTGGGGCACTCCCGGCCGGGGTCGTCGGTCGCCGTGATCGACCCGGGTCCGCTGGACGATGCGCATCTGCAGGACCTTCTGAGTGCGGTCGAGGGCAGGACGGTCAGCCACGTCCTGGTGACCCATACCCACCGCGATCACTCTCCCCTCGCCCGCCCGTTCGCCGAGCGCGTCGCGTCACCGATCCTGGCCGCTCGCCCGCCCGCGCAGGACACCCATGCATCCGGACCGCTGGACGAGGAGGAGGACGCGACCTTCATCCCCGACACGGTTCTGGCGGGGGGCGAAACGATCGCCGGCGAGGGCTGGACGATGCAGGCGCTGTTCACGCCGGGTCACGCTTCCAACCACATGGCCTTCGTGCTGCAGGACGAGAATGCCCTGTTCTGCGGCGATCACGTGATGGGCTGGTCCACCACCGTCGTCGCCCCGCCGGATGGAAACATGAGCGACTACATGCGCAGCCTGGACCGGGTGATCGCGGCCGATTTCTCGACCCTGTGGCCGACGCACGGGGCTCCGGTGACCGAGCCTGCGCCCTTCCTCGCCGCCTATCGCCGGCATCGGCTGGACCGCGAGGCGCAGATCCTGGCGCGCGTCGTCGCGGGGGACCGTACCATCGCGACGATCGTGCCGATCCTCTACGCCGCCGTCGATCAGCGGTTGTGGCCCGCCGCCGGTCTGTCGGTATGGGCCCATCTGATCAAGCTGGTGGAGGACGGGCGCGTGGTGGTCGATGGCGGCGATCCCGCCTTGTCGGCGTCCTACCGACCGGCCTGAAGCGCGGCGATCAGCTTGCCGGCCAGACGGCAGGTCTCGCCCCCGTCGGCGCGGTCGTAGCGCGCGACGACCCGCACGTCGGTCCGGCCGGGCCGAATGCGGATCACAGCCTCATGCCTCAGGGCAAAGAAGGTCCCGGTCCGCTCGCCCCGGACCTGGAACAGACTGGCGTCGGTGATGCGGAACCCCGCCTGCTGCATGGCCCATCCCGCGGCCCCTTCAGCGGACTGGGTCGCTGGCGCGGACACGCCCGGACACGCGACGCTGGCACTGCCCGCATTGGCGATGGCTGGCGGGTCAGCGGGATCGGTCGTGACGTCCCCGGGACCGGCCACCGCCATGACTTGCGCGCGCCACAGGAACGCCCCCGCGATTGCGACAGCGGCGACGAGCGTCACCGAGGCGATCAGGCCCAGCCGCGCGAAATTCCTGAGCGCGCCGATCAGGGCGAACACCGCAACGGCGACCGCCACCAGGCTCAAGACCAGCGCCACCTTGAGCGTCAGGAGCTCCAGCCCGGTCTCGCGCGAGACCACCCCCGCATTGACCAGCAGAACGGCCACGAAGGCCAGCAGGGGCCCGGCCACCGTCGCGACGACCGCCGCTCGGACGGCCGTCGCGCCGCTGCTGGCCTTGCGTCCCGCCACGGCGTCAGACCCGTGCCGGCTCGACCGAGGTCGGCAGGCGATAGTCCTTCAGCTGTTCGCGCAGGGTCTTCTTGTCGATCTTGCCGGTCGCGCCCAGCGGGATGTCGTCCACGAAGACGACGTCGTCGGGCATCCACCATTTGGCGATCTTGCCGACCAGAAAATCCAGGTGCTCCTGCTTGTCCTGGCGCTCGCCGGGCTTCAGCTTGATGATCAGAACCGGGCGCTCGTCCCATTTCGGATGGGCCGCACCGATGACGGCGGCCAGCTCGACCTTGGGGTGGCCCACGGCGATGTTCTCGATCTCGATGGAGCTGATCCATTCGCCGCCGGACTTGATCACGTCCTTGGCCCGGTCGGTGATCTGCATGAATCCGTATTCGTCGATGGTCGAAACGTCGCCGGTGTCGAAGAAGCCCTCGTGATCCAGGATGTCTCCGCCCTCGTCCCTGAAATAGGCGCGGGCGATGGTCGGGCCCTTGATCATCAGCCGCCCATAGGTGACGCCGTCATGCGGCATCTCCTGCCCGGCATAGTTCTTCAGCTTCAGCTCGACGCCCAGCGGCGGCATGCCCTGCTTGATCCGCCACTTCATGCCCTCGTCGTAAGGCAGGGCCTCCAGCTCGGGCGTCAGGATCGACATGGTGCCGATCGGCGAGGTCTCGGTCATGCCCCAGCCCTGGGCGACTTCGATGCCGAACTCGTCGTGGAAGGCGCGGATCAGGCTTTCGGGCACGGCCGAGCCACCGATCAGCACCCGCTTGACGGTCGGGATGGTCAGCTTGTTCTCGCGCAGATGGGTCAGCAGCCCCTGCCAGACGGTCGGCACGGCGGCCGAGAAGGTCACCCCTTCGGACACGATCAGCTCATAGATCGACGCCCCGTCCATCTTGGCCCCCGGCATCACCAGCTTGGCCCCGGACGCCGGTCCCGCGAAGGCGATGCCCCAGGCGTTGGCGTGGAACATCGGCACGACCGGCAGGATGACTTCCTTGGGCGACGGTCCCAGCACCGTGGACTGCATGCCCAGCAGGGTGTGGATGAAGTTCGATCGGTGCGAATACAGGACCCCCTTCGGGTTCCCGGTCGTCCCCGAGGTGTAGCACAGGCCGCACGCGGTTTGTTCGTCGAAGTCGCCCCAGACGCAGTCCTCCGACACGCCGTCCAGCAGCGCCTCATAGCATTCGGCCTTGGGCAGTTTTGTCGCCGGCGTGTGGAAGGCGTCGGTCATCACCACGACCCGCTCCACGCTCGGGCAATGCGGCAGGATCGCCTCCAGCAAGGGCACGAACGTCAGGTCGACGAAGATGATCCGGTCGCCGGCATGGTTGATGATGTAGATCAGCTGTTCGGGAAACAGGCGAGGGTTCAGGGTATGGCAGACCGCGCCGATCCCCATGATGCCGTACCAGGCCTCGATGTGATTGCCGGTGTTCCAGGCCAGGGTGGCGATCCGGTCACCGACCTTGACACCCCAGTCCTTCAGGACGTTCGAGACGCGCTTGGCCCGGCCGTGGATCTGGCCATAGCTGGTCCGCACGATCGGCCCCTCGACCGAGCGGGTGACCACCTCGCGGTGACTGTGCCAATTCTTCGAATGGTCCAGGATACGATCGACCGTCAGCGGCCAGTCCTGCATCAAACCCAGCATCGCATTCCCTCATCTGCACCGGCTGTCTGCGGCGCTTGGAGGCAAGCTACGCGAGGTGACCACTGATAAGCAACGTGACGCCGGGTAAGCTGTCAGATCAGAAAACTTGAGCCCTGTGGCAAACCATGGTCTGCGCAGACACTTCACCAAGGAACACCCGGAGCCGAACCGATGACCGTCACCGCCCGCGTCGCCGTCGCCCTCGCTGCCTTGCTGGCTGCGAGCGCCTGCAATCAGGCCGAGACCCCCGCCGCCGCCGAGACCGCCGCGACCCCGGCGACCGCCCCGGCCACGGCTCCGGCCCAGACCGAAGGCGGGCTTGCCGTCGAGGGCGAGGGCCTGCGCCTGTTCTCGGCCTCCGGCAGTGCCACGCCGATCCCGTTCGGAACGCCCCAGTCAAACGTCCTGACCGCCGTCACCGCCTCGGTCGGCGGCGCGACGCCGGATGTCGCCACCAACTCGGAATGCGGCGAAGGCCCGGTGCAGTTCGCCCAGTTCTCCAATGGCCTGAAGCTGGCCTTCCAGGACGACAAGTTCGCCGGCTGGTTCCTGGACAAGGCGGGCCTCACCACCGCTGACGGCGTCGGCGTGGGCACGACCCGCGCGGCCCTGGATGATGCGCGCACGGTCGAGATCGATCCCGAGTCCACCCTGGGGGTCGAGTTCCAGGCCGGCGACCTCGGCGGCTTCCTGACGGCGGACGGTGCGGCGGGCACGGTCGAAAGCCTGTACGCCGGCACCACCTGCTTCTTCCGCTGAGCCTTGGCCGGCGGTAAGGCACCGCCATGACCATTCTGATCGCGATCACCGGCGGTTCCGGCTCGGGCAAGTCGACGCTTGCCGAAACCGTGGCCGCCGTCCTTCCTCATGGCACCGCCGTGCTGATGCGCGAGGACAGCTACTATCGCGACGCGGCTTCCCTGCCCGGTTTCGATGCCGCGACCTTCGACTTCGACGATGTCGGCGCACGCGATCACGACCTGCTGTTTGACGACCTGTCGCGGCTGAAGGCGGGCAAGCCGGTGACCGCCCCCGTCTATTCCTTCATCCACCACGGCCGCGAACCGGACGGTGAGGTCATCCCCGCCGCCCCGGTCGTGATCGTGGAGGGCACCCACGTCCTGTGCACCCCCGCCGTCGCCGACCTGTTCGACATCCGGGTGTTCGTCGACACCCCGGCGGACATCCGCTTCATCCGTCGCCTTCTGCGCGACCAGGCCGAGCGCGGCCGAACCTCGGCGTCTGTCATCGACCAGTATCTGAAAACAGTGCGCCCCGGTCATGAGCGGCTGACCGAGCCGTCGCGCACGCGGGCCGACTTCGTCATAGCCGACGCCACGGCCGCGGTGCGTCTGGATGATCCCCAGGTCATCGTGCGCCTGGCCGCGCCGCTTCTGGCCCACCCCGCACTGGCTCCACTCCTCGCCGCGCATTCGTAACCGTGTTCGGTGGGGTTTCCCAAGCTTGGCCTTGGGGCTAAGCATTTAACGATGCACTCACACAGCAACAGGATGGCGTCGGAGGCCGACGACCCTCGCCGCCAGGCCATCATTCGCGAGGCCCGCCGCCACTTCATGGCCGACGGCTATGCCGCGACCCGGATCGAGCCGATCGCGCGAGCCGCCACTGTGTCGACGGCGACCCTGTATGCCTATTTCCCGTCAAAGCAGCATCTGTTCACCGCGGTCATCCTGGATGCCTCCAACGACTTCTCGGCCCAGATGGAACGTGTCCGCGTCGCGGACGGCACGGCCGGCGACCAGTTGATCCTGTTCGCTACGGCCTATGCCGATTTCATGGGCGATCCTTTCGTGCGTTCGGTGTTTCGTCTGGTGATGGCGGAGCGCCCTCGCTTTCGCGACGTGGCCCAGCAATTCTTCGACAAGGGGCGCAGCGATTTCGGTCGCCCCTTGATGGCCGCTCTCACTCGCCTGACCGAGCGCGGCGAACTCAAGATCGACAAGCCGTCCTGGGCCGCCGGACAGTTGATGGGCATGGTCGAGCACCCCGTGTTCTTCATGCCGCTCGTCACGGGCGACGAGGTCCAGGCCGCGCGATCCAATGCGCAGATCGCGGCCGATGCGGTGGAAACCTTTCTGGCCCGCTACGGCGCCTGACGTTCAGGGCTGAAGCCGCATCCGCGTCCAGCCCTGTCCGTCTCGCGTGAACCGCAGTCGGTCGTGCAGGCGAAACGGCCGGTCGCGCCAGAACTCCACCACATCCGGGACCACGCGCCAGCCGGTCCAGTGTTCCGGTCGGGGCACGTCAGTCCCTTCGAAACGCGCGGTCTCGCGGGCGACGGCCGCCTCCAGATCTGTCCGGTCGGAAAGACGTCGCGACTGGTCGGAGGCCCAGGCCCCGATCCGGCTTTCGCGCGCCCGGCTGGCGAAATAGGCGTCGGCCTCTTCGGCGCTCACCGGCTCGACGGCGCCGCGCACGCGCACCTGGCGCCGCAGCGACTTCCAGTGGAACAGCAGCGCCGCCCGAGGCTGTGCCTGCAGCTGAAGCCCCTTGGCGCTTTCGCGGTTGGAATAGAAGGTCAGACCCCGCGAATCGAGGTCCTTCAGCAGCACCATCCGGCTGTCGGGCGCCCCGTCCGGGTCGACCGTCGAAAGGGCCATGGCGTTGGGGTCGTTCGGCTCGTGCGTCCTGGCCTGTGCCAGCCATTCGACGATCAGCCCGATCGGTTCGGCGCGCTCGAAGATCGTCTCGTCGCCGTTGGCGGCCAGGGCGGCGGCATAGTCGCGGGCATATTCCTCGCGGGTCGGGCTGGGCGGGATCACGGCGCTGGTCATGGGCGCGATATAGCAAGCGTCGCCGATCCCCGCACGGTTAACCCGTCCTTGACCATGCTGACGGCCTATTCGCCGCATGAGCCCGTCCGGACAGAGCCTGAACGAAGCCTTCGCCGTCCTGGGACTGCGCGGCCCGACGGATCAGGCTGACGTCGCGCGGGCCTTTCGCCTGGCCGTAAAGGACGCGCGGCCCGACCTGCCCCATGGTGATGCCGAGCGGTTCCGCCGCGTTATCGCCGCTTACCGCCTGATCCAGAGTCGTGGCGGCGGCCACCCTGCCCTCGCTGCCCCGGCCGCACGACCGGTGGCCCTGCCTGTCGTCGGCCTGACGCCGCTTCAGGCCATCCATGGCGGCGAGACGACGGTCCGCCTGGGGCGACGATCTCTGCGTGTCCATGCGCCCGCGGGACTGCGGACCGGCGAGCATCTCAGGCTGAAGAACGGTGCCGACGACGGATCCGACCTGTATCTGCCAGTCCTGATCCGCCCTGCCGATGGTCTGGCGGTGCTCGGCGACGACCTGCACATGCGTTGGGGAGCTTCTCCGCGCACGATGACCGATGGCGGTCGTATCGAGATCGAAACCCATGCCGGATCACGCTCGGCCTGGCTGACCCCTGGGCTACAATCGCCCGTTCGCCTGCGCCTGCGCGACCTGGGCCTGCCGGCAAGGGGTGCGCACCGGCCCGGCCACCTGTTCGTGACCCTCTTCGCAAGCGAAGACGCGCCCTCGGCGGCCGAGGATCTGCTGGCGCGTTTCACGCGGGTCTGGACGCCGGACCGGCTGGCGGCCTAATCGCGGGTTCATGTCCCACAACACCTTCGGCCATCTGTTTCGCGTGACGACCTGGGGCGAGAGCCATGGGCCCGCGATCGGCTGCGTCGTCGACGGCTGCCCGCCGATGATCCCGTTGACGGAGGCCGACCTGCAGCCCTGGCTCGACCGGCGCAAGCCGGGCGGCAGCCGCTTCGTCACCCAGAGGAAGGAAAGCGACACCGCCCGCATCCTGTCCGGCACCTTCGACGACGGCGACGGCCCGGTGACCACCGGGGCCCCCATCGCCATCCACATCGACAACGAGGACGCGCGATCAAAAGACTATGGCGAGATCGCCCGCGCCTTCCGGCCCGGCCATGCCGACATGACCTATCAGGCCAAATACGGTGTTCGCGACCATCGCGGCGGTGGCCGGTCGTCGGCGCGCGAGACCGCCAGCCGGGTCGCCGCAGGCGCCGTGGCGCGCCGCATCATGGGCGACGGTATCGTCATCCGCGCGGGCGTAGTCCAGCTGGGCCCGCACAGGATCGCGCCGGAAGCCGTTGATTTCGATGTCGTCTATGAAAATCCCCTGTTCGCCGCCGCGGCCGAAGTGGTCCCGGCCTGGGAAGCCTGGCTGGACGGCGTGCGCAAGGCCGGCTCGTCCACCGGCGCGATCGTCGCGCTGGAGGTCACTGGCATCCCCGCCGGA
Organism: Brevundimonas sp. P2_A6; assembly: GCF_056404975.1. Lineage (NCBI taxonomy): Bacteria > Pseudomonadati > Pseudomonadota > Alphaproteobacteria > Caulobacterales > Caulobacteraceae > Brevundimonas > Brevundimonas sp. P2_A6. Next base: position 760,343 of record NZ_JBFUCZ010000001.1, on the reverse strand, counting down.
TGGGGCGCGCCCCTGTATGGCAAGCTCGACGCCGAACTGGCCGCCGCCATGATGTCGATCAATGCGGTCAAGGGGGTCGAGATCGGGGCCGGCTTCGCCTCGGCCGAGCTGTCGGGCGAGGACAATGCCGACGAGATGCGCATCGGCCCCGACGGCGAGATCGCGTTCCTGTCCAACCACGCCGGCGGAGTGCTGGGCGGTATCTCGACCGGGCAGCCCCTCACCGCCCGGATCGCCTTCAAGCCAACCTCTTCGATCCTCACGCCTCGCCGGACCGTCACCCGCGACGGCACGGAGACCGACCTGCGCACCGTCGGCCGCCACGACCCCTGCGTCGCCCTGCGCGGTTTGCCCGTCGTCGAGGCCATGGCCGCCTGCGTCCTGGCCGACGCCATGCTCCGGCATCGCGCGCAGATCGGCTAGGTCATATTCCGTTCACCCTGTTCGGGTTAGCTGCGCCAATGTCCCAAACCTTCCGCCGCGCCACCGTCCTGTCCGCCGTCCTCGCGGGCGCGATGATGCTTCAGGGCTGCCTGGTCGGAGCTGTCGTCGGCACGGCCGGGGCGGTCGTGGGGGGCGCGGCCAAGGTCACGGGGGCCGTGGTCGGGGCAGGCGTCGATTCCGTCACCACATCGGACGAGGAAACCCGCGCCCGCCGCGAACGCGAACAGCGCGACTACGAGCGCGAGCAGCGTCGCTGCGAACAGCGCCGGGCCGCCAACCAACGCTGCTGACCTAACGGACCCCGATGTATTTGTGCGTCTGGACGCTCAGTCGCCATTTCGGGTTTCTCAGGCAGTAATCCAGCGCCGCCGCCGTGTTCGCCGCCTGATCCGGCCCATCCATCGGTTGCAGCCAGAACCGCTCGAAATCCAGCCCCTCGAACCGCTGCGGCAGGGCCAGGGGCTGCGGATACACCAGCTTCAGCTCCTGCCCCGAGGTCTGGACCACCGGCGCCGCCGCCTTGGGGCTGACGCAGACCCAGTCGATGCCCGCCGGCGCAGCGATCGTCCCATTGGTTTCCACCGCGATGTCGAACTCGCGAGCGTGCAGCGCCGCGATCAGGGCCGTGTCCAGTTGCAACAGCGGCTCTCCGCCGGTGCAGACCACCAGCCGGGGATCGCCGTCCCGTCCAATCCACAGCGAGGCGACGTGATCCGCCAGGCCCCCCGCATCCGCGAACTTCCCGCCACCGTCGCCGTCCGTTCCGACGAACTCGGTATCGCAGAATGAACAGACGGCGCTCGCCCGATCCTGTTCGCGCCCGCTCCACAGATTGCAGCCCGCGAACCTCAGGAAGACGGCCGGTCGCCCCGCTTGCCCGCCCTCGCCCTGCACCGTCAGGAAGGTTTCCTTGACCGAATAGGTCATTGACCGGCCGTCCAGGCGTCCCAGCCCGCCGCCCGCAGTTCGCACGCCGGGCATGCGCCGCATCCATAGCCCCAGGCATGCCGGTGGGCGCGATCGCCGAGGTAGCAGGTGTGCGAATCCTCCACGATCAGCTCGACCAGGGCCCCGCCGCCGATCTGATCCGCCAGCGCCCAGGTCTGCGCCTTCGTCAGCCACATCAAGGGCGTCTGGATCGGTACCGGCTTGTCCAGCCCCAGCGACAGCGCTCGCTCCATCGCGTCCATCGTCTCGCGCCGGCAGTCGGGGTAGCCCGAGAAGTCCGTCTCGCACATGCCGCCGACCAGCACCTCCAGCCCGCGCCGGTCCGCCAGCGCCGCCGCAGCGGTCAGGAAAATCAGGTTTCGCCCCGGCACGAAGGTCGTCGGCAGGCCCCGCGCGCCGACCTCGATCGCGCGGTCGGTCGTCATCGCCGTCTCGCCGATCGCGCCGAACCCGGCCAGGTCCACGACATGATCCGGCCCCAGTCGCGACGCCAGATCCGGCAACACCCCCGTTATCCCTGCGCGGACCGTCAACCGCGCCGCCATTTCCACTGCGTGCCGCTGGCCATAGTCGAAACCCACCGTCTCGACCCGCTCGAACAGTTCCAGCGCCCAGGCCAGGCAGGTCGCGCTGTCCTGCCCGCCGGAGAACAGGACCAGGGCCGAGGATGGGGAGCGTTGGGTTTCGGTCATGACGGCCCTGCGGTCGGCCAACGGCCGCGCGCATTGAAAATGGATGAAGATCTGGAAAGTCGGGGCTCGATCCTTACACCACCGGCCCGTCCCGGCAAAACCGGACCGATCCCGGCCGAAATGCGGCAGCCGGTCGCACTTAACGATTCCGAAGAGGATTATCCCCTAGATGTCCACCGGTATCACGGAGTTACGGCCAGTATGCCGACGATCGAGGTTCTTACGGAGCGCGCCGAGCCAGTCTCGCCGACGGTCCCAACCAGCGAAGTCTTCGCTCGTTTCAGGAACGAGCCGGATACGCTCGTCATACCCGTCGTCGACAACGACCGCCCGGTCGGTCTGGTGGAACGCAACGCCTTCCTGCTGAAGATCGCCGGTCCATTCGGCCACGCCCTGTATTCCGCCCGTCCCGTCTCCATGATCATGGACCCTGAGCCTGCGGTGGTCGAGGCGGGCGTGCGCATCGACGCCTTCTGCGACATCCTGCTGAAGTCCGGGCCGGGGGCTCTGATGCGCGGTTTCATCGTGACGCGCGAGGGTCGCTATCGCGGCGTCGGCACCGCCATCTCCCTGCTTCAGGCCGTGAACGACCAGCAGCGCAGCCAGAACCGGGAGCTGGAAGAACAGGCCCGAGAGCTGACGGACAGCCGCACCCAGGCCCTGGCCTCCGCCCGCGCCAAGAGCCAGTTCCTGGCCATCATGAGCCACGAGCTGCGCACCCCCATGAACGGGGTCCTCGCCGTCGCCGAGCTTCTGCGCCGCCAGCCTCTGAACGACGCGGCCCACGCCCACGTCCAGACCATCGTCGATTCCTCCGAGACCCTGCTGCGCATCCTTCAGGACGCGCTGGACCTGTCGCGCGCCGAGGCCGGCGAGCTGGAGCTGACCCCCGCCCCCACCCCGCTGCGCGCCCTGGTCGACGACGTCGAACAGATGTGGGCCCCGCGCGCGTCGCAGGACGGCGTGCGCCTGATGGTCGGCTACGAGGGCGACACCGAACTGACCGCCGATCTGGACGGCGTGCGCCTGAAGCAGGTGTTCAACAACCTGATCGGCAATGCCCTGAAGTTCGCCCGCAACGGCGTGGTCGAGGCCAGCCTGAAGGCCTGGTCCGAAAATGGTCGCGTGCACATGGAGGCCCGCGTCCGCGACGACGGCCCCGGCGTCGATGCCGACCGCGTGGACGCGATCTTCGAACCCTTCGTCCACGGCTCTGGCCCTGACGGCGCGGGCCTGGGCCTGTCGATCTGCCGCCAGATCGTCGACAACATGAACGGCCGCATCTGGGCCGAGAACAACGCCGGGCGCGGCGCGACCTTCGCCTTCGACATCACCGCCCCCCTCTCGGCCGTCGCGGTCGATCATGCATCCAACGTCTCGGCTCTGGCCGAGCTGGAGCTTCAGGCCAATCCCCACATCCTGATCGTCGACGACAACGCCACGAACCGCGTCGTCGCCCAGGCCCTGTGCGAGATGTTCGGCTGCTCGTCCGAAACCGCCGAGGACGGGCTCGAGGCGCTGGAGGCCGTCCAGGCCCGCCCGTTCGACCTGATCCTGATGGACATCAAGATGCCGCGCATGGACGGCGTCCAGGCGACCCAGGCCATCCGCGCCCTGCCCGGCCCCGAACGCCACATCCCCATCGTCGCCCTGACCGCCAACGCCGACCCGGACGACGCAAAGCACTATCTGTCCATCGGCATGGCCGCCGTCGTGGAAAAGCCCATCAAGCCGGAGCGGCTTAGGATGGCGATGAACGCCGCCCTGACGGCGGAACCGGTCGAGGTGGCGACAACCCCAGGGGTCCGCGCGGCCTAACCCGCGGCCCCGATCCGGGACGGAGTTGAGTCCACCAGAGGTCGAACCGCTCAGGCGACGCATTTCTCCAGGCTGGCGAACCGGCTGGCTCCCAGCCAGGTCTGAAAACTGCTTTCCAGCTCGCGGTTTCCCACGACGACTAGGCGGCCGTCCTCCATCGCCGCACCGATCGAGGCATAGCCCATCCAGACCTCGGTCAGGGTTCGCAGGTCGGTCGTGACGTACAGGTCGACGTCGTAGCCCGGGTCAACGGAGCACAGATCAACCTCCTTGCCCGGCTGAACCAGAAGCCACCAGTTGCGCGTCGCCGTCGGAAGGTCGCGATAGATGAACTGGATGGTGCTGCGGCGCGCAGGCAGCGGATTGGGATTGATCTTGCGCCGCATGTTCCACATGAGCAGCTTCACATCGAGGTGGGCCAGCGTCGCCTGTGTGGTGATCCAGCGATGGCCCCAATCGCCCATGGCGTCTATCACGGGCTCGACCGCAAGACCCGCGTCCGTCAGCACATACTCTTGAAGCTCCGTCCCATCGGGTGCCAGACGCCGCGATACGATGCCGGCGCTCTCAAGATCCTTCAACCTCTTGGACAGCAGGGCGGGCGACATTCTGGGCAGCCCCCGGCGCAAATCATTGAAGCGCGTGGTTCCGCTCAGCAGTTCGCTGAGAAGCATCATCGTCCAGCGGGAGCATAGCAGGTCCGACGCCATGGCCAGGGGACAGAATTGCCGATGCCCGCTCGTCGCCATCATCCTCTCCATAGCCATCCGTGGTCCGATCTAGATCCGAGGTGCGGGATCGGCCAGTTCAGATTCTATATCGGGTCGGTACAGTTCCGGAACTGGCGGAGTTCCAGTGCGATGGTCTACGGATAACAACGATCGGCGGTTCGCGCCGACTTGAACAGGGGAATTTGACGATGAGCACCGAACAGTCCGGGGCGGCAGGAAGCGCACCGATCAATCCCAACAAGATGCTGTGGGAAAAGGGCGACTTCACCCAGATCGCGGCGTCGATGCGCGAGAGCGGGGACGATCTGGTGGAAAGTCTGGGCGTCACGCCTGGAATGGATGTGCTGGACCTGGGTTGCGGCGACGGCACCACCGCTCTGCCCGCCGCCCAGCGCGGTGCCAACGTCCTCGGGGTCGATATTGCCGAAAACCTGGTCGCGGCGGGCAATATCCGCGCCTCGGCGGCGGGCATGAGAAACCTGCGCTTTCAGCAGGGCGACGCCTCGGACCTTAAGGATCTGGCCGACGACAGCTTCGATCTGGTCATCAGTATTTTCGGGGCCATGTTCGCGCCCAGGCCGCTTGATGTCGCCAAAGAGATGACGCGAGTCACGCGCAGCGGCGGCCGGATCGTCATGGGCAACTGGATTCCCGGGGATCCGACGCTGGTCGCTCAGATTCTGAAGATCAGCGCGTCCTATACGCCCCAGCCACCGGAGGGGTTCATCAGTCCGATGACGTGGGGATCTGAGGACATCGCCCGCGCGAGATTCGAGGCCGCTGGCGTTCCCACGACGAACATCGTCTGCGAACGCGAGACCTATGTCTTCCGACGGCAGGGGTCTCCAGAAGATCTGCTGCACACCTTCAAGAACTACTACGGCCCGACCATGAACGCTTTCGAAGCCGCCCATAAGGATGGTCGCGCCCACGCGTATGAAGCCGATCTGATCGGCCTGTTCCGCGAGCACAATCGGGGGGGAGCGTCGGGGACCGAAATCCCCGCGACCTTCCTGAAAGTCACGGTCCGCAAGCCCTGACGGCGTAAACGAACCGGGAACGGGGCGTCCGTCGCTAGGATGCCCCTCCCTCCCCGCCCACCTCCTCATCCTCGTCCTCATAGCCCACCAGCCGCAGGGCGCGGGCCTTGACGCCGTTGATCTCGGCCCAGCGGAGAAGGCCTTCCTCGCGGCCGTGGGTGATCCACAGCTCCTCGGGCTTCACCTCCTCGAAGGTCTGGATCAGCTCGGGCCAGTCGGCGTGGTCGCTGATGACCAGAGGCAGTTCCACGCCTCGCTGCTTGGCCCGCGCCTTGACCAGCATCCAGCCCGACGCGAACGCCGTCACCGGATCGGCGAAGCGGCGCGCCCAGCGGTCCTGGATGGCCGACGGCGGCGCGATCGCGACCTCTCCCCCCAAAGCGTCCTTCTTCAGCCCCGTCGCCGGCAGGATCGGGCCCAGGTCGACGCCCTCGCGTTCGTACAGCCGGTTCAGCCGCTCCAGCGCGCCGTGGACATAGATGGGCCGCTCCCACCCCGCCTCGCGCAACAGCCGGATCACCCGCTGCGCCTTGCCCAGGGCATAGGCCCCGACCAGGTGGGCGCGGTCGGGAAACTGGCCCAGCGACTGCACCAGCCGCCCGACCTCCTCCACGTCCGGCGGATGGGTGAAGACCGGCAGGCCGAAGGTCGCCTCCGAGATGAAGACGTGGCACGGCACCGGCTCAAACGGCAGGCAGGTCGGGTCGCGGCGGCGCTTGTAGTCGCCCGACACCACCATGGTCAGGCCCTGCCAGGTCACCACCGCCTGTGCCGAGCCCAGCACATGACCGGCGGGCACCAGCCGGATCTCGACCCCGTTGTGGGAAGCGGTCTCGCCATAGGCGACTGGCTGGCGCAGCCGGGTGAAATCCTCGCCGTATCGCTCGGCCATGATGGCCAGGGTCTGGTCGGTCGCCAGCACCGCGCCGTGGCCCGAGCGCGCGTGGTCGGCGTGGCCGTGAGTCACCACCGCACGGTCCACCGGACGGTTCGGGTCGACGTAAAAGTCGCCCGGCGGACAATACAGGCCGGCCGGCGTGGGCCTCAGCAGGTCTTCGGGACGGATCATGGAGACCATATAGGCGGCGTTCCGGGCTTGCGCGTCCATCCGCGCCCGATAAGGACGGTCCAATGAGCGATCCGTTCCTGACCGACATCCTGCCCCAGCTCGCCTCCGGCGCCGCCCATACCCATGCGCTGGGCTTCAAATACGAGGGCGTGGAGGGTGACCGCGTCCGCCTGCGCACCCCCTGGCGCGCCGATCTGGTCGGGGATCCGGAGACGGAGGTGTTCGCCGGCGGCCTGGTCACCGCCATGCTGGACCATGTCGGCGGTCTGGCCATCTGGGTGGCGCTGGGCCGGTTCGCGCCGATCGCGACGCTGGATCTGCGCGTCGATTACATGCGCGCCGCCCGACCCCGCGTGGACCTGCTGGCCGAGGCGCGCTGCTACAAGCTGACCCGCACCATCGGCTTCGTCCGCGCCTGGGCGTTCGAGGACGACCCGGCCGACCCGGTAGCGGCCGCCCAGGCCACATACGTCATCAACTCAAGCGACGCTGGCGCGACCGGCGCCAACCTGGCCCGGGGGGACGCCGCGTGACCGCCCTGCTCGACACCATCCCCTACGCCCGGTTTCTGGGTCTGCGGACCGAGCAGGACGGCGACATCCTGACGGTCGTCATGCCCTTCGCCGACCACCTGATCGGCAATCCGATGCTGCCGGCGCTGCACGGCGGTTCCACCGCCGCCATGCTGGAACTGACGGCGGTCGCGCAGGTCGCCCTGGTCTGGCCCCGGTTGCGCCTGCCCCGCCCCATCACCGTGACCACCGCCTATCTCCGATCGGGAAAGCCCCGGGACGTCCATGCCCGTGCGCGGATCTCGCGCGCGGGTCGCCGCGTCGCACATGTCCTGGCCGAGGCCTGGCAGGACGATCCCGACAGCCCCATCGCCAGTCTGACCGCGCATTTTTCGCTGGACGACAACCAGAGCTTGCCTTCCTGAATTACCCATGATTGCATCCGTGTGTGGCGACCCGCCACGGGGGAGTTAATCATGAACAGAGAAACCGTAGGCGAAACCCTGGCCGCACGGCTTTTTGCCGCCGAAGCCGCGATCGACCTGGCGCTGACCGAAACGGCCCACCTCGCCGCGCTCCTGCCGGCGGCCCGGGCTCAGGCCTATCTGTCGGCGGTGACGGGTCAGAAGGCGTTCGACGGGGCCGCGGCCTCCATCGGTGCCCTGGCCTCCGCACGCTCGCATCTGGTGGATACCCACAACACCCTTGCCGCCCTGGCCCGACGCCTGGGCCTGGAGACGCTTGCGGTCGGCCCGATGGACAAGCCAGAGGACCGCCCCCCCGTCGGCGGTGACGGGACCGGGGGCGGTGGCCTCGTGCAGCGGCTCGCTCCGTTGGTTAATGAAACACTACCGCTTACCCTCTAGACGTGTTAAGAAGTCGTTCATTGTTGTTTCATTGAGGGGCTACACATGGACAGAACTGAAGTCATCGCCAGCGTCGCGGGCGATCTCTATGCTACGGAAAAGGCCGTTGACGCCGCGCTCACCGCGTCCACGACCCTGGTTCAATCCATGATCGGTGCCCGCACCCTTCTGAAGATTTCGCCGGTCGCCGGTTCGGAGGCGCAGGCCAAGGCGATCGAAGCGATCGCCGCCCTGTCCTCGGCGCGTGAGGCGATCGTCGCCTGCCACGCCGAACTGCAACGCGCCCACCGCCGTCAGGGCTATGGCATCTACGCTGTCGGCCCGCTGAACAAGCCGGACGACTGGGAAACGCCGATCGGCAGCGAGCCCCCCGGAGCGATCCACCGCGTCGCCTGAATTCGGCGTAATCTTGCGCGGTAAAGGTTCCCCGCAGGACAGACTCGAAGCATTGTCGCCCTCGCACTGATCAGTGCGGGGGCGATTGCATGCTGGATACCCTCTACGTCAAACTGGCGCTCCTCCCGATGGTGCTGGTGGCCATCTTCGCGTTTGTCAAAGGCGACGAGGCGGAGCGCGTGGGTATGGGGACCTACCTTCTGGGGTGGCTCGCCGGGCTGCTGCTGCAGAATGACGGCCAGCTTTATCAGAACTTCCAGTGGACGATGTTCCTGCTGGACTGCGCGATGGCCGCGACATTCGCCTATGCCGTCTGGAGGTGGCGAAAGACATGGACCGTCTGGGCCCTGGCCATTCAACTTCTCGTGGTCATGAGCCACATCGTCTATCTGTTCGACGTGCGCCCACCCATGGCGGCCTTTTACACGGTGCTGAACCTGGCCAGCTACGGCATCCTTCTGACCATCGGTATCGGCACCTTCTGGGCCTGGCAGGAACGCCGGGCCGCGGGTCTGGAATAGGTCTTTATTCCTATATAAGATCGTCGCGAACCGCGACGTTGCTCAACCCATGCCCCTGTCTCATCATCGACTCTGGACGGCCATCGACGCGCTGGCGCGCCGCCAGGGATTGTCGGCGTCGGCGCTGGCGCGCAAGGCGGGACTGGATCCGACCGCCTTCAATCCGTCCAAGCGCTTTGGACCCGGCGTGCCGCCCCGACCGCGCTGGCCTTCGACCGAAAGCCTGAACCGCATTCTGGAGGTCAGCCACGCCTCGCTCGCCGAATTCGCGGCCCTGGCCGAGGATTCGGACGCTCGGGTCGCGACGGCTCCCTTGCTGGGTATGGCCCAGGCCGGATCCGACGGCTTCTTCGACGACGCCGGCCTGCCGACCGGCGATGGGTGGGACCAGACGGATCTACCCGCGCCGAAGGAAACCCTGTTCAGTCTGCTGATATCCGGCGACTCCATGGAGCCGCTCTACCGCGAGGGCGATCGCGTTCTGGTGGATCGCGAACGCACCGACGTTCGCAAGGGCGACAGGGTGGTCGTACGCATCCGGACGGGCGAAACCCTGGCCAAGGAAGTAGGGGCGATCAATGGCAAGACCGTCACCCTGACTTCGATCAATCCGGCCTATCCGCCCCGAATGATCGCGCGTGCGGACATCGACTGGGTGGCCCGCATTCTCTGGGTCAGCCAGTAGGCATGCAAAAAAGCCGCCCCTCCCGGAGCGGCTTCTTCTGCGATGCCCGACCCGCGCTCAAGCCGTGAGCGCTGGCGGGCGAACGCTTACGCCCTGGTCAATAGGGCGTGACGTAATGGGCGTTGACCCAGCCGCCACCGGCGATCTGGACCCATTCGCCCTGCGATCCGACGGCCGTGAAAGGCTGACCGGCCGACAGGCTGCCCGCCTGACGATAGCTGGTGCCCGGACCCGAACGGATGCGCAGGTTGGACGAGGCGCGGTATTGGGCACCCGACGAGCTGGCCTGGCTATTGGCCCGCGCCCGCTGCTGGTTGCAGCCGATGTACGAACCGGCGGCAGCACCGGCACCGGCGCCCGCGATGGCGCCCAGGCCGCGTTCGTTGCTGGAAATCCGGCTGCCGGCCAAGGCACCGATGGCACCGCCGATCAGGGCACCGGCGGTCTGGCGACCCCCGGGGGCGTCACAGCTGGTGATGCCGTTGGACTGCTGCGCAGACGCGGTCATCGGCGCCGCGGTGACCAGGGCCGCCAGGGCGGCGGCGGTGGCCAGGGTAGTGTTCATGATCTTCGACATGGCTCTCTCCATTCATCGAGGTTGGTCGATGTCATGCATAATGCGCCAGCCAAGCTGAAGGCTCCCCCAGCTTCACCGTTATTTTCGGTTCATGTTTGTAGGGGGCTACCGCTCGGCTCGCGGAGCCTCGCTGCTTGAGCCCGGAAGAGTTGGCCCGACCTAGTTCACCAGCTCGCCGTTGGCCCCCGCCTCGATCAGGGCGATCGTCTGCGGCAAGCCATAGATCGCCGCGAACGAGCCGAACCGCGGCCCTTGCGACGCCCCCAGCAGCACCTCGTAAAGCGCCCCGAACCAGCCCCGCAGCGGTTCGAACGCGTGTTCCTTGCCCACGGCATAGACCTCGCCCTGGATCAGTTCGCCGTCGGTCGTGTCGGCCGGCAGCGCCTTCAGCCGCGCGGCCAGATCGAGCAGCGCCGCCTTCTCCTTGTCGTCGGGCAGGCGATAGGACTTCGTCGGCTTCACGAAGTCCTCGTAGTAGTTCAGCGCCCGGTCCATCAGCCCGTCCAGCACCGGCTCGTTCTGCGGCGTCGCGTCAGGCAGATACTTGGCGAAATAGGCCCACAGCTGGCTCTTGTTCGACGCATTGGCCACGCCGACCAGGTTCAGCAGCAGGGCGAACGACACCGGCGATGCGACCTCGGGCGGCGCACCCGCATGGATCGACCAGACGGCGTTGTCGATCCGCTTCGCCGGCTCCTGCGTCCGATAGGCGTCGATGGCCCCCAGATAGTCGTCGATCGCGCGGGGAATGACATTGAAATGCAGGCTCTTGGCCGACTTGGGCGACTGGAACATGTACCAGCTCAGGCTCTCCGGCGTGCCGTAGCGCAGCCACTGCTCCATCGTCAGGCCGTTGCCCTTGGACTTGGAGATCTTCTTGCCCTCGACGTCCAGGAAGAGCTCGTAGTTGAACCCCTCCGGCGGCACGCCACCCAGCGCACGACACACCTTGGACGACTCGCGCACGCTCTCGATCAGGTCCTTGCCCGACATCTCGTAGTCGATGTCCAGCGCGGTCCAGCGCATGGCCCAGTCCGGCTTCCACTGCAGCTTCACATGGCCGCCCGTGACCGGCAGTTCGGTGCGGCCGCCCGCCGGGTCGTCGAAGACGATGGTCCCCTCCTCGACGTTACGCTCCAGCGTCGGCACCTGCAGGACGTGGCCGGTGATCGGACTGACGGGCAGGAAGGGCGAATAGGTCTCGCGCCGCTCCGGTCCCAGGGTCGGCAGCATGATCGCCTGCACCGCGTCGAACCGCTCCAGCAGCCGCAGAAGCACCGCGTCGAACCGCCCCGACCTGTAGGTCTCGGTCGAGGACATGAACTCGTAGTCGAAGCCGAAGCTGTCCAGAAACGCCCGCAGACGCGCGTTGTTGTGCGCCCCGAAGCTGTCGTGCGTCCCGAACGGATCGCGCACCCGCGTCAGCGACAGATGCAGGTCCCCGGCCAGCATCTGGGGGTTCGGCACCCCTTCGGGCACCTTCCGCAGACCGTCCATATCGTCCGAAAACGCGATCAGCCGCGTCGGCCAGTGGTCGCCGGTCAGGGCCCGAAAGGCGTTGCGCACCATCGTCGTGCGCGCCACCTCGCCGAAGGTGCCCATGTGCGGCAAGCCGGACGGGCCATAACCCGTCTCCAGCACCACGGGCTTCTGCAGGGCCTCGAACGTCGCCAGTGCCTCGTCCGCCTTGCCGGCGTCGATCAGCAGTTTCGCCGCATCCCGCTCCGCATCCGACAGACGCTTCTTCAGCACGTGGTCGAGCAGGGCTCGCGCCTGTTCAAAGGGCCAGGACTTGGCTTCGCGCGCCAGGGTTTCGAGGTTCTGCAGCATGGGCGCGGGTTTGCCGCCTGCGACAGGTCAGGTCAACGCAAAGCCTGTCAGCGGCGACCAAGCGCCCAGGCGACGACGCCCACGCCCGCCGCGACGATCAGCACATCCTCGACCAGCCCGCTCCGGGTCTGGCCGATTTCTCGCATCGCCCGCTTGCGCGCCGAAAGGGTCACGTAGGCCATCGGCACGGCCGTCCCGATCGCCAGGGCAGCTCCCTGCCGCTCCCGCCCGCGCGGGGCCAGCGCGGCGCCCGCGATGCCCGCGCTGCAGACGCGCGCCAGCAGACCCAGGAACACCGTCCGATCCGGGGCCGACTTCATCTTGTCGCCTAACAGCTCTCCCGCGCCCATCGCCAGGGCCCCCGCGGTGAACAGCGGCTTGCCGAGCAGCACCAGCCGGCCCGGCGTCTCGCGGTGAAGGACATGGGCGCCCGCCAGCGCCGCCATCGGCGTCATGGACCGGGCGCTGGCGACGGCGCCGATGAGGACGGGGGGAAGGTAATCGAGGATACGCATCCTGGGCTAATGTGCAGCCGACGTTTCGGTTCTCGCTCCGACGCTTGACCTTCGGTCGCGCAGATGGCCATTCGCGCCGACCATGAAGACCGCCGACTTCGACTTCGACCTGCCCGAGGACCGCATCGCCCTGCGGCCCGCCGATCCGCGCGACAGCGCCCGGCTGCTGGTGGTCAAGGACGGCGGCCTCGCCGACCACGTCATCTCCGACCTGCCCGACTTCCTGCGCCCCGGCGACGCCCTGGTCTTCAACGACACCCGCGTGATCCCCGCCCGCCTGTCGGGCGTCCGCACCCGCATCGGGGCCGAAGGAGAGACCCTGACCGTCGAGGTCGAGGCCACCCTCCACCACCGCGACGCCCCTGACGTCTGGTCCGCCTTCATGAAGCCGGGCAAGCGCATCAAACCCGGCGACAGGATTCGCTTCGGAGCCCAAGGCGATGCCGCCTGCGACCTCGGCCGCCTCGACGCGACGGTTCGAGACAAGCACGACGACGGCCTGATCACGCTGACGTTCGACCTCGCCGGCCCCGCGCTCGACGACGCCATCCGCGATGTCGGCGTCATGCCCCTGCCGCCCTACATCGCCGCCAAACGCCCCGAGGACGACCGCGACCGGTCGGACTACCAGACGGTCTTCGCCGAGCACGATGGCTCCGTCGCCGCGCCCACAGCGGGTCTTCACTTCACCCCGCGCCTGCTGGACGCCATCCGGGCCAAGGGTGTCACAACCCACGGCGTGACGCTGCACGTCGGGGCCGGGACCTTCCTGCCGGTCAAGGCGGACGACACTTCGGAGCACAGGATGCACTCCGAATGGGGCGAGGTGTCCTCAGAGACCGCCGGCGCCCTCAACGCGGTCCACGCGAGGGGCGGCCGCATCGTCTGCGTCGGCACCACGTCGCTGCGCCTGCTGGAGTCGGCCACGACGCCAGACGGCGAGATCCGCCCCTTCCATGGCGACACGGCCATCTTCATCACGCCCGGCTATGCTTTTCGCGCCGTCGACGTCCTGATGACCAACTTCCACCTGCCCAAATCGACCCTGTTCATGCTGGTCAGCGCCTTCGCGGGCCTCGACACCATGAGGGCCGCCTATGCTCACGCGATCGCGGATGGCTTTCGCTTCTATTCCTACGGCGACGGGTCGCTTCTGTTTCGCGGCTAAGAGCGCAGCCCGCTCCGACCCACGTCAGAATCGGACGCAGGCCCGGACCTGCCCCCTGCCCCGAACCGCGCGACTCCTGTAAGCCAACCGCATGGCCAAAGACGGTGCGATCTATGTCTGTCAGTCCTGTGGGGCGGTCCACGGCAAGTGGGCGGGGCAGTGCAATGCCTGCAACAGCTGGAACACCATCGTCGAGGAGGGCCGGTCCGCCCCGCCAGGGGCGCTGAAGCCTGCCTCCACCGCCCGGGCGCGCGGCCTGCAGTTCGAGTCGTTGCTGTCCGAGACGGCCGAGCCTGCGCGCATCATCACCGGCGTGACCGAGTTCGACCGCGTCTGCGGCGGCGGGGTGGTCCCCGGCTCGGCCATCCTGCTCAGTGGCGATCCCGGTGTCGGCAAGTCCACCCTGCTGCTGGACGTCGCCGGTCGCGCGGCGCTCGCCGGAGCGCGCGTGGCCTATATCTCGGGCGAGGAGGCGATCGAACAGATCCGCGCCCGCGCCCGGCGTATGGGTCTGGAAAAGGCCCCCGTGGCGCTAGCCTCCGCCACGGCGCTGCGCGACATCCTCGGCACCCTGAAGCGCGAAAAGTTCGACATCGTCATCGTCGATTCGATCCAGACCCTGTGGTCGGACGCGCATGAGGCCGGACCGGGCTCGGTCACCCAGGTGCGGGCCTGCGCCGGCGAACTGGTCCGCCTGGCCAAGGCCGGCGGCCCGGCCGTCGTCCTGGTCGGCCACGTCACCAAGGACGGCCAGGTCGCCGGACCCCGCGTCGTCGAACACATGGTCGATGCGGTCCTGAGCTTCGAGGGTGAGCGCGGCTATCCGTTCCGCATCCTGCGCGCCGGCAAGAACCGCTTCGGCGCCACCGACGAGATCGGCGTGTTCGAGATGGGCGATACGGGCCTGCGCGAAGTCGCCAATCCCTCCGCCCTCTTCCTCGGCGAGGGCAAGGACCGCGCGCCGGGCGCCGCCGTTTTCGCCGGGATCGAGGGGTCGCGCCCCGTCCTGGTCGAGATCCAGGCCCTGGTGTCCAAGTCCGCCTATGGCACGCCGCGCCGCGCCGTGATCGGGTGGGAGACCGGCCGGCTGGCCATGGTTCTGGCCGTGCTGGAGGCGCGATGCGGGCTCGGGTTCGGCGACCAGGACGTCTATCTGAACGTCGCCGGTGGCCTGCGCATCAACGAACCTGCCGCCGACCTGGCCGCGGCCGCCGCCCTGATTTCCTCGATCACCGACATGCCGCTGCCCCAGGGCTGCATCGTCTTCGGCGAGATCAGCCTGTCGGGCGAGGTCCGCGCGGTCGGCCGCGCCGAGGCCCGCCTGCGCGAGGCTCAGAAGCTCGGCTTCGACCAGGCCCTGTCGCCGCCCTTGGCCGTCAAGGGCGGTGGCGTCGCGATCACGGGAATCAGTCGGTTGACGGAAGCCGTCGAACGAATCTCGCAGAACAGCTATTGAGGCCGCGTGACCGGGTTCGACGCCTTCGCCATCCTTGTGATCCTCGCCTCGGCCGCCGCCGGGTGGGTGCGCGGTGGCACGCGCGAGATCATCACCCTGCTCAGCTTCGTCCTGGCCGCCTTCCTGGCCCTGGTCGCCCTGCCGCTGACTGCGCCGATCGGCCGCGCCCTGGTGAACCCGGACTGGGCGGGATCGATCTTCGCCGCCGTCGTCTCCTTCTTGATGGTCTATTTCGGCATCCGCGTGTTCGGCTCGATCCTGTCCAAGCGCGCCCAGGCGCACCCGACGCTGGGCGGTATCGACCGGCTGCTCGGCATCCTGGTCGGGGCGGGTCGCTCGCTGGTCCTGCTGGGCGCCATCCATCTGGTCATCGTCGCCGCCATGCCGGGCGAAAAAACGCCGAAATGGCTCAGCGAGGCGACCCTGCGTCCCGTCAGCGCCGGGGCCGCCCGTGCCATCCAGATCATCCTGCCCGGAATCGGTCGCGGTGCCGACGCGATCAGCCCGGTCGTAGATTCCTCCGTCCGCCGAGGATTTTCGGACGATAACGCCTTGCCCCCGACCCA
This sequence comes from Brevundimonas sp. P2_A6, assembly GCF_056404975.1. Lineage (NCBI taxonomy): Bacteria > Pseudomonadati > Pseudomonadota > Alphaproteobacteria > Caulobacterales > Caulobacteraceae > Brevundimonas > Brevundimonas sp. P2_A6. The sequence continues at coordinate 744,509 of NZ_JBFUCZ010000001.1, read as the reverse complement.
ATCGCAGCCTACCTCGCGCCCTGCCGCCCCCTAGTTAGATTTTCGCCTGTCATCGGAGCCCCGTCGATGCGCAGCCTGAGCCACATCATCCAGCCTCCGGTCGTGCACCGGGAGCATTTCCGCGACGCCGATGACGATCATCCGCGCCTGGAATGCGGCGTCTGCGGCGTCTGGGGGGCCCCCGCCGACGAGGCGTCCGGCATCGTCGCCCTGGGCCTGCATGCCCTGCAGCATCGTGGTCAGGAAGCCTGCGGCATCGCCTCGGTCAACCAGACCCGCTTCCACACCGAGCGTCACATGGGCCATGTGGGCGAGGCGTTCGGCGGCACCGACCTGCCCGAGCGCATGCCCGGCACGGCGGCGGTCGGCCACACCCGCTATTCCACCGCAGGCGGCAGCTTCCTGCGCAACATCCAGCCGATGTTCGCCGACCTGGATCAGGGCGGCATCGCCATCGGCCACAACGGCAACCTGACCAACTTCCATTTCCTGCGGAACCAGCTGGTCGGCGAGGGCTCGATCTTCCAGTCGACCTCGGATTCCGAAGTCATCCTGCATCTGATCGCCCGCTCACGGAAAGCCAAGATCGTCGATCGCTTCATCGATGCCCTGGCCCGGATCGAGGGCGGCTATGCCCTGGTCGCCCAGACCCGCACCAAGATGATCGGGGCCCGCGATCCGCTGGGTATCCGGCCGCTGGTCCTGGGTCAGCTCGGCGACGCCTGGGTTCTGGCGTCCGAGACCTGCGCGCTGGACACCATGGGCGCGACCTTCGTGCGTGACGTCGAGCATGGCGAGGTCATCGTGATCGACCACGAGGGCCTGCGCTCGCTGAAGCCCTTCCCGGCGCGAGCCGCCCGGCCCTGCCTGTTCGAATACGTCTACTTCAGCCGCCCCGACAGCGTCGTGAACGGCCGCTCGGTCTATGGCGTCCGGAAGCGCATGGGTGAGGGTCTGGCGCGCGAGTTTCCGATCGACGCCGACGTCGTCGTGCCGGTCCCTGACAGCGGTGTCCCCGCCGCCCTCGGCTATTCACAGGCCAGCGGCATCCCCTACGAAATGGGCATCATCCGCAGCCACTATCTGGGCCGCACCTTCATCCAGCCCAGCCAGGGCGCCCGCCAGAAGGGCGTGGCCATGAAACACAGCCCCAACCGCGCGGTGATCGAGGGCAAGCGCGTCGTCCTGATCGACGACTCCATCGTGCGCGGCACCACCTCGGTCAAGCTGGTTCGCGCCGTCCGGGCGGCGGGCGCCAAGGAGGTCCATCTTCGCTCGGCCAGCCCGCCGATCCTGTGGCCAGACTTCTACGGCATCGACATGCCGGAGCGGGACCAGCTGATCGCTGCCAACAAGACCATGGACGAGATGCGCGAACTGCTCGAGGTCGACAGCCTCGGCTTCCTGTCCGTCGATGGCCTCTACAAGGCCATGGGCGAGGCGGGCCGAAACGACACGGCCCCCCAGTTCACCGACCACTATTTCACCGGCGACTATCCGACCCGCCTGGTGGACCGCGAAATCGAGGAAGGCGGCCGCGACGCCATCGGCCGCCAGCTGTCGCTGTTGGTGACGGCGTGACCAACCGCCTTGGTTACTTCACCATCGACGTGCCCGATCTGGAAAAGGCAAAGGCCTTCTATTCGGCGCTTCTGGGGTGGGTCTTCGAGGAGGCCAACTCCCACGTCACCTATGCTCATGTGCTGTCGACCGGCGCGCCGGGCGAGGTGCCGTTCGGCCTGCGCAAGGGTGAGCGCAAGGACTTCCCCAACCTCTATATCCACGTCGCCGACATCCAGGCGATGTGCGCCCGGGTCAACGCGCTGGGCGGTCGCGCATCCATTCCCGCCCAAAGCGAAACCGGCCTGTCCGCCGTCGTCCGCGACGACCAGGGCGTCAGCCTCAGCCTGTGGCAGCCGGCCCCAGGTCTGGTCGATTAGCCGCTTGGCGCTGAGCGAACCCTCGCGCTATCAGGCCGCATGAACACCGACGCCCTTCCCCTGGATGACCGCATCGCCCTCGTCGTGGGGGCGTCGCGCGGCATCGGCTATCAGGCCGCCCTGGCGCTGGCCGTCGCGGGGGCTCATGTGGTCGCCACGGCCCGGACGCAAGGCGGCCTGGAGGAACTGGACGACGCCATCTATGCCGCTACCGGCCGTCACGCGACCCTTGTGCCGTTCGATCTGGTCGATGGCGGCGGCATCGACCGGCTGGGCGGAGCCATCTTCGGCCGCTTCGGAAAGCTGGACATCTGGGTCAATGTGGCCGCGACCCTGGGTGCTCAGGGCCTGACGCCGGTCAGTCACATCGATCCACGCGGTTTCGCCAAGATCGAGAAGACCAACTTCACCGCCACCTATCGCCTGATCCGCTCGCTGGAGCCGCTGCTGCGCGGCTCCGACGCCGCCCGCGTCATCCACCTGACCACCAGCCTGGCCCGTGATCCCAAGGCCTTCTGGGGCCTGTACGCCGCGACAAAGGCGGGCGCCGAGGCCATGATGCTGGCCTGGGGCGACGAGATCGAGAGCACCCCCATCCGTGTCAGCGTGCTGGACCCCGGCCGAATGCGAACCCAGATGCGCGCCCAGGCCTTCCCCGGCGAGGACCCGCAGACGCTGCCGCACCCGTCCGAGCTAAGCCCGTTGATCGTCGAACTGGCGCGGCCCGACCTGACGCCTCCGACGCGGGCCAGCTTCAAGGAATGGTCCGCTGGCCTGCCGACCGCGGCTCTGATCTAAGCCAGCAGCCGGTCGGCCACGGCCTCTCCGATCGCCAGCGAACTGGTCAGGCCGGGGCTCTCGATTCCGAACAGCGCCATCAGACCCGGCAGACCGTGTACCTCGACCCCGTCCAGCTGGAAGTCCGGCTGGTGCTCGCCCAGCCCATGCAGCTTCGGCCGGATGCCCGCATAGTCGGGCGTCAGCGCGCCGTCCGGCAGGCCCGGCCAGAAGCGGCGGATGTAGGTCGCGAACCCCGCGGCCTTCGCCGGATCCACGGAATAGTCCTCGGTCTCGACATACGCCAGGTCAGGCCCGAACACCGCCTGCCCGCCCAGGTCCTTACGATAGTGGGTGCCCAGCGCGCCCGCGATGGGCGGCGGATAGATCAGCCGGTCGAACGGCGCCTTGCCCGTCAGCCGGAAGTAGACGCCCTTGCCGAAATGGCCCGCCGGAATGCGGTCGGCCGGAAAGCCCTCGATCCGTACCGCCACGTCCTGCGACGACAGCCCCGGCGCGGTGACCAGCAGACGGGTGGTCAGGGTCGTGCCGCCCTCCCCGCCGGCCTTGATCCGAAATCCGCCGCCCGGCAGAGGCTCGGCCCGTTCGAACGGGGTGGAGACCACGACCGATCCGCCCGCGTCCTCGATCTCGCCCTGCAGCGACAGCATGTAGTCGTGGCTGGCGAAGATGCCGCTCTCGGGCGACAGGATGGCGGCGTGGGCGTTCAGCGCCGGCTCCATCGCCCGGGCCTGTTCGCCGCTCAGATGCTCCAGACCCTCGACGCCGTTGATCGTCGCCTGCTGAAATATGGCTTCGATCAGGCCGACCTCGTCGCCTTGCGTGGCCACGACCAGCTTGCCGCATTTGCGATGGTCGATCTTGTGGCTGTCCAGATAGGCATACAGCGCCCGCCGTCCCTCGACGCAGAATCGCGCCTTCAGCGACCCGGTCGGGTAGTAGAGCCCGCCGTGGATGACCTCGGAGTTCCGCGAGGACACGCCCTGGCCGATGTGCGGCTCCTTCTCGAGGACAAGCACGCTCAGCCCCCGCTTCGACAGCGCCCGCCCGCAGGCCAGGCCCACGGCCCCGGCCCCCACCACGACGGCGTCGAAGTCGAAGGCGGTCACGGCTTCGACCCGAACCGCCGCGCGGCCTCCGCCTCGAACGATCCGATCAGCATGGACACCGCCCGCTCGAAGTTCGCCTGGAGCGCGGCGTTCAGCAGCGGCGATTTGAAGGCGAAATCGATCATGAACTCCAGCCGCGTGCCCTTGGGGTCCTCATGGAACTCCCAGCGGTTCTTCAGGTGCCGGAACGGCCCGCGCAAAAGACCGACCTCGACCAGCGGCGCGTTTCGGTCATGCCGCACCCAGGTCGAGAACCGCTCCTTCAGGAACGAGAAGCCCACCGACGCCTCGGCATCCAGCAGGTCGACGCCCGGAGCCTCCTCGCGGCGGTTCCACACCCGCATCGAGGTCACCCACTTCACGAAACGCGGATAGGCCTCCACGTCCGCGACCAGCTCGGCGAGCTGGGCGGGGGTGTAGGGCAGATATCGGGTGACGCGATGGATGGCCAAGCGGGCGTCAGCGTCCGGTCTGGCTAAGACGCGCCGCCTTAAGCCGGGCGAAGTCGTCGCCGGCGTGGTGCGACGATCGGGTCAGAGGGCTGGCCGACACCATCAGGAAGCCCTTGGCCCGGGCGATCGCCTCATAGGCCTTGAACTCTTCCGGCGTCACGAACCGGTCGATGGCGGCGTGCTTGCGGGTGGGCTGGAGGTACTGGCCGATGGTGATGAAGTCGACGCCGGCCGACCGCATGTCGTCCATCACCTGCATGACCTCCTCCTTCGTTTCGCCCAGACCGACCATGATGCCGGACTTGGTGAACTGGTTCGGGTCGCGCTCCTTGACCTGCTGCAACAGCCGCAGGGAGTGGAAGTAGCGGGCGCCGGGCCGGATCTTCAGATACAGCCGCGGCACGGTTTCCAGGTTGTGGTTGAACACGTCGGGCTTGGCATCGATCATCACCTCGGCCGCGCCGTCCTTGCGCAGGAAATCGGGTGTCAGGATCTCGATGGTCGTGGCCGGGGCCTGCAGCCGGATCTGGCGCACGACCTCGGCGAAATGGGCCGCGCCGCCGTCCGCCACATCGTCACGATCGACCGAGGTGATGACGACGTGGTTCAGACCGAGCTGCGCGACGGCCAGTCCGACCTTGGCGGGTTCTTCCGGGTCCAGCGCCTGGGGCAGGCCCGTCTTGACGTTGCAGAAGGCGCAGGCCCGCGTGCAGGTGTCGCCCATGATCATCAGGGTGGCGTGCTTCTGGCTCCAGCACTCCCCGATGTTCGGACAGGCCGCCTCTTCGCAGACCGTGACCAGCCCCTTGGACCGGACGATCTCCTTTGTCGCATTGTACTGGCCGGAACCGGGAGCCTTGACCCTCAGCCAGTCGGGCTTGCGCAGCACCGCCGTCTCAGGCCGGTTCTGCTTTTCCGGGTGACGCAGTTCGGCGGGCGAACGCACCAGGGTGTCGATGAGGGTGACCATCGAGGCGGGCCGGGCTCCAGGGAGGACAGGCCGGTATGTCGTCTTTCCGTGCCCGGATGGCAAGTCACGCCCTGTGACGCGGCGTCCAGGCTCACGCAGCGTAACGCATCTTTTCATTGCCGCCGGGCTTAACTAGTTTGACCGCCCAGTCAGCGAGGGGGCGTCCACAAGCCTCCCGGAGGATATGCGTGCTACGGCCAGGTCTTGATCCATCCGCGGGCGAAGAGTCCCTCTTCGACGCCCTGATCGCCGCGCGCGCCCGTTACGGCGACAAGGAGATCGTGGAGGATCAGGATCGAAAGCCCCTGACCTATACCGGGCTGATCCGCGCCGCCTTCGTCCTGGGGCGCAAGATCGCGGCGATGACGCAGCCGGCCGAGCGCGTCGGCATCCTGCTGCCCGCCTCCATGGGCGTGGTCGTCACCTTCTTCGGCCTGCACGCCTTCGGTCGCGTGCCGGTCATGCTGAACTTCACGGCCGGGGAACGGAACATCAAGGCGGCGATCCAGGCCGCGGGCGTCAAGCGCATCCTGTGCGCCCGCCGCTTTGTCGAACAGGCCAAGATTGAGGACCTGATCGAGGACCTGTCCACCGTCGCCACCCTCGTCTGGCTGGACGACGTACGCGAGACCATCGGTCTGTCGGACAAGCTGTTTGGCCTGATGGCGGGCCTGATGCCCAGCCGCTTCCGGGTGGCGACGAAACCCGACGACCCCGGCGTCGTCCTGTTCACCTCCGGCAGCTTCGGCGCGCCCAAGGGCGTTCTGCTCAGCCAGAAGAACCTGGTCGCCAATGCCCGTCAGGTGGCGAGCCACATCGCGCTGGATCCCAACTGGGTGATGTTCAACCCGCTGCCGACCTTCCACTGCTTCGGCCTGACCGGCGGGGTCATCCTGCCCCTGCTGAATGGGATGAAGGCGTTCCAGTACCCCTCCCCTCTGCACGGCAAGCAGATCGTCGCGCTGCTGGCCGAGGTGAAGGCCTCGATCCTGTTCGCCACCGACACCTTCCTGAACCAGTGGGCCCGCGTCGCCTCGCCCGACGACTTCCGCACGCTGCAGTTCGTGGTCGCGGGGGCCGAGCGGGTCCGGGACGAGACGCACCACCTGTTCAACACCAAGTTCGGCGGCGTGAAACTGCTGGAAGGCTATGGCGCGACCGAGGCCGCGCCCGTGGTCGCGGTGAACCACCCCGACCGCAACCGCCCCGGCACAGTCGGTCAGCTGCTGCCGGGCATGGAGGCGCGCGTCGAGCCGGTCGAGGGCATCACCGAAGGCGGCCGACTGTATCTGCGCGGCCCCAACGTCATGGCCGGCTACATGAAGCCGGAGGATCCGACCCAGATCGAGCCGCTGGACGGAGGATGGCACGACACCGGCGACATCGTCGATCTGGACGAGGACGGCTACATCGCCATCCTGGGTCGGGTGAAGCGGTTCGCCAAGATCGGCGGCGAGATGGTTTCGCTGAGCGCCGTCGAGGGCCTGGTCCAGGCCGTCTGGCCCGACGTTCGCCACGCGGTCATCTCGGTCGCCGACAGCCGGAAGGGCGAGAAGCTGGTCCTGGTCACCGAGCGCAAGGACGCCGACGTCAAGCAGATCGCCGACTGGGCCCGCGAACACGGCGCGCCGGAGCTGGCTGTCCCCAAGAAGATCGTCAAGGTCCGCGACCTGCCCGTCCTCGGCACCGGCAAGACCGACTATGTCGCCATCCAGTCGCTGGTCGATCTGGCGGAAGCCGCCTAGCCGATCCGGACGCCCGTCATAGAGATCGACCCGCCGTCGATCACGTCATTGAAGAAGGCGACGCTATCGCCCGGCTCCTGCTGCGCGGCGACATACAGCAGCGGCAGGTAGTGTTCGTCGGTCGGGACGCTGAGCTGGGCATCCTCGGCCAGGCCGACCCAGTCGATCAGGGCGTCGTGATCGCCGCGCTCCAGCGCCGATTTGACCGCCGCGTTGAAGCTGGTCGCCCAGGGATAGGCGTCGCCGCCGTCCCGCTTCCACGTTCGCAGGTTGTGCACGAAGTCGCCACTGCCCGCGATGACGATGCCCTCGTCACGCAGCGGCTGCAGTCGTTTCGCAAGCTCATAGTGACCCCGCGCATCCAGGTCGCGGTTCAGCGACAGCTGCACGATCGGCACGTCGGCGTGCGGCCAGACGTGGGCCAGCACCGACCAGGTGCCGTGATCCAGACCCCAGGCCTCGACCGCCTGGGCTCCGGCCAGGTGAGCGACGCGTGCGGCCAGGGTCGGCGACCCCGGTGCCGGATACTGCATGGCGTGCAGTTCCGGTCCGAAGTTGCCGAAGTCGTGGATCGTCTCAGGGCGTTCCTGCGCTGTCACGCCAAGCCCGCGAGTCTCCCAATGGGCCGAGACCATGACCATGCCGGCGGGCTTGCCCAGGTCGCGACCCACGGCACGCCAGGCGTCCGCATGCGGACCGCCCAGGGCGTTCATGGGAGAACCGTGCCCGAAGAAGACCGCCGGCTGGCGCATGGATCAGGCGGTCAGTTTCTTGGCCAGCTTGGCGATGTACTCGCCCTGGTGACGGGCACCGGCCAGTTCGTTGGCGCTGGGCTGGCGCGAGCCGTCGCCGCCCGTGATGGTCGTCGCGCCATAGGGCGAGCCGCCAGAGATTTCTTCCAGCGTCATCTGGCCCTGGAAGGCATAGGGCAGTCCGGCCACGACCATGCCGTGGTGCAGCAGGGTCTGCATCAGGCCGATCAGGGTCGTCTCGTTACCGCCGTGCTGCGTCGCGGACGAGGTGAAGGCCCCGCCGACCTTGCCGACCAGCTTGCCCTGGAACCACACGCCGCCGGTCTGGTCCCAGAAGTTCCGCATCTGACCCGCCGCCGTGCCGAAGCGGGTGCCCGCGCCGACGATGATGGCGTCGTAGTTCTCCAGCTCGTTGACATTGGCCAGAGGGGCCTTCTGGTCCAGCTTGTAGTGGGACTGGATCGCCAGTTCCTCGGGCACGGTTTCCTGAACGCGGCGGATATCGACGGTCACGCCCTCGACCGAGCCCGCGCCTTCGGCCACGGCCTCGGCCATCTGCTCGATGTGGCCATAGGTCGAATGATAGAGAACCAGCACCTTGGTCATGGGTCGCTCCTGAAAAGGGTTTCGCATTTCTGCAACAACTGCAGTAGCGGATGTAGCGCGCACTTCATTCAGCGCAAGCCCTCTCAGGCCGAATTCGATACGCCGATCGGACAGACGCTCGCGTAGTGATCGGCATCAGCGGGCACCCGAAGCCCCCGCGCCGCCTTGAACCGATGCTCGATCGCCATCGCCTGCTGTTCGATGTTCAAAGCTTCCCACCCGCACAGCGCGGCCGGGTAGCCATAGGCGGAAGGGCCGTCGCCCGCCTTCAGCTTGCCAGTCAGCAGGTTCACCCCGGATTGCGCCTGCCAGACGTGGACCATCTCGTGAATCAGGACCGCCTGAAGCGACAGCGGGGCGATAGCGAAGTCCTCCGGCAGGGCGCGGCCCGGCCACAGCACCCAGTCCCGCCCGAACCAGCGACCCGGCACGACGGCGCGGTCGAACGGCCAGGGTGTGCCCATCAGCCGCACGGGGTCCAGCGCGACCGCATCGCCGAACTGGCCGCGGATCAGCCGCCGCTCACCCTCGGTGAGCGCCCTCACGGCGTGCCGTAGGACGTCGTCGGCCCGGTGTATTCCCAGTGCCACGGCTCGAAGATGTAGGGCACGAAGCCGAACCGCCCGGCGTTGCGGACCAGCCAGCGATAGGTCGGCTGCTGGGTCATGTGCAAACGGCTGGCGGGGTTGGTGGAATCGACCCCCATGCCCAGCAGTTCGCCCAAATACAGATCGACCGCCGTGCCGGTCCGGTGAGGCGAACAGGCGGCGCGGCGCAGGCCGTCACAGTTTCGTTCGGCCGCACAGCGGGCCGCGTCCGCCGCCGGATCGCGGAAGCCGGAAAAGATCTGCAGCAGTTCGGGGTCGTTCCGGACCTCGGGGACCTCGGCGCGGGCGGCGGCGACCATGCGGCGATAGGCGTCCAGCACGTCGCGACGCAGCAGGCGGGTCAGGCGGTCGGCGTGTTCCTCGGACTCGACCAGATAGCCGAGCTCCCGGATCGGCGGCGGATCCGGGCATTCGTCGCGGACGCGGGCCATGACGAACGGTCGACGCTCCTGCAGCACGCCTTTGAGCGTCAGGAAGGTCGCCTGATCGAAGACGCCCGTCGCGGTCAGGGCATAACGCGCCTGAAACCCTGCCAGGGCGGCGGCGAAGGCGGGCGTATCGGCATCGCAGTCGGTGCTGATCTCCTTTTGGAGCAACGGCACATAGGTGACCCAGCCCCATTCGGTCGTGCCGAACGGTGACCATTCGAGCGAGTATTCAGAGATGGCATTGGCGAACGCCTGCCCCGCCCACTGGTCGCGACCTGCCTGACAGGGGTCGTCGGTTTGCGCCGACGCCGCGCCGGGCCAACCCGCCAAAGCCAACACGCTGGCCCAGATCAGAATGAACACGCCCCGAAGCATGATCGGGAGGAAGCCTGACGGTTGTGGCGGACGCAAGGCCCCTCTCCTGACAGGATCAAGTCTGGCATTGTCGGTCTGCGCCGACTCAGCCTGCGGCGCGCCCAGGATCGCCGGATGCACGACGCCTCGCCCGCCCCACGCCGTTCCAATCTGGTGCTGGCCGCCTTTTCCGGTCCGTGCCTACCCTATGCGGCGATCGGCCTGCCGCTGGCGGTCAGCCTGCCCGCCTTCTACAGCCAGTATGTCGGGCTGGACCTGGCGGCGGTGGGGCTGGCGTTTCTGCTGGTCCGCTGCATCGACATCTTCTTCGATCCAGTCGTCGGCTGGGGCATGGACCGGACGAAGAGCCGGTTCGGGCCGTATCGGACCTGGCTGGCGGCGGGCACGCCGATCCTGATGCTGGCGGTGTGGTTCATCTTCTATGTGAAGCCAGGGGCCGGGTTCGGATACCTGTTCGTCTGGCTGCTCGTGCTCTACTTCGGCTTTTCGATCACCACCCTGGCGCAGCTGGCCTGGGGCGCCGTGCTGGCGCCGCAGTATGACGAGCGCAGTCGTCTGTACGGCTGGTGGCAGTCGGCCAATATCGTCGGCGTCCTGATCGCCCTGTTCATCCCGACCATCGTGCTTCAGGCCGGCTGGGGCACCTATGAGGACGGGGTGCGGGCGATGGGGCTGTTCATCCTGATCAGCCTGCCGGTCACCCTGATCGCCGCTGTCATGCTGGCTCCTGAACCCCAGGTGGCGCGAGGCGAGACCCATGGCGCGCTGAAGGCCTGGATCGCCCTGATCGTGCGGCCCGTGGTCAGGAAGGTGCTGTGGTGCGACCTGTTCCTGGGGATCGCGCCGGGAATCACCGGAGCGCTGCTGTTCTTCTATTTCGAGAGCATCAAGGGCTTCGATCGGGGCCAGAGCCAGATCTTCATGGTGCTATATTTCGTGGCCGGCCTGATCGCCGCCCCGTTCTGGAGCGGACTGGCCGTCCGGGTCGGCAAGGACCGAGCGTTGCAGATCGCCTCGATCGCGTTCGCCGTCCTGTACGGGCTGGTAGGATTTCTGCCCGCCGGGAACTTCACGGTCACGTCGATCGGCCTGTTCATCGCGGGACTGCCCTATGCGGCGGGCCTCTTGTTGACGCGAGCGATGATGGCGGACGTGGCCGACGAGGTGCGGCTGGAGACGGGCGAGGACCGGATGGGACTGCTGTTCAGCTTCCTCAGCCTGACGACCAAGCTGGGATATGCCATCAGCGTGGGCGTGCTGATCATCCTGGGCTGGGTCGGGTTCGATCAGGCGGTCGGAGCGGTCAATACGCCGATCGCCCTGATGACGCTGACCCTGCTGTTCCTGGCGGTGCCGACCGTGCTTCTGGTGCTGTCGGCGGTGGTGCTGAGGGCCTACCCGCTGACTGCCGCGCGCCATGCGGAGGTCCGGGCAGGCCTGGCTGAAAGGGATGCCGCATGACGCCCATCGACCGGCTGAAGGACGTCATGGTTCGCCTGCGCGACCCCGACGGTGGCTGCCCGTGGGACGTGGAGCAGACCTTCGCCACCATCGCCCCCTACACGATCGAGGAGGCCTATGAGGTCGCCGACGCCATCGACCGAGGCGACATGGGCGAGCTGAAGGGCGAGCTGGGCGACCTGCTGTTCCAGGTCGTCTTCCACGCCCGGATGGCCGAGGAACAGGGCCTGTTCGCCTTCGACGATGTGGCCGAGGCGATGTGCGACAAGCTGATCCGCCGCCACCCCCATGTCTTCGGAGATGAAGAGTCCAAACCCGACGGCCCGGCCCAGAAGCTGCGCTGGGAGGACATCAAGGCCGCCGAGCGGGCGGGAAAGGCCCAGCATGGCGTGCTGGACGACGTACCCTTGGGGCTGCCGGCCCTGCACCGGGCGGCGAAGCTGACGAAGCGGGCGGCGCGGGTGGGCTTCGACTGGCCCAGCACGGACGAGGTCTTCGACAAGCTGGACGAGGAGGTCGCCGAGCTGCGGGCCGAGATCGCCGCCGGCGATCTCGACAAGGCGCGCGAGGAGATGGGCGACCTGCTGTTCGTCGTCGCCAACCTGGCCCGCAAGCTGGGTGTGGAGCCCGAGGATGCGCTACGCGGCACCAACGCCAAGTTCGTCCGTCGCTTCGACTTCATCGAGGCGGAACTGGCCAGGGACGGGCGGACGCCGGAGCAGTCCGATCTGGCCGAGATGGACGGGCTGTGGGACGCGGCCAAGGCGGCGGAACGGAGGGGCTGACCATGGATCCTCACCACCTCAATGTCTGGAGCCACGTCGGCACCGGCGCCCTGGCACTGCTGATCGGTCTGGTCCCGCTGTTCAGCCGAAAGGGCGGACCGTTGCATCGGTGGTCCGGTCGGGCGACGGTGGGGCTGGGGGCCGTGGTGCTAGCCAGCGCCGTGATCGCCGATGTCTTGTTCGATCCGCCCGCGCCCCTGGTCGCGGCGACGCTGAGCGCCGGATACCAGTATCTGAGCGGGCTGCGGACCTTGGCGCTGAAGCGGGCCGGACCCGGCCTGCCCGACATTGCTCTCGCCCTGACTGGGCTTGGCCTGGTGGCACTGCTGGGCCTGCACATGGGATCGGGCAGTGCCTCGTGGCCGCCGGCGATCGGCTATGCGACCATCGGCTTCATCACCACCATCATCCTTTACGATCTGAGCCGCCACCTGTGGATCGAGCCCTGGCGTCGGCGTGTCCGGCCGCTGGACCATGGGGTCAAGATGATCGGCTTCTACTTCGCGATGCTGTCGGCCGGGTCTGGTAATCTGCTGGCGCAGTTCCAGCCCCTAAGCCAGGTTCTTCCCTCGGCGATCGGCATGCTGGCGATGATCGGGTTCGTCGTCTGGTACAGCCTGAACCCGATCGAACGAAGGGCGATGCAGGCAGCCTAAAGAGCTAAGCCGCGCGGGCGATGACCCGGTCGCGACCGCTGGCCTTGGCCTCGTACACGCCCTCATCGGCGCGCTTCAGCAGGGCGTCGGGGGTATCGCCCGCCCCGATGGACGCGGCCACGCCGATCGAAATGGTCACGGTCAGATGTTCGCGGCCGCCCATGACCCGGAAGGGCGTGGAGCCCACGTCGCGACGGATGCGCTCGGCGATGCGATGCGCGTCTTCGATCGTTGTGCCGGGCATGACCACGACGAACTCCTCGCCGCCCAGTCGGCAGGGCAGATCGACGGCGCGAACATTGGTCGCCAGACGCACGGCGAACTCCTTCAGCACCTCGTCTCCGGCATCGTGGCCGAAACCGTCGTTGACCTTCTTGAAGTGGTCGATGTCGAGGACCAGCACGGACACCGGGTCTCCACCCTGTGCGGCACGGCTGACGAAGGCCTGCAGCTGTCCGGCCATGTAGCGGCGGTTATGCAGCCCAGTGAGCGCGTCCGTGACCGCCATCTCCAGGCTGTAGTCGAGCTTTTCGCGCAGGAAGTCGGTGTATCGCTTGCGTCGGACCTGGGTCCGCGCGCGGGCAGCCAGCTCCTCGGGATCGACGGGCTTCATCAGGATGTCGTTGACGCCCAGCTCCAGCGCCTTGACCAGACGCGGCCGGTCGGCGGGATCGACAACGGCCAGAATAGGCAGATGCCGCGTCGGCTCGGCAGAGCGCACCTGAGCGATCAGACGCAGGCCGTCGAACTCGGCCGCCGCCACATTGACGATCATCAGGTCGATGGGGGTCTTGGACGCGATCAGGCCGGCGGCCGCATCCGTCTCGATCACCGGACGATGTTCGCGGATCAGTTCTTCGGCGATTCTGGCCGCCTGGCGCGCATTGTCGTCGACGATCAGGACGCGGCCGCCCGAGCCCCGCAGACGCCCGGCGCCATCGGTCGTGACACCCAACCTTCGGCCGCTTTCCTCGCGCTCGCGCAGCTCGTCCATGACCAGTTTCAGCCGGGTCAGGGAGCGGACACGGGCGAACAGCACGATATCGTCCAGCGGCTTGGTCACGAAGTCGTCGGCCCCGGCCTCCAGCCCCTTGATCCGATCCTCGCGCCCATCCAATGCCGTCACCAGGACGATGGGGATGTGGTTGGTGGCCGGGTCGGCCTTGATCCGGCGACAGGTCTCGAACCCGTCCATGCCCGGCATCATGACGTCCAGCAGGATGATGTCGGGCTTTTCCGACGCCGCCAGCCGGATGGCCGAAACCCCGTCGCTGCACGTCAGCACGTCATAGTATTCCAGCGTCAGCTTGGCCTCGAGCAGGCGGACGTTCGCCTCCACATCGTCGACCACCAGGATACGCGCGGTCATCGCCCTACCCCGCCATGACCGGAACGCCGAGGTGTTTGCGCACCGTTTCCAGGAACGGCATCACCGAGATCGGCTTGGAGATATAGGCCTCGCAGCCCCCCTGACGAATGCGCTCCTCGTCGCCCTTCATGGCGAAGGCGGTCACGGCGATGATCGGGATGTGGGCCAGTTCCTCGTCGTCCTTCAGCCATTTGGTGACTTCCAGGCCGCTGATTTCCGGCAGCTGGATATCCATCAGGATCAGGTCGGGCATGTGCTGGCGCGCCAGGGCCATCGCCTGCAGCCCCTCGCGGGTCTGAAACGTCTGATAGCCCTGGGAATCGAGCAAATCATGAAAGAGCTTCATGTTCAGCTCGTTATCCTCGACGATGAGGACTTTCTTGGACATCTTCACCCGGTCTGATCGCCTGATCTCTCACGCGGAGTGCGCTCGAGGAGTCTGGCCTTCTTGGATTGGGTTATGGCCGATCCAGTCTTAAGTTGGGGTGAAGTCGGAATCCCAAGCGTGGCCATAAACGCCATCTGTCGAGAATGCCTCTGGACCGGAGCGGACGCGGTGATGCGCTGCCCGGCCTGCGGTTCGCCGCGCGTGGTGTCCGACCCCGAGCTGTCCAGTCTGTCGATCGCCCATCTGGACTGCGACGCCTTCTATGCCTCGGTGGAGAAGCGCGACCGGCCCGAACTGCGCGACCGGCCGGTGATCGTGGGCGGCGGGACGCGCGGCGTGGTCTCGACCTGCTGTTACATCGCTCGGCTTTATGGCGTGCATTCCGCCATGCCGATGTTCAAGGCGCTGAAGGCCTGTCCCGACGCGGTTGTCATTAAGCCCAGCTTTGCCAAATACGTCCCGGAATCCGAGCGCATCTTCCGCATGGTCGGGGAACTGACGCCCCTGGTTCAGACCCTGTCGCTGGACGAGGCCTGGATCGACCTGACCGGCACCGAGCGGCTGAACGGCGGCTCCCCTGCCCTGCAACTAATCAGGCTGCAAAAGCGGATCGAGGACGAGACGGGCCTGTCGGTCTCCATCGGCCTGGCTCCCAACCGGTTCCTGGCCAAGATCGCGTCGGAGCTGGACAAGCCACGCGGGTTTTCCGTCATCGGGGCGGCGAACGCGCAGGCTCTGTTAGCTCCCAAGTCGGTCCGCATCCTGCCCGGCGTCGGGCCGGTGTTCGGAAAGACCCTGATCAGCGACGGGTTCGCCACGGTCGGCGATCTGGCCAATGCCGACGTGCGCGATCTGGTCAAACGATACGGCGAGACGGGTCTACGGCTGCACGACCTGGCCCACGCCCGCGATGCGCGATCGGTGAATCCCGAACACGACCGGCGGGGCATGAGCGCGGAAAACACCTTCAACACCGACCTGACGTCGCAGGATGACCTGGAGGGCGAGCTTTGGCCTCTGTGCGAGAAGGTGGCGTCCAAGGCCCGGCGCGACGGCGTGGCCAGCCGCGTCGTGGTGCTGAAACTGCGACGGACCGACTTCAAGATCGTCACGCGCCGGACGACGATGCCCGAGCCGGTCCAGACCGCGCGCGCCTTGTTCGCCATCGGGCGTGAACTGCTGAAGCCGGAACTGGGCCGCCCCTATCGTCTGATCGGGATCGGTCTGGCCGACATCCAGGACGCCGAAGACATGCCGCCGGCCCTGTTTGACAGCGGTGAGGCGCGCACCCTGAAGACCGAGACCACGATCGATGCTCTGCGCGCCAAATTCGGAGCCGGCGCGGTCGTGGCGGGACGGGCGTTGAAGCGTCCTTAAGGCGCGTCGGGCAGACTGCTCCCATGCCCGCCCTTCTCGACAAGATGCGTCGCCGCGCCGGTCGCTACCTGGATGTTCGTCCCGCGCCGATCAGGCCCGACCGTGGCGTCTTCAGCCTGTCGTTCGACGACATCCCCGCCAGCGCCTGGACCGAGGCGGGGCCGATTCTAGCCGAGCACGGGATCAAGGCGACCTATTACGTCTGCGGTGGTCTGGAGAGCGGCTCCAACATGGACCTGCCCCAGTTCACGACCGCGCATTTGCAGGCGCTGTGCGAGGCGGGTCACGAGGTCGGTTGCCACACATTCAGTCACGCCAATTCGCTGCGGATGTCGGCGTCCGACTATGCCGCCGATCTCGACCGCAACGCCGCCTGGGTGGCCGAGCGGCTGGACGAACACCGGATGACGACCTTCGCCTGGCCATTCGGCGATGTGGCGCGGGGGACCAAGGCCGTCGTAGCCGACCGCTTCGATCTGGCACGAGGCATCCGCGATGGTTTCAACGCCGGTTCAGCCGACCGCGCCAACCTGCAGGCCATCGGTCTGGAGAGCCGCCGCCTGCCCGGCTACGACCTGGAGGCGCTGATGGCGGAGACGGCCGAGCGGAAAGGCTGGCTGATCGCCTATGGGCACGACGTGATGGACACCCCGACGCCCTATGGCTGCACGCCGGACGACCTGGACCGGGTGATCCGGCTGGCCAATGCCGCCGGCCTGGAGATCATGCCGGTCGGGGCGGCGTGGGCGCGGATGCAGTGACCCTTCTCCCCTTGCGGGAGAAGGAAGACTAAGCCGCCTCCGACATCTCCATCGCCACCTTCCGCTGTTCCGCCCACGGGATCAGCGTGGCGCGCGGCCAGGCGACCAGCCAGGAGCTGGGGGTATATTCCCCGCTGTCGATCAGCGCCTTGCGCGTCGGCGAGGACGCGCTGGCCCGTTCCGAATGGATCGGTGCGGGACCCTGGTGGATGATGAAGGCGCCGCCCTTCAGCGGGTTCAGCCGCAGATAGGCCAGACGCGGGCTGATGGTCTCAAGCGGAGGATCGTAGAACCAGCTGGATCCGATCATCCCGGCCAGCTCGGGCCGGGTCTTGCAGATCGCGGCGGCGGTGGCCCAGGCGCGGTCCCAGCCGGCCTCGTTGAAGTCGGCCAGTTGGCGGCTTTCGGTGTGAACTTCCAGCCAGGGCTTCTTCCAGCCCTGAGCGCGCACATAGTGGATCAGCTGTCCCCAGCCATGACCCTCGCGGCCGTTCCGCACCACCTGCCCCGGCCCCATCGGCGAGGACAGGTCGATCGTCTGGGTCAGGGCCCCCGGCACGCTGAGGACCAGGGCCATGCGCACGTCCTTGGCCCAGTGATCGGCGTCATAGGGCGCGTCGCCCGCGTCCGCCGCCGTCAGGAACTCGGCCATCCTGTCGAGCCAGTAGGGATAGAGCTCCATCACCTCGCTGGGCAGGGCGGCCTGCCTGGCGCGTCCCGGCAACTCCAGCGCCCAGGTGGCGACCAGCGCGCGGCGCATCGCGTCCGTCGCGTTCTCGCCCAGAGCCCGATCGGCGGCATGGGCGGGCAGGTCGAAGTTCCAGTGCGATGCAGAGGCCACCGCCGGGTCCACGGCCTCGACCGAGGCGATGTCGACCCGCGCCCGCTCTTCGGCGGTCAGGCTGGCCCGGATGGCGCTGAACGCCGCGACTTGGGTCTGAGAGAGCGTTTCCATACAGGCAGCATGCCACACGCCGGTTGGCGAACCTTTAAGGGCTGGCGAGAGGTCGCACCCCCGCGCTAAACCGCGCGCAATCCCTATCTGGAGTCTGCCATGTCCATCGCCACCCGCCTGACCGAACTCGGCATCGACCTGCCCCAGCCCGCCGCGGCCGTGGCCAACTATGTGCCGTTCGTGCGGACCGGCAACCTGGTCCACATCTCGGGCCAGCTGTCGAACGACGCCTCGGGCGGGCTGAAGGGCACGGTGGGCGTGGACGTGACGCCGGACCAGGCGCAGGCCGGTGCCCGCCTGTGCGGCATCAACCTGCTGGCCCAGCTGAACGCGGCCCTGGACGGTGATCTCGACCGCGTCGTGCGCGTCGTGAAGCTGGGCGGCTTCGTCCAGGCGGGTCCGGGCTTCACCGCCATTCCCGCCGTCATCAACGGCTGTTCGGACCTGATGGTCGAGGTGTTCGGCGACGCCGGCCGCCACGCCCGCTCGGCCGTCGGCGTCTATCAGCTGCCGCTGGGCTTCGCCGTCGAGGTGGACGCCGTCGTGGAGGTGCGTTGAGCGCCCAGCCCGAGTTCATTCTTCAGGTCCACGACAGCATCGCCGCCATCGGCCGCGAGGCCTGGGATGCCTGCGCCGCACCGACCGGCGACCCCTTTGTCAGTTTCGACTTCCTTCACGCCTGCGAAGCCTCGAACAGCGCGGTGCCGAGCAAGGGCTGGGGCCCGCGTCATCTGACCCTGACAGGGCCGGACGACGCGGTGCTCGGATGCATGCCGCTGTATCTGAAGGGTCATAGCCAGGGCGAATACGTCTTCGATCACAGCTGGGCCGACGCCTACCAGCGGGCGGGTGGGCGCTACTATCCCAAGCTGCTGGGGGCCGTGCCCTTCACGCCCGCGACCGGCCCGCGGTTCCTGCACGCGCCCGACACCGACGCGGCGACCGTGCGCGCGGCCCTGATCCAGGGAGCACTGACGTTGACCGAGCGGCTCGGCGTGTCGTCGCTGCACGTCAACTTTTCGACCGAACCCGAATGGTCGGCCATGGGCGAGGCCGGGATGCTGCGCCGCCAGGACATGCAGTTCATCTGGCGGAACGACGGCTATGAGACCTTCGAAGCGTTCCTGGCCGCCCTGTCATCGAACCGGCGCAAGACCATCCGCCGTGAACGTCGCGACGCCAAGGCGGATCTGGACATCCGGGTGCTGACCAGATCAGACCTGACGGAGGCCCACTGGGACGCTTTCTTCGACTTCTACCAGGATACGGGTGCCCGCAAATGGGGCCGGCCCTATCTGACCCGCGCCTTCTTCTCGATGGTCGGCCAGACGATGGCCGACCGTATCGCCCTGGTCATGGCGTTCCGGGGCGATACCCCCATCGCCGGGGCGCTGAACTTCATCGGCCGCGACGCCCTGTACGGCCGTCAGTGGGGCGCGCTGGAAGAGGTGCCCTTCCTCCATTTCGAGCTCTGCTACTACCAGGCGATCGAATTCGCCATTTCGCGCGGCCTGTCGCGCGTGGAGGCGGGTGCCCAGGGCGAGCACAAGATCGCGCGCGGCTACCTGCCCAGTCCCGTCTATTCCGCTCACCACATCGCCGACATGGCCCTGAGGGTGCCGGTTGAACGCTACCTGGAGCAGGAGCGCGCGGGAGTGCAGGGCGAGATCGTGGCCATGACCGACGAATTGTCTCCCTATCGACGCTGATCGTGCCGGAGCGGCGACGTCGCCTCTGGGCGAACAGCTATACCCGCTCCCAAAACCCAAACGGCGACGGCGCGTTAGCGGACGTGGGTCGCGGCGAACGGGTCGCGCTGGGAGGATACGGCCGTGCTGACGATGCTTGTGGTGGTGGCGGTGGTGTCGGGTGCCCTGGTCGTGGGCGCGGCGTGGGGCGTGTTCTGGACCCTGCCGAAGAAGCTCGAGGGCTTCCTGATCGCTCTGGCGGGCGGAGCCCTGATCGTCTCCGCGGTGTCGGAACTGATCGAACCGGCGATCGAGGCGTCTTCGCTGTGGATTGTCACCCTGTCGGTCGCGGCCGGGGCCCTGATCTTTACCCTGGTCGACCGGTGGGTCGAGCACCGGTTCGGCACCGAAAGCGGCGGCGGGCTGCTGGCCTCGATCAGCCTGGACGGAATTCCTGAGAACCTTGCGCTGGGCGTCGCCCTGATCGGCGCGAAACCGCTCGAAGTCGCGGCCCTGGCCGGTTCGATCCTGCTGTCCAACCTGCCCGAGGCGGCCGGGGGCGCGCGGGACATGGCCGAGAAGCGGTCCAAGGTTCAGGTCATGGGCCTGTGGGCGGCGACGGCGGTGCTGCTGTCCATCGCGGCCGTAGCCGGCAATCTGTTGCTGAAGGGCGTCGGCGACGAGGTCCTGGCCATGATCCGCTGTTTCGCCGCCGGCGCGGTCGTGGCGTCCCTGGCCATCACCGTCTTCCCCAAGGCCTTTCGTGAGGACAGCTATGCCACCGGCATCGCCACGGCGCTGGGTCTGCTGCTGGCCATCGGCCTGGGGGAACTGGGCCAGGGCGGCTAGGCAAGACCCCGCGATCGCAACGGTCTATGATCGGCGAATCCCATGCCCATCCGCCGCCTCCCGCCCGAAACCGTCAACCGCATCGCCGCCGGCGAGGTGGTCGAACGCCCGGCCAGCGCCATCAAGGAGCTGGTCGAGAACGCGCTCGACGCCGGGGCGACCCGGATCGAGGTCCAGGCGGACGGCGGCGGCCTGTCACGCATCCTGATCGCAGACGACGGCCACGGCATGGAGCCGGACCAGCTGGCCCTGGCGGTGGAACGGCATGCGACGTCGAAGCTGGAGCCCGACGACGCAGGCGATGTGGACCTGCTGCGTATCCACACCCTGGGTTTCCGGGGCGAGGCCCTCCCCTCCATCGGCTCGGTCGCGCGCCTGACCATCACCAGCCGCTCGACAGGCGGCGAGGCTCATCAGATTACGGTCGAGGGCGGCGACACCCGCCCCGTCGCGCCCGCCGGCTTCCCCGGCCCGCACGGCGCCCGCGTCGAGGTGCGCGACCTGTTCTACGCCACCCCGGCGCGGCTCAAGTTCATGAAGTCGGAACGCTCCGAGGCCATGGCCATCTCGGAGGAGATCAAGCGCCAGGCCATGGCGCACGAGGGCGTCGCCTTCACCCTCGATCTGGACGGCCGCACCACCCTGCGTCTGCCCGCCGAACATCCGGGCGACGAAGGCCGGCTGAAACGTCTCGCCGCCCTTCTGGGCCGCGATTTCGAGGCCAACGCCATGCTGATCGACCAGTCGCGCGAGGGCATCCGCCTGTCGGGCTACGCCGGCCTGCCGACTTATTCGCGCGGTAACGGCGGACACCAGTATCTGTTCGTCAACGGCCGCCCGGTGCGCGACCGGCTGCTGCAAGGGGCGCTGCGCGGGGCCTATGCCGACTTCCTGGCGCGCGACCGTCACCCGGCGGCGGTGCTGTTTCTCGAGATCGATCCTCTGTTCGTCGACGTCAACGTGCACCCCGCCAAGGCCGAGGTCCGATTCCGCGATCCGGCCATGGTGCGCGGCCTGATCGTCGGGGCCTTGAGGCATTCGCTGCATGCCGCCGGGCACCGCGCCTCGACGACCGTGGCGGACAGTGTGCTGGCCGGGTTCACGGCGCACACGGGCACGTCCTTCAGCCCAACCTCGCCGACGTCGCAGAGCTTCGCGGCCAGCGGATTCAGCGGCTGGACCGGCTGGGACCGGCCGACTGCCGCCAACCAGGACATCCCGGGGCTCAGCGAGCGCAGTGCCCGCGTCGAGGCCCCGCCGCCCGGTTTCTCCGCCTGGCCCGAGCAGTCCGGCGCAGCCAACCCCGCCGACCCCATCGACCAGCCCCTGGGCGCCGCTCGCGCCCAGGTCCACGGCACCTACATCGTCGCCCAGACCCGCGACGGCATCGTCGTGGTCGATCAGCACGCCGCCCACGAACGCCTCGTCTATGAGCGGATGAAGGCCCAGATGGCCGAGGGGTCGGTCACCCGCCAGGCCCTGCTGACGCCCGAGGTGGTCGAACTGGACCCCGCCGAGGCGGATCGGGTGGTCTCGCGCGCCGACGAACTGGCGCAGCTGGGCCTGATCGTCGAACCGTTCGGCGGCGGTGCGGTTCTGGTGCGCGAAACCCCCGCCCTGCTGGGGGACACCGATGTTCAAGGCCTGATCCGCGACATCGCCGACGACCTGGCCGAACACGGCGCGGCCCTGGCCCTGTCAGAACGCCTGGGCGAGGTCTGCGGCACCATGGCCTGCCACGGCTCCGTCCGCGCCGGTCGCGTCCTGTCCGCGCCCGAGATGAACGCCCTGCTCCGCCAGATGGAGGCCACCCCGCACAGCGGCCAGTGCAACCACGGGCGCCCGACCTATGTCGAGCTCAAGCTGGCGGATCTGGAGAAGCTGTTCGGGCGGCGCTAGATCCGCCGCAGGAACAGCACCCGCGCCGCGCCATAGTCGCGCGCGTCCAGCCGCTCATAGCCGGGCGTCTCGATCTCCGGCTCGTCCGACCCGCGCTCGAACACGACCGTCGCATCGGATTTCAGCCAGTTACCCTCCAGCAGTCGCTGCAGGGATTGTTCGCCGAGCCCCTTGCCATAGGGCGGATCGAGAAACGCTACATCGAACGCCTCCCCGTCCGATCCCGGCCGCGCGCCCAGATCGATGGCGCTGCGCCGGTGCACCCGGGTCGCCCCCATGATGCCATAGGCGTCCGCGTTCTCCCGGATCGCGCCACGCGCCGCCTCGTCGGTCTCCACGAACAGGCAGAAGGCCGCGCCTCGGCTCATGGCCTCGAACCCGAGCGCGCCCGATCCGGCGAACAGGTCCATGACCCGCGTGCCCTGAAGCGGCCCGGCCCAGGCGGCGTGTTCCAGCACGTTGAAGATCGCCTGGCGCGCGCGGTCCGACGTCGGGCGCGTGCCCAGCCCCTCCGGCGCGACGATGGCGCGGCCCTTCAGCTTTCCAGAGACGATTCTCACGGGAAACGACGGTTGGCCCAGACCAAAAAGCTCGTCAGACCCACGATCACCGTAGCCAGCCCGCCGGTAAGCCAGATCGGCGCATGGATCCCCAGACCCAGCGACAGGCCGCAACTGGCCGCAGGCATGAAGGTCTGCATCAACATGGCCGCGGCCCGGCGCAAGACATGACGACGAGGGCGGAGAGCGTCGGCGACGAAAGCCGCGTATCCATAGGTCAGGCCGCTGGCCATCCCGATCAGCGCCACCAGACCGAAATAGACGGCGAACGTCTCTCCAGTGACCGGCGGCGTGTACATGAGCACCGTCACGAACGGCATCAGGGCGATTCCCGCCAGGACGAGCATGTTCAGGACGAAGACCCCGGTCGTGAAACGCACCATTCCCAGAAACAGCCGACGATGGGCGTTCCAGAAGATGGCGACGACGGCGAAACTCAGCAGGAAAGCGGCGAGCATGCCCGCGCCTTCCCTGACCAGGGTCGAAAACCGGCCGTCCCAGTCGTGGGGAGGGTGCAACTCGATCGCCAGCAGGGTGATGGCGATGGCGAACACGCCGTCGGAGAAGAACAGCAGCCGATCCAGGCTGTTGTCCTTCATGTGGCCGTGATCGTGGGTCGGTTCGGTCATTCGCACCTCATGGCATCCACTGTTTCACGCCTTGCCGGCCGGCCCAGACACGCAGCAGGCGGATGCCCGCGACGATCAGCAGGGGAATGACGAGCGCGCCCACGCCCGCTCGCCCAGCGCTCACCAGTGCCATCACCGGCAGGACGACGGTCGGGATCAGCATGACGGCGGCCACCACGACGACGGCGCGGAACGGCGGGGCCTCGGTGAACAGATGGGGTTTAACCAAGGCCGCGTAGAGCCACAGCAAGGTGTTGGACAGGCCGATCGCCGCGACCAAGCCGACATAGATCGCGAACCCGGCACCGGACGGTCCGCCCTCTGTCACCAGGCTGGACACGACAGGCACCAGGGTGATGAAGGCCAGCAAAAAGAAGTTGGCGATCGTCAGACCGATGTCGGCCGACTTGAAGCGGCCGAACATCCGGCGATGGTTGATCCAGTAGCTGGCGATGATCAGGAAGCTGACCACGAAGGCCAACAGAGGCCGCCAGGCCCCGTTCATCAGGCTTTGAAAGCCACCATCCCAGTGCTCGGGTGGGCGCAACTCCAGCGCCAGCAGCGTGATCGCGATGGCGAACACGCCATCGGACAGCATGATCAGACGCTCCAGCGCATAGTCGCGCTCGGGCTTGCCGGCCTCCAGCATTTCCATGGTCATCCGCCCGGCCCCCTCAGGTCAGCACACGACGATCCGACAGCCGCGTCCGGCCGTCAACCGCGCGGCTTGCCCCCCGTGCGGGGACCTGTGGGACGCCCGGCCCCGCCCGTGCCCGACCGGGGACCGGATGGACGGCCGGCCCCACCCCCGGCCCGCGGCTTGAACTCCCGCTTGGTGGTGTCCGCATCGCGCGCCCAGGTCGCTGATTTGGGACCGATCATCTTGTCCTCGCGCGGCTTGAAGGTCCGGGCCGGACGGTCGGTTGCGGCGGCGTCCTCACGCGGTTTCCACGGTTTCTTCGTCGCTGGGCCACGCGGGTTCGGCGGCGCGGCCTTGGCCCATCCGGCCTTCTTGGGTGGGCGATTGGCGCGCTCGGCCCCCTCGACCTGGGCGGTCGCCGCGGCACGGACGCGGCTGGGCTTTCTCGACGGGTCCGACATGGCCGAACCGGAAGCCCCCGTGACCTTGGGTGCGCCGGTGCGGCGGCCAGGGATCGGCGCCGGCGTCTCGACCGTATTGCCCTGCGGCAGGTTGTCTGGACGGATATGCTCGCCCAGCAGTTCGCGGATCACGCGCGGGCCGACCTCCTCGACCGACCCCGCCGCCAGGGTGCCCAGCTGGAACGGCCCATAGGCCAGCCGGATCAGCCGGTTGACGGTCAGGCCAACCGATTCCAGCACCTTGCGGACTTCCCGGTTCTTGCCCTCGGTGATCTGGACGCTGATCCACAGATTGGCGGCCTGCGAGCCGTCCTCCTTGGTCGTCGCCTTGTCGATGGTCGCCTCGACCGGGCCATAGCGGACGCCGTCGACGGTGACTCCGTCCTTCAGCTTGTCGAGCTCGGCCTGGGTGACCCGCCCCCGGGCGCGCGCCCGGTACTGACGCACCAGGGCCGTTTCCGGCAGCTCCAGCGCCCGGCTCAGCTCGCCGTCGTTGGTCAGAAGCAGCAGGCCTTCGGTATTGATGTCGAGGCGACCGACCGAGATGACGCGCGGCAGGCCGCTGGGCAGGGCGTCGAACACCGTCGGTCGCCCGGCAGGATCGTTGTGCGAGGTCAGCAGACCGACCGGCTTGTTGTAGCGCCAGACGCGCGTCGCCTGGGCCGCCGCGATGGGTTTGCCGTCCACGGTGATGACGTCGTCACGGGTCACCAGGGTCGCCGGCGTGTCCAGGATACGGCCGTTGACCGCCACCTTGCCCAGGCCGATCAGGCGCTCGACCTCGCGGCGCGAGGCGATGCCCGCGCGGGCCATGGCCTTGGCGATCCGTTCGCTGCGTTTCGGCTCGGCCGGCACCGCGTCCTTGCCAGAGGGTTTGCCGCCCGGCTTGCCTCCTGCGCGAGGCCCCTTGGCCTTGGGCTCGGGGCGCGCGCCCTTGTCGGCGGGGTAGGCCCGACCGCTGCCGGAGCCGCGTCCACCCTCGGGTGCCTTGGCACTGGATTGGAACAGGGCGGCGGAGGCCGAGCCGGGGCGCGCGGAGCCGCTTTTGGGGCGGTCTCCGGGCTTGTGCGCCCTCGGGGCTTGACGGGGCTGCGGCTTCTTGTCGTTGTCGTCGGTATGGCGGGCCATGATGAGCGGTTCATGCGCATGGCACTGGACCTTGCGCAAGCGGCGGCGGACGCGGGCGAGGTTCCGGTCGGGGCCGTGATCGTCGACGAGGCGTCCGGAGATGTGGTCGCCAGCGGAGCCAACGCCCCGATTTCCGGGCACGATCCGACCGCCCACGCCGAGATTCAGGCCATCCGCGCGGCCGCGGCGGCTTTGGGCAATTATCGCCTCGGCGGCCTGACGCTGTATGTGACGCTGGAACCCTGTGCCATGTGCGCGGGGGCCATCAGTCATGCGCGAATCGGCCGGGTGGTCTGGGGCGCGGACGACCCGAAGGGTGGCGCGGTCGTTCACGGACCCCGGCTGTTCGAGCAGCCGACCCTGCATTCGCGTCCCGTCATCGAGGGCGGCGTTCTGGCCGAGGACTGCGCCAAGAAGCTTCGCGCGTTCTTCCGTGCACGGCGCGCCGGAACGCGAACGGGGTGAGCCCGTTACAGCCAAGCCTGACTGTCAGCGTTGCCGGAGTTTCCATGAAGTTCGTCCTCCCCGCCGCCCTGCTCGGTCTGGCTCTGCTCGGCGGTTGCGGGCAGTCGCGCTCGGCCCCGGACAGCGCCGATGCAGTCCAGCAGCGGGCCATCGAAGCCCAAACCGCGCGTCGGCGGACCGGCGCGGAGCTGCAGGATCGGGCCCTGAACCGCGTCGTCCGCGCCGTCTATCTCTGCGACAACGGCGAGCGCCTGACGGTCGACTTCGACAATCCTCGCCAGATGGCGACGGTGCGGAACTCTCACGGGGAGGCCGCTGACCTGTTCCAGGAACGCGCCGCCGACGGCATCTGGTATCGCGCCGGTCAAACCGAGCTGCGCGGCAAGGGCATCCTGGCCACCTGGACGGCCGACGGACGCGAAGACACGCAGTGCCGGGCGATCGACTGACGATCACGCGAAGCGGGCCAGCCTTGCGTCCAAACCGGACCTGACCGTCGGCCAGTCGTCGTCAAGAATGGCGAACTGCGCGGTGTCGCGCACGCGGCCCGTCCAGGTGATCTTGTGCTTTCTCAGCACCCCTTCGTCGCGCGCACCCAGTTTGCGAATGGCGGCCTGGCTGGCGAGGTTGACGGCATCGGTGATGATTTCGACCCGAACCGCACCCGCGTCGAAGGCATGGCCCAGCAGCAGACGCTTGCAGGCCGGGTTGATCGGGCCGCCCCGCGCCTCGGGCCGATAGAAGGTCGAGCCGATTTCGCAGCGGCGATGGTCGGTCCGGATTTCATACAGGCTGGTCGTTCCGACGAGGGCACCATCGTCCTGTCGCCGCACGGCCCAGGCGATCCGGGTGCCCGCGGCCATCGCTGCCAGCGCCCCGGTCCACCAAGCCTCGAAATGGGGACCATAGGCGGCCCCCACCATGATGTCCCACGATGCGGCATCGCAGTCCAGGGCGGCCCGCAGGGGTTCTTTGAGGTCAGCCGACAATGGCTCAAGCCGGACGAACCCGTCCTCCAGCACCACGGCCTCGATCTTCACCGAGCGCCCTGCTCGCTCAGAAACACGGCCAGGTCGGAGGCATCGACGGTCTTCTCGACGAACGCGTCCCCGATTGCGCGGGCGAGGACGAGAGTCAGTTTGCCGCCCTCCGCCTTCTTGTCCCCCGCCATACGCGCGATGAGCGCTTCGGCTGTGAAGGTGCCGGCCTGCGCCAGTTCGGTCGGCAGGCCCGCCCGCGCGGTCACCCCAGTCACCCGTTCCGCATCGGCGGCCGCGCAGCGACCCAGGCGGGCCGAGTAGCGGAACGCCAGCACACAGCCCAGCGCCACCGCCTCGCCATGCGTCAGGGCGGCTTCCTCGAAGCCCAGTTCTGCCTCGATCGCGTGGCCGAAGGTGTGACCGAGGTTCAGCAGCGCGCGGCGACCGGCTTCCTTTTCGTCTTCTCCGACAATGGCCGACTTGATCTCGACCGAGCGTATGACGGCCCGGGTCAGCGCATCGGGATCGCCCGTCGCCCCGACGGCTCCCTCGCTCGCCAGCCAGTCGAAGAAGGCGGCGTCGCAGATCAATCCATGCTTCAGCACCTCCGCCCAGCCCGAACGCAGCTGCACCTCCGGCAGGGTGGCCAGCACGTCGATGTCGGCCAGCACAAGCCGCGGTTGATGGAATGCCCCAACCAGGTTCTTGCCGCGCGGCGTGTCGATCGCCGTCTTGCCGCCGACCGACGAATCCACCTGGGCCAGCAGGGTCGTCGGCACCTGGACGAAATCGATGCCGCGCATGTAGAGCGCCGCCCCCAACCCGGCCAGATCGCCGACCACCCCGCCGCCCAGCGCCACGATGACATCCTTGCGGTCCAGGCCCGCCGCCAGCAGACGGTCCATCAGCCGCTCCAGCTCGGCGAAGGATTTCGAGGCCTCGCCCGCCGGGACCGTCACGATCTCGGTCTTGACGCCGGCCGCCTCCAGCGAGGCCTTCAGCGCCGGTCCATGCAGGGTGGCCACCGTCTCGTCGCTGACGACGACGGTCCGCCCGCGCTCGAAGGGGGCGATCCGCCCGCCCGCTTCCGCCAGCAGGCCGCGCCCGACCACGACATCATAAACCAGGAAGTCGCCGCCCCCGACCCGCACCACCGTCGTCATCGCGCCGTCTCCGTCGCCCAATGGGTCTGCAGGGCCTGAAGGATCGCCTCGACCGCCTGGGCATGGGCACCCGCACCCACGTCCACGGTCACATCGGCGTTCGCATAGACGGGGTAGCGGACCTCGGCCATGGCGGTCAGGGCCTGCAAGGGATCCTTGCCGCGCAGCAGGGGCCGCGTGTCGCGCCGTTGCACGCGCGAGGCCACGACCCCGATATCGGCCCTCATCCAGACCGAGGTGGCATTGGCCTTCATCAGGGCGCGCGTCTCGGGATTCAGAACCGCGCCTCCGCCGGTGGCCAGAACGATGGCCGGGCCCTCCAGCAGACGCCGCATGACCCGCGCCTCGCCCGCCCGGAACTCCGCCTCGCCCAGTTGGGCGAAGATTTCTGACACGGTCATCCGCGCCGCCGTCTCGATCGCGTCGTCGCCGTCGACGAAGGGAAGGCCCAGGCGTTGCGCCAGCCGTCGGCCCACGGTCGATTTGCCCACGCCCATCAGCCCGACCAGGGCTATGGTGCGGTCCGGCTTGGGAATCGGCGGCTGGGCGCGGTCGTGGCTCACTGGGATAGCGGACGGCAAAAAGAGGCAGGGACTGACATGATCGGCTCGATCTCTACACCAAGCGGCGCGGTGCGCCACCGGAACACGCGGATGCGCCGTCCGTGACCACACCCCAGGTCGAGGCCTTTCTGGAGATGATGGCCGTCGAACGCGACGCCTCGCCCCACACCCTGTCCGCCTATGCGCGCGATCTGGCCGATGCGGAGGCGCACCTGGGCACATCCGGCCTGATGGCCGCGAGCGAAAGCGACATCGAGGCCTGGTTCGCCGGCCTGTCGACGCGGGGCCTGTCCGCCGCCACGGCGGCCCGCCGACGATCGGCCGTGCGCCAGTTCTATCGCTTCGCCCTGGGGGAAGGCTGGCGAAAGGACGACCCGTCCCGCCGCCTCGACGCGCCGAAACAGGGCCGCCCCCTGCCCCGCACCCTGACGCGTGACGAAGTGGTTCATTTGCTGACCGCCTCCGCCGCTCGCGATGGTGCGTCCGGGGTGCGCATGATCGCCCTGGTCGAGCTGGCCTATGCCTCTGGCCTGCGGGTGTCCGAACTCCTGGCCCTGCGCGTCGAGGCCGTGCGGCGCGATCCGGCCTATCTGATCGTGCGCGGCAAGGGCGGCAAGGAACGGCTGGCCCCCCTGAACGCATCGGCGCGGGAGGCGGTGAAGGCCTGGCTGGTCGTCCGCGACGCCGCACGCCCGAAAAAGGTGCCGGACAGCCCGTGGCTGTTTCCGTCCGGTGCCGCTTCAGGCCACCTGACCCCACGCCGGTTCGCCCAAATGTTGGATCAGGCGGCGATGGACGCCGGGATCGACCCCGCACGCGTCAGCCCCCACGTCCTGCGCCACGCCTTCGCCACCCACCTGCTGGAGGGCGGGGCCGACCTGCGCGTCGTCCAGACCCTGCTGGGCCACGCCGACATCGCCACGACGCAAATCTACACCCATGTCGCGACCGACCGCTTGACCCAGGTCGTCAACCGGCACCATCCCTTGGCGAAGGACGACTGAACCCCGCTTGCCCCCCGGCGTTGACCTCTCTAGGTTCCGCCGCCTTGCGACAGGGCGCGATCGCCCGCCCGTATCGGACGCCTCATGGCCACCCACTATCTCGAGTTTGAAAAGCCGATCGCCGATCTTGAGGCCAAGATCGAGGAGCTCGGTCTGCTGGCCGCGACCTCCGGCTCGTTCGAGACCGAGATCGAAGGCCTGAAGAAAAAGGCGGATCAGCTTCGCAGGAAGACTTATGCCGAGCTGGATCCCTGGAAGAAGACCCAGGTCGCCCGGCACCCTCAGCGTCCCCACTTCGTCGACTATCTGGACGCCCTGTTCACCGACTACGTCGAGCTGCGCGGCGACCGTCAGTTCGGGGACGATCAGGCGATCCTGGGCGGCCTCGCCCGTTTCCGGGGCCAGGCGGTGGTCGTCATGGGTCATGAGAAGGGCCACGACACCGCCACCCGTCTGACCCACAACTTCGGCATGGCCCGGCCCGAGGGCTATCGAAAGGCCGTGCGCCTGATGGACATGGCCGACCGGTTCGGCCTGCCCGTCCTGACCTTCGTCGACACGGCCGGGGCCTATCCGGGCCTGGGGGCGGAGGAGCGCGGTCAGGCCGAGGCCATTGCCCGCTCGACCGAACGGGGCCTGATCCTGAACACGCCGATGATCGCCACGGTCACGGGTGAAGGCGGATCGGGCGGGGCCATCGCGCTCGCCGCCGCCAACCGCGTGCTGATGCTGGAACACTCCATCTATTCTGTGATTTCGCCGGAGGGCGCGGCCGGTATCCTGTGGCGCGACGGCGCGCGGGCCAGGGACGCGGCCAACGCCATGAAGATCACCGGGCCGGACCTGATGACGATGAAGATCGTCGATCGAGTGATCCCGGAACCGCTGGGTGGTGCGCATGCGGACCCGGCCGCGGCGATGACATCGGTCGGTGATGCGGTTTGGGAAGAGCTGCAGGCCCTGCTGACGTTGACGCCCGCCGAATTACGCAAGCAGCGGTCGGACCGCTTCTACGCCATCGGCCGCGCCTAGGGCTCCACGTCGGCAGCGGTACGCGCGCCGCGCGTCTGCTTTTTCCACAGGGCCGCATATTCCCCACCGACGCGCGCAACCAGTTCATGGTGCGCGCCGCGTTCGACGATGCGCCCAGCCTTGAGGACGAGGATCTGTTCGGCGTCTGCGATGGTCGACAGTCGATGGGCCACGACCAGGGTGGTGCGGCCCGCCTTGGCCTTGCGCAGGGTCTTCTGGATCGCCGCCTCTGTCCGGCTGTCGAGTGCGCTGGTCGCCTCATCCAGAATCAGGATGCACGGGTCGGCCAGCAGAGCGCGGGCGATGCCCACCCGCTGGCGCTCGCCCCCCGACAGCTTCAACCCGCGCTCGCCGACGCGGGTTTCCATCCCTTCGGGCAGGCCGCGAATGAAGTCCGAAAGCTCGGCGGCCTCCGCCGCGGCCCAGATCGAAGCGTCGTCCGCATCGGGCCGGGCGAAGGCGATGTTGACGCGCAGACTGTCGTTGAACAGCGCGACGTCCTGAGGGACCAGGGCCACCGCTCGCCTCAGCGAGGCCTGGGTGACATCTCGAACGTCCGAACCATCGATGACCACACGGCCCGTCTGAGGGTCCAGCAGGCGCAGGGCCAGCTTGACGATGGTCGATTTGCCCGATCCCGATGGACCGACCAGGGCCGTGGTCGTCCCCGGTGCCACCTGGAACGACACATCCTCCAGCCCGTTGGCGCGGGCGTCATGGCGAAACGAGACGTCTTCGAACGCTAGCGAGCCGCCGCGTTGGTCGAGCGGCCGCATCAAGGCCGCAGCCCCAGGCGCGTCGGCGACTTGCGGCGACTGACGGGTCACCTTCAGCATCTCCTCCATGTCGATGAAGGACTGGCGGATTTCCCGATAGGCGAAGCCCAGGATGTTCAGCGGGGCATACAGCGAAATCATGATGAGGACAGCGGCCGTCACATCGCCCGGCCCCATCCGTCCGGCCGCGGCTTCGAACCCGGCCATGACAGCCATGACCCCCAGACCGACGTTCATGATCAGGGCCTGGACCGCGTTCAACAGCGCCAGCGAGCTGTTCGCCTTCAGCGCGGCGGCATTGTAGGCCCCCAATGCCCGGTCATAGCCGTCAGCCGCCCGGCTCTCTGCTCCGAACGACTTGACGGTCTCGTAGTTCAGAAGGGCGTCCACGACCTGACCCGCCGCCTCGGTATCGGCCGTGTTCATCGTCCGGCGATGCTCGATCCGCCAGTTGGAGATGGCAAAGGTCAGGCCGGTATAGAGAACCACCACCACCACGGCGACACCCGCGAACCGCCAGTCGTATTTGCCGCCAAGAACGGCCGCCGCCAGCGCCAGCTCCAGGACCGTCGGGGCCAGATTGAAGGCCAGGATACGCAGCAGAAAGTCGACGGATCGCGAACCGCGATCGACTGTCCGCGACAGGGCACCCGAGCGCTTGGTCTGGTGGAAATCCAGCGACAGGTTCAGGGCGTGGGCGAACGTCTCGGTCGCGGCCCGCCGCTGGGCGGCCTGACGGACCGGTGCGAAGACGACATCCGACAGCTGGGGAGCGGCCGACGAAAAGAACCGCACGATGGCCCAGCCCACGGCGAAGGCCGCGAAGCCCAGGCCAACGGAGACCCCCGCCGGCTGATCCTTGGCCAGATGATTGACCGCAGCCCCCAGGACCAAAGGGGCCAGGACGCCCAGGGCCTTGCTGGCGATGATCAGGGCGATCGACGCGAACAGCCGCAGACGCAGTTGCGGCGCGCCCGAACGGCTGACCAAGCGGATCAGGTCCAACAGAGCCGGGATCGTCTTCGGCCCATCCGCCGTTTCAAGGGCGACGCCCGCCAGTTGCGCCTTGGCCTCCATCGACCCGCCCCGTTGTCCCGATCGCTCGCCTCTTGCCATGTCTCGCATATGGACTGCGCCGCTTCGGTGCGAAAGACGCAGTTCAGGTGACGGGGCCGAACACCCTGCGGAAACTGGTCTTCAGCGCAGCGTCCGCTTCATCCATGCCAGCGACAATGCCGAGGTCCATCAGGCTGGTGACCCCATGCTCGCTGATGCCGCAGGGCACGATGCCGTCGAAATGGGTCAGGTCGGGCTCCACATTCAGGCTGATGCCGTGAAAGCTGACCCATTTGCGAACCTTCACGCCGATGGCCGCGATCTTGTCCTCGCGCGCCCACCCCGGCCCCTTCCTTTCGACCCAGACCCCGACGCGGCCCTCGCGCACGCCGGCCTCGATGCCAAACTCGGCCAGTGCCCCGATCAGCCAGGCTTCCAGCCCCCGCACGAAGCCGCGCACATCTTTTCCGCGCGCGTTAAGGTCCAGCATCACATAGGCCACGCGCTGCCCAGGCCCGTGATAGGTGAACTGTCCACCCCGCCCCGTCCGGTGCACGGGAAACCGGGCCCCATCCAGAAGGTCACTGTCCCTGGCCGACACCCCCGCGCTGTAGAGGGGCGGGTGCTCCAGCAACCAGACCCGCTCGGACGCCTCCCCCGCCGCGATGGCAGCTACGCGAACCTCCATTTCGGCGACAGCCAGGTCATACGGAACGTAGCCGGGCGCGACGACCCATTCGACGGGGCGGCCATCGGGGCGAATCAGCGGGGAAACGGCGGCGCTTAACGGCTCGGCAAGCATGATGAGACCAATGTGTCCCCGGGGGCCGCCAATGCAAGTCCAGTCGTCTGTACCCTCCAGCGTATCCGGAGAACCCTTGAGCCAGATCGAAGCCGTCGACGTCGAGCTGTCCGTCGTGCTGGGCCGTTCCGTGCTGCCCATGTCCCAGCTGCTGCGGATGGGTCGTGGCGCGGTGATCCCGCTCGACGCGTCGGAACACGACGAGGTCTGGATCCTGGCCAACAACCACCCCGTCGCGCGCGGGATGATTGAAATCCGCGACGACCGCATCGCGATCACGGTGACGCGCCCGGCCGATGTCTATGACTTCATGGCCGGCGCGGCCTGACGCCTCTTTCCTTTCCGTTCGCCTTACGGTATCGCCCCCGCTCCGATGCGAGCGGTCGTGGCGGAATTGGTAGACGCGCAGCGTTGAGGTCGCTGTGGGGCAACCCGTGGAAGTTCGAGTCTTCTCGACCGCACCATCTGACGAAACAGGATAGAACCCAGCTGCTACCAGGCTGATTCACATCGAGAGAGGGAGGCCCCCGCGTGAGCGAACGAACCGCCACTCTCGACCCTGTCGTCACCGAGGACCACGAGGCGCTGGACGAGGACTATGTCCTGACGGCGTCCTTCGTCGAAAAGGTGGTGGACGCCGCCGACGACGGCGATGGTCTGCGCCTGCGTTCCCTGCTGGAAGACCTGCATCCGGCCGACGTCGCCGACCTGATGGGCTTTCTGACGGCCGAGCACCGGGGCGTGGTCGTGCTCTGGCTGCCGCCCGAGCTTCTGGCCGAGACCCTGCCGGAGCTTGACGACGGGATCCGGGAAGAGGTGCTGGAACGGGTCGCGCCCGGCACCCTGGCGGAGGCGCTGCAGGAGCTGGATTCCGACGACGCGGCCGCCGTGGTCGAGGACCTGGAGGACGACCAGCGCGAAAAGGTCCTGGCCGCCATGCCGGCGACCGACCGTGCCGCCATCGAGAACTCGCTGGGTTATGCGGAGGACACCGCCGGCCGCCTGATGCAGCGCGAGGTCATGGCCGCGCCCCTGTTCTGGAGCGTGGGCGACACCATCGACCACGTCCGGGCCCAGGGCGAGGACCTGCCGGAGCTGTTCTTCGACATCTATGTCGTCGATCCGCACAACAAACCCGTCGGCGGCATCCCGATCAGCGGTCTGCTGCGCGCGGCGCGAACGGTCAAGCTGTCGGACCTGATGGAGCCGGTGAACGGCATCGCGGCCGACACCGACCAGGAAGAGGTCGCCTACATCTTCGAGAAATACCACCTGATCTCGGCCCCGGTGATCGATGCGGCCGGGCGGCTGGTGGGTCAGATCACCGTGGATGACATCGTCAACATCATCCAGGAGGAGAACCGCGAGGATATCCTGCGCCTGGCCGGTGTGTCGGACGAAAGTCGGGGTGCCGGCGTGTTCGGCGTGGTGCGGTCGCGCATTCCCTGGCTGGTCGTCAACCTGGGCACCGCCCTGTTCGCCTCCATGGTCATCGGCCAGTTCGAAAACGAGCTGAAGGCCCTGGTCTATCTGGCCATCCTGATGCCGGTCGTCGCCTCGATCGGCGGCAACTCCGGCACCCAGGCCCTGACCGTGGCCGTGCGGTCTCTCGCCTCGCGCGAGCTGACCTCGGCCAACGCCCCACGCATCCTGGGGCGGGAGGTGATGGTGGGCCTGTTCAACGGCGTCACCATCGGAGCCCTGCTGGCGGGGGTGGCCTGGATCTGGTTCCGCGAACCTCTGCTCTCACTGACCATCGGGCTTGCCGTGCTGATCAACCTGGTCGCAGCGTCCCTGGCGGGAACACTGGTGCCGCTGGCGCTCGACCGGCTGGACCGCGATCCGGCCGTGGCGTCACCGGTGTTCGTGACCTGGATCACAGATACTGTGGGTTTTCTCTCGTTCCTGGGCCTGGCCGGCGTGATCCTGTTGTAGGACGAGCCATTCGGCCCGCGCCTTGCTCTCTCCCCTGCGGGGCGAGCGCGCCCCGTCTCGTTTTGGGTCATCAGCCAGTGTCCGACGCCAACAGACCGACCATGAAGATTTCCCGCGAGGGCATCGTCCTGATCAAGAGCTTCGAGGGCTTCCGCCCCCGCGCGATCCGTCGCGAAGAGGGCGGCTGGATCATCGGCTATGGCCACACCCTTTCGGCGCGGGAGGGAGCCACCGTATCGGAAGCCGACGCCGAACTGCTGCTGCGCTACGATCTTCTGCCGGTCGAGAAGTCGGTGAACGCGGCCGGGTCCGCCGTCCTAAACCAGCACCAGTTCGATGCCCTGGTCAGCTTCGTCCACTCGGTGGGCGTTGATCGGTTCCAGTCCTCGGACGTCCTGTCGCATTTGGCGCAAGGAGCCGCCGGCCAGGCGGCCGACGCCATGCTGGGCTGGCCCGAACCCGCCTTGCCCCAAGCGGCTCTGCGTCGTCGTGCGGCGGAGCGCGCGCTGTTCAAGGCGGATCCGGAAGCCCCGGTGGCCGTGTCCGATCTTCTGGCCGCGCCGATCGACCTCGCGCCACCGGCCAGTTCACCGATGGCTGACCCGGACGCGGCGTCTGCGCCAGAGACGGCGTCGGAAGCCGTCGGGGCACCGACGTCCGCCGATCCTCACGATGCGGACCCGCGGACCGTCGCCGTATCCATGCTGCTCGGAGAGACCGAGGAGGTCGTTCTTCCGACCTTTGCCCCACCCCCTCCTCTGCCTGAAGCGGCTGTCGAGCGCGAGGCTACGACCGAGGCCTTCCCGGAGCCGGCCAACGACCT
Source organism: Brevundimonas sp. P2_A6 (assembly GCF_056404975.1). Taxonomy (NCBI): domain Bacteria; kingdom Pseudomonadati; phylum Pseudomonadota; class Alphaproteobacteria; order Caulobacterales; family Caulobacteraceae; genus Brevundimonas; species Brevundimonas sp. P2_A6. The sequence goes on along the minus strand of NZ_JBFUCZ010000001.1, from coordinate 708,521 downwards.
CAGCGGCGACCTCCCCATCGGATCGGGCACGACTTCGCCTGCCGAGGAGACGACGGACCAGGCGAAACCGGTATCCGGCAACAGCGATCCGATACCCGCCGCCGATGCGCCGGCGCTGTCCGCGCGCCTCCCAGCGGATCGCATCGCCCCCACCATCCAGCGTTACACCCCCTATGCCGGAACCATGGTCGGGCCCCTGCCCTTCCTCCAGCCTGCGCTTCATCCTGTGGTCGAGGCGGCGCCGACCTCCGCCACGGACGACACGTCGCAGCCCTCGGCGGTGATGGCGTCACCGATCCTCGTCGAAAGCCAGCCGGCGACGGAACCCTCCCCGTTCTCCGAACGGGTCGATGTCGAACCGCTGGTTCTGAGCCCGCTCGACGACGTGCCGGCGCCGACGATGACGCGCGCGCCCTGGACGCCTGCGGAGCGCGCGGATGCCGATGAGGCGACGGATGGCGGGCTGTTCGGTGAAGATCTGTCCCTGACCCAGGGCGGGGCTCCGATTCTGCGTCATGGGGAGATTGAGTTCGAAGCGCCCGCTTCGTTCGACTGGAGCGAAACGGGGGCCTTCGTCATCATGGGCGCTGTCGGACTGACGGCGTTCGGTGCCGCCATGGCCGCATTCCGCCTGGCGGCAGAGCAGTCAGGCGGCGACGAGACGACGATCATCGCCTGGGTGCTGGCCCTGATCGGGGCGGGCTGCGTCGGGGTGTCCTCGTTCAACCTCTACCGTCGCTGGGGGCTACCGGGCGGCGACAACTAGGACATTGGCGAACCGGCTCGGGCGGTGCTAGGCCGCTGCCATGAGCATTCCCAACGCCCCCCAATCGATGGAATTCGGCCTCGGTGAGACCGCCGACGCCATCCGCGAAACCACCGCCCGCTGGGCCGCCGACCGGCTGGCCCCGCTCGCCGCCGAAATCGACGAGACCAACACCTTCCGCCGCGACCTGTGGCCCGAGATGGGCGATCTGGGCCTGCACGGTATCACGGTCGAGGAGGAATGGGGGGGCCTCGGCCTCGGCTATCTGGAGCACGTCGTGGCGATGGAAGAGGTCAGTCGCGCCTCCGCCTCGATCGGCCTGTCCTACGGGGCCCACTCCAACCTGTGCGTCAACCAGATCCGTCGCTGGGGCACGCCCGAGCAGAAGCAGCGCTATCTGCCCAAGCTGATCAGCGGCGAACACGTCGGCTCCCTGGCGATGTCCGAGGCCGGCTCCGGCTCCGACGTGATCTCCATGCGGACACAGGCGCGCAAGGTCGGCGACCGCTACGTACTGAACGGCACCAAGTTCTGGATCACCAATGCCCCCTCAGCCGACACCCTGGTCGTCTATGCCAAGTCCGATCCCGAGGCAGGATCCAAAGGGGTCACCGCCTTCCTGATCGAAAAGGGCATGAAGGGCTTCAGCGTGTCGAAGAAGCTGGACAAGATGGGCATGCGCGGGTCCGACACGGCCGAGCTGGTGTTCGAGGACTGCGAAGTCCCGGAAGAGAACGTCATGGGACCGGTCGGCGGCGGCGCGGGCGTGCTGATGAGCGGCCTGGACTATGAGCGCGCCGTGCTGGCGGCCGGTCCGCTGGGCATCATGCAGGCGGCGCTGGACGTCGTGCTTCCCTACGTCCGGGATCGCAAGCAGTTCGGCAAACCGATCGGATCGTTCCAGCTGATGCAGGGCAAGATCGCCGACATGTACGTCGCCTTGAACTCGGCCCGCACCTATGTCTACGCCGTGGCCAAGGCCTGCGACGCGGGCCTGACCACCCGCTACGATGCGGCCGGCGCGATCTTGCTGGCGTCGGAGAACGCGGTGAAGGTGTCGCTGGAAGCCGTCCAGGCCCTGGGCGGCGCCGGCTATACCAAGGACTGGCCGGTCGAACGCCTGGTCCGCGATGCCAAGCTGTATGACATCGGGGCGGGGACCAACGAGATCCGCCGCTTCCTGATCGGGCGGGAGCTGCTCGGAGCGTAGGAACCCGCTCCGAGCGACGCGGTTCTCTTCTTCGGAAGGAGATAACCCATGCCCGCCAAATCCGCTGCCCAGCAGAAAGCCGCCGGAGCCGCCCTGTCGGCCAAGCGCGGCGACACGCCCAAGTCCGAACTGAAGGGCGCGTCCAAGTCGATGGTCGAGTCCATGAGCGAGAAGCAGCTCGAGGAGTTCGCCCACACCAAGCGCAAGGGCAAACCCGAACTCGTCGCCAAGGATTGAGCCGCTCGAAAGCGTCACCGCCCCGCTCTAGGGTCTTGTCATGAGCCTGACGGTGACCTCGACCGGCCGACCGATCCGCTTCTCCGATACGCTGGAGCGGCTGGGAGCGCATGGCGGCGAGAAGCTGTTCCTGGGCGAGATCGTCGAGGCGTTTGGAGAGCGGGCGTTCGGGGCCGTCATGCTGCTTTTCGCCATCGTCAACATGCTCCCCTGGCCGCCCGGCGGCACGACCCTGACCGGCGCGCCGCTTCTGTTCCTGTCGGCCGAGCTGGCTTGGGGCCGCGACACCCTGTGGCTGCCGCACTGGCTGGGCCGGGCCTCGGTCGGGCGCGAGACATTCCGCAAGTTGAGCGGCCGGCTGATGAAACCGATCCGATACAGCGAGGGGCTGTCGAAGCCACGGCTGTATTTCCTGACAGGGCGACTGGGTCAGGGACTGATCGGTCTGGCCTGCCTGATGCTGTCGGCCATCCTGGTGCTACCGGTCTTCGGGGGGAACCTGATCCCGGCCATCGCCATCGGCTTTTTCGCCCTGGGTATCATGCAGCGCGATGGCCTGGCGGTGCTGCTGGGATGGGTGACCACGGCCATTACCGTCGCGGTGCTGATTTTCGCCTGGAATCTCGTCGTCGCCGGATTCAGGCTGGGGTTCGACTGGATTGGACGGGGCTTTTGAAGATGGCGGAATGTTAAGTGGCGCAAGCCCCTCGGCGTGCCTAAATCCCAATCGACCCCGACAGAGCGCCGCCTGATGCCCGATTACGATTTTCAGAGCGATCACCGCCCTTTCTCGGCTGTGCTCGACGACATCGGGACCAAGGACGATCCCAAGCTCTATCTGGGCGAACTGATCAATGCCTTCGGAGAGCGGGGTTTCGGGGCCTTGATGGTCTTCTTCGGGCTGCTGAACGCCATCGCCTCTCCCATTCCCGGCTCGACGACCATTCTCGGCGCGCCGCTGCTGCTGATCTGTCTGCATCTGGTGATCCGCCGCGACCAGCTTTGGATGCCGGCCTGGGCGCTCAAGAGCAGTATTCCGCGCGACAGCTATCGGACCACGATCTCGAAAGTGCGCAAGCCCCTGACCCAGGTCGAACGCCTGTCCCGCCCGCGCCTCAGCGTCATGAGCAGCGAGGTTTCAGAGGTCCTCATCGGCATCGTGACCAGCCTGCTGACCGTGATCGTCATGCTGCCGATCTTTGGCGGCAACCTGTTTCCATCGCTGTTCGTGGCCCTGTTCGGTTTCGGCCTGATGCAGCGGGACGGCGTGTTGATCGCCGCCGCATGGCTGGGCGTCGTCGGGTTCGGCGTCTTTGTGTGGGCGGCATGGAACCTGATCGTCGCGGCCTTTCAGACCTCGCTGCACTGGTTTCAGCAACTGGTGTAATCGTCGGTGGCGCGGATCGACCTCCCCGCCTAAAGCTGACGTCCCCTTCTGGATGACCGATGCCCGTTTCGCAGACTCACGCCCGCACCTTTTCCGAAGTGCTCGAGGAACTGGGCCACGGCGACAACCCGAAACTGTCGCTGCACGAAGTCGTCGATCGGTTCGGCGAACGAGGCTTCGGCGCCCTGATCCTGGTGCTCGCCCTGGTGGCGATGATCCCCTGGCCGCCGGGGGGCAAGGCCCTGTTCGCCGTCGCCATCATTCTGATGGCCGTCCAGCTGACCCTGCTGCGACACGAGGTGTGGCTGCCCGCCTGGGCGGGCAAGGCGTCGGTGTCACGCGGCTTCTATCGGGGAGCCAGCGGCAAGATCATGGGCATGGTCCGTCGCTTCGAGAGCCTATCGCGGCCGCGTCTGCTGTTCATGACCGGCAAGGTCGCCGATATCCTGATCGGTATCGTGGCCGTGCTGATGGCGCTGATGATGGGCACATCCGCCCCCCTAATCGACGTCCTGCCCGATCTGGCCCTGGTGCTGTTCGGCCTGGGTCTGATGGCGCGAGACGGCGTGATCCTGATCGGAGCCTGGCTGATGGTAGCGATCAGCGTCGTTACCTACGTCCTGGCGTGGGAATCGCTGGTCGCCCTGTTCCACGGGGTGCAGCACACGCTGCACATAGGTTAGCAAAAAGGGCCGCCGGATCGCTCCGACGGCCCTCATTGTCTGACCGCGTGACGGTCGGACCTAAAACCAGGCTGAAAGGATCAGCCCCGGACCTCGTGGGAGGACCAAGTTTCGGTCACCGTACGGGTTTGGGACAATGAGATCACTTGATCACCTCCTTTCGCTGTTGAACAGGACGTCAAAGGTAGGACCGCTTCGGCCGATCCGCAAAGCCCCGATGCCGGTTTCGTGATGGCGGATGGTCGCGGCCCATAGGCCAGACACCTGCGCTCAAGCAGCGAGCGACCGCGTCGCGAGCGGTCGCGCCCCTCAAGAACGCAAAACGCCGGGGGCGCGAACCCCCGGCGTCTGACGCTTAGTTACGGAACAGGCTCAAAATGACCTGAGGCGACTGGTTGGCGATGCCCAGAGCCTGAACACCCAGTTGCTGCTTGGTCTGCAGCGACTGGAGCTTGGCGCTTTCCTTCGCCAGATCGGCGTCCACCAGATTGCCGACACCGGATTCCAGGGCGTCCGTCAGTTTCCCGACGAAGGTGCGATGGGTCTCCAGCGCCTTCGACTTGGTGCCCAGACGCGCCAGCGCGCCCGAGACCTTGTCGATGGAGGCGTTCACCAGACCCAGGGCCGTGGTGGCCAGGGTCGAGGTGCCGATGGTCGTGGTGGCCGTCACGGTGACGTTCGTCGACCCCAGGGCCAGCACCTCGGCGCCGACCGTCAGGGTCGCAGTGCCCGCCGCATTGGCCAGAGCCTGGAAGCCGGTCGCGCCGGTCTTCAGCAGGTTGATCCCGTTGAAATCGGCGTTGTTGGCAACCGTGGTGATCTGGTCGCGGATGGCCTTGAAGTCCTCGTTCAGGGCGCTCCTCGATGACGTCGACAGCGACTTGTCCGTCGCCGCCAGGGCCTTCTCCTTCAGTTGGATCAGAAGATCCGAAATGCTCTCACCGGCCGCCAGGCCCACGTCCACCGCCGATACGCCGCGGTCGAGCGAGGATTTGACCGCCCCCAGGGCGCCGATATCGGCCCGTTGACCCTGGGCGATCGCCCAGATGGCCCCGTTGTCCTTTGCGCTGGCGACCTTCTTGCCGGTGTTGATCCGGGATTGGGTCGCCGACAGTTCGACGTTGGTGGCGTTCAAGTTTTGCAGCGCGATGAGGGCGCCGAGATTCGTATTGACCGAGTTGGCCATGAGACAGTCCTTCCATTCTGGTCGGGGGAGACGGCCTTCTGGCCGTTGAACCGGTTCTGGTCCTGCGCGCGACGTCGCAAGGACCGGGCCGGAGCCATCCATCTGGAAAGATTGATTAAACTATGGGCCCGCCGTGTCGGCCCGGCAATATTTCGCCGGTCACGGTCCAGGATTGCCGAGCCGCCGCTGGCCTCAGCCGGCTGGCTGACCCTGGGGGGCCAGGCCCTGCATGATCGACCGATTGATGTCGATCAGGGCCTCGAAGTCGTCCTCGCCCCGCATGATGGCCGAGGAGTGACGGCTGACGAAAAGGCTGATCGAGATGATCTGGGCCTTGAGCGGGTTGTTCAACTGATTGTCCGAATCCGAGCAGTCGGTGGCCAGCACCGACCACAGGCGTCTGTTCCAGTCCAGCGCATCGATCCGGGTCTTGACGTCGGTGGGATCCACGGTCGCGGCGTGCATCAGCGCCCGCGTGACCTGGCCGAACAGCCGGTACTCCATTTCCCGCGGCGTCTCCGTCCGCGTGGACGTCTGTGCATAGGCTTTCAGCATCAGACGAGACTTTCCTCGTAATCCACCAGCTTACGCGCCGCCATCAGGGCCTTGTAGTATTCGCGCGCCAGGACATGTTTGGAGCAGGCGACGCAGTCGGCCATGGCGACCGGATTGCGGGTCGCGCCCATGAACTCCGACAGTCGCGTGACGAACTCGTCATAGACCTTGGGCGCGGCGCTCTCGTCCAGATACATCATCATGACGGGGAAATAGATGCGCTTGGCCGGGGTCGTGACCTCGTCCAGCTGCATGATGTCCTTCTCGCGCAGGACCGACGCCTTGTTCTGGAGGATCAGCACGCCACGACGGTCGCCGTTCTGAACGACCGCGCCGTTCAGGACAAACTTCTCTCCGGGCTTCAGCGACAGCTTCAAGGGCATGGATGGGCCTCCTTCAGCCCGTGCTCCTGACTATGCGCGGGGTGACTGACACAGGCTAAACAGCCGTGGTTAACCATGTGTTCTATGCCAGACGGTATCTGAACCTAGCTGCCCCGCCTGATCGAGTCGTCCATGACCCATGTCACCCCTTCGCCAGACGACCTGTCCCCGTCCGAACTCGCGCTCGGTCACATGCCGATCGCGCAGGGGTCCGCCGGCGATGCCGCCTCCCCTGCCTCGATCCGCCGCCTGTCCCACGCGCTCGCCGGCAAGGGTCCCAGCGTCAAATCGCAAAAGAAGGCCATCGAAATCCTGAAGACCGCCATCGCGGCGATCCGCGTCGGCGACTACGCCACGGCCACCCGACGTTGCCTGACCGTGCTTCAGACGGATGAACGGCATGGCCTGGCCTGGCACGTCCTGGCCATCGCGCGCGAAAAGGGCGGCCATTTGTCGGAGGCACTGAATGCCTATGAGGCCGCGCTGCGCATCCTGCCCGAGGACCCCGCCATCGCCCACGACCTGGCGCGGCTCGCCCAGCGCCTGGGGCATCTCGATATCGCCGAAAAGCTTCTGATGAAATTTCTGGCGGTGGAGCCTGGCCATATCGAGGGCACCAACAACCTGGCGTGCGTCCTGCGGGACCAGAAGCGCTACAGCGAGGCTGTCGATCGCTTGCGTGACCTGATCCAGATCGAACAGACCAGCCCGGTCCTGTGGAACACCCTGGGTACCGTGCTCAGCGATCAGGGGCAGATGAGCGAATCGCTGACCTTTTTCGACGAAGCACTGAGGCTGGACCCCGCCTTTGCCAAGGCCCGCTACAACCGCGCCAATGTCTTGCAACCCCTGGGGCAGGCCGACCGTGCGCTGGCCGATCTGGACGAGGCCCTGCCCGGTGCCGAGACATCCTACGAGCGGGCCATGATGCGCATGGCGCGCGCCATGACCCTGATGGGGATGGGCCGCCTGAAGGAAGGCTTCGAGGAATACGAGGTCCGGCTGGATCCCGAAATGCCCGAGGCCATGCATGTCGTCGTCGACGCGCCGCGCTGGGACCCGGCCACCGAACCCATCGTCGGTAAGCGCCTGTTGGTGGTTGGCGAGCAGGGTATCGCTGACGAGATGGTCTTCGGCGGCTGCCTGCCGGATGTGATCGAAGCCGTGGGTCCGTCCGGCAAGGTCTTCATCGCTGTCGAGGCGCGTCTGGTGGACCTGTACCAGCGCAGCTTCCCCACCGCGGTCGTCGGGGCGCACCGCGCGGTTCGGCTGGAGGGACGGTTGACGCGCTATTGCCCCTTCATGGAGCAGATCGGCGAAGACGAGGGCAAGGCCGACGCCTGGACACCTATGGCCAGCCTGTGCGCTGTCTATCGCCGGGACCTGACCGACTTCCCCTACCGTGACGGATACCTGACCCCCGACCCGATCAAGGTCGCGCGCTGGAAGGCGGAACTCGAGGCGCTCGGGCCCGGCCTGAAGGTCGGCCTGCACTGGAAGAGCCTGGTCCTGACGGGGGTGCGGGCGCGCTACTTCTCCAGCTTCGAGCGGTGGAAGCCGGTCCTGACGGCGCCGGGCTGCGTCATGGTCAACCTGCAATGCGGGGACGTGACCGAGGATCTGGCGGCGGCCGAGGCGGCAGGGGTTCGGATCTGGACGCCGCCGATGGACCTGAAGGACGATCTGGACGATCTGGCGGCCATTTCCTGCGCGCTGGACCTGGTCGTCGGACCTGGGATCGCAGGCACGAACATCGCGGCGGCGGCCGGGGCGCGGACCTGGCTGATCCACGCACCGGACGACTGGCACCTGCTGGCGACGGATCGCTATCCCTTCTATCCGCGGGTACGGACCTTCGCGACCGGCGGGTTCGACGGATGGCCGCGCGCGATAGAGGCGGTCCGGGCGGCTCTGGCAAGCGAGGTCGGGAACGCCGCCTGACGGCTGACGTTCTGCTCCTACACAGGGAGCCGGCCATGACCGACATCGACAGCGGCAGAGACGACCAGGACCAGTCCGAAGCCTTCGACGAGGACAACGTCGATGCCTCCGAGACCGGCGGCGTCACCAACGAGTTCAGGACGTTCGAAGAGATGCCGGATGTCCTGGACGTGACCTCCGCCGACGGCGATGCCGACGAGGAAGATTTCAACGAAGACGATCAGGATATCGACGACGACCTGGGTGCCGACGGCGTGGAGCCCGAAGCCGACCCGATGTATGGCGCGAATGGTGCACGCGTGAATGATCTTGACCTCGGAGCCGACGCACCCGGCGAGGGCGAGATCGAGTTGGTCTATTCCGGCCTTATGGAAGACGCGCGCGGAGCCCAGGCCAGCGCGGCTCACTGGGAGGCCAAGACCCTGTCGGACGACGATATCGAAGATCTGGGCTACGGCCCCGAAGGAGACCAACAATGACCGATGAACGCTCCGTTCCGCATGCCGCCGACGACGCTGCGCCGGGATCGCCTCGGCCGTCCGACCACGATGTAGAGGCACCTCACGCCCGTCGTGCAGAGCCGATGCGCAAGGACCACGACCAGCTTCATGAGAAGAAGAAGACAGCCGAGGATCCTCAAGAGGCCCTGATCGACGAGGGGGTGGAGGAAACCTTCCCTGCCAGCGATCCGGTGTCGGCCAAGAGGATCACCTGAGGCAAACTGATCGTTGTTAACTGGCCGTGTCATCGGCTAGGCGTGGAGTGAACCCACGGAGCAATCGATGACACGGCCGACCGACCGGTTCGAGGGCACCTCGAACTACATCGCCACCCGGGATCTGAAGATCGCGGTCAACGCCGCCGTGGCCTTGGAGCGACCCCTTCTCATCAAGGGCGAGCCCGGGACCGGCAAGACGGTCCTGGCCTATGAGATGGCCGCGGCGCTTAATGCACCCCTGATCACCTGGCATATCAAGTCCACGACCAAGGCCCACAACGGCCTCTACGAGTACGATGCCGTCAGTCGCCTGCGCGACAGCCAGCTGGGCGATCCGCGCGTGCAGGACGTCCGCAATTATCTTAAGCCCGGCAAGCTCTGGGAAGCCTTCACCAGCTCCGTTCGCCCCATCCTGCTGATCGACGAGATCGACAAGGCCGACATCGAGTTCCCCAACGACCTGCTGCAGGAACTCGACCGCATGGAGTTCTTCGTTCAGGAGACCGGCGAAACGATCCGCGCGGCCGTTCGCCCCATCGTGGTCATCACCTCGAACAACGAGAAGGAACTGCCCGACGCCTTCCTGCGCCGCTGCTTCTTCCACTACATCCGCTTCCCCGACGACGAGACCATGAAGGCGATCGTCGATGTCCACTTCCCCGGCATCAAGCCACGGCTGGTGTCAGAGGCGCTGAAAACCTTCTACGAGATCCGCGACACGCCGGGCCTGAAGAAGAAGCCCTCCACGTCAGAGCTGCTGGACTGGCTGAAGCTGCTGATGGTCGACGACGTCCAGCCCGACACCCTGCGCGAAAAATCGCCCAACAAGCTGATCCCACCCCTGCATGGCGCCCTGCTGAAGAACGAGCAGGACGTGCACCTGTTCGAGCGGCTGGCCTTCCTGAACCGTCGCGAAGGTTCACGTCCCGGCGGCTAAGCTGCCGTCATGCCGACACCGCGCGAACAGATATCGTCAGACCGGTTACCGCGATTTCACTGGATCGAATGGCGCTTATGGTCACGATAGGCGGCGAAAGGAACGTTGTTATGCGCCTGCCCCTTTTCGTCGCTCTCTGCGCGGTCTCGGCCCTGTCGGCCGGGTGCGACGGCGAGAACGGCGTTCGCATTTCCAGCAGCACCACAGAATCCGACGCCAAGGGCGTGCTCAAGGTCGTGGAAACGCTTCAGTGTCCGGAAACCCTCGGTGTGCTGACGCGCAAGGGCACTGCCCAGGCGGGCGGCACCGTCTGCAACTACTCCGGACCGCGCGGCGCCGAAGTGTCGCTGCACCTCGTCACACTCGACGACGAGCCGGTGGACACGGTCCTCTCCCGCTTCCAGACGATGCTGGCCGCGGCCATGCCCCACACCTCCGCCGAACTCCGCGCCTCTGCCGATGCCGATCGTGCGCGGGTCGCCGCCGACGCGGCCCGAGTCCGGGCCGATGCCGCTCAGGGTGAGGCCGAAAAGGCTAGCGCGGCCGCCGAGGCGACCAGAGACGAGCAGGTCACCGTTCGCGGACCCGGCATGAACATCGACACCCAGGGCGATCGGGCCAGCGTGCGCCTTCCCGGCCTGCAGGTGAACGCCGACGGCGACCGGGCCAGCGTGCGCATCGGCGGCTTCAGCATCAATGCCGACGACGCGAATGGCACCGCCGACATCAGCTCCAGCGACGATAGCGTCAGCATCCAGGCCCACGACGACGCCGCGGAAATCAGGACGCGTGCGCCGGGCGACGCGACACGCACGACCTATATGCTGACCGACAACACCCCGGCAGACGAAGGCTGGCGGCTGGTCGGCTACGAGGCCCGTGGGCCCGTCGGAGGACCGCTGGTCATCGCCACGGTGCGTGCCAAGGATCGCGACAGCGACGGCGTGTTCGACTCGGCCAAGGATCTGGTCACCCTGAACGTCGGGGAATAGTCGCCCGGCGGCGCCGAAGAGTTCCGGCTTGATCCCTGGGACGGTATGGGTCACCTGACCTGCCGTTCGCCGTTGGACCCTGCCCTTTTGGACGATCTCGCAAAGACTACGCCCGTTCGATCCCGCAAGGCCGCCGCGCACGCGCCGCGCGCCTGGCAGCGGATGCTGTCGGGTCGGCGACTGGACCTGCTGGACCCCTCGCCCTTCGACATCGAAATCGAGGACATCGCCCATGGACTGGCGCGCGTCGCGCGCTGGAACGGCCAGACGGTCGGAGAACATGCCTTTTCCGTCGCCCAGCACAGCTGCGTCGTCGAGGAAATCGCCGCCCACATCAAGCCGGGGCTCGACCCTCGCTGGCGGCTGGCCGCCCTGCTGCACGATGCCTCCGAATACGTCATCGGCGACATGATCTCGCCCTTCAAGGCGGCGCTCGGTGTCAGCTACAAAAGCTTCGAGGCCCGGCTGGAGGACGCCATCCATGTCCGGTTCGGCCTTCCGCCCAAGACACCCCTGCCCATCAAGAAGCTGATCAAGACCGCCGACAAGGCCTGCGCCTTCTTCGAGGCGACCCAGCTGGCCGGGTTCACCGAAAAGGAGGCGCTCGGCTTCTTCGGCGCGCCACCGCCGGGCTATGATCTGGTGATCGACCCCCTGCCCGCCCCCATCGCCCAGGCCCGCTACCTTGAGCGGTACAGGATCCTGGCGCAGGCGACCGGTGCGCTGCCAGGGCCTGACGCTTGGCATACGGAATAGCCGATGGCCTGGGGCGGAGAGCACGGCGTTCGCATCAGCCTGTCGGCCGTCGTCATGGCCGTGCGCGATGGCCGTCTGTGCGTCCTGACGACCGAGGACGCGGGGGGAGACCTGGCCTTGCCTTCCGGCCCCTTCGACCCGGTCCACGACCGCACCTTCGAGCGCGCGCTGCGAGCGTTCGTGACCGACCAGACCGGGTTCGGCCTGGGTTTCGTTGAGCAGCTCTACACCTTCGGCGACGCCGGCCGGGACGCACCGCGCGCGACGCCGGGCCCGGATCGGCAGCGCGAGATTTCGGTCGGCTACCTGGCCCTGACCGCCGATGCCGTCGACGTCGCCCCGCCCGGCGCGCGCTGGACGCCCGTCCTCGACCTGTTTCCATGGGAAGATCGCCGCGCCGGCGGGACGCCCGGCCCGATCCGCAATGCCCTGTCGGCATGGATCGGGACCGATGGCCGCCGGTCGTCGCGCGGCGACGCCCTGTTCGCCCTCGGTTCGTCGATCCGCTGGGACGAAGCCGCCGTATTGGATCGCTACGAGCTTCTTTACGAAGCCGGGCTGGTCGCCGAAGCGGCCCGCGACGGTCTGGACGCCGCGCCACCGGACCTGGGCGATCGCCCCATGATCTCGGACCATCGCCGGATTCTCGCCACGGGTCTGGGGCGTCTTCGCAGCAAGCTGCGCTACCGACCGGTCCTGTTCGAATTGATGCCGCAGACCTTTACCCTGTCTGGGTTGCAGGCGGCGGCGGAAGCGGTCGTCGGCCTGAACCTGCACAAGCAGAACTTCCGCCGGGGCGTCGAGCGCACGGGTCTGGTGGAACCCACCGGCCGCCTTTCGACAGGCACCGGGGGTCGTCCGGCGGAGTTGTTTCGCTTCACCGGAACCGGCGTCCAGGACGGCCAGGCCCCCGGCCTGGCCCTGCCTGCGCTGCGCTGAACAAAGGCTTCACATTCCGGCTTGCGGTACCGGTCCCGCGCCATTAGAGAAGCCCCTCGCTTTCGACCGAGCGTCCTACGGCCCCGCGGAGAGGTGGCAGAGTGGTCGAATGTACCGCACTCGAAATGCGGCGTGCCTGGAAGGGTACCGTGGGTTCGAATCCCACCCTCTCCGCCACCGGCTTTCCTCTTTCAGATCAGCTACTTAGAAGCGACAAAAGGGTACCGTGCGTTCGGGCTCCGAAACCCTGAAACTCATGCCATCGCTCTCGGACATCCCTCCCTGCCCATTCGCGCTTATCGGCCAGTATCGGAAGGATCGGCCCCGAAGGACAAAGTCTGCCTCTGGGGATGTTGATGATCAGAAGCGCGTCATGAGCTTCAGCCGCGGTCCCTGGCTTTCTGTGTTGGATCCGGGTGTCGCGCGGTATCCGGCGTCCAGCTCGACGTGGTCGCTAAGCTGGAGACACGTTCGCGTTGGACGGACGGCAACCACCGACCGAGCTATTCGGATCTGCAAGTTCAGGGCCTTGAGTCGCTCTGACCCACGGCTGCCAGGTGCACCACCTCGGCGCTCAATGCCCTGTGAAGAGGCCCACTTTGGTTCTTCGGAAGCTCTGATCTCTATTGAAACGACTGAACTGCGCGTTGGCCGGCCACAAAATGAGAGCGGGGCGCTGACGGTGCAGCGCCCCGCTCCAAGTCGGGAGATCGTCCGGTAGGGGGGCGGCGCGCCCTACATCTTCAGCGACAGGCGCAGTCCGTAGGTCCGGGGCGGGCGGATCTGGTTGTAGATCACGCCGGGCTTGGCCGGGCTCTGCGAAGAGTTGGCGAACACCAGTTCGTCCTCGATGTTGTTGATGAAGCCCGTGATCGCCAGGTTTCCTGACGGGGTTTCCCAGGTCACCCGCGCGTTCGACATCATGTACCCGTCCTGCTGGCCCTGATCGAGGTAGTCCAGCGACAGGTAGCGCGAGGACTCCAGCCGCGTGTCGGCCGCCATGATCAGGCGACCACGATCCTCGAGCTCCAGCGTCTTCACATAGCCCAGCTGCAGCGACCATTCAGGAGCGTTGACCAGAGGCCGGCCCGAGCAGTCCACGTTGTAGATCCGCGCCGTCGCGCTGGCCCCGATCAGGGTCGTCGGCGTGATCGGGCACCCGATCGCGGGAGCCGCACCCGTGGTGGAATAAGCCTGGTATTTCAGCTCGTCATAGGTGGCGTCCAGATACTGGAGGTTGGCCGAAAACTGGTCCGATGCCGTGGGCTGATAGACCATTTCCAGCTCGACCCCGGCGATGGTCGCGGCCCCCGCGTTCTCGGTCAGGTAGATGGGGCCATAGATCGGCCCACCCGGCGTCGCGGCGACCTGAACTGGTCCCAAGTGCGAGACCTGCTGATCCGTATAATCCCAAAGGAACGCCTCGGCGTTGAGCTGCAGCGTGTTGTAGAAGAAGCGGTTCTTTGACCCCAGCGTATAGGCGACCATGCTCTCGGGGGCCGAAAATCCGTCGACCACGGCCGGGAAGAGGACGCCCGATTTGAAGCCCGTGGCGATCGTCGCATAGAGCAGAGAGGCATCCCCCGCGTCGTATTCGACGCCGACCTTGTAGGTGGTCTTGCTGAAATCGACGTCGGCGGTGACGTCGGAGCGCAGGTCCAGGATGATCGGCACCAGCGGGAAAACCATGGGCACGAAGCCGACGAACGGCAGGGTGTGCGCCTCGGTGACCTGGCTCTTCTCATCCTTGGTGTAGCGCAGGCCGCCTGTTACGCGGAACCGGTCAGTCACGGCATAGGTCGCCTGGCCGAACACGGCGGTGCTATCGGTGCCCAGGTCGGACAGGACGCGCGTGCCGTTGCTGCCCTGGTCGAAGACCTGATTGGCGTCGACGGTTTCGGAGAAGACATAGGCCCCCGCGACCCAGGTCAACTGACCCACCTCGCCCGCCAGCCGGGCTTCCAGCGAGCTTTGTTCAGAGTGTTCCTCGATGTCGATCAGGAAGCTGGAGGCATAGCCACGGAAATCCAGGTCGGTCTTGCGATAGGCCGGAATGACGGTCAGCTGGGCAAATCCGAGATCGGCGTTGATGGTCGTGGAGATGCCGAAGAAGGTGTTGTTCTGGTAACCGTCATCCTTGGCGATGATCTGCGGCACAGGCGCGGTCGGAGGGCGCGCGGTATAGGCCGCGATCACGCGCGGATCGCTGGGTCCAAGACGGTTGTCCCCGTCAACCAGCGGCAGGATGGTCCCGCCCGATCCCATGCCGCCGACATCGGCATAGTCGATCGACAGGATCGCGCTGACCCGGTCGCTGAGTTCGCCACGCAGCTGGGCGCGCACCGCCCAGGTGTCCTCGTCGTCGTAGCCGTCGCTGAAATAGCCGTCGTGCTGGGCGGACTGGCCGGCCAGGCGCAGGGCGAAGCGATCGCCCAGCGGCAGGTTTACAGCACCCGAGGTCTTGAAGGCGTTGTAGTTGCCGTACTCCGTCGTCAGGTTGCCGCTGGTCTCGTTCAGTCGAGGTTTGGCGGTGATGACGTTGACGGCGCCGCCGGTGGCGTTGCGGCCATAAAGCGTCCCTTGCGGTCCCTTCAGAACCTCGAGCCGCTCGAGGTCATAGAACAGACCGGCGGGCGCCGCCGGGCGGGACAGATAGACGCCGTCCAGGTTGAAGGCGACGCCCTGCTCGGCGAAGGCGTTGGCTCCGAACGTACCGACACCCCGCAGATAGATCTGGGTGAAGGACGAGGCGGGCGCGATCTGGAGGGCGGGCACCAGACGGGTCAGGTCGGTCGCCTGGGTGATGCTCTGTTCGGTCAGGGTCTCGCCGGCGACGGCGCTGACGGCGATGGCGGCGCGCTGAAGATTTTCCTCGCGTCGCTGGGCGGTGACGACGATGTCGTCGAGGCCGGTATAATCCTGATCGGTGGGTGTCTGTTGAGCGGATTGAGCCTGGACCGAAAACGGCACGCAGGCGCACAAGATCGCTGCACCTGTCAGCAGGAATTTCTTCACGGCATCCTCCCCGGATTTATGTATCGCTGCTCTGCGGCAGATCGAGCCTCACCGTGGACAGGCCCTACCTATTTGTGAAATCATTTGTTTAGATTGGAATGAACCAATCTTGTGGATGGCTAGATGCGCTTCAAGGGTCTGGATCTGAACCTGCTGGCGGCGTTGGACGTGCTGCTGGAATGCCGAAGCGTGTCGCGGGCGGCGGACATCCTGAACCTCAGCCAACCCGCGGTCAGCGCCGCCCTGGGTCGGCTCAGGGTGTTTTTCGGCGATGAGATTCTGACCACACATGGCAAGCGGATGTATCCCACCCCCTATGCCGAGGCCCTGATGCCTCAGGTCCGCGATTTCCTGCGCGGCGTGGAGTTGATGATCTCGTCCTCGACGGAGTTCGAGCCTGCGACCAGCCATCGGGTCTTCCGGCTGATCGCCTCCGATTTCGTGACCGTGGCCACCATCGTTCCGCTGGTCGCGCGCCTGGTGGAGATCGCGCCCGATATCCGCTTGGAGATGGTGCTGCCCAACGAGCTCAGCGTCGATCAGGTGATGCAGGGCAAGGCGGACCTGTTGATCACGCCCGAGGACTTCGCCTCGCCGGAGCTCGCGACCGAGCTGCTGTTCGAGGAGAACCACGTCGTCGCCGGCTGGAGCGAAAACCCCCTGTTCCGCCGTCCCCTGACCGAGGAAGATGTGCTGGGAGCGGGTCACATCGGCGTCGCCATGGGCAATGCGCGCCTGTCGGTCTTCAGCGACAAGCATTTCGCCCTGCTGGGCAAGGACCGCCAGGTTCAGGTGACGACAGCCTCCTTCACCTCGGTGCCGTGGCTGCTGAAGGGCACGATGCGGCTTGCGATCATGCACGAACGCCTGGCCAAGGCGATGAGCGTCTATTTCCCGATCTCCTATGCGCCCCTGCCCTTCAAGGTGCCCGCGATGCGCCAGATGATGCAGTTTCACACCACGCGCCGCACCGACGTTGGCCTGGCCTGGATGCGGGATCAACTACGAGACATCTCGGTCATTCCAGCCTGACTTAACGATCGTTTTGATGGATGGATTTCCATCCAAACAATCATATTTACAGATGGCGACCCAACCCTATCGTCAACGCTCACGCTCTCGTCAGAAGAGCGGTGCGAGGGACGACCTGTGAAAGATCTGAAAGTTCTCGTCGTAGGTGGCGGCATCGGCGGCCTGACATCAGCCATCGCCCTCCGCCGCGAGGGATTCACGGTGGATGTGATCGAGCGCGATCCGACCTGGTCGGTCTATGGCGTCGGGATCATTCAGCAGGGCAATGTCATCCGCGCGATGAAGGACCTGGGCATCCTGGATGATTACATCGACGCCGGGTTCGGATTCGATCACGTCGATGTCCACATCCCGACCGGCCAGCGCGTCGCCCACATCCCGACGCCCAAGCTGGTCGAAGGCTATCCGTCCAATGTCGGCATCGGCCGAAAGGCGCTGCACAAGGTGCTGGGCGACCGGGCCAAGGCGTCCGGTGCCGACATCCGGCTGGGCGTGACGATCGCGGAGATGGCCGATGATGGCGTGGGCGTCGACGTCGTGTTCAGCGACGGCGCGACCGGCCGCTACGACCTCGTGATCGGGGCCGACGGCCTGTATTCAACCACCCGCGCCCAGATCCTGCCCGACGCGCCCGGACCGAAGTTCACCGGCCAGGCGGTCTGGCGCTACAATCTGCCGCGCACGCCCGAGGTGAACGACCTGTGCGCCTACGAAGGACCGATCGGCATCGGCCTGGTGCCCCTGTCCGACAGCCTGATGTACATGTTCGTCACGTCACCGGAGCCGGATAATCCGCGCTATCCGCGCGAGACCCTGGCCAGCGCCTTCCGCTCCAAGCTGGACCGCGCCATCTCTCCGGCCATCCTGGCGCTGAGGGACCAGATCACCGTCGATGACGAGGTGGTCTACAAGCCGCTGGAGTGGATCTTCCTGGAGGGCGACTGGCACAAGGGCCGGGTGGTGCTGCTGGGGGACGCGGTCCATGCGACCACGCCGCACCTCGGCCAGGGGGCCGGCATGGCGATAGAGGATTCGATCGTCCTGGCCCAGGAACTGGCCCGCGCCGACAGCCCGGAACAGGCCTTCACCGCCTACCGGACGCGCCGCTACGAGCGCTGCAAATACATCGTCGAGGCCTCCCGCGCGATCTGCGAGGGCCAGATCGGCACCGGCCCGATCGTCGAGAACGCCAGGGCCACGCAGGACATGTTCCGCGTCGTCGCCCAGCCCATCTGATTACCCGAGTTCAAGAAAGAGCACCCCGATGGCGAGAGTCAGCGATATTCGATACGTAGGCTACGGCGTCACCGACCTGGAGGCCGAGCGCCGCTTTTATGCCGACACCTGGGGTCTGCGGGAGGTAGGCGAAAAAGATGGCCTGATCCACTTCGCGGCGCAGGGCGACGACGAGCTCTACGTCGTCCGGCTGAGGGCCGCCGATCGGAAGCAGGTCGATATCATCGCTTTCGCCGCCGACACGCGCGCCGACGTCGATCAGCTGCATCGCAATGTGGTCGAGGCGGGCTGCAAGGTCGTGTTCGCGCCGCGCGATCTGGAGACTCTGGGCGGCGGCTACGGCTTCCGCTTCTTCAGTCCCGACGGCCTGCCGTTCGAGATTTCCAGCGACGTGGCCACCGGCGAACAGCGCACGCTCGCCCGCTGGGAAGCAATCCCGCAGAAGATCAGCCACATCGTCCTGCATTCACCCAAGCACAAGGATGCCGCCGACTTCTTCACCAACGTGCTGGGCTTCCGGGTCTCCGACTGGCTCGGCGATTTCATGGGCTTCCTGCGCTGCAACGAGTGGCACCACCGGCTGGCCGTTCTGCCCGGGCCGCCCTGCCTCAATCACGTCGCCTATGACGTCGCCAGCGTGGACGACATGATGCGAGGGATCGCGCGCCTGAAGCAGCACGAGATCGACATCAAATGGGGTCCCGGTCGCCACACGGCCGGCAATAACACCTTCAGCTATTTCGTGACGCCGGGCGGCTTCGCGGTCGAATACACCTCGGAGCTGGAAAAGGTCGACGACGACACCTGGGTCGCCCAGGTCCACGTCCCCACTCCAACCACGATGGACCAGTGGGGCATCGGCGTAGGCGGCCCGCAGACCATGCCGCACCCGGAGCCGGACGCCGGTCTGTTCCAGCCGGTCGGGGTCTGAGGGGTGGCGCTGTTCGAATACTTCCCGAACTACGTCTGGAACCTGTCGGTCGCCATCGCCCTGGAGAGCGGTGGCCAGATCGGCGAGATCGTCGATATGTGTCAGCCGCTGCTGGATGCGGCGGCCAAGGGCGAGGACGCGGGCACGCTGCGCTTCGCCGAGGAATGGACGAAAAAGGCCGACACCCTGATCGGATTGGCGGCGGAGGACGAGGCCCTGGGTCGCGCCTTCTCAGCCGGGACCAAGCTGGAGCGGGCGGCGCTGTATCTGCTGGTCGGCGAACGCATGCAGGGCCATGGGCATCCGGGCCGCGCCGAGACCTTCGCCAAGGCGCAGGACGCCTTCAAACGCGCGATGGTGCTGGGCGACACCGGCGTGGAACGTGTCGAGATCGACTACGAAGGCACCACCTTCCCCGCCCTGTTCTGCCGGGCACCCGGCGACGGGCCCAAGCCGGTCGTGATCTATTGCAACGGCCTGGATAGCTCCAAGGAGCTGCTCTACTGGTCGCATCTGCACACGGCCCTGGCGCGTCGCGGCATCTCCACCTTGCTGGTCGATCAGCCTGGCACGGGCGAGGCGCTGCGGCTGAAGACCCTGCCCGCCACGCCCCATTCCGAGCGCTGGGCCACGCCCGCGCTGGAATGGCTGTCGAGCCAACCGGATGTCGATTCCGAACGCATCGGCATGACTGGCATCTCGCTGGGTGGGCACTACGCGCCCCGCGCCGTCGCCTTCGAGCCGCGCTTTGCCGCCGGTGCCGTCTGGGGGGCAAACCACAACTGGGCCGAAGTGCAGCAGAAACGCCTGCGCCGCGAGGGCGAGAACCCCGTGCCGCACTACTGGAGCCACGTCATGTGGGTCTTCGGTGCCGCCGACATGGACGACTTCCACGCCAAGACGAAGGACATGACGCTGGACGGCGTGATGGAGAAGATCGAGGTGCCCTTCCTGGTCACCCACGGCGAGAAGGACCGCCAGATCGGTCTGGACTACGCCCATCAGAGCTTCGATCAGCTGACCAACAGTCCCAACCGTCAGCTTCGCATCTTCACCGCGCGCGAGGGCGGCGTCGAACATGTGGGGGCCGACAACATGGCCTTTGGACGCGACTTCATCGCCGACTGGTTTGCCGACACGCTCGGCGGAAGGACCAAGGCCTAACCATGACCGACCTCAACACATACATCGCGCGCGAATCCACGATCGGCTCGATCATCAATTTGGCCATCGGTTCGGCCTTCTATCTGCTGGTGTTCCGGGGTCAGACCGACCCGGCCATTTGGGGCGGCAAGGGGCTGATCGTCGACTGCCTGCCGCAGGGGTTCATGATCGGCCTGATGAGCATCATCCCCGCCATGCTCATTACTCGCAAGCGGGTCAACGCCGGCCTCGACATCCCGACCGAGATGCCGAACGGCTGGCTGCCGAAGGGCGTGTTCGCGCGCGGCGTGGTCGTCGCCCTGTGCAGCATGATCGGGCTGGTCGCGATCGCCGCCGGTCTGGCCGCCGCGACCGGCGTCCAGAGCCTGCCATTCTGGACCGGCTTCGCGCTGAAGGCCCTGCCCGGGATCGTCGTGCCGTGGATCGTCATTCCGCCCGCGATCCGCGTCGTGCTGGCACAAGGTCCCATCGCCGCGTTGGCGCGGACTTAGAGGGCCGCCCAATGACCCGTCGCTTCGTCGATCTGTCGATCTTTCTGGACAACGACACCGTCGCTGATCCCCCGTTCATGCGGCCCAGGATCACCTTCCAGACCCATGCCGAGACGGTTGCGGAGGCCCAGACCTTTTTTCCCGGCGTCAGCGCCGAACAGTTCCCCGGCGGTCAGGGGTTCGCGGCATCCGAGACCATGACCATCACGACCCACAACGGCACCCACATGGATGCGCCGTGGCACTATCACCCCACGATGAACGGCGGCGAGCGGGCCATCACCATCGACGAGGTGCCGCTGGAATGGTGCTTTCAGCCCGGTGTGAAACTGGATTTCCGACACCTGCCCGACGGCCATGTCGTGACCGCGGCTCAGGTCGAGGCCGAACTGGCCCGCATCGGCCACACGCTGAGCCCGCTGGAGATCGTGCTGGTCAACACGGCCGCGGGCGCAGCCCTGGGTACGCCCGCCTTCCTCGGGTCCGGCATCGGTATGGGCTACGAGGCGACGATGTATCTGCTGGAGCGCGGCGTGCGGGTCACCGGCACCGACGCCTGGTCCTGGGACGCCCCGTTCAGTCATACGGCCAAGCGTGTGGCCGAGACCGGCGACACCTCACTGATCTGGGAGGGGCACAAGGCGGGCCGCGACATCGGCTATTGCCACATGGAGAAGCTGGCCAACCTCGACGCCCTGCCCCCGACCGGCTTCACCGTCTCCTGTTTCCCCCACAAGGTTCGGGGCGGCTCGGCCGGATGGACCCGCGCCGTCGCCATCTTCGAGGATTGATCCGATGAAACTGGCCACTGTGAAAGACGACAGCGTCGATGGGCGTCTGGTGGTCGTTTCCGCCGATGCGACGCGCAGTCTGGCCGCCGGCGCCGCCTGGCCGACCCTGCAGTCGGCCCTGGATCAATGGGACGAGGCCGAGCCCGTCCTGCGCGCACTGGCTGACCGACTGGAAGTCGGTGAGGGAGCGTTGCTGCCGGAAAGCGACCTCCTGGCCCCCCTTCCCCGCGCCTGGCAGTGGCTCGATGGGTCTGCTTTCCGTAGCCACGGAGCGTTGATGGAGCGGCTGTTCGGCAGCCCACCGCCACCGCCCGGACGCCCTCTGATGTATCAGGGCCTGTCTCACCGCTTTCTATCCGCGACCGAGGACGTGATCCTGCCGCGCACCGAGGACGGGATCGATTTCGAGGGCGAGTTCGGGGTCATCACCGATGCCGTGCCCATGGGCGTATCCGCCGACGACGCCCACCAACACATCAAGCTGATCGTCCAGATCAACGACTGGTCGCTGCGCGTTCTGGCTCCTGTCGAGATGAAGACCGGCTTCGGCTGGATCCAGGCCAAGCCGGCGTGTTCGGCCGCACCGTTCGCCGTCACGCCCGACACGCTGGGCGATGCATGGCGCGACGGCCGGGTGCATCTCCCGCTGGTCGTCGATTGGAACGGCGAACGGTTCGGCGCACCGCAGGGCGGGCTGATGGAATTCGGTTTTCACGAACTGATCGCCCACGCGGCCTCCACGCGAGCGCTCTGTGCCGGTACGATCATCGGCTCCGGAACCGTATCGAATCCGGACTATCGCGAGGTTGGCTCCACCTGCATCGCCGAGCGCCGCGGGATCGAAATGCTCGACGAGGGGTCAGCCCGCACGGGCTACATGAAATTCGGGGACCGAGTTCGGATGGAGTGTCGACTTCCCGACGGCACCATCCTGTTCGGCTCAATCGACCAGACGGTCCAGGCCCCGTCATAACCCTAGGCCTGGGCGGAACTCTGTACGGCACGGCCCCGTGCTAGAAAATGAGGGCCCACGTAACTGACAGAATCTTTACACGCGTGTGGTTGTTTGTGTTCGTGCAGAACATCGCGAAAACAACAGAACCCCAGATCGACGTCACATCTGCGATCAGAGTCATGATCGTGGACGATTCTGCGATCGTTCGCGGGCTGATCATCCAGATGCTGGAAAAACACGGCGACATTCGGATCGTCGCTCGCGCGGCCAATGGCGAAGTCGCGGTTGCTGAACTCGGTCGCACCGAGGTCGATGTCATCGTGCTCGATCTCGAAATGCCCGTCATGGACGGCATGACCGCGCTGCCGCTGCTTCTGGCCAAGCGCCCCGGCGTCCAGATCGTCGTCGCCTCGACGCTCAGCAGACGGAACGCCAGGATCAGCCTGGAAGCTCTGCAGCAGGGGGCGGTCGATTATGTGCCCAAGCCGGAGACCGGCGGCCTGGTGAATGCCCAGGAGTTCGAGCGTGAACTGGTCTCCAAGGTCGTGGCCCTCGGTCGCCGCGGTTCTGCGCGCGCGCGCAGCCCGATGCTCGCCCCGGTCGCTGCGGTTCCTCGTCGAACATCGCCGGTCCGCCCCGGGCTCATCGCGATCGGGGGGTCCACGGGTGCGCCGCCGGTCCTCCTCCAGCTGATGGCGGGGCTCAAGGACGCGGTGACCCAGCCGATCCTGATCACCCAGCACATGCCCGCGACATTCACCGCCCTTCTGGCCGAGCAGATCGAGCGGGCCGGAGGGCGTCCGTGCGCCGAGGGCAAGGACGGCGAGCCGATCCTGCCCGGCCGCGCCTATGTCGCCCCTGGCGGATTTCACATGACGGTCGGACGAAGTGGCGTGACGCCCGTCATCCGGCTGAACCAGGACGCCCCCGAGCATTTCTGCCGTCCTGCGGTCGATCCCATGCTGCGGTCGGCGGCCGAAATCTACGGCAATCGACTGATGGCCGTGATCCTGACCGGCATGGGTGCCGATGGGGCGGAAGGCTGCCGCATCACGGCTCAGGCCGGAGGCCGGTTCGCCGTTCAGGACGAAGCCACGAGCGCGGTCTGGGGCATGCCCGGGGCCGCCGCGAAGACCGGGTTTGCAGAAGCGATCCTGCCTGCCCAGAACATTGCCAACTGGATCAAGGAGATCGCCAAGTGAGCCTCGGCGCACCCGAAGACATCGAAGCCTTCCGCCGCCTGGTGCTCGAGCGCTCGGGCCTGATCCTCAGCGCGGACAAGGACTATCTGCTGAAAAGCCGTCTGGAACCCATCGCGCGGGCGGAAGGCTTCGCCGACGTGGCGACCATGATGCGCCAGGTCCGCGTCGCGCCTGCGGCACGCGTGGCCCAACGCTGCATCGACGGCATGGCCACGCATGAGTCGTTCTTCTTCCGCGACATCACGCCCTTCGATCAGCTGCGCGACGTCATCCTGCCGGAACTCTACAGGGCGCGCGCTGCCACGAAAACGCTGCGCATCTGGAGCGCTGCCTGTTCCAGTGGCCAGGAGCCTTATTCCCTCGCCATGATGCTGCGCGAGGAACAGGCGAAGTTCGGCGACTGGAAGATCGAGATCCTGGCGACCGACTTCTCGCAACCGATCCTGGAACGCGCCCGCTCGGCCATCTACAGCGACTTCGAGGTGCGGCGCGGCCTGAGCGACCAGCGCCAGGCCCGCTGGCTGGTGCGCGAGGGCGCCGCGTTCCGCATCGCCCCCGAAATCCGCGCCATGGTCCAGTTCCGGCACCACAATCTGCTCGACGGCATGGCGACCCTGGGCAAGTTCGACCTGATCTTCTGCCGCAATGTCCTGATCTATTTCGAGCCGGCCAAGAAGGCCCACACGCTGGAAGGCATCGCCAACTGTCTGGTGTCCGATGGCTCCCTGATCCTGGGCAGTGCCGAGACCGTGGTGGGTCTTGCCGGCTCGTTCGAGCCGACGCCGGGACTGCGTGGCGTGTTCCGGACCCGCCCTGCGAATGTGAGCCAGCGCGCCGTCGCCTGACGCGCGCACTCACTGAGGCCAAAAGAAAGGGCGGCCGGGGTGACCCGGCCGCCCTTTTTCGTCCTGGATCCCGAAGACTCAGGTGTTCGCCAGCTTGTCCATTTCCAGCGTCAGCGACTCGGCCTGCTGCGCCAGCTCGCCCGAGGCGTTCAGCAGGTCGTTGGAGGCCTGACTGGTTTGCACGGCGGCCTCGGACACGTTGGCGATGCTGGTGGACACCAGCTGCGTGCCTTCCGAGACCTGGCTGACGTTGGCGGCGATCTCGCGCGTCGCGGCCGTCTGCTCCTCGACCGCGCCGGCGATGGCCGAGGCGATCTCGGCGACCTTGCGGATCGTGTCGGTGATGCCGGCGATGGCTCCGACCGAGGTCTGGGTCGCCGACTGCATGGCGTTGACCTGCGACGAGATTTCGTGGGTCGCGCGCGCCGTCTGGTCCGACAGGCTCTTGACCTCGGAGGCCACCACGGCGAACCCCTTGCCCGCCTCGCCTGCCCGCGCCGCCTCGATGGTGGCGTTGAGCGCCAGCAGCTTGGTCTGGCCGGCGATGTCGTTGATCAGGGTCACGACGTTGCCGATCTTCTGGGCGGCCTCGGCCAGGGTCTTGATCGCCTCGGAGGTCTTGTCGGCTTCCACCACCGCGTGTTGCGAGATGTTGGAGGACTCGGCCACCTGACGGGCGATCTCGCTGATGGAGGCGGTCAGCTCCTCGCCGGCCGAGGAGACAGTCTGCACATTGACCGACGTCACTTCGGCGGCCGATGCCACCGAGGCCGCCTGGCGGGTGGTTTCCTCGGCGGTCCGGGCCATGCCTTCCGCCGTGGCGCGCATCTCGGACGCAGCCGAGGCCACGATCGAGGAAATCTGCGTCACGCGTTCGGCGATGCCCTTTTGCTCGGAGATATCAGTGGCGTATTTGACCACCTTGTAGGGCTTGCCGTTCAGGTCGAGGATCGGGTTGTAGCTGGCCTGGATCCAGATCTGCTTTCCGTTGGCCCCGTGACGCCGGTATTGCCCGGCGTCATACTCGCCGCGGCCCAGCTTCTCCCAGAACATGCGGTATTCGATGCTCTGGGCCTCCGAAGGCTCGATGAACATCGAGTGATGGCGCCCGACGACCTGATCCGCGCGATAGCCCATGACGTTCAGGAAGTTGGCGTTGGCGTCCAGGATGTTGCCCGACATGTCGAACTCGATCACGGCCTGGGCCTTGTTGATCGCGGCGATCTGGCCCTCGAAGTTGGCGGTGGCCAGCTTCTGGGCAGTTACGTCCGTGGCGTATTTCACGACCTTGAACGGCTTGCCGTTCTTGTCGAGGATCGGGTTGTAGCTGGCCTGGATCCAGACCTCGCGTCCGCCGGCGGCCACACGCTTGTACTGGCCCGCGTCGAACTCGCCCCGGGCCATCTTATCCCACAGGGTCCGGTATTCGGCGCTCGCCGCGAAGGCGGGCTCCACGAACATCGAATGGTGCCGTCCCCGGATTTGGTCGATGGAGTATCCCATGGTGCCGAGGAAGTTCTCGTTGGCCTCGCGAATGGTGCCGTCCAGATCGAACTCGATGACGGCCTGGACCTTGTTGATCGCGTCCAGCATGCCCTCGCGCAGGCGATCCTGGGTGACGTTGTCCCACTCCAGCACGTTGCCGACATACTCGCCCTGAGCATCCACGACCGAGGTGATCAGAAGCGAGAACCGCAGATCGCCGACCGTGATCTCGGCGCGGTGCGGCTCGCGGCGCGGCGCGGCCATCATGCCGCGCTGGTGGGCCGGATTCTTGTGGAACTCGTCGATCGAGGTGCCGATCATGTTGTTGAAGTCGATCCGCGGGAACTGCTTCTGGAACAGGTCCCTGTGCTCCTCCATCAGGCGCTCGGTGGCCGCGTTCATATAGGTGATGTCGTAGTCGCGGTTGATGGTCATCAGCGCGACGGACGCCGCATCCATGGCGGACCGGCTGAAGGTGGCGGAGTCGAACTCCGGAACCAGGTCGAAGGCTTCGCCGATCTGTTCGGCCAGGGCGCTCTTGGGCATTTCGGGTTTCCTTCAGGCAATGCGGGAGGCGGTCAGGCCGCCAGTTGTTGGGTGGGGGAAAGCGTCAGAAAGCGCTCGACGTTCAAGACCAGCATCAGCTCGCCTTCGAGCCGATAGAGACCATCGGAAACGGCGCGCCAGTCGGCCGAGAGGGTGATCGGCGTTGGCTCCTGTTCGGCGACCGGCAACCACAGAACATCGCCGACATCGTCGACCTGCAGGGCATAGAGTTCGCCGGAGCGTTCCACGATGACACTCATGTGTGGCGCGCCTTCCTCCCGGCCTGGCATGCCCATGCGTTTTCGAATGTCGATGGCGGTCACGATCCGGCCGCGCAGGTTCAGGGACCCGGCGACCTCCGGCGGGGCCAGCGGCACGATGTCGATCCGCACCGGTGCAATCACGTCCTGGACCGACAGAACGGGTACGCCAAAAGTCTCGCCGCCCACGCGAATGGACACCAGGCCCTGGATCTGAGTGTCGTCGACGGCGGCCATCACGCGGCTCCCTGCAGGGGTTCGAGGGTCTCGCTGACGGCGGCCAGGATATCTTCGCCCTGCCCGCTGCGCGCGAAGTCCGCCAGTCCGGTCGGGGTATCCAGACGATGCGCGCCCAGCCCCAGCAAGGGCGTGGCATGCCAGGACGATGCGCGCCCGAACGCCTGGGCCATCTGACGGGCGTGAGGACTGGACGGCGAGGTATCGGCCAGGATCAGATCATAGACCGCCCCGTCGTCGTGCAGCGCCAGCGCGCGTTCGGGATCGGTCGCGACCTCCACCGTATAACCGGCCTGGGCCAGAAGCGGACCGAGAAGCAGCTGCGTGAAAGGGCTCTGGTCCACGACCAGCAGGCGCTTGGTTGGATTAGGGGCCGCCGAAACCGCTGCTGGAACCGCAACAGGAGCACTGGCGACGGACGGATTCGACCTGGGCTCGGCAGCGCGCGTATCCGCGACGCCGGCCTTGCGCCAATAGAGGTCGACGTCGATCAGCTCTGTGGCGCGACCCGCGACAATGATGCTGGCCGCGGCCCCGTCGGTCGTCCCGTCGAGTTGCGGATGAAGTGGGCCTTCGACGATGTCGACGATCTCATCGACCAGCAGACCCAGGCTGTGCTCTCCGCGTGAGAACACCAGCAGGGGTCGGCGCGCGTCGCTGTCGAACCGGACGGGCCGATCGTCGGCGCTCAGGATCGGCATCAGCGTGCCCCGGTATTGAACGACGGAGCGCCCATCCACCCATTCGACCGACTTGGCTTCCAGTTCCTCGATGCGGGCGACCTGGCCGAGCGGTGCCGCCTTCAACGAGTCGCTCGCGGCACGGAAGACCAGCAGCGGCTGGGTGACTTCGACAATGGCGGCTGCCTCGGCCTCGACAGCGTCCGCTCCGCCCACCAGGTGCGAGGCTCCCGCCTCCAGCGACATGCCCTTGAAGTCCAGGATCATGATGACCGACCCGTCCCCCAGGATGGTCGCGCCGGAATACAGCTTGAGGTGACGCAGGATCGTCGCCACCGGCTTGACCACGATCTCTTCGGTGTCGAACACCCGATCGACGATGACGCCGAAGGTGAAGGATCCGACCTTGGCCACCACGATGCAGGCATCGCTGCGCGGCGTTTCGGGGCCCGAAAGGCCCAGCATCGTCTGCAGCGAGACCAACGGCAGAAGCCGGTCGCGCAGCCTCAGCACAGAGGCCCCGTTGATGTGCTCGATCCGGCGGCCTTCGCTGCCGTTGGCGCTGACCAGTTCGACGATGCTGGCCTGGGGCATGGCGAACCGCTCGCCGCAGGACTCGACGATCAATGCCGACACGATCGAGAGCGTCAGTGGAATGCGGATGATGAAGCGGGTGCCCTGACCCTCGACCGAGGTCAGCTCGATCACGCCGCCGATCTTCTCGATATTGGTGCGCACGACGTCCATGCCGACCCCGCGCCCCGACACCGACGTCACCTGTTCGGCGGTGGAGAAGCCGGGCAGGAAGATCAGCTGCCGTGCCTCGGCATCGGTCATGGTCGCGGCCTGGGTCGGAGAGACCAGACCGTTCGCAAGGGCCTTGGCGCGGATTCGCTCCGCCGGCAGGCCGCGACCGTCGTCGGCCATCTCCACCACGATCGCTCCGCCCTCGTGCCGCGCCGACAGGCTGATGCGCCCGGCCGCGGGCTTGCCCGCGGCCAGCCGCTCCGCGGGCGTCTCCAGTCCATGATCGGCGGCGTTGCGGATCATGTGAGTGAGCGGATCCTTGATCAGCTCCAGCACCTGGCGGTCCAGTTCTGTGTCCTGGCCCGAGGTCGTCAGTTCGATCTGCTTGCCGAGGTCCGACGCCAGATCGCGCACCAGCCGGGGCAGCTTGGCCCAGGCCCCGCTGATCGGCTGCATGCGCGTGGTCATCACGCCCTCCTGCAGCTCGCTGGTGACCTGGTTCAGCCGATGCAGTGGGCCGGCGAAAGGGCTTTCCGGCGCGCCGCGCAGGGTCTGGATCAACTGATTTCGAATCAGAACCAATTCGCTGACCATCGTCATCAGGTTTTCGAGCACATCGACGCTGACGCGGATGGTCTGGCTGGCGAGGTCGGGCTCGGCGGCAGGGCGTGGCGTAGCGACCGGGGGGATTTCGGTCGTCGCGACCGGGCCCGGCGGAGCCACATCGGGCGCTGTGGCAAAGATCGCCGTGACCGCCTCCTGATCCGCCTCAAGCGCGACAAGCGCCGACTGGAAAGCCGCCGACATGCGATCAGTCTGCTCCGCCGAGAGCCGGGGAAAGGCATTGGAAAGCGCGGCCGCGAATCCACCGACGGCGGTATTGCGGGCCTCGGCCACCAGGCCGTCGCGCAGGGTCGCCTGAAGATAGTCCAGATCCACACCGGCGAACTGAGGGCCGATCTCGGCGTCGCCGATCATCTCGCCGATCGCGCATTCACAAGCGGCATCGATCGTGGCTTCGCCTCCAAGACGCTCCAGCATGGGGCGGGTGGCCAGCGCGGGACCGGGCGTCTCCGTGTTCGACGTGCCTTCGTTGGCGAAGATGGCATCCAGCCGGGCGATCAGATTGCGATCGTCACCGCCGGGCTCGGTGCCGTCGGCGGCGATCCCGTCGATGACCGACCGAACCACGTCGACGGCTTGCAGGATGGCCGAGACCGCGTCCTGGTTGACGACCAGGGTGTTGTCGCGAAACCCGCCCAGCACATTCTCAGCCGCATGGGCGACCGTCTGTAGGCGCGTCAGCCCAAGGAACCCGCTCGTGCCCTTGATCGTGTGAATCAACCGAAAGATGTCGCCCAGCAACGCAGGATCATCCGGGCTCTGCTCGAATGTCACCAACTTGCTATCCAGGGCTTCGATGCCCTCTCGTGCCTCGGCGACAAAATCCTGAATAACGTCGTCCACGGTCCTGCCCCGACGGAGCCAGGCTTGGTCCCTGGTTCTTCCCGCCGTAGTAAGGATCGAGCGGAATGGTTAACCGGACCTGAAGGATCTTGTTCAAACCGCTAGGTAGTTCTGCTTACCGCTGGATCAGACCATTCTTAAGCAAGCGTTAGCACTGAATGCCGATAGCTTCGGTGCGACAATGACTACAATCGCCGTTTCGAAAAGCTGATGGTGCCGAATGCCTGTCGATAAGTCTATGAACGTTCTGGTTGTAGACGACTACAAGTCCATGATCCGTATCGTGCGCGGGCTGCTGAACCAGCTCGGCTTCTACAACGTGGACGAAGCGCTGGATGGGCCGACGGCGCTCGCCCTCATTCGCAGCAAGACCTACGGCCTGGTGCTGTCGGACTGGAACATGCAGCCGATGACGGGGCTGGAACTGCTGAAGGAAGTGCGGGCCGAGGACCGGACCAAGACCCTCCCGTTCGTCATGGTCACCGCCGAGGCCAAGGCCGAGAACGTGGTCGCGGCACGCCAGGCCGGCGTGAACAACTACGTCATCAAGCCTTTTACCCTGGCGGTGCTCAAGCAGAAGCTCACCACGGTGCTGGGGGACCTCTGAAATGGACGTCTCGGACGCCCTGGCGGAAATCGATGCGCTGAAGGCGACGCTGGACGACGTCTGCGATGCGATCATGACCCGCGCTGAAGAGGGCGTACGCATGACGACCGCGGAGCCTGTCGACAGGGAGACGCTGGCCGACGTCTTCTCGGAAATCATCGCGCTGTGCGGCTTTCAGGATCTTGCGGGGCAGCGCCTCACCCGGCTGGGACAGGGTTTGGCGGGCCAGGACGGCGACAGCCGCCCTGACGCTCATCTGCTCAACGGGCCGGCCAACGCCGATGGGCTGGATCAGGCAGCAGCGGATGCCTTGTTCGATGGCCTGTAGTTCGATCTCGGACTGCGGGAGCCAGCGGCGGTGAGCCTGCCCGGCACGCGAGTAGGCCTCAAGGGCGTCGAGCCTCTGATCGTCGATGACAACAATCAGTCGCTGGAAGTCGTGACCGCGATCCTGATGGGTTTCGGTATCAACAAGGCCACCAAATGCAATTCTGCGGCCGAGGCCCGGGGCGTTCTGGCCAACCGGGTTTTCGATGTGGTCATCGTCGATTGTGAAATGCCGGACGAAGACGGCTTCTCGCTGGTGCGCCACATCCGGTCTGATCCCAATAGCGGCAACTTCACGGTGCCGATCCTGATGATGAGCGCTGTCACGCCGCAGTCGAAGGTTGAGGCCGGCCGGGACAACGGCGCCAACTTCACCATCGCCAAGCCGGTGTCGCCCACCACCTTGCTGGAACGGATGCTCTGGATCGCCCAGAGCCAGCGCATGTTCATCTCCGACACGGGCTATACGGGACCGGATCGCAGGTTCCACACCGTGCCCCTGCAGGACGGCGTATCCGAGCGCCGCAATGCAGATTTGGAGCTGACGGCCAAACCGGAGCGCGCGCTGTCGCAAGACGAAATCGACGGACTATTCACATGACCGAGCGCCGCGCCCCGTCCGTGGCCTTCGTGCCTCGCAACCGTCTGTCCAAGATCCTGTCGGCCATGAACCGCAAGGCCTTCGCCGAGCATGTGGAGAATGCGGAACGCGAGGTCGACCGGATCGCGCCGATCCTGGGCGAAAGCATCAACGGCGATGTCCAATCGCTGATCCGCCTTTGCAGACAGGACGAGGCGACAATATTCGGACAGTGCAGCGAAATCGGATGGCTGGCCCTGCGCATCGTCGAGAGCGCGCGCCTGGCGCGCCGACCGGAACTTGCGGAAGCGGCCAAGGGCGTCTGGGAAATGATCGAGGCTTTGTCGGTGCGCGGCGTCTGGCACACCGATGCGCTGAGGCTGCACGTGGACGCCATGCAGGCCCTGACCTCCGGCGCGCCCATCGGGCCGGAGGGACTAGCCACCATCGAGCGCGAACTGCTGAAGATGCGGGAGGCGATCGGGGCGACGACGGCCTGACGCCGGCGACGATTCTGGCGGTCAGCGCAGTCTCAAAGCGTCAGTGGCGAACTGTTGGCCAGCCCGAACAGAACCCCCACCAGCTCCAGGCCAAGCCCGTTATCCTTCAGCAGGCTCTGGGTTTCGACGCTCGCTCGGACAGGCAGTGCAGCATTGGCCATGGACCAGCCGCAGAAAAGACGACGCGACACCCGCCAGGTCCCCAGTATGCGAATTCTGTCGTGGCGTGGATCAAGTGAGATGACCTGCATCAGGTCCTCCACCTTGGCCTTGGGGCCCTCCAGCACCTGAACGTACGTGCTTCCGCACAGGGTCAACGCACCGGTCACGCCTCGGACTGCATTGTTCCGCTGGGAGACGGTCAGGATGCGAGTCAGTTCATCGCCCCGATTGTCGGATACCAATGCATGGCTTCGGTAGATCAGGCGCTGATACGGCACATTTCACCCCGCTCGACTGTTTCTGCCCGGACGGGATACGTGGCGTCCGGATGCCGATTGCGACACTAGTTGCTCGAGTTTGGAGAGGTGTTAACTAGTTGTTTCTGCCTATATTTCGTGGGCACCTCTTCAGTCATGGGAGGCCTGCCGCCCAGTTGGAGAGGCGCAACTAGGTAGTTTCGGCGACATAAGGAATGATAATCATTCCTATTCATGCCGGCTTCAGCTTTACGCCCACTTGTCCTGATTTCAACGCGCGCGAGATCAGCCTGGATTGCAGGACGAAATTCGACGTCCGAATATTGAATCTAAGTAGATTTGCGTATGCAGATTTATCGGCGTAACGTCCCCCCTGACAGCAAGCTTGGCTGTTAGAAGAGCGCAGTCAGATGTGCCGAGAACCGCCGGGCAAGGCCTCGGGGTTCGACACGACCGCCGGATCGGGGAGGCGATCAGGATGGAAGCATCGTTCGCCAAAAGCATTCTGCACGACGCACCCATGGCCGTGGTCGCGATCGATCGCGACGGCATGATCCGGAGCGCCAACCTGACTGCGGAGACCTTCTTCGGGGGTCCCCTGACCGCGCCTTCCGCCGTGCCGATTTCCCGTCTGATCGACGGCCTGAAACTCTTCGGCGACGCCGACGGCGACGCTGTGGCCAACTTCAACATCCGCAGTCGCAGCGGTGGTGAAGGTGTCCACATGCAGGCACGACGGCTGGATGGGACGCCGGTCCCTGTCGATATCCAGGCCGCCCGTTTTGCCGCCGTGGGCGAGACCTTCGTTACCCTCTTCATCCAGGACGTGACGGCCGTCATGGCGGCCGAGGCGGCGGTGCAGGAACTCCGCGTTCAGATCACCCAGAACTGGCGCCTGAATTCCCTTGGCGAGATGGCGTCGATGCTGGCTCACGAACTCAACCAACCTCTGTCAGCCATAGCGAACCATCTTTACGGCGCGCGGCTGCTGGCTCTGCGCGACGATCCCGACCTTTTGGCGATCAGAACCTCCGTCGAGGCCGCCGAGGCCCAGGCGCAGCGCGCCGGCGACACGATCCGCAGGCTAAGGGCCTTGATGTCGCGTGATACGGGCTATCACAAACCAGAGTTCATCGCCGAAGTCATTGGCGAGATCATGCCGATCCTGAACATCAGCGCGCGCGAAGTCGATGCCGAGCTGATCCTTGAGGTCGATCCCAACCATCAATCGGAGTGCGACCGCGTCCAGCTGCAACAACTGGTCGTCAACCTGGTTCGCAATGCCGTTGAGGCACCCGCGTCCGACAGATCACGGCAAGTCCGCGTCATAGGCAAATGTCTCGGATACGGCGGCTATCGCATCACCGTCGAGGACAACGGTCCCGGGATAGCGCCCGAGATGATCGACCATCTGTTCACGCCGTTGGCCAGCACAAAGTCCGAAGGCATGGGTCTGGGTCTTTCGATCTGTCGCACGATCGTCGAGGCGCATGGCGGCAAGATCGAGACGGTGAACAGCGAAATGGGGGGTGCCGCGTTTACCTTCACCCTGAACGAGCCCAGCGCGAGCAAGCCGTGAGCCAGGGATCCGTCATAGTCATCGATGACGACGAGGCGGTGCTTGAATCGATGGTCTCGCTGCTGTCGATCGAAGGTTACCGCGTGACCGGGTTTTCAGCTGCGGAGGCTTTTCTGGCCGATGCACCCGAGATGTCTACGGACTGTGTGATCACGGATGTGAGGATGCCCCGCATCGATGGCTTGAGTTTGATCGAGCGCATGCGCGACCTGGGCATGAACGCCGTTCCGGTCATCGTGGTGAGTGGCCACGCCGATGTTCCGATCGCCGTCGCAGCGATGCAACTGGGTGCCACGACGGTCCTGGAGAAGCCCTTCTCGCCCGCGCGCCTGCTGGACGCCGTCGCCCAAGCGCTCAGACAGGCCGCCGTCGCACATTCACCCATCGTTGAACCGTCACCGGAAGATAAGGCGGTTCTTGAACGTTATCTGATGCTTACGCGACGTGAGCGAGAGGTTCTGGCGCATCTCTTGAGCGGTTCCAGCAGCAAGGTCACAGCCATTGCCTTGGGGATCAGTCCAAGAACCGTAGATGTCTTCCGGGCCAACATTCTCAGGAAGATGGACGCGTCCAACATTGCCGCTGTCGCCACCTTGACCGCCAGGGCCGGCGTTCGTCACGGCTGACATCGAGCCCGGGGGGTGCCGTCAGGTCTGCGTTCGGCAAGACCGGGCGAACAGTCCGATCACGAGATAGCAGACGACGGGCACGATCAGGGCCGTACGCAGGTTGGCGGCATCGACGACCAGTCCCGTCAGGGGCGGAATGACCGCTCCGCCGACGATGGCCATGCAGATCAGCCCGGACCCTTCGGCCGCCCGCTGGCCCAGACCGGCCGACGCAAGGGTGAAGATGGTGGGGAACATGACGGCGTTGACCAGGCCGATCGACAGCAGGGCGATGCCCGAAACCGGCCCCCTGGTGAAGGCGGAAAGGGCGATCAGGAAAACGGCACCCAGAGCGACGCTCGCGAGAACCTTCCATGGCGCGATGTGGCGCATGACGAAGGCTCCCACGAAGCGACCGATCAATGCCCCGCCCCAATAGAGAGCCAGGAGTTCTCCGGCCTGCCGGGCCGGCAGGGCCAGGGTATCGGCCTGCATCTGATAGTTGGTCATCAGGCTGGCGATGGCGACCTCCGCTCCGACATAGACGAAGATCCCCAATGTTCCGAAGGCAAAGCGGGGTCGCTGAAGCAGGTTGAAGGCGCTGAGAAAGCCGATGGTCGGCGCCGCTTCCTCTGGCAGGCGGTTGCGATTCAGCCAGACGACCAGGGCCACGAGCCCCAGCGCGCCTGCGATGCCGATATAGGCATGGGTGATCACCGCCGATTCCGCGGCCCGATAGGCGATCAATGCCGCTCCGCTCAGCTCGGCGGCGCTTACGCTGGCGAGAGAACCCAGGATCAGCGTCGCGCCCACATAGGGAAACACGGTCGTGCCGAGTGAGTTGAAGGCTTGGGCGAAGGTCAAACGGCTGGGAGCCGTGCGTGGCGCGCCGAGCATCGAGATCAGGGGATTGGCGACCACCTGAACCAGGGTGACCCCGGCGGCGAGAACGAACAGCGCACCGAGAAAAGCCGCGAACAGACCCGCGCTGGCGGCTGGAATGAACAGCAGGCAGCCCACCGTCATGATCAACAGGCCGACCACCGCGCCGCGCATGTAGCCGATCTTCTGCACCAGGGCGGCGGCCGGAAGCGAGACGATGAAATAGGCGGCGAAGAAGGCCGTCTGGATCAGCATTGCCTCGAAATAGTTCAGCTCGAACAACTCCTTGAGCTTGGGCACCAGGACATCGTTCAGGCTGGTGATCCCCCCGAAGATGAAGAAAAGCCCGAACACGAACCATTGCAGGTAGCCGACCTCACCGGTGGGTCCGGCTCCCCCGGATCCGTCGAGCGTAGGGGCGGCTGTGCTGGTGCTGGCGATCATCGTTTGAATCTGGTCTTTGATGAGGAAAGAGAGAGTGTCTGAGGTGACGGTCGCGAACGGCGTCTTGATCGTGGAGTGTCATGAAGGGCGAAAGGCGTTCGCCGAGACGGCTTCGCGCTGCACCTCGGCGGCGAGCTGGTCGAACACGCCTTTGACCGCTTGCGGATCGGAGAGTTCGACCAGGGGATCGGGCTGACGGGGCCGAAGTCCCAGCCCGTGCAGGACGTAATACCAGTTGGTGTCTCGGAACAGATCGCCCTGCCGGAACTGGCACCGGCCGCTGTCGCGATACAGATCGATCCGCGCCTGCAGGCTGTCTGGCAGGGCCTGGCCGGTCACATCCCGCCAGAACGGCGTGTCGCGCCGCTCGCTGAGCGCATAGTGGGCGATGATGAAATCGCGGATCGTTTCGTACTCTTCGATCAGCGCCTCGTTGTAGGCGGCGATGTTGGCGGTATGGAACGAGCGGTCCGGAAAATGGTCCAGCAGCTTGTAGAGGCCGCTGATGATCAGGTGGATGCTGGTGGACTCCAGCGGCTCCAGAAAGCCCGACGCCAGGCCCAGGGCCACGACATTTCCCTTCCAGAAGGCGCGCCGCCGCCCGGTCACGAAGCGCAGCTGTCGCGGCGGCGCGATAAAGTCGCCCCCCACCGATTGGATCAGCTCATCCAGCGCTGCCTGGTCCTCGATGTGTTGGCTGGAATAGACGTAGCCATTGCCGACGCGGTGCTGCAACGGAATGCGCCATCGCCAGCCCGCCCCGCGCGCCTGCGACAAGGTGTAGAGCTGGGCTTCGTCCGTCAGGGCGGTGGGGCCCGCGACCGCACGGTCGCAGGGCAGCCAGCGGGTCCAGTCCTCATAGCCCGCGGCCATGGCCCCCTCGATCAGAAGGCCCCGGAACCCGGAACAGTCGATGAAGAGATCGGCCGTCAGTCGATCGCCCTCGGCGAACACCAGCGTGTCGAGCAGACCTTCCCGGCTCCGCGTCGTCTCGACGACGGTTCGTTCCAGTCTGCGAACCCCGCGTGATTCCGCGACGGCCCTCAGCGTCCTTGCAACCAGGGCCGCGTCGAAATGCAGGGCATATCGCAACCCCGCGCGAGAGGGACCCGATCGAGGATCCGGCGGGACGAACCGACCGGTCTGCGCCAAGGCGGCGGCCAGGTTGAAGTCGACGACCCCCCGGCTCTCGCCGGCGGCCTGGGCCCGCTGGAGATGGTGGTGGAAGGGTCGCCGATCGATGGTGCACCCGAACGATCCAAACGGGTGCCAATAGCCCTCGCCGACTGTCTTCCAGTCCTCGAAGCGGATGCCCAGCTTGATGGTCGCCTGGGCGTCATGGATGAAGGCCTGGCGATCGATACCGACCATGTCGAGGAAATCGAGGATCGGCGGAATGGTCGCTTCGCCCACCCCGACGATGCCGATGTCGGCGGATTCGACGACCGTGATCGTCACGGACGAACCGCGCAGGGCGTGGTTCAGGGCGACGGCGGACATCCACCCCGCCGTCCCCCCGCCGACGATGGCGATCGATCGGATCGGCCCGGCGTCAGGTCCGCGCATGGTTGCTCTCCCTGACACTGGGGCTCGGACGATGGAACGGGTCCATCATCCGCCCCGACGGTTCAACGTCCCAGGGTGAAGCGAGCGCCGATCGAGATCCGGCGCTCACCGGTGGCGTAGCGGAACGGCAGATTTTCGAACTGGAGATACCGCCCGCTGGACTCCTCGGTCAGATTGATGCCTTCCACGACGATCTTGATGTCATCGGTGACGGCATATCCGATCTGACCGTCCAGCTGCCCGTAGGCGCGCTCCCAGATCGACAGATTGTGCGCGTCGGCCCCGGCCCCGAAGCCGAAGTTCCCCTGGTAGCTCTTGTCGCGCCAGGCGTAGGACAGCCGTGCCTCGAAGCCATGGCCCTCGTAATAGCCCTGAACGTTGAAGGCGTTCTTGGCCACGCCGGGGATCGGCAGGTTCGTCTCGAAATCCGAGAAGTTCGAGCTCTCGGAGTCCGAGTAGGTGTAGTTGGCGTTGAAGCCGAAGCCGTTGTCGAAGGCATACTGTGCGGCCAGCTCGACGCCCTTGATCGTGCCGCCGTCGCCGTTGACCGGCTGGCGGAAGGTTCCGACGGTCGAGCCCGCGACCGACCCGTCGTTCACGCGTCGCGAGACGGTGTCGGTCTGGATGAAGCTGTCGACGCTCTTGTAGAAGAAGGCCGCCGACAACAGACCCTGGCTGCCGAAATAGCGCTCGTAGGCCGCGTCGAACTGGGAGGCGCGATAGGGATCCAGATCGGTGTTGCCGCCCTCGCCGTTCGTATAGATGAACCGGTTCAGATCCGGTCCCGGCGTCGAGCTGCGGGTGAAGTTGAAGGCCGACCCCTGCCCCAGCTGGAACAGGTTCTGGCGGGACACGACGCGGGCCGCCGACAGACGCACCTTGTCGGTGTCGTTGACGTCCAGCACCGCACTCGCGCTCGGCAGGACGTCTGTGTATTCGCGCTGGGTGGTGACCGCGACCGGATTGGCCAGGACGCCGTTCCAGCTGTCCGTACCGAAATAGTAGGCCCCTGAGATCGGTGTCTGGCTGGAGTCGATGCCCAGCTCGGTCTTGATGACGCGCGCGCCGGCGTTCAGGTGGAAGCGATCGTCCTCCTGGCCCACGTCGAACATGACGTAGCCCGAGGTGGTCTTTTCCTGAACTTTGAACGACTCGACCGGGTCACGGAAGAAGGTGAACGGCGTCGTGGGATAGAGCGCGCTGATCCACGCCACCGGGTCGGACATCTGGCTGCGATTCTGGACCAGAGCGTTGATGCCGCCGATGGTCAGGGTCTCGAACCGACCGGGGTTCGAGGCGGCGGTCTGATAAGGGGTGATCAGGGCCGGACTGTCACCGAACCGGCCGTCCGGCGAACATACGGGTCGTCCTGGCGTTCCCACCGGAAGTTCGCATGACTTGAAGCCGATCGCGCCGTCCTGGAAGTAGCCGAACGGCGTCCAGTCCCCCAGACCCAGAGCGTGGGCATCCAGTTCCCCCTTGCCGGCATAGCTGGCCAGATAGCGGCCGTATTCGGAATCGACGGTCCGTTCCGCATAACGCGCCCCGAAACTGATCGTCAGGCTGTCGGCATAGTCCGGCGAATATTCGAAGTCGGTCCGAACAGAGGTGTTCTCGATTTCCGTGTTCTCTCCGAACACCCAGTGGGACTTGGCGAAGACCGAGCTCGGCGTCGTGAACTGCGCGGGGTTCGCCGGGGTGAAGGTCGGATTGTCACCGTTCCGGTAGCTGTAGGTGAAGGTCGCCGGGGCCGTCGCGTTCGGGGTCAGGCCGGCGGCCGTTCCGTTGCGCACCGTGTATTGTGTATAGCGGACATCGTTGTTGCCGCTGGTGCTTTCATAGTCACCCTTCGAATAGGCGGCGCGAGCGGTAGCCCTTAGCTGCCCGCCGTTGTCCCAGGTCGCCGCGACCTGGAAGTTATCGGTGTTCGCCTCCGCGTTCTGAACGAAGGAGATGGCCTCGGCCGAGTTGGCCGTGATGGTCCCCGACTCCAGCACATCGTTGTCGCCGATGGTCAGGTTGGACGCGGCGTAGGTGGCGTTCTCGTTGGCGAACGGGAACTTGATCGACGCCTCGCTGGTCAGGATGGAGAGATCCGAATGGAACCAGTCGGCCGTCAGGGTCAGGTCGTCATTGACCTGGAAGTCGGCGTTCAGCGAATAGCCGATGCGCTCGCGTTCCTGGTCACGGACCGTGGCGTAGCGATATTCAGGCGACCAGACATTGCGCGTGCCGCCGCCTGCGACGGGCCGCGCCAGATAGGCCCAGCCCCCCCGGTTCTCACCGCCCAGGGCCTCGGTGTAGATGTCGCTCCGATCGTACGACACGGTGCCGAGCAGAGCGAAGCGGTCGCCGAACCTGTGGCCCACCACCAGCGAGCCGGTCGGATTCCAGTTGCCGCTGTCGCCGTTCACCGTGCCACGCACGTCGCCCGCGATCAGGTTGTCGCCCCGAATGGAGCGAGCCCCGCGCGTCTGCAGATCGATGATGCCGCCCAGCCCCCCTTCGAGCAGCGAGGCGTCTGGCGACTTGTAGACATCGACGCCGCCGATCAGCTCTGACGGAATGCCTTCCAGCGAGCTGTCCTGACGGATGTTCCCCTCGCCGATGCGGAAGATCTCCAGCCCGGTGACGAAGATGTCGCCGTTCAGCAAGGTGACGTTCTGATCCAGGCCGCGAATGCGCACCTTGGTCCCCTGCCCGTTTTCGCGGTCGATCTGGATACCGGCCAGACGCTGAAGGGACTCGGCGATATTCTGGTCTGGAAACTTGCCGATGTCCTCGGCCGTGATCGACTCGATGATGAGGTTGGAATCGCGCTTGGCATTCAGCGCGTCGGCGAGCGAAGCCCGAAACCCAGTGACGATGATTTCGTCGACCGCGGTTTCTTCCTGAGGCACGGCATCCTGGGCAGAAGCCGGTGCAGCCGCAAGCATTACGCCGGCGGATGCCGCCGTCATCAGCAGCGCGCGAATGCTGTGGGTGTGATGTCTCATGGTGTCCCTCCCCTTACGGATCGCGCCATGCGGAATCAGCCTCGCAAGAGGATGAATCGCAGGTGGAGCCGCACAGCGCGCTTGGCGCTTCTTCCCAAGATTGATCCGGTCATTCGTTCGCCGGTGACCTTAAAAGGCCTCATAAAGACAGCGCTGTCAATCGCCTTCGCAGAAGTTTTGTGGCGGTGGTCAGCGGACACCCCGCACCATCCCGATCACACTTCCGCCCGTGAGAGCGAACAAGGCCGCGATGAGATAAAGCGCTGGAAAACCAGAGGTCTTTTCCATCTGGAAGATGGCCAGTCCCAGCGCGGGGGCCACGATCTGGGGCAGAATGTTTGCAAGATTGATCAGGCCGAGGTCCCGGCCCGCATGTTCAGGTCGAGGTAATATTTGCGCCACCAGCGCGATATCGACGGTGGCATAGAGGCCCAGCCCCGCCCCCATCAGCCCCTGACCGAGCAAAGGCCCCGGCCAGGCCGGAAAGACGGACATCGTGACCAGGCCTGCGGCGAGCAGACACCCACTCGCGACCACGAATACCCTGCGCCGCCCGACCCGGTCGGACCAGACCCCACCCACGACGCCGGCGCAGAGAGATGTCAGCGTCCATGCGGCCAGCAGCCATCCGAACACCGTGTCGCTCCCGGCGCCGAACCGCTCCACAAGCGGGCGGGACTGCTGGACGTAGAACAGGAGGTAGAGCCCGTTCAGGGCCACGGCGACCTGAACCAGCAGTCGCGACACAAAGGCAATCTGGAAATCTCGGGCGAACAGGGCTTCGATCGAAAACCGGACGGAGGTCCCTGTCTCGCGACGGGTCTCGCGAACACCCACCAACAAGGGCAGGACCAGCAAGGCCACGACCGCGCCTATTACGATCAGGCGCACCGTCATTCCGTGCAGCAGCATGGCGATGACGAAGGCGGTGAACAGAGTGGCGATCGGTTGGGCGGTTCCCAGCAGGGCGGAGGCCAGCCCCTTCTGACGATCCGGGACCAGATCGGGCAGCAGCGCCACAAGAGGGCCGAACATGGCGTTCAGGCCGATCTGAAACAGCACCACCCCCAGGATCAGTCCGCCGCCGGTCCGCGCACTGCCGATGACTCCGTAGGCGATGAGCGTCAAAACCAGACCGAGGGCGATCCACGCGCGCCGTCGTCCCAATCGGCTCTGGGTCGAATCGCTGGCCGTTCCGAAGGCCAGGTTGGCCAGACCGCCGGCCAGACCGCCCCACAGGGCCGCCTGACTGAGCAGAACGACCCGGTCCCCGGTCGCGATCTCGTCGGCCTTCAACGGCAGCAGAAAGTTCAACAGCGGGACGAACGCGACGAATATCGCGGTCTGCGCCAGGGTCAGCGCAAGGAGCGTGGACCGGGGTACGGATGCCCCCGGATTGATCGATGCATTCGACGGCTGGTTCGGCATGGGCAGGCGGATCCGGAAGCGCAACGATCACGCCGCATCGTCAGGGTCGCCGCCCCCGCGCGCAACCACCCCTCATCCGCCGACCGGGCACACCGCGATATTATCGTGCGAGGCCAGTTCGATCTCGGCAACCGACACCGTCATCCGGGTCGCCGACGACAGCGCGAAGGGCGTATCGACCGCGCCGACATCGGTCCCCGCCGCGCGGAAACAGGAAAGGCGGACACGGATCGTCTGCCAGGCACCGATGGGGGCATCCCTCAGTATTTCGCCGAGCTCCACCCGCCCCTGCCCGACCGACAATCCCACGGGACCGACCGGAGCCGCATCGACGCGATAGCGGAAGGAGAGCGTCAGCTCGCCGTTGCTCTGACGCGACAGATCGACAGGTGGCCCACTGATGGCGGCGATCGCCTCGCCCCCGCCCGCGAACGTCAGTTGGCGTCCGCTCTCCTGGGCCAGATCGTCGACAGGCAGAACCGTCAGCAGCCCCCTCGGGCTGGCTCCCGTCCGTCCGTCGCTGGATCGGGTCTCGCCGCCAGCGTCTCGCAGACCGAGGCTCCAGGGCGGCGCAATCCGTCCATCGACCAGATAGCGATCGATCGCCCCCCCCGGGGCCACGACTTTGCTGTCTTCCGACAGGACCGGCACCGACCCGCCGTGGGCATAGGTCAGTCCATAGCCATAGGGGAACTGGGGATCATAACCCGGCTCGCCCCGGTTCAGCGGTGCGCCGGCCGCATCCCTCGGCCAGCTGAATGACAGCTTGCCGACAAAATCGTTCCGGGGGTGGCCTTCGGCGTCGCCCAAGAGCACATCGGCGACGCCCCCGCCTTCGGTCCCAGGCAGCCAAGCCGCGACAAAGGCGTCCGACGCGTTGATCTCGGGATTGGTCCACAGCGGACGTCCGGACAGGAAGACCGACACGGTGGGAATGCCTGCGGCCTTCAGCCGTCTCAGTATCTGCAGCGGGCCGGTCGGCTGGAAATCGAGCGTTTCCAGATCGCCCTGGAATTCCGCATAGGGCGTTTCGCCGAAGACGACGACGGCGACGTCCGGGCGCGCCTGATAGGATCCGTCCGGGCTCAGCTCGGCTGAACCACCGGCTTCGGTGACGGCTGCCTCCAGCCCGGCCCAGATCGATTGGCCCGTGGGAAAGTCCGCATTGGTATTGCCGGTCCCCTGCCAGGTCAGGGTCCAGCCTCCAGCGGCCTGACCGATGTCATCGGCCGTGCCCGCGACCAGGACCCTGGCACCGGCCCGAATGGGCAGGACCGATCCTTCGTTTTTCAGCAGAACAAGCGATTTGCGCACCGCTTCACGCGCGAGGGCGCGGTGCCCTGGTGCGCCCAGAAGGGCCAGATTGCCTTCGACCGGCCGCGCGTCGCTAAACAGGCCGGCCTTGACCTTGACCCGCAGAATGCGGCGCACGGCCTCGTCCAGTCGGACCATAGGGATCTCGCCCGCGCGCGCTTGGATCAGGGTGTTCTCGTAAAGCGCCCTCCAGCTGTCGGGGGCCATCAGCATGTCGATGCCGGCATTGATGGCCAGGGGGCAACTTTCGTTCGAACAGCCCGGCAGCTGTCCATGGGCATTCCAGTCAGAGACGACGAAGCCCTGGAATCCCAGGGGCCCGCGCAGGACGTCGGTAAGAATGGTCTGGTTGCCCGATAGCTTCAGCCCGTTCCAACTGGAGAAGCTGGCCATCACGGACAGGACACCCGCGTCGATCGCCGCCGAGTAGCCGCCCAGGTGTATGTCGATCAAGTCCTGCTCGCTGCCCTGATAATCGCCTTGGTCGACCCCGGCGGCAGTGCCGCCGTCCGCCAGGAAATGCTTGGCCGCGCCCGCGATATGGCCGGGCATCAAAGGCTGGCCTGGCCGTAACTCCCCTTGGAGGCCAAGGGTCATCGGACCGGCATAGGCCCGTTGGACTTCGGGGTCCTCGGCATAGCCTTCGTAGCTGCGCCCCCAGCGATCGTCGCGTGGCACCGCCAGGGTCGGCCCGAAAGTCCAGTCGGCCCCCGTGACCGCCACTTCCAGCGCGGTGACCTCTCCGATGCGGCGGATCAGATCGGGGTCGCGCGCCGCGCCCAGCCCGATATTGTGGGGGAAGATCGTCGCCCCGACGATATTGTTGTGCCCGTGCACCGCGTCGATGCCGTAGATCAACGGCACATGGGCTCCGGGCCGAGCGGCGGCGGCGACGCGAAAGGCTCTGGCCAGATCGACCCAGGCCTGAGCTCCCGCCCGCTCGTTGCCCCCCGGCGACGAGTTGCCGCCCGCCAGGATCGACCCCAGCGGATATCGGGCCAGTTGGTCCGGCGTGATCGACGAAATATCGGCCTGGATCGTCTGGCCGACCTTTTCCTCGAGCGTCATTCG
Source organism: Brevundimonas sp. P2_A6 (assembly GCF_056404975.1). Lineage (NCBI taxonomy): Bacteria > Pseudomonadati > Pseudomonadota > Alphaproteobacteria > Caulobacterales > Caulobacteraceae > Brevundimonas > Brevundimonas sp. P2_A6. Next base: position 664,426 of record NZ_JBFUCZ010000001.1, on the reverse strand, counting down.
CGCCAACAAAGCGTCGATGAACGCTTCCGTCTGGGGATCGGTCAGCGCGGCGGGCGAGGCCGAATGAGGCCAGAGGTCAGGATGCGCACGGGCGGCCTCGGGGACTTGAGAGGCCTCCGAACCGGCGAAAACGCTCTGTGCTGAGGCGATGCCTGAATACAGGGCCGGGACGACGGTCATGAGGGCCAGTAAGGATGCGGCTCTGCGCATGAATCGTCCTCGCACGCGGTCTCTGGAAAGGTTCGCCGCGACCGTCAGGCCGCGGCGAAAGGTCGTTCAGGAGTTGCTTCAGGAGAAATGACCGAATGGTCGGTCGATCCGGGCGGGAATCGGCAGCTCAGCGCGCGAGGCGCAGATGAGGATTGGATTTGGCAATCTTCTCGACGACGTTTCCCGAGGCCCTTTTCGACGGCTCTCCTGCACCTAGGAAAGGCTCTCTTGACAGCGCTGTCAAGTGAAGACGCTTTAAATCACGATTTGGCCGTCGGAGCGCTGGTCGATCCGCGCGCGATCAATCGATAGGGCACCACCACCGGCCCTGTCGTCTGGGCGGCGTCCAGGCGCATGCGGAGCGGTGGCGTGAGGCGTTGCGCAGCTGCCGCGGCCATTTCCGCGACGGGTTGGCGGATCGTCGTCAAGGCAGGGGTGCTGAACATCGCGCTGGGGGAATCGTCGAAGCCGGCCACCGAAAGGTCGTCTGGAACCCGCAGACCTCGTGCGACAGCCCCCTTGATCGCGCCCAGGGCCATGTCGTCGGATGCGCCGAAAACCGCGGTCACGTCAGGCACCGCATCCAGCAGGCGGGCGATACCTGAGATCCCGGCCGAAAAGGTGAAGTCGCCTTCCGTTACGGCCGCAGGCAACACCTCCAGATCGTGCGCCTTCATCGCGGCCAGAAATCCGTCGCGCCTCAGTCCGCTGGCGGCATAGGCCGCTGGCCCCCCGATGAAACCAATCCGCCGATGGCCCAGATTTATCAGATGCTCGGTCATGTCCTGCGCGGCCTGCCGCTCGTCCATGGACACAAGCACGCCGCGCTCGAGATCATGTTTCGCGCCGATGCGGGCATAGCTGATCCCGTGTTCATCCAGGATGTCCAGCACCAGCGGATGATCGGAATTCGGCGGCGTCAGAAGCACGCCTTCCGGGCGGATCGAGGACAGCAGGGCAGACAGGTCGCGCCGAAGGTGAGGAGACGCGTAGTCCACCAGCTCAACCATCAGGTGGTAGTCGACCTGACGCAGCTCCATCAGCACGCCAAGCTCCAGGCGGCTCAGATAGTCGTTGCCGCTGCCGCTGCGCCAATGCTCGATCGTCATGCCGGCATCGACAAGGGCCGCAATCACGGATGATGACGATCCGGCCAGACCTCGGGCGGACAGGCTGCGACGATAGCCCAGATCCTCCACCGCCTTGCCCACCTTGGTTCGCAGCGCATCGCTGACGTTGGGCTCGCCGTTCAGGACCCTGGAAACGGACTTGATCGACACGCCGGCTGCGGCGGCAACGTCGTAGATTGTCGATCCTGCCATTGGCCACACCCGCTCGTGTCCGTCCCCTCGGGCGGTGCCAGCCGCTGTGGCATCTTGTTTCCGTCGGATCAACCGCTGTGGAAGCCAAGCCTTTGATCGGCTCGACAGGTCCAGGCCTGGCCACGCGGATTCGCAATTTCGATGCGGAGCGCGGTCGTCCCAGCTTTTTATCAGATACGGCCTTCAGCCATGCTTTCGGGCACTCGGCCCTCAGGCCGCGCTCGCAAGACGCGCCTCCAACCTGTCATGAGTTTAATGATTCACCCGTTTGACGCGCCGTGATCGGGCGTCAAAGATGGCCGCTTCGTGACCTCGCTTGGCCTTCGTCCAGCCCGGTCGCCTGCCTTGCTCGTCGTCCGCGGGGGCGCATTGTCGGTGGAGAGAAAGCCTTGGATAGACGTTCGTTCCTCGCAGCCTGCGGCATCGGCGCCGGGGGGCTGTTGCTGCCCGGGTTCGCGGGCCGGGCCATCGCCGCCTCGCAGCTGGTCGAGACCATCGATGTCGCGGTCAAGAAGCGACTGGCCGACGCCGGTCTGAGCGCCGCGTCGGCGGCCGGAGCCAGCTACTGCGATGTGCGCGTCGGCCGCTATCTGCGCCAGTTCGTCATCACTCGCGAAGCCAACGTCCAGAACATCGTCAACACGGAATCGACCGGCACGGGCGTGCGCGTCATCGCCGACGGGGCCTGGGGCTTTGCCGCCACCAACGACATGACGCCAGAGGCCGTCGCCGACGCCGCCCGTCTGGCCACCGCCATCGCCAAGGCCAATGCCAAGAACCAGACCCAGCCGGTCCAGCTGGCCCCCACACCCGGCGTCGGCGAGGTCAGCTGGCGCACACCGATCCGCCGCAACGCCATGGAAGTGCCGATCGAGGAGAAGGTGGAACTGCTGCTGGGCGTCAACGCCGCGGCGATGGAAGCAGGCGCCAGCTTCGTCAACTCGCAGCTGTTCCTGGTCAACGAGCAGAAGTATTTCGCCAGCTCGGACGGCTCCTACATCGACCAGGACGTCCACCGCATCTGGGCCCCCCTGGGCGTGACGGTCATCGATCAGACCACCGGCAAGTTCCGCTCGCGCCAGGGCCTCTCGGCGCCCATGGGTCTGGGCTACGAATATCTGGACGGCCGGGCGGAGGACAAGCTGGAGTCCGCTCCGGGCGTGATCAGCTACGGCATGTCCTACGACATGAAGGAAGACGCGATCGCCGCCGCGCGCCAGGCCAGGGAAAAGCTGACCGCCAAGTCGGTCGAGCCGGGACAGTACGACCTGGTTCTGGACCCCGACCATCTGGGCCTGACCATCCACGAATCGGTCGGCCACCCGCTCGAGCTCGATCGGGTGCTGGGCTATGAGGCCAACTACGCCGGCACCAGTTTCGCCACCCTCGACAAGCGCGAGGCGCATTTCCAATACGGCTCCGACATCGTCAACATCGTCGCCGACAAGGTCCAGCCCGGCAGCCTGGGGGCGGTCGAATACGATGACGAGGGCGTCAAGACCAAGTCCTGGGACCTGATCAAGGACGGCAAGCTGGTCGATTACCAGGCGACCCGCGATCAGGCCCACATCCTGGGCAAGACCGCCTCTGACGGCTGTTCCTACGCCGACAGCTGGTCGACGGTTCAGTTCCAGCGCATGGCCAACATCTCGCTGAAGCCCGGCACCCAGCCCATGACCCGCAAGGACATGATCTCGAACGTCGAGAACGGCATCTACATCCTGGGTCGCGGGTCCTTCTCGATCGACCAGCAGCGCTACAACGCCCAGTTCGGCGGCACCCTGTTTTACGAGATCAAGAACGGCGAGGTCACCCGGCCGCTGGAGGACGTGGCCTACCAGATGCGCACGCCCGAGTTCTGGAACGCCTGCTCGGCCATCTGCGACCAGAGCGACTACCGCATGTTCGGTTCGTTCTTCGACGGCAAGGGCCAGCCCAGCCAGGTCTCGGCGGTCAGCCACGGATCGTCGTCCTCCCGCTTCGACAAGATCAACGTCATCAACACCGCCCGTTCGCTCGGCTGATCGGCTTTAGGGGAAAACTCAGATGAGCATCATGACGGAAGCCGAGGCCAAGACGATCCTCGACAAGGTGATCGCACTGTCGACCGCCGACGAATGCACGGCCCAGCTGGACGGCAGCATCGAAGGCAACATCCGCTTCGCCCTGAACAACGTCTCCACCAGCGGGGTCATCACCAACACCGACCTGGGCGTGCAGGTCGCGTTCGGAAAGCGCGTCGGTTCGGCCTCGATCAACGAGTTCTCCGACGACGCCCTGGCGCGGGTCGTCAAGCGCGCCGAGGACCTGGCCAAGCTGGCTCCTGAGAACCCCGAGTTCATGCCCGCCGTGGGTCCCCAGACCTATCAGGCCACCAACACCTTCAGCGCCCCCACAGCCGCCATCACCCCCGAGAACCGGGCCGAGATCGCGCGCGCCTCGATCGAGCCCTGCAAGGGCCAGAACCTCATCGCCGCCGGCTTCCTGGCCGACAGCCAGAGCTTTACCGCCTGGGCGAACTCGAAGGGTGCCTTCGGCTACCAGCGCTCGACCGACATGGATTACACCTGCACGGTGCGGACCGCCGATGGCCGTGGCTCGGGCTGGGTGGGCCGCAATCTTCAGGACGCCAGCCGCTTCAACGTCGACAACGAGATCCAGATCGCCATGCGCAAGGCCAGCGCATCGGCCGATGCTCAGGCGCTCGAACCCGGCAAGTACACCGTCATCCTGGAACCCGCCGCAGCGGCGGGGTTGCTGTCGGTCATGTTCGGCTTCTTCGACGCCCGCTCGGCGGATGAAGGCCGCAGCTTCCTGTCCAAGGCGGGGGGCGGCAACAAGATCGGCGAGCAAGTCTTTGATCCGCGCGTCAACGTCTATTCCGACCCCACCTTTGCCGAGTCCCCTGCCCTGCCCTGGGACGGCGATGGCCTGCCGCGCAGCCGGGTCAATATCGTCGAGAACGGGGTCGTGCGTAGCCTTCGCTACTCCCGCTACTGGGCGGACAAGCAGGGCGTGCCGCAGCAGGCATCGCCCGGCAACGTCATCATGGAAGGCGGCACCAAGTCGACGTCCGAGCTGGTGCGCGAGACCGAGCGCGGCGTGCTGGTCACCCGCACCTGGTACATCCGCATGGTGGACCCCCAGACGGTGTTGCTGACCGGGCTGACCCGCGACGGCACCTTCTACATCGAGAATGGCGAGCTGAAATATCCGCTGAAGAACTTCCGCTTCAACGAGTCGCCCGTCATCATGCTGAACAACATCGACGAACTGGGCCGTTCGGTCCGGGTCAAGGCCGATGAAGGTGGCACCATGATGATCCCGCCGATGCGCCTGCGCGACTTCACCTTCACGTCGCTGTCCGACGCGGTCTGATTCAGGTCAGGCGCGTGTCGAGTTCGAGTCTGACACGCGCCGATTGCCTGAAGCTGCTGCTCGGCGGTGGGCTTGGTGCCGTGCTTTCCGGACTGCCTCGCACCGCCCGCGCCCAGGCCACCTACGACTTCTGGTTCACGCGCCTGCGCTACGATTCCGGCGACTGGGACGTGGATCAACGGATGCCCGCCAACCTGCTGACGTCCCTGGTCGACTACACCAACCTGCGCGTCGATCCGGAGGAGCGGGTCATCGACCTGGCCGACCCCGCCATGTTGACGGCCCCCTTCTGCTATCTGGCGGGTCACAAACTGGTGGAGTTCAACGCGGCCGAGGCCAGGAACTTCGAACGCTATGTCCGGAACGGCGGCTTCGTCTTCGTCGACGACTGCAACCACGACATCGACGGCCTGTTCGCCACGTCGTTCGAGCGCCAGATGCGTTCGATCTTCGGCGAGGACGCCCTGAAGAAACTGCCCGACGACCACGGCATCTATCGCAGCTTTTTCCGCTTCGAGGACGGACCACCGCCGACCAGCTTCGAGCTGAATGGCTGGGGCGACGACCTGATTCACGACTATCTGAAGGGGATCCAGATCGATGGCCGCCTGGGTCTGCTCTATTCCAACAAGGACTATGGCTGCGAGTGGGATTACGACTGGCGCAACAAGCGTTTCCTCGCCGAAGACAACACCAAGTTCGCGGTCAACATCGTCATCTACGCCTTGACCGCATGACCCGCCTCTCCTCCTCCCCGGAGCCCTCATGACCACCCCGACCCAATCAGAGATCGACGCCCGCCTTGGCGAACTCGGCAAGCTCAAGGCCGCCATCGGCCAGGCCATCGTCGGCCAGACCGAGGTGGTCGAGCAGCTGCTGATCGGTCTGCTGGCCGGCGGTCACTGCCTGATCGAGGGCGTGCCGGGCCTGGGCAAGACGCTTCTGGTCCGCACCCTGGGCCAGGCGCTCGCGCTGGAGTTCCGCCGTGTCCAGTTCACCCCCGACCTGATGCCCTCCGACATCCTGGGCACCGAGGTGCTGGAGGAGGATCACGGGACCGGTCACCGGTCGTTCCGCTTCCAGCCCGGTCCGGTCTTCACCAACCTGTTCCTCGCGGACGAACTGAACCGCACCCCGCCCAAGACCCAGGCCGCCCTGCTGGAGGCCATGCAGGAACACACCGTCAGCTATGCCGGGGTGACCCACCGGCTGAACGAACCTTTCTTCGTGCTCGCAACCCAGAACCCGCTGGAACAGGCGGGCACCTATCCCCTGCCCGAGGCTCAGCTGGACCGGTTCCTGCTGAACATCCGCGTCGGCTATCCGACTGCGGATGAGGAACGCGCCATCCTCGTCCAGACGACCGGCGGTGCCGGCGGTGCGGTGCCCCAGGTCATGACGGGGGCCGATGTCGTCGCCCTGCAGGGCTGGGTGCGTCAGGTCCATGTCAGCGAGGCCCTGCTGACCTGGATCACCTCGCTGGTCCGCGCCACTCGCCCCTCGCCCGATGCGCCCAAGGCCATTCAGGACTACGTCCGTTGGGGTGCCGGACCCCGCGCGGGGCAGGCCCTGGTGCTGGCGGCCAAGGCCCGCGCACTGTTGAACGGCCGCCTCGCCGCGACGCGAGAGGACGTGATCGCCCTGGCCGCGCCCGTCCTGCGCCACCGCATCCTGCTGTCCTTCGCCGCCGAGGCTGAGCGCAAGACGGCGGATGACGTCGTAGCCGCCCTGCTGACCGCCCTGCCCCCGCCCCGGCCGGACTGACGCCGGCCATGTCGCCGCTCGACCTCCCTCCCGAACTGCGGACGCGGCTGCGCGCCCTGTCGATCATGCCGCGTCGCGCGGCGGCCCTGGCCAGCGCAGGGACGCACGACAGCCGCAATCGGGGCGGTGGCCTGGAGTTCGCCCAGTACCGGGCCTACGAGCGCGGCGACGACCTGCGCGGCATCGACTGGAAGCTGTACGCCCGGTCCGACAAATTCTTCGTCCGCGATGCCGAGCGCGAAAGCCCGATCGCGATCTGGTTCGTCCTCGACGCCAGCGCCTCGATGAGCCAGGCCGACCTGGCCCGCCCCGACTGGTCCCGCTTCGACGCCGCGCGCCGTCTGGTCGCCAGCCTGATCGAGATCGCCCTGTATCAGGGCGACCGCTTCGGCCTGATCGTGGAGGCGGCCGATGGCCCCATCGTGATCGCGCCCGGGGGCGGCGGGCGTCACCGCGACCGGCTGCTGCTGACCCTGGCTCCGATCCAGCCCGGCGGCATCGCCCGGTGGGATCGCGACGTCTCGGTCTTCGGCGAACAGATGGGACGGAACGACCTGATCCTGATCGTCAGCGATGGCTTCGACGAGGGCTGCATCGCCACCGCCGAACGCCTCGCCGCCTCCGGTCGCGATGTCGCCCTGTTCCAGGTGCTGACCGCCGACGAGCGCGACTTTCCGTTCGCCCAGGGCTACCGCTTTCACGACCCCGAGACGGGCCAGGAGGTCGTCGGTGACGGCCGCGCCTTGCGCCAGGACTTCATCACCCGCTTCGCCGCCGCCCGCGCCGCGCTGTCGGCCCGGCTGGAGGCGGGCGGCATCCGCCACGCCGAACATTTCGCCGACGAGAGCGCCGACACCCCGATCCGCACCCTGTTCCGAAGCGCGGGCCGCGCATGAACCCGGCGCTTGTGACCCCCGTCGGTCTGCTGGCCCTGCTCGCGCTGGCCATTCCCATCGTCATCCATATCGCCCGACGGACCGAGAACCGGACCATCGACTTCGCCGCCCTGCGTTGGCTCGATGCCCGGCCCAACCCGCGACGCAGCGTGACCGTGGACGAGCGCTGGCTGCTGGCGATGCGCATCCTGCTGCTGACCCTGCTGGCGCTCTGGCTGGCGAAGCCCGTGGTGTGGAACGTAGAGGACACCCGACCCGTCGTGGCTGTCGCGCCCGGTGTGGATGCCGCCACGCTCGCCTCGCTGACGGATGGTGATGACCGCCGCGTCTGGCTGGCCCCCGGCTTCCCCGCCGTCGGGGGCCCAGCCCCGCGCGCTGGTCCGAACGTCGCCAGTCTGATGCGCCAGCTAGACGCGGAGCTGTCGCCCCGGACGCCCCTGGCCATCGTCGTGCCCGCCACCCTGGACGGCGTCGATGCCGAACGGCCCCGGCTTTCGCGCCGAGTCGACTGGCGCATCGGGCCGGAGGCACGCACAGCCCGCCGCCCGGCACGGATCCCGCCGCTTGCCCTGTCCGTCCGTTACTCACCCGAGAGTCAGGAAGGCGTTCGCTATTTCCGCGCCGCCGCCACCGCGTGGACACCTGCCGACGCCCAGCCGGATTTCGAAGCCGCCACGATTGATCGACCGATCGGACGAAGCCGTCGCGCCCTCGTCTGGCTGGCTCCCGGCGCCATTCCCGACCGGATCGTGACCTGGGTCCGCGAAGGGGGCACAATCCTCACCGCCCTCGACACCATCGTCCCGGTCGAGGGCGAAACGTCACCGGTCTGGCGCGACCCAACGGGTGCCCCGCTCGCCCTCGCCGGGGCCTTGGGTCGCGGCCGCGTCGTCCGCCTGACCCGCCCGCTGGAACCCGCCTCCATCCCGGCTCTGGTCGAGGCGTCCTTCCCGGATGCCCTGCTGTCCATGCTGCGCCCGGCCCCCGCCCCGGCCCGAGTCGCGGCCTCCGCTTACGTCCCCTTGACGGGCGCAACCCCGTACGAGCAACCGCCGCTCGATCTGCGGCCGTGGCTGACCTTGCTGATCGCCGCCGCCTTCGCCGCCGAGCGATGGATGGCGACCCGTCGGCAGAGGGCGGCTCAGCCATGACCGCCGCGCCCATCCTCCTGGACCGCCAGCGCGACGCCCAGTGGCGCGCCGTGGCCGACACCCTGGCCATCGGCCTGCCCGCCGTCCTGGTGATGTCGGTGCTCGGCTGGCGAGTGTCAGGCCTCGCGGGTCTCGCCGTCCTGGCTCTGGCCGGCCTGTGCGCCCTGACGGCCCTCGCCGTGGCCCGCGCCCGGCGACTTGACCGGGACTGGCTGATCGGCGCGCTGGACGCCCGTCTGCCCAGGTTCGAGGACAGCTCGGCCCTGCTGTTCCGCGACCCCCATGATCTGCCCGGTCTGATCGGCCTGCAGCGCGCGCGCATCGAAGGCCGCGTCGACGAGGCACGCGCGGTGGATCTGCGCCCCGCCTGGTCCCGCCGTCCGATCGCCGCCAGCTGGGCCGCTGCCGTTGTCGTGACCACGGCCATCCTGGTCTGGCCGGCCTCGGACCCGACCGTCGGATCCACGACCGAAGACCAGTCCACGGCCGGCGCCGCCGGTGTCCCCACCATCACCGGAGTGCGTCTGCGGATCACGCCTCCCGCATACACCGGCTTGCCCGCCCGCGAGCAGACGGCCCTTGACGCCAGCGTGCCCGAAGGTTCCCGCGTCGAGTGGGCCGTGGGTTTCACTCCTCAGCCCGCCACGGCCAGCATCGACGCCCCTGAAGGGGCCGCGACGCCTTTGCTGCGCGACGGCACTCAGTGGACCGGCGCGCGCCTGATCGACCGTCCCACCCTTTATCGCATCGCTGCCCCTGACCTGTCTCGCCAGCGCCTGCACCGCCTCGACGCCATCGCCGACGCCGACCCCGTGGTCCAGCTGATCGAGCCGGATCGCCAGCTGCTGCTCGTCACCCCGGGCCAGGCGCGCTGGACCCCAGTGTTCGAGGTCAGCGACGACTACGGCGTGCTCCAGACCGCGACGCTCAAGATCACCGTGACCAAGGGCGACGGCGAGAATATCACCTTCGAGCAGCGATCCACGTCGCTGAGCGGCACCGGCGAGGCCCGCCGACGCCGCTTCTCCAGCACCCTCGATCTCGCCCGCGAAGGCATGGCCCCCGGCAGCGACCTGATCGTGCAGCTGGTCGTCAGCGACAATCGCAGCCCCGACCGTCACGTCGTCGAGGGCCCCAGCGTGATCCTGCGCTGGCCGACGACCCTGGGTCTGGCCGACGGCCTGGACGGCATGGCCGCGCCCGTCCTGCCCGTCTACCTGGCAAGTCAGCGCCAGATCATCATCGACATGGAGGCCCTCATCGCCGAACGGCCACGGCTGGACCCGGCCCGCTTCGCCGATCGCTCCAACGCCATCGGCAACGATCAGGCCCGGCTGCGCAACCGCTACGGCCAGTTCATGGGTGGAGAGAACGAGGCGGGCGGCTCTACCGGCGGCATCGCCCTGCCCACCAACGACGCCCCGTCCGCGCCCGCCTTGCCGACCAGCGACGCGCCCTCGGCCCCTGGCTTCGCGCGCCCCGACGACCATCCCGACCACGACGGCCATCAGGAGGGCGACACGGCCCCGACCGGTATCGGCCACGAAGAGGACGTGCTGCACGAGTTCGGCCACGCCCACGACGAGGGTGACGCGGCCACCCTTTTCGACCCGGGGACACGCTCGACCCTGGCCCAGATGCTGGACGCGATGTTCAGCTCGGAACGCGCCCTGCGTCAGGGTCGCCCCGAGGAGGCGCTGCCCTTCGCCAACGTCGCCCTGGAACTGTTGAAACAGGCACAGCAGGCGACGCGTATCTTCCTTCGCCGCACCGGCACCGACCTGCCCCCGATCGACCTGTCCCGCCGCCTGACCGGCAAGCGCGACGACATCGTGGCGGAGGATCAGCCACCGCCCGTCAGCACCCCCGCCGACACCGTCGTCGCCGATGCCTGGCGCGCCCTGGACGAACGGCCGACGCCTGGACGCACGCCCGCTCTGGCCCTGGGGGCACTGGATCGCTGGGTGCGCGAGAACCGGGGCCGGCTGGCCGATCCCCTGGCCTTGGGGGCCGCCATCGACACGGTCCGCAACGAGCCTGGCTGCCTCGATTGCCGCCGACGCCTGCGGGCCCTGTTGTGGAGCGCGCTGGACCGACCGCCTGTCGTCGTCCGCCGGCGAGAGGCCCCCGGCGCGCGCGGCCAGCGCTATCTGGACTCCCTGCGATGACGGCGGGGCCGGTCGATGTCCGCCTGTGGGTCGCGCTGATCCTGCTCGTCGCGGTGGCGGCGGGTCTGGCACGCCTCTGGCTGTGGCAACGCGCGGCCTTGCAAGCGGATAAGGCACCGCGCTGGCGGCTGCTGAGCCTCGCCGGACTTCAGGTCGTCGCGGCGGCGCTCCTCTGGTTCACCCTGTTTCCACCCGCCGCCGTGCTGCGCTCGGGCACCCTGATCGTCGCCACCGCCGGATCGCCCGCGACGATTGCGACGACGCACGGCGACGTGCTCGTGGCCCTGCCGGAAGCGGGCGAGGTCGCAGGGGCGCAGCGCGTCCCGGACCTCGCCACCGCCCTGCGACGCCACGCCTCGGCCAGCCGCCTTCGCATCGAGGGCAGCGGCCTCGTCCCGCGCGATCAGTCGCCCCTGCCCTTGCCCGTCGTTTTCGATGCGCCGCCGATCCCCAACGGCCTGATCGACCTGACCCCTCCCGCGCCCGCCGCCCCGGGAGCGTCCGTCCAGATCGGCGGACAGGTCGGCACGCTGGCTTCAGGCACGGTCGAGCTCGTCGATCCCGCCGACGCCGTCGTGGATCGTGCCCGCGTGGTCGCCAATCAGCGCTTCGTCCTGATGGCCAGCACCCGCGCGCCCGGCCTGGCCCTGTTTGATCTGCGGCTGCGCGATGCGACGGGAAGGCTGATCGAGCGGATCGCCATTCCGGTCGAGACCCTGCCACAGACCCCGCCCCGTGTCGGCGTCCTGGCCGGTGCGCCGGGGCCCGAAACCAAATACCTCCAGCGCTGGGCACAGAACGCCGGGATCGATCTCGGGATCGATATCGACCTCGGCGCCGGTATCCAGCTGGGGGACGCGCCCCTGGCCCTGAACGCGACGACGCTCAACGCCGTCGATCTGATCGTCATCGACGACCGCCGCTGGGAAGGCCTCGGCGCGGGCGGCCACGCGGCCCTGGCGGGGGCCGTCGATCGCGGCATGGGCCTGCTGCTCAGGCCGACGGGCACGCTTTCGGCCGCGACGCGGCGGGACTGGGCCAACCTTGGCCTGTCGCTGACCGGCAGTGGAGAGGTCTTGCCGCTCCAGCTCGATCCCCCCACGGATGCCACCGGCGCTCCGGGACCCGCAGCACCCAGGCCCGATGTCCTACCCGAGCTCGGCCGCCTCGACACCGCCGCCACCGGCGGCGACGCCATCACTCTGATCCGAGATCCCGAAGGCGTCCCCCTGGCCAGCTGGCGGTCGCGGGGTCGTGGCCGGGTCGGCGTGTGGACCGTCACCGACAGCTATGCCCTGGTCCTGACCGGTCGCTCCGACCGCTATGGCGAGCTGTGGAGCGCGCTGTTCAGTGACCTCGCCCGCGTGGGCGACGCCAGCCGGACGACCGTATCGGAGATCCCGCGCGCGGGCACCCGCTTCGCCGTCTGCGGGCTGGTCGGCGCGGCCAGCGTGATCGGGCCCGATGCCGTGGAGCAGCCGCTTCGCATCGATCCGGCCACCGGCGATCAGGCCTGCGCCGGCGTCTGGCCCCAGCGCAGCGGCTGGCACCTGGTGCGCGACGGGCAAGGGCGCGAGACCAACATCTTCGTCCAGCCGGCCGATGCGGCACCGTCTTTGGTCGTCGCCGCCAATCGATCCGCCACCCTGGCCCTGACGCACGCAGCCGAAGGCCCGGCGGCGGCGGCGGCTCCGATCCGGGCCGAGGGCTCACCCTGGCCCTGGTTCATCGCGCTGCTGATCGTCCTGACCGGTCTCTGGTGGCTGGAGCGCAACCGCACCGTCACCCTGCCCGTCTGGGCGCGACGCTTTCAGCGCTGACCCCCGGCCTTACGGCATCGGCGGGCGCGGCGGCCGGGGCGTGTTCTGCTCATAGGCATAGCCCAGCGACAGGATCTTGGCGTCGTCCCACTTGCCGCCGATGAAGCTCAGCCCGATCGGCATGCCCCGGTCCAGGCCCATCGGCACGGTCAGGTGCGGATAGCCCGCCACCGCCGGCAGTCGGCTGGCCGACCCCTGGCCCCGGTCATCGTCGTTGGGGTCGTTGGTCCAGGCGCGCGAGGTGCTGGGCGCGATCAGCGCCACGACCGCGTTGTCGGCCATCATCCGGTCGATGCCCTCCGGCCCCGCCTGACGCAATGCGGTCGCCCGCGCTTCCAGATAGGCCGGGTCGTCCAGCCCCTTGGTCGCCTCGGCCGTGATGAACAGCTCCTGGCCGAACAGCACGGTCTCGCGCGGCTCTGCGTTGTTGAAGGCGATCAGGTCCGCCAGCGTCCGGCTGGGCACCTGCTGCGGGTCGGTGGAGGCCAGATAGGCGTTCAGATCCGCCTTCAGCTCGGTCATCAGGGTCATCAGCTCGCCCGCGCCCACGCCCGAAGTATCCGGCGCCGTCGTGATCTCCACCAGCTCGGCCCCCTGTTCGCGCAGCGCGACCAGCGCCTGCTCGAACGTCGCCTGCGCCTCGGCCGAATAGCTGCCGACCAGATACCGGAGCACCCCCAGACGCGCGCCCTTCAACGATCCGGCGTCCAGTGCGGCACGGAAGTCGGTCCTGTGCGCATCCGCCTCGGCCGTCGCCGGGTCTGCCGGGTCGGAGCCCGCGATGGCCGTCAGCACCGTCGCCGCTGTCGCGACGTCCATGGCGATCGGACCCGCTGTGTCCTGCGAATGGCTGATCGGGACGATATGGGTGCGCGACACCATTCCGACGGTGGGCTTGAAGCCGACCACGCCATTGACCGAGGCGGGACAGGTGATCGATCCGTCCGTCTCCGACCCGATCGCTGCCGGGGCCAGGCCGATAGCCACGGCCGCCGCCGACCCGGCCGAAGACCCGCACGGGGTCCGCTCGAAGTCATAGGGATTGCGCGTCTGTCCACCCACCGCGCTCCAGCCCGAGATGGAGGCGCTGGACCGGATATTGGCCCACTCCGACAGGTTGGTCTTGCCCAGGATCACCGCGCCCGCGTCCCGCAGCCGTGCCACCAGCGGCGCGTCGCGGCCCGGCGCGTTGTCGGCCAGCGCCAGCGACCCGGCCGTCGTGGGCATGTCGCGCGTCTCGATATTGTCCTTCAGCAGGATCGGCATGCCCGCGATACCGTCTGCGGGCGTCCATTCGACCTGGCCGACGGCCGGGTTCCACAGGATCACGCTGTTGGCGGTCGCCTCGTCCCGCGCCGCCGCCGCCGAACCCCAGCTCTGTGCCGCCGCCCCGCTCGCCACGGACAGTGCCAGCACCGAGGCCGAAATGGCCCACACGATCTTCGTTCCGAACATGATGCATCCCCTGCGCCCATCGCGCCTGACGCGACCCTAGCCCGACCGTCCGGGTCCTGAACAGGTCAGCTTGCCGCACCCTTGCCAGCCCCTCCCAGCGGTGTAGCGTCGCTTTAGGGAGCGGAGGGGATCATGCAGAACCAAAACGATCGCGCGGGCTGGCGCGCGGCGATGTCGCGCTGGCTGACAGCGCCCCTGGCTCTGGTCTCGATGACCCTGACGCTGGGCCTCGCCGCCTGCGCCACGCCGACCGCGCCCGTCGTCGTGACGCCGCCCGCCGTCGTCATGATAGAGGCCTGGATCGGACCGGTGGAAGAGGTCCGCACCGACCGGGTCATGACCTTCTACCGGGCCTATGGGGGCGGAGCGAACAAGCTGGGCGCCTGGCTGTCGCCGACGCCCCCCGCATCGCGCCAGTCGGTCAGGGAAAGCATGGCCCTGCCGCCCCAGAACACGGCCGAGGTCTATTCGATCGTCACCGTGCCGGCAGGCACCCTGATGAAAGTCGGCACCGCCGCCCCCGCCTTCGACCAGCCCGGCGGCGGACGGCAGGTCCAGTTGCTGGAACTGATCCCGCCAGAGAGCTTCTCCAACCCGATTCCCCTGCCATGAACCGCGCGCACGAAGCCGCCGCCTTCGACCTGCCCGGTGGCGACCGTCTGGTGCTTTACGGTTTCTCGGCCTGCCAGACGGATCGCGGCACGATCGTCCGCCTGCGTCGCGATCGCCGCCTCTGGACCGCCCGCCCGCCCCAGAGCGATGCCGCCGATGCCTTCATTTCGCTCGAACATGACGCCACCGGCGTGATCGCCGACACCTGGCAGGGTCTTCGCGTCTGCATCGATCCGGATACCGGTGCGGTTCTGAACGCCGCCTTCGTCAAATAGGCCGGGGTGTCCTGTACCCGAACCGGACCCACAGGACGAACGCCACCATCACCGCCACGATCAGCCCCAGCCAGATCGGTCCGATCGTGCTCCACAACAGATAGATGTTCAGGGCCGCGATGACGGCGCAGATCGCATAGCCGGCGATCTGAACCGGCACCGGATTGGCGAACCTCCCCATCCGCGCCTTGGACGACGTCAGCATCATCAGCGGAAAGATAGCGAACGGCAGCTGCATCGACAACACGACCTGCGAGATCACCAGCAGCTGCACCGTGTCCCGCCCGCCCGTCGCCGACACGATCACCAGCGCCGGAACGATGGCAATCGATCGGGTGATGATCCGTCTGACCCAGGGCTTGATGCGGATCTTCAGGAACCCCTCCATGACGATCTGGCCCGCCAGGGTGCCGGTGATCGTGGACGACTGGCCCGAGGCGAGCAGCGCGGTCGCGAACAGCGTCGCCGCCGCTCCACCCAGGGCGGGCGTCAAAAGCTCGTGCGCCTGCCGCAGGTCGTCGACGACGATTCCCGCCTTGAAGAATACCGCCGCCGCCAGCACCAGGATCGCGGCGTTGACGAAGAAGGCACAGCCCAGGGCGAAGATGGTGTCGAAGGTATTGTGCCCGATCGCGGCCTTCAGGTCGGCGGCCCCTCGCCCGTGCCGGCGCGTCTGCACGATCGAGGAATGCAGATACAGATTATGCGGCATCACCGTCGCGCCCAGGATCCCCAGCGAGATCAGCAGCGCGCCGCCTCCCGGCAGGCTGGGCATCAGCGTCCCCCTCGCGACCGCCACCCAGTCCGGTTGGGCCAGGAAGATCGACCAGGCGAAACAGGCCGCGATCGTGGCGACCAGGGCGATGATGATCGCCTCCATCCACCGGAAGCCCAGGTTCATCAGCATCAGCAACAGGATCACGTCGAACCCGGTGATGACCACGCCCCAGACCAGCGGGATGCCGAACAGCAGGTTCAGCGCCACCGCCGCCCCAACCAGTTCGGCCAGGTCACAGGCGATGATGGCGATCTCGCACAGGAACCAAAGGGCGACCGATGTGGGTCTCGAAAAGTTGTCCCGACACGCCTGGGCCAGGTCCTGACCGGTCACCAGACCCAGTCGCGCGCACAGGACCTGCAGGAACATGGCCATCAGGTTTGACGCCAGGATCACCCACAACAGGGCGTACCCAAACTGGCTGCCTCCCGCCAGATCGGTGCCCCAGTTGCCTGGATCCATATAGCCGACCGCCACCAGGAACCCCGGCCCGCCGAAGGCCAGCATCCGCCGCCACCAGGGACGCGCCACCTCGCCCTCGGTCCAGACTCCGATGGAACGGTGCACCTCGGGAAGGGATCGGTCGAGATCGGCTTCTGTCGGCACGCGGGCTCCGGGAATGGAATTCAGCTTGGGCTGAATCCTTATACGCCGGAGGTCGGCGCCGGATGCATCGAATTCAACCGCCCTTGCGCAGGCGTTCGGTCATCGTCGCGAACAGGGCCAGGGTCTCGGGGCTGACGTGGTGTTCGATGCCCTCCGCGTCGGCCTCGGCGGTCTCGCCGCTGACGCCCAGCGCCGTCAGGAATTCATGCACGATCCGGTGGCGTTCGCGCGACGCCTCCGCCATGGCTTCGCCCGCCTCGGTCAGCGAGATCGAACGATAGGGCCGCGTCTCGACCAAACCGTCGCGCTGCAGTCGCTGCAGCGCCTTGGCCGCCGTGGCCGGGGCCACGCCCAGACAGTCGGCCAGGTCCGTCAGCCGCGCGGACCCGTGTTCCGCGATCAGGTCGCCGACCAGCTCGACATAGTCCTCCGCCACCTCGCTGGAACGCGCGTCACGCATCCGGCGAAAGGCGGCCGCGCGTCTGGCGGCACCGGGAACCTGGACCAACGACATCACTCCACGGGCGGCCGGGGCCGCGAAACGGCGACAGCTTTAGCCGATCCGCCTGAAATGCGAAGCCATCCTCGCTCGGACCGACCCCACCGGGCGAATAAAGAAAGGCCGGAAGCGATCGCTCGCTTCCGGCCCCAAGGCTACGTTCAGGAGAGAACGATGGTTGAATGACGCGGCGAGCGGCTGATCCTGGCCACGCTGCGCCCACCCGAAGGTTCGCAAGGCATCACCAGAATCCGACACTCGATTGACACCGGTATCATCATCGCGCGAAACAGTCGCTGACACCGGTATCAACGACGAGCCTAGCCCCATGATGCACAACGTTGCAAGGCGTATCCTGTCGACGGGATTGGGTGGGGCCGCCCTGCTGGGCATGGCTGCCTGCGCCCACGCGGGCACACGCCCGAGTTCGACGGGGGAGCCGGTCGTGGCATTCCCGGGTGCCGAGGGTGCGGGACGTGTCTCGCTCGGCGGCCGCGGTGGCGCGGTCCTGCGGGTCACGAACCTGAACGATTCCGGCCCCGGCAGCCTGCGCGCCGCCGTCGAGACCGAGGGCCCTCGTACCGTCGTCTTCGACATCGGCGGCACCATCCACCTGCTGATGCCCCTGCGCATCCGCGAGCCGCGCATCACCATCGCGGGCCAGACGGCGCCCGGCGGCGGCATCACCCTGCGCGGCCAGCCCCTGCTGATCTCGGCCGATGACGTGGTCGTCCGCTACATCCGCTCACGCCTGGGCGACGCCGACCGGGTCGAGACCGACGCCGTCACCATCGACCGGGGCGAGCGCATCATCCTGGATCATGTCTCGGCCTCCTGGTCGGTGGACGAGACCCTGTCGATCGGCAGCCGCGACCGCGTCATCGACGCCGTCACCGTCCAGTGGTCGATCATCGCCGAGAGCCTGAACCTGTCGACCCACTCCAAGGGCGATCACGGCTATGGCTCCCTCGTGCGCGGCAATCGCGGGGCGCACTTCACCTTCCACCACAACCTGTGGGCCAACCACCGCGCCCGTATGCCCCGGCCCGGCAACTATCTGACCCCCGACATCGACCCGGTCGGCGCGCGGTTCGAGTTCGTCAACAACGTCTTTTACAACTGGGGCGAAGGCCACGCGGGCTACAATGCGGACGAAGACCCCGCGACCGTCTCGACCTACGCCTTCGTGGCCAACGCCTACGAACGAGGCCCGGATTCGACCGGCGCGATCATCTTCGAGGAGCAGAGCGCGGTCGCCCACGCCTGGTTCGACGCCAACAGCATCGGCGGCGTCGTGCCTTCCGATCCGTGGGAGGCCGTCACCGGCGACGACACCCCCGGCTACCGCCTGACCGCCCTGCCCGACTGGGCCACGCCCGCGACGGATACGGCCGCTCAGGCCCGTGCGGCTGTCCTCGTCCAGGCCGGTGCCTCGAACAGGCGCGATCCCGTCGATGCCCGCATCGTCATGGGCGTGGTCGACGGCACCGGCCGCATCATCAACAGCCAGAACGACGTCGGCGGCTGGCCCGAGCTCGCCCCCGGCACGCCCTGGACCGACACCGACGCCGACGGCATGCCCGACGACTGGGAGGCCGGCCACGGCCACGACCCGCGCGTCGCCGACGGCGCGGCCGACAGCGATGGCGACGGCTACACCAATCTGGAAGACTGGTTGAACGGGCTGGTCGCCTAAGCCTCGGCCTCCTCCGGATCGCCGTCCTTGAACCGCCACTTCATGCCCAGCACCCCGATCGCCATGATCAGGGCGCAGGCGTTGGCGATCGTCACCGGCCAAGCCGTCGTCAGCACGCCATAGACGACCCACAGCACGAAGCACGTCACCGTCAGCGAATAGGTCTTCAGTGAAACGGACGACGCGTCCCGCTCCTTCCAGATCTTGATCATCTGCGGCGCGAAACTGGTGATCGAGCACAGGGCCGCGGCCGTGCCGAAGGCGGTGGCGATCCAGTCGCTCATGCCTTCGCCCTCGCACGCGGAGGCGCAGCGGGCCTGCGTTCCGCAGCCGAAGTCGCCGCCCTCGGCTGGGCCGCCTCCACATCCTCGGCTCGAACCGCAGGCTTGCCCTTGATCGGCCGCGCGGGCTTGCCCGCCTGAACGTCCAGCCCGCGCTTCTCGACCTCCTCCAGGATCTTGTCGAGTTCGCGTTCGGTCAGGTGCTCGATGCCGATGAAGCGCGCGTCGGCCTTCTTCACCGCATAGACCAGCTCGTCCAGCTTGGCCTGCATGGCCGCCCCGTCCCGGTTCTGGGTGTTCTGGATCAGGAACACCATCAGGAAGGTGATGATGGTCGTGCCGGTGTTGATGACCAGCTGCCAGGTCTCGCTGAACTTGAAGATCGGCCCGGAGACCGCCCAGATCAAGACGATCATCAGGCACCCGATGAAGGTCCACGGCTTGCCCGCGACCTTGGCGGTCAGGGTGGCGAAACGGACGAACAGCTTTTCCATGCGGCACAAACTGCACCGCTTGGCGTGGAGTTCCTAGGTCGCCGATCCGACTTAGGGCGCGTAGGGGGCCAGCAGCGGAGCCAAGGCCGGCAGGTCGTCCGCCGAGCGCGCGAAGGTCGGCGGCCGGATCGCGTGGGTCGCCTGCTCATAGGCGTAGCCCAGCGACAGGATCCGCGCGTCGTCCCACTTGGTCCCGATGAAGCTGATCCCGACCGGCAGCCCCTGCACGAAGCCCATCGGCACGGTCAGGTGCGGATACCCCGCCACCGCCGGCAGGGTGGACGCCGCCCCCAGATAGTGGTCGCCATTGACCGCATCGATCGACCAGGCCGGACCTACAGTAGGGGCAACCAGGGCGACGACGTTGTTCTCGCTCAGCATCCTGTCGATGCCCTCGACCCCTGCCAGCCTCAGGGATGTCTCGCGCGCCGCGATATACTCCGGCGTGTCCAGTCCCGTCGTCGCCTCGGCCTCGATGAAGGTCTCCTGCCCGAACAGGCCCAGCTCGCGCGGCGTCGCCTCATTGAAAGCGATGACTTCGGCCAGGGTGCGCGTCTTGACCTGCGTCGGGTCGGTGGAGGCCAGATAGGCGTTCAGGTCGGCCTTCAGCTCGTAATGCAGCACGGTGGTCTCGGCCGCGCCGATGGCGTCCATGTCGGGGCCTTCGGTGATGTCGACCAGCACCGCGCCCGCATCCCGCAACGCCTGCAGGTTCTGCTCGAACACCCGGTCCGTCCCGGCGGAATAGCCCGTCAGGAACCGCGCCACCCCGATCCGTGTCCCTCGCAGCGACTGGGCGTCCAGAGCGGCGCGGAAATCGGTCTTCCTCGCATCGGCCTCGGCCGTGGCCGGGTCGGCGGGGTCCGTTCCCGCGATGACCGACAGCACCATGGCCGCATCCTCGACCGTGCGGGTCATCGGGCCGGCCGTGTCCTGCGAATGGCTGATCGGCACGATATGGGTCCGCGACACCATGCCGACCGTGGGCTTGAAGCCGACGATGCCGTTGATCGCCGCCGGACAGGTGATCGATCCGTCCGTCTCCGTGCCGATGGCGGCCGGTGCCAGCCCCGCCGCCACCGCCGCGCCACTGCCGGACGAGGAGCCACAGGTGTTCCGGTCCAGCGCATGCGGATTGCGGACCTGTCCGCCCATGCCACTCCACCCGCTGACCGAGGCTGAGGAACGGATGTTGGCCCACTCCGACAGATTGGTCTTGCCCAGGATCACCGCCCCCGCTTCACGCAGCCGTGCCACCAGCGGGGCGTCCCGGCCGGGCGCATTACTGGCCAGCGCCATCGACCCGGCGGTCGTCGGCATGTCGGCGGTCTCGATATTGTCCTTCAGCAGGATTGGCAGGCCGGTGATCCCGTCGGCCGATGTCCAGTTCGTCTCACCCGGGCTCGACGACCAGACCAGGACGCTGTTGATGGTCTCGCGGTCCCGCTGAGCCCATTGCAGGCCATAGCCTTCGGGCTGCGCCTGGGCCTGGGCGTGGGCGACGCCGCCCAGAAGCATTGCCACCGCCGCCCCGGCGATCAGTCCTCGCGCGGAGCCCGCGACCCGATCGTCCGGTCGAAGAAGTCGAGATAGGTTCGCCATTGCTGCAGTTGCCTCTCGTTGCCACGAATCCCGTGGCGCTGGCCCGGATAGAGCATCATCTCGAACGGCACGCTGGCCCCTTGCAAGGCGTCGATCAGTCGCGTCGAGTTCTCGAACACCACATTGTCGTCGGCCATGCCGTGCATCAGCAGCAGCCGCCCGGTCAGGTTCGGGATGCGCGCCACGACGTCCGTGCCGGCATAGCCATCGGGGTTCAGCTCGGGCGTCGACATGTACCGCTCGGTATAGTGGGTGTCATAGAGCGCCCAGTTGGTCGGCGGCCCGCCGGCGGCGGCGGCGGCCAGACCCATGGCCGGTTCGGTCAGGGTGTTCAGGCTCATGAACCCGCCATAGGACCAGCCCATGATCGCCATGTGGTCGCCGTCCACATAGGGCAGCGATCTCAGATAGTTGGCGGCCAGAACCTGATCCTCGGTCTCAACGACACCCATGTGCAGGTACTGGGCGGATTCGAACTTCTGCGACCGATCGCCCTCGCCCCGGTTGTCCAGGCGGAAGACGATATACCCAGCCTCCGTCAACAGTTGACTGGTCGTCGATTGCCAGGACTTGGTCACGCCCGCACCCGTGCTCGGTCCGCCATAGACCTGCATTACGACGGGATATTTCCGCGTCGGATCGAAGCCCGGCGGCGTCTGCATGCGCCAGACCAGGGTCTCCCCGTGGCTCTCCAGCGTGCCGAATTCCGGCACCCTCAGACGCGAAACATAGGGGTAGAATGGGTGGCTCTGGTCCAGCCGGTTCTCCTCGATCCAGCGCACGCGGGTCCCGTCGATGGAATACAGCACCGACTGCGGCGGCGTGGACGGATCGGAATAGTTGCCGACATAGGCCGTGCCCGTCTGGTTGACGGAGGCGCTCCACCATCCTCCGGCCGGCGTGATCGCCACCGGCTCCTGGGCCCGGTTCAGGCTGGCCCGAAACAGCTGCTGTTCGACCGGCAGCTCTCGCCCGTCGCGCATGGAGGCGGTGAAGAAGACCGCGCCTGTTTCCTCGTCGACGCCGTTCAGCGCCTTGACCGGCCACTGGCCCGAGGTGATCGCGCGCACCTGATGCCCGTCGGCGTCATACAGATAAAGATGCCGCCAGCCGGTGTCCTCGTTCGACCAGATGAACCGGCCGTTCGACAGCGGATGGAAGTCGTTGGTCAGATCGACCCAGGTGTCCGACGTCTGGCTGATCAGGACGCGCGACGCGCCCGTCGCCGGATCGACGACCAGCAGGTCCAGCCGCTTCTGATCCCGGCTCTCGCGCTGGACGTACAGCGTCTTGCCGTCCGACGACCAGTCGACCCGGCCCAGATAGATGTCGGTGTTGGTGCCCAGGTCGACCTTGACCCGCCGCCCGGCCGCCACGTCCTGCACGTACAGATCGACCACGGCATTGGGCCGTCCGGCCCGGGGATAGCGCTGCTCGACCACGGTCGACCCACCGCCGGTGATGTCCAGGCGGGGCACCACGTCCACGCCGCTCTCGTCGGTCCGTTGCAGGGCGATGTAGCGTTCGTCGGGGCTCCACCAGTATCCGGTGTCGCGGTCCATCTCCTCCTGGGCGATGAACTCCGCCGTGGCCCAGGTGATCAGGCCTTCGCCATCTGTGGTGATGTCCGTCTCTGTGCGCGTGTCCAAGTTCTGGATCACCAGGTCCTGATCCCGCACATAGGAAACATAGGTCCCCTTGGGCGACACCTTGGCGTCGATCTCGTCGGCCGGCGTCTCGGTCAGCCGGCGGATGTCGCCGCCTTCCCGGCTGGCCAGGAAGATGTCGCCTTCCAGCGGGGCCAGGATGTAGCGGCCCTGCTCGTCCCAGGAATATTCCACCACCCCGCGCTGACTGATCCGCATCCGCTCGCGCCGGGCCTTCTCGGCCTCCGACAGTTCGCCGGCGTCGGGCACCAGGGCCCGTGCGTCGATCAGCTTGAACGGCTCGCCCGCCCCCGTCGGCGCGGCCCACAGGTCCAGCACCGAGACGTCGTCCTCCCGCGCCCGCAGGAAGGCGACCAGTTCCCCATCAGGCGACAGGCTGACCCCTTGCGCCACCGGGCCGCTCAGGCTGGGATTGGCGAACACTCGCTCCGGCGTCAGCACGGCGGGATCGGCAGTTTGAGCAAGCGCCGAACCGGCGGTCAGGGCGAGGGCGGAGACGAGAAGAACTGTGCGCATGGGCGCGGACGCTATCGACAGATTCCGTCCGCGTCACCTCCCTTGCATCGTTCCGCCCGCGACCCGATCTGACGTGCCCCGATGCTAGGGTTCGATCGGGTTGCCATACGACCTCGATCTGCACGGTCTGCACGGTGCAGACGATTTTTTTCGTCGCCGATTTAGCCGATCTGCACGGTCTGCACGGTCTGCACCATTTTTTTATCGCCACCTCTGCCATCCCCTCGACCTTCCCCGATCCGGCCCAGCGCCCTAAGACAGGCCCCGATGACCGACACCGCCCTCGCTCCGCCGCCGCCCAAGCCCTCGGCCTTCCACGAACTGGAGGTCCTGTCCGTCCAGCGCTGGACCGATGGCCTGTTCAGCTTCCGCGTCGCGCGGCCCGAGGACTTCCGCTTCCGCTCCGGCGAGTTCGTGATGATCGGCCTGCCGGGCGAAGACGGCGGCAAGCCCATCCTTCGCGCCTATTCCATCGCCAGCCCCTGCTGGGACGAGCAGCTGGAGTTCCTGTCCATCGCCGTACCCGACGGCCCCCTGACCTCGCGCCTGGTCCAGATCGAAACCGGCGACACCGTCCTGATGGGCAAGAAGCCGACCGGCACCCTGGTGCTCGACGCCCTGACCGGCGGCCAGACCCTGTGGCTGATCGGCACGGGCACGGGCCTGGCCCCCTGGCTCAGCGTCGCTCGTGATCCCGACACCTATGCCCGGTTCGGCCGCGTCATCGTCTGCCACACGGTGCGCAACGTCGCCGACCTGGCTTACCGGGACTTCTTCACCTCGGGCATCCACGACGACCCCCTGATCGGAGAGGAGGCAGCGGCCCAGCTGACCTACTATCCGACGGTCACACGCGAGGCCTTCGACACCCCCGGTCGGATCACCGACCGCATAAAGTCCGGCGCGATCTTCACCGACCTGGGCCTGCCCGAGGGCTTCTCGCCCGACCGCGACCGGGTGATGCTGTGCGGCTCGATGGCCATGATCAAGGAAACCGCCGAGCTGCTGGAGGGCTTCGGCCTGAAGGAAGGCTCCAACGCCGAACCCGGCGACTACGTCCTGGAGCGCGCCTTTGTCGGCTGAGCACAGGCCCCAGATCGTCGCCGTCGACGCCCGGACGGACCCGGCCGCCTGCACCACCATGGTCGAGGTCCGCCAGGGCGTCGACGCTCTGGACCGCGCCCTGGTCGCCCTGCTGGCCGAACGCCAGCGCTACATGGACGCCGCCGCCCGCATCAAGCCCAACCGGGACGCCGTCCACGACGAGGCCCGTATCGAGGACGTGGTGTCAAAGGTCCTGACCGCCGCCCAAGCCCACCACCTGTCGCCCGACATCGCCGAACCCGTCTGGCGCACCCTGATTGACCGCAGCATCGCCCACGAGTTCAGCGTCTACGACCGCACGCGCAGCTAGGCCCTCAGCGACCGCAGCATCAGTTCGTGCCGCCACGCCGCCACATCGGCCAGGGCCATATCCAGCTGGTCTTTGACATCGTCGAGTTTCGCTGACGCCACGTCCCTTTCAGCCGCTTCCGCCTGGGCACAGGCGGCGGCCAGCGGCCCGGCCCCGATGCCAGCCGCAGCACCCCGGATGGTGTGCACGGCGTCCTTCCAGCCCTCCTGCCCGGCATCCAGCATCGGCGACCACATCCCGGCCTGCTGGACGAACAGCCCCAGCACCTCCTCGGCCACGCTGTCGTCCCCGCCCGTCGTCCGGTCCAGGACGGCGAAGTCCACGGCCCCGGTCAGGTCCCGCCGCGACATCAGCCGGCCTGTTCGGGATGCTTGGCCAGCCGCGCGTTCCTGGACGACCACAGCAGGTAGATCACCAGCCCCGCCGCGTTCCAGTACAGGAAGTACAGCTGCGTCCGGGCCTGAAGGCTGAAGAAGAAGACCACACAGCCGATGATCGTGATGGCCCCCACCAGCCACCACAGCGGTGCCCGGAACGTCCGGGGCCGGTTCGGGTCGCGCAACCTCAGCACGATCAGGCACACACCCACCGCCGCGAACGCCGCCAGCGTCCCCGCATTGGCCAGCGACGCCAGTTCGTCCAGCCGCATCACCCCCGCCAAGGCCGCCACCACGATGGCCGTGAACACCGTCACCACCGCCGGCACGCCCCGGCTCGAGATCTTCGCCAGCGACGTCGGCAGCAAGCCGTCCCTCGCCATGCCCAGAAAGATCCGGCTCTGACCGAACAGGAAGGCCAGCAGCACCGTCGGCAGGGCGATCACGGCCGATGCCGCGATCCACTGCGCCGCCGTCCCCTGTCCCATCTCTCGCAGGATCAGCGCCAGTGGCTCCGGACTGGCCGCGAAGCTGGCCACCGGCCGGGCGCCGATAGCGGCCGCCGCGACCACCAGATACAGGACGGTGCAGATCACCATCGACCCGACGATGCCGATGGCCAGGTCGCGCTCCGGCTTCTTGGTCTCCTCCGCCGCCGTCGAGATGGCGTCGAAGCCGTAGAAGGCGAAGAAGATGATCGCCGCCGCCGCCATCACCCCGGTCTGAACGACCGGCTTGCCCGTGATCGCCTCGGCGAACGGCAGGGCGGGAGATCCGAACCCGTTGGGCATGAAGGGGGTGAAGTTGGCCGCATCGAACGCCGGCAGCGCGATGGCCACGAACCCGATCAGGGCCGCGACCTTGATGACCACCAGCACCGCGTTCAGCGTCGCGCTCTCGCGCGTACCCAGCAGCAGCAACCCCGTCACCACCCCGATGATCGCCACCGCCGGCAGGTTGACCAGCCCGCCCGCCACGTGCGGCCCCACCGTCAGCGCCGTCGGCAGGTCGATGCCCAGTCCGGTCAGGAACCCGACCGCATAACCCGACCACCCCACCGCGACGGCCGAAACGACCAGCGAATACTCCAGGATCAGCGACCAGCCCACGACCCAGGCGATCACCTCGCCAAGAACCGCGTAGGAATAGGCGTACGCGCTGCCCGCCTGGGGCATCATCGTCGACAGCTCGGCATAGGCCAGGGCCGCGCAGGCGCAGACCAGACCGGCCAGGGCGAAGCTGATCATCACCGCCGGCCCCGCCAGCCCGGCCCCGACCCCGATCAGGGTCAGGATGCCCGTCCCCACGATGGCCCCGACGCCCAGCGCCAGCAGATGCGGCCAGCTCAGCGTCGCCTTCAGGCGCGGCCCGTCCGACGCCTGATGCATCGCATCGATCGATTTTCGCCGGTTCCAGAACGCCATGCCCGCCACTCCTGCGCCCATCCTGGGCGATTCCTCGAAGATGCTAGCGGGTCACGGGACGATGACAAACGGGGTCGAAAGACCTTGCATCTGCGAGCGGTTATCTCTATCTCGCCCGTTCGCCTGCGCCGTCCCGAGACGATACACGCGAAAGTGGCACGGCGATTGCACCGTCGCTACCGATGACATGGTACGGGTGATTAGCTCAGTTGGTAGAGCAGCTGACTCTTAATCAGCGGGTCGTAGGTTCGAACCCTACATCACCCACCATCGTGCATTCTGGAACCTGATCCTGAGATCGACGGTTGTCCGGGCAGGCGGCCCAGAGTCGCGTGATGTCCAGGACAGGTTCAGACCATGAAAATCGCTCCCATTCTCGTCGTCGCCGGCCTGACGGCGTTCTCGCTTTCGGCCTGTACCCAGGCCGAGGATACGCCGGCGAACGTGCCGGAAACCCCGGCGACGATGACCGAAGGTCAAAACGAGGCGACCGGCGCGATCGAGCCCAGCGTCGGCTCGGCGGCGGAACCTGGCGCAGGGGTTCCTGACGCCTCACAGCCAGACGTCGCGCCCAATCCCGACGGCACCAACCCCGTTCCGCCTTTGCCGCGCGATCCCGAAACGACCCCTCCCGCCTGACCCTCGATCAGAGAGGACGACGGGGCCCGCGCCAGGGTGGACGACAGAAACACCCTGTTCTCACCGATTTCGTTCACGCTCCCCGATTTAAGGATTAGCATCGCCTCAACGTCGATCAACGGCGAGCCTGTCGGGGGACGTGGTGCAGGAACGAACCGGTTTCGGGTGGCTCCGCGCGCTGGCCTTGCCGGCGGTTTTGGCCATTGGTCTGGCTTCCTGCGGCGGCGGCGGAGGCGGCGGATCCAACAGCGGCGGAGGTGGTGGGGGAACGACCGTTCCGACGGCCCCTGCCCCGACCCCGGCCGAAGCAGGCCGGTTCCTGACCCAGGCGACCTTCGGCCCGACCGACGCCGAGATCGATGCCGTCATCGCCGGCGGTTACAGCGCCTGGCTGACCCAGCAGTTCGCGGCCCAGTCGTCCTCGCACCTGGTCTATCTCGACAATCGCCTGGCGCAGTTGCGACTGACCAATCCGACGGCTTCGCTCAACGCCAATCATTTCTACGAGAGCTTCTGGCTGTATTCCGCGACGGGCCAGGCTCAGCTGCGCGAGAGAATGAAGCTGGCGCTGTCAGAGATCTTCGTGATCTCCATGCTCGATCCCAACGTCGATATCCGGGGTGCGGGGTCCTACTATGACATGCTGGGGGCCAATGCGTTTGGCAACTATCGCACCCTTCTGGAACAGGTCGCCCTGCACCCGATGATGGGTGTCTACCTGACCCATCTGGCGAACCAGAAAGAGGATGCGACGACGGGCCGTAACCCCGACGAGAACTTCGCGCGCGAGGTCATGCAGTTGATGTCCCTGGGCGTTCAGGAACTGAACATGGACGGCACGGTCCGGCGCGACGCGTCGAACAACCCGATCCCCACCTACACGCCTTCCGACATCTCGAACCTGGCGCGCGTGTTCACCGGTTTCAGCTGGTATGCGGCGACGCCCACGAACTCGACCTTCTCTGGCGGAGGTCGGACGCCCGACAGCTATGTCCGGCCGATGATCCCCTATCCCCAGTATCATTCGACCTCGGCGAAGACCTTCCTGGGCACCACGATCGCACAGGGGTCGTCCGATGGCGCGGCCGACCTGAAGATCGCGCTGGACACCATTTTCAACAACGTCAACGTGCCGCCCTTCATCTGCAAGCAGTTGATCCAGCGGCTGGTGACCTCGAACCCGACGCCGGCCTACGTCAGCCGCTGCTCGACGACCTTCGTCAACAATGGGTCCGGTGTACGGGGCGACCTGGGCGCGGTGGTGCGGACCATCCTCCTGGATACCGAGGCGCGCGACATCACCGCGCTGTCGGCGACGACCTCGGGCAAGGTGCGCGAGCCCGTGATCCGGATGACCAACTGGATGCGCGCCTTCGGGGCGACGTCTGTCAGCGGCAACTATCTGCTGAACTCGACCAGCGCCAACACATCGCTCAGTCAGTCGGCCCTGGCCGCGCCCTCCGTCTTCAACTTTTTCCGCCCCGGCTACGTGCCGCCCAATACCCGGCTGGGCACCGCCAACCTGACCGCGCCGGAGTTCCAGATCGTGGATGAGGTGACGGTCGCCGGTTATGCCAACACCATGCAGGGCGCGATCGGCAACGGCATCGGCACCGGCACGGATGTCCGCTCCGCCTATACCCGCGAGATCGCGGTGGCGGCCGACGCCAATGCCCTGGCGGACCGCATGAACCGGATGCTGCTGTACGGCACCATGTCGACGGCGCTGCGGGCCCGGCTGGTCGAGAGCATCAACAGCGTCACGGTCCCGGCCGCGACCGGTGCCAATCAGGCGGCGATCGATACCGCCCTGCTCAACCGATCGAAGCTGGCGGTCTATATGACGATGGTGTCGCCCGACTATCTGGTTCAGCGGTGAGGACGGCGCGATGACCCACGGAATCCACAACCGTCGCCAGCTGCTGCGCATCGGCGGCGCGATGTCCATGCTCGGGGCCGCCAGCCCCTTCGCCGCCCAGCTGATGGCGGCCGGCAATGCCGCCAGCCAGAGCGCGCCCGACTACAAGGCCCTGGTCTGCATCTTCCTGTTCGGCGGCAACGACAGCCACAACACCGTCCTCGCCACCGATAACGACTCGTGGGGCCGCTATTTCGCGGCCCGGAACACGGGCACCGATCCCATTGCCCTGATGCCGGTGGGCACCCCGCCCACGCCCATCGGCGCGACCAACCCCGTCACGGGTCGCGTGTCGCAGGCCAATCGCCCCGAGGCCTGGGGGGGTGTGTTGCCCATCGTGCCGCGCACAGCCAATCCCATTCCCGCCGGTACGAACGCCTCGGTCCGCACCTTCGGGCTGCACCCGTTCCTGGGCCCACTCAAGACCCTGTTTGACGCCGGGCGTCTGGGCGTGGTCGCCAACGTCGGCACCCTGATCCGCCCGATCACCAAGGCCCAGTATCAGGGTCGCACGGTCGCCTTTCCGTCGAACCTGTTCTCGCACAACGATCAGCAATCGACCTGGCAGGCCGGTCAGGTGGAGGGCGCACGCGTGGGTTGGGGCGGTCGCTACGGCGATCTTCTGTCCAGCCTGAACGGGAATGGAGCGTTGTTCACCGCCATCTCCACGGCCGGAAACGCCGTGTTCCTGTCGGGTCAGAGCATCGTCCAGTATCAGATGACGACGGCGGCCCAGCCGGCCGTGGTCATCACCGGACAATCCGCCACCAGTCTGTTCGGATCGACGGTGGCACCGGGCCGAGTGCGCGAGATCATCACGGACACCTCGTCCGCCAGCCTGTTCGCCGTCGACTATGCCACCACGACCAATCGCTCCATCGGCGCAGCGACTTCGGTCAACAGCGTGTTCGCATCGTCCGTCGTGACGGGCGTCGCGACGGCTCCCGCCTATGTCAATCCGATCACGGGCGCGACCGAGACGAACTCCCTGGCCGTTCAGCTTCAAACCGTCGCCCGCATGATCGCCGCCGCCCCGACCCTGGGGGCCAAGCGACAGGTGTTCTTCGTCAGCCTGGGCGGATGGGACACTCATGACTTCCAGAACACGAGCCAGGCCAACAACCTGGCCAAGGTCGCCCATGCCATGGCCTATTTCGACAGCGCCTTGGGCAATCTGGGCGGGATCGACATGCGCCCGGCCGTGACGACCTTCACCGCCTCGGACTTCTCGCGGACCTTCACCACCAATGGCGACGGCACCGACCACGCCTGGGGCGGGCACCATTTCGTGATGGGCGGATCGGTCAGGGGGGGCGACATCTATGGTCAGTATCCGACCCTGGGCGTCGATCTCGGGACGTTCCAGAACCCTGACATGACGCGGGCGGCGCTGGTCCCGACCACCTCGGTCGATCAATATGGGGCCACCATGGGGCGGTGGATGGGAGTGTCCGAAGGCAACCTCGACACCATCTTCCCGAACCTGGCCAACTTCGGCAGCCGGGGACTCGGTTTCCTGGCCTGAGGCCGGCGCTCAGGGCCAGTTCGCGTCGCGCCCGGCCTCATAGCCGTCGCGCACGACCTGCCTGGGCTGATCGGCGCCCAGTTGGGAAATCTGCTCGACCCAGACGTCCGCCAGTCGCCGCACGGTGGTCGTGACCCAGCCCGGGGCCTGCTGGCGTGACCAGTTCTGGATCGAGACCGCATTGAAGATCAACAGGAAGACGCCGGCGATCACGATCGTCCGGCTGGCCCATCGACGGTCGCGCGCCGCCACGCCCTCGTCGTCCGGAGGCGGCCCGGGCGGAAAGGCGAACCGGCCGAGCGCGATAAGGGGGTTCAGCGGCGACGCCGCCTCGGGGTCAGCCGTGGGCAGGTCGTGAGCATCAGCCGTTTCGATCCAGTCGCTCTCAGGGTCGGCGGTGGAGGTTTCGAGATAGGGCTCGGTCCGTTCGCCCTCCAGCGGCGGAAAGGGCGAGACCGTGCTGGCGACGGGAAACGGCTCCAGCGGCGTCTCGGGATCGTCGGGGTGGTCGCTCATCGGTTCGCCTCCCTCAGAACTGGAAATAGATGAAGGGGGCCACGCCGTCAGGGCGCACCGCCTCGACCAGCAGGATGGCGGCCCCGATCAGCAGCCCCATGGTCAGGGACGGCGCCGGCTTCAGCCACGTCGCCACACCCTCCACCGCGCGCGGCGGCAGGAAATGCATGGCCAGCCCCCCGACAATCAGCACCAACAGGAACGGCGTCACCATCGTCGCCGCCGACCAGCGGCCGAGGCCTGTCAGCACCTCCATCGCCATCGGGAAGCTCTCGGCCCGGAACAGGATCCAGCCCAGGCAGACGATGTGGAAGGTGATCAGCACGCCCAGCCAGGCCGGCGGCCCCCTGCCCTTCAGGACGGACCGACCCAGTCGCTCGACCACCTGAACCCCGCCGTGCAGCGCGCCCCAGGCGACGAAGGTCCAGGCCGCCCCGTGCCACAGCCCGCCCAGCAGCATGGTGACGAAGACGTTCAGGCAGGAGCGGATCAACCCCTTCTTGCCGCCCCCCAGCGGCACATAGAGGTAGTCCCTGAGCCAGCTGGACAGGCTGATGTGCCAGCGCCGCCAGAAGTCCTGCATGGAACTGGCCCGATAGGGTTGGTCGAAGTTCCTGGGGAAGGAATAGCCCAGCAGGGCCGCGATCCCGATCGCCATGTCCGAATAGGCCGAGAAATCGCAATAGATCTGGACCGCATAGCCATAGACGGCCGCCATCAAATCCAGGGTGCCGTAGGACGACGGGTCGAAGAACACCGGATCGACGAGCCGGATCGACAGCTCGGATGCGATCACCGTCTTCTTGAACAGGCCCCAGACGATCAGCAGCAGCCCGTGCGCCGCCATCTCGCGCGTCAGCCGGGGCACACGATCGAACTGAGGCAGCAGATCGGACGCCCGCACGATGGGCCCCGCCACCAGATGCGGAAAGAAGCTCATCAGAAGCATGACGTCCAGCAGCGACTTCGCCGGCGGCGTCTTCCCGCGATGCACGTCCACGACATAGGAAATGCCCTGGAAGGTGAAGAAGGATATCCCGACCGGCAGCACCACCTGCAGCAAAGGCAGATCCCGCTCCCACCCAAACCGGGTCAACAGGTCGCCCGCCTGCTCGATGAAGAAGCCGTAGTATTTGAAGAACCCCAGGATCAGCAGATTGCCCGCGACGCCCAGCCCGACCAGCCAGGCACGACGGTCGGCGGGCCTGCGCGCGATGAGTACCGCCGCGCCCCAGTTCAGGACTGCCGATCCGATCAGCAGGCCGACGAAGCGCCAGTCCCACTGGGCATAGAAGAACCAGCTGGCCAGCAGCAGGAACAGCTTGCGACGCCCATTCTCGCGGTCCAGCGACCAGGCGGTGAAATAGACGAACAGGAAGAATATGCCGAAGGCCAGGGTCGGGAACAGCACCTCAGAATCCCTGCTGACGGTGTGCTGTCATCAGGTCGGCGAACAGCATGGATCCGATCCAGTCGCCGCCGGCACGGGTGAAATGCACATGGTCACCGCGCATCAGGGGCGCGTCCCCTTGCGTCAGGGCAAAGGCCGAACAGTCTCCCCCCATGCGGCCCTTCCAGTCCCAGAACGCGACGTGCTCGGACGCCGCCACCCTGTGCTGCACATCCCGCACCACCGACAGCATGGCCGGGGCCTGCCAGCGCTGCTCGACGTCGCCGGGACAGGTTCCGCCGCCGTCACCCCGCATGGCCTCCGGCGCGCCCAGGATCAGGATGGAGGCCGCCGGCGCAGCGCGCCTGACCCGGTCGATTTGCCCTCGCAGCGAGGCTTCATAGGCCGCCGGGTCAAGCAGGTCGTCGAATCCCTCATTGGTGCCATAGGCGATGACGACCAGATCCGGCGTACCGTCTTCGGGGGCCAGCAGCGGCTCGGTCCCGGCCATGGCGTTCAGCGTCGCCCCGACCAGACCGTGAGCCGCCAGCACGATCTCGCGGCCCTCGTACCGCCCGCGCAGCCGCCACAGCAGCGACGCCTCGATGTCGCCGCCCGCCGTGTGGCTATCGCCGAACTGCACGATACGTACAGGCCGTCCCGACTGGCTCAGCGCACGAAAGAAGGCCGCCAGAGCCTGTGACTGGCAGATCCCGTCCGAACAGGTCGCGCTGATCGGCGACGGCAGGGCGACGTAGGGGCGTTCCTGGGCGTCGGCGGTGGCTGCGGCGAGGGCCAAGCCGATTGCGATCAGCGAAAACGAGAGTCGGGAGACAGAAAAATTGACTCCAACTTCTCCAATCCAGCGTCTGAAATCGGCCGACTCACGAGGGTTCATAGCAGGCAGCCGCGCCAGAATCGGTCGTAAGGCCGCGCCTGTGGTGCATTGCGCTTCACGATCCGGTTGGGACGGATCACGTCCCGGCGGGTGGTTGGGCCACCTCGGCCGCCAGACCTGCATCGCGCTTCAACCGCGCGGCGACCGGCTCGGCGATGCGCAGATAGCCCGCCATCGACATGTGGATCCCGTCATTGGCCCGCATCAGCCGCCGACGCCCCGTACCGGTTTCCGGCAGGTAGGCATCGTAGTCGCCGTCCGCGTTCTCGGTGATGCTTTCGGTTTCGATATAGGGCACGCCCAGCGCCGCCATACGGGCGGATACCACTCCATTGATCAGCGCCATCTTGGCGTCGAAGCCGGCCCGCTTCATCTTGGGCAGGCCGACCCAATAGACCGCGATGTCCTGACCCCGCAGCATCGCCACCAGGTCATCGACGCGCTTGGCATAGGCGGCCTTCCAGCCCTCGGTGCCGAAGTCGTGGATCTCACCGTCCATGCTGATGCCCTGGGCGTCGTTGGTGCCGAACAGGATCACCGCGACGTCGACGGGCTGCTCCGCGATCTGACGCGCCGTCTTGGCCTGGATATCGACGTAGTCGTAGCGGCTGAGGCCCGTGGAGACTTCGCTGAATTTGGTGACCGTCACGCCCGGCTGGCCGCGCAGGTCACGGTACAGCGCCGTCCACAGCCCGTCGCCCATGGAGTCGCCGAAGACCCCGATGCGCAGGGCGCCCTTGGCCGCCTTTTCCTGCAGGGGCGTCAAGGTCGGCAGCATGGGGGTCGTGACCGGCAGGGCCGCGGGTTCGCTCGGACCCTGCCCAGCCGACGCATTGGCGGTCCCGCCCAGCATCAGGGTCGGGTGACGCAGCCAGGCACGGCCGTCCGGCGTCAGGACCAGCCCGATCCCGATGCCCACGACCAGCGCGGCTGTTACGGCATTGATGCCCGCCCTCACCCCGATACGCCCCCAAACGCAAACGACCCGGCATCTATAGCCGGGCCGTCCACGATGGCGCCATGGCACACGCGCCACGCACGAGGATAAAGGTTAACGCAGCTCGGTGATGAACAGCTCGGCCGAAATACTGTCGCCGCCGTAGGACCCGACCCAGATGTCATAGACACCGGAGGAAGGACGCCGGAACGTCAGCTCCGCATCGTTGCTCCCGCCGGAATCGTCGTCGCAGTACCACTGGCCGTCCGGCCCGTTGACGACCAGGGTCACGTCGCCGTTCGACGTCGCCCCGATGGTCAGCGGCAGGCTGCCGGCATCGTAGGTGATCTGGAAATCCGGAGCCGAGGCGATCTGGCCCGCGCAGCTGTCGTCCACGGTCGAGGCGTCGATGCTTCCGCCCGCCAGAACCGATACGGTGTAGGGGTCGCCGCGGAAGCCCGAGCTCAGATCGATCTCGCCATAGGCCGCTCTCGCCGAGCTGTCCGGATATCCGGCGCTTCCGTTGCGGCCGTAGTCATCGTTGCGCCCGCCGTTGTTTCGGTTGTCGTTGCCCCGACCGCCGTTGTCATAGAGCCCGCGCCCCCCGCCGTTGCGGCCGCCATTGCCCCGGTTCCGGTTTCTGTCGCGATCGCGGTCGTAATCGCCGTTGTCGCCATAGTTATTGGCGCGGCCATACTCGCTGCCCAGCTCTGTCACGAAGAGTTCTGCCGAGCCGCTGTCGCCGCCGAACGCGCCGACCCAGACGTCATAGGTGCCGGATTGCGGGCGGGAATAGGTGATCTCCGGGTCCGTATCGCCACCCGAGTCGTCGTCGCAGGTCCAGCGTCCATCGGGACCGTTGATGACCAGGGTCGTATCGACCTGGCCGTTGACGCCGAACGTGAGCGGCAGGCTGCCCGCGTCATAGGTCAGCTGGAAATCCGGCGCGCGCGCCACCATGCCCGTGCAACCGCTCGCGATGGTCGAGGCGTCGATGCTGCCGCCCGAGGTCACCGAAACCCGGTACGGATCTTCATCGAACCCGGAATCCAGATAGATCTCGCCATAGGTCGCGGTGGCACTGGCATCGACCGTGTCGCCACGGGACTGGCCATAACCATTATTGCCGTACTGGCCATAGGGCGCTGTCGCCCCGTAAGCGTAAGGATCGACCGCGCAACCCGCCAGGCCGATCACCGTCGCCCCACCCAATAGCAACCAAAGCTTCATGACCCGTCTCCCCGGACCTTCCGTCCCTGGGCGCAACAGATATCATCGCTCAGCGGATGACAATGGCCACGGTGAAGCCGTCGGAAACCGTCAGGCGCGCCCGGCCACCGTGCTCGTCGCCAGATAGCCCAGGGTCGCCGCCGCCATGGTCAGGAAGGTGCCCCAGCACAGATCGATGATGGTCAGCTTCCACTGCCATACCTGCAGCGTCGCCTGATTGGTCAGGTCATAGGTGGCATAGGCCACGAACCCCAGGGCCGCGCCGTTGATCGCCGCCCGCGTCCAGGCCCCCTCCTTCAGCGCTGGAGCGACCGCCAGGAAGACGACGCCGCCGACATAGATCAGATAGAAGGCCACCGCCGCGACCATGTCGGGCTTGGGCGTCATGATCGGACCGATCACGGGCTTGTACAGCCGGTCGGTCATGGTGGTCAGCCAGCCGAAATCGACGGCCGCCATCGCCGCGCCGGTCGCCGCATAGGCCACGATCCATTTCAGCATGCGTCAGTCTCTCTTCAGGCGGGTTTCAGGCGATAGTGGGTGACGGCCCAGGTGTTGCCGCCGTCGTTTCCGAACAGACCCGCCGTTGCCAGATAGAACCGGCGCCAGCGACGCACCCACAGCTTCGCATTCTCACGGCCATAGGTGCCCTGCATCAACTCCAGAACGCGATCCGGGTTCGCATCCATATTGGCCAGCCAGTCATTGGCCGTGCGGGCATAGTTCTCGCCATTCCAGGTCCACTGCTGCTCGACCGCGAACAGGTCGGGGAACTGTGCCATCAGGTCCTGGCTGGGCATCACGCCGCCGGTGAAGAAGTGCTGGGCGATGAAGTCGCCGTTGTCGGTGTGATCGAACCGATAGGGCGCGTCGCGGTGGGTGAAGATGTGCACGAACATCCGCCCGTCGGGCTTCAGCCAGCCCTTGGCCCGGGTCAGCAGGGCGCGCCAGTTGGCCATGTGCTCGAACATCTCGACCGAGACGATCCGGTCGTAGGTCCCGGCCGCGGGCGCATGGAAGTCGTTCATGTCGCAGGTGATGACGGTCAGATTGGTCAGGCCGCGCAGGGCCGCCTGTTCCTCGATATGACCGCGCTGGCCATGGCTGTTCGAAACCGCCGTGATCCGGCTGTTCGGATAGTGTTCCGCCATCCAGAGCGACAGCGAGCCCCAGCCGCAGCCCAGCTCCAGCACCGTCTGCCCATCTACCAGCTCGGCGTGGGCACAGCTTTCGGCCAGCGCCTTTTCCTCCGCCTGATCCAGGGTCTCGGCCCCGTCGCCGTACAGGCAGCACGAGTATTTCAGCCGCGCGCCCAGGCAGATCTTGAAGAACTCGGGCGGCAGTTCGTAGTGCTGGTCATTGGCCGCATCGGTGTGTTCGGCGATGGCTCTCACCGCCATCTGACGCGCGAATTCCGCCGAATCGTGCGGACCTTCGCGGTCCAGCTTCTTGCGAGCCTCCGTCACCAGGCTGGCGATGGCAGGGCGCGTCACGAAATCGGGGAAAGGCGCGTCCTGAAGCTGGCGGATGGCGACGTTGGTGATGTTCATGCGGCGATCCTGACATTGCGTGGGCGCTCGCGGCCCATTACGCCTGACATCAGGTGTAACGGCTCCGCTGCGGAAGACCACCCAGCTACGCGGCTTCAGGCGCGACGGATGATCTCATCCACGCTCTGGTCCGCGCCGTAGCTCCGGGCCTGACACCCGACTGCTGTCCGGAGACCCCATGAGCGCCCATCTCGTCACCTCGGCCGACCACCCCATCGCCAGGAAGCGGATCGCCGTCGTCGGGTCGGGCATCGCCGGCCTGTCCTGCGCCTGGCTGATGTCAAAGGCCCACGACGTGACCCTGTTGGAGGCCGACGACCGGATCGGCGGCCATTCGAACACCGTGGAGGCTCCCAGCCCGTCCTCCCCTGTCGCCGTGGACACGGGGTTCATCGTCTACAACGAGGATAACTATCCGAACCTGAAGGCGATGTTCGAGCACCTGTCGGTGCCGACCAAGGCCGCGCACATGTCCTTCGCCGTCAGCATGGATGACGGGGCGTTCGAATACTCCAGCCACGGCATCGCCGCCCTGTTCGCCCAGAAGCGCAACTACGCCAGCCCCAAATTCTGGGGCATGATCGGCGACCTGCTGCGGTTCCAGAAACAGGCCCCGAAGGACCTGCCGGAGATGGAGCGCACGGGCGAGACCCTGATCCAGTATCTGGACCGCAACCGCTATGGCCGCCTGTTCCGCGACGCCCACCTGCTGCCCCAGGCCGCCGCGATCTGGTCGTCGACGCTGGATCAGATGACCGGCTACCCCGCCGCGTCCTTCGTGCGGTTCTACATGAACCACAACCTGTTGACCTATGACCTGAAGCCGACCTGGCGCACGGTCGACGGGGGCAGCCGCGAATACGTTCGCCGCCTGCATGTCGCCTTCGCCGGCGAGACCGTGCTGAGCGCGGGCGTGGTCGGCGTTTCGCGCGATGCAGCAGGGGTCTCGGTTCGCTTCGCCGACGGGCGCGCCGAACGGTTCGACGACGTCGTCCTGGCGACCCACTCCGATCAGGCCCTGCGACTGCTGGATCAGTCGACCCCGGACGAGCGCCACCTGCTCGGCGCGATCCAGTACCGGCCGAACCGCGCCATCCTGCATCGCGACACGTCGCTGATGCCCAGGCGCCGCAAGGCCTGGGCCGCCTGGACGCACAAGGGCTATTCCGACCGCGCGGGCGAAGGCGGCGTCACCTACTGGATGAACGAGCTCCAGTCCCTGTCCGGCCCGCCCCTGTTCGTCAGCCTGAACCCGGCCAAGGATCCCGACCCGGCTCTGGTCCTGGGCGAATGGGATTACGAACACCCCGTATTCGACACCGCGGCCGTTCGCGCGCAATCCCGACTGTGGTCGCTACAGGGTCAGGGCGGCGTCTGGTTCGCCGGGGCCTGGTTCGGATCGGGCTTCCATGAGGACGGGCTTCAGGCGGGCCTGGCCGTCGCCGAACAGCTGGGCGGCGTGCGTCGGCCCTGGTCGGTCCAGAACGAGAGCGGCCGGATCGTGCTGGGTAGCACGGCGGCTCTGTCCGAGGCGGCGTGAGCGCACTCCGACAATCCTCCCCCGGAGCGCAGCGAACGGGGGAGGTTCAGAACGCCCTCTATGTCGGCGAGGTCGTCCACCATCGCGTCTCGGGTATCCAGCATACCCTGCGCTACCGGCTCTACATGCTGCTGCTGGACCTCGACACGGCCGAGGACGCCATCCGTCCGTTGCGCTGGCTTCGGAACGGCACCTTCGGCCTGATGACCTGGCGCGCCCGCGACCATGGCGACCGCTCGGGCACCCCCTTACGCACCCAGGTCGAGCGCCACCTGTCGGCCGCCGGCATCGACATCCAAGGCGGCCCGATCCGCCTGCTCTGCATGCCCCGCATCCTGGGCTACGGGTTCAATCCGCTGGCGGTCTATTTCTGCCATCGGCCCGACGGCACTTTGGCCGCCCTGCTCTACGAGGTGACCAACACCTTCAACGAGCGCCACTCCTACCTCGTCGCGATACCCGCCGAAGCAAAACCAGGGATCGTCCGCCAGACCACGGACAAGACCTTCTTCGTCTCGCCGTTCATGGACATGGCCCTGACCTACGACTTCACCGTCCACGCGCCGGATCAGGCCGTCTCGGTCGTCGTCGCCGTCCGCCGGGGCGACACCCCGATCCTGACCGCTTCCTTCGCCGGGACGCGACGCCCGCTCACCGACGCCGCCCTGTTCAAGGCCTGGCTCACCCACCCTCTGCTGACGTGGAAGGTCATGTTCGGCATCCACTGGGAGGCCTTGCTGGGCGTGCTGAAAGGCGCGCGCTATCGCGAACGGGGAAAGCCCCCTACCCATCCCGTGACGGTGGGCAAGGCGCGCTGATCGGGCTATCCCTTGCCCATCGGGCGTCGTCGATTTACAGACGCCCGAACGCCGCGATATTTCATCAGACGGTGAAAAAGGGGAAGCGATGCGCAAGATCTACGCCGACGCAAAGGCCGCGCTGGAGGGTCTGACCTTCGACGGCATGACCATCATGTCGGGCGGCTTCGGCCTGTGCGGCATCCCCGAGAACCTGATCGCCGCTCTGCGCGACACCGGCGTGAAGGACCTGACGGTCATCTCAAACAACGCGGGCGTGGACGGCTTCGGCCTGGGCCAGCTGCTGGAAACCCGCCAGATCGCCAAGATGATCTCGTCCTACGTCGGCGAGAACAAGGAGTTCGAGCGCCAGTATCTGGCCGGTGAGCTGCAGCTCGAGTTCAACCCGCAGGGGACGCTCGCCGAGCGCATCCGCGCGGGCGGCGCGGGCATTCCCGCCTTCTTCACCGCCACCGGCGTCGGCACCCTGGTCGCCGAGGGCAAGGAGGTCCGCACCTTCGACGGCCGCGACTACGTCATGGAGACCGGCCTGATCGCCGATCTGTCGATCGTCAAGGCCTGGAAGGCCGACGAGCGCGGCAACCTGGTGTTCCGCAAGACCGCCCGCAACTTCAACCCGATGATGGCCACGGCCGGCAAGGTGACAGTCGTCGAGGTCGAGGAGATCGTGCCGACCGGCTCGCTGGACCCCGACCACATCCACACGCCAGGCATCTACGTCGACCGACTGATCCAGGGCAGCTTCGAAAAGCGCATCGAACAGCGCACCGTGCGCCAGCATGCCGATGCCTGACGCCCGCCGCGCCGAACGCGGAGCGGCCTATATGGAGACCCTTGATCCGGGGCTCGAAGGCGCCCTGCGCAAGGGCATGGCCCCCATCGCCCCCGACTTCGCCGATATGATGGTTGAGTTCGGTTATGGCGAGATGATGAGCCGCCCTGGCCTCGACCCGCGCGGTCGCCAGCTGGTCACCATCGGTGCCCTGACGGCCTTGGGGCATCCCGTCGATCAGCTGAAGGGCCACATCAACGGAGCCCTGTCGGTCGGCGTCACGCCCGCCGAGATCGTCGAGGCGATCATGCAGGTCGCCCTCTACGCCGGCTTTCCCGCCGCCACCAACGGACTGCGCATCGCCAAGCGCGTCTTCGCCGACCGGGGCGTCAGCCCACTGCCCGCAACTGGAGAAAACTGATGCCCCGCACTCGCGAACAGCTGGCCGAACGTGCCGCCCAGGAACTGCAGGACGGCTTCTATGTGAACCTGGGTATCGGCATTCCG
The DNA here is from genome assembly GCF_056404975.1 of Brevundimonas sp. P2_A6. Classification (NCBI taxonomy): domain Bacteria; kingdom Pseudomonadati; phylum Pseudomonadota; class Alphaproteobacteria; order Caulobacterales; family Caulobacteraceae; genus Brevundimonas; species Brevundimonas sp. P2_A6. Next base: position 623,781 of record NZ_JBFUCZ010000001.1, on the reverse strand, counting down.
ACCCTGGTGGCCAACTACATCCCCGACGGGATGGAGGTCACCCTGCAGTCCGAAAACGGCATGCTGGGCATGGGGCCGTTCCCCTATGACAACGAGGTCGATGCCGACCTGATCAACGCCGGCAAGCAGACCATCACCGAGATCCCCGAGAGCGCCTATTTCAGCTCCGCCGACAGTTTCGCCATGATCCGGGGCGGCCACATCAACCTGTCGATCCTGGGGGCCATGGAAGTGGCCGAGAACGGGGACATCGCCAACTGGATGATTCCCGGCAAGCTGGTCAAGGGCATGGGCGGCGCCATGGATCTGGTCGCGGGCGTTAAACGCGTCGTGGTCGTCATGGAACACGCCAACAAGCACGGACAGTCTAAGGTGCTGAAGGCCTGCACCCTGCCCCTGACCGGCACGGGCGTCGTCAGCCGCATCATCACCGACCTGGCCGTCTTCGACGTGAAGCCGGACGGAGCGGGCCTGGAGCTGATCGAACTGGCCGACGGCGTCACTCTGGACGACGTCGCCGCCAGGACCGAGGCAAGCTACACTGTTTCGCAAACCCTGAACTCTGCGCCATAGTGAAGCCGGATGCCGGACCCGTCAGAGGTCCGGGCGAGGGAGGGGTGCATGGGTCGGTCGGTCTCTGGCGGTTTTCCGGACGGTGGAGCGCCTGTGCCGGATGCCGAACACGTCGCCGCGATCCGCTACACCATCCTGGACGACCCGGACGCTTGCGCCGCCTTCGCGCAAGGCCCGTGTGAGGCCCTCACGACCATTCGGCACCATCTGGACCAGGATAGGGTCGCCTCTCCCCTGGCGTCCTGCCTGGCTTCCCTGCGACGGTTGAGGGCGGATATCGAGGGCCTCGACCTTACCGCGCTGGAGCCTCGAAAGGGGCTGCCAGGCCTGTTCGACAGCCGCGGCAAGCGTCTGAAGGCTTTCAGGGCCGCCTTCGCCATGACAGCGTCAGCGGCGACCCAGATAAGCGGTGACGTCCAACGGCATGCCAGGACGGTCACAGACCATCACGACACCCTGGCCGGCCTGTGGGACGGCACCCGGGACGCCATCATCGATCTGGATGCCCACATCGCCGCCGCCCGTGCCTGGCTGGCCGATCAGGCAGCGCACCCGACCGCATCGCCGGAAACCCGGCCGACGACCGATCCGATCGAGGACCAGGAAGAAACCGGGGCGGATGGGGTGGGACGTCCAGACCGTGCCCATGGAAGCCCCCAGGAGGCACCCTCGGCAGCCGCGCCGCTGCATCCGCTGTCCTTGCGTCTCGGCGGTCTGTTATCGCTGCGCGCGGCGGCCCTGGCTTGGCTGACCGAACTGAGGACGGTGCAGAATGCCGCCCAAGGCGTTCCCGCGCCTCTGATCCAGATCGGCGACGCCGTGGAGGCGTGGCGGTCGGAATGGTCGGACGCGCTGGGTCTTTCCGGCCGCAAGCCGAAAAAGGTGAGGCCGGACGGGCTGCGTCTGGAAACGGCGCGGCAAAGCCTGGTGGCGCGAATCACGACAGCCATAGGGGCTGGGGAGGCGGCGGCCGCGCGGCGGGACGAGCTGGCGGCGCGGGCCGACCGGACCACCCGCGGGGGCGAGGATGGTACCGCCTCTCAGGCTTGAACTGAGGACCTCCGGTTCCACAAACCGGCGCTCTAACCAACTGAGCTAAGGCGGCGCAGCGACCCTTCGTCATCCTCTGGCCGGTCAAAGATCGGACCAGGGGACGGGCAACGCGAGGGGCGTTCTCTAGCGGGACTGCGAAACGCGATCAAGGCCGCATTCCACATCCGATATCCAAGTTGAACAACGCAAAACGCCCCGGAATTTCTTCCGGGGCGCCTTGGGTGACTTGGCAGAAGGATCGCCTAGTTCGGCAGGTTGAACCGCACCGTGAAGCGAACCTGACCCCCCGTTGCCACACCGTCCACGGAGCGGGGCGACAGACGGGCGCTGCGAGCGGCGGCCACGGCGGCCCGACCGAAGCCGGCACCGGACGGCGTCTCGTTGACGATCGAGCAACCCGTGACCGAACCGTTGGCCTGGACCTGGCAGCTGAGATCGGCGCTGCCGGAGATTCCGCGTTCCAGAGCCCGGTCCGGGTACGTCGGCGAGGGCTGACGCGACCAGGTCGGGTTGGTGATCACCGGCGGGCGAACCGGAGCCGGCGGCGCGGGCGGAGGCGGAGGACCGGGGACGATCACGGGCGGCCCCGTGTATTCGACGCGGTCTTCCTTCTTCGTCGGCTCGATCGGCAGGGTGATCGGCGGCGGCGGAGCGGTCGTGTTGATGACCGGCGGACGGACCTGCAGCTTGGGCGGCGGCGGGGTGTCCGGCGGAGGCGGAGGTGGCGGCGGAGGCGGAGGTGGAGGGATCGGCTCGACGATCTCGACCTGCACCGCGTCGTCCTTGAACTCCAGCTTCTTCAGTTCGAACTTGGTCTTCTGCACCCAGAAGAGGAGGGCTGCGAACAGGATGCACACGACGCCAAGCGCGACGATCCAGACGACCGGAGACGACTTCTTGCGCGGAGCGTCGTAGCGACTGCGGTGATATTCGACGGGTGTATCTGTCATGTGATGTCCCGTCCCTAAGCCGGAGCTTTGTCTTCGCCGACGAGCGCGACGCTGTAGAAGCCCGCATCCTGCAGCGCGTTCATCGTCTGCATGAAGTCGCCATACCGCGTCTGCTGGTCCGCACGAATGTAGATGCGTTCCTTGGTCGGATCACGTTGACCGATCTGCTCACTGAGCTCGGCTCCCAGGGTCCCAAAGCTGGACTCGTGGTCGCCGATGAACACACGGCCATCCGTCTGGATCGAGATGAACACAGGCTTAGGCGGGTTTTGAGCGGGCGGCGCAAGGGCAACGGGAAGTTTCACTTCCACCGACACGGTGGCGACCGAAGACGCCACCATGAAGATGATCAGTAGAACGAGCATGATATCAACGAATGGCGTGACGTTGATATCAGCCGTTTGTTCGACGTGATACTTACCGCCGCCAGAACCTCCGAGTTTGGCGGCCATCTAGCTTAAGCTCCCTTGTCGAGCTGGCGGGAAATGCCGTTCAGCAGTTCGGCGGCGAAACCGTCCGAGCGCGTGCCGTAGGCCGAGATGCGGGTGTTGAAGTAGTTGTAGAACACCACCGCCGGGATAGCGGCGAACAGGCCGATACCGGTGGCCAGCAGAGCCTCGGCGATACCGGGGGCGACGGAGGCCAGGTTGGTGGTGTTGGATTCCACGATCCCGATGAAGGAGTTCATGATCCCGTAAACGGTACCGAACAGACCGACGAACGGGCCGGTCGATCCGACCGACGCCAGGAACTGCTGGCCACCGGAGAGACGCGAGGCCAGACCGGCCTGAACGGCGGCGACGGCCGACTGGGCGCGGAACAGGGCCGAATCGCGATGATCGCCGGTGACCGACAGACCGGCCTGACGCGACAGTTCGACTTCTTCGGTCGCGGCGGCGGCCATGTCGGCCAGCGGGTTACCGTCGTATTCGTCCGACGTGGCCACACGGCGCATGTCGGCGATCGAGCGGGCACCGCGGAACTCTTCCAGGAAGCGGTCCGTCTTGCGGTTCAGGCCACCGAACTCGAGCAGCTTGATGATGAGCAGGGTCCAGGAGAAGACCGAGGCCAGCAGCAGGCCGATCATGACGACCTTAACGACCGGCGTGGCTTCCATGAACATGGTGATCGGGGTGATCCCGCCACCACCACCGGCCGACTCTTCAGCCGGAGCGGCTGCATCAGCGGGGGGAGCGGCCGTGTCGGCGACGGGCGCGGCCGTCGTCGTGGTCGCAGCGGCGGCATCGGCGGCCGGAGCGGTCGTCGGGGCCTGGGCCAGTGCCGGCGAGCCCGCCATCAGCACGGCAGCGCCGGCCAGAGCGAGAAGAATGTTGGTCTTTTGCATGTGTCGCCAGTTCCTGCTTTTTGGTCTGACTCGTGGAACCCTGGAACCATAACGCGTCAGCACGCTGTGGCCCCTGATGAAATCGGTTGTGTCCCGCCGTCGGCCGGGATGGCCTTAACGTCGGAACGCCTTCTGTCGCGTCCGGTTGCCGCAAGGCCCCATCGGCGGGTTGGTCGGACGACCACCGAAGAAAAATTCGACGGTCATTCGGCCGCTCACGCAAAGAAAGCGGTCAAGCTCCTTTGGCGAAGCGATTACGGAGCGTCAAGGGCGCAAGGGTGCTTTTCGCCCCTGGGGCGAGCCCTGAGGGCAAATCCCCGCAATGTCGCACCACTGCTGCATTTCGCGGTTAGATTAACCAACCCCGGATCGCTCAACGGCGCTTTGCTCTGCGGGGGAAAGGCGGTGGTGCCTGGGGGCGGATTCGAACCACCGACACGCGGATTTTCAATCCGCTGCTCTACCAACTGAGCTACCCAGGCGCGCGCATCGAAATGCGGAGCGGGGTCTATAGGCGAGCCGAAACGGGGTGTCCAGCCGGGATCAGTGGTCGTTTTCCGGATCGGCGTCGGGCACGCTCTCGTCCGTGTCCGGCAGCACATAGGCCCCCACCAGCCAGCGCTGCAGGTCCACGTCCGCGCACCGTTTCGAGCAGAAGGGCTTGTAGGCCTCCACGGTCGGATGCTTACGGCAGATGGGGCAGGTGCCCATGGACGCTATCCCTGTTCGATGACGAAATGGCCGGGAGCCAAGGCGGGGTCCGGCCGAAGCGCCGCGCGGGGTCCCAACCGTTCCACGAGCGGCGCGGCCATCGCCGCCTCCTCGGGACCGCATCTGGCCGTCCAGCGCGCCACGGCCTTGTCCGAAAGCATCTCAAGCCTGAGCCGACGGGTCAGATCAATGGCGCGGGTCGCTGTGCTGGTTCGCCCCGCCCCATCCAGCAAGATCTCGTCGATCGGCCGCCGCCCCCACGGCAGGGTCAGTTGCAGCAGACCGAAGCGACTGACCGGTCCAATGGTCGAATCCGGGCCGAACGCCGCCCTCGCCAGGTCCGAAACCGAGCGACCCTCGAAGGCTGTCCCGACCAGATCGACCGCGATCAGCCCGGCCCAGGACTTGAGCCCGATGAGCCTGGCGGCCTGGTTCAGGCCCTCGCGGTTGGCGCGCTCTCGTCCCTTGCGGATATCGCGCCCGGCCAGATGGGCATGGTCGATGTCGACCGAGATCAGCGCCCGCGTGCGCTCGATCGCCAGATCGAAGGCGGCGGCCGGAAAGGCGTGGATCGTCGATAGGGCGTCCTCCTCCGCCTCAAGGCCGGCACGGATGGCATCGATCCCCGTCGTCGGCACGACGCCCGGCACCAGAACGGCCAGGGTCGATCCAACCGTGGGTCCCGCCGCCAGCAACCGGGGCGCGCCCTGCCCTGGCCCTCTGAGACGCAAGGCCGGCCCCTTGCGTTCGCGCGGCTCGGCCGTCACCTCGACCTCGACCGCCTCGCCTTCCCTCAGGGCAGCGGCGCGGGAAAGCGGCAGGAAGCCCATGGGCCCCTCGCAACCCAGATCGACGAACGCGCCTCGGAATGCAGCCTCGATCCGCGTGACCCGCCCGACCGACACGGCCCCGAGCCGATGCTGGGCCAGGTCCGATTCGCGCTGAACGAGGAGACGTTCGGCCAGGCCATCGCGCACGACGATGCCACGCACCTCGCCCGGCGTGTCGTCCAGGAAGACTTCGACGTCGCTCATCGGCGCCAGCCGGCACCCGACAGCAGGTTGACGGTCTCGGGCAGGGGCAGGCCCATCACGGCCGGGTGGCTGCCGATGATCTTCAGCACGAAGGCGGCCGCCGGCCCCTGTATGCCGTAGCCACCGGCCTTGCCGCGCCAATCGCCCCCAGCGACGTAGTCGGCGATCTCGGCGTCCGACAGCCGCTTGAAGGCGACGCGGGTATCGACGCAGCGGTGCGTGACCCTGTCTCCGCGCGCCACGGCCACCGCGGTGAAGACCCGATGATTGCGGCCGGACAGCAGACCGAGAAAGCGCCTGGCCTCGTCCGCGTCGGCGGGCTTCTCGAGAAGGCGGCGTCCAACGGCAACGACGGTGTCGGCCGCCAGCACGACGGCACCGGGCGATCGCGCCTCCACGATCTGGGCCTTTGCCCGGGCCAGGCGGACCGCGAGACGCGCCGGTGTCTCGTCCTTCAGCGGCGTTTCGTCGATGTCGGCGGGATCGATGCGATCGGGCGCGATCCCGATCAGCGCCAGCAACTCGATGCGGCGCGGGCTGGCCGAGGCCAGCACGAGTTCGGGTCGCTGCACGCGCCCCTTACTTGAAGCGGTAGGTGATGCGGCCCTTGGTGAGATCATACGGTGTCATCTCGACCAGCACCTTGTCTCCGGCCAGAACGCGGATGCGGTTCTTGCGCATCTTTCCGGCGGTGTGCGCGATGATCTCGTGGTCGTTCCCCTCGAGCAGCACGCGGAACGTGGCATTGGGCAGCAATTCGCTGACCACCCCGGGAAACTCGAGCAGTTCTTCCTTAGCCATGCGGCCTCTCGCGCCCGGTGAATACGAAGAAAGGCTCGCGCCGGGCGGAAGCGCGAGCCGAATTAGGTGGGCGCTAATGCACCAAATTGTCAGCCTCGTCGAGTTCCCCTCCCCGCCAATCGACGACGGAGAGGGGAAAAAGGCGTCGTCAGAGCGGCAGGGTGAAGGTGATTCCGCCCATGTTGCTGTCGGCGTGATCGCCGAAGCGGCCGCGATAGGACAGTTCGACCTTGACCGGACCCAGGTCACCGGACACGCCCGCCGAGGCCAGGATCTGACCACCGAACGGATCGTCGTAGCTACGGCCCAGCACCTTGGCGGTGTTCCCCGCGATGCCCACGCGGACATCGTTGGTGCTGTCGTCGACGTTGTCGCGATAGCCACCTTCGACATAGACGCCAAAGCCGCCCATCTGACCTTCGGCGCGGACCGAGGCCTCGGCCGTCACGGCGTGGACCGAACGATCCTCATACCGATAGGAGGCCGCCACACCCTGTTCCGTGTAGCCGTCGACGTTGGCGGTCACATAGCTGACGGCCGCGCGGGGCGAGATGGCGATGCCGCCCAAATCAAGCCAGACGCCGCCCTGCAGACGCGCACCGGTGCTCTGACCCCGCGTTTCGCCCCTCATGACGATCGGCGACAGCGACGAGACGCGCTCGATGTCGTTGTAGTCGTCGCTTGCAACGCCGGCAGCGGCGTTCACGAACAGATCGCCCGAGCGATAACCCGCGTAGACGTCCAGCCCGATCGACTGCAGGTCGAAACGGTTGCGACCCGATTCGACGTTGCCTTCGCGATACGTTCCGGCCAGGCCGAACCGCATCGTCTCGGTGCCGGCCTCCAGCGCGCCGCGCACGACCGCGCCGTCCGCCGTCGCGTCGGCTACGTTGGTGCGGGCATCGGTCTTGGTCTTGTCGTAGCCACCGGTCACCGAAATGCTGGTGCCCGCCGTCCAGGGACCACGGCCAGACAGGCTGTCCGTCGCGGTGGACAGGGTGTCTTCGTGATGACGGAAGGCCGTCTCGCCCTGCAGCGTGCTGCTGGAGCCGATGTCGGCATAGTAGAGGTAGTCGTTGGCCAGCGCCGCGAACAGGCGGTGACCCGCCGCCGTGGGGTGCACGCCGTCCCAGTACAGATAGGTGTCAGGCGTGGCGCAGACGGTGACGCCGTTCAGGCAAGGCGTCGTGACGTTCGTCAGGCCGAAACGTGCCGGATCCGTCGCCAGGCTGTCGCTGACCTTGGCGATGTCGAACAGGATGATGTTGGAGTTCGGCCGGGCCGCCGCGGTCGCGATCAGGCCGGTCGCGAGGGCTGAGTTGAAGGTGCTGCCAGCGTAGTCGGCCAAGGCCGAGCCCGAGGCCCCCACCAGCGGGTTGCTGGCCGAGAACTGGGGCGTCAGGCCCAGGCGCGGCAGATTGGTCACAAGGACCGTACCGGCTCCGGCACCTGCCACCGAGCTGACGATGAAGTTGATGTCGGCGGCGGCCGAGTTGGCCACGCCCGTCATGACGGTCTGGGCCGTCAGGGGGCTGGCGGCTGCGCCGGGGAAGGCCTGGAAGATGTTGTTCGCGCCACCCAGGACGCTGACCAGATCGCGCGCTCCGAACACACCACCGGCCGTGGTGTAGGTCGTCAGCTGCTGACGCATGCCCGGCGGGAAGGCCACGGTGTTGTCGGTCCGCGACCCGCCGTAGGCGTAGTTGATGCTGCCGGTCACCGGCGCGCCCGCAGCCGAGACTCCGGCCGTGAAGCCCAGCAGTTCGGTGAACACCGGCCCATTCGAGAACCGGCCCTGGAAATAGGGCGGCGAGGTCGGCTGGGTGTTGGCGGTCGCGCGATAAAGGTTGCCGTTGTCGCTCAGGCTGTCGCCGAACACGACGAGGCGGTTGTACGATTGCGCCGAGGCGGCACCCGCCATGCTCACGGATGCGGCGAGTGTCAGCGCAGCCAAGGCTGCACCGCGAAGAAGTCCTGACATTTAATCCTCCCATCGGCCTGCTGATCGCGACCGTTGGGCCCTAGTCTGCGCCGCTTTCGCCGCGACGCAAGATGCCGTCACGTCAGCTTTCAGTGCAGCAATCTGAAACGAAGCGTTCCGGCAACAGTTTTCAGCACACGGAGCGCTTGCGGGTCATAGTCTCGATCGACGTCCGTGATGACGTAGCCGGTCCGTTCGTCGGTCTTCAGATGCTGGCCCAGGATGTTCAGCCCCGCAGCCGACAGCTCGCGGTTCAGCTCGGCCATCACGCCCGGCTGGTTCCTGTGGATATGGAGGATGCGGTGACCGCCCGAGACATCGGCCAGCTGCACGTTGGGCAGGTTGACGCAGAAGGTCGTGTCCCCCCGGTTCAGATAGCCCAGCAGGCGCTCGGCGGCGAACTCGGCGATCGCCTCCTGCGCCTCCTCCGTGGACCCGCCGATGTGGGGGGTCAGGATGACGTTCTTCAGGCCGCGCAGGGGGCTGTCGAAGGGGTCTGCATTGGTGCGAGGCTCCTCGGGGAAGACATCCAGCGCCGCGCCGCCTACCCGGCCCGACCCGATCGCCTGGGAGAGGGCTCCGATATCGACGACATGGCCGCGCGACAGGTTCAGGAACAGGGTGCCCGGTCTCATGGCCTGGAACTGCGAGGCTCCGATCAGGTTGGCGTTTTCCTTGCGCCCGTCGACGTGCAGCGAGACCACGTCCGCCTCGGCCAGCAAGGCCTCCAGAGTGCGCATCCGCCGTGCATTGCCCAGCGCCAGCCGCTCGGACAGGTCGTGGAAGATGACCCGCATCCCCAGCGCCTCGGCCAGCACCGACAGCTGCGATCCGATCGCCCCATAGCCGACGATGCCCAGGGTCTTGCCCCGCAGTTCACGCGACCCGTCGGCGGACTTGTTCCATTCGCCCCGGTGCATGGCGGCCGACTTGTCGGCCACGTCGCGCATCAGGGTGATGGTCAGGCCTATGGCCAGTTCGACCACGCTGCGCGTGTTGGAATAGGGGGCATTGAACACGGCCACGCCTCGGGCGGCCGCGGCGTCCAGATCGATCTGGTTCGTGCCGATGCAGAAGGCGGCGATGGCCATCAGCCGATCCGCCTCGGCCAGCACGCGCTCGGTGACATTGGTTTTGGAGCGGATACCCAGGACATGCACGCCCCTGATCGCCGCGATCAGATCGTCCTCATCCAGCGCGCCTTTCCGGGTTTCGACCGAATAGCCGGCTTCCTCCAGTCGCTGGACGGCCGCCGGGTGGATGTTTTCCAGCAGCAACATCCGGACCCGGTTGCGAGGGTAGGACCAGCGGCCGGCCAGACCCTCCGCATGCAGCAGTTCGTCGATCGAAGTCGCCTCGGCGTCCGCCACGCCGACGACGCGTTCGCGACGCACGATTTCGGTGAAGGCGTAGAAACGATCCGCCGCGCCCGCGAGCTTGACCTCCGCGTCATTCCAGCCGTCGCCGACCATCACGACCGCGCCATCCAGCCCCAGCTGCTTGATGACGGTGGGCTTGCCGTTCTCGCGGGCCAGGGGATTGGTTTCGTCGATCCCCGTCACCCGGCCATCGGCGTCATAAGTCAGGTCGTTGCACAGGACGCGGCTGGGCGGGACGCCCAACCTTTCCGCGATGGGCCTGATGATCTCGCGGAAGCCGCCCGAAAGGATATAGATGTGGTCGACATTCTCGTTGAAGAACCGAAGGTTCCGCCGTACCGACGGTGTGCCCTCGTCAAGGATGCGGTCGGCCAGCGCTTCCACATGCTCCCGTGTCAGGGGGAGCATCGACAACCGGGATTTCAGCGCCGCCCCGAAATCGAGCTCGCCAGACATCGCGCGGTCCGTGATCGCCGCGATGTCGGAGCGGATCGCGTCCGCGCCGTCGACGCCCGTTAGCGCGATGTCCGCAAGCGCCTCGAGTGTCTCGATGCGCACCAGGGTCGAGTCGAAGTCGAAGATGAGGGTCGCAGCGGCCATGCCCCTCTTTCGCCGACCTTCGCTGTTGCAGCAACGGGTTTTGTCTGGGGTCAGAGCCCAGTGATTCTACGCACGCGACTGTCCGGGCGCTGGCTTTCCAGTGCCGCCGCGCCGATCGCGGCAGCGATGGTGGCGACCGCCAGAAGCGCTCCGCCTTCGCGCGCGTGATCCTTGGCATAGCGGCCGGCGTCGTCGGCATAGCGACGTGCCGAACGCCCGGTCTGCTCGGCATAGCGACGGGCCTCGCGCGCGTACTTGCGGCGCTGCTTGTCGGACATGGCGCGCTGGCCGCGTTTGAGCGCCTTGCGAGCCTGATGGCGGGCATCGTCACCCAGGTCGCTGACCGTGTCTCCGAATTCCCCGGCTCGTTCGGTCAGGCCGCGCGAAATGTCGTCGAACCGATGACGCAGCGCCTCGGCGTCCAGCCAGCCGCGGGGATCCAGACGGCTGCGCAGCGCGTCATACCGCGTCGGGCCCGTCCGCTGGGTCAGCAGATAGGTCGCCAGAGCGGCCGTCGCGACGATGGCGAGCGAACCTGCGGTGATGCCGGGATGCTTGCGGGCCTCGGCCAGGGCGCTGAACTGTCGAACCATGGGATAATGAACCTCTTCGTCGAGGCCGTCGTCGGAGGGCTCGTAAAGCCCGTCGTCATACGGCTGATAGGCGGAACGCCTGTCCCGCATGAGGCTAGGAGCGAACCTGGCGAAAAGTGGTTCCGCCAAGCCTGGCAGCAAGGCGTAGAAACTGGCGATCAGCCGTCCACCACCCCCGACGGTGATCTCGCGCACCGAATGCGTCGCGCACCACAGCACCGTGTCGGCCACGACGTGGGTGGCATAGACCGGCTGTGGGTTGCGCATCACGGCGCCGGTCAGGTTGCGGGCATGACGGCTGTAGGGTGTGTCCACCGCCGACGGTTTGACCAGGCTGACGGACACCGGCGCGCCCTCGCGTAGCAGTTCCATGCGGAAGGCGTTGGTGAAGCCCTTCACGGCGTGCTTGGACGCCGAATAGACGCCCTGAACCGGCAGGGGCGCATCGCCCAGCACCGAGCCGACGTTGATGATCGTCCCGCCACCCGGTTGGCCTCGCAGGTGTTCGGCGGCGACCAGCGAGCCGTTCACCACGCCCCAGTAGTTGGTCTCGAACACCCGATGCTGGTCCTCCAGGGTGGTCTCCCGGATCGGGCCATAGATCGACACGCCGGCGTTGTTCACCCAGGTATCGAAGCCGCCGAACAGCCGACGACACTTGTCCGCCGCCAAGGTCAGGGCGTCGTAATCGGCCACATCGGCGACGGCATAGGCGACCCGCCCACCCTCGCGCTGCAGTTCCTCGACCAGGGATTTCAAGTCCTGTTCGCCTCGCGCGATCAGGAAGACACAGGCCCCTGCCGCCGCCGCCCGCCGCGCTGTCGACAGACCGATGCCGGACGTCGCGCCGGTGATGACGATGGCCTGTTGGTCGAGAGCTTTCAGGATCGGTCTGGCGGACATATCGAACTTTCAGCGGCGTCTGGATCGAAAACGAGGCGGCCTCGTGGGCGGTTCCGATGGATAGCACGCCCTGCCCTACCCTTACCAAGTGGCTCGCGGTTTCCTATCTTGCCCGCTTCTCGACATTTCGCCCTGCCCAAGGACCCGCCGTGACCGATCACGAGCCCACAACCGCGTTCACCCCCGGCGACCACCCCGCCGACGATCTGGCCGCCGCCTTCCAGATCGAGGGCTGGCCTGTACGGGGTCGTCTGGTCCGGCTGGGCGAGACCATCGACACCATCCTGTCGGCCCACGCTTATCCCGAGCCGGTCGCGGCCCTGCTGGGCGAGGCGTGCGCCCTGGCGGCTCTGGTGGGTTCGGCGTTGAAATTCCAGGGTCGGCTGATCGTCCAGGCCCAGGGCGACGGCCCCGTTCGCTACGTGGTCGCGGATTATGACACCGACGGCCATCTGCGCGGCTATTGCCGGTTCGACGAGGCCGAGGTCGCCGAAGCCTCGAAAGGTTTCGTTCGCCCGGGCGCCAAGGCCCTGCTGGGTCAGGGCGTGTTCGTCATGACCCTGGATCGCGGCCCGGACTTCGAACGCACCCAGGGCATCACCCCGATCGAGGGCGAGAGCCTGTCGTTGGCGGCCGAACACTACTTCGTCCAGTCCGAACAGGTGCCGACGAAGGTGCATCTGGCCGTCGGCTCGGTCACGACCGAGACCGGCACCGCCTGGCGCGCCGGCGGGGCGCTGATCCAGCTGATCGCGGGCGACGACGCGCGCGGATCGACCGAGGAGGTCTGGGATCGCAGCCGTGCCCTGTTCCAGACCCTGGGCGACGACGAACTGATCGACCCGACCATCACGCCCGAGACCCTGCTGTTCCGCCTGTTCCACGAGGATGGCGTGCGGCTGGAGGACGCGCGCGCGCTGAAGGCCATCTGCCGCTGCTCGGCCGACCGTATCCAGTCGGTGCTGGGCTCGTTCAGTGACGCGGAACGCGCGGACATGGTCGAGCCCGACGGCAAGATTCACGTTACCTGCGAATACTGCGCCAGCGTCTACAAGCTGGACCCCGAGGCCGTGGCAGCGGAAGCCGGCTAGCCTTCCAGATCCAGCGAATAGCCCGCCGAGCGGACGGTACGGATCGGGTTGGCGCTTTCCTCGACGTTCAGGGCCTTGCGCAGGCGGCCGACGTGGACGTCGACGGTGCGGGCCTCGACGTAGACGTCGCTGCCCCACACCGCATCCAGCAACTGTTCGCGACTGAAAACCCGACCCGGGTGACGCATGAAGTGGTCCAGCAGGCGGAACTCGGTCGGGCCCAGATGGACCTCCTTGCCCGAACGGCGGACGCGGTGAGCGACGCGGTCGATGACGATGTCGCCGTGCCCGACGCGGTCGTCGGCCAGACCCGGACGGATGCGGCGCAACACCGCACGGATGCGGGCGATCAGCTCGGTCATCGAGAATGGCTTGGTCAGATAGTCATCGGCCCCGGTGTCCAGGCCGCGCACCCGGTCCGACTCCTCGCCGCGCGCCGTCAGCATGATGACCGGCAGGTTGCGCGTTTCGGGGCGGCCGCGCAGGCGACGACACACCTCGATCCCGGACACCTTTGGCAGCATCCAGTCCAGCAGGACGAGGTCCGGCTGACGCTCGTCGATCTGGACCAGGCCTTCCTCGCCATCGGCGGCGACGACGACGTCGTAGCCCTCCTTTTCGAGGTTGTACTGAAGCAGGGTCGCCAGGGCGTCCTCGTCTTCCATCACCAGGATATAGGGCTGCACTCAGGTCTCTCCGTCAGGCGATCTTCAGGCCGTGGGTGGCGGCGTGGGCAAATGCCCAGTGTCGGAATCCCAGTCGCCCGGCGATGGCGTCCAGCGCGGGCGTTCGCCGGTCATCTCGTCGCCGGTGATCTCATAGTGGATGACCTCGGCGATATTGGTCGCATGGTCTCCGATCCGTTCCAGGTTCTTGGCCATGAACAGCAGGTGCGTGCAGGCGCTGATCGTGCGCGGGTCGCCCATCATGTAGGTCAGCAGTTCGCGGAACAGGGCGTTGTAGTGCTCGTCCACCTCGTCGTCGGAGGCCCAGACGGCCATGGCCCGGTCGATCTCGGAGGCCGTATAGGCGTCCAGCACATCACGCAGCCGCATCGACACCAGCTTGCCCATCCGCTCGATCGAGCGGGTCAGGGGCTGCATCGGCTCGGTCTCGGCCAGGCTGAGAGCGCGCTTGGCGATGTTCTTGGCCAGGTCGCCGGTGCGTTCCAGATCGGTCGCCAGCTTCATGGCCGACAGGGTCTTGCGCAGGTCGGACGCCACCGGCTGGCGCAGGGCGATCAGGCGGATGGCCTTCTTTTCGATATCACGATGCATGGCGTCGAGTTTGACGTCGCGGTCCACCACGGCGCGCGCCAGGGCGATGTCGCGACGCGCCACCGACTCGACCGCGTCCGCCACCTGCGCCTCGGCCAGACCCCCCATGCGGGCGACCTCCGCCGTCAACTGGTTAAGCTCGTCACCGTAAGCCTTGACCGTATGCTGGTTCATCAGCCGAACCGTCCCGTGATGTAGTCCAGCGTGCGCCGTTCGCGGGGATTCGTGAAGATTTCCTCGGTGTTGCCATGCTCGACCAGACGACCGAGGTGGAAGAAGGCCGTCCGCTGCGACACTCGCGCGGCCTGGGCCATGGAGTGGGTCACGATGACGATGCAGTACTGCTCGCGCAGCTCGTCGATCAGTTCCTCGATCTTGGCCGTGGCGATCGGGTCCAGCGCCGAGCAGGGTTCATCCATCAGGATGACTTCGGGGCGCACGGCGATGGCGCGGGCGATGACCAGCCGCTGCTGCTGGCCACCCGACAGGCCGGTGCCCGCCGAATGCAGGCGGTCGGCGACCTCGTCCCACAGGCCGGCCTTTTTCAGCGCGCTTTCGACAATGGCGTCCATCTCGGCCTTGGATGTGGTCAGGCCATGGATGCGCGGACCATAGGCGACGTTCTCGTAGATGGTCTTGGGAAACGGGTTCGGCTTCTGGAACACCATCCCGACCTGGGCGCGCAGCAGGACGGGATCGACCGCCTTCGCATTCACGTCCTCGCTGTCCATCAGGATCTGGCCGGTCACTCTGGCGCCCTGGATGGTGTCGTTCATCCGGTTCATGCAGCGCAGGAAGGTCGACTTGCCACAGCCCGACGGACCGATGAAGGCGGTGACCGTCTTGTCCGGAATGTCGAGGCTGACATCGAACAGGGCCTGCTTGTCGCCGTAGAAGACAGACACGTCACGGGCAGCGATCTTGGTCGGGCCCGCAGGGGCGGCAGGCGACTTCACGGGCGGCACACGTCCGGCCAGGGCTCCGGCTGTCCCGGACGTGGGCGTCAGAACGGACTCGTCGCGCGAGTCATCGGTGTGCGCCGGGGTTTCCGCGGCCGGCAGGACCTGGCCACCCATCATGGGGATGTCCTTCGGATCGGCGGGTCCGCCTTCGCGACCGTCGGGTGCGCGCAAGATTTGGGATTTCATAGACTTACCACCGGCGTTCGAAGCGCCGGCGCAGCAGGATCGCGGCGGCGTTCATGACGATCATGAAGGCGAGGAGGACCAGGATGGCCGCAGCCGTCCTTTCGTGAAAAGCGCGTTCGGACGCGTTTTCCCAGATGTAGACCAGCGATGGCAGCGCGCCGGTCGGCGCGGTCACCGAATGCGGAATGCCCGGCACGAAACTGACCATGCCGATCAGCAGCAATGGCGCGGTCTCGCCCAGCGCATGGGCCATGGAGATGATCGTGCCGGTCAGGACGCCGGGCATGGCCAGCGGCAGGACGTGATGAAAAACCGTCTGGGTCCGGCTGGCCCCCATGGCCAGGGCCGCCTCCCGGATCGAGGGCGGCACGGCCTTCAGCGCCGAGCGGGTGGCGATGATGATGGTCGGCAGGGCCATCAGCGCCAGCACAAGACCACCCACCAGCGGTGAAGACCGCGGCAGGTGCGCCCAGTTGATGAACAGCGCCACGCCCAGCAGGCCGTAGACGATCGACGGAACGGCGGCCAGGTTGTTGATGTTGACCTCGATCAGGTCGGTGATGCGGCCCTTCCTCGAGAACTCCTCCAGATAGACCGCCGCCCCGACGCCCAGCGGGATGGCCAGTCCGGCCGTGACCATCAGCATCAATGCCGACCCGACCACCGCGCCCAGCACACCGGCCAGCTCGGGTTCCGTGGAATCACCATTGGTGAACAACAGGGTGTTGAAGGTGGTCGACACCGCGCCGTCGCGCTTGAGTCCGTCCAGCCAGGCCATCTGCTGGTCCGAGACCTTGCGCTGGTCGGCGGGGGTCTCTCGCGTGACCTCACCCTTGTAATACAGGTCCGCCTCGTCCGAGACGGGCGCGGTGACGGTCACGGTCTGGCCGATCAGGGCGGGGTCTTTCCTGATCATGGCCGCTGCGCGGAATTTCAGTTCCGAGGACAGCAGGGCGCGATACGCCGTCGCCTTGGATCCCCGCTCGTCATCGGTCACGCCCATCCGGGCCAGGGACTGCTGGGCGACCATCTGCTGGAAGTTGGTGCCCTGAGGATAGGCGCGGTCGATCCGGGCGGGGTCCATATAGACCGGCACCGTGATCTGGTTGGCGTAGAAGGCGGTGTGGCCCTGCTCGATGATCCGGCCCAGCAGCAGCAGCAGAAAGCCGATGGCGATGCCGATGGCCAGCAGCCCATACAGCTTGAACCGGCCCTCGCGGGCATAGCGAGCCTTCAGGCCCCGCTTCAGCAGGCTGTCGCGGGCACCGTCGGCCAGGATGTCGGATGTCGCCTCAGTCATACTGTTCCCGATAGGTCTGGACGATGCGCTGGGCGATGATGTTCAGGACCAGGGTGACCAGGAACAGTGTCAGACCCAGACCGAACGCGGCGAGCGTCTTGGGACTGTCGAACTCCTGATCGCCGGTCAGCAGGGTGACGATCTGGACGGTCACGGTGGTCACCGTATCCAGCGGGTTCAGCGTCAGCTTGGCCGCCAGACCCGCCGCCATGGTCACGATCATGGTTTCGCCGATCGCCCGCGACATCGCCAGCAGGAGCGCGCCCGCGATCCCCGGCAAGGCGGCGGGCAGCAGCACGCGCTTGACGGTCTCGGACTTGGTCGCGCCCATGGCATAGGAGCCGTCCCGCAGCGACTGGGGCACCGCATTGATGATGTCGTCCGACAGGGACGACACGAACGGGATCAGCATGATCCCCATGACCGCCCCGGCCACCAGGGCCATCTGGTTCTGGACGAGCAGCAGATACTGGCCGATGCCGTCCAGGGGTCCGCCGACCAGCAGGGCACCGACACTGTTGAAGAACTCGCGGAACGCCGGCCCCACCGTCAGGGCGGCGAAGAAGCCGTAGACCACGGTCGGCACCCCGGCCAGGATCTCCAGCAGCGGCTTGACGATCCCACGTGACAGGCTGCTCGCGTACTCCGACAGATAGATCGCCGAGAACAGTCCGATCGGCGCGGCCACAACCATGGCGATCAGCATGATCAGGAAGGTGCCGGCGAACAGCGGCACGGCCCCGAATGCGCCCGACGAACCGACCTGGTCCGCGCGGATGGCGATCTGGGGACTCCATTGCGTGCCGAACAGGAAGTCGGTGACCGGCACGGCCTGGAAGAAGCGCAAACTGTCCCACAGCAGGGAAAAGACGATGCCGACCGTGGTCAGGATGGCGACCGCTGAACAGGCGAACAACAGGCCGCCGATCCATCCCTCGACCCGGTTGCGGGCACGCAGGGACGGCCGGATCTGGCTGTAGGCGAACAAGCCGCCCATGAGGGCGGCCAGCACCGCGGCGGCGACGGCCCCGCCCACCAGGGTGTCGTGGATGCGCCCCGCCCTGGCACCCTCGGTGACCAGCGCCTGACCCAGCGCGCCGGGCCATGCCTGCAAGGCGTGTCCGCCTTCGCCCACGATACGGGCGTCGTTCATGAAGGCTTCGCGGCGGAACGGTTCCAGCGCGGTCACCACGTCAGGCGCGCCCGCGGCCACGAGATTATGTTCGATAGAACCGGAGAATATGCCGGCCGCGATCACCACGACAAGCGCGGGCACGGCGACCCAGATCAGGGCATAGTAGCCATGCTGCTGCGGACGCGAATGCGGTGCCTGGCCCTGAGGCAGCGCGCGCGCCAGGCTCTGGGCACGGTTGCGCCCGAGGCCATAGGCCAGCGCCGCCATGACGGCCAGCACGGGAAGAATGAACCAGATCATCGCGCCCCAGAACACCGCATTCCGGCGGGGTGAGCGCCAGAATCACACCCGGCCGAGGATCGGCGAGCGTCGGGGCGGAAACTGCCCTCGGATGGTCAGCGGATTACGACGACTGAATGACAGTTCTGCAACGGCGTAGGCTGGTCGCTGCTGGACAACCGTCAGGCGGTCACTCGGGCTTGCAAATGCGGAAAATAGGCGGTGAAGAGCGCCCCCTCGCCGGGCGAGCTCTCGACGATCAATCCACCTCTGTGGCGATTGACGATGTGCTTTACGATGGCCAGGCCCAGCCCCGTTCCCGGACGCTCGCCGCTTTTCTGGCCTTCGACGCGATAGAACCGCTCCGTCAGCCTCGGCAGGTGCTCGCGCGCCATCCCGGGACCATGGTCGCGCACCGTGATGGCCACATAACGAACGCCGGCCTCGCGATCCGGCGTCAACAGCGACAGCCGGGTCGCGCCGGGCATGCGGGACGCCGTCGCCTTTTCCGCGTCCAGATCGACGTCGAGACCGATTTCCACGATCGACCCTGTCGCGGAATATTTGATCGCGTTGTCGGTCAGGTTCTGGATGACCTGAAGAATTTCGTCCCGATCGCCGATGATGCGACTGCCTTCCGGGGCTGTCAGATGTATGGCCACCCCCTTGTCCTGCGAAAGCACGCTGAGCGCGTCGACGACGTCGGCGGCGGCACGGCCGAGGTCCACTCGACCCGACGGCGGAATGTGCTCGTTCAGTTCGATGCGGCTGAGTGAGAGCAGATCCGCGACCAGACGGCTCATCCGTTCGGCCTGGGCCGCCATGATATCCAGGAAACGATCACGCGCGGCCGGATCTTCGCGCGCATGCCCCTTGAGCGTCTCGATGAAGCCGCTGAGCGAGGCCAGCGGCGTGCGCAACTCGTGGCTGGCGTTGGCCAGGAAATCGACCCGCATCAGTTCCATGCGACGCACGTCGGTTTCGTCGCGCAGACCCAGCAGGGCCAGAGCCGAGCCATCCGGCGACGGTAGCGGTCGCACCCAGGCCTTCCAGTGACGCGTGCGCGAGCCGCCGGCCGCGTAGTCGATGGTGCGGCTGATGCCCCCGAAAAGGGCCTCGTCGATCGCCTCGAGGACATTCGGATCGCGCATGGCCGATACCAGCAGCATGCCTTCTCGCGGCACCCGCAACAGATCGCGCGCGGCGCGATTGGCCAGGACGATCCGGCGCCCGGCGATGTCGTCGGCCTCACCACCGCTGATGATCACGACCGGATCGTCCAGCGCCTCGAACACGGCATCCAGCAACCGCCCGTCATCGGCGTGATGGGTGGCGGGTATGTCGGCGATCGACGCGGGACCCGTCGTCGGCGAGGCACGGCTCCCGAGCCAGGTCACCAGTGCGACGATGCCCGCGCCACCGACCAGCCAGGGCGCGATGTCGGGGCGAGCGGCGGCGATCACCAGCATCACCACCACCGCGACCCCGCCGGCCGCGCCCGATGTCCACAAGCGCGACGAGGCGAGCGGGACGACGGGAGATGGGGTGTCATCGAATGGCATGGGCGACAAAGGCTCCGGAAATCGTCGGCTGTCACGGCGACCTGCAGCCTGCCTAGCATCATCCGGACACGGCGCGATGACGAACCCGGATCATCGAAACAGGGATTCGCGGGAAACAAACCGGTTTTTTTACCTATTGGCTCCAGACTGGAAGCCTGACGGGGATGACGCGCCTTTGCCTTGGATCGTGAATTGTCTGACGGTGATGCATGACTGGCGGCTGACGCTGCTGGCCGTGATCGTCTGCATCACGGGTCTGGCGACCTGCATCACACTGATCGGCATGGCCCGGCGATCGTCGCAAAGAGACCGCATCGCCTATGGAGGTCTGGCCGGCGTGGTCGGCGGGCTATCCGTCTGGGCCACCCATTTCCTGGCCATGCTGGGCTACCGGTCCGTCGAGACCCTGCATTACGTTGCCGGCGAAACACTCGCGTCGCTGGCCATCGTCATCGTCGGGATGGCTCTCGGCATCGCCCTTACGCTCAGCAACGATTCCAGACTGACGCGGGCCCTGGTGGCGCTCCTCGCGGTCTGCAGCGTCGCGGGGATGCATTTCCTGGGCATGGCCGCCATCCGGATCGATGGCGGGGTGGCGGTCTGGGACGCGAAAGTCGTGGCGACGGCGGTCACGCTCAGCGCGCTGGTGGCCCTGTGTACAGCGATCTGGGAACGCCGTGACGGATGGTGGCGGATCCCGGCCAACACGGCCTTCGCCGTCGCCAGCGTGGCCATCCTGCATTTCGGCGGGATGGCGGCATTGACCATCGCGCCTGATCCGACCGTCGCCGTCCCGGTGTCGGCGATCACCCAGACCGTCATGCTGGTCTGGGTCGTCGGCGGCGCGACCCTGGTGGTCAGCATGGCGGCCCTGGTGACGATCCTGAGCCTGTGGGGCCGTCGCAGTTCGCTGAGCCAGTTGCGCGAAGCCATCGACACCATGCCGGACGGCCTGGGCTTCTACGACGCCGACGATCGCCTGGTGATCTGGAACGCCCGCTACGCCGAAGTGAATACAGAGCTCGCCGCCGCCCTGCAGACGGGTGTCCGGTTCCGGGACATGCTTCAAATCGGCTTGGATCAGGGTCTTTATGCCGATGCGATCGGACGTGAAGCGGAATGGATCGAAGAGCGTCTCGTCGCCCGCCGCCGCCTGTCCAACAGCCTCGAACAGCAGATTTCCGGCGACCGTTGGCTGCGCGTTCAGGATCGCCGGACGGCCCTTGGCGGCATCGTCACCGTCGTCAACGACATCACCGATCTCAAGCGCGACGCCCAGGCCCTGGCTGTGGCGCGTGACGCCGCGGAGTCCGCCAACAGGGCGAAATCCGAGTTCCTGGCCAACATGAGCCACGAGATCCGCACGCCGCTGAACGGGGTCATCGGTCTGACCCAGGCGCTGGCGAAAACCGACCTTGACCACGACCAGCGTGAAATCCTGAACCTGATCCAGTCTTCGGGCGTCACGCTGCAGACCTTGCTGAGCGACATCCTGGACCTCGCCCGCGTCGAGTCGGGCCGGCTGGAGATCGCAGCGGAACCCTTCGACCTGTCGCGCGCGATCAACGAGGCCGCCCACCTGTATGGCGCACCCGCCGCAGAGAAGGGCCTGCAATTCTTTGTCGAGATCGATCCCACGGCATCAGGCTGGGTTCTGGGGGACGTCGTTCGCCTGAAGCAGGTCCTGACCAATCTGGTGTCCAACGCGGTCAAGTTCACCACGACCGGTTTCGTCAGCCTTACGGCCTCGACCGGTCACGATCGTAACGGCGCGGCCATCCTGCGCTTCACGGTCGAAGATACGGGGGTCGGTTTCGACGCAGAGGCCAAGGCACGGCTGTTCAACCGCTTCGAGCAGGCGGACGGGACGATCACACGTCGTTTCGGTGGCACGGGTCTGGGCCTGGCCATCTGCCGTCAACTGGCCGACCTGATGGGCGGAAGCCTGGATTGCGAAAGCGAGGTCGGAGGCGGCTCGGCCTTCATACTGACGCTGCCGCTTGTCACCGCCGAGGCCCCGGCGGTTCAGTCCATCGAACTCGTGGCGTCGGCCGACCCGAGCGTGCGCCGCCTGCGTGTGCTGATCGCCGACGATCACCCCACCAATCGCAAGGTCGTGGAGCTGATCCTGGGTCAGTCCCCCGTCGATCTCGTCTCGGTCGAGGACGGGGCTCAGGCCCTCGCCGCCGCCCTTTCACAGACCTTCGACCTGATCCTGATGGACATGCAGATGCCGGTGATGGACGGACTGACAGCGGTTCGAGAGATTCGCCTGCGTGAGTCGGCGGCGGGTTCACGTCGCACCCCGATCGTAATGCTGACCGCCAACGCCCTGCCCGACCATATCGCGGCGGGCCAGGCCGCCGGCGCCGACCGGCATCTGGCCAAGCCGTTCGACGCCGCCGAACTGATCGCCCTGGTCGACGAGCTGGGCGGCGAGAGCCGAGCCCTCGCCGCCTGATATCGTCTTATTCGTAGCCGTGGGCGGCTTCGTTGATCACCTGGGACGGCATGCGCGAGAAGTCGACGCTGACCGGGGTGGCGGCCTTGGCCTGGAAGGTCTTGATGACGTGTTCCAGGCGGCGGCGGACCTCCTTTTCGGATTCTGAGCCGGGGTCCAGGTCCAGGGGGGCCAGGCAGAAGTCGATGATGGCCTGGGGGCGGCTGATCGGGTCCATGGCTTAGCTCCTTATTCGGCCGCGACGAACTGCGCGGTCTCGGTGGATTCCTTCATGGCGGTCGTGGAGGACTGCCCGTTGGAAATGACGGTGGCGACCTGGTCGAAGTAGCCGGTGCCGACCTCGCGCTGGTGGCGCGTGGCGGTGTAGCCGATGGCCTCGTTGGCGAACTCGCGCTGCTGAAGCTCGGAATAGGCCGCCATGCCGCGATCCCGATAACCGTCGGCCAGCTCGAACATCGAGTTGTTCAAGGCATGGAAGCCGGCCAGGGTCACGAACTGGAACTTGTAGCCCATGGCCCCCAGCTCGCGCTGGAATTTGGCGATGGTGGCGTCGTCCAGCTTGGCCTTCCAGTTGAAGGAGGGCGAGCAGTTGTAGGCCATCAGCTTGCCCGGATACTGCTTTTGGACGGCCTCGGCGAACTTCTTGGCGTCCTCCAGCGACGGGTGGCTGGTTTCCCACCACAGCAGGTCAGCGATGGTCGCATAGGACAGGCCGCGGGCGATGCAGTGGTCCAGGCCCGTGCCTTCCTTGAGGCGGAAGAAGCCCTCGGGCGTGCGGTTTTCGCGGTCGATGAAGGGCTGGTCACGCTCGTCGATGTCGGAGGTGATCAGCTGGGCCGATTCGGCATCGGTGCGGGCGACCGTGATGGTCGGCGCGCCCATGACGTCGGCGGCCAGGCGGGCGGCGATCAGGTTGCGCTCATGGGCCTGGGTCGGGATCAGGACCTTGCCGCCCAAGTGCCCGCATTTCTTTTCGGAGGCCAGTTGGTCCTCGAAGTGGACGCCGGCGGCCCCCGCCTCGATGAAGGCCTTCATGATCTCGAAGCTGTTCAGCGGGCCGCCGAAGCCGGCCTCGGCGTCGGCCACGATGGGCACGAACCAGTCGCGCTTGGCGCCCCCTTCGGCATGTTCGATCTGGTCGGCGCGCTGCAGGGTGCGGTTGATGCGGCGGCACAGTTCCGGCGCGGCGTTGGCCGGATACAGCGACTGGTCCGGATACATGGCTCCGGCCGTGTTCGCGTCGGCCGCGACCTGCCAGCCCGACAGGTAGATGGCCTTCAGACCCGCGCGGACCATCTGCATGGCCTGGTTGCCGGTCACCGCGCCCAGGGCGTTGATGTAGGGCTCCGAATGCAGCAGCTCCCAAAGACGGTTGGCCCCGCGTTCGGCCAGGGTGTGGGTGATCGGCACCGAGCCGCGCAGCTTCAGCACATCCTGGGGCGTATAGGGGCGCTCGATGCCGTCGAAGCGGCCGGCGGGCGAAGGGACGAGATCGGCGAAGGTGGTCATGGCGCGGCTCTTGGGATCTGGGAGGACCGAGGCGAACGTCGCATCGGCCACCCCATCAAACACGAGCCTGTCACTTTTGATACAGGATGCGCGTCGCTTGCGAAGTCATCTTGTCACGATGTGACGCTTGCGTTGTTGTCATGATATGACAAGGTGGGCGGATGGACGTCTCCGCCGATCGCAAGCTGTTCCTCGGAGCCCGGGTCAAGCGGCTTAGGCGGGATCGCGGCCTGACCCAGACGGCCATGGCCGGAGACCTGGGCGTGTCGCCCAGCTATCTGAACCATATCGAGCGAAACCAGAGGCCCGTGTCGGCGCAACTGCTGCTGCGGCTGGCCGACGCCTATGACGTCGATCTGCGAACGCTGGGCCAGACCGGCGCGACGGGCGAGGCGGATCTGGCCGAGGTGCTGGCGGATCCCTTGTTCAAGGGGCTGGAGGTGCCGCGCCACGAGCTGGTGCAACTGGTCGACGACGCGCCCGGGGCGGCGGAGGCACTGGTCCGGCTGTACCGCGCCTTCGCCG
The DNA here is from genome assembly GCF_056404975.1 of Brevundimonas sp. P2_A6. Lineage (NCBI taxonomy): Bacteria > Pseudomonadati > Pseudomonadota > Alphaproteobacteria > Caulobacterales > Caulobacteraceae > Brevundimonas > Brevundimonas sp. P2_A6. The sequence goes on along the minus strand of NZ_JBFUCZ010000001.1, from coordinate 599,571 downwards.
AGCAGAGGGACAAGGCCCGCGCGGCCCTGATCGAGGGCGGGCAAAGCGCCGATGCGCCCTCCCCCGCCGACTGGGTGCGTGACCATGTCCAGTCCCGCGCCAACTATTTCCCCCAGCTGGACGGGCTGGGCGAGACCCTGCACGCGGCGCTGGATCCCAATATGACCGGCGAAGGGTGCGAGGCCCTGGCCCGCGTCCGGCTGGCCACGCGGCATAATCTGGCGGTCAAGGTCATGCCGGCCGAGGTCATGGTGGAATGGACCCGCCGGTTCGATCCGCACCGGCGACGACTGCTGCTGTCGGAGACTTTGGACCATTCCTCCCGCGCCTTCGCCATCGCCTATCAGCTGGCGCTGGCAGAGCATGATGCGGAGCTGAATGCGATGGCCGACGCGGCCCGGCCGCCGGATGCGACCACGCGGGCGCTGCTGAAAGTGTCGCTGACCAACACGCTCGCGGCCGCTATCCTGATGCCCTACGCCGCCTTCCAGCGGATGGCCGAGGCGACGGGGTATGACATCGCCCGGCTGCAGACCCGGTTCGCGGTGTCGTTCGAACAGGTGGCGCATCGGTTGACGACGCTGAGCCGCCCGACGGCGCGGGGCGTGCCCTTCTTCCTGATGCGGGTGGATCAGGCGGGCAATGTGTCCAAACGTTATGCCGCCGGGGCCTTTCCGTTCGCGCGGTTCGGGGGGGCCTGCCCCCGCTGGCGGCTGCATTCGGCGTTCCGCACGCCCGGGCGGCTGGTCACCCAGATCATCGAGACGCCAGACGGCCGCCGCTGGTTCACCATGGCGCGCACGGTGGATCGGCAAGGGCATGATGGATTCGGCGAGCGCTATGATCTGGCCATCGGCCTGGGGTGCGAGCTGAAGGACGCGCATCGGCTGGTCTATGCGCGCGGACTGGACCTGGCGGCACCCGACGTCACCCCCATCGGCCCCGCCTGCCGCCTGTGCCACCGCCACCCCTGCGCCGAGCGCGCCGCCCCGCCGGTGGACCGCCCCCTGGCCGTCGACGACTGGTCCAAGTCGGTCAGCCCCTATCCGTTCGGGGCGGGATGAAGAGAGGCATCGATGGCAGGCACGACCTGATCGTGATAGGCTTGGACCCATGGCAAATCTGATACTGACCCTGCCGCAGGAGACAATCGATCGACTGAAGATCGAGGCAGCCCGGGCCGGAATGGACATCGAGGATTGGGCAACCCGGCGGCTTGGGCTGTCGGAGGAAGCCGCGCCGTTCACCCGTGCGGACGACGATGCGTCAGAGGCTCTGCGGCGGCTCGCTCGATACGATGAGACCGGGGAATTCGTCGATGGCGACGAGGCCCTGAACGCCTTTGTCGCCGAGGTCGAGGCACGGGCGGCGACACGGCGTTGAGCCGAAAGATCCGATTCGAACCTGAGGCGAATGCCGACCTGAGGCGGCTTGTCGATTTTCTGGACGTCTTGTCCCCGACCGCTGCGTCCCGTGCCGCAAGCGTCATTCGCCAAGGCATCAACGATCTCAAGCAATTTCCGGACAGCGGGTCGCTGATCGCAGACCGCGTTCGCCAGAAGTCCATCCGGTTCGGCGACAGCGGCTATGTCGTGCAATATCGGGTCGATCCAGTGCACATCGTCATCGCGCGCGTCTTCCACATGCGCGAGGATCGCTGAACCCGGGCCGGCCGCCCGTTGGAGAGTTGGAGAGTTGGAGTCAGAAAAAACGACTTCTACTTCTCCAATCGCCAGTCTCGGGCACCGGCCTGGGCGAAGACGGCGGCGCGCAAGTCTTCGCTTCGCTGCCTCGCCGCTTCGGGGTCGGCGGCGTCGGCCGCTTCCCGGGCTTCACGGCGCGCACGAGTCTCCTCCTTGTAGGCCAGGTCGCACAGTGTGTGATGGACGGCCAGCCAGCGCCGGGCTTCGGCGGCGCGGCCTTTTTCGACGGCCTGAGTGAACCGCTGCCAGGCCTTGTCGCGGGACGCCGTGGCGGTCGGGGCGGGAGCGTCGGGATCAAGGGGTTCGGCATCGATGACGGGCTCGGGGTTGTCCTTTCGCAGCCAGCCCTCCCGGGCGGCCCGCGCCCAGAAGGTCGAGGCCGAAAAGCCGAAGCGACGACAGACATGGCTGCCGGTCGCGCCGTTCAGATACATGTCGCGGGCCAGGGCCCAGGCGTCATCGGGGGTGTGGGTCGCGGTGTCGGTCATGCCGAAAAGCCTGCCACGCGCCTGCGTCAGAATCGGACGTGGGGTCTAGCCCTCCAGCGCCCGTTGCGCCGCCGCCAGTTCTCCCGCCATCACCGCCTTCAGGCGCTGGGGGGACAGGATCGTGACCTGGTCCCCCCAGGTGAAGAGGTGCCAGGCCAGTTCGCGCATGCCCGACGCCCGGAACCGGACGATCACGGAGCCATCGGGCTGATCCTCCAGCGACTGCGTGGGGTGCCAGCGCCAGCCGCGCGCCTCGGCCGCGCCGGTGGGCGTGACGTGGAGGACCACGTCCTCGATCTCGTCCTGATAGATGCCGAAGGACTGGCTGGCGAAGGCGTTGAGGTCGAAGTCGGCGGGCGGCGGGGCGAAGCCGGCTTGCGCCTCCACCGCGCTCATCCGGTCCAGACGGAAGGTCTGGACCCGGCCGCTGTCCCGGTCGGCGGCGACCAGATAGTTGGCGCGACCGAACATGACCCCGCACGCCGAAACGGTGCGGCGGCGCGCCTCCGCCCCCGGCCGCGAATAGGTGAAGGCCAGCGGCGACTGGGCCAGGACGGCGGCGCGGATGGTGGCCAGCATGGTCTCGTCGGCCCCGGGGCGCGGGCCGGCCTGGACGGCGATCGTCTCGGCCCGGACCAGGGCCTCCAGATCCGGGGCCAGACGGTTCAGGGTGGTCGAGCGCATAGCGGACTTGAGCTTGCGCTCCAGCCCCTCCAGCGCCGCGGCCCGACCGGGCTCGCCCGCCGCCCGGAGCGCCTGCGCCGCGCGGGTCAGCTCGACCAGCTCGGTCGTCGTGGGGGCCTGTTCGAAGGCGGACAAACCGCCGCGGATGCGCCAGCGCTTCTGCGGCGGGTCGGACACCTCTTCGGTGGCGGGGAACAGGGCGATGACGGCGTCACGCATCCGCTCGGCGGTGCGGCGGCCGACATCCATGTCGCGCGCCATCTCGTCCAGGCTCAGCCCCTCGGCCGAGGCAGCGAGCCGCCGGGCCAGTTCGAGCACCATGGCCGCCTTGTCATGCCGCATGAGCCGCCCCCGAACGATACGTCCGATTTTGACGTATCACCCTCCTAGAAGACGATCAACAGCAACCGCCCAGACATCGGAGACTGACCATGGCCACCACATCCGCTCCCGTTTCGACTCCGGCCGCACGCATCAATGCGACCCGCTATCTGATCGTGCCGTGCGAAGCCGACGGATGCGGTGACCTGGCCATTATCTGGGATAGGCTGGAGGAACAGGTCGTCGATGTCATCGATGCCCGGGCCTCGGCTCGGTATTCGGATGAAGACGCCCTGTGGGACGAGGCGCGCGGCTTTTCGGATGAAGGCTTCCGCATGGCGGCCTGAGCTATGTGCCCTGTGGCCGGGTCCAGCGATCGATCAGGCGCTGAGCCGGGCGCTCGACCCCGTGGTGGGCGGCGATGGCCAGCAGCAGGATGACGCCGAACAGGGCCAGCGCGAACAGGTCGTTGATCCAGACCGAGCCGAAATCGATGCGCCGGCCGCCCGGCACCCATTCGATCTTTCGCGCCACGATCATCAGGACCGTCAGCACGAACATGTGGACCATGTAGATGGCGAAGGACCATCGACCCAGGGTGACAGGCGTCGGATGGTCCAGCATCCGCGACACGGCCCCCTCCTCGCCCGCGAAGACCCAGACGACAGCCAGAAAGATCAGCGTCACCGCCACCGTGAACGGCCCCGTGGCCCAACCGATAAAGACGCAGAGCGCCACGACGGCGGTGATTTCCAGCACAGTGGCGGCCAGTCCCTTCAGGCGCGGGATGCGGGTCCAGACGCCCTGCAGCAGACACCCGAGGAAGAAGCCGTAGACCGCTCTCGGCACGGCGAAGTCGTAGGTCGTGTTCATCCAGCGTCGGGCGCAGGTCAGGACGATGATGCCGCCGATCACCGCCAGCACAGCACCGATCCAGCGGAAGCGTCGGGGCGCAAGCAGCACCAGACCCGCGAAGATCAGATAGCAGGCAACCTCGGCACTCAGCGTCCATGATGGCCCGTTCCAGGTCAGGGACGGCAAGACGTGCCAGGCCTGAACCAGCAGCAGATTGGCGACGATCGCCTCCACCGACCGGTCGCGCTCGAACGGCACCGCACCGTCGATGTGGAACCACAGCCGCGCCAGTTCCAGCCCGACGAACGCCAGAAGCATCAGGACGTGCAGCGGCCAGACGCGGCCCAGACGCCGCACCATGAAACGGCCCGCGTCGCGCGGGGACTTCAGCCGCCCCGCATAGGCATGGGCAATGACGAAGCCGGACAGGACGAAGAAATAGTCGACGAACAGATAGCCGTGCTGGACCAGACCCCAGTCGCGCCAGTGGCTGGCGACCGGCATGTGGAACATGACCACCAGAATCGCACAGATGCCACGCAGGGAATCGAGCGCCTCGAAGCGGCGGGGGGTGGAGGGGGCGTTGGCTTTCACGCGGTCGTGATAGCGCTGCGGTGACTTGAGGGGTAGCGCCCATCCCGCGCTCAAGCAGGGAGGCTCCGCGAGCCGAGCGATAGCGCTCTACTTGAGAGGATGGAGGCCTGGCCTCCGAGTTGAACGGAGGGTCTACGGGTTTGCACACCCGTTGCGTCGCCCCTCCGCCACCAGGCCGTGTCCGAGAGCGATGTCACTATGCAGCCGAGACGTTGAAAGTGTCCTGACGGACACGGTTGACGCCGCGTTCACCCTCTTGCCGCAACGGTTGGCCATACTGGCGCGCTATTTGTATGGATCATGGGCGGCCGGACCGGCTGCAGACATTCGAGATTTCATGCGCTTCGACTATCGCCTCGCCCTGATCGCCTGCGTGTCCGCCTGCGCCCCCATGCTGCCGGAAGCGCCCCCCGTCGCGCCGTCCGTACCGGTTCCCGCGACCCAGCCCCCCCGGCCGACGACCCCGGCCACGACCGCCCCCGCTCAGGCCGCAGGCGTGGACCAGCCCGGGTTCGAAGGCTGGAAACAGGGTTTCCTGAACCGCAAGGGGGGGTCACGGCGCGCGCAGTACGAACAGCAGCTGGCCAACCTGACGCCGGACCCCGAGGTCATCCGCCTGGACGGCAACCAGCCGGAGTTCAGTCGCCCGGCCGGGGCCTATATCTCCAACGCCGCGTCCGCCGCGCGGATCGCCGAGGCGCGTCGCCGCATCGATGCCGTGCCGTGGGGCGTGACCCAGCGGTTCGGCGTCCCGGCCGAGATTCTGGTGTCGATCTGGGGCAATGAATCCAGCTTCGGCCAGGTGCAGGGAACCAGCGACGTGATCCGCTCGCTGGCCACCCTGGCCTATGAGGGCCGTCGCCGCGACTGGGCCGAAGGCCAGCTGAAGGACGCGCTGGACATCGTCATCGACGGCAAGCGCGAACGGTCGGGTCTCAAGGGCAGCTGGGCCGGGGCCATGGGCCAGACCCAGTTCATGCCGGACAACTATCTGAGGCTCGGCGTCGACCAGAACGGCGACGGGCGGGTCGACATCTGGGGCACGGACGCCGACGCCCTGGCCTCGGCCGCCAATCTGCTGGCCCAGGCGGGCTGGAAGCGCGGGCAGGCCTGGGGCTATGAGGTCGTTCTGCCGTCCGGTTTCGACTATTCCCTGGCGGAAGCGGACGGCCATCCCTGGAGCTACTGGGCCCAGCGCGGCGTGACCCTGGCGCATGGGGGTCAGCCCACGCCGGAGGAGGCGGCCGAGATGGGCATCGTGCTGTTGCCGCAGGGCGCGCGCGGGGCGGCCTTCCTGGCCCTGCCCAACCACTATGTGATCCGCCGCTACAACAACTCGGCCAGCTATGCCCTGGCGATCGGGCTGACGGCCGACGGGGTGGCGGGCAAGCCGGGACTGGTCGGCACCTGGCCCGACGACGGCCCGATCTCGCGCGAGCAGCGCTTCGGGGCCCAGACGGCCCTGGCGCGCATGGGATACGACCCCGGCGGCATCGACGGTGTCATCGGCTCGGGTACCCGGCGTGCCCTGAGGCAGTGGCAGATCGCGAACGGGCGCGTGGCGGATGGGTACCTGACCGCCGCGATCGCGGACGAGCTGATGCGCGGGATGTGAGTGTGATACCCCTCTCCCAGAGGGAGAGGGATATCTACTCCTTCAACCGCCAGGTCGCGCCAGTGGGGCCGTCCATGACCACGACGTTCAGCGCCGTCAGGCGATCGCGAATTCGGTCGGCCTCGGGCCAGTTCTTCTCGGCCCGGGCGGTGACCCGTTCGGCCAGCAGGGCCTCGACCTCTGTCTTCAGGGCATCGTCGGCCCCGCCCTCGAACCAGGCGTCGGGCGTGGACAGGAGGACGCCCAGGATCCGGGCCGACGCCATCAGCTCGGCCTTGGCGATGCCGACGGCCTTGTGATCGCCCGCCGTCATGGCGCGCTCGATCTCGCTGGACAGGGCGAACAGGGTGGCCATGGCGCCCGGCGTGTTCAGGTCGTCGCTGATCGCCGCCAGGAACTCCGGCGACGGCATGTCACCCAGCGCCTCGACCCCCTCGGCCCGACGCAGCGCCCCGTAGAGGCGGTCCAGGTTCTTGCGCGACTGGTCCAGCAGCCCCTGATTCCAGTCCAGCGGCTGGCGATAGTGGGCGCTCAGCAGGGCCCAGCGGACGACCTCGCCCGGTATGGTCTGAACCAGGTCGTGCAGCAAAAGGACGTTGCCGACCGACTTGGACATCTTTTCCGCATCGACGGTCAGAAAGCCGTTGTGCATCCAGTAGCGGCTGTATGCCGCGTGCGCCTGGTCGCCCTGCGCGTGGCCGTGCGCGCAGACGCCCTGGGCGATCTCGTTCTCGTGGTGGGGGAAGACCAGGTCGATGCCGCCGCCGTGGATGTCGATGGGCAGGCCCAGCACCTGTTCGATCATGGCCGAGCATTCGATGTGCCAGCCGGGTCGACCCTCGCCCCACGGCGATGGCCAGGACGGCTCGTCGGGTTTGGTCGGTTTCCACAGGACGAAGTCGTGCGGGTTCTTCTTGTAGGGGGCCACCTCCACACGCGCGCCGGCGATCATGTCGTCCAGGTTCCGGCCCGACAGCGCGCCGTAGGACGGATAGCTGGACACGTCGAACAGCACATGCCCCTCGGCGGCATAGGCGCAGCCCTGATCCACGATCTGGCCGATCTGTTTGACGATCGCCTGCATATGATCGGTGACGTGCGGGGCGATGTCGGGCGGCGTCACGTTCAGGGCCGTCATGTCGGCCAGATAGGCGGCCTCGTAACGCGCGGTGACCTCGCCGATCGGCACGCCCTCGCGGTGGGCCTTCTGGTTGATCTTGTCGTCCACGTCGGTGACGTTGCGGGCATAGACGACGGCCTCTGCCCCGTATTCGCGCCGCAGCAACCGCACCAGCACGTCGAACACCACCGGCGGCCGCGCATTGCCGATGTGGGCGAAGTCGTAGACCGTCGGCCCGCAGACATAGAGCGTCACCCGTTCCGGATCGCGCGGGACGAAGGCCCGTTTCTCGCGCTTCAGGGTGTCGTGCAGAAAAAGCGTCATTATGAAGCGGAGCCGTTCGGATTCTTGCAGGGTTGGGTCTTGCTCCCATATAGCCGTCACAGCCGGGCGAACAGCCGTGGTTACGAATAGGGAGAGCGACGCGCGTCAATCCGGGACCTTCGTTCCGGCGCTACTGGTCGCTAAAATCATCTTATGGACGCATCCGCCTCCAGGCCGACCCTCGTCGGCAACGATCACCTGACCCGTCCGACGCGGGAAGAGGCCCTGGCGGCCGTGCGCACCCTGATCGCCTGGTCGGGGGACAACCCCGACCGCGAGGGCCTGCTGGACACGCCCAAGCGGGTCGTCGACGCCTATGGCGAATGGTTCGAGGGCTACACCGCCGACCCGGCCAAGGAACTGAGCCGCACCTTCGAGGACGTGCAGGGCTATGACGACATGGTCCTGCTGCGCGACATCGAGGTCGAGAGCCACTGCGAGCACCACATGGCCCCCTTCCTGGGCAAGGCCTATGTCGCCTATCTGCCGACCGAGAAGGTCGTGGGCATCTCCAAGATCGCGCGGGTGGTGGAAATCTTCTCCAAGCGGCTGCAGACGCAGGAAACCCTGACCCAGGAGATCGCCGGCGCGCTGGAGGATCACCTGTCGCCCGCAGGCGTCGCCGTGCTGATCGACGCCGAGCACCAGTGCATGACGACGCGCGGCGTGCACCACCGCCACGTCTCGACCATCACCACGCGCTTCACCGGCCAGTTCAAGAGCGACCCGGCCCTGATCGAGCGGTTCCTCAAGCTTGCGAAGGGCTGATCTTCGCCTGATCGGCGAAAACCGGGTCGGCGGAACCGACTGACGCCCGAGACCGCTTTACAAGCCGGGCGCCAGACGCCAGAAACCGTTCGAACCGTATAGCGTCGCTCGTGGCCGTGGCCTGAGCCTGCATGGAGAAGACATCGTATGGCTGCCAAGCTCTCAGGCCCCGGTGGACAAGGTGGCAAGACCATCGCCCAGAACGCGGACATCAACGTCACGCCGTTCGTCGATATCATGCTGGTGCTGCTGATCATCTTCATGGTCGTGGCCCCGCTGGCGACCGTGTCGATCCGCCTCGACCTGCCGCCGGCGACGCCGCCGGACCCCAGCGTCGAACAGAAGGAGCCGGTCTATATCTCCATCCAGGAGAGCGGCTCGATCTTCATCGCCGACAAGCAGACGGCGATCGAGACCCTGATCCCGGACGTCTGCGCGGCCCTCGGTGGCGGCAACCCGGGCTGCAAGGAAGAACGTGTGTTCGTCCGCGCCCAGCCGGAAGTGAAATACAACCAGTTCATGGAAGTCATGAACGCGCTGCAGGAGCAGGGCTTCTACAAGGTCGGCCTGCTGAACGAAGACATCACCTGAGCCGACGCTCAACCGATCGAATCAAGGCCGCGTCTCGAAAGGGACGCGGCCTTTTTCGTTGCGCTCAGTCCAGCGCCCCGCGCACGCCCCGGGACTCGATCCGGCTCAGAGCGTCGCCGACGGCCTGCAAGAAGCGGCCGTCCTGGGCCAGCGCTCGCGGCACGATGCCCGGCAGGTCCGCGATCGCCCGCACTCGTGCAAGGGCCGAAGACGAATCGGAAAGCGCATCGGCCAGACGATCCACCAAGGGGTCGTCGACGACGTAGGCCACGCCCGTCTCGTCCACCCCGGCCTGCCAGCGGATCCACGCCGCGACGCCGAGGGCCAGCGCTTCGATCCCCTGCCCGGCGTTCAACCGGTCCGTCATCGTGGCCAGCAGGCGCTGGGGCAGCTTCTGAGAGCCGTCCATGGCGATCTGGTGCGTGCGATGCCCAAGGGCGGCATTGCGGAATCGGGCCATCAGGTCCCGTCGATAGGCGGCGACATTCAACCCCGGCGGGGGGCTAAGCGTCGTCTGCGCTTCGTCCCACAGACGCTCCACAAAGGCGGTGAAGGCGGGTTCGGCCACGACCTGGTGCACGAATGTGTGTCCCGCCAGACCGCCGAGATAGGCGATCGAGGAGTGGGCTCCATTCAGCAGCCGCAGCTTGGCGTCCTCCCACGGCGTGACATCGTCGGTCATCTGCACGCCCAGCGCCTCAAAGTTCGGGCGGGGGCCCCGGAAACGATCCTCGATGACCCATTGGGTGAAGGGTTCGGTCTTGACCATGCCGTGATCCACGACGCCCAGCCGCCTTGCCAGAGCGTCGATGTCCTCCGGGGTGGTCGCGGGCACGATCCGGTCGACCATCGTGGCCGGAAAGGCCCCTGCCCGCTTGATCCAGTCGGCCAGTTCGGGATCGGCCCGCTCTGCCATGCCCACCACCGCCGCCAGCACCCGCGCCCCATTGTGCGGAAGGTTGTCGCACGACACGACGGTGAATGGGGCCAGGCCGCGTCGCCGGCGTTCAGCCAGCGCCGCCACCAGGAAGCCCGGCGCGGTCCTGGGTGCGGTGAGATCCGCCAGATCCGCGGCGACGTCGGGATCGGTCTGGATCAGCGCGCCGGAGGCCGGATCGAGGCGGTAACCCTTCTCGGTGACCGTCAGGCTGACGATGTGGACCTCTGGAGAGGCCATCGCCTGGACCACGGCGACGGGGTCTTCCGGGGCCACCAGAACGCCCTGGATCGCTCCGATCACACGGGTCCGCTCAGTGTCGCCGTCGCGCACAAGCAGGCTGTAGAGGCCGTCCTGGGGCTGCAGCTGATCGCGGACACCGGGCGAACGCAACGACACGCCCAGCACGCCCCAACGCATGTCGCCGGACCGCAGGGCGTCGTCGAACACCACCGCCTGATGCGCCCGGTGAAACGCCCCGAGGCCCAGGTGCACGACGCCGGTGCGGACCGCCGCGCGGTCGTAGCCGGGGCGTTCGACCGGGGCCGGCAGATCGCCGAGCGTCGCCTCCGACAGCCGCATCACAGCCGATAGGCCGCCTTGACCAGGTCGTAGGCCAGGGCGCGGGCCACCTCGTGCGCCTCGTCCTCCTCCAGCCGGTGCTCGACCACCAGCCGGGCCAGATGGCCGCAGTCCATGCGGCGGGCGACGTCGTGGCGGGCCGGAATCGACAGGAAGGCCCGCGTGTCGTCGTTGAAGCCGACGGTGTTGTAGAAGCCGGCGGTCTCGGTCGCCTGCTCGCGGAAGCGGCGCATGCCCTCCGGGCTGTCGTGGAACCACCAGGGCGGCCCCAGCCTGATCGCCGGATAGTGGCCGGCCAGGGGGGCCAGCTCGCGGCTGTAGGCCGTTTCGTCCAGGGTGAAGACGATGATCGTCAAACCCGGCTCGGACCCGAACCGGTCCAGCAGCGGCTTCAGCGCGGACACATAGTCCGTCCGGGTCGGAATATCGGCGCCCTTGTCCCGACCGAAGCGGGCGAAGACCGCCGCGTTGTGATTGCGGAAGCTGCCCGGATGGATCTGCATGACCAGCCCGTCGTCCAGGCTCATGGCCGCCATTTCAGTCAGCATATGGCCCCGGAACAGCTCGGCCTCGGCCGGGGTGACGGTGCCGGCGGCGACCCTGGCGAACAGGGCGCGGATGTCGGCGTCGGGTAGGTCGGCGGTGAAGGCGGTCGGGTGGCCGTGATCCGTCGAGGTCGCACCATGATCGGCGAAGAAGGCGCGTCGGTCGCGCAGCGCGGCCAGATAGCCGTCCCAGCTCTGCGTATCCTCGCCGGTGATCTCGCCCAGCCTGCGCAGGTTGGCGTGGAAACCTTCGAAGTCCGGGTCCAGCACCGGGTCCGGACGGAAGGCGGTGACCACCCTGCCCTTCCAGCCCGAGGCCTGGATCGCCGCGTGGTGGATCAGGGGATCCAGCGGGCTCTCGGTCGTGGCGATCAGTTCGATATTGTAGCGCTCGAACAGCGCGCGGGGCCGAAAGGCCTCGGTCTTCAGGGCCGCGTCGATGACGTCATAGTAGTGGTCCGCCGTCTCGGCAGACAGGCGGACGTCGAGGCCGAAGGCCTGGGTGTAGACCCAGTCGTGCCACATCCGCGAGGGCGTGCCCCGGAACAGGTGATAGCGCTCGGCGAACCGACGCCAGATCGCGCGGGGGTCGGTCTCCACCGGCCCCCCATCCTCGCGCGGAACGCCCAGGTCTTCCAGCGGGACGCCCTGGCTGAACAGCATGCGAAAGACATAGTGGTCCGGGGTGATCAGCAGCTCGGCCGGATCGGACCAGGGCGCATTCGTCGCGAACCAGGCGGGATCGGTATGCCCATGAGGGCTGACGATCGGTAGATCCGCCACGTCCGCATGCAGGCGGCGCGCCACCGCGCGGGTGTCGGGATCGGCCGGAAACAGGCGGTCGGGGTGCAGGCGGAGCGGCTGGGGCATGGCGGCAGGCTTAACGCGACACCGGTGTCACCGTCCAGCCGTCAGCCCTGCCATCGACGCAGCGCCTCCGTCGGACTGAGAACCCCCGCCGGGGCGGTGATCGTCCCTGGCGCGCGGGAAAAGCGTGGCGCGGGCGCGGGCTGGGTCAGGCCATTGGCGGTCGCGAATGTCTCGCGCGCGAGATTGTGCGGGTGCGCGGCCGCCTCTCCAAAGCTCAGCACCGGCGACACGCAGGCGTCCACGCCGTCGAAGACCTCGGCCCAGGCGTCGCGTGGTCGCGTCAGGAAGGCCGCGGCGAACGCCGCCGTCATCTCGGGCCAGACCGACCGGTCATGCTGGGCGAACCGGTCCTGCGCGATGCCGAGCCCGTCCAGCAGCAGGGCGAAGAATTGTGGCTCCAGTGCCCCCACCGCGACATGACCGCCGTCCGCGCAGGCATAGCAGCGATAGAAGGGCGCGCTGCCGTCGATCAGATTCGAGGCCCGCCGGTCCGACCATAGACCGCTGGCGATCATGGCGTGAAACAGGCTGGACAGAACCGCCGTCCCCTCGACCATGGCGACGTCCACCGCCTGGCCCTGGCCGGTCGCGCGTGCGCTCATGACCGCCGACAGCAGGCCGACGACCGCGAACATCGCCCCTCCGCCATAGTCGCCCAGATAGTTCAGCGGCGGCACCGGCGGCCGGTCCGCCTCACCCATCGCATGCAGTGCGCCGGTCAGGGCGATATAGTTGATGTCATGCCCGGCCCGCGGTGCCAGCGGCCCCGTCTGGCCCCATCCCGTCACCCGCACGAAGGCCAGCTTCGGATTGACGGCCAGGCAGTCCTCAGGGCCCAGACCCAACCGCTCCATCACGCCAGGGCGAAAGCCCTCCATGACGGCGTCCGCGCGCGCGATGAGATCGAGCACGGACGCCCGGTCATCGGCGTCCTTCAGATCGACCTCGATATGACCCCGGTTTCGGTGAAGCACAGCGCCGCCGATGTCGTCCCAGATCTTGCTGGCGTCAGCCCTGCGTGCGACGCGAACCACGTCGCACCCCAGATCGGCCAGGATCATGCAGGCCAGGGGCACCGGTCCGATCGCGTCGCACTCGACGACGCGCAGGCCGTCGAGGGGTCCAGCCTGTGTCATTCTCCCCCGCCCCGCCTATTCCCACTCGATTATCCGCACTCATCATAAGTAGTTGAGTTTGCTAGTCAAAATATTTTACCCCTTTTGCTACGCCGCCCAGTATGCCGTCAAAAAGTCGGGCTGTTGATTTCATTGGGAAATTCTTAGCCTTCTCAGGAGTCGGCCCTCCAAGATCAATCGCTACCTATCGCCCTGTCCATCGCATTTCGGGGCCGGCGGCGCATCATCTAACATGGTCAAACAGGCAACAAGAATACCGTCACGCTCCCTCGGAGGGTGGGAATTATCGCGCATCTGAGATGCGCGATAATCCTGCTTCGCGATTGCGCTGAGCGGTTAGAGACCCAGACCGCAGGCTTGGCGAATTGCCAGCTGGACCACCGAAGGCGTCACCGCGGGGTCAAATCCCCCTCTGGGCAACAACGGGGGCTGAGCCATGAAACGTGGCTGCGTTCCGCGATGGGCTTGGGCTGCATGGACCAGAAAAGGATGGCACAGAAAGACGGTGCCGGCCAATCCGGTTGCCAGTTCAACCTTGCATTGCGCGGTCGATGCAAAGCCATCGACCGCGAGTTGCCGTAATGAGACGCCCCGTTCGCCATGAGGCAGCAATTCCCGCGCGATAATTGCGTGAGAGCCTTTGCGAATGCGCGTTGGCGCATCATCCCGTCCTACGTCCGACAACAGGAATAGCATCAGCAAGGCGCGTCCACTGCTCGTTACGTTGACGCGCCATTCCATGAAGTCGGCAGAGTCGCCAAAACTGGCATCCACATGCCAGCCATCGTCGGCCGGGGCATCCGATGACGGAAAGCGGATTGGAAATGATCCAAGGCCTCGCGGCCTAAGCCAACGGTCCACACCGACGAGTTGATCGTAGGCGCGATGAAGTTGCGGCGTGTTGGCGGCCTCGACAAATGGGGCAGAAGCCATCGATGCGACGCGGATGACCGGCTGTGTCCATTCATCCGGATCATCAGGGGACAGGCCGATCTCGTCCCACAATTCTTTCCTACATTGCTTCGCGAGGTCAGGACTGAAGGCACCTTCAAGCTTGACGAAACCATCGTCGATGAAGTTTCTCGCCTGACGATCTGTCAGGCCAATATGCTCACTATCTGGCATATACATTCTCCGTTCGGCGGCCGCATCAGCAACGCCGAAGTGATCTGAAAAAGCGCGCGCAAGCGCGCAAACGACAAAGTCGTTCAGATCAGTGGGAAGAACGTGGACTTAAACATGATCGCGCTGGTTTAGGTCAGCCTTGGCTGCCAATCAAGTGGATAGCAGACCGGACCGGTGCTTGTCGGGCCGATGCCCGCCCCGCCGAAACCACGCTATGGCCGCGGATTCTACTACCCCTCACTCCCACTCGATCGTGCCGGGCGGCTTGGACGTGACGTCGTAGACGACCCGGTTCACGCCACGGACCTCGTTCACGATGCGCGTGGCGCAGCGGCCCAGGACGTCCCAGGGAAACTCGAAGAAGTCGGCCGTCATGCCGTCGGTCGAGGTCACCGCCCGCAAGGCCAGCACCTTCTCATAGGTCCGCGCGTCGCCCATGACGCCGACGGTCTTGACCGGCAGCAACACCGCGAAGGCCTGCCAGATCTTGTCGTAGAGACCGGCCTTGCGGATTTCGTCCAGATAGATGGCGTCGGCCTGTTGCAGGGTCTCGACGGCGTCGGGGGTGATCTCGCCAGGGATGCGGATGGCCAGCCCCGGTCCCGGGAAGGGGTGACGGCCCACGAAAGCATCCGTCAGCCCCAGTTCGCGACCCAGGGCGCGGACCTCGTCCTTGAACAGCTCGCGCAGAGGTTCGACCAGCTTCAGCTTCATATAGTCGGGCAGGCCGCCGACGTTGTGGTGGCTCTTGATCACGTGGGCCTTGCCGCTGGACGAGGACACGCTCTCGATCACGTCGGGATACAGCGTCCCCTGGGCCAGGAATTCGGCCCCCTCGATCTTGCTCGCCTCACGGTCGAACACCTCGATGAAGACGCGGCCGATGATCTTGCGCTTGGTCTCGGGGTCCGACTGACCCGCCAGTTCGCCGAGAAATTCCTTCGAGGCATCAACGTGGATCAGGGGGATGTTGTAGTGCTCCCGGAACAGGGTCGTGACCTGGGTCGCCTCGTCCTTTCGCAGCAGGCCGGTGTCGACGAACACGCAGGTCAGCTGGTCGCCGATCGCCTCGTGGATCAGGACCGCGGCCACCGACGAGTCCACGCCGCCCGACAGGCCGCAGATCACCTTGGCCGACCCGACCTGTTCGCGGATCTGGGCGATCTTCTCGTCGCGATAGGCGGCCATGGTCCAGTCGCCCTTCAGCCCGGCGATGCCGTGGGTGAAGTTCTTCAGCATCTGATGGCCGCGCGGAGTGTGCATCACCTCTGGGTGGAACTGGACGCCATAGAACCGGCGCGCCTCGTCGGCGATGACGGCATAGGGCGAGCCTGACGACGACGCGACGACGTCGAAGCCGGCGGGGATGGCGACGATCTTGTCGCCGTGGCTCATCCAGACGGTCTCGTCCTCGCCGACGGGGGCCAGACCGGCCAGCAGCGGCGAGACCTTTTCAACGGTGATCTCGGCGCGGCCAAACTCGCGGGTGTGGCCGCCCTCGACCTTGCCGCCCAGTTGTTCGCACATCGTCATCTCGCCGTAGCAGATGCCCAGCACGGGCACCCCGGCCTCGAACACGCCCTGCGGCGCGCGGGGGCTGCCCTCCTCGTGGACGCTCTCGGGACCGCCCGACAGGATGATCGCGGCCGGCTTCATCGCCTCGAGCGCGGCCTGCGCCTTCGCATAGGGATGGATCTCGCAATAGACGCTGGCCTCGCGCAGGCGCCGCGCGATCAGCTGCGTCACCTGACTGCCGAAGTCGACGATGAGGACCTTCTGGTGGGCATCAACAGACACGTTCAGTTTCCTCTATTTTCAAGCCAGACCCGGCGCTCGATGGTCTCGGCGAGATAGCAGTCGGCGAAGGCGACCGCGGCGCGCGTTCCACCCCCGGCCTGCGCACGATCCACGGCGCAATAACTGTCGCGCATCTGAATCCAGGCCCGCTCCATATCGCGCAGCTGGACCCGGCCGGACGGCGCGGCGGCGTTTCGCATCCGGCGATACACCACGTTCAGCCGCTCATCCTGCCGCTGGGTTTCGGCGGTCATGCACGCCAGACGTCGTTCGGAAACCCGCCCGGCGGCCGACATGCACTGAACATAGACGCGCGTCATCTGCGCCTGGATTTCGGGATCGGCCTGGGGGAGAAAAAGGGCGGCGGCGGCGAACAGGGCGATCATGCCGCGTCCTCGGGCAGAGGCGCGGTCAGGCGTTCGAACTCTGACTTCAGCAGGTCCAGCGCCTCGGCCAGACCTTCGTCGATGACGGCCAGTGTATCGGTCCAGTCGGACAGGCCGGTCAGGTCGGCACGGCCGTCCGAGATGCCGCGCAGGCCAAGAACCGGCACGTCGAACCGGGCGGCGGCGCGGACGACGGCATAGGTCTCCATGTCCACCATGTCGGCGTCGATGGCGTCATAGGCCTCACCCGAGACGACGGAGGCCCCCGTCGCAAGCCGCGCATAGGGCTGGCCCGCCGGTCCGCTGGCCAGCGTCAGGACGGCGGGCTGATCGAGGAAGGGCGTGACACCGGGCGGAAAGCCGATCGCCGAGGCGTCCATGTCGCGGTATCCGACCTCGTCCACCCAATAGACGCGGCCGTGCTCCAGCGTCTGCGATCCGGCCGAGCCCAGGCAGATGATGACGTCCGGCAGTCTCTCCTGCTGCGCCAGTTCGCCCAGGACCGCCGTCGTCGCCACCGCCGCCTCGACCGGGCCGACGCCGGTGATCAGCGGCTTGATGCGCGCCCGCAGCGCCGGGCCGTATTCGGCCTCCGCCGCCATGACGCACAGCGCCGTCAGCGGCCCAAAACTGGAAAGTTCGAACCTGCCGCTCACGCCCGCCGCTCATACAGGGAGACGAAGAAGCCGTCGGTATCGGTCGTCGCCGGGGACATCCGCAGGCGGTGGCCATGGGCCAATCCTGCCAATGTGTCGCGCGCCGCATCGGTGATGGCGGGTGTGCTCAGCGCCTCCGCGATCGCCACCGGCGCGAACGACGGGTGATCCTCTTCGAAGGCGTCCACGGTCGCCTCGTTCTCGACCCGCAGCATCGAGCAGGTGACATAGACCAGCCGCCCGCCGGGTTTCACCAGTTTCGCTGCCCGGGCCAGGATGGCGGTCTGCAGCGAATGCATCCGGTCCACATCCTCAGGCTTCAGCCGCCAGGCGTCCTCCGGCCGACGCCGCCAGGTACCGGAGCCGGTGCAGGGCGCGTCGACGAAGACGACATCGGCGATGCCGACGATGTCCTCGACCCCGCCGCCGTTCGGCCCCAGGTGGATCAGCTCGGCCTCGACGCCTGCGCGCGCCAGACGGGGCCGGATGTTGTCCAGCCGCTTCTGCACCACGTCGCAGGCGATCAGTCGCCCCTCGGCCTGGGCGATGGTGGCGGGTTTGGATTTCGGCCTGGGCGCATCGACCCAGCCGGTCGGGGTCCAGATGCGTTCCGGTTCGGCCGGTGCAGCCTCGACGCGCGAAGCACCGACCGCCAGACCCTGCATGGCCAGGCCCAGGGTCTTGCCCCCGCCCCCGGCGCAATAGTCGACGACGGTCATGCCGGGCTCCACGCCCGCCAGCCAGCAGACGATCTGGCTACCCTCGTCCTGGATTTCGATGCGGCCTTCCTTGAAGGCGGCCAGAGCCTGCACGTTCGGCGGCGGTTCGGCGGACAGGCGCAGGCCCCAGGCCGACCAGGGCGTCCGCTCCGGCGACAGGCCCGCCTCGCGCAGTTCGGCCATGACCTCATCGACCGAGGCCTTGGCGCCGTTGACCCGCAGGTCGATGGGCGCGCGCGGGACCATCAGGCCCGCCGCTTCCTCGGCCCAGCGCTCGCCGAAGGTGTTCCTGAAATCCTCGACCACGAACTCGGGCAGGCCCGCCGCGACCCAGCCGGGCACTTCGTCGGCGGTCATGCTGATGCGCGACCGTTCCTGTTTCGACAGCGGCTTGGGGCCGTAGCCGTCGCCCGAGTGCAGCGCCTCGATCTCCTCGACCGACAGGCCGTCGATCAGGCTGAGCGCCCCGATGACCAGCGCCCGACCGTCCTCGCGCCCGCCCATGGCCCAAACCAGACGGCCGCGCGCGCGCAGGACCTTGTAGACCTGATCGGCGATGGCCCGGCGGTCCTTGGACCCGGCATAGCGGTTCTCGGTCCCCCAGGTCTTCAGCACGGCCTCGGCCGGGGCCTTGCCCGCGCTGATGCGGTCGATGATGGCGGCGGCGGAGGCGAGACGGGCGGCGGGGGTCAAATCAGGGCGTCAGTTCAGGTTGTTCAGGTGAAAAGGGCGACGAAGATGGCCACCAGGCCCCCCATCGCGATCAGCCAGACGAGGGACCGCACGAACGGCACCCCGAAGGCGTACAGCGGAATATAGATCAGTCGCGCCCAGAAGAAGGCCTGGGTTCCCCAGAAGGTCAGCGGCCCGTCCTCGCCCGTCACATGGGCGATCAGCACCGCCCCGATGAACAGCGGCAGGGTCTCCCACATGTTCGCCTGGGCGCGCTCCAGCCGCTGGGTGATGATGCCCGGCCGGGCGGGCACGCCGTCGCGCGGACCCGCGTTCCAGTCGATGCCGTTGGCCATGGTCCGCCCGGCGGCCGGCAGGAAGATCAGCACGAAGGCCAGCACCAGCGTCGCCGCCAGCATGGTCAGTTCCGGTGTCGTCACCAGCACCCAGCTATCGCCCATCATCTCACCCCTGCCTGTAGTTCGGTGCCTCGCGCGTGATCATCACGTCGTGGACATGGCTTTCGCGCAAGCCCGCGCCCGTGATGCGCACGAACCGAGCCCGGTCCTGGAACTCCGAAATCGTGGGCGCACCGACATAGCCCATGGCGGCGCGCAGCCCCCCGACCATCTGGTGCAGCACCGGCGCGATCGGCCCCTTGTAGGGGGTCTGGCCCTCGATGCCCTCGGGCACCAGCTTCTGGGTATCCTCGACTTCCTTCTGGAAATAGCGGTCGGCCGAGCCCGCGCCCATGGCCCCCACCGAGCCCATGCCGCGATAGCTCTTGTAGGACCGGCCCTGGTACAGGAACACCTCGCCCGGGCTCTCGTCGGTCCCGGCGAACATCGAACCCATCATGGCGACCGACGCCCCCGCCGCGATGGCCTTGGCCAGGTCGCCGGAATACTTGATCCCGCCGTCAGCGATGACCGGCGCGCCCGAATCCCTGGCCGCGCGCACCGCATCCATGATGGCGGTCAGCTGGGGGACACCGACACCCGCCACGATCCGCGTGGTGCAGATGCTGCCGGGGCCGATGCCCACCTTCACCGCGTCCGCGCCCGCGTCGATCAGGGCGCGCGCCGCGTCATAGGTGGCGATGTTTCCGGCGATGATCTGGACCCGATTGTTCTCGCGCTTGATGCGCTCGACGACCCGCGACACCTGGGCCGAGTGGCCGTGCGCGGTGTCGATCACCACCACGTCGCAACCGGCCTCGGCCAGCGCCATGGCGCGCTCGAACCCGGCGTCGCCGACGGTCGAGGCCGCACCGACCAGCAGCCGCCCCTGATCGTCCTTGGCCGCATGGGGATGAGCCTGGGCCTTCTCGATGTCCTTCATCGTGATCAGGCCGGTGGCACGATAGTCCTCGTCCACCACGATGACGCGCTCGATCTTGCGGGTGCGCAGCAGCGTCCGCGCCTCGTCGCGTCCGGCCCCCTCGCGCACGGTGACCAGGTCGCCCGTGGTCATCAGGTCGGCGGCGCGGGTGTTCGGATCGGTGTCGAACCGCATGTCGCGATTGGTCAGGATGCCGACCAGCTTGCCGCCCGCGTCCACGACCGGAAACCCGGAAATCTTCCTCTGGGCCACGATCTGGCGAACCTCGCCCAGCGTGGTCTCCGGCCGGATGGTCACCGGATTGATGACCATGCCGCTTTCATAGCGCTTCACGGTCCGGACCTGATCGGCCTGTTCCTGCACCGTCATGTTCCGGTGGAGGATGCCCAGACCCCCGGCCTGGGCCATGGCGATGGCCAGCCGGCTTTCGGTCACCGTGTCCATGGCGGACGAGGTCAGCGGGATGTTCAGTCGGATGTCGCGCGTCAGCCGGGTCGAGACGTCCGCCTCTGCGGGCATCACCTCGGACGGGCCGGGTTCGAGCAAAACATCGTCGAAGGTGAGCCCTTCGCGAATCTCCATGGGAGTCTCCGTTTTGCGGGCCGCCTATCCTCTTTCGCGGCTGCGAAGTCAACCGCGACGCATCCAAAGTCCGCGCTGCGCGTAAGTCTTTTCATCAGGACTTGAAACTTTCAGCCTGAGCTAACATTTTAGGCCTCGATGGTCGTTACCCTCGCCAGATCCGTCCGGAGCCTCGCGCTCAAGATCGCCTCCTACGGCGTGATGCATCTGGTCGTGGCCATGCTGGTGGCTTTCGCCATCACGCGGGACTGGCGCATGGCCCTGGCCATCGGGGTGATCGAGCCCTTCTTCCAGACCGTCGCCTATTCCTTCCACGACCGCATCTGGCACCGGATCGAGCGTCGCCATACCCGCAGTGACATCGAGGAAGCGTCGGAAGCCGTCACCGCCCGCCTGGACGTCATGAACGCCGAGGAGCAGGCCCGCGCCCATGGCCATCACGGCCACAACCATGGCCTGCCGTCGCTGAAGAAGATCGCGGTCAAGACCCTGACCTATGGCGCGATGCATTTCGTCGTCGCGGTGAGCATCGCCCTGGCCATCACCCAGGACTGGCGCGCGGCTTTGGCGATCGGCGTGGTCGAGCCTCTGGTGCAGATGGTGTTCTTCACTGTCCACGATCGCTTCTGGGCGACGCGAGAAGCCCGCCGCGCCGTGCAGCCGGCCTGACCGGCTCCGCTTGTCGCATGCGACCTGGCCTGTAGGCTGGATCGATGCACGCCTTCGAAGCCCTGCTTCTGATCCTGTTCGGCGCGATCCTGCTGTCGCTGCTGGCGCGCAGGCTGAACGCCCCCTTCCCGCCCTTCCTGGCCATCGGCGGCGCGGCCGTCGCTTTCCTGCCGTTCGCGCCGGAGCTCGATCTGGATCCCGAGCTCGTGCTGGCGCTGTTCGTCGCCCCTATCCTGCTCGATGCGGCCTTCGACAGTTCGCCGCGCGACCTGAAGCGCAACATCGTGCCGATCACCTTCCTCAGCCTCGTCGCGGTGGGCGTCACCGTCGTCGCCGTGGCCCTGACCGCGCGGGGGCTGGAGCCGGCCATGGCATGGCCGGTCGCCATCGCGCTGGGGGCCATCGTCGCGCCACCCGATGCGGCCGCCGCCACCGCCGTGCTGCGTGCCGTACCGGTGCCCCACCGGGTCCGGGTGATCCTGGAAGGCGAAAGCCTGTTCAACGACGCCAGCTCGCTGTTGACCTATCGACTGGCGGTGACGGCGGCGGTGTCCGGTCTGGCGTTCGGCTGGCCCCTGATCGCCAGTCTGGTCTGGGCGCTGGCGGGCAGTCTGGCCCTGGGGATCGGAGCGGCCTGGGTCTCTGGCCGGGTCAATGGCCGGGTGCAGGACGCGCCCATCGCCATCCTGATCCAGTTCGTGGCCACCTTTGGCGTCTGGATCGCGGCCGAGCGGCTGGGTCTGTCGGCCATCATCTCGGTCGTCGTCTATGGCCTGTCCGTCGCCCGGTTCAGCGCCCGACGCACCTCGGCCGCCGTGCGCGCGCCGTCCTATGCGGTGTGGGAGACGGTCGTCTTCGCCCTGAACGCCACCGCCTTCGCCCTTGTCGGCCTGCAGATCCGGCCGATCTGGCTCGAGCTGGAAGCCTGGCAGCAGCGGGAATATGCCGTCTTCGCCCTGATCATCCTGGGGGTCGCCATCGCCGCGCGGCTGGGTTGGGTGATGATCTACACCACCATCGTGGCCATCAAGAACCGACTGTTCGGCACCGACCTGCCCCAGGGCGAGGCGAGGCCCAGCATCGCCACGGGGCTGGTCGTCGGCTGGTCCGGCATGCGCGGGGTGGTCAGCCTGGCGACGTCCTACGCCCTGCCGGAAAGCTTTCCGCACCGCGACCTGATCCTGCTGTCCACCTTCACCGTCGTGCTGGGCACCCTGGCCATCCAGGGCCTGACGCTGGGGCCGCTGATCCGGCTGCTGAAGATCGAGGACGATGGCAAGCTGGACGGCGAGATCAAGAAGGCGCGAGAGGCCGTCGCGCTTGCCGGACTGGACCACGTCAAGGGCATCGACAGCCCCGCCGCCAGACGTCTGCGCACCGACTACGAAGGCCGTCTGAAGGCTCTGCGCGCCGCCGATCCCGAGGAAGGCCGCGTCTACACCGATCAGGACCGCCTGCTGGGCCAGGTTCTGGAGGCCAAGCGCGAGGTGCTGCACCGCCTTCGCATGTCCGGCGAAATCGGCGAGGCGGCCTATTTCCAGCTCGAGGAAGAACTGGACCGCCACGAACTGAGCCTGACGCCGGTCGAGCGCTAGACCAGCCACTCGAACCAGTTGCCGTGCGGATGCCCGCGCGCCAGGGCGACGTCATCCGCACCGGGCCAGGTTTTGAGCCTCAGCACCGGCCAGCGCTCGAAGCCCGCGCCCTCAGCCTCGTAGCTGAGCCAGGCCAACGGTGCGCTCGATGACGCCTGTGCCCCGACGGCTTCGATCCGTGCCCGGATCCGTGCCTGAACGTCCCTCGGGAAATACTGGAAGGCGATGGTGTGGACGACAACCCGGCACACGCCCGGCTCGGGCTCGAGGCCCAGGTTCGCTTCCAGCCAGTCGGCGGCATCGCCCGCCTCGATCCGCGCCGGCGCATCATGGGCAATACGCAGCGCCGCTTCCAGACGCGCTAGCCGGTCGCGCTGGTCAGCCCAGACATAAGCACTCAGCGTCTCTCGCGTCGTGGCGCGTGTCGGATCCAGCGGACGCCGATCCACACCACCGCGCCGAACGACCCGCACCTCGGCCGCCGGAGGCGATGGGCCGCGCCACTCCGGGATCAGTCTGACCGCCGACCGCTCATCGCCCGCGACGGTCCGTCCGATCTGATAGAAGTAGCGGTCCAGCTGAGTGTTCAGCCCCGCGCTGGCCCCAAGCTCGAACAGGGCGAACGGCAGCCCGAACCCGTCGGCCAAAATCAGTAATCCGGCCATCAGACCCGACGACCGGCCGATCTCATTGGTCTGCGGCGGCCCGTCAAGCCATGGCTCCAGACGGTTGCCGTGAGACACCAGCGAACCTGCCAGGATCGCCCACAGCGCTCCGTCATCGGCCGGGGCAGCGTTCGGAGGATAGGCCGCGCTAAATCCCGGATCGACCCCCGACCGCGCCAGAGCATGCAGGCCCCCTGCCAGTCTCAGCGGCAGGGCATCGCCTTCATGGGAGGGGTTACCCGACCAATCCAACACACGGGATCCGATGGCCGAGGCCCGATCCAGCCGCTCACCGACCAGACCGCAGATTCGTCCCGTGAACGGCGCGCCGGAGGCCGTGCAGATGGCTGCCTGTTTGGCGAAGGCCGCGCGGACGTCCGCTTCGCTCACCGCTTGTTCAACGCCACCAGATAGACCTCGGACGATCCTTTCCGGCTGGCGGCGGGCTTGACGTATTTCACGTCCTGGAAGGCGGCGCGCAGCTCGGCCAGCACCCGCCCGGCGTCCCCGCCCTGGAAGTTCTTAGTCACGAAATGCCCACCCGGCTTCAGTGTCCGGATGGCGAAGTCGGAGGCGATCTCGATCAGTGCGATGATCTTCAGGTGGTCGGTCTGACGGTGGCCCACGGTGTTGTGCGCCATGTCCGACAGCACCAGGTCCGGCGGGCCACCCAGGGCATCGATCAGCTGCTGGTCCACGCCCGGATCAGTGAAGTCCGCCTGGATCAGGGTCGAGCCCGGGATCGGCTCGATCGGCAACAGATCGACCCCGACCACCGCCGCCGCGCCACGATTGACGCACACCTGGACCCAGCCGCCCGGCGCGGCACCCAGGTCGATGACGCGCGAGCCCTTCTTGACCAGGTGAAACCGGTCGTCGATCTCGCTGAACTTGAACGCCGCCCGGCTGCGCCATCCCTCGGCGCGGGCCTTTTCGGACCAGGGGTCGGCCAGCTGGCGCTTGATCCACTGGATGGAGGACATCGATTTCTTGTCGGCCGTCTTGATCTGGGTGCCCATGCCGCGCCCCTGGGCCGTGCCGCCGGTCGGCGGTTTCACCATGCGGCGGCGCGCGGGCGCTTCGGGCGTGGGCTTTTCATCGTCGGTCATCGCCCCCACATAGCGCCGACGGCCCTCAGGGGCTATGACCCCCCGACTTTCCCCCCATTTGGAGCGCCCGATGGCCGACCAGACCCTGACCCTCACCCTCGAAACCGGCCCCGACACGCAAGGGGACGTCGTCATCAAGCTTCGGCCCGACCTGGCCCCCGGCCACGTGGCCCGCATCACCGAGCTGGCGAGCGAAGGCTTCTATGACGGCGTGGTCTTCCACCGCGTCATCCCCGGCTTCATGGCCCAGGGCGGCGATCCGACCGGCACGGGCACCTCGGGTTCCAAGAAGCCGAACCTGAAGGCCGAGTTCTCCAATGAGCCGCACGTCCGTGGCGTCTGCTCCATGGCCCGCACGAACCAGCCGGACACCGCGAACTCGCAGTTCTTCATCGTCTTCGACGACGCGACCTTCCTGGACGGCCAATACACCGTCTGGGGCCAGGTCATCGAAGGCATGGACCACGTCGACGCCCTGCCCAAGGGTGAGCCGCCCCGCAACCCGGGCAAGATCGTCAAGGCGACGGTCAACTAGGGCGCGTCTGTCCCGCTCATCCCGGCTTTCGCCGGGGTGAGCGGAAAGGGGTCAGTCCCCGGCGGACCAGGCGAACTTCATGCCTGTGAAGCTGCGCCCGCCGATCGTCACGGTCGCCGTCAGCGCCGGTGCCTCGCCCTCCCCCAGGTTCCGGCGCGCGGTGGACAGCGCCCCCTGGTCCAGTTGCCCCTCGAACGTGACCCGGCCATGCTCGGGGCTGGTGCCGGTCATGCGGATGCGGCCATCGCTTACGGAATAGCTGTCGGGCAGGACGCGCTCGGTCTGTTCGCCGGGGACGAGGAACTCCAGCATCACGGGCGCGAAGGTCGCGCTGCGCCGCCCGGCCTCCCAGTCCTTGAACTCGGTCTCCTGGCCGACGAACACCGTCATCAGCTGGAAATCGTCGGGCCCGACCTGGGCCCCCGGATTGTAGTAGCCCGACAGGTCGCCGGTCTGGCTGTGGGAGAAGGATCCGCTGCGGGCCGTCGTCGAAGCGGGCGCGGATCTCGCCTCCGTCTTCTGCTCGGCGGGAGACGGCGGGTCGCAGGCGCTCAGGGCCAGGCTTGCGACCGCAAAAACAATGATGTGGCGCATGGTCGCTCCCGAACAAGCCGCGACTGGACCATGCGGCGTCGTGGTCGTCCAGTCCCGGTCAGGGCAGATGGATCAGGACCGGCAGCCAACCCTGCGCTTGCGCCCAGTCGATGCTCTCGAAGATCGGAACGGCCAGCAGAAAGACCAGCCCATCGCGAATCGTCGTCAGGAAGAACTGCGGCCGAACCGTCAGCTCGATATTGTCCTGCCATTTCCCGAAATCGGGGCCGAGACGCGGCGTCCGGGCCATATAGGCGCGG
Organism: Brevundimonas sp. P2_A6; assembly: GCF_056404975.1. Classification (NCBI taxonomy): domain Bacteria; kingdom Pseudomonadati; phylum Pseudomonadota; class Alphaproteobacteria; order Caulobacterales; family Caulobacteraceae; genus Brevundimonas; species Brevundimonas sp. P2_A6. The sequence continues at coordinate 573,733 of NZ_JBFUCZ010000001.1, read as the reverse complement.
TAGGGATCGCCGAATTCGGCGGTCAGCCAGGCTTCCTCCTGCCGGATGGTGAAGTGGAACACCGCCACGGCGATCAGAACGAACAGCACGCCCATGCTGAAGCTGCCCGTCTGGGCCCCCACACCGAACGCACCGAAATAGCTGAACACATACAAAGGATTGCGGCTGATCGAATAGGGGCCGGTCGATACGATCTCGGCCTTCTTGCGCCCGCCGATATACAGCGAGCACCAGGCCCGCCCGACGATACTGATGACGATGGCCCCAAGCCCGAACGCCTCGATACCCTCCGACAGCGGTTGATTCACCCAGGGCGAGGAAGACACAAAAGCCAGTCCGACGGCGGCCAGCAGGGCGATGCCCAGGACCCACTTCCGGATCAGCTGAATGCGCTGCAGGTCGAACGCATTGGTGGTCGTCACGGTCATGTCATGTCCCGGTCACTTTCCGGACGGAAACGCGAAACGGCGATGACGTGCAAGTTCTATCTTTGCGACTGAAAATCGCCTGCGGTTAGCGGTCGAGCGACTGGTCCAGCGCCCGGAAGGCGGAAACGGCCAGCTCCGTCGAACTGGCGAAGGCCGTCGGCGTGATGCGCTCGAAGTCGTCCGATGGCCGGTGGTAGTCGGGATGATCGACGACGCCCAGATACAGGAACGGCACGCCCGCCGAGAAGAATGGGCCCTGGTCCGAGGCCTGTACCCAGTTGTCCGTGCCCGTGTCCTGTGGCGTGTCCTTGCCGAAGGCCAGCGACACTGTGCCGCTCGCGGGAATGCTTTCCAGGACGGGCCGGAAGCCCGGGTTCTGATAGGTGCCGGTGACCCACAGGTGGCCGTCGGTCTCGGCTCGCGACGTCATGTCGAAGTTCAGGTTCAGGGCGATCGACGACAGCGGCACCGGCGGGGCCTGGACGAAATGCTTGGCCCCCAGAAGCCCGTGCTCCTCGCCGTCGAAGGCGACGAAGATCACGCTGTGCTCGGGCGGCGCGGCCTTCAATCGCGCGGCGATTTCCAGCATCGTCGCCACGCCCGAGGCGTTGTCGTCCGCCCCGTTGTAGATCTGGCCTTCGCTGATCCCGACATGGTCGTAGTGGGCGGTGACGACGATGTAGCGGTCCGACACCCGCGTCCCCTCGACCAGGCCCAGGATGTTGACGCCGTTGTAGGTTCTGGGTCCCTCGCGCGTCCGCCCTTGCGCGCTCCACGGCTGCAGACGTCCGACCGGCGGTGCCGCAATCCCCATCGCCTCCAGCCGCGAGACGATATAGGCCCGGGCCCGCGCTCCGCCCGCGCTGCCGGTGTCGCGCCCCTCCATGTCGTCGGCCGACAGGATGCGGACATCGGCCAGCAGCTGGTCGTAGGACGTCGTGGCCGACGCTTCCGGCGCGACGGGCGTCTCTGCCTCGTTCATCGCCGCGCAAGACGACAGCAGGATCGCGGCGGTGGTCACGGCCAGGGCACGGAACGAGAGGGACATGAGGTCTCCTGATGGATCCAGACCGGAATAGACGTCTGTTTCACGCGCGTCAGATTAACTTCCTGTCATCGCGCCGGGCTGGCGAGGTCGGCGGGCGATGCTAAACCGACCCCATGGCCCTGCCCCCCGTAGACTCCCTGACCCAATCCCAGGCCAAGGCCGAACTGGCCCGTCTCGCTGCCGAAATGGCCGCCCATGACGCCGCCTATGCCGAGGCGGCCCCCACGATCTCGGACGCCGACTACGACGCCCTGAAGGCCAGGAACCTGGCGATCGAGACGCGGTTCCCCGCCCTTGTCCGCCCCGATTCGCCGTCGCTGAAGGTCGGCGCGCCCGCCTCCAGCCAGTTCACGGAGGTGCGCCACGGCGTGCCGATGCTGTCGCTGGACAACGCCTTCGACGCGGGCGACGTGGCCGACTTCGTCGCTCGTATCCGCCGGTTCCTGAACCTGCCGACTGACGCGGTCGTCGCCTTCACCGCCGAGCCCAAGATCGACGGCCTGTCGGCCAATCTTCGCTATGAGAACGGCATTCTGGTCCAGGGGGCGACGCGCGGCGACGGGCGGGCGGGCGAGGACATCACCGCCAATCTGAAGACGCTCAAAGACATTCCGCATCGCCTGAAGGGCTCCGGCTGGCCCGCGCGGATCGAGGTGCGCGGCGAGGTCTATGCCCCCAACGACGCCTTCGCCGCCTTCAATGCCGAGGCAGAGGTGAACGGCCGGCGCACCTATGCGAACCCCCGAAACTTCGCCGCCGGATCGTTGCGCCAGATCGATCCGGGCGTCACCGCCGCCCGCCCCTTGCGCTTCTTCGCCTACGCCTGGGGCGAGACCTCGGAGCCGTTCGCCGACACGCAAGGCGACGCCCTGAAGGCGTTCGAGCGGTGGGGCTTTCCCGTCAATCCGCGCTCGGTCCGGGTCGAGGGCGCCGACGGCCTGATCGAGGTCTATCGCGGGCTGGAGACCGACCGCGCCGGTCTCGGCTATGACATCGACGGCGTGGTCTACAAGGTCGATCGGCTGGACTGGCAGGCCCGCCTGGGCTTCGTCTCGCGCAGCCCCCGCTGGGCGATCGCCCACAAGTTTCCTGCGCAACAGGCCACCACGGTGCTGGAGGGCATCGACATCCAGGTCGGCCGCACCGGCTCCCTGACCCCTGTCGCCCGACTGCACCCCGTCACGGTCGGCGGGGTCGTCGTCCGCAACGCCACCCTGCATAACGAGGACGAGATCGCCCGAAAGGACGTCCGTATCGGCGACACCGTCGTGCTGCAACGCGCGGGCGACGTCATCCCCCAGATCGTCTCGGTCGTCCTGGACAAACGCCCCGCCGACGCGATCCCCTATGCCTTCCCGACCCACTGCCCCGTCTGCGGGTCCGAGGCGGTGCGTGAGGGCGACGACGTGCGCCGCCGCTGCACGGGGGGCCTGGTCTGCGACGCTCAGCTGATCGAAAGGCTGAAGCATTTCGTCTCGCGCCGCGCCTTCGACATCGAGGGCCTCGGCGAGAAGCAGCTGATCGCCTTCCACGAACGCGGCTGGATCAGGGAACCGGCCGACATCTTCCGCCTGGCTCGCGATGCCGAAAAACTGGACAAGCTGCGGGCGGAGGACGGCTATGGCGAGACCAGCGTGAGGAACCTGGTCGCGGGCATCGACGCCCGCCGGGTCATCGCCCTGGAACGACTGATCTTCGGCCTCGGCATCCGCGACATCGGCGACCAGACCTCCCTGCTGCTGGCCCGCCATTTCGGCGACTGGAACAGCTTCCACGCCGCCGCCCTTGAGGCCGCGTCGGGCATCCCCTCGCCCGAATGGACCCGGCTGGCCGAAGGCCACGGCGTGTCCCCCCGCACCCTGTCGGTGATGGCCGCCGCCGACCTGTCGTCGGCCGATCCCTGGCCAGAGGCCCCCATCGACCAGAAGCTGGCCCTCGCCTTCCCCGGCATAGCCGCCCCCGCCCGTCGCGCCCTCGCGCCGCTGGCCGCCGACTGGCCCGCTGTCGTCGAACTGGCCCGCATCGCCCGCGAGGACGGTCCGTCGCTGACGCTCGGCGAGATCGCGGGCATCGCCGGCGTCGGCCCCGTCGCCGGCCGCGCCATCGCCGACTTCTTCCACGAGCCGCACAACCGCGCCGTCGTCGACGCCCTGCTCGCCGAGCTGACCACCGTCGTGGACGCCGAACGCCCCAAGTCCGACACCCCCGTCGCCGGCAAGACCGTCGTCTTCACAGGCAGCCTGGAACGCTTCACCCGCGACGAGGCCAAGGCGCGCGCCGAAAGCCTCGGCGCCAAGGTGTCCGGCTCGGTGTCCAAGAAGACCGACTATCTTGTCGCCGGGCCGGGGGCCGGGTCCAAGCTGGCCGAGGCGCAAAGGCTTGGCGTCGCCGTCCTGACCGAGGACGAATGGCTGGCCCTGATCGGAGGCTAACGCCCCAGAGCGGCGGCGATCTGGGGCTGCAGCTGCTGTTCCAGCGCGAGGGACAGCTGCGCCGGATCATAGCCGCGGTTCAGCGGCTCCTCCATGACGATCACGGCCCAGTAACCTCGCCCGAAGTCGATCCAGGGCGTGAAGCCGAACGCCCCCGCCGAGGAAATGATCGGGGCCGCATCGCAGGCCGCGACATAGGCCGCGCCCGCGCATTCTTTCCAGAAGCCCCAGCCATAGTGCCAGCTCAGGCGGTTGGCGCTGATCGCGTTCGGCACGGTTGCCGTGGGCCGGGCACCGACGCGGTCGGCCAGAAATCCGGCGCGATCCTTCAGGATGTCGCCCTTCAGCACGGCCCCCAGCACGCGCCCGTAATCATCCCCCGTCGAGCGCATGCCGCCGGAATAGGTCGGGTTGTCGCCTGAGCCTTGCGAGTATCGCGTCTCGCGACTGACGCCCAGCGGGTCCAGCAGGCGCTGGCGCATGATCGTATCGATCCCCTGGTTGCGCGCGTTGATCATCATCAAGGCGGCGATCTGCATGTGCTCGTTGCCATAGTTGAAGCTCTCGCCCGGCAGGGTGTCCAGGCCACCGTCGTGGATCTGCCTGACGCAGTCGCGCAGGCTGAAGCCTGCGTCGCCGATGCAACTGGCCTGCTCCGCCGTGCCGTTGAAACCCGAGGTGAAGGCGAACAGCTGCTCCAGCGTCACCCGGCTGCGCTCATCCGTCGGCTGGCGCGCCCAGAAATCAATCAGGGCCTCGGCCCGCGTCGATGGCGACAAAGTTGCGTCCTCGACCAGCAGCCAGGCGCTGAGCCCCAGCAGAAGCTTGCTGGCCGACGCGATGTACACCGGCCGGTCGGCGGCCATGGAACCCCTCTGATAGCGATAGATCGCCCCGTTCGCGTCGCCGATCACGATTGCTACATCGGGCACCGAAAAGCGATCGATGGTCGCCTTCACCGTGGAAAAGTCCGGGCTCGCGGCCGGTCCGGGGGGCGCCGGAGCCACGCCCTGGCCACCGCCCCCTCCAGAGCCGCCACAGGCGGCGACCAGGCAAAGACAGGCTAGCGCCAGGACCCCGGCGATGGACGGCCGCCGGCTGCGCTGTTTACCCGGTCCGGTCATGGTCTGGCTCGCGGCTTCGTTCTGAGTAGACATCCAAGCTTAGCCGCAGACATCGCGCCTGTCTTCCCGGGATGAAAACACACTCCGTGTCAACAAAACGCCTGATCTCGATGCATTCTGCGACGTCTTGTGGAGTACCCGAAATGATTCGCCGACTGCTGCCCCTCGCCCTCGCCGCCATGGCCCTGACCGGCGTGGCCAACGCCCAGAGCGCGGACCCGACCGGCCTTTGGCAAACCCCCACCAACGGCGGGCAAGTGCGCATCGCGCGGTGCGGCCCGGCCCTGTGCGGCACCCTGGTGACGTCGAACAATATCCGCACCAACCCGAACCTGCTGGACGAGAACAACTCCAACCGGGCGCTGCGGACGCGCCGGATTCAGGGCGTGCAAATGCTGTCCGGCTTCACCGGCGGCCCGACCGAATGGCGCGGGGGCTCGGTCTACAATCCGGCCGACGGGCGGACCTATCGCGGCACCATCACCCTGACCAACGCCAACACCCTGAACCTGCGGGGCTGCGTCATCGCCCCCCTGTGCCGCAACCAGACCTGGACGCGGGTGCGCTGACCGTGGCCGCGGCGCTGACCTAGCGGTTCAGCGCCGCTCGACCGGCGGGAGCATAGCGATCGCCGACGGCGGCGTTCTTGGGGAAGACCGCCTCGATCCGCGCCAGATCGTCTGGCGTCAGCTCGATGTCCGCCGAGGCCACGTTGTCCTCCAGCGTCTTGATCCGCCGCGTGCCCGGGATCGGCACCAGATGCTCGCCTTGTGCCAGCACCCAGGCCAGCGCCAGCTGCGCCGCCGTCACGCCCTTGTCGGTGGCGATGGCCGTCACTGCGTTCACCAGGTCGATGTTCTTCTGGAAATTCTCGCCCATGAAGCGCGGATTGGTCCGGCGGAAGTCGTTCTCCTCCAGATCGTCGATCGACTTGATGTCGCCCGACAGGAAGCCGCGCCCCAGCGGGCTGTAGGGCACGAAGCCGATGCCCAGTTCGGCGCAGGTCTTCAGGATCGCGTCCTCGGGCTCGCGCGACCACAGCGAATATTCGGTCTGCAGCGCCGTGATCGGATGGGTGGCGTGCGCCTTCCTCAGCGTCTCGGGCGCGGCCTCCGACAGGCCCAGGAACCGCACCTTGCCCTCGGTCACCAGCTCGGCCATCGCGCCCACCGTCTCCTCGATCGGCGTGTCGGGATCGACGCGGTGCAGGTAATACAGGTCGACGTGGTCGGTGTTCAGCCGCTTCAGGCTGCCCTCGATCGCACGGCGCACATTGACCGGCGACCCGTCGACCTTCAGCGCCGTGCGCTCGGCGTTGTAGCCGATGCCGAATTTGGTCGCCAGGAAGATGCGGTCCCGCTTGCCGGCGAAGGCCCGGCCCAGCAGTTCCTCGTTCGTGTAGGGGCCGTACATCTCGGCCGTGTCGAACAGGGTGACGCCCAGCTCCAGCGCGCGGTGCAGGACGCCGGTCGCGGTCGCCTCGTCCGACGGCGCGCCATAGAAGGCGCTCATCCCCATGCAGCCCAGGCCCACGGCGGAAACTTCGGGACCGTTCGGTCCGAGACGACGGGTCTTCATGGGGCGTGCTCCTGCGTGTCGTTGGAAACGCTCAGGTCGTGACCGCTGCGTCCCTCCGCAAGGTCAGACCGCCGAAACGATGTCGGTTTGCGCGAAGTCATTGCCCTTGAACAGCAACGGCTCCCCAGCCTCCTTGGCCAAGGCATAGGCGAAGCAGTCACCGAAGTTGAGGGACGCCGGATGGTTGCCCTTGCCGAACGTGCGATAGGCCGCGCGCGCCATAACCGCCTGCTCATGCGTGACGGGCACGATCTCCAACCGGGTCATCGCCATCAATCGCTCGAAGGCGAGCGCGGGAAAGTCGTTTTCAGCCTTTCGATCGATGACCATTCCGCTTTCGAAATATGTGGCGGCCGAAATTCTGGGCGTCCCGGACATCAGCTGTTCGAACAGGGCGGCACCTTCGGGCTCGTCGAAGATGATCGCGACCAATGCCGAACTATCGACGATCAACCGGGTATTCCCGTCTCGGGATCGTAGAGAAAGGCCGTCGCGTCCTCGCCGGGCTCCAGCGGTCGAAGATGCTTTCGCATCTCGACAAGCAACGCCATCACCTCTTCGCGGCTCGCCTTGGCTGGCACCTCCGGCTCCCGCGCCAGCTGCTCGCGCAAGGCATAGGTGACGACACCGGTGAGGCTATCGCCGCGTCTAGCCGCCAGTTCCTTGGCCAGCCGATGCGTTTCGGGGTTCTTGATGTTCAGCATGGTAGAACGACGTCTACCACACACCAGCCTGCTCTCAAAGCGGCGCGCACTGCCGCTCCAGCCAGCCCCGGACCTCTGCGTCCAGCAGCGGTCCGACCTTGGCCAGGGTCTCGGCGTGATAGGCGTCCACATAGGCCCGTTCGTCGGCCGTCAGCAGGTCGACGTCGATCAGCCGCCGGTCCAGCGGCGCGAAGGTCAGCTGCTCGAACCCGTGCATGGGCCGCTCCCCGCCGGGGATCGGCTGGGGCGGGGTCACCACCTGCAGGGTCTCGATGCGGATGCCCCAGTGGCCTTCGCGGTAATAGCCGGGCTCGTTGGACAGGATCATGCCGGTCAGGAGGGGTTGGGTGTTCACCGCCTTGGCGATCCGTTGAGGCCCCTCGTGGACGCCCAGATAGCTGCCGACGCCGTGGCCCGTGCCGTGGTCGTAGTCGAGGCCCGCCATCCACATCGGTGCCCGCGCCAGGGCATCAAGTTGGTGCCCCGTCGTGCCCGCCGGAAAGCGGATCACGGCCATGGCGATGTGGGCCTTCAGCACCAGGGTGAACATGCGGCGCTGGTCGGCGTCAGGGTCGCCGATCGCCATCGTCCGGGTCACGTCGGTGGTGCCGTCCAGATACTGCCCGCCGCCGTCCACCAGCAGCAGCGACCCCGGCACCATCCGACGGATCGTGCGCGTCACGGGTTTGTAATGCGGCAGGGCGGCGTTCGGCCCGACGCCCGCGATGGTGTCGAAGCTGAGGTCCTTCAGCGCGCCGGTCTCCTCGCGGAACCGCTCCAGCGCCTCGACCACGCCGCGCTCGTCCGGCAGCTCGACCTGAGCGACCGTATCGACCCAGTGCAGAAAACGCGCGAGCGCCGCTCCGTCGCGGATATGGGCCTGCCGGCTGCCCTCGATTTCGACCGCGTTCTTGGCCGCGCGAGGGATGGCGCAGGGGTCCATGCCCTTGACCACCGTCGCCCCGACCAGGGCCAGCCGATCGAAATACCAGGCGGACGACTGCGCCGGATCGATCAGCACGCGCACGCCCTTCATCCCCTCCAGCGCCTGAGGAAGCGCGTCGGGGTTCATCAGGGTCACGTCATCGCCCAGCCAGCCGGGCAGTGCGTTCGTCACCTTGGCGGGATCGAGGAACAGCATGGCCGTGCCGTTGGCCGCGATGATCGCCTGGGCCAGCGGAAGGGGCGAACGGATCACGTCGCCGCCCCGGACATTGAACAGCCAGGCGATCGACGACGGCGCGGTCAGCACGCAGGCCTCTGCCCCCGCCTCCGCGATCGCCGCCCCGATACGGGCACGCTTCGACGCACTGGTTTCGCCGGAATAGCGGTCCTCGTGCGGCACGACCGGGGCCATAGGCTGGGGAGGGCGTGCATCGGCCCAGGCCGCGTCGACGGGGTTCTGATCCACAGGCTTCAGCGTCGCACCGGCCCTGGCCGAGGCGCGTTTCAATCGGGCCAGAGCATCGGGGCTGTGCAGGCGCGGATCATAACCGATCACCGCCCCACTCGGCGCGCGCTCCAGATAGGCGGGCACTCCGCCCTCGACGAGATCGAGGATCTCGAACTGGTTCGCGTCCACCTGGGCCCGGACCTGGACGGTGTAGCGGCCATCCGCGAAGACGGCGGCCCTGTCCTTCATCACCACGCCCGCGCCTGCGGACCCGGTGAAGCCGGTCAGCCAGGCCAGCCGATCGTTGGCGGCGGGCAGATATTCGTTCTGGTGCTCGTCCTCATGCGGGACGAGGAACCCGTCCAGCCCCTGCTCGGCCATCGCGGCCCGGACAAGCGGCAGGTGCTGTGCTCCGAAGGACGGAGAGGTGGTTTCATCGAAGGTCTGGCGCATCGGATCGCCATATCATCTCCCTCCCCTCGTTGGGGAGGGAGATATGCCGGCTGTTAGGGCTGGGGCGTGGTCGTGGTCACCGTCGCGACGCCACTCGATGACGGGGTCGGTGCAGGGGTCGGCACCGGGACCTCGACGCGGCGTTCGATGACGACGGGCGGCTGGCTGGCGGCACGGGCTTGTTCAGCGCGCGCCTCGCTGGTGGCGCGGATGGCTTCGGCCTGGGCGCGGGCGGCATCCATGCGCGCCATGTCCACGCTCTGTTGAGCCCCGGTGATCTGGCTCTGCAACACCGCCTGGTCGGCCTGGGCCTGGGCGGCTGCCGCATCAGCCTGCGCCTGGGCCAGCTGGGCCTCGGTGTCATCCGTGCCGCCACGGTTGGCCAGAATCCAGAACACGGCAATCAGGACGACGGCGGCCAGACCACCCGCGATCCACCAGCCAGTGCTGGATTCCCGTCGAACGACCACGGTCTCTGTATACACCGGCTCGCTGACGACGATGCGCTCGGGCGGAATGCGGTTCGGGTCGTTGTCGTACTGGCTCACGGAAAGTCCCTCCATTGAGCCAGCGTAACGGCGGCGCTTGGTCGCGGTTCCGCTTACCCCATCCGCCTCAGCACCAGGGCGCTCCAGGCATCCCGGTGGATGCGGCGTTCCAGCCGGAAGCCGCGCGACAGATAGGCGGCCGAGACGCGCCGCTCCTGCGTCCGCAACAGGCCCGACAGAATCGCCACGCCTCCAATACGCAGGCTCATCTTGATGTCCTGCGACAGGGCGACCAGCGGCGGGGCCAGGATGTTGGCGAACACCAGGTCATAGGGCGCGCCCGCCCGAACCTTGATGTCGTTCAGGCCCGAGGCGTGGACGAACTTCGCATGGGCCTGGTTCAGCCTGGCGTTCTCGTTGGCGATGCGAACCGAGGGCGCGTCGATGTCGGTGCCGACCGCCAGGGCCGCGCCGGTCCGCGCCGCCGCGATGGCCAGCACGCCGGTGCCGCAACCGACGTCCAGCACCTTCTCGAACCGCTCGCGCTTCAGCAGTTCGTCATAGGCGACCAGGCATCCGACGGTCGTCCCGTGATGCCCGGTGCCGAACGCGGCGCCCGCGTCGATCTTCAGGTTCACGGCATTGGGCGGCACGCGTCCCTGGTCGTGCGCCCCATAGACGAAGAACCGGCCCGCCCGGACCGGCGGCAGGCCCGACAGCGACATGGCCAGCCAGTCGGCGTCGGCCAGCGGTTCGACCTTGACCGTCACACCGGGGTGCTCCGCCAGCCGCGCGGTCAGGGCCTCGACCTCCTCCTCCGATGTCGGGAAGGCGTCGATGCGCCAGACGTCGCGATCCTCGTCCTCTTCCAGGATCGAATAGGTCGCGCCTTCCAGCAGGATATCGGAATCGATGGCCTCCGCGGCGGCTTCGGCAGCAGCACGCGAGCCGCGGGCGACAATCTGGACGGGGTTGTGGGACATTTATTCAAACACCGGTATCATTGCGAATCGATACTATTGAGTTTGCGGCCGTGCTCTCCCGCATCGGTCGCGATCGTTCCAACCGAGGGGTCGGGGAATACATGGCCAAGTCACCGTCTACTGCGTCGCCGAAGGCGTCCGCCGCTTCCAAGCCTAAACCGGCGCCGAAGTCGAGCGCCGCGAAGACCGCTACCGCCGCAAAGGCAGCCGCTCCGGTCAAGACGACCGCTGCGAAACCGGCCAAGGCCCCTGCGGTTAAGACCGCTGCCGCCAAGGCTCCGGCACCCAAGACCACGGCGAAAGCCCCGGCGGCGAAGGCACCTGCGGTCAAGGCAATCGCTGCCAAGGCTCCCGCGACCAAGCCGGCCACCAAGGCCGCCGCACCGAAGGCCGCAAAGACTTCGGCCCCTGCTCCGAAGGCACCGGCTCAGAAGGCCACTGCCAAGCCCGCTCCGAAGGCGGCCGCGAAGGCTCCTGCCGCCAAGGCTGCGCCGAAGACGTCCGCTCCCAAGACGGCTGATCCGAAGGCCGCTGCGCCGAAACCCGCGGCCAAGCCGGCTGCAACGACCACCGCAGCCAAGCCCGCCGTCGCGCCTGTGCCGACCCCTGCAAGCAAGCCGGCCGTGACGCCGGCCTCGAGCGCCGCCGCCCCGGTGACACCGCCCGCGCCCAAGGCTCCCGAAGCCAAGAAGGGGTTCTTCGACAAGCTGGCCGACGCGATCTTCGGCAAGCGCTGATCGATCCTGAAATGCGAAACGCCGGGCAGTTCGCACTGCCCGGCGTCTTCATGTCTGGTCCTGAAGGGCCGATCAGTCGGCGGGCAGGTCCTCGGCCAGGATCGCCATCTCGAACATGAAGCTGCCGTCCTCGTCTTCGTCCTCGAAGACGACGCCGATGAACTCGTCGCCGACATAGACTTCGGCCGAGTCGTTCACCTTGGCCCGAGCCTTCACGATGATGCCGCCCGTGTTGAAGGTTCGCTTCAGGTGGGTCTCGATACGCTTCATGTCAGCGTCGTTCATGGCGGGCCTCGGTGGTCTGGAAATGAGCGGCGGACCCTAGAGAAGCAGCTCCCGTAAGGAAACCCCGGCCTTCAGATCACGAAGTCATAAACGATGTCGGCCAGGGTATGATCCATGGTCCGCGCGGGCGTCGCGTCGGTCGGACAGTTGACCAGCCGCGCAGGCACCCCCGCCACCGTGCAGCCTGCGGGCACGGGCTTCAGCACAACCGATCCGGACGCCACCTTGGCGTAGTCTCCGACCACGATATTGCCCAGCACCTTGGCCCCGGCACCCAGCAGGACGCCCTTGCCGATCTTGGGGTGGCGGTCGCCGCGCTCGGCCCCGGTCCCGCCCAGGGTCACGCCGTGCAGCATCGACACCTCGTCGCCGATCACCGCAGTCTCGCCGATGACGATGCCCGTGCCGTGATCGAGGAAGATGCCGGACCCGATCTGCGCGCCCGGATGGATGTCCAGCTGGAACAGCTCCGAAATCCGGCTCTGGAAATGGAAGGCCAGCGTTTCGCGCCCTTGACCCCACAGCCAGTGGGCCACGCGCCAAGCCTGCAGGGCCTGGAATCCCTTGAAGTACAGGAACGGCTGCAACAGCGACTTGATCGCCGGGTCGCGTTCCGCCACCGCCTGAAGGTCCGCCTCCGCCGAGGCGACGATGCCGGGGTCCGACCAGAAGGCGAAGGCACAGACCTCTCGCACGCTCATGGGGGCCAGCTCCGCATCGCCGATCTTGCGCGCGATCTGGAAGCTCAGGGCATTGGCCAGGTCGAGGTGCGACAGGATCGTCGCGTTCATCAGCGACCCCAGATGCGGCTCGTGACGCGCCGCCGCCTCGGCCGAGGCGCGCAGCTGGCTCCACAGGCTGTCCGGGGACGCGACCACTTCCAGCTTGTGCATCACCGGCTCCATTCGCCCATCATACCCGTGTCAGCATGGCGTGCGCCAGCCAGCCCGGCAGCAGCCCCTCTCGCGCCATATGGTAGGCGCGATACGCCGTCGCCACCGTGAAGGAATCCAGGATCGCCCCGCGCTCGATCTCCCTCAGCAGTTGGGTGAAGGGCACCCGCACGACGGTGATCACCTCGGTCGGATCGGGATCGAGTGGGACCGGGCTCAGGTCCCAGGCGATCCAGGTCAGGCCGATCTCGTCGGTGATGGAGTTCGACACCTCGATCGCCAGCGCACGCTTCCACGACCGGGCCTCCAGCCCCGCCTCCTCGGCCAGTTCGCGCATGGCACCTTGCAGCGGGTCTTCGTCGAACGGCGCGCCACCCTCCGGCATCTCCCAGGAATAGTTGGCCCGCGCGAAGCGCGCCTGCCCCACCAGGGTCACCGTGCCGTCCGTGTGGACCGGCAGCACCCCCGTCGCCACGTTCCTGAACCGCAGCACGCCGTACTTCGCCTGACGCCCGGTCGGAGCCACCGCGTCATGCTCGGTCACCTTCATCCAGGCCGTCTCGTGCACCACCGTATGACCCAGATCCTGCCAGGGGACAGGCGTGGGCAACCCCTCGGCCCAGGCTGGAACGGGGCGGTCCTCGCTGAAGGGGTCGTGGTCGCTCATGGCGTCAGCTATGGCGCGAAAGCGTGTCGTCGCCTAGCTTGAGACCATGCCTGATACCCTGCCCAGACCCGTTGAACTCGGTGCTCCCCTGCCCCTGCCGATCCGGTCGGTGGAGATGCTGGCGCGGCTGGCGACCCGCCGCTCCGCTCCGGCCCAGGCCCTGATCGAGCCCGGCCCCGGCCCGACGCAAATCCACACCCTGCTGACGTTGGCCGCCCGCTCGCCCGACCATGGCAAGCTGACGCCCTGGCGCTTCGTTGTCCTGGGCCGCCAGACCCGCGCCGAGATCGCCGAGCGCCTGGCGGTGATGGCGGTGGAAAAGGGCCTGCCCGGCAAGGCCACGGCCGTCCTGGCCAAGCTGACGGCCGCCCCGACCACGGTTCTGGTGATCTCCACGGCGGCACCGGCGTCCAAGCCCGTCTGGGAGCAGGAATTGTCGGCGGGTGCCGTCTGCATGAACCTGGAACACGCCGCGTCTGCCTTTGGGTTTTCCTCCAGCTGGATCACCGACTGGTACAGCTATGACGACGACGCCCTGCCGCTGTTCGGCGTGCGTGCCGGCGAAAAGGTCGCGGGCTTCATCCACATCGGGACAGCGGCCGAACCCCCGCTGGAGCGCGAGCGCCCCGACGTCGCGGCCCTGACCACGACCCTGCCCTAGGACTTCGCCCACTCCATCAGCATGAACCACGGCGCGCGGTCATAGTGCGCCGCCCGCACCGGGTCGCCGTCCGCATTCGCGCGGGGTTCGGCGAAGTGCGTCAGGGTCAGACCCTGATCCAGCAGCAATGTCATGTAGGTGCTCAGCGGCCGGTGGTGGTTCTGGATGCGGATGCCCTTCCAGGCGATCCACGCGGCCTTCTCCTCCAGATAATGGTCCATCGCATGGACCCGTTGCCCGTCCGACAGCGTCGCCCACCCCAGGTCGTTCGCGTCGGCTGCGGAATTGTAGCTGGCCAGATTGGCGATCAGCAGCCGACCTCCCGGGGCCAGCACCCGCGCCATCTCCGCGATCGCGGCGCGCACATCTGGAATGTCGATCAGCGACAGATAGCTGACCACCAGATCGAACGACCCATCCTCGAACCCCAGCGCCTCGGCCGCTTCGACGCGATAGTCGCCCTCGGGATCGCGCGCGCGTGCATGATCGATAAGCGCCGGGGCCGGGTCTATACCGACCGCCGTCACCCCCTCCGCCTTCAGCATCCGGCAGAACCGCCCCTCGCCACAGCCGACATCCAGCGCCCGCCGATAGGGCCGCATCCGCACCCGCTCCAGCATGGGCGCATCCATGACCCAGCGCCGCCCGAAGTCGCCCTCGTCACCCTGCGACGCGACCCAGGCATCGGCCGATTGCTGCCATCCGTCGCTCATCGCGGTTCCTCCTCCGGCCGGTGGACCAGCGATACCATCACCACCGAGATGATCATCAGCAGGAACCAGCTCCCCAGCTTGGACACCGACACCATCTGCCACCCCGCCTCCTGCCCCGGATAGGCCCAGGCCCGGCCCAGCGTGCCCAGGTTCTCCGCGAACCAGATGAACAGCGCCACCAGGAAATATCCCAGCAGCAGCGGCATCCTCAGCCGCGTCCGGTTCGCCGTGAACCAGAACAATCCTCGCCCGAACAGCAGGGCCGTCGCCGCGAACAACGCCAGCCGAATGTCCGGCAGCCAGTGGTGGGCGAAGAAGTTGACGTAGATCGCCACCGCCAGCACCCAGGTCGTCCACACCGGCGGATAGCCCCGCACCCGGATGTGAAAGATCCGCTGCACCCGCGCGATATAGCTGCCCACCGCCGCATACATGAAGCCCGAGAACAGCGGCACCGCCCCGATCCGCAGCACGGAGTCCTCCGGATAGACCCACGACCCGTGCGCCGTCTTGAACAGCTCCATGATCGTGCCCGCGATATGGAACAGCAGGATCACCCGCGCCTCGGCCCAGCTTTCCAGCTTCAAGGCCAGCATCGCGATCTGGATCAGCACCGCCCCGACCACCAGGAAGTCATACCGCGACACGGGCGCATCGTCCGGCCACAGCAGGAACGTCGCCAGGATCAATCCCAGCATCGCCCCGCCGAACAGACAGGCATAGGCCTGCTTGATCCCGAACATCAGAAAGGCGAAGGCGAACCGGCTCCACGCCGCGCTGTCGGCCCGGACCTGCAGGCCGTCTAGCTGACGACGGCCCCAGACTTCCCAGGGAAGTCGGCGCGGCGGGCTCACCCCCGCCCGCGATAGGTCGGCACGCCCTGGTCGGGCAGCCACAGCCCTTCCGGCGGGGTGCCCGTCTGCCAGAAGACGTCGATCGGGATGCCGCCGCGCGGATACCAGTAGCCGCCGATGCGCAGCCAGCGCGGCTGGAGCAGGTCTGCGATCCGCTTGCCGATGGCGACGGTGCAATCCTCGTGGAAGGCCCCGTGATTGCGGAAGGCGGTCAGGTAGAGCTTCAGCGACTTGGACTCGACCAGCCAGTCGCCCGGCGCATAGTCGATGACGATGTGCGCAAAATCCGGTTGGCCCGTGACGGGACACAGGCTGGTGAACTCCGGCGCGGTGAACCGGGCCAGATACAGGGTGTCGGGATGCGGGTTGGGCACGCGCTCCAGCACCGCCGTCTCGGGCGTCGTGGGCTGTACGGTATGCTGGCCGAGCTGGCTCAGGCCGGAAGTGTCGGTGGTCATGACGGCGGTTTAGCGCGGGCCGACCCTGCCTGTCTCCTGCCCACGCCCGGAAATGGACACCTTCGGAAAGACGCAGGGTCGCAGCGGCCCCTCGCAATCCGCGTCGCCCGGCGCTACATCCTCCGCATCGAAATCGAGAGCGTCCCATGTCCGATCCCGTCGTCATCGTCTCCTTCGCCCGCACGCCGATGGGCGGCTTCCAGGGTGCGCTCAGCGGGGTCAAGGCGACCGAACTGGGTGCCACGGCGGTCAAGGCAGCCGTCGAACGCGCCGGCCTGGATCCCGCCAGGATCGAGCAGATCTACATGGGCTGCGTCCTGCCCGCCGGGCTCGGCCAGGCCCCGGCGCGTCAGGCCGCGATCGGCGCGGGCCTGGGACAGCATGTCGAGGCCACCACCGTGAACAAGATGTGCGGATCGGGTCTTCAGGCCGTCATGATGGCGTCCGACAGCCTGGCGGCCGGCAGCGCGGACATCATCGTCGCAGGCGGCATGGAGTCGATGACCGGCGCCCCCTACCTGATGACCAAGCACCGGGGCGGTGCCCGCATCGGCCACGATGTCATCGTCGACAGCATGTACATGGATGGCCTGGAGGACGCCTATACGCCCGGCAAGCTGATGGGCAACTTCGCCGAGGACTCGGCCCAGACCTATCAATTCACGCGCGAGGCCCAGGACGCCTATGCGCTGGAAAGCCTCAGCCGCGCGCTGAAGGCCATCGAGACCGGTGCCTTCGAAGCCGAGATCACACCGGTGGAGGTCGCGGGTCGAAAGGGTACCGTCACGGTCACCCAGGACGAACAGCCCGGCAAGGCCATGCCCGAGAAGATCCCGACCCTGAAGCCCGCCTTCTCCAAGGACGGCACCATCACCGCCGCCAATGCCAGCTCCATCTCGGACGGCGCCGCCGCCCTGGTGATGACGCGCGAGAGCGTGGCCAGGGCGCTGAACCTGCCCGTCGTCGCCCGGATCGTGTCCCACGCCGCCCACGCCCACGAGCCCGGCCTGTTCACCACCGCCCCGGTGCCTGCGATGCAGAAGGCGCTGAAGAAGGCCGGCTGGTCGGTCGAGGACGTCGACCTGTGGGAGATCAACGAGGCCTTCGCCGTCGTCCCCATGATCGCCATGCAGGAAATGGGCATCGACCACGGCAAGCTGAACGTGAACGGCGGCGCGACGGCGCTCGGCCACCCCATCGGGGCGTCCGGCGCCCGCGTCCTGACCACACTGATCGCCGCGTTGCAGGCGCGCGGTCAGTCCAAAGGCATGGCGTCCCTGTGCATCGGCGGGGGCGAAGCGGTCGCCGTCGCGGTCGAGATGGCCTGACCCCATGACCCTGGATCGCCGTACCCTGCTGGGCGTAGCCGCCCTCGCCTCCGCCGCCCCGGCCCTGACACCGGTGTCCGCGTCGGCCCAGACGCCCGCCGTCGCGCCGCCTGATCCGACCGAGACCATCCACCTTTGGCCCAATGGTGCCCCGGGTGGAGAGAACGTCACCGTCACCGCCATCGTGCCCGAGCGCTCGACGAACCCGGCCTTTCACGACCGCTTCGCCCAGTTCACCACCGACCCGATCCTGACCGTCATGCGGCCGGATCGTCCCAATGGCGCGGCCATGCTGCTGATCCCCGGTGGCGGTTACAAATGGTCGGTGGTGGACAAGGAAGGTCTGGACGTCGCCCGTGTCTTCGCGGCCGTCGGCGTCACCTGTTTCGTCCTGCGTTACCGCCTGCCCGCCGACGGCTGGGCGTCCGGTCCGAACGCCCCCTTGCAGGACGCGCAGCGGGCCATGCGGCTGATCCGCGCCCACGCGGCTGACTACGGCATCGACCCGAGCCGCATCGCCAGCCTGGGTGGCTCGGCGGGTGGGCATCTGGCCGGGCTGCTGGCCGCCCGCCGCGACGCGACCTACGACGCCGTCGATGCGGCCGATAGCGTGTCCTTCCGTCCCGACCTGAACATCCTGCTCTATCCGGTCGCGACCATGGCCGATCCCTTCGTCCATGCCGGTTCGCGCGAGCAGCTGCTGGGGGCCAACCCGACGCCCGAGCAGATCGCCGCCTGGTCGCTGGAGCGGATGGACTGGACCGGCGTCGCGCCCACCATCCTGATCCACGCGGTCGATGATCCGTCCGTGCCGGTCGAGAACAGCCTGAACCTGCTGGCCACCCTGCGCGCCGCCACCGTGACGACCGAGGCCCATTTGTTCCAGGAAGGCGGCCACGGCTTCGGCATCCGCCTGATCGCCGGCAAGCCCGCCGCCGTCTGGCCAGACCTTGTCCAGGCTTTCGGCGGGCGCAATGGCTGGCTCGCGGCCTGAGGCTTTGCCAATCGGGCTCGCCCGTGGCACCCCTGACGTCGGCGGCCTTTTCAAGCGAGACGACGATGCGAAGCGACGGAAAACTCGACTATCTCGAACTGCCCGCCACGGCCCTGTCCGAGACCAAGGCCTTCTACGAAACGGCCTTTGGCTGGAGCTTCCAGGACTACGGCCCCAGCTACGCCGCGTTCAGTGAGGGTCTGGATGGCGGCTTCGATGCCGACACCGCCGATCAATCCAAGGCCCCCCTGCCGATCCTCTACGCCCACGATCTGCAGGCCATGCTGGCCAAGGTCGAGGCGGCCGGAGCCCGCATCGTCAGGCCCATCTATGCCTTCCCCGGTGGTCAACGGTTCCACTTCGTCGATCCCTCCGGCAACGAGCTCGCCGTCTGGTCCGAGGCCGGATGAAGAGCTGCGGCGAGTGCGGCCTGTGCTGCAAGCTGATGGGCGTCACCGCGCTGGAAAAGCCCGTCGGTCGCTGGTGTCGCCACTTCGGCAAGACCAGCGGCTGCGGCATCTATGACGACCGCCCCAGCGACTGTCGCGTCTTCAACTGCCTGTGGCTGCTGACCGAGGCGCTGGACGAGACCTGGAAGCCCGCCGTCAGCGGCTTCGTGCTGCACAGCGAGAATGGCGGAGCCCGCCTGATCGTCGAATGCGACGCCGCCCGCCCCCACGACTGGCGACGCGCGCCCTACGACGCTCAACTTCGCCGCTGGGCCGCCGCCGACGGTCAGGAGGTCCTGGTCTTCGCCGGCAAGCGCGGCGTCCGGCTGGGTCCGACCGACACACCGGTCCGCCGCGCCTGAAGTCTCAGCGCGCGTCCACCGACTGGCCGATCTGCTCGGCCAGCAGCCGGTCCGCTCCGTCCAGACTGGTGATCCAGACGTGGATCTCCTGCGGCGAGGTCGTCCTTGTGAACAGATGCTCCAGCGCCACGCGGCGGCCGTCCTCGTTCGCCACGATCGAGGCGCGCCCCCCCGCCTCGACCATCTCGCCGGAGTAGATCGGAAACTGCGACGCTGGTCCCGTATAGACCATCACGAACGGCTGCCCGCCCCGCCGGATCGTATAGATGTTGAAGTCCGGGCCGGGCCGGCCCGTGGTGATCGAAAACCCCGTCGGTAGGCTGACCGTGAACGGCAGGGCGGCGACTGCGCGCGCATCCAGCACCACAGGCGCGGGCGGCGGCGGCTCGACAGCTTCCGTCACGGGCGCTTCGACAGGCGCAGGCGTTGTCGTCGCAGCGGTCGGCACCGGCGCTGTGACCGGTCGTGGGGCTACGCTCGCGCCCGACGACATCGGCGCGCGGGCCGGGGACGCAGTTGAGGTCGGCGCAACTGCCGCCGTCGCCGAGGGCGCGGCAGAAGCCGGAGCCGGAGCCGGAGCTGTCGCCGGACGCGGTGCGGGCTGGGCCGTCGTTGTCCTGGTCGGTGCCGGCGTGGGTGCGACCGCCGTCGGCCTCGGCGCGGCAGTCGCCGCCGGAGGCGCGCCGTTCAGCATGCGGGTCAGGTCGCCAGCACCGGCCGCCGGCGCGGTCTGCTGGGCGATCAGAAGAAGGGATGCGAGGATATGCAACATGGCCGCGACCATCGCGCCTCAGCCGCCGAACGGCAAGCTGCGCAGCACATAGGCGACCGTCGCGACGCTGATCGACCCGGCCAGGCACAGGCCGACGAACCAGGCCAGCTTCTTCCACAGCGGCCCGGCCGCCTCGTCGCCTTCCGGCGGGGGAACGGGATCAATGATGATAGCCGGCCTCCTCGTCGATCTTGCCGCGGAACACCCAATAGACCCAGCCAGTGTAGGCCAGGATCAAAGGCACGATCGCCGCCGTCCCCACCAGCATGAAGCCCAGCGAGTTCAGCGGTGCCGCCGCCTGCCGATAGTTCAGCGCATAGGGCACGATGTAGGGCGCGAACCCCGCCGCCAGCCCCAGATAGCCGGACAGGAACACCAGCATCGCGCCGACGAACGGCCAGCGATG
The DNA here is from genome assembly GCF_056404975.1 of Brevundimonas sp. P2_A6. Taxonomy (NCBI): domain Bacteria; kingdom Pseudomonadati; phylum Pseudomonadota; class Alphaproteobacteria; order Caulobacterales; family Caulobacteraceae; genus Brevundimonas; species Brevundimonas sp. P2_A6. The sequence goes on along the minus strand of NZ_JBFUCZ010000001.1, from coordinate 553,523 downwards.
CGATCCCCGCATCGACATGACGAACACCAGGGCCAGGCCGGCCAGACCCAGCAGCGGAATCGGCAACAACGGAAGCAAGGCGCTCCAGTCCAGCGCGAAGCCGTCCTTCAGGTCGAAGCCCCACCGCGCCGCGACGCGCGGGTGTATCAACAGGGTCGCGATGCTGACCGCGCCCAGCAGCACCGTAACAACGATCGCGCTGATGCTCGTCCAGCGCTTGGCGTCGCCGTGCAGATTGTCCTTGGTCTTCATCATCAGCCAGGCCCCGCCCAGCAGGGCGTAACCGGCCACCAGCCCTGCCGCGACAAGCAGGGTGTAGGGCGTGAACCAGTCGAACTGTCCGCCCGCGAACCGCTCATTGCGCACCGTGACGCCCTGGATGAAGCCGCCTAGCACCAGTCCCTGCGCCACCGCCGTCAGGATCGATCCGGCCGTGAACATCTGGGTCCAGAACTTCCTGCCCCGCACCCGCGCGCGAAAGCGGAACTCGAACGCCACGCCGCGCAGCACCAGCCCCGCCAGCATCAGCAGGATCGGCAGATACAGCGCCGGCATCAGGACCGAATAGGCCAGCGGAAAGGCCGCCAGCAGCCCGCCCCCGCCCAGCACCAGCCAGGTCTCGTTGCCGTCCCAGACGGGGGCGATGGTGTTCATCATCACGTCCCGCTCCTCCTTCGACTTGGCGAAGGGAAACAGGATGCCGATGCCCAGGTCGAACCCGTCCAGCGTGACGTACAGCAGCACGGCGAACGCGATGATCCCCGCCCAGATCAGCGGAAGGTCCAGGCTCATCGATCCCTCCTCAGGTCGTCGCCGGCCTCTGGCGGCGAGGCATCGCCGCCCGCCGCGTCCTCGGCCGCATCGTCATGCGGGGCACGCGCCATCGGCGTGCCTGGCATCCGATCCGTCGGTGCACCGGGGTCAAGGTTCGCCTTCACGGGCCCCTCTGCCATCAGCCGCAGGATGAAGATGGCTCCGGCCGTGAAGACGATCGAATACACCAACAGATAGCTGATCAGCGACGTCGCCACCTGGCTCGCCACCACGGGCGAAACCGCATCCCGGGTCTTCAGCACGCCATAGACGACCCAAGGCTGCCGCCCGACCTCCGTCACCATCCATCCTGCCAGGACGGCGATGAATCCCGCAGGTCCCATGGCCACGGCGAAACGCAGGAACCACGGACTGTCGAAAAGCCGCTTCCTGAAGATCAGCACCGCGCCCCACAGGCCCAGCCCGATCATCAGCATCCCCAGACCCACCATGATCCTGAACCCGAAGAAGGGAATGAAGGACGGCGGCTGATCCTCGCGCGCCCAGCTGTCCAGTCCCTTGATGACCTCATCCTTCGGCACGCCCTGGATCAGGTTGCCGACCCCGGGAATGGACACCTCGAAATGGTTCTTCTGCGCCTCGCGGTCCGGAATGCCGAACAGGTGCAGCGGCTGGTCCGCCTTCGTTTCCCAGTATCCCTCGATCGCCGCCGTCTTGGAGGGCTGGTATTTGTGTGCGACCTCGCCCGACGCGTGACCCGCCACCAGTTGCAGCGGAGCCAGCACGGCGATCAGCCCGACGGCCATGGTCAGAGAGATGCGGCTCTCGCTCCATCCCTTGGTGGCGACACCGGCCGCGCGATCCTTCAGCAGCCGGAACGCGGACGCGGCCCCGACCACCAGTCCGGTGGTCAGGAAGGCCGCCAGCAGCATGTGGGCCAGACGCGTCGGAAAGCTCGGGTTGAAGACGACCGCGAGGTAATCGACCGCTTCGAACCGGCCGTCCGCCATGATCTGGAACCCCTGCGGAGTCTGCATCCAGCTGTTGGCCGACAGGATCCAGAAAGCGGAAATACTGGTGCCGATGGCCACGAGCACCGTGGCGGTAAAGTGCAGCTTCGGCCCGACCTTCTTCCAGCCGAACAACATGACGCCCAGGAACGAGGCCTCCAGAAAGAAGGCCGTCAGAACTTCATAGGCCAGCAGCGGCCCGATCACCCCGCCGGTCAGCCGGATGAACTCCGACCAGTTCGTGCCGAACTGATAACTGAGCACCACGCCCGACACGACGCCCATGCCGAAGCTCAGCGCGAAGATCTTCACCCAGAAAAGATACAGCGTCTTGAACGCCTCTCGCTTCGTCCACAGCCACAGCCCCTCCAGCACCGCCAGATAGGCCGCCAGCCCGATCGTGAAGGCGGGAAACAGGATGTGAAAGGCGATGGTGAAGGCGAACTGCAGGCGTGACAGCAGCAGGGCGTCGAGGTCCACGTGCGTGTTCCTAATGACCACAGAGAAAGTAGGGCTTTGCGCCCTCGGCGGTTCGAAGTCCACAGGACAACGCATCGCGCGACGGTCCGCCGCATCATTTCATCAGGTGATGATTAAAACGTCGGTCGGCCGTCAGGCCGCCGGCAACTCGATCCAGAAGGTCGCGCCCTCGCCGGGTCTGGACTCCACCCCGATCCACCCTCCCTGCAGTTCGACCAGCCGTTTGGCCAAAGCCAGGCCGATGCCGTGCCCCTCGACCGTCGATCGCTCCAGGCCCAGCCTGTTGAAGGGCTCGAACAGCTGCGCCTGTTTTTCGGGGGTCAGGCCTGGACCGCGATCCACGACCTCGATCCGGACGCCATCGTAGATCCTGCGCGCTCTCAGCAACACGCTTCCGCCGGAACTGGCGTATTTCACGGCGTTGGTCGCCAGATTGTCGATGACCTGGGCCAGCCGCTGCGAATCCGCGATGGCGATCAGGCCGTCGCCTTCGCACATGACGCTGACGGTCAGGGCGCGCGCCTCCGGCCTCAGCACCGTGGCGGCGCGAATGTCCTCCAGAATGCCCGGCACGTCGGTGGGCCGCAGCTCCACCTTCACGGCACCCGACTCGGCGCGGGCGACGTCCAGCAGGTCGTGCGACAGCGCTTCGACCTGGCGGGCTGTCTTGACCAGCATGACAGCCATCTCCGCCTGCGTCTCCGTGACGGGTCCCAGCTGTCCGCTGGACCACAGGTCGCCGATGCCGATGACGCCGCCGATGGGGCTCTTGATCTCGTGGGCGACATTGGCCAGCAGGCGCGACTTGGCGGCCGAGGCCCGTTCGGCACGCAGCTGCCCGGCCTTGGCGCGCTCCGACAGCCGGTCCCGTTCCTCCAGCAGCGAGGCGACCAGGACGATCGGGACATAGCCGAAAAGGATCGTCAGCTGGACGACGACGGCGCGCTCGGCCAATGGCGAATCCACCAGCGACGACGGGCCCAGCCCCGCCATCAGCGAACCAACGGCCGCGATCGAGACGACGACCAGCGCCGCCGTCACGCCGGGCACCCTCAGTCGCGCCGCGATCAGGATCAGGATGGGAATGACGGCAAAGCTGATGGGCAGGGCCAGCACGAAGTAGACGACGGCGCAGACGCCCGACAGAAGCGCGAACAGCCCCACCGTCTCGGCCACCCGGAGCGGGTTCAGCATCGACAATAGCTGCCGCTTCTCGAAGGCCAGAACGAAGGGCGCGATCACGGCCAGTCCCAGGGCGTGGCCGAACCACCAGGTCTGGAAGCTCATCAGAAACGGCGCGCCCCGGACGAGCGTCAGGACCGAGGCTGCGACCAGGCCGGCCGCGACAGGCGCGACCACCGCCGCGCAGAAGATGAACCGGGAGGCTCCGCTGACCGTCGCCAGGTTCAATGTCGGTGCGAAGCGGCGCGCCAGCAGAACGGCGGCCACGATCTCGACCATGTTGGCGAAGGTGAACCAGAGGGCCAGCGTCGGCGTATTGCCGGCCAGGAATTCGCCCGCCAGAACACCCAAGGCGATCAGGGCCCCGAAACTCAGGTCGAACCCAAGACCGCGACCGCTGCGCAGCCAGATCCCCACCGCCAGGCCGTTGGCCGCCCACAAGGCCGCGACCAGCCCGGCCGTCCTCGCCGTCGTGATCGCCAGGATCACCAGAACGGCGACGCCCAGCACGGTCAGCATCGGCGCCATGGGCTGGGCGAAAAGGCTCGCGGCCGTCGCCACGACCGGGCGAGCGGGCACACTGGGTGCCTCGCTGAATTCCAGATCGGTCGCGCTGATGGCGCGGACGTGGGTCATGGGACGAAAACTCGGGAGGGGCGTCGGATACCCTTCAACCACGAGCTTCCTAATATCCCCTGAAGTCAGCCCCCCTTGGCCAACAGCGCGGCGAATTCGCGGATGGCGGCCGCCTCGCCGTCGGGATGGGACCAGATCCCGGCACTGACGGCCAGGAAATCGGCTCCGGCGGCGATCAGGCCTGCGGCGTTGTCGACGGTGATGCCGCCGATGGCCACCGAGGGAATCTCCATGACCTCTTGCCAGATAGTCAGGATTTCGGGGTCGGGGCGATGCTCGGTCGCCTTGGTCGTCGTGGGGAAGAAGGCGCCGAAGGCAACGTAGTCGGCCCCCGCCTCGGCCGCCTCCATCGCCAGGTGACGGCTGTCGTGGCAGGTCGCCCCGATCATCGCCCCCTTGCCCATGATCCGCCGGGCGGAGGCGACCGAGGCGTCCGACTGCCCCACATGAACCCCGTCACAGCCCAGGACGGCCGCCAGATCCGGGCGATCGTTCAGGATGACGGCCACGCCCCGCCCCTGCGCGATCGGGGCCAGGCGCTGCACGGCCTGGGTGATCGTCGCGTCGTCGGCGGGCTTCAGTCGAATCTGCACGGCCGCGACCGGCCCGGCATCCAGCGCGGCTTCCAGGCGACTGGCGAAGGCGTCGAGGTCGTCGATGACCGGTGGCGTGATCAGATAGAGCTGGCAGCGAGGCGGTGACATGGACCGGAGGTGCGTCAACACGGACCGGCCGTCAACCGCGCGCGTCTTGCGAACGCGTTGCAATCGCCAAATCGCCTGCTATAGAGAACCAATCGCAACTGGCTGACAGGATCGCCCGCCTTGTACGTCTGCAACTGCAATGGTCTTCGCCAGCGCGACGTCGCCCGTGCCATCGAGGCGGGGGCCACCCGTCCCCGCGACGTGTTCCAGCGCAACCAGTGCAGCGCCCAGTGTGCTAAATGCGTCTGCGAGATGCGCCAGATGATTCACGACAGCCGCGAAGCCTTCGCCCTGGCCGCCGAATAGTCAGGTCCCAACCCGAAGGAGGACAGCCATGAAGGGCGATCCCGCGATCATCCGCAGCCTGAATGCGGTGCTGACCAACGAACTGACCGCCGTGAACCAGTATTTCCTGCATGCGCGCATGTTCGAAAGCTGGGGCCTGAAGCACCTGGGCCAGATCATCTACGACGAATCGATCGGCGAGATGAAACACGCCGACAAGCTGATCAAGCGCGTCCTGTTCCTGGACGGCCTGCCCAACATGCAGGACCTGCACAAGCTGAAGATCGGCGAGAACGCGATCGAATGCCTGGGCGCGGACCTTCAGCTGGAATTGGGCGGACGCGACACCCTGCTGGCCGCCGTCGCCCAGGCCGAACAGCTGTCCGACTTCGTCAGCCGCCAGATCTTCATGGAAATCCTGTCGGACACCGAGGAGCACATCGACTTCCTCGAGGCACAGTTCAAGCTGATCGAACAGCTGGGCGAGCAGAACTACCTGCAGTCCGCCATGACCGAAATCGCCCCGGACAAGAGCGCGACGGGCGGCTAGCCGTAGGCCAGCAAGCCTAGCGCCAGAACCTTGCCCATATTGAAAATCGCATGGGTCAGGGCGATCAGCGTGATCGAGCCGGATCGAAGCCAGAGCACTCCGAGAAGCAGGCCGAGGAAGGTTTGCATGAGGAACCGGGGCGCGTAATCGAAAGCGACCTGCTGAAGAACTGCCCAATCGCCGTGCAGGACCGGATCTGCCAAAGCGCCTGGAACGTGCATCAGGCCGAACGCGACGCTGGACAGGAAGACTGCCTGAAAGCGTGAACCGGTTCGGTCGAGCAGCGCCGTCAGAAGCAAGACGCGGAACATGATTTCCTCGAACGTCGCGCCCAAAATGACAGCGCCCACGGTCACGATCAGCTCGGGGATCGGAGGAATGACCGCCTTGTCCGGAGCGATCGACCAGGCGGTATAGCTCCATGCCGTTGCAAGGCCGATCGCGAGGCCCGAGATCAAGAGCAGCCTGAGCCGTCCCGGATGACTCGAACGAGACGGCCAGGTGATCAGCCCGAACTGCAGGAACGCTGCCGGTATGAGCGTCCCGGCGAGGAGATAGCTGATCTTGGCCGAGGCTGGCCCTGCCCAGCCCAGCCCAGCCTGTTGAAGACCACCGCCGCCACCAGCATCACGCCAAGCGTCGCCAGCACCATCCACAAGATCCGGTGTACCTGATGCGTGGCGTTCGGCGTCCAGTAGGTCGCGTTGCCGCCCTTAGCGACGCGCAGAGCGACAAAGGCCAACCCGAAGACGATTGCCACGATAGCGGCGAACACCGCGTGAATTTCCAGCGCGAATTCGGTCTCTATGACGCCCGGTCGCGAAACCAAGACCCACCAGGTGAGCGCCGCCAACGAAAGGGCAAGGAACTGAGATAGTCTGCGCGCGGTCATGGACGTGTCCGACAAAGCGTAGGTCAGAGATGCGGTTTTCCCGATCCCAACCTCATTTACCGGGCCAGGGGTAGCCGAGGCTAGAGCATCGTCCCTCGGCTTAGATAGCTCCAGCCAAGACACTGCGCTCCAATCATCAGACTCACCGACGATGAGACGGCCTGACCCGGAACCCGGCCGCCGTCCGCCCATTCCGCTCCTTGCTGGAGGAGCTTGGCCATGACCGATATCGAAGAGACACTGGACGACGTGCGTGAGGCGGCCGTCGATTTCCTGAACGCGGGCGAACGCAGCCCCGGCCACGTCGCGCTGGGCGTCGCGGTGACCATCGGCTTCGCCCTGCTGGCCACGGCCCTGGCGACCCGGACCGTCCCGCCCAGCCGCCGCACCCTGGCCCAGGCCCGCGACGGCGCGGCCCCGACGACCGAGCGGCCGCGCGGGGCCTTCAGCCTGGTGCTTCCGGCTGTGTTTTCCGCCACCACCCTGTCGGCCGTTCGGGTCTGGAACGCACCGTCGCGGCCGGAGCGCACCAGCGCCATGATTCTTTGGGCCGGGGCCCAGGCCATCAACGCGATCTGGATCGCCATGCGCCCCGCCAGCCGCGGCATGCAGATCGCCGCGGCCATGACCTCGGCCGGTCTCGCCGCCGCCTTCGCCCACGAAGCGCGCAAGCTGGACCCGACCGCCGGCAAGATGGCATCGCCCACCGGATCAGGCGTTCGCTTCGCCAACCTGCTGGATCGCAAGGCTGCGGAGGCCGCCCGGCCCACTGTGCACTAAACCCGCTCGGCTTGCCCTCTTCGGCGGCTTCCTCTAGGGATCGCGCCCGATTTCGCGCGCCCGTCACGGGACCGGCAGCGCCCCTCCAGACAGTGATCCCCATGGCGAAAATCAACGGCAACACCATCAAGCCCGGCATGGTGCTGGAGCACAACAAGGGCCTGTGGGTCGTCACCAAGGCCAGCCACGTCAAGCCCGGCAAGGGCGGCGCCTTCGCCAACGTCGAGGCCAAGAACCTCGAGACCGGCAACAAGCTGAACGAACGCTTCCGCTCGGAAGACAAGGTCGAGCGCGTCACGCTGGAGCAGAAGGAGTTCTCCTATCTGTACGAGCAGGGCGACGCCCTGGTGTTCATGGACGACGCCACCTACGAGCAGACCGAACTGCAAAAGGACTGGGTCGGCGAAGACCGCGTCGCCTATCTGCAGGATGGCATGAAGGTCGTCATCGAGATGCACGAGGATCGGCCCATCGGCCTGACCCTGCCCGAACAGGTCACGCTGGAAGTCGTCGAGACCGAACCCACCGTGAAGGGCCAGACCGCCTCGTCCTCCTACAAGCCCGCCAAGGCCGACAACGGCGTCCGCATCATGATCCCGCCCTATATGGGCGTGGGCGAGCGCATCGTCGTCGACACCACGACCGGCGAATACGTCCGCCGCGCGGACTGACGTCCGCAGGGAATAGGGATTAGGGAGTAGGGATTAGGGGAGTCCTTGGCCGCGCTGATCTCTCTTCCTAATCCCTAATTCCTCTTCCCTAGGCCCTCCCAACCATGGCCCTCGCCTCCGCCCTCGTTTCCGTCATCATCGACGCGGTTCGAAAGACCGCCCGTCCCATGCTGCGCGACTTCGGCGAGGTGGCGCAGCTGCAGGTGTCGAGGAAGGGCCCCGGCGACTTCGTCACGGCCGCCGACATCAAGGCCGAGGACACCCTGTTCGAACTGCTGATGAAGGCCCGCCCCGGCTATGGCTTCCTGGGCGAAGAGCGCGGCATGATCGAGGGGACCGACAAGTCCCACACCTGGGTGGTCGATCCGATCGACGGCACGACCAACTTCATGCACGCCATGCCGCATTTCGCCATCACCGTGGGCCTGCAGCGCTATGCGCCGGACGGCACCTCCGAGATCGTGGCCGGCGTCACCTACAACCCGATCATGAACGAGCTGTTCTGGGCCGAGAAGGGCAAGGGCTGCTATCTGAACGACACCCGCATCCGTGTCGCCAGCCGCCGTGACCTGTCCGAAAGCCTGATCGCCACCGGCCTGCCCTTCATCGGCAAGACGGGCCATGCCCAGTCGATCAAGGACATCCACGCCATCGGCCAGCGCGTCGCCGGCATCCGCCGCCTCGGGTCGGCGGCGCTGGATTTCGCCTGGGTCGCCTGCGGTCGCTACGACGCCTACTACGAGCGCAATCTGAAGCCCTGGGACGTGGCGGCGGGCATCCTGTTCGTCACCGAGGCCGGCGGCATCGTCACCACCATCGATCCAGACGGCGATCCCAAGACCGGCGTTTCGATCCTGGCCTCCAACCCCGAACTGCATCCGCAGCTGGGCAAGGTGCTGCGGGGCTGATTTCACGGCGGCGTCACGGGGCGCCCCTACCCTCGGCGCATGATCCGGTTCATCCTCGCGGTCCTGATGGTTTCCGCCGCCCCCGCCCTCGGCCAGACGCCGCATCCGCTGGTGATCGCCCATCGCGGGGCGTCGGGCGAACGGCCTGAGCACACGCGGGCCGCCTATGAACTGGCGATCGAACAAGGCGCCGATTTCATCGAACCGGACCTGGTCATGTCGAAGGACGGCCAGCTGGTGGTCCGGCACGAGAACGAGATTTCCGGCACCACCGATGTCGCCGACCATCCCGAGTTCGCCGCGCGACGGACGACGAAGACCATCGACGGCGTGGCGACCACGGGCTGGTTCACAGAGGACTTCACCCTGGCGGAGCTCGGCACTCTTCGGGCGCGCGAACGCCTCCCCGACCTGCGTCCCGGCAACACCGTCTTCGCCGAAGAGCCCATCCTGACATTCCAGCAGGTGATCGACATCGCCCGCGCCGGAACAGCCCTCACCGGTCGGGTGATCGGCGTCGCTTCCGAGCTGAAGCATCCGACCTACTTCGCGTCGATCGGCCTGCCGATGGAACCGCCCTTCATCGACGCCCTGACGGTGAACGACCTGATGGCGGCCGACAGCCCCATCCTGGTTCAATGCTTCGAGATCGACACTCTGCGGTCGCTCGACCGGAAGACAGATGCGCCCCTGCTCCAGCTGATGGCGGCATACGGCGGTCCGGCCGATCATCCCGAGCTGACCTATGCCGCCATGGCGATGCCCGCCGGCCTCAAGGAGATCGCCGCCTATGCGGATGCCATCGGAGTGGACACAGCGATGATCGTCCCCCGGGGCGGGTCCGGAGCCTCGGCGGCGGCGACGACACTGGTCGGGAACGCCCACGCCGCCGGTTTGACGGTCGTCGCCTGGACCTTTCGGGCCGAGGATGCCTTCCTGCCGACCGACTATCATGGCGACCTGCCGCGCTGGCTGAGGCGCTTTTACGGCCTGGGCATTGATGCGGTGTTCAGCGACTTTCCCGGCGTAGCGGTTGCCGCCCGTGATTGACGGCTACCCCTCGCGGAACTGAAGCTCGGCCAGCCGCGCGTACAGCCCACCTCTGGCCACCAGCTCGTGGTGGGTGCCGGTCTCGACCACCGCGCCGTCCTCCATGACCACGATCCGGTCGGCGCGCAGCACGGTGGCCAGGCGGTGGGCGATGACCAGGGTCGTGCGCGTCTCCATCGCCTGATCCAGAGCGGCCTGCACCAGACGTTCGTTCTCCGCATCCAGCGCGCTGGTCGCCTCGTCCAACAACAGGATCGGCGCGTCGCGAACGAGCGCCCGCGCGATGGCCAGACGCTGGCGTTGCCCGCCCGACAGGCTCTTGCCGCGTTCGCCCAGGGGCGTGGCGAACCCTTCGGGCAGGGCTTCGATGAACCCCAGCGCCTGGGCCTCTTCCGCCGCCTGACGCACCTCGGCCTCGCTGGCGGCTTCGCGGCCGAAGCGGATGTTCTCCATCGCCGAACCCGAGAACAGCGGGGCCTCCTGCGACACCCAGGCGAAACGACCGCGCACCTCGACCGGATCGGCCGCGCGCACATCCACGCCATCGACGCTGACCGCGCCCTCCTGCGGATCATAGAAGCGCAGCAACAGGCGGAACACCGTCGACTTGCCCGCGCCCGACGGCCCGACCAGGGCCACCGTCTCGCCCGGCCGCACCGTCAGGTCGAACCCCTTCAGCGCCGGCAGGTCCGGCCGTCCCGGATAGGCGAACCGCACACCCGCCATGGCGACCCGGCCCTCGGCCGGACTGGGCAGGGCCACGGGATTTGCGGGCGGTGCGATGGACGGCATGGCGCGCATCAGCTCGTCGATCCGCTCCATGGCCCCCGACGCCTTCTGCACATCGCCCCAGCTTTCGCCCAGCGCCCCCACCGCCCCGGCCGTGAAGACCGACAGCAGCACGAATTGCAGCAAGGCCCCCGGCGTCATCACGCCATTCGCCACGTCCTGCGCGCCCAGCCACAGCACGAAGGTCACCCCGCCGAAGACGACCACGATGATCACCGCCGTCATCCAGGCCCGCGCCTTCATGCGGACCAACGAAACGCCGAACGCCTCCTCCACCACCGCGCCGAACCGGTCGATGGCGCTCTGGACGCGGCCAAAGGCCTGGACCGTCTCGATGGCGTCGACGCTTTCGCCCGCGAAGCCCACGGCATTGGCGAACCGGTCTTGGGACCGCACGGTCAGTTTCCGCACCGACCGGCCGAAGATGAAGATCGGCGCGATCAGGATGGGGGCGGTCAGCAGGACCAGACCCGTCAGCTTGGGGCTGACCACGAACAGCAGGGCGATACCGCCCAGCAAGGTCAGGAAGTTGCGCAGCGCGAACGACACCGAGGTCGTCAGCAGGGTCTCCACCAGGGCGATGTCGGTGGTCAGGCGGCTGAGCACCTCGCCGGTCCGCATCTGCGCGAAGAAGGACGGATCCAGCGTCAGGATACGGTCGAACAGAGCCTTCCTCAGATCGGCCACGACCCGCTCGCCCGTCTTGGTCACATAGAAATACCGCACGGCGGTGGCGACACCCAGCGCGACGGCGTTCAGACCCAGGATCAGGAACCAGCGGTTGATGTCCTGTCCGCCGTTCTCGAACCCGTGGTCGATGGCCCCGCGCGCCGTTCCCGTCAGGGCCAGGGACGCGGCCGTCGAGCCCAGCAGCCAGAACATCGCGAACAGGGCGTTCAGCCGGTGCCGCATCAGATAGGGCCACAGACGCAGTAAGGGCCGGACACTGCGGCCCTTGGCGCGCCGCTGCTTGGCCTCGCCGATCTGTTCGACCAGGATCGCGCCCGCGCCGGGACGCCCCGCCGCCTCCGCCTGTCCTGTCAGGGAATCACGGGGAGAAGCGGCGCTGTCTGTCATAGTGAGCGCCTCTTGCCCCCAAAGGCCCCCCGGTGTAAACGCCGCCGCTCATTCCCGCCGGGCTTGCTGGCGGGTTTTCTCATTTTCACGCACCGACGGTCGGCATCGTCATCGCGTACAGAGACCGGAACACGACCATGAAGGCCGATACGCACCCCGACTACCACTTCATCACCGTCACCCTGACGAACGGCGAGACGTACCAGACGCGCTCGACGTACGGAAAAGAAGGCGACACGCTGAACCTGGATATCGATCCTTCGACGCACCCGGCCTGGACTGGCGGCAACCAGCAGATGCTGGATCGCGGCGGCCGTGTTTCGCGCTTCAACAACAAGTTCGGCGGCTTCATCAAGAAGTAAGGCCGAACTGCGGCAAAGACGACACGAAGAGCGCCGGTTTCTCGACCGGCGCTTTTTGTTTGGTCGGAACGTCGATAACATGCGCCCGTTCGATACCGGGGCGCGAACGCCGGGTTCAACGCGGCGTCGAACACAGAGCGACACGACCATGAATCGACGCGAATTGACCCTCGGCGTGGCCGCAGCGGCGGTGGCCGGCGCGGCCTCGGCCCAGACCTCCACGGCCCAGATGGCCCAGGCCAATTCGGTCAACAGCCCAACCTACGCCGCCTACAACGACCAGATCGGCCGCCTGCCCCAGGCCGTGCAGCCCGATGTGCGCGCCTTCTACGAGCTGAACGGCTGGCGCCCGGTGTGGAACGCCGATCGGCTACGCAAGTTGAACGACGCCTCCAACCGTGCCGAACGCCACGGTCTGGCCAAGTCCGACTTCGTCGACTTCGTCGGCCTGGCCGCCGATCCGGACAGCGCCGAGGTCCGCACCACCGGGGCCGCCATGGCCTATGCCAAGGTCCTGGCCAACGGACGGGTGCGGCCCGAATCGGTCGAAGACCTGTGGGAGATGCAAAAGAACGTCGTCGATCTGCCCGCCGGGCTGAACGACGCCATGGTCCAGAACAAGGTCGTCGAATGGTTCGATGGACTGGCCCCCACCGACATCGGCTACAACAATCTGTCGGCCGGCTACGTCCGCTATCGCCGCATCATCAGGAACGGCGGCTGGGCCAGGTTCCGCGCGGGCGCCGCGATCGAGCCGGGCAACAGCGACACGCGCGTGCCCATCATCATCCAGCGGCTGGTCGCCGAAGGCGATCTGTCGGAGGCCGACGGCGCGCGCCTGACCGCCCAGGGCCTGGTCTATGGCCCGGAACTCCAGACTGCCGTTCAGGGTTTCCAGGCCCGTCACGGCCTGGCTCCGGACGGCCGCATCGGCGCAGGGACCCAGAGCTCGCTTGGCGCCTCGGCCGAGGATCGCGCCCGCCAGATCGCCCTGAACCTGGAACGCCGCCGGTGGCTGAAGCGCGAGCTCAATCCAGAGCGGATCGAGGTCAACACCGCGGCCGCGATCATGGTCTACTGGAAGGACGGCCGCCCCGTTCACTCCAACCGCGTCGTCTGCGGCGCGCCGGCCACCCAGACGCCCAGCCTCGAAAAGCCGTTCGCCTCGGTCGTGGCCAATCCGCCCTGGTACGTCCCCGCCGGCATCGCGCGCCGCGAGATCCTGCCGCGCGGCCCCGGCTATCTGGCCAGCCAGAACATGTATGTCCAGAACGGTCAGGTCATCCAGCGCGCCGGGCCAACGGCCGCGCTCGGCTATGTGAAGTTCGAGCTGCGCGACAGCTACGCCATCTTCCTGCACGACACGCCGTCCAAGGCCGCGTTCAATCTGTCGACGCGTCAGCGGTCGCACGGCTGCGTCCGGGTCCAGAACGCGGTCGATTTCGCGCGTATCCTGCTGTCGCCGGACCCCACCCTGCTGTCCGAGTTCGACACGGCCCAGCAGACCCGCGAGACCCAGCGCATCCAGACCGGCCGCGAGATCACCGTGCGCCTGCTGTACTGGACCGCCTTCGTCGACGGTCAGGGCCGCGTGGCCTTCCGCGAGGACATCTATCGTCGCGATCAGAAGCTGGCCGAGGCCCTGGGCATCGCCGTCAGCCTGCCGACGGTGGTCGATGACGGCGCGCGCGTCGCCAACGACGTCGGTCCGTAGGGGTCAGCAGCGATAGTCTCTCCCTCCCCTTCATGGGGAGGGACCGCGAGCGTCAGCGAGCGCGGGTGGGGCCCGTCAGGGTGGAGCTCCGTCTTATGACTTCCCCACCCTGACCGCTTCGCGGTCTTTCCCTCCCCATAAAGGGGAGGGACAGGGATCCTAGACCCGGAACGCGGCTTCCAGCATCCCCATCTGGCTCAACACCGGATTGGCATCCGCTTCCTGCGGCGCATCCAGATACATGCGGCGATCCAGATACAGCACCCGGTCATGCAGCTTCTCGGCCCGGACCAGATATTCGACCAGGGCGATGGGGATTTCCGGGTGCGTCGGCTCGGTCTCGACCTTGCGCTCGTTCAGGCGATAGCGCGCATCGCAGGCCGCCTCGGGCGTCATGTCGCCTTCGCGCACGGCGCGTTGGACCAGCAGCCAGGACGCGATCTGCATCAGCCGCGTGGTCAGCTTCATGCTCTCGCCCGCATAGGCAAGCGCTGCCGAACGTGACAGCAGCTTGGATTCACGACGTCCGTCGCCGTCCAGATAGGCGGCGGTCTCCTCGACCAGCTCCATGCCTTCCTGAAAGGTGCGCTCGAACAGCTCGGAGCGGGCGAAATCGCGCACCTCGCCCGACCGGGACCGCACCGCCGACTGTTCCTCGTCGCTCGCCATCAACTCAACCATACTCATGAAAACGACCGACGTCCGCTGTGTCATCGGGCCGGATCGGCACCGTGGCCCATCCGTCTGCAACGGCCATGCCACGGATCGGCAACAGACGAAACGTCATCAGGAGCCGAAGTTGAACAGGGCGTCGGCGGCCGACTTCTTGGCGTTCTTTGACGCGATGGCAGCCTTTGCCCGGTCGATCTCGCCCGTCAGGGCTTCGATCCGCTCGTTCAGTTCCTCGACGGAATACAGATCCAGGTCCTCTCGCCCCAGGGCCGTCAGCATCGCCCCGCGTTGCGGCCGGGGGTCGAGATCTTCGAAAGTCACCGTCGCCTCCTTGGCCATCGCCCGAAAACGCCCCATTTGAGCGCCCGGACACGGATGATTGCAAGACGGGGAACGCCGCATGCGGGTGATCGAGATCGAGGGCGGCTCCGGACCCGCCGAGGCGCTGCGCATCGCCGAGCGCCCGGACGCGCAGGCCGGCCCCGGCGAAATCCGCATCCGCGTGAAGGCGGCGGGGGTCAACAGACCGGATCTGCTGCAACGCAAGGGGGCCTATCCGCCCCCGCCCGGTGCGTCCGACATCATGGGGCTGGAGGTTGCGGGCGAGGTCGATCAGATCGGGCACGGCGTATCGCGCTGGGTCATCGGCGACCGGGTCTGCGCGCTTCTGGGCGGCGGCGGCTATGCCGAATACGCCGTCGTCGACGCCCGCCACGCCCTGCCCGTCCCCGACGGCATGGACTGGGTGCTAGCCGCCGCCCTGCCCGAGACCCTGTTCACCGTCTTCACCAATGTGTTCGAGGGCGGACGGCTGGCTGCCGGTGAGACCCTGCTGGTCCACGGCGCCACCTCCGGCATCGGCGTCATGGCGATCCAGATGGCCAGAGCGGCGGGGGCCAGGGTCATCGCCACCTCGCGCGGATCCGCCAAGGCGAAGGCGGCCCTGGATCTGGGAGCCGACGTCAGTCTGGATGCCAGTTCGGGCGATCTGGCCAGGGGCATCGCCGATGCAGGCGGGGCCGACGTCATCCTCGACATGGTCGGCGCGGCCTATGCGGCGCTGAACCTGGACGCGCTCAAGCCCTTCGGCCGCTGGGTGGTGATCGCGACCCTGACCGGTGGCCTTTCACAGATCGAACTGGGCAAGGTCATGATGAAACAGGCGACCCTGACGGGATCGACGCTGCGTCGCCGCCCCGCCGACGAAAAAGCCCGTCTGGCCGCCGCCATAGAGGCGCGCGCCTGGCCGTGGGTCGTCTCGGGACAGGTCCGCCCGCCGATCGACGCCACCTTCCCGCTGGATCAGGCCGGTCTCGCCCACCTCAGGCTTGAGGCGGGCGAGCACGTCGGCAAGATCGTCCTGACGGTGGGCTCAAGCAGCGCGTGACCGCGTCACGCGCGTTAGGCCCGCAAAACGTCTAGTAGCGTCCGCCGCCCCGCGCCGGACGCATGGACGAGATGCGATCGTTCAGGCCCGAGTTGTTCAGGTTGCGGACATTGCCCTCGAGGATCTGGCACTGTCCCCGGAAGCCGGAGTCGGAACAGACCTCCCACGGGCCGTTCAGCTGGATCGAGCTGATCTGGTCGTTGAAATCGGTGTTGGCCAGGTTGTACTGCTCGCCCCGGAACGTCTGGAAGGCACCGCGATAGTCGCGGTCGGCGAAGACGGTGATGCTGTTGCGCCCGCCGTTGTTGCCACCGTTCCAGCCGCCGCCGCCATTACCGCCGCCATTGTTGCCGCCGCCCCAGCCACCGCCGTTGTTGCCGCCTCCGCCGGGGCGGCCGCCGCCATTGTTCTCGAACGTCCCGCGCACGTCCCCGCACATCAGCAGACCGTCGATGTTGGAGATGTCGCTGGACGAGCAACGCGCCAGCTCGATCGACGTGGACCGCGCCCGGCTGCGCGTGTCCAGGCAGTCGGCATAAAGCCTGCCCTGGTTCACATAGGCACCCGAACAGGTCTCGGCATAGCTGCCGCGTGGCGCGCCACGTGACTGGGCCTCAGCTGCATCGGGAACCGACACGAAACCGGCGGTCGCCAGGACGGCGCCAGCGGCGATGAAAGCGAGCGTCTTCATGGATCTTCCTCCTCCAGGGTGGATGCCTGACGCATCCGATATGCCAGTGTTCTCCATGCTGGATGAACCGTAGCTGTATGACACGACAGGACGTCGTTTTCTTTTCGCGCGAAACGGCATATACCGCCAACATCAAGCGCCCGGTCGAAAGGCCGGGCGCCGTCGTATCCAGAGCCCGGGATCGCCGGGCCATTTGAACACTGCGGGACCACGCCCATGACCGACATCCTGATGCCCAAGGCGACCGCCGTCTGGCTGGTGGACAACACCTCACTGACCTTCGAGCAGATCGCCGCCTTCTGTGGCCTGCACCCGCTGGAAGTGCGTGGCATCGCCGACGGCGACGTGGCCCGCGACATCCGGGGCGTCGATCCCATCACGGGCGGTCAGCTGACGCGCGAGGAGCTGGACAAGGCCCAGGCCGACGAAAACTACCGCATGACCGCCATCGTCAGCCGCCACGCCGAGCTGCTGAAGACCCACAAGCCTGCCCCGAAATACACCCCGGTCTCGCGTCGTCAGGACCGGCCGGACGCCATCATGTGGTTCGTCAAGAACCACCCCGAGGTCACCGACGCCCAGATCGCCAAGCTGCTGGGCACCACCAAGTCCACGATCGACAGCGTGCGCAACCGCACCCACTGGAACAGCCCCAACATCAAGCCGGTAGATCCGGTGACCCTGGGCCTCGTGGGCCAGCTGGTGCTGGACGACCTGATCTCCAAAGCCGCCGCCAAGAAGAACAAGGACGACGCCAAGAAGGGCGGCCCGGCCCTGGAGCCGATCGCCGCCGAGCCTGTGGAGCCGGAGTTCGTCCCCGAGGAACGCGAGCGCCGCACCGCCGAGCCGACCGCGGCATCCGTCTTCGGCAACAAGGACTGAGGTCTACTGGGCGTAGGCCGCGCTGCGCGGCCGATACCAGCTGGGGGATGCGGGCGGGGCGCAGTTCCGCTGCATCCCCAGCCCCTTCAGATAGGCGCGGCGCGACCGTCCGGCCTGAATCGCCGCCTGCACATGGCGGCTGTGCTGCTCGGCCCCCGACAGCTGCCGGATCCAGTTCCGGCCCGGAATGAAGTCGGTCACGCTATTGCGGATCGCGTCCAGCGCCGCGCGCGCCGCAGCGTCCTGCGCCCGCTCGCTCATCAGGGTCCCGTTGTCGTGCGGCGGCTCGTCGGTGTCCGGCCCCAGCGCGTCGTTCAGCCGGATGACCTCGGCCGCAATGGTCGTGCACTGGTTCAGATTGCGGGTGTCATAGGGGTTGCCTTCCGCCTGCAGCAGGACGGTGGGGATGAACTCCCGCCGTAGATTGAAGTCGTCCAGCGGTGCGGTCACCGCCGCGCCGACACCGTCGCGCACCTGGCTCGCCGCCGAGCAGCCGCTGAGAGCCACAGCTACAAGGACCGACACCACGCCACGCTTCACCAAGACCGCACTCCGAACACCAGGTGCCGAACGCTTCTACCGTGATGTCCTGAAACGCAAGACTGCGCTCAAGCAGCGAGGCTCCGCGAGCCGAGCGGTAGCGCCTCTTGACCCGTAACCGATGCGCTCAAGCAGCGAGGCTCCGCGAGCCGAGCGTTAGCGCCCCCTACAAGAAGGATGCGATGGTACGTCCTCTCGGGCTCGAACCGAGGACCCTCTGATTAAAAGTCAGATGCTCTAACCAACTGAGCTAAGGACGCGCACCGATGCGGAAACGGCGTCGCCGTTTCGCGGTTGCGCCTTCTGGTGCATCGCAGCAGCCGGGTCAAGGCCACAAGCTGCAATCTGCGTCAGGCGACGCTCAAGCTCGCCTGATCGATCTCGTTCGCCGCGCAGGCGTCGGCCAGGGTTTCGGCCAGCAGCGCCGGATCGATCGGCTTGGTCAGGAAGGCATGGACACCGGTCGCGTCCCAGGCCGCGCGATGCACGTCCATGGCGTTGGCCGTCAGGGCGATCAGCGGCGTGCGGCGGTTCAGCCCGGCAGCGCGAATCTGGGCCGACGCCTCCAGGCCGTCCATGACCGGCATCTGCATGTCCATCAGTATGGCATCGAACCGCTGTCCCGCCGCCGCCTCGACCGCCTCGGCGCCGTTCTCGACCAGTACGATGCTGCACCCGTGCGGCTCCAGCAGCAGGGTCAGGATGCGGCGGTTCACCGCGTGATCGTCCGCCGCCAGGATGACCTTGCCCGCCAGGGACGCGCTGGTCAGCGTGCGGCGCGTCGGCTCCGGGATCGCGGCCTGCGCGACCTCGACAGGCAGGACGAGGGTGAAGGTCGAGCCCGCGTCTTCCACGCTTTCGGCGGTCAGCTGGCCGCCCATGATCTCGGCCAGTCGGCGACTGATCGCCAGCCCCAGACCGGTCCCGCCGTACTTTCGGGTCGTGCCCGCGTCGACCTGCTCGAAACTGTCGAAGATGTGGGCCAGCCGGTCCGCGGGAATGCCGCAGCCGGTGTCGGCGACGGCGATGACCAGACGGCCTTCGTCCGCCCTCCAGTCGATCGAAAGGGTGATGGTTCCGTCCTGGGTGAACTTGACGGCATTGGACAGCAGATTGAACAGCATCTGCTGCAATCGCAGCGGATCGGTGCGAACGCGAAGGGGGGCCTCGTCCGAGATCCAGACCTTCAGTCGCACGCCGTTGGCGCTGGCCTTGGGTTCCCACAATCGCACCAACGAGCCGATCTTGTCGCGCAGGTCGATGTCGGACGCCTCCAGCTGCATCTTTCCCGCTTCGATCTTGGAAAAGTCGAGCACGTCGTTGAGCAGGCCGACCAGCACGTCGCCCGCATCCAGCAGCATGGAGACATGCTCGCGCTGTTCGCGATCCAGCCGCGTCCGGCGCAAAAGGTTGGCGGCCGAGATGACGGCGTTCATGGGTGTGCGGATTTCATGGCTGACCACGGCGAGGAAGTCGGACTTGGCGGCACTGGCGACCTCGGCCTTGCTGCGCTCGATCCGCGCCTCTGCGTTCGCCTCCTGCAGGGCCCTGGTGGTCATCGAACTCTGGCGCACGGCGACGATCAGATGGGTCATGTAGAGCAGGCCGCCGATGGCGATCAGCACGTCCTGGGGCTGCCGGTCCATCACGGCTCCCATGATCGGCAGGCCGAGGAAATACAGGCTGTGGGGCACGACGGCGGACAGCAGCAGCGGGCGAACGTGGTGCATGTGAAGGCTGACATGGAGCAGACCGCCCGCCACCTGCACGATGGCGAACAGCCGCCCCGCCTCGCCGCCTGCCGTCCACAGATAGGCCGATATGGCGGAATAGACGACGACGTTCAGGGTCGTGGTCGCGCACATCAGCACCCGATAGGCCCGCGACAGCGGCATGTCGGGCTCCAACCGGATCGGCCGGAAGATCACCCAGTCGATCACCTGGGTGGCGACGACCGCCGCGAACCACACCGCAGGCCACGGGCTGTGCGCCAGGAACCACGCCGTCGCGGCGATGAACACGGCCAGCCCGACCCGCGTCTTCAGTTCGCGAAAGCGAACCTGCGCGATCATCGCATAGCCGTTGGTGGTCATCATCGCCCCTCTTCGCCGAACATCATAAGGTGAGAGAAGCGAAGGATTGGTTTCCGTCAGGCCGATGCGACGTGACCTCGCAGAGACGTCGCGTTATGGAACAGGCCTGCACACAGGGCGTTTCGACGCCGAATCCCGGGGGAGATGCAAATGAAGACTTTGATGATCGTCGCGGCCGTCGGCGTCGCCGCCCTGGCCCTGTCCGCCTGCGACGAGCCGTATCAGGAGCAGGCCGAGACCGCGCCCCCGCCGATGGAGGCTCCGGTCGCGCCCGCCGCGACGGACCAGACCGCCCCGGTCGCCGACACGACAGCGCCGACCACGGCCCCTTCCACCACCCCCCTGCCCGCCGACGAGCGGTCTTCCGAACAGTCGGTCCAGCCGGAAAGCGAAACCCTGTTCTATTGAGCTGCCGCCGCAACGTCGTCGCGATTGGGTTGCATAAGCCGCGCCCGTCGGCCGCGAGGGTCGACGACCAAGGATCGAGATTGAGGTTGCGTCGTCACCGTCCCGCATTTCTGCTGCTGGCCGCCATCGCGGCGGCCTGCGGCTGGCTGGGCCACGCAGACGACGCCCGCGCCGATCCTCGCGCCCAGATCCGGGGAGATCTGCCCGGCGATCTCCGGACCCGTCTGGTTCAGGCCATCGGCGAGGTCGACGATCCGCCTGGAAATCGATTCGAGGCCCGGCGCCGCGCCCGCGCGGCGATGGAATCGGCCGAGGCCCTGCTGCGCTCGGAGGGCTACTACCAGTCGCTTCTGGAAGACATCGTCGAGGGCGATGAGACCCCCGTCGCCATCGTCAGCGTCAATCCCGGACCGCGCTTCGTTCTCGCCCCGGCCACGATCCAGTGGGTCGCGCCCGAACCGGAGCCTGAGGTCATCCAGACGGCCCAGGCCGACATCGGCCTGACTCCGGGCGATCCGGGCCGGGCCGCCGAGGTCATCGCCGCCGAGGGGCGGATCATCGCCAGCCTGACGCGCGAGGGTTATCCCGACGCCGCCACCCGGCCGCGTCGCGTGGTGGTCGATCACGCCGCCATGACGGTCCAGCCGACCTTCAACATCTCCTCCGGCGCGCTGGTGCGCCTTGACGGCGTTCGCCTGGAGACGCGCGGGCCCACCAACCCCGAATGGGTCGCCAACCTGGCACCGTGGACCCCGGGTCAGCGCTACGATCCCGAACTGGTGGGCGAGCTGGAGCGCCGGCTTCTGGAAACCGGCGTCTATGACGGCGTCGCCGTGGCCCTGACCGGCCCGGACCAGACGACGGCTGAGGGCAACCGGCCCATCGTCGTCACCCTGACCGACCGGCCCCGCAAGATCCTGGAGGCCGGTGCCACCTTCTCGACCGCCGACGGGTCGGGCGTGGAGGGGCTGTGGACGTGGTACAACCGGTTCGGGCGCGCCGACACCCTGCGATTCCAGGCCCGCATCGCCAACATCGACAGCCGCATCGGGGCCGACCTGTCCCTGCCCCACTGGCGCAGCCCCGGCCAGACCCTGGCCCTGTCGGCCGCAGTCGTGAACGAGGACACCGACGCCTATGTCCGCACGGCCGGTGTGCTGTCCGCCGACCTGCGCCAGCGTCTGGGCAAGACGTCCTGGTACAGCTACGGCGTCGGCCTGGACTTCGGCCGCTACAGCGAAAACCGCTTCGATCCGGTGACCCAGGCGCCGATCAGCCTTGACCGCGATCTGGCCATCTTCACCGGGCGCGCCAGCGCCTATATCGATCAGTCGAACGATCCGCTGAACCCGACCAACGGCTGGCGGCTGACCGTCAACATCCAGCCCACGGCCGTGGCGGGCGAGGACACCATCCTGTTCCTGCGCAGCGAGGCCCAGATCACCGGCTATCGTCCGCTGGATGGCAAGGCGAAGACCGTGGTGGCCGGACGCATGCGGCTGGGCTCGATCCTGGGCGGCAGCGAGCTCAGCGTGCCGTCCGATCGCCTGTTCTATTCCGGTGGCGGCGGCTCCGTGCGCGGCTACGAATACCAGGGCGTCGGCCCGCGCCTGCCCGACAACACCCCGCGCGGCGGCATTTCCCTGTTCGAGGTCTCGGCCGAGGTGCGGCGCGATCTGGGCAAGAATTTCGGTGCCGTCGCCTTCATCGACGCAGGGTCCATCGGCTTCGACGAAACGCCCGACTTCTCGAACCTGCGCTACGCGGTCGGGATCGGCGGCCGTTACAACCTGTCCTTCGGCCCCATCCGCGCCGACATCGCCATCCCGCTGGACAAGCGAGAGGGCGACGCCAGCTTCCAGGTCTATGTCAGCATCGGTCAGGCGTTTTGACCGATCAGACCCCCGACACACCCGAGGTCGAAACGCCCGCCAAGGCCGAGAAACGCCGCCGCACGCGGCTGCAGGCGTTCGGCTTCATCGCCGGTTTCGTGCTGGTCGGGCTGGCGGCACTGGCGCTGATCCTTGCGATCGGCGGGCGGATGTATCTTGTCTCCGGACCAGGCCGCGATCTGGTCACCAGCTTCATCGCCGGCAAGAAGATCAGCCGCTATGGCCGCATCAACGTCGAGGGTCTGTCGGGCGACCTGTTCGACGACTTCACCCTGGCGCGCGTCACCATCACCGACAAGGACGGCGTCTGGCTGGATGCCCGCAACGTCCGCGTCGACTGGGACTACTGGCCCCTGGTCACCCGCCGCTTCCACGCCACCGAGATCAGTGCTCAATCCATCAAGCTGCTGCGCCGCCCAACCTTGGATCCGCCCGACGGCAAGCCGCCCCAGCCCAGCCCCATCAGCGTCGATATCGACAAGTTCTCTGCCAACGTCGAACTGCTGGAAGGCTTCTCGAAGGAATACGGCAAGTGGCGTCTGACCGGCGACGCCCTGATCCCGCGCACAGGCAACAAGACCGCATCGCTGAACGCCTACAGCCAGAACCGGCCCGGCGATTTCCTGCGCGTCACCACCACCTTCGGCGGCAAGGTCCAGGACCTGCGCCTGAACCTGCGCGCCAGCGAAGCCCAAGGCGGCCCCCTGGCCGGGTCGTTGGGCTATTCGCCGGACCAGCCCTTCTCGGCCACGGCCCTGGTGAACGGAGAGATCGTCAGCGCCACGGTCCAGACCGGCCGGTTCGTGCCGCTGACCGTACGCGGCCGCTATGGCGTCGCGGGCTCGCGCATCTCGGGCTATTTCGACTTCAGCGGCTCGGACCTGCTGGAGCCCTTCGTCCAGCGCATCGGCCGCACGGCCCGGTTCGGCTTCGCCTCCGTCCCGACCGCCGATGACAAGAACGTCCAGGGCCTGGCCTGGCGGCTGATCGCGGACAACCTGACCTCCAGCGCGCGCGGCGTCATAGACATCAAGAACCAGACGGCCGACGACGGCGTGGCGGTGTCGGTCTCCACCGGCTCGGTGTCCCGGCTGGTGGGCACGCCCATCGGTGGCGCGGCGACCTATTCCGCGATGTTCACCGGCGGCGCCAAGGTCTGGAAGCTGGACGGCGACGTCCGCCTGTCGAACGCCGACATCGCCAGCTATGCGGCCGCCCAGGTCTCCGGTCCCCTCGACATCGCCTCGAACAACGGCCGCATAGCGCTGAGCGGCGACCTGTCCGTGGCGGGCGGGCGCAGCGCCGGTATCATCGGGGCCCTGCTGGGTGCCCAGCCGCGCTTCAAGTTCGCCGCAGTCCGCGCCAAGGACGGCGCCATCCTGCTGGAAGACATCGACGCGCGAGGTCAGGCCCTGACCCTGACCGGCTCGGGCGGACGCAACCTGCTGGGCGGTCTGGGCTTCCGGGGCCGGGCCGAGATCACCGATGTCGGCCGCATTCGCCCCGGTGCGCGCGGCACCTTCGGCGGTCCGATCCAGGCGTCGTCCGCGCGGTCCGGCGCGCCCTGGCGGCTGACGTTCGACGGCCGGGGCGCGCGTCTGGCCACGGGCATGGCCGAGCTGGATCGTCTGCTGGGAGCCACGCCCCGTCTGCAACTGGCCGGTGCCTTGAACGGTGGTCGGATCGAGATCGATCAGGGCCTGCTGACCGGCGCAGCGGGCCGCGCCAGCGCCAAGGGTCTGATCGAACCCGCCGGTCGCCTGCGGCTGGCGCTGGACTGGAATGCCCAGGGACCCTTCGGCGTCGGCCCGATCGCCATCGACGGGGCCATGACCGGCAACGGGGCCCTGACCGGCACCTTGGCCCAGCCCCGCGCCGATCTGACCGCGACTTTCGCCAGCGTCGCCGCCGGGCCGCTGACCCTGACCGACACGAACCTGATCCTGAGCTTCCGGAAGGGGACGGATGCCTCCGACGGCCGTGTCGTCCTGACCGCCGGGTCGAACTACGGCCCGGCCACGGCGTCCGGAAACTTCTTCCTTGGGGGCAATGCCCTGCGTCTGACCGACGTGGACCTGAACGCGGGCGGGATCACCGCCCAGGGCGCTCTGGCCCTGAACAACAACACCCCGTCGAGCGCCGACCTGACCTTCACCGCACGGCCCGGGGCCTTCCTGACGTCGGGCACCGCCGACGGCCGCATCCGCCTGACCGACGGACCGGGCAACGAGAGCGCCATCCTGGACGTGACCGGTCGCGACCTGCGCTTTTCCGGCTCGCCCTATGTGGTCCGCCGCATCAGCCTGGACGGACGCGGCACCCTGGACCGCCTGCCGTTCACCGTCGTCGCCGACGTCGGGGGACCGACCCCCGTCTCGTTCGACGGCACCGGCGTCTATTCGCGTCAGAACACGGCCCAGAGCGTCACCCTGTCCGGCAACGGTCGTGTGCGCGAGGTCGCCTTCGCCACCCGCAGCCCCGTCGTCATCGCCCTGGCCGGGGACGGCCGCGTGGTCCGGGTCGACATGACCGTGGGCGGCGGCGTCTTGCTGGGCGAGATGCGACAGGACGCCGACGCCGCCGTGATCCAGGCCGATCTGACCAGCGTCGAACTGGGCTCCATCGCGCCGGACCTCAGCGGCCGCGTCACGGGGCGCGTGTCCCTGCGCGGATCCGGCGACGACCTGTCGGGGTCCGCCAACGTCACCCTGGCCCAGCTGCGCAGCGTCGATGCCCCGCGCGGCCTGTCGGTGGACGGCACGGTCAACGCGACCCTGGTCAACAACACCCTGCGCATCCAGGCCAATGCGGCCGGGACCGATGCCGTGCGGGCCACCGCCGACGTCACCCTGCCGGTCGAGGCCTCGGCCGCCCCGCTACGCCTCGCCATCAACAAGACCCGCCCGATGTCGGGAGAGGTGGTGGTCAACGGACAGATCCAGCCGATTTGGGATGTCTTCTTCGGGGGCGAGCGGACCCTGGCCGGTCAGGTCGATGGACGCGCGACCCTGGGCGGCACCATGAACGCGCCGCTGATCAACGGCCGCCTGAACCTGGCCCAGGGCCGGTTCCGCGACAACGCCACGGGACTGGTGCTGAACGACGTGACCCTGGCCAGCCGGTTCGACGACACGACCGCTCTGGTCCAGACGTTCACGGCCACCGACGGCTCGGGTGGCACGGTGTCCGGCGACGGCCGCATCGGCCTGCGTCAGGGATCGGGCTCCAGCTTCGAGCTGGCCCTGACGCGCTTCCAGATTATCGACAACGATATCGCCCAGGCTCGCGCCACAGGCCCCCTGACCGTGACGCGCGGCGCCGAGGGAAATATCCAGCTGGCGGGCCAGGCGACCATCGACGAGGCCCGGATCGAGGCCAATCCTCCCGTGCCCAGCGGCGTCACCGCCATGGATGTCGTCGAGATCAACCGCCCCGGCGGCGACCCGGCCGAGACCGAAGAGGTCAAGACCCAGCGTGGCCCCCAGATCGGTCTGGACATCCGCCTGCGGTCGACCGGCAATGCCGTGCGCGTGGTCGGGCGCGGCCTGAACGTCTATATGAGCGTCAACGCCCGGGTGCGCGGGACCGTCGCCCAGCCGGTCCTGAGCGGCACGGCCCGCATCGTGCGCGGCGACTACGATTTCGCGGGCAAGCGGTTCGTGTTCGACGATCGCGGCTCCGTCGCCCTGTCCACCGATCCGACCCGCATCCGGCTGAACCTGTCGGCGGTGCGCGAGGACCCGGCCCTGACCGCCACGATCCGCGTCACCGGCACGGCCGCCCTGCCCATCATCGTCCTGACCTCGACGCCACAGCTGCCTCAGGACGAGATCCTGTCCCAGGTCCTGTTCGGCCGCTCCGCCTCGCAGCTGTCGCCGTTCGAGGCGGCGCAGCTGGCGGCGGGTGTCGCTTCGCTGGCGGGTGGGGGCGGCTTCGACGTGATCGGCAACCTGCGCGAGCTGGCCGGTCTGGACCGGCTGTCGTTCGGCGGAGAGGCCTCGGCCCTGACCGTCGCCGGGGGTCGCTACATCACCGACGACGTCTATCTGGAAATCATCGGCGGTGGCGAAGGCGGAGCCGCCGTCAACGTCGAATGGCAGGTTCGCAGGAACGTCGCCATCAGCTCGAAATTCGGTGGCCAGGGCGACGCCACCCTGTCGATCCGGTGGCGGCGTCAGTCGCGGGTGCCGGGGGCGGCCACGGGCGACGGCGACCGCCGCCCGAACCGTCGCGCCAACTAGCGCGCGCCTTCCATCTGCAGCCGATCCAGACGGCCGATGCCGCGCAGGCCCGCGATCAGCAGGATCAGCTGTACCACCATGACGACCAGCGACAGGCCGATCTGCCACATCGGCGTCGTCGGAATATTGGGCATGGCGCTGGCGATCAGAGGGGCCGCGGCCGTCGATACGATGCCGAACAGGACCAGCACCAGGAACAGGATGGCCAGCATCTTGCCCGGATTCCGCCACTGAACGAGGCCCAGGATCAGCTGAAGCACGGCCAGGCCGCCCGCCAGCCACATGCCGACCTGGGCACCCGCCGCGGCAGCGGCCGCGCCGTCGGGATTGGCCTGGTTCAGGCTGTCCACGGCCGCCTGGATCTCGCCCGGGTTGGCCAGGGTCCAGGCCACGCTGGCGACGCCGACCACCGCCCCGATGAACATGGCCACCGCACTGGCCCGTGCCGCGCCCTCGGCGTCCGCCTCGGTGGTGATCGGGCTGGTGGGGTTAAAGGCCTTGATCCAGTCGGTCATCGTTCGTCCTCCCAAAATGACAAGCAGGCTTTACACGCAGTCTCGATCCGCCGCAAGCCTTCACCTTTCGGATCGACCCGGCTAAGGTCCGGCCATGCGGATTCTCCCACAGGATCATGCCGCCCTCGACCTGGTCGGGCGGGGCGCGGCGGTCCTTATCGACCGCGCGATCGCGTGGTCGAACGTCAACTCCGGCAGCGACAACCCCGACGGCCTGAACACGATGCTGGGCCTGCTCGAGGCGGAGGCGGTCCGCCTGCCCGCCCAGGTCGCCCGGGTCCCGACCCAGGGCTTCTGCACCGTCGCCGATGACGGCGCCGTGCGCCCCCAGGCCCGCGCCGACGCGCTTCGGATCACCGCCCGCCCCGACGCGCCGATCCAGGTCGTCCTGACCGGTCACTACGACACCGTCTATCCGGCCGACAGCGGTTTTCAGTCCGTCACGACCCGCCCCGACGGTGCCCTGAACGGCCCCGGTATCGCCGACATGAAGGGCGGCATCTCGGTCATGCTGGCCGCGCTTGAAGCGTTCGAGACCCACCCCGACCGGGAACGCGTCGGCTGGACGGTCCTGCTGTCCCCGGACGAGGAGATCGGCTCCCCCGCCTCCGCCCCCCTGCTGGCAGAGCTGGGCGCGCGCGGCCACGTCGGCATGACCTATGAGCCCGCCCTGGCCGACGGGACGCTCGCCGGTGCCCGTAAGGGCAGCGGCAACTTCCACCTGATCGTCACGGGCAAGGCCGCCCACGCCGGTCGCGCCTTCCACGAGGGGGCCAATGCCGTCGCCGGGGCCGCCATCGTCGCCGCACAGCTCCACGCCCTGAACGGCCGCCGCGAGGGCGTGACGGTCAACGTCGCCCGCATCTCGGGCGGCGGCGCGCTCAACGTCGTGGCCGACAATGCCGTCGTTCGCTTCAACGTCCGTGTTCCGGACGCGCAGGCCTCGGCCTGGATCACCGACGCCATCACCGAGATCGCCTCCGATCCGCCCTTCGACGGCCTGACGCTGGAGCTCCACGGCGGCATGACCCGCGCGCCCAAGCCCATGGATGCCTCCCAGACCGCCCTGTTCGAGGCGGTGCGCGAGACGGGCGCCCTGCTGGGCCAGACCATCGCCTGGTCGCCGAGCGGCGGCGTCTGCGAAGGCAACAACCTGCACGCCGCCGGCCTGCCCAACATCGACACCCTGGGCGTCCGCGGCGGCCTGATCCATTCGGCCGAAGAGTTCGCCTGGCCCGACAGCTTCGTCGAGCGGGCGCAGCTGAGCGCCCTGATGCTGTGCAAGATCGCATCCGGCGAGATCGATGCCCAGCGCCTGAAACGTCTGCGTCTGGAGACCCTGTAGTGCTCGTCGTCCGCCCCGCCGGTCCCGCCGACCTGGATCACCTTCTGGAATTGGCCATCCTGTCCGGCCCCGGCTTCACCAGCCTGCCCGAGGACCCGGATCAACTGTCGGAGCGCCTGGACATCAGCCGCGACAGCTTCGCCGGCACCCTGGCCCCCCAGGCCCGCTGGTACACATTGATGATGGAGGAGACGGACACCGGCGACGTCGACGGCATCGCCTCGGTCAAGGCGGCGGTCGGGCTGAACCGGCCGTTCTTCTCGTTCCGCGTCGTCAACAACGCCTCGTCCTCGCCCTCGCTCGACATCAAGCTGGAGCATCAGACGCTGCAGCTGGTCAACGAATGCACCGGCTGGACGGAGGTCGGATCCCTGTTCCTGAAGGCCGACCGGCGCAAGGGCGGCGCGGGCCGTCTGCTCAGCCAATCGCGCTACATGCTGATCGGCGCCCAGCCCGACCTGTTCGCCGAGACCGTGCTGGCCGAGCTGCGCGGCGTCTTCACCCCCGACGGAGCCTGCCCCTTCTGGGACCACGTCGCGCACAAATTCTTCCCCATGCCGTTCGATCAGGCGGACATGATGACCGGCTCGACCGACAAGCAGTTCATCCTCGACCTGGCGCCGCGCCACCCGATCTACATCGAACTGCTGCCCGAACCCGCCCGCGCCGTGATCGGCAAGGTCCACCCCCAGGGCGTCGCCGCCATGGCCCTGCTGGAAAGCGAGGGCTTCCGCCCCAACGGCCTGATCGACATCTTCGATGCCGGCCCCACCGTCAGCTGCCCGCGCGACCACATCCGCACGGTCCGCGACGCCCGCCGCCTGACCGCCTCCGTCGTCAACGACGTCGAGGCGGAGCTACCGTCTTTGGTCTCCACCGACAGCGTGGGCGACTTCCGCGCGGTTCGGGCCAAGGCCGCTATCGACGGCGACACCGTGCGCCTGCCCGCCGAGGTGGCGGAGGCGTTGCGGATCAAATCCGGCGACACCGTGCGCGTAAAATCCTGAGGCACCCATGACCGACGGCAAACTCTATATCGACGGGCGCTGGACCGACGGCTCCGGCGACGGCTTCGCCTCCTTCGACCCGGCGACAGAGGCCCGCGTCTGGCGTGGCAACGAAGCCTCGACCGCCCAGGTCGGACAGGCGGTCCAGGCCGCCCGCACCGCCTTCCCCGACTGGGCCGACCGCCCCCGCGCCGACCGCATCGCGGCGATGAAACGCTATCAGGCCGCGCTGAAGGCCCGCACCCCCGCCTTCGCCGAAGCCATCAGCCGCGAGACCGGCAAGGCCCTGTGGGAGACCACCGCAGAGTTGGGCTCCATGGCGGGCAAGGTCGACATTTCCATCCGCGCCTATGACGAGCGCACCGGCGAACGCACGGCCGAGACCGCCTTTGGCCACGCCACCCTGCGCCATCGTCCGCATGGCGTCGCGGCAATCCTCGGCCCCTTCAACTTCCCCGGCCACCTGCCCAACGGCCACATCGTCCCCGCCCTGCTGGCCGGCGACACCGTGGTGTTCAAGCCGTCGGAGGAGACGCCCCACGCCGGCCAGCTGATGGCCGAATGCCTGCAGGAAGCCGACCTGCCCGCGGGCGTGTTCAACCTGGTTCAGGGCGGCCGCGACGTCGGCGCCGCCCTGCTGGATCAGCCGATCGACGCCCTGATGTTCACCGGCTCGGGCGCGGCCGGAGCCCATTTCCGCAAGAAGTTCGCCGACGATCCCCACGTCATCCTGGCGCTGGAGCTGGGCGGCAACAATCCGCTGGTCGTCTGGGACGCCGCCGACGCAGCTGCCGTCGCGGGCCTGGTGGTCCAGTCCGCCTTCGTCACCACCGGCCAGCGCTGCTCCTGCGCCCGCCGCCTGATCGTGCCCGAAGGCCCGGCCGGCGACGCCATCGTCGAGGCCGTCCACAGCCTGGTCGACCGGTTGATTTTCGCCCCCTGGAACTCGACCCCCGAACCCTACGCCGGTCCCCTGATCTCGCAACGCGCCGCCGAACAGGCCTTGGCCGCCCTGCAACAACGCATCGACATGGGCGCGAAGGTCATCCGCGCCTCCGGTCCCGTCGACAACCTGCCCGGTGCCTTCGTGAAGCCCGCCATCCTCGACGTCACCGGCATCGACGTCCCCGACGAGGAGATGTTCGCCCCCTTCCTGTCCGTCACCCGCGTCCCGACGTTCGACGCCGCGATCCAGGCTGCCAACGCCACCCGCTACGGCCTGTCCGCCGGGCTGGTCAGCGACGATCCAAAAAACTGGGACCACTTCATCCGCCGCATCCGCGCCGGCGTCGTCAACTTCAACCGCCCGACCACCGGCGCCGCCGGCGACATGCCCTTCGGCGGCCTCGGTGCCAGCGGCAACCACCGCCCCAGCGCCTACTACGCCGCCGACTACTGCGCCTATCCGGTCGCCAGCTTCGAGGCCGGCGCGGTGAAGGACATCGAGGGCGAGATCAAGGGATTGAGGGCGTGAGCGAGCTTCAGTTTCCTTCTCCCCTTGCGGGAGAAGGTGGCAGCCGAAGGCTGACGGATGAGGGGTACGAAGATGCGGATCAGGTCCGTCCCGTAGCGCTCATCGGCAGACGCCGCGTGTCACCCCTCACCCGATCGCGCCAGAACGACGGCTGCGCCGCGGTGCGCGATCTCCCTCTCCCGCAAGGGGAGAGGGGTCTGTGACCCCCGCCGTCGAAGCCAATGCCGACGGCCTGATCGGCCCGACCCACTCCTATGCCGGTCTCAGCCCCGGCAACCTCGCCTCCAGCCTGAACAAGGGCGAGGCGTCGAACCCGCGCGCCGCCGTGCTGCAGGGTCTCGACAAGATGAAGCGGCTCGCCGACCTCGGCCTGCCCCAGTTCGTCCTGCCGCCGCACGAACGCCCCGACATCCCCTTCCTCCGCTCGCTGGGTTTCACTGGCTCCGACGCCCGCGTGCTGGAACAGGCGTGGAAGGACGCCCCCAGCTTCGCCGCCGCCGCCTGCTCCGCCAGCCCGATGTGGGCCGCCAACGCCGCGACCGTGACGCCGTCCGCCGACAGCGCGGACGGCCGCGTCCACTTCACCCCGGCCAACCTGCACACCAACCTGCACCGCTCGCTGGAGCACGCCCAGACCAGGCGGTCGCTGGACGCCCTATTCCCCGATCCCGCCCGCTTCGCCGTCCACGACGCCCTGCCCGCCGTCGCCCATCTGGCCGACGAGGGCGCCGCCAACCACGTCCGCCTGTGCGCCGAACACAGCAGCCCCGGCGTCAACCTGCTGGTCTGGGGCCGTGATGCGTTCGAGGCCTGGGACGGTCCCTACCCTGCCCGTCAGACCCGTCAGGCTTCCGAGGCCATTGCCCGTCGCCACGGTGCATCGGGCACCGTCCTGGCCCAGCAGTCCCGCGCCGCCATCGCGGGCGGCACCTTCCACAACGACGTCGTCTGCGTCGGCGCGCTCGACACCCTGTTCCACCACGAGCTGGCGTTCGAGGACACCGCCGCCACCCACGCCGCCATCCGCGCGGCCGCGACCGGGTTCGAGCCCATCTTCGTCGAGGTCTCTTCCGCCGACCTGCCCCTGGCCGACGCCATCTCCAGCTATCTGTTCAACTCCATGCTGGTGCAGATTTCGGCCGAGGATCGCCTGACCCTGATCTGCCCGACCGAGACCCGGGACAACCCCCGCGCCCACGCCGTCGCCCAGGCCCTGACCGCCTCCAACGGTCCGATCGGCCGGGTCGAATACGTCGATGTGCGCCAGTCGATGCGGAACGGCGGCGGCCCCGCCTGCCTGCGCCTTCGCGTCGTCCTGACCGAGGCCGAGCTCGCCGCCAACAACCCCGCCATGCGCCTGACCGACGCGCTGCACGCCCGCCTGTCGGACTGGGCGAACCGTCACTACCGCGACACCCTGGCCCCCGCCGACCTCGCCGATCCGGCCCTGATCTTCGAGACGCGCACCGCACTGGATGAACTGACCGGCCTGCTGGGCCTGGGGTCTGGTTTCTATCCGTTCCAGCGATAGCGGCATGACCACCTTCACGCACCGTATCGCCACAGAGGCCGATATTCCCGCGCTGGTGGGGCTGATGGACCTGGCGATCTCGGGTCCGCTGTCGGCCTTTCTGACACCCGATCAGATCGCGGCCAGCCGAAGGCTGATGGGTCTCGACAGTCAGATCATCGCCGACCGGACCTATTTCATCATCGAGGCGGACGGCGCACTGGCGGCCTGCGGCGGATGGAGCCGCAGGATCACGACCTACGGCGGCGACCACACGCCCGGCCGTGTTCCCACACCCCTGACGCCCGGCGTCGATGCCGCTCGCATCCGCGCCATGTACACCCACCCGGATTTCCTGCGGCAAGGACTGGGCCGGATGATCCTGGACCTGTGCGAGCGCGCGGCGCTTGCCGACGGCTACACCTCGGTCGAACTGGTTGCCACGATGGGCGGAGAGCCGCTGTATCTCGCCGCCGGATATGTCGAGATCGAACGGTTCGAGGACGATCGCGGCGGCGCGCCGGTGCCCCTGGTGCGGATGGGCAAGTCGCTGGTGGCCTGATACCCAGACGAGATGACCGAAGCCGCCGCCATGCCCCACATCCCAATGAGTCCGGGCCGCCGCCTGCGGAACATCATCGGCGGCTCGGCCGGCAATCTGGTCGAGTGGTTCGACTGGTACGCCTATGCCGCCTTCACCCTGTATTTCGCACCGGTCTTCTTCCCCAAGGGCAGCGAGACGGCCCAACTGCTGGCCACCGCCGCCATCTTCGCCGTCGGCTTTCTGATGCGGCCGGTCGGGGCCTGGGTCATGGGGGTCTATTCGGATCGCAAGGGGCGCAAGGCCGGTCTGACCCTGTCGGTCAGCCTGATGTGCGCGGGCTCGCTGCTGATCGCCTGCACCCCGGGATACGCCACCATCGGCATCGCAGCCCCCGCCCTGCTGCTGCTGGCCCGCATGATGCAGGGCCTCAGCGTCGGCGGCGAATACGGCTCCAGCGCCACCTATCTGTCGGAGATGGCGACGCCGAACCATCGCGGCTTCTGGTCCAGCTTCCAGTACGTCACCCTGATTTCCGGCCAGCTGCTGGCCCTTATGCTGCTAATCCTGCTGCAGCGGACGCTGGGTGACGACGCCCTGTCCGCCTGGGCCTGGCGCATCCCCTTCTTCGTCGGCGCGGGGCTGGCCGTCATCGTCTTCTGGCTGCGTCGCCGCCTGGACGAGACCCATGCCTTCAAGGCCGAGGCCACCCGCGCCGCCCCGAAATCCAGCGCGCTGGAGCTGATCCGCCGTCACCCGAAGGAGGCGCTGATCGTGCTGGGCCTGACCGCCGGGGGCACGCTCGCCTTCTATACCTACACCACCTACCTGCAGAAATTCCTGACCAACACCTCGGGCTTCTCCAAGGCCCAGGCGACCGAGATCAGCGCCGCCGCCCTGTTCCTCTTCATGCTGCTGCAACCCGCCGTGGGGGCGCTGTCGGATCGGATCGGCAGGAAGCCCGTCATGATCGCCTTCGGGGTGCTGGGCCTGATCTGTACCGTGCCGATCATGAGCACCCTGGCCGTCACCACGAACCCCCTTGTCGCCTTTGCCCTCAGCCTCGCCGCCCTGGTCATTGTCAGCGGCTACACCGCCATCAACGCCGTGGTGAAGGCCGAGCTGTTTCCCGCCCATATCCGAGCCCTGGGCGTCGCCCTGCCCTACGCCATCGCGAATGCGGTGTTCGGCGGCACGGCCGAATACGTCGCCCTGTGGTTCAAGCTGGACGGCCGAGAGAGCCTGTATTTCTGGTACGTCACCGCCATGATCGGCGTGTCGCTGATCACCTACGTCCTGATGCGCGACACGAAGGCGAAGAGTTTGATCGCAGACTGACCACCGCCGTCATCCTCGGACTTGATCCGAGGATCAGACGTTGGCCGGGCTGGGTCTTGCGCCGGTCGCACGGACGGGCGGACAATCCGATCCTCGGATCAAGTCCGAGGATGACGAAATCAGGTGTTCGGCGCTTGCGCATTCGGAGGCACATCGGGCGCGGATGCCTTGGCTCCATCGTCTTCATCGGCCAGATAGACCACCCGGCACTCGCCCTCGACCGTGGTGTAGCGGCCGTTGGCGGCATCGACGAACGAGACCCGCCCGCCGTCGTCATATTCGACCTTGCCCGTCGACCGACCCCGGAAGTTCTCGGTGCCATAGGTCCAGCACGTGATGTCGGCCGGCTTGTCGCCCCAGGTCGCGGCGTTCCGCGCCCGCTTCGAGTCGGTGCAGCCCACCAGCGCCAGCGCCGACAGACCGACGGCCACGATCACTTTATTCACGCCGCGAATCTCCCGCCCTTGTCCGCATAAGCCTGGGTACCGCGCGTGATGACCCGGTCATAGGGCTGTATGGCCGTGATCCCGATGTCGCTCTGACCCTTCAGACGCTCATAGATCGGGCCGAAGTCCTCCAGCGTCGCGTCGTTCAGCGCCTCGATCGAGGGGATGACGAAATAGACCTGCTGGAAGTCGTCGATGCGATAGTCGGTCCGCATGATCCGCTCCAGGTCGAAGGCGATGCGGTTGGGTGACGGATCCTCGACCGCGAACACGCTCTCGGACGCCGACGACACGATGCCCGCGCCATAGATGCGCAGGCCGTCGCCCTGGTCCATCAGGCCGAACTCGACCGTGTACCAGTACAGGCGCGCCAGGTTCTTCAGCATGCCCAGGCTCTGCGCCCGCTGCCCGCCCTTGCCATAGGCCTGCATATAGTCGGCGAAATCGGGGTCCGTCAGCATCGGCACATGGCCGAACACGTCGTGGAAGATGTCGGGTTCCTGCAGGTAATCCAGCTGGTCCGGCTTCCTGATGAACTGGCCCGAGGGAAAGCGCCGGTTGGCCAGGTGGTCGAAGAACACCTCGTCCGGCACCAGACCCGGCACGCAGACCACCGTCCAGCCGGTCAGGGCCTTCAGCTTGGGGTTCATCAGGGCAAAGTCTGGAATGCCGCCGGTATTCAGATCCAGCGCGCTCAGCCCCTTGATGAAGGCATCGGCGGCGCGGCCGGGCAGGATTTCCATCTGGCGCGCATACAGGGTGTCCCAGGTGTCGTGCTCGACCTGGGTATAGGCCCGCCAGTTCTGGCTGATCGTCCAGTCGTCGGCCGCGCCCTCGGGCGGGCTTTGGTGAACGTGCTCGAAATCGGCCATGGCAGAACTCCCTTGGCTGCAATCTAGCGGGCGCGCGCCATGGCTCCAAGCGTCAGTGAATGGGCTGGGCTCGGGGGGCGTGATGGCCGGCCTCGTCAATGGTGAACCACTGGGCGCGATCGGCGTCATTCATCGGCGCGATGTCGGGATCGTGTTCCAGCACCGCCTCGGCGGCATAGACGAGAAAGCCTGAGTCCTCGCCCATGGCCAGCACGCGATAGAAGGGCTGGTCGCGGTGGTCGGGACCGGGCTCGTTGGCAGGTCCGGCATAGACGGCGTCGACATCGACCACGACTCCGCAAAACGATTCCTCGCGGTGACGCACGATCTGGCCGAGGCCGAATTTGGCAGTCAGGGACTGGGTCATGACCGTGTTTTACGAAAACCGGCCTGAGCAGGACGCTGTTCGACCTGTTCATCTTCGCGTCAGATAGGCTTGGCGCGGACGATCATCGGGGGTTAGGCTGTCACGGACGGGCGCCCGTCTCGGTTGCGCCCATGCGAAAGTTCGGCCCATGCCGGAACCCGACGGCGCGCCCCGGCGGCGCGACGAACGGTCCCGGGTCCAGCGGGCGTCGAGCGGGGATGCGTCGGTTCGCGACGGCCCCGTCTATGGCGCGCTTGATCTGGGGACCAACAACTGCCGCCTTCTGATCGCGCGCCCGGCGCGCGACGGCTTCCGCGTGGTCGACAGCTTCAGCCGCATCGTGAGACTCGGCGAGGGGTTGTCCCGGACCGGTCGTCTGGACGACGCCGCCATGGATCGCGCCTATGATGCCCTGGCCCTGTGCGCCGAACGTGTGGTCCGGCGCGGGGTGGATTCGAACCGGCTGATCGCGGTGGCCACCCAGGCCTGTCGGCAGGCCGAAAACGGGCCCGCCTTCGTCGAGCGGGTGCGCAAGGGCACCGGTCTGAAGCTGCGCATCATCGACCCGGTCGAGGAGGCCCGCCTGTCGGTCGAGGGGTGCCTGAACCTGTTCGATCCAGCGGCCGAGGCGGTGCTGGTCATCGACGTGGGCGGTGGCTCGACCGAGCTGTCCTGGCTGCGCAAATCTGGCAGCGAGATGAAGACGGTGGCCTGGCTGTCCGTCCCCCTCGGGGTCGTCACCCTGGCCGAGCGCCATCCGGAGCCGGAGGCGTCGGGTCACGTCTGGTATGAGGCCATGGTGGCCGATATGACCGAGGCCCTCGCCGCCGACGGTTTCGACGATCCCGAGTTTCGACGGCTTTACGAGGGCGGGCGTGGACATCTGGTCGGAACCTCGGGCGCCATCACCTCCCTGGCGGGCGTGCACCTGAACCTGCGCCGGTATCAACGCGATCTCGTGGACGGGCTGTGGATGACGCGGGCCGAGTGCGACGCGGCGGCCGACCGGCTGAAGGCCATGGGGCCACAGGGTCGTGCGGCCGAATCCTGCATAGGACCCGACCGGGCCGACCTGGTGCTGGCCGGGGCCGCGATCCTGGATGCCGTTCAGCGCGCCTGGCCCAGCGATCGGGTGCGCGTCGCCGACCGGGGTCTGCGCGAAGGTCTGCTGCTGCAGCAGATGCGACAGGCCAAGCGCCCGGTCCGTCGGCGGCGTGGACGCGGGTGCGGTCGGGCTCAGGCGGCGGGCGCGGCCGGCCCCGAGACCTGAACCGGCAGGTCGACGTCACAGATCGAGAAATCCGCGCCCCGCGCCGTCCGCACACCGTCGACCAGCGTCCGGAACGCCGCCGAGGACGCATCCATGACCTGGACCACCGGCCGCTCGGCGTCGGGCAGGTCCGAGGCGATGCGCACCCGCGTCATCCGGTCCGGATCGGCGGTGACCATCCCGTTGTCGCCGTCGCCGACCTTGATGCCCCGCACCACGTCCAGCCCCGACACCACCCGGCCCCAGATGGTGTAGCGCTTGTCCAGCGCCGGATAGGGCTGACGCATCAGGAAGAACTGGCTGTTGGCGCTGTCGTTCGCCTCGTCGCGCGCCATGCCCGCGACACCGGGGCAATAGGTGCCCCAGCCATGGACCTTGCCGTCGGCCGTCGTGGCCATCAGCGCCGTCGGCTGGGTCTGGATCGGCAGGCTGTTCAGAAAGCCCAGGGCGGCGCCGGCGGGTGCCGCGACCTCCGCGAACGGGGTCTCCGGCCCACGGCGGAAGGTGAATTCGGCCTTCAGGTCAGGATAGGGGCTCTGGCCCTCGCCCGTGCCCAGCGGATCCCCGGTCTGGGCCATGAAGCCGTCGATGACGCGGTGGAAGACGATGCCGTCGAAGAAACCGCGCCGCGCAAGCAGCCGCATGCGCTCGACATGCAGGGGGGCGGCCTCCGGCGTCATCTCGACCAGGATGCGGCCCTTGTTGGTGTCGATGACCAGCAGGTTCTCGGGCGGCACCGTGCGCCAGTCGGTCGCGACGGCCATCGGGGCCTCCGCCGCCGCGCCCATGTCCTGGGCCGAGGCGATCGAGGCGGACGCCAGCAGCGCCGTCGCCAGGGCGGACAGTTTGATCATGGCGCGGTCACCTCGGTCACGGGCTGCACGTCGCAGATGTTGAACGACGTGCCCTTGGCCGCGCGGGCCTCGGCGACATGGGCCTGGAAGGCGGCGGAGCGCGGGTCCTGCACCCGCACCGTCGGCCGTTCACCCTCCGGCAGGGCGGCGGCGGTGCGCACATGGGTCATTGTGTCGGGATTGTCCGTGACCTTGCCGTCCTCGGCCTCCGGTCCCGGCTTCAGGCGCGAGACGACGTCCAGCCCCGACACGACACGGCCAAAGACGGTGTAGTTGCCGTTCAGGGTGTCGTTGCGCGCCATCATCAGGAAGAACTGGCTGTTGGCGCTGTCCGGGCTGCCCGCCCGTGCCATGCCCAGCACTCCGGCGCAGAACAGGCCCGTCGCCGGTGTCTTGAAGTCCGCCGTCACCATCATCTGGGCATCCGGCTGGGTCACGACGGGGATCGCGTGGACGAAGCCCACCAGGCCCGTTCCCCCGCCCTCGACCGGCGCGAACCCGGCGTCCCGGCCCCGGCGGAAGCTGAATTCCGCCGGCACATTGGGCAGTTCCGATCCACCCGCGCCCGTGCCCAGCGGATCGCCCGTCTGGGCCATGAAGCCTGTCAGCACGCGATGGAACTTCAATCCGTCGTAAAAGCCCTGGTCCGCCAGGGTCCGGATGCGGGCGACATGGTTGGGGGCCAGCAGAGGATCCAGTTCGACCAGGATCCGGCCCTTGGAGGTGTCGATGACCAGCAGGTTCTCCGGCGCGACCGTGCGCCAGTCGCTGGCGGCGGGCGCGGTCTGCGCCATGACCCCGGACACGGGCGCGACAGCGGGCATCAGGACCGACAGGGCGGCGGCGACGGCGAACGGCATGATCTTCAAGCGAGGCATCCTGATCGGTTACGGTTTGACCCGCTCGCGCACGGCGGCGGCGACGGCGGGGCTGACGAAGCTGTCGATGTTGCCATCCAGCCGGGCGATCTCCTTGACCAGCCGCGAGGCGATCGCCTGGTGGCGCGGGTCGGCCATCAGGAACACGGTCTCGATGTCGTCATTGAGGCGCTGGTTCATGGCCGTCATCTGGAACTCGTATTCGAAGTCCGCGACGGCGCGCAGGCCCCGCACGATGACGTTGGCGTTCAGATGCTCTGCGAAATGCATCAGCAGGGTCGAGAACGGCTGCACGTCGATGTCGCCGCCCAGCCCCGCGACCTCGGCCCGCACCATCTCGACACGCTCGGCCGTGGTGAACAGGGGTCCCTTGTCGTCGTTCTGCGCCACGCCGATGACCAGCCGGTCCACCAGCTTCACGGCGCGTCCGATGATGTCCATATGCCCGTTGGTGACGGGATCGAAGGTGCCCGGATAGAGACCGATGCGCATGGCGATGTGTTCTCCCCGGACGGTGTGATCTAGCACTCGCCGTTCGATGCGGTCCAGATGGCGGGGCCTCAGCCCAGCGGCCGAACCCGGTTCACGTGGCCCATCTTGCGACCGGGTCGTGCGTCGGACTTGCCGTACAGATGCAGCCGCTGATCCGGCCGGGCCACGATCTTGGACCACTGATCGACCTCGTTACCCAGCAGATTGGTCATCTCCACGCGGGCATGGGCCGCCGTCGGCCCCAGCGGCCAGCCGGCGATGGCCCGGATATGCTGTTCGAACTGGTCGCAGACACAGCCGTCCTGCGTCCAGTGGCCGGTGTTGTGAACCCGGGGCGCGATCTCGTTGACCAGCAGCTTGCCGCCCCCCAGATCGAACAGCTCGATGCCGATCACGCCGACGTAGACCAGCCCGTCCAGCACGGCGGCGGCGATGGCCTTGGCGCGTCGCTCGGTCCTGGTGTCGATCTCGGCGGGGGCCTGGGTGGTCCGCAGAACACCCCCCGCGTGCCTGTTCTCGCCCAGCGGATAGACCGCCACCGACCCGTCTCGGCCCCGCGCGGCGATGATCGACAGCTCGCGGGTGAACGGTGCCTTCGCCTCCAGAATCGCGGGCCGTCCGTCCAGTGAGGCCAGCGCGGTCTCGGCCTGCTTCCGCGACTTGATCCAGACCTGGCCCTTGCCGTCGTAGCCCTCGCGTCGGGTTTTCAATAGCGCGGGCAGGCCCAGCGCCTCGATGCCCGCCACCAGATCGTCCAGCGAATCGACCGGGACGAAGTCGACCGTCGTCGCCCCGACCGCGTTCAGAAACGTCTTTTCGTCCACCCGGTCCTGGGCCACCGCCAGCGCCGTCGGGCCTGGCGCGACCAGGGCCCCGGCCTCGGCCAGCCGCTCGACCGAGGTGGCGGGCACGTTCTCGAACTCGAAGGTGACGACGTCGCAGACCCGCCCGAACACGCTCAGCGCCGTCGGATCGTCATAGGCGGCGACGATCTGGCCGCGCGAGACCCGACCTGCCGGACTGTTCTCCTCCGGGTCCAGGATGACCACGTCGAACCCCAGCCGCGACGCCGCCTGCGACAGCATCCGGCCCAGCTGGCCGCCGCCCAGGATGCCGATGGTCGATCCGGGAGCCAGTGGAGAGACGTCGGACACGGCGCTCAATCAGTCCTCGACCGTCTCGAGGACGGCCTCGGTCTGGGCTTCGAGAAAGGCCTCCAGCCGACCGCCCAGCACATCGTCCGACAACGCCAGGATCTGCGCCGCCAGGATCCCCGCGTTCTTCGCCCCCGCCTCGCCGATGGCCAGGGTCGCCACGGGCACCCCCCCCGGCATCTGGACGATGGACAACAGGCTATCGAGACCCTTCAGCGCCTTGGACTGCACCGGCACCCCCAGCACCGGCAGAGGCGTCATCGACGCCGCCATGCCCGGCAGATGCGCCGCCCCGCCCGCACCGGCGATGATGACCTTGACCCCCGCCGCCTTGGCCCCGGTCGCGAAGTCGTAAAGCCGCTTGGGCGTCCGGTGCGCCGACACGACCCGCGCGTCCCACGCCACGCCCAGCCGGTCCAGCGCCTCGGCCGCGTGCTTCATCGTCGGCCAGTCCGA
The DNA here is from genome assembly GCF_056404975.1 of Brevundimonas sp. P2_A6. Classification (NCBI taxonomy): domain Bacteria; kingdom Pseudomonadati; phylum Pseudomonadota; class Alphaproteobacteria; order Caulobacterales; family Caulobacteraceae; genus Brevundimonas; species Brevundimonas sp. P2_A6. The sequence continues at coordinate 512,334 of NZ_JBFUCZ010000001.1, read as the reverse complement.
GCGGCTGCCCATGATGATCGCCACCGGCGCGGTCGTCGTCGTCATGGTCGATCAGGCCCCTGGCTCCGAAAGCGGCCGGTTACAGCACGCACGTTGCGCCCGCAACTGACGGCGTTAGCTTAGGGTCGTGCCTCGCCTGTCTGAGTCGCGCCCCCGGAGCCCACGCCCCTCGTGACCGACGCCGCCGACATCGACAGCGGACTGGACCCTCAGGCCGAGATCGCCCGCCTGCGCGCCGAGGTCGAGGCCCTGCGCGCCCGCGCCGAGGCCGCCGAGGCCGCGGCCGACCACGACGTCCTGACCCCCGTCCTGAACCGCCGCGGCTTCGTGGCCGCCATGCAGCGGACCATGGCCTACTGCACCCGCTACAAGGTGCCGGCCGTCCTGCTTTATCTCGACCTGGACGGGTTCAAGGGCGTCAACGACAGCCTGGGCCACGCCGCCGGCGACGCCGCCCTGGTCCGGGTGGCCGAGCTTCTGCTCGAAAACGTGCGCGCCACCGACGCCGTCGGCCGCCTGGGCGGCGACGAGTTCGGCCTGCTGCTGCTCAACGCCGGCATCGAGGAGGGTCGCGAGAAGGCCGCCGGTCTGAAGGCCGCCCTGGAACAGGCCGACTTCCGCTACGAAGACCGGCCCGCCCCGCTCGGCGGTTCCTTCGGCGTCCGCGCCTTCACCGGCCAGACCGACGTCGAGACCTGGCTGGCCGAAGCCGACGCGGCGATGTGGGTCCGGAAGCGGGGCCGGTAAGACTTTCCTTCTCCCCTTGCGGGAGAAGGTGCCCCGCAGGGGCGGATGAGGGGTACGAAGACGCGGACGACGTCGCTGGAACGGGGCTCACGGCCCAGACCGAGTGTGTCACCCCTCATCCGACCTCGCTTCGCTCGGCCACCTTCTCCCGCAAGGGGAGAAGGATGATCACGCAATGATATCCGGCAGGATCCGGCTCTCGATCTTCACGATCTCGTCGCGCAGCAGCAGCTTCTTGCGCTTCAGCCGGGCGATCAGCAGCTGGTCGGGGATCGGCATGTGCGACAGGGCCTCGATCGAGGCGTCCAGGTCGCTGTGCTCCAGCCGCAGCAGCTTGACCTGGGCATGCAGCGCCAGTTCTTCGTCGGTCAGAAACGGTTGGTCGTCGTTCATCGGTGATCCTGCGCGCGGCGGCTTATAACGCTTCGCCGGTCACGCCGGAAGCCGTTCGGCCAGGGCGATCAGCGCCGGACGCGGCACCACCCGGCTCCATGCCCTGGCCACCGCCACCAGCCCCTCGATCGCGGGTCGCGGCGCACCGTCCGCCGTTGGAACCAGCGCCTCCAGCCCGGCCAGCAGATGCCGCTCGGCGGCCAGTTCCACGGCCTTGACCTGATCCCGCAGCGCCTCGCGGGCCGCATCGTCGATATCGGGCACAGGCAGCTTCAGCGTTCGTCGCACAGCGCGCAGGGGGGTGACCGCGACCCTGTCCCAGGCCCGCGCCGCATCGCAGGCCGCCTCGACCGTATCCGCGTCCAGCGCCCGACCCGTGATCGCGGCCCAGGCGGCCCAAAGCAACAGCGGGACGTTCTGACCGTTGGCATCCTGCAGGCTTAGGCACGCCTCAGCGACGCCATCCGCCCGATAGGCTTTCAACGCCCAATCCCAGAGATCGCTCATGCCTGATCGGCCGCCGGACCCTTCAGCCCGTCCCAGCGCCGCACCGATCCCCAGTCCAGCCCGAACAGATCCAGCGCCCGCCCCACCGACTGGTCCACGATGTCGGCGATGGTCTCGGGCCGGGCATAGAAGGCCGGCAGCGGCGGGGCGATGATCGCCCCCATCTCGGTCAGGGCCGTCATGGTCCGCAGGTGGCCCAGGTGGAACGGCGTCTCGCGCACCATCAGGACCAGCGGCCGCCGTTCCTTCAGCACCACGTCGGCCGCCCGCGTCAGCAGGGTGGAGGTCACGCCCGTGGCGATCTCACTCATCGTCCGCACTGAACAGGGCGCCACGATCATGCCCAGCGTCCGGAACGATCCCGAGGCGATGGTCGCCCCCACGTCGTTCAGCTTGTGCAGCACGCTGGCCTTGGCCGTCAGTTCGTCGGGCGTCAGGTCGGTCTCCTGCGACAGGGTCAGCAGAGCCGCGCGCGTGACGACCAGATGGCTCTCGACCCCCAGTTCGTTCAGCGCATCCAGCACCCGCGCGCCATAGATCACGCCCGATGCGCCCGAAATGCCGACGACCAATCGTTTCGGCTGGCTGTCCACGGCGACGTTCACATCATGGTCCAAATTGGGGGTCAGGCTGATCGGTGCCCGGAGGATTTTAACGGTCCGTTGACGTCACCGAACCGTGATTTCACAGATCGAAAATCCGGGCGCTCACTGTGTGGTCCCTTAGACATGGAGGCGCAAGCCATGACCATCGAAGCTCGTATCCGCGAACTGGGAAATCGTCACCGCCAGCTGGATGAGACCATCCAGCGGGAGTTCGGTCGGCCCGCCGTGGATGAGTTGCAGGTCAGGGAGCTCAAGCGAAGGAAGCTCCGCCTGAAGGAGGAAATCACCAGCCTGGAGGCCAGGGCGGGCTAGTCCCGGTCTCCACCCCAAGGTCGAACGGCCCCGGATCGCTCCGGGGCCGTTTTTCGTTGGTGAGCCGGACCTCAGTTCGACACATGCCGCGCGTGGAAATCCCGCCGCCACGCCTCGAACCGTCCATGCGCGATCGCATCGCGCATCGCCGCCGTCAGGGCCTGATAGAAGGCGATGTTGTGCCAGCTCAGCAGGGTCTTGCCGAGGATCTCGTCCGCCCGGATCAGATGGTGCAGATAGGCCTTGGAATAGGCCGACGACGCCGGGCAGTCGATCGTCGGGTCCAGCGGCGTGCGGTCCTCTGCGAACTTCGCGTTCTTCAGGTTGATCGGCCCGTCCCAGGTCCAGGCCTGGCCGTGACGCCCCGCCCGCGTCGGCAGGACGCAGTCAAACATATCGACCCCGCGCCATACCGCCTCGACCAGGTCGACGGGCTTGCCCACACCCATCAGATAGCGGGGCCGGTCGGCGGGCAGCATATCGGGCGCATAGTCCAGCACCTCGCACATCGCCGCGTGCCCCTCCCCCACCGCCAGCCCGCCGATGGCATAGCCGTCGAAGCCGATCTCCCGGAGCCTGTCCGAAGACTCACGCCGCAGGTTTTCGAACGTAGATCCCTGCTGGATGCCGAACAACCCTTGCGTCTCTCGCGTGCCGAAAGCGGCCTTGGACCGCGCGCCCCAGCGGGCGGACAGCTCCATCGCGGCGCGAGCGCGCAGCTCCTCCGCCGGCCAGGCCACGCATTCGTCCAGCTGCATGGAGATGTCGGCCCCGATCCGGTCGGCCTGGATCTCGATCGAGCGTTCGGGCGACAGGACGTGCTTGGATCCGTCGATGTGGCTGGAGAAGGTCACCGCCTCCTCCTTCACCTTGGAAATCCCCGCCAGCGACATGACCTGGAACCCGCCCGAATCGGTCAGGATCGGCTTGTCCCACCCCATGAAGGCATGCAGCCCGCCCAGACGCTCCATCCGCTCCGGTCCCGGGCGCAGCATCAGGTGATAGGTGTTGCCCAGGATGATGTCGGCCCCCGTGGCCTTCACCTGATCCACGCTCATCGCCTTGACCGTCGCGGCCGTGCCCACGGGCATGAAGGCGGGGGTCCGGATATCGCCGCGTGCCGTCGTCAGCACGCCGGTCCGGGCGCGCCCTTCCGTCGCGGTCAGGATGAAGGGAAAAGGCACGCGGGCGGCTCCTGGAAAGGCGGTGCCTATAGGCCCGGGGCGGTGGCGTGGGAAGCACGAGCGATCCGGAGCGCCAACACAGGCGTAAAATCAATGACTTAAGCTAGACCCCGCCCGCCTTGACCTTCCGCCCCCTCGCCTATAGGTTCCGCGCCGAATTCAGACCCCTGTCGGGGCCCGCATATCCATGCGCGGCCGGGCGGGATCAGAAGCCAACAAAGTCCATGTCCATGCCACCGGAATCGCGCGAAGAGGCGATCAAACGCCTTACCGAAAGCGCATCCGCTCTGGAGGCGCGCAACGCTAGGGCGGTCTCGCATGAGGCCGCGGGGCAGGCGGCGGCCGGTCAGGCGTGGCGGATCATCGCCGACCTGTTCGGTGGCGTGTTCGTGGGCCTGGCTCTGGGCTTCATCGTGGACCGGTTCTTCGCGACCGCTCCGTGGGGTCTGATCGGCGGCGTCCTTCTGGGCTTCGCTGTCTCGGTTTGGATGGCCTGGTCGACGGCGCAACGCCTGATGGCCCAGGCGAAGGCAAGCGGAGTGGAGCCGAAGTCGGTTCCCTTCGATGACGACGACGACGACAAGTAAAGGCGCCCATGGCTGATCCGCTTCACCAGTTCCAGATCGTACCGCTCGTCGACTTCGGCACGGTGACCCTGCCCGTCATCGGCGAGCAGCAGATCGCGTTCACCAACTCGCACCTGGCCATGACCATCGCCTTTGGCCTGGTCGTCCTGTTCCTTCAGCTGGTCACCGCCGGTGCCAAGGTGGTCCCCAGCCGGACCCAGGCGGCGGGCGAGACCCTGTTCGGCATGATCGACGGCATCGTCGAATCGATCATCGGCCATGACGGGAAAAAGCTGTTCCCCTTCGTCTTCACCGTCTTCACCTTCATCCTGGCCATGAACTTCATCGGCCTGTTCCTGACGTTCACGGCCACGTCGCAGATCGCCGTCACCGCCACCTTCGGCGTGCTGACCATCCTGCTGGTCCTGATCATCGGGTTCGCCAAGCACGGCCTGGGCTTCTTCAAGCTGTTCGTCCCGTCGGGCGTGCCGTGGCCGGTGCTGCCCTTCGTGATCATCATCGAGTTCGTGTCGTTCCTGCTGCGACCCGTCACCCTGACGCTTCGTCTGTTCGGCAACATGATGGGCGGCCACGTCGCGCTGAAGGTGTTCGCCGGCTTCGTCGTCGTGGGCGTCGGTGGGGCCGTCGGCTTCCTGGGCATCCCGATCGCCCTGCTGTCGATGGGCATGACCGTCGGCCTGACCGCGCTGGAGTTCCTGGTGGCCTTCCTCCAGGCCTTCGTCTTCGCCGTTCTGACCTGCATCTACCTCAACGATGTGGTCAACCTGGGCCACGGGCACTAAAGCCCCTCCGCTCAGTCTCTCTCCAACCCAACCAACCTCAGACTAGGACTTAAGATTATGGACGCAGAAGCCGCCAAGCTCATCGGTGCAGGCCTCGCAATGACCGGCATGATCGGCGCCGGTATCGGCGTCGGCAACATCTTCGGCTCGTTCCTGACGGGTGCCCTGCGCAACCCCTCGGCCGCCGGCTCGCAGATCGGCAACCTGTTCGTGGGCGCCGCCCTCGCCGAAGCCCTGGGCATCCTGTCCTTCGTGCTCGGCATCCTGCTCTACTCGGCCTAAGCGCCGCATCCGATCAGGCGCGGCGCCGGTGATCCGGCCGCCGCGCCTTTTCGACTGACTTTCAGAACAGACGGACCATGGCCGCACACACTCCAGACCTCGTTCCCGCCGCTCCGAACGCAGCCGATTCGGCTCAGGTCGGCACGGTCGAGACGACCCACGCCTCGACCGAGGCCGCGCATGAGGGTGGCGGTGGCCTGCCGCAGTTCGAGTTCCAGCACTGGTTCGGTCAGATCGTCTATCTGATCTTCCTGTTCGCCATTCTCTACTGGCTGATCGCTAAGGTCTTCGCCCCGCGCATGCGCCGCGTGTTCGACGAGCGCGAGACCACGATCGCCACCGCCGTCTCCACCGCCCGTCAGGTCCAGGCCGAGGCCGCCGGCCAGGCCCAGGCCGCCAAGGCCGAGGTCGAAAAGGCCCGCGCCGACGCCCGCGCCGCCTCCATGGCCGCCAAGGCCCGCGTCACGGACGAGGCCAACCGCCGCGCGGCCGAGGAAGAGGCCGTCGTCAGCGCCCGTATCGCCGAGGCCGAGACCGCCATCGGCAAGACCCGCGACGCCGCCATGACCAACGTCGCCGCCATCGCCGCCGACACCGCCTCCGCCATCGTCGAACGCCTGACCGGTGTGGCCCCGACCGCTGCCGAAGCCTCCGCCGCCGTCAAGGGAGCCGCCTGACATGCCCGCCTTTCTGACCGGTGAGTTCTACAACCTGTCCGAGCCCGAGCTGTGGGTCGCCATCGGCCTGCTGATCTTCATCGGCATCTGCATCTTCGTCGGCGTGCCCAAGCTGGTCGGCGGCATGCTCGACGCCAAGGCCAACAAGATCCAGGCCGAGCTGGACGAAGCCCAGCGCCTGCGCGCCGAGGCCGAGGCCCTGCTGGCCCAGATCCGCGCCGAAAAGGCCGCCGCCGACGTCCAGGCGCGCGAGATGCTCGCCGCCGCCGAGGCCGACGCCCGCATCATGGAAGCCGAGGCCAAGGTCCGCCTCGAGGAAACCCTGGCCCGCCGTCAGGCCCTGGCCGAACGCCGCATCGCCGCCGCCGAAGCCCAGGCCAGTGCCGAGGTCAAAGCCGCCGCCGCCGATGTCGCAGCAGGGGCCGCCGAAACCATCCTCGCCGCCCGCCTCGCCGCCCAGAAGACCGACCCCCTCCTCGACGCCGCCATCGGCCAGATCGGGTCGCGCCTGAACTAGCTTACGAGGGGTCGTGCCGGTTTCGCACCAGTCGACCAAGCCACGAGATCCGTCGCCAGAAAGCGGACATGGCGAACGTCCGCTATGGGTGGTTAGCGGACACCCGATTATCTCACGCCAAGGCTGCTTCAGGACGTTCGTCAGTGACTTCGCAGCGGACGTTGTCCCCCTCGTCGGTGAGCATGATGGCCCTGCCCGTGGGTAGCGAAAAATCAAACGCGATGCGTCGGTCAGCCCGGTCGATTGAGACGCGCCCAACAGATGGGCCGGCGATACGATATCGCCTCGGGTAATCGTCGGAGTCCCCGATCATCTCGGCCCCTCCAGACCCCTCCGAACTATCGGCAAAGAGATAAAGCTCGCTGTCCACATCCCGATTGCTGTCCGACGGCAGCGCGAGTTCATCGCATGCCCCCAACGTCACGTCAGCCGTGAGGCGCGGGGCACACCCGGCCAGAAGCACACCAGATGCAATCACCACAGCGTTACGGGGTTGCCTTCTCATATTCACAGACTGAGGCGATCATCGAATGTCCGCAATGGGTCGAAAGCGGACATTGGCTTGCATGCCGTAAGCGGACCTGCGCGTCACTCATGGACGCATCAGCCAAATCGGCTGAGGCATCTTGTGCAAGCCTCCACAGATCAGCCCTACGTCCGTTTCTGACGTCCCCGCATGCCAGGCTCCCATCCATGAGCCAGCCCTACCGCAAACGCTCCCCCGAGACCTGGACCGCCGCCCGTGAGGCCTATCTGGGCGGACTCACCGCCGAGGAGGTCTGCGCCCGGTTCGACCTGGGGGAATCCGCGTTCCATAAGCGCGCGCGGGCGGAGGGCTGGCGGCGGGCGGATCAGGAGGATCCGGAGCCGGAAGACATCCCGGCGGATGGGGACCTGCCCGACATCGACGACGAGGCCCTGGCCGCCTTCGCCTTTCGCCGGATGAGCGTGGAGGCGCGGCGCGGCCGGCTGAGCCGCGCCCTGGCCTGGGGCCGTCTGCGCGACATGGCTCTGCGTCAGATCGCCGACCGGGCGCGGCTGGAGGCACGGGTCGCCCATGCCGCCTCGCGCCGATCGATCGACACCCTCAACGAGATCAACGCCACGGCCCGCACGATCGTCCAGTCGGCCCGCGTCGTCGGTGCTGTCGCGGACCGGACCGCCCACGCCGCCCCTGCCCGCAAAGTGCAGGAAGTACAGGAAGTCCACCCTGTTTCGAGCCTGTCCCGCGCCGACCGCCGCCGCCAGGTCGCCCAGGCGCGCAAGACCGGCCCGCCGTGAAGCGACCGGCCTCCCGCAGGCCCCTGCCCTACCCGAACCGCACCCCCAGCATCTGTTCCGTCACATCCCACAGCCGCGCCGCCGCGGCGGTATCGAGCGCCTGCGGCTCCGCCTTGGCCGGGCCGGGCGGCCCCTTCAGCTCGTTCAGCCGCGTGGCGCCGATATAGGCCCCGCCCCGAACGCCCGGCTCCGTCGCCGCCATCAGGATCGGCAGGGCCCCGGCCGCCGCCGAATGGCTGAACAGGGGTTCGATCAGGGGCCGGAAGATCAGGCCCATCACCGCCTGGGCGACGGGCTGGCCCGACACCGGGCCATTGCGGATCAGGTCGGTGCGGGCATAGCCGGGGTGGGCCACCACGCTGGTCAGACCCCAGCCGTTCGCCGCGCTGCGTCGGTCCAGTTCCAGCCCGAACATCAGCATGGCCAGCTTGGACTGGGCATAGACGGGCCAGCCCTTGTAGCCGTGCTCGAACTGCAGGTCGTCGAAATGGATCTGGCCCCGACGGTGGGCGATGGAGGACAGCTGTACCGTCCGCGCCCGCCCTGCCTTCAGCAAGGGCAGCAGCCGCGCCGTCAGGGCGAAATGGCCCAGATAGTTGGTGGCCAACTGGGTCTCGTAACCGTCGACCGTGACCTGGCGTTTGGGCAGAGACATGACGCCCGCGTTGTTGACCAGGATGTGGATCGGTCGACCGTCCCACACCATCCGCTCGGCAAAGGCGGTGACCGAAGCCTGGTCGGCCAGATCCAGAGGTTCGAACCGCACGCTGGCCCCCGCCACGGCCCGGCGAATGCGGCGCAGTGCCTCCTCGCCCTTGGCCGGGTTGCGCGCCGCGATGATTACCTCGCCACCCTTGCGGGCCAGCTCCAGCGCGGTCTCGAACCCCGTGCCGCCGGTCGAGCCGGTGACCAGCGCCAGTTTTCCGGTCTGGTCGGGAATGTTCGCAGTGGTCCAGTGCGTCATCGGGTCTATCCTGCGGGATCTGAGGTGAGGAGAGTGTTCGGGTTGCAATATCTGCACTCGATGCAAATATGCAAGACGTGCAAGACGTGCAAGACAAGATTTCAGGGCTGAGAGAACGCAAGCGTGCCGACACGCACGCGCGCGTCCACGCCGCCGCCATGGACCTGTTCGGCAAGAAGGGGTTCGAGGCGACCACACTGGACGACATCGCGACGGCGGCGGGCGTGTCGCGCCGCAGCCTGTTCCACTATTTCGCGTCCAAGGAGGACATCGTCCTGTCGACGAAGGCGGGTCTGGGCGACCTGATCGAGGCGGCCATCGCCCGCCGTCCGGCCGACGAGCCCCTGCTGACCATGGCCGAGAACGCCCTGACGGACATGGCGTCCGACTTCCAGGGACCCGGCCCCCGCGCCCTGGCCCGCCTGATCCACGACACCCCCGCGCTGCGGGCGGGCGACCATGCCAAGTATGAGGCACTCGAAGGCCGTCTGGCCCGCGCCATGGCCGAGCGAAAGGGGCTGGCCCCGGGCGACCTTCAGGCCCGCGTCGTCGCCACCACCGCGATCGGCGTCCTGCGCATGGCGACCGAGGCCTGGCTGGCCTGCGACGACGACCGTGGCCCCGAGGTGCACGGCAAGGCGGCGTTCCTGGCCCTGCGTCGCACCCTCGCCGACTGACCTATTCGGCCGCCATGTTGTGGCCTTCGGGGGCCGTCCAGCGCAGCTTGGGCGACCGCGCCGCGCGGGTCTCGTCCAGGCGACGCAGGGGCGCATGGAAGGGCGCGCCCTTGAACCGCTCGACCTCGCCCGCCTTGGCCGCCTGGGCCAGCAGACGCAGGGCGTTGATGAACCGGTCCAGCTCGGCCTTGGATTCCGTCTCGGTCGGCTCGATCAGCATGGCCCCGTGGACGACCAGCGGGAAATACATGGTCATCGGGTGGAAGCCCTCGTCGATCATCGCCTTGGCGAAGTCGAGCGTGGTGATGTCGGTGCCCTTCAACCACTCGTCGTCGAACAGGGCCTCGTGCATGCAGGGACCGTCGGGGAAGGCGGCGCTCATCACGTCCGACAGCCGCGCCTTGATGTAGTTGGCGTTCAGCACCGCGTCCTCGGCGACCTGACGCAAGCCGTCGGAGCCGTGGCTCATCATGTAGCTCAGCGCCCGGACGAACATCCCCATCTGGCCGTTGAAGGCACACATGCGGCCGAACGCCTGCGCCGCCTCGTCCTCGGCGCGCTCGATCAGCTTGAAGCCTTCGCCGTCATTCACGACCCACGGCGCTGGTGCGAACGGAGCGAGCGCTTCCGACAGCACCACCGGACCCGCGCCCGGACCACCGCCGCCGTGCGGCGTGGAGAAGGTCTTGTGCAGGTTGATGTGCATGGCGTCGACGCCCAGGTCGCCCGGCCGCACCCGCCCGACGATGGCGTTGAAGTTGGCCCCGTCGCAATAGAAATAGGCCCCGGCTTCGTGCGTCAGCCGCGCGATCTCGACGATGTCCCGCTCGAACAGGCCGCAGGTGTTGGGATTGGTCACCATGATCGCGGCCACGTCCGGCCCGAGCTTGGACCCCAGATCGGCCACGTCCACGCGGCCATCCTCGGTCTGAGCCACCTCGACCACCGTGTATCCGACGAAGGCCGCCGTCGCCGGGTTGGTCCCGTGTGCCGAGGTCGGCACCAGAACTTTGCGGCGCTGCGCATGCTGGCCCGATGCCTCATGCGCCGCACGGATGGCCATCAGGCCGCACAGCTCGCCGTGCGCCCCCGCCTTGGGCGACATCGCCACCGCCGGCATGCCGGTCAGGGTCTTCAGCCAGTGGGCCAGCGTATCCATCAGCTCCAGCGCGCCCTGCACGGTCGAGACCGGCTGCAGCGGGTGGATGTCCGAGAACCCGGGCAAGCGGGCCATCTTCTCGTTCAGGCGCGGATTGTGCTTCATCGTGCACGACCCCAGCGGATACAGGGCCAGGTCGATGGCATGGTTCTTCTGGCTCAGCCGCACATAATGGCGCATCGCCTCGGGCTCGGAGAGACCCGGCAGGCCGATGGGATCGCGCCTGACGAGGCTGCCCAGATCGCCGCCGTCCGACGCCGGCTCCGGCAGGTCGACGCCGGTCTTCAGCCAGCCATCGGTCTCGAAGATCAGCGCCTCGTCCTGCAACAGGCCCCGCCCCCCGGTCAGGGTCGGATGCTTGTAGTCATGCTCTGGCGAGGACGGCGACGGGGCAGTCGGGCGGCCGACGGTGTTCATCGTGCTCATCTTCAGGCTTCCAGAACTTTGGTCAGCGACTTGGCAAGGATCTGGATGTCGGCATCCAGGGTCGTTTCGGTGGCTGCGATCAGCAGGACGTCGTCCATGCCCGCGCCGGGGGCCAGACGGCTGAACGGCACGCCCGCCAGGATGCGGTGGTTGGCCAGGGCGTCCACCACCTCGGCGGCCAGTCTGGGCAGGCGGATGGCGAACTCGTTGAAGAAGCGCGGCGTCAGGATCTCGACCCCCGGCACGGCGGCCAGGGCGTCCCGCGTCGCCAGCGCCTTCTCGTGGTTCAGCAGGGCCATTTTCCGCAATCCCGTCTCGCCCAGCAAACTCATGTGGATGCTGAAGGCCAGGCAGCACAGGCCGGAGTTGGTGCAGATGTTCGACGTCGCCTTGTCGCGGCGGATATGCTGCTCGCGCGTCGACAGGGTCAGGACGAAGCCCCGCTCCCCATCCGCGTCCACCGTCTCGCCGCACAGACGCCCCGGCATCTGGCGGATCAGGCTCTGCTTGCAGGCGAACAGCCCGACGTAAGGCCCGCCATAGTTCAGGGCGTTGCCGATCGACTGGCCCTCGGCAGCGACGATGTCGGCCCCCATTTCGCCCGGTGACTTCAACAGGCCCATCGACACGGCCTCGGTCACCACGACGATCAGCAGGGCTCCTGCCGCCTTGGCCGCCTCCGCGATCTTCGTCACGTCGGTGGCGGTGCCGAACACGTTGGGCGTCTGGACGACGACGCAGGCCGTGTCCTTGTCGATCGCCTCGATCACGGCGGCTTCGGCGTCGATGGCGGCGGGCAGGCTGACGGTCTCGACGCCCACGGCGTGCACCACCGTCTCGGACGCCGCGACGTAGTGGGGATGCACCCCGCCACTGAAGACCGCCTTGTTCCGGCGCGTCACCCGCGTCGCCATCAAGACGCCCTCGGCCGTCGCGGTCGAGCCGTCATAGAGCGAGGCGTTGGCCACATCCATTCCGGTCAGGTTCGCGACCTGGGTCTGGAATTCATACAGATACTGCAGCGTCCCCTGAGCGATCTCGGGCTGGTAGGGTGTGTAGCTGGTCAGGAACTCGGACCGCTGGATGATGTGGTCCACCGTCGCCGGCACATGATGACGATAGGCCCCGGCCCCGCAGAAGAACGGCACGTCCCCCGCCGCCGTGTTCTTGCCCGCCAGGGTCTTCAGCGTCCGCTCGACCTCCAGCTCGCCCATCACGCGCGGCAGATCGACGAATCCATCCCGCCGCGCCGCCTGCGGCACGTCCACGAACAGGTCGTCGATCGAGTTCACGCCGATGGCGGCGAGCATCGCCGTGCGGTCGTCGGGGGTCAGGGGCAGGTAACGCATCGATCTTCGTTCCACTCCGTCATCCTCGGACTTGATCCGAGGATCGGATGTTGTGCGGGCTGTGCGTCGATCCCGTCGCACGAGCGGTTGAAGGTCCGGCCCTCGGGTCAAGCCCGAGGGTGACGTTAAAGCGTAGCCAAAAACGCGTCGTAGGCGGCGCGGTCCATCAGGCCGTCGACCTGGCTGGCATCCGACACCTTGATCTTGGCGAACCAGCCCTCGCCTTCGGGATCGGCGTTGACGGTCTCGGGGGCCGAGGCCAATGCGGCATTGCCCTCGACCACGTCACCGGACACGGGCGCATAGACGTCCGACGCCGCCTTCACGCTTTCGACGACGGCGAAGCTGTCGCCCTTGCCGAAGGTCTTGCCGGCTTCCGGCGTCTCGACGAACACCACGTCGCCCAGCTGATCGGCGGCGTGCTTGGTTATGCCGACGGTGGCGACATCGCCGTCCAGCCGAACCCACTCGTGATCCTTGGTGAAATGCATGGTGGTCTCTCAGACTTTCGGTTTGCGGAAATAGCGTTGGGCGACGAAGGGGGTGTCGATGACCTCGGCGGCGGCGGCCTTGCCCCGCACGATGACCTTCAGCGCGGTTCCCAGCGCGGCGTGCGACGGCGGGACGTAGCCCATGGCGATGTTGCGACCCAGCGTCGGCGACGGCCCGCCCGAGGTGACCACGCCGATGACGGTCCCTTCCGCGTCGGCGATCTCCGCGCCTTCGCGAGCCGGAGCGCCTTCCTTGACGCTCAGCCCCACACGAACCCGCGACGGCTCCTCGGCCAGTTCCTTCAGGATGCGCTCGGCTCCGTTGAAGTCGGCGGCCTCCTTGCGCGACTTCGACAGGGCAAAAGTCAGGGCACCCTCGACCGGAGACGTGGTCGCATCGATGTCATGCCCGTGCAGCGGCAGGCCGGCCTCCAGCCGCAGCGAATCCCGCGCGCCCAGCCCGATCGGCTTGACCCGCGCATCCTGCAGGATCGTGTTCCACACCCGCTCCGCATCGGCGACCGGCACGGAGATCTCATAGCCATCCTCGCCCGTATAGCCCGAGCGCGAGACGAAACAGTCCACCCCGAACAGCATCAGCCGCGCGCAGTCCATGAAGCCGAACTCGGCCAGCACCGGCTCGTGCGCCTCCATCACGGCGGCCGCTTCCGGCCCCTGGATGGCGATCAACGCCCGGTCGTCGAGCACGGTGAGCGTCGCGTCGCCCGACAGATGGGCGCGCCAGAAGGCGAAATCCTCATCCTTGTTGCCCGCGTTGACGACGATGTAGAGCCCGTCGTGATCGGGCTTGCCCGCCATCAGGTCGTCGATGATCCCGCCCTGCGCGTTCAGCAGCAGGCTGTATTTCTGACGCCCGGCCTTCAGGGCCGCATAGTCGCCCGGCACGAACCGCTCGAACTGCGAAATCGCATCCGCGCCCGTCAGCTTGGCCTGCCCCATGTGCGACACGTCGAACAGACCGGCGTGCTCGCGCGTCCAGCGATGCTCGGCCAGCACGCCTTCGTACTGCACCGGCATGTCATAGCCGCCAAAGCTTACCATGCGCGCGCCCAACGCCCGGTGCGCGGCGTTCAGGACAGTCGTCTTCAGCGTGGCGTCGGTCATGCGGATCAGACTCTCAGGGTCGCGTTCTGGGGCGGAAAGCTCCGCCGTCCTCGCGCCCCCGCTGTCCATGATGCCTGAGAGATTCCACACTGAACGCAGGTTCAGCGCTTGCTCCGTCGGCGCACCCCCGAAAGGGTGACTTTCCAGCGTCCGAGTGTTCTCGCGGTCCGTTTGCCTGAGCGTTTCCGGGGCGGTTGCGCCTTCGGCTCCGGATCCGTCCGATAGTGGGGAGGCTGGACGGCCCGATCTCTCCCGCGAGAGCCAGACGACCTAGGCCCCGACTCCCGCCTCAAGTCAAGCGGAGCGGGCGACCCACGCATCGACCTCGGCGATATGACGCGCCTTTTCGGCGTCATCCAGGAATGAACCGGCGAAGCTGTTCCTGGCCATCAGCGCCAGTTGCTCGCGGGTCAGGTCCACCGCCGACGCCAGCTGGCGATAGTTCTCGTTCACATAGCCGCCGAAATAGGCGGGGTCGTCGGAGTTCAGGGTCACTCGAATCCCCTGCCTCAGCATCTCGGGCACCGGATGGTCCTTCAGGTCGTCGACGACGCACAGCTTGTGGTTCGACAGCGGACAGACCGTCAGCGTCATCCCCTCGGCCACGATCCGCCGCACGAGAGCCGGGTCCTCCATCGAGCGGTTGCCGTGATCCATCCGGTCGATGTGCAAAAGGTCCAGCGCCTCCCAGACATACTCCGGCGGCCCCTCCTCCCCAGCATGGGCGCACAGCTTCAGGCCCATGGCGTGGGCAGCAGCGAACACGCGCTCGAACTTTGACGGCGGATGGCCGACCTCCGACGAATCCAGCCCCACTCCCACGAAATGATGCAGATAGGGCCTGGCCATATCCAGCGTGGCAAACGCCTCGTCCTCGGTCAGGTGCCGCAGGAAGCTCAGGATCAGCCCGGACGTCACCCCCAGCTCGGCCCTGGCCCGGTCCATTCCCGCGATCAGCCCCTCGACCACCACGCCGAACGGAACGCCGCGATCGGTGTGGGTCTGGGGATCGAAGAAGATCTCGGCATGGCG
Organism: Brevundimonas sp. P2_A6; assembly: GCF_056404975.1. Classification (NCBI taxonomy): domain Bacteria; kingdom Pseudomonadati; phylum Pseudomonadota; class Alphaproteobacteria; order Caulobacterales; family Caulobacteraceae; genus Brevundimonas; species Brevundimonas sp. P2_A6. The sequence goes on along the minus strand of NZ_JBFUCZ010000001.1, from coordinate 497,237 downwards.
CACATTGTCCGCCGCCGCGCGCTGGAAATAGGCGAAGGCCAGGTCCTCGAAATCCTGCCGCGTCAGCAGGACGTTGGCCCCCGCGTAATAGATATCGAGAAAATCCTGCAGGTTCGAAAAGTCATACGCCGCCCGCACCGCCTCGACGCTGTCGAACGGGATCGCGACACCGTTCCGCTTCGCCAGAGCGAACATCAGCTCCGGCTCCAGCGAGCCTTCGATATGCAGATGCAGCTCCGCCTTGGGCAGGCCGTCGATGAAGGCGTTCAGGTCGGTCATGGTCGCTCCGTAAGCCTCAGAGCAGACTACATCCGCTCCGGCGCGTCGATCCCCAGCAGGCCCAGCGCGATCACCAACTGGTCCAGCGCCGCCTTCGACAGGGTCAGCCGTGACCCCACCGTCGCCCCATCCGCCGCCGCCAGCACCGGACAGGCCGCGTAGAATTTCGAGAACGCCTGCGCCAGCCGATAGGCGTGTTCGGCGATGACATGCGGGCTGCGCTTGTCATAGGCCTCGGAGACCGCCTGATCGAAGGCGTCCAGCGTCAAGGCCAGGTCGCGTTCGGCGGGTTCGGAGATCGCCACCAGCCCGGCCTTGGCCCCCTGCTCGCCCGCCCGGCGCAGCAGGGATTTGATGCGCACGACCTGGTACAGCAGATACGGCCCGGTCTTGCCCTCGAAGCTCATGAACCGGTCCAGGTCGAAGACGTAGCTGGTGGTCCGGCTGTTCGACAGGTCGGCGAACTTCAGCGCCGCGATGGCCACCTTGTGCGCCGTGTCCTCGAACGTCGCTTCGTCCAGGTCGGCCCCCAGCTCGGCCTCGCGCAGCCGGTCGCGCGCCTTGTCGGTCGCCTGGGTGATCAGGTCGTTCAGCTTCAGCACCCCGCCCGCGCGCGTCTTGAACGGCTTGCCGTCCGTGCCGTTCATGGTGCCGAAGCCCAGATGTTCCAGCGACCCGGGCTCGGCATAGCGGGCCAGATAGGCGGCGCGGAACACCTGTTCGAAATGCTCGGCCTGCCGCTCGTCGACGACATACAGGATCAGGTCGGGATCGATCCGGTTCTTGCGGTCCAGGATCGTGGCCAGGTCGGTCGTGCCGTACATGGCCGACCCTTCCGAACTGACGACCAGCAGCGGCGGCGGGCTGGGGGCTTCCACGACCGATCCGTCGGCCAGCTTCTTCTTGCGGGTCTCGCCCGGGCGGGCGACGTGCACCACCTGGGCTCCGTCGTCCTCGACCAGTAGGGCCTTGGTCTTCAGGTCCACGACCATGCCCGCGATCAGGGGATCGGCGTCGCTCTCTCCGTTCCACAGGTCGAAATCGACGGCCAGCGTTCCGTATTCCCGCACCAGCGCCTCGCGGCTGACCGCCACGAAATGCCGCCACAGCGCCAGATACCCCGGCCGACCGCCCTGCAGTTCGGCCGTCGCCTTGCGCGCCCGGTCCCGGAACGCGGTGTCTTCCTTGGCGCGTCCAGCGGCCAGCGGATACAGCCGGTCCAGATCGGCCAGGGTCACAGGGCTTTCGGCCGGGAAGGGTCCGTCGCCCTCGGCCATGAAGGCATCGGCCAGACCCTCGTCGCCACAGGCCACGATCAGCAGCCCCATCTGGAAGCCCCAGTCGCCGAAATGGGCGTCGCCGGTCACGGCATCCCCCCGGAACCGGAACAGCCGCTTCAGGCTCTCGCCGATGATGGCGCTGCGCAGATGTCCGACGTGCATCGGCTTGGCGACGTTCGGACCGCCGAAATCGATCACCACCTTGCGGGGTTCGCCGACCGGCGAGGCCCCGGCATGGTCCGCGTCCGACGCCACCTCGGCCGCGCGCGCCGACAGGGCCGCGTCCGCGACCTTCAGATTGATGAAGCCCGGGCCCGCGACCTCGATGGCCGACAGGCGCGTATCCCCGCTCAGACGTTCGGCCACACGCGTGGCCAGGTCCCGTGGATTGGCCTTCAGCGCCTTGGCGGCCGCCAGCGCGCCGTTCGACTGGAAGTCGGCCAGATCCGGGCGATCCGAAGTCACTACACGCGCCAGCGCTGCGTCCACGCCTTCGGCGGCGAAGGCGGCCGCGACCGCTTCGCCCAGTGCGGTTCGGAGATCGGTCATTGGGCCGGAGGCGCTGCCGTGGTCGTGCCGGCGTTGATGCGGAACCGGCTGCCCGAACGGTTGAACTCGGCCATTTCAGGCGTGACCTCGAAGCCGACCAGGATCTCGAAATTGCCGCCACTGGTGGTCGCCGAGGCGCGCGGGATGACGACGGACTGTTCCTCGGTCACCGAGGCGGTCGCGGATCCGTCGAAGTTTACCGGCAGGTCGAAATACTCCTTGGCCAGAACGGCCTCGTTGCGTTCCGTCACCGCGATCCAGTAGCGATAGGTGCGCTGGTCGCCCTGGGCCATCGGGCCGCGTCCCAGGTCGAACAGGATGTTCATCTGGACCTCGATCGGGTCGTCGTTGAAATAGCGGCAACCGGCCGTCACGCCCTGGATTTCTCCGGTATAGCCAACGGCGCTGGCGCTGGTGCGCCCCCCGTCCAGCTCGACATAGCGCGCGGCGTCATACAGCACCTTCACGAACGGGCACGGCCCGGCGTTGGGCCGCGAACGCAGCGGCGCGATGCGTGGTGCCCGCGCGCCTTCCTGGTCTTCCTGATCCTGTTGCTGACTCTGGCGGTCGCGCTGGCTCTGGCTGCTCTGGGCGGAGGCGGCGCCGGCGGAGGCGAATACCGCGAGGGCGGCGAGGGCGACGGTCGCGAGACGCATGTATCGAAAATCCGGAAATCTGAACCGCTGGCGGGGAACCCGGTCAGGCTTCCTGCCTGATAGCGGCTAAAGCGAGGCGTCGCAAACCGTGACCGCCGCGCAGTGGCGATCAGGCCGCATAAGGACTAGGTTCAGGGCATGGACGCCGTTGCCCCCTCGCCCTTCGCTCCCCCGCCCGTGGCCGCGCGCCCCCTGACGGTGCGCATGGCCACGCCGCGCGGTTTCTGCGCGGGGGTGGATCGGGCCATCCAGATCGTCGAGCGCGCGATCGAGAAGTTCGGCGCGCCCGTCTATGTCCGCCACGAGATCGTCCACAACAAGCATGTCGTCGACCGGCTGAAGGGTCTGGGCGCGGTCTTCGTCAAGGAACTGGACGACTGCCCCGACGACCGACCCGTCGTCTTCTCGGCCCACGGCGTCCCCAAGTCGGTGCCCGCCACGGCCCGGGCGCGCGAGCTTCTGTTCCTGGACGCCACCTGTCCCCTGGTGTCCAAGGTCCATGTCGAGGCCGAACGGCACCATGCCCAGGGCAAGCACATCATCCTGATCGGCCACGCCGGCCACCCCGAGGTCGTCGGCACCCTGGGTCAGTTGCCCGAGGGCGCGATCAGCCTGGTCGAGACGGTCGAGGACGCGCGCGCGTTCCAGCGGCCGGGCAATCAGCCCCTGGCCTATGCGACCCAGACGACCCTGTCGTTGGACGACACGTCAGAAATCGTGGGGGTGCTCAAGAGCCGCTTCCCCGAACTGCCCGACCCGCACAAGGAAGACATCTGCTACGCCACCACCAACCGGCAGGAGGCGGTCAAGCAGCTGGCCGACGGATCCGACCTGGTGCTGGTGGTGGGCTCCAAGAACTCGTCCAACTCCGTGCGTCTTGTCGAGGTGGCCCAGCGGGCCGGGGCCCGCGACGCGCGGCTGATCGACGATGCCAGCCAGATCGACTGGGCCTGGTTCGAGGGCGTGAACACGGTCGGCGTCACCGCCGGCGCCTCCGCGCCGGAACCGCTGGTTCAGGCTGTGGTCGCGGCTCTGCAGGCACGCTTTCACGTCTCCCTGGCCGACGACCCAGGCGAGCCGGAAACCGTCACCTTCAAACTCCCCCGCGCCCTGACGGCCTGAGCGGCGTCAGGCGAACTCCACCAGCACGTCGTCGGCCGCCACCGGGTCGCCGGCCTTGGCCCCGACCGCCTTCACCACCCCGTCGCGCTCGGCCTTCAGGATGTTCTGCATCTTCATGGCCTCGATGACGGCGACGGTTTCTCCGGCCTTGACCTCCTGGCCCACCTCCACGGCGATGGAGACGACCAGGCCCGGCATCGGGGACTGGATCAGCTTGGAGGTATCCGCCGCCTGCTTCTCGGGAAGGCGGGCGAACAGCTCGGCCATGCGGGGCGTCAGGACGCGGACGCGGGCCGTCACCGGCCCGGTGCGGATGCGGAAGCCATCGGCGATCCGCGCGACCTCGGCCGTATACGGATCGTCGTCCAGCACGCCCCGGAACTGCGCCAGACCCGGATGCCAGTCGATGTCCGACAGGTGCAGGGCGCGATCCTCGCCCGCCAAGTCCAGCGTCAGCGCCTCCTCGTCGTCATAGCCGAGGGTGACGCCGTGGGCGGCCCGGTCGATCAGGACGATCCAGTCGGTGCGGTCCGACGGATCGCCGGACTGTTCGGTGATGATCTCGTTCATCGCCGCGGCCGTCGCGATCTGGATGTCGGTGCGGCGGCGGTCGGGGTCGGCCCCTTTGAAGCCGTCGGGGAACTCGTCCTTGATATAGCTGGTCGACAGGGCGCCACTGCGGAACCGGTCCTGGTCCATGACGGCCGCCAGGAAGGGCACATTGTGGCCGACGCCCTGCAGGTGCGTGTCCTCCAGCGCCCGCTTCATGCCGTCGATGGCGGCGATGCGCGTGGGGGCCCAGGTGTTCAGCTTGGCGATCATGGGATCGTAGAACATGCTGATCTCGTCGCCCTCGCGGACGCCGGAATCGTTCCGGACCAAATAGCCGTCCTGCTGGCCCTCCTCGGGCTGGTCATAGCGGACCAGACGGCCGATCGAGGGCAGGAAGCCGCGATAGGGGTCCTCGGCATAGATGCGGCTCTCGATGGCCCAGCCGTCGATCTTCAGGTCGTCCTGACCGAAGGCCATCTTCTCTCCAGCAGCCGAACGGATCATCTGTTCGACCAGATCGACGCCGGTGATCAGTTCGGTCACCGGGTGTTCGACCTGCAGCCGGGTGTTCATCTCCAGGAAGAAGAAACTGCGGTCCTGACCGGCCACGAACTCCACCGTCCCGGCCGAGTCGTAGTTCACCGCCCGCGCCAGGGCGACGGCCTGTTCGGACATGGCCTTGCGGGTCGCATCGTCCAGCAGCGGCGACGGGGCCTCCTCGATGACCTTCTGGTTCCGCCGCTGGATCGAGCATTCGCGGTCGAACAGGCTGACGATATTGCCGTGCTTGTCGCCCAGCACCTGGATCTCGATGTGGCGCGGGTCGATGATGAACTTTTCCAGGAAGACCCGGTCGTCGCCGAACGCGGTCAGCGCCTCGGCCTTCACGGCCGAGAATCCCTCGGCCATGTCGGCGTCGGAATGGGCGACGCGGATGCCCTTGCCCCCGCCCCCGGCCGAGGCCTTGATCATGACCGGATAGCCGATCTCATTGGCGATCTGGATGGCGTGTTCGTCGCTTTCGATCAGGCCCATATAGCCAGGCACGGTCGAGACACCCGCCTGGGCCGCGAACTTCTTGGAGGTGATCTTGTCGCCCATGGCCTCGATGGCGTGGGGGTTCGGCCCGATGAAGGCGATGCCCTCGGCCTCCAGCCTGCGCGCGAAGACCGGGTTTTCCGACAGGAAGCCGAAGCCCGGATGCACGGCCTCGGCGCCGCTCCGACGCACCGCCTCGACGATCTTGTCCTGCACCAGATAGCTCTCGGACGCCGCCGACGGCCCGATATGGATCGCCTCGTCCGCCATCTCGACCGCCATCGAGCCCGCGTCGGCATCGGAGTGCACGACCACGGTCGCGATGCCCATGCGCCGCGCCGTCTTGATGATCCGAACGGCGATCTCGCCCCGGTTCGCGATGAGGATTTTGGAGAACATCAGGCGTCCTTCAGGCTGAAAGCCTCCAGCCACTCGGCCAGGCTTTCGGAGTCAGTGTCGAGTGTAGCGATAAAGGCGGGCAGGAGCGCCAGAACGGCCTCGCGGTCGGCGTCGGACCAGTTCTGGAAGCGCGACGCCTCCAGCTTCTGGCGAACCACACCACCATCGGTCATCCAGCCGTAGCCATGCGGATTGCGCGCGGAGCGGCGCAGAAATTCCGGTAGCAAACGAGAGAAGATCTTGTCCGACTTGATGGTCGTCGTTGCGCGAAAGAGAATGATGTCGACGTCCTCGTCGGACCAGTCCTCAGGACACGCAGCATCCATTCGGATCAGCCGTGCGCTGTCTTCGGACCGGGCGCACGGGATCGCCGCCGGATCGATTTCGCCGACCGCTCCCATCACAGCGGAATATTATCGTGCTTCTTCCAGGGATTGGTCTGCACCTTCCCCTTCAGCGTCCGTAGCGCCCGGATCAGCCGCCGACGCGTGCCGTGGGGCATGATGACGTCGTCGATATAGCCCAGGCCCGCCGCCACGAAGGGGTTGGCGAACCGCTCCTTGTATTCGGCCTCGCGCGCCGCCAGGGCCGCCGGGTCGCCGGCTTCCTTGCGGAAGATGATCTCGACCGCGCCCTTGGCGCCCATGACCGCGATCTCGGCCGAGGGCCAGGCATAGTTGACGTCGCCGCGCAGATGTTTGGAGCTCATCACGTCATAGGCACCGCCATAGGCCTTCCTCGTGATCACCGTCAGCTTGGGCACAGTGGCCTCGGCATAGGCGAACAGCAGCTTGGCGCCGTGCTTGATCAGGGCCCCGTATTCCTGGCGCGTGCCCGGCATGAAGCCGGGCACGTCGACGAAGGTCACCAGCGGGATCGAGAAGGCATCGCAGAACCGCACGAACCGCGCGGCCTTGCGTGACGAATCGATGTCCAGCACCCCCGCCAGCACCTGGGGCTGGTTGGCGACGATGCCGATCGACTGGCCGTCCAGCCGCCCGAAGCCACAGACGATGTTCTTGGCGAAATCCGCCCCGATCTCGAAGAACTCGGCCTCGTCGACCGTCTTCAGGATCAGCTCCTTGATGTCATAGGGTTGGTTCGGATTGGCGGGGACCAGGGTGTCCAGCGAGGCCTCGTCGCGGTCGGGGTCGTCGTAGCTCTCGCGGACCGGCGGCTTCTCGCGGTTCGACAGGGGCAGGAAGCCGATCAGGCGGCGGACCTCCGACAGGGCCTCCAGATCGTTCTCGAAGGCGCCGTCGGCGACGCCGGACTTGCCCGCATGAACCCGCGCCCCGCCCAGGTCCTCGTGGCTGACGACCTCGTTGGTCACGGTGCGAACCACATCAGGGCCCGTCACGTACATGTAGGACGTGTCCTTCACCATGAAGATGAAGTCGGTGATGGCGGGCGAATAGACGTCGCCGCCCGCGCACGGCCCCATGATGACGCTGATCTGCGGGATCACGCCGCTGGCCAGGGTGTTCTGGAGGAAGATGTCGGCGTATCCGGCCAGGCTCTCGACCCCCTCCTGGATGCGCGCCCCGCCCGCGTCGAACAGGCCGATGATCGGCGCGCCATTGGTCAGGGCCATGGTCTGCAGCTTGACGATCTTGGCCGCGTGCGCGCCCGACAGCGACCCGCCGAACACGGTGAAATCCTTGGAGAAGACATAGACCAGCCTCCCGCCGATCGTGCCGCGCCCGGTGACCACGCCGTCGCCCGGCACCCGCTGATGCTCCATGCCGAACTGGTGCGAGCGATGCTCGACGAACATGTCCGTTTCTTCGAAGCTGTCTTCGTCCAGCAGGACCTCGATGCGCTCGCGGGCCGTCAGCTTGCCCTTGGCGTGTTGCGCGGCGATGCGCGCGGGCCCGCCGCCCTGACGCGCGGCCTCACGGCGGGCTTCCAGCTGTTCCACGATCGCTTTCATCTCGGTCCTCTCGTCATGGGACGGTCATAGGCGGAACGTCCGGTGGCGTCACGCGCCGGGGCTGTGCCGATCGGCAGTGGTGCGAGCGGCGGGGATCGAACCCGCATGACCGAGGTCGAGGGATTTTAAGTCCCTTGCGTCTACCAGTTTCGCCACGCTCGCGGCGTTTCGATGCGTCAGGGCGCGGGCGTCGCCGGCGCCGTGGCCCGGAAGTCCACGTCCGAATCCGCAGCCAGCCAGATCAGCCCCGCCCAGGCGGCCACGTTCTGGCTCAGCTGTTCCGGATCGATCTTGTCCAGGGTGTCGTCGGCCGTATGGTGCAGGTCGAAGTAGCGCAGGCCGTCCTGCTGCAGGCCGAACACCGGCACCCCCGCCGCCACGATCGGCCCGATGTCGGCCCCGCCCTCGGTCTCCGGCACGGCCGAACGCAGCACGCCGATCGGATACAGCACCCGGTTCGCGGCGTCGGCGAAGACCCCCGTCTGGGCACCGGCGGGCAGCTGCAGCGCATAGACCCGGTCGGCACCGAAATCGCTCTCGCCGGTGAAGACGTGGTTGGCCAGTTCTTCGGGCGACAAGCTGCGCAGATAGGCCCCGCCGCCGTTGCCTGTGTTGGTCGGCTGGGCGACCTCCTCCGATCCATACAGGATCACGCGGATGGTCCGGGCGGTGCGGCCATGGTCGGCGATGGCACGCGCGGCACCGATGGTGATGGCCCCGCCCGCTCCGTCGTCGATCGCGCCGGTGCCCAGGTCCCAGCTGTCCATGTGGGACCCCAGCACGATGACCTCCTCCGGCCGCGTCCGTCCCGGCAGGTCGCCGATCACGTTGCGCGAGGTGGTCTCATAGGTATGGGCGGTCGAGGACAGGTGCACCCGCACCGGCTGGCCGTACCCGATCAGGCGGCTGAGCTGATCCGCATCCGGCGCGCTCAGGGCGAACGCGGGCACCGGCACGACGCCGTTCACGTATCGGGTGGTGCCTGTGTGGGGCATGCGGTGCTCGTCCGACCCAGCCGAACGCATGATGAAGGCCAGCGCCCCCTTCTGGCCCGCCACGCCCGGTCCCGCGCCGCGAATCCGGGTCAAGGGGCCGTAACCCGCCCCCGACTGCATGGCGACCATCTGGCCGGCGTCGACATAGGCGATCTTGCCGGCCAGCGAGCCGTCCGGCACCGCCTGGAACGCCTCCAGCGAGGTGAAGCGCACGACCTCCGCCTCGATCCCGCCTTCGGGCGTGCCGGGCGAATGGCCCAGGGCGGCGACCACGAGACGCTGCGGATTGGGGCCGACGATGGAGGCGCTCTCCTCGCCCCGCTCCCAGCCGACCAGCGGAAACTCCTGGATCCGCACGTTCCGGAAGCCATGCTCGCGCAGATAACCGGCCGCCCATTCCGCCGCCGCCGTCTCGCGCGAGGAACCCGCCGGACGTGGTCCAAACCGGGTGGTCAGCTGCGTGACGTAATCCAGGGCGATGTTGTCGGACATGGCCGCGTCGCGCACCTGTTCGGCCGCCGCGATCGTGCGGGCGTCCTGGGCGACGGCCGGTGCCGACAGACCGCTGGACAGCGCCAGCGTCGAGATCGCGCCGAGCGTCGCGAGACGAAGGGAAACAGACATGGGAATCTCCACCAGACAGACGCAGACCCTAGCGACTGCGCACCGCGGGGAGAAGGCCGTCTAGCCGACGCGGGCCAGTTCCGGCTCCAGCACGACCTCGCGCCAGGCATACGGCGCGGCCAGCAGGGCGCGGACCAGCAGGTTGTTGACCGCGTGCCCGGCCTTGTACCCCTCGTAGCGACCCAGCAGGGGCGCGCCCAGGACGTACAGATCGCCGATGGCATCCAGCGCCTTGTGTCGGACGAACTCGCGTTCCATCCGCAGCCCACCGGGATTCAGGATCTCGTCGCCGTCGATGACGACCGCGTTCTCCAGGCTGCCGCCGCGCGCCAGGCCCGCCTGACGCAGGGCCTCGACCTCATGGGCGAAACCGAAGGTGCGGGCCGACATGATCTCGGTGCGGAACGTGTCCTCATCGACGACCACGTCGATGACCTGATTGCCGACGACCGCATTGTCGAAGTCGATCTCGAACCGCATCTCGTAGCGATCGCAGGGGTACAGGGCGGCATGCTTGTCGCCGTCGGTGACGTGGATGCGCTCCAGGATCTCGATGTAGCGGACAGGCGTGGCCTGGCGGCGGAAGCCGGCACGGTCCAGCAGCTGCACGAACGGCAGGGCCGACCCGTCCAGGATCGGCAGCTCGGGTCCATCGACCTCGACCACGACGTTGGAGATACCCAGGGCGCAGAAGGCCGCCATCAGGTGCTCGATCGTCGACAGACGCACGCCCGCCGCGTTCTCGATCATGGTGTTCAGCCGCGCATCGACCACGGCGTCGCCAGAGACGACGATGCGGTTGTCGCGGTCGGTGATGTCGGTGCGGACGAAGACGATCCCCGTCCCGGTCGGGGCCGGACGGATGGCCAGGCGCACGCGCTGGCCCGTATGCACGCCCACGCCCGCGCAGATCGCCGGGGCGACCAGGGTCCGTTCACGATGATCGTGGCGTGCGGGCAAGGCGTTCAACTCGTTCTTCGACCTGCGCCGGTGTGCAGCGCAATATCCGAAGATCGATCCCTACCGACCCGTTCCGGAAGCATAAACCAAAGTCGGGTTTCGGAATGTTACGGGCGGTGAGAAGGCAACAGGCAACAGGCAACAGGCAACAGGCAACAGGCAACAGGCGCGGCCCATAGTTGGCGCTCAGGCTGACAAGCGAAAAGGGCGGCCCATCGGACCACCCCCTTCTATTGCCTATTGCCTCGGCTCAGTTCGCCAGTCGCCTGAGAAACGAAGGGATCTCCAGATCATCCTCCGCCTGCAGGGGCTCGGGGGCGGGCTGGGCGGTGGCGCGCATCTGGGGCTGCCCGCGCTGTGGGTTCTGCTGAACCGGCGCATAGGCGGTCTGGGCACGCGGCTTCTTGCCGAACAGGCTCCAGCCCGACTTCCTGTGATCCCGGTCGTCATAGGCCGGCTCTTCGTATTCGCGCGGGGCCTGGGCGGGGGTGTCCATATAGAGATCGCCCTGATCCTGGGCCGTCGCGGACGAACGAACGGGAGCGGCTTCGAACTCCTCGACCCACGGATCCACGATGGGCTCCAGATTGCGCGGCTCTTCGGCGACGTGGATGACCGGCTCCGGCGCGCGGGCGACGGGCGGCGGGGCCTGGAAGGTCGGCACGACCGGCGCGGGCTCGGGCGCGCGATAAGCGGCCTCGGACCGGACCGGTTCGCGGTAGGCGGGTTCACGATAGGTCGGTTCCGGCGCGCGGGCGGCCGGAGCGGCGGCGACCGGCGCCGAGCGGCGCGGATCGTGGAAGGCGGTCTGCGACGGCGTGGCGGGCTCGGCGCGAACGGCACCGACCTCGTCCATGCCTGTCGCGACGACCGAGACGCGGATCTTGCCATCTAGCGCCGGATCGAAGGCCGCGCCGAAGATGATGTTGGCGTCGCCATCCACCTCGGCCGAGATGGCGTTGGCGGCTTCGTCGACCTCCAGCAGGGTCATGTCCAGACCGCCTGTGATGTTCACCAGCACGGCCTTGGCACCCTTCAGGCTGGTTTCGTCCAGCAGGGGGTTGGCGATGGCGTTCTGGGCGGCCAGCAGGGCGCGGTCGTCGCCCGAGGCCTCGCCCGTGCCCATCATCGCCTTGCCCATCTCGGACATGACCGCGCGCACGTCGGCGAAGTCCAGGTTGATCAGGCCGGGCAGGATCATCAGGTCGGTGATCGAGCGCACGCCCGAGTGCAGCACCTGGTCGGCCATGCCGAAGGCGTCGGCGAAGGTCGTGCGCTCATTGGCGACGCGGAACAGGTTCTGGTTCGGAATGACGATCAGGGTGTCGACATAGCGCTGCAGCTCGGCGATGCCCGCATCGGCCAGGCGCATGCGGTGACGCCCCTCGAAGGTGAAGGGCTTGGTCACGACGCCGACGGTCAGGATGCCGCGATCCCGCGCGCATTTGGCGATGATCGGGGCCGCGCCCGTGCCGGTGCCGCCGCCCATGCCGGCGGTGATGAAGACCATGTGCGCGCCTTCCAGGTGCGCGTGGATTTCGTCGGCGGATTCCTCGGCGGCGTTCATGCCGACCTCGGGGTGAGCACCCGCGCCCAGACCTTGCGTGATCGTCTCGCCCAGCTGGATGCGCCGGTCGGTCTTGGCGAAGGACAGGTGCTGGGCGTCGGTGTTGGCGACGACGAACTCGACCCCTTCAAGCCCGGCGTCGATCATGTTGTTCACGGCGTTGCCGCCCGCTCCGCCGACGCCGAAGACGACGATCCGGGGCTTCAGTTCCGTGGCCGTAGGCCGCACCAGCGAGAGAGACATATCCAAACCGACCTTCTGTTCCGACCCTGCCCCTTAAGGTTCCGATGCGAAGTCCCCGCAGATCCGCATTGGTTATGAGCGCATTAAGGATCACCCAACGCCCTTAAGAGAAGGTTACCGAATAGTGTGAGTCGGAGCGGGTGGGCAGAAAAGCAGAGCGTCGCCGCTGTAAAATTGCGTAGTCGGCTCCAGCGCAAGAAAAAGGGGCCGGACGATCGCTCGCCCGGCCCCGTTTCTCGAATCCGCCACAGGCGGATCCCGTCTTAGAAGGTGTAGCGCAGCGAGGCGGTCCAGCGGCGACCCAGGGTATCGACGTAGACACCGTTGTAGAGGCCATTGTCGCCCAGTTCCTGCTGGTCGAACACGTTGTCGACCACGACGCGCGCCGAGACGTTCTCGGTGATGTCGTAGCCCAGCGACAGCGTGTGCAGGGCATAGGAGTCGTAACGAACGATGTTCGTCTGCTCCAGCGTAGCCTGCGACGTCGGGCCGCCGAAGACGATCGAAGCGTCCTGGAAGTTCGTGGTCCAACGCGCGTTGAAGGGGCCACGGTTGTACAGGAAGTTCATCTGCGTCTTCCACGTCGGGTTCGACAACCCGTTCTCGTTCGCATTGGCGTCCGAGAAGTCGCCCACGCCCGAGGTCGTGTATTCCATCAGGTAGTAGATGTTGGAACGGAAGGCGAAGGTACCGAGATCGTAGTCGGTCGAGAAGACGTCCGACAGGTCCATCGAGTAGCTGAGGTTCGCGTTGATCGCCTTAACGCGGGTCGCGCCGAGGTTGAAGAACGGAAGCTCGAACCCGTTGGTGAAGTTGAACGTATTGTCGCGCTGGATGCCCGAGCAGCTGTTCACCCCGATATCGGCCGTGTTGTCCGGATAGACCGAGCTGTCATAGCAGTACTGGGCGGCCGCCGAGCCCAGGAGCGGGCCAAGCTGGTCTTCGACGGTGATTTCCAGATAGTCCGCCGACACGATCAGGTTCGGGACGAAGGACGGACGGGCCACGAACCCGAAGGTGAAGGAGTCACCCTTTTCCGGAACCAGAGTCTGGCGACCCGAGATGACACCCGTGAAGCTGGCACCGGTCACGCCGTAGCCGGCCTGACCGACGTTCAGGATGAAGGCTTCAGCCTGTGCGTCCGTGGTGATCGGCGTGATGGTGCCATTCTGGGCCTGCAGCGAACCGCCGTTTAGGCCGGCGATGCGCCGGACTTCGGCGATACAGTTCGTCCGGCGAACCGCAGGAGCCGAAGCGGCTGCGTAGTTGCCGGCGCTGCAGGGGTCGGTCGCCGTCGTGAAGAAGGCCTGGTTGCCGAGGAACAGTTCCACGATCGAGGGATTGCGGACCGACTTGGAGATGTTCCCGCGCAGCAGCAGCTGATCGTTGACTTCCCAGGTCCCGGCGAGGGTGTAGATCTCCTCGCGGTCGCCGTCGTAGGTCGGCGTGACGATGTTGCCGGCAAGGTTCCGATAACGCTCGGCCTCACCTTCCTGCTCGGTGTAGCGGATAGCCGGGTTCAGTTCCAACGACTTGACGAACGGGATGTTGAACCCCTCGCCCAGCAGCGGGATCCGCAGTTCCAGACCGTATTCGGTGGTCGTCGTCTCGGCGTTCGTGGTCGCCGAAGGGGCCGAACGCGTCCGGCCGGTGCCACCGATCACGTCGGTGGAATAGGCCAGTTCTTCCTTGCGGTATTCGCCGGTGATGGCGAACTGCAGCGGACCGGCCGGCAGGTCGAAGACCGAACCGGTCAGGGTCGCCTGGGTGAAGTTCTGCGTCGATTCGTTGTTGAAGAAGTTCCGGACGCTGACGAAGTCCTTGGCCGCTTGAGACGCACGGCCTTCGCCGAAGATGTTCAGCGGCTGACAGGCATCGACCAAGGCCTGAGTGACGGTCGGAGAGAACAGCGACTGGGTGCGGATGCCGTCCGGGCCGATCGTCGAGATCGGCTGGATGATCGCGCCTGGAATGAAGCCGGTCGCATTGTTCCCGCCGTAGCTGGCGACGTAGGAGGCGAGACCATCACGCTTGGCGCGGCAGACGACGTCCGGCCCGACCTGCACGGCATCGATGGCCATGGCATAGGCCACGTCGTTGATGGCGCTGAACTCAACGTGAGTCTCGGCCTTGCCGTAGGTGTGCGAAATGTCGAAGCCGAAGTCGCGGCCCAGCAGGTTGAAGTCACCGCTGATGCCGTTGGAGGTGCGGAAGGTCTTGTTCGTCGATTCCTGGGACAGGTCGTTGACCACGTCCTCGTTGTTCCGCGACAGGATGAAGTTGCCGGTGATGCCGGCGTTCGCGAGCGACGTACGGTTCGCGGCGGTCAGGAACGGATGGTTGACGTTGACCAGGATGCCCGCGTTTTCCGGTGTCGAGCCCCCTGCCGAGTTGGCCAGGCCGCCCGTGGAGATCGGGTTACGAACAGTCACGTCCGAATACAGGTTCTCGGTGTAGAAACGCAGGTTGTCGGTGATCTGGTAGTTGGCGATCACGTTGGCGACGTAGCGTTCCTGCTTGACGCGCAGAACAGTGGCGTCGGTGCGGTTCTGGCCGTCGCCGCCCGACTGGGTCGTGTTCGTGCCGGGAGCGGTCGGATCGGTCCTCAGATCGCCGGCCAGGTTGTAGGTCTCGATATTGCCGCTGCGGTCGAAGCGGATTGGAACCGCGCGACGCGGCAGGATGCCGGCCGTGCCGCTGGGGTTCGCGATATCCGGCTGGCCGGGGACGAAGGTGCCGATGAAATCGTTGACGTTCGTCGACGGGTTGGCGGCGTAATATTCACGCGCTGTGGGCCGATTGGCCTGAACCACGGCCAGGACCTGTGCCGTGCTGTAGGTCGCCGGGAGGCCGTAGCGGATGCGGGCGGCCGCGATCTGGGCGGCCGTCAGGCTGGTCGGCGCGAAAGCGCAAACGTCCGTAGCGCTGGTGATACAGGCGCCGAAGGGAACGTTCGGAACCAGTTGCTGGGCAACACGGTTGGCACCCGACCACTGGAATGGCGCGATCTGCGCATAGCCCGGGTTGCGGAAGACGTTGCCCGGCTGGAAGTAGGTCGAGTTGACCGTTCCGGCCGCGCCCGTCGTGTAGGTGCTGCCCGTGGGCAGGTTGGCGATGGTCGGGTTTTCAGCCGTACCGTTGGTCTGCGTGACATTGAAGATCAGCCCACCCTGCGACAGGGTGGAGGTCCGCAGGTTCGTACGGAAAACCGAAGGCAGGATGTTGTCGACGGTGGTTCCCAGGAACACGGCGGTGCCACCCGGCACGAAGGCCGGGTTGCGAATGGCACCGTTCAACGGGTTACCGGTCAGGCCGGGCTGGTTGGCACGAACTTCACGCTCGTTGGCGGTTAGATCGTCGATGAAGGAGTATTCGCCGGAAACGGCGACGTTCAGGCGGCCATCCAGGAAGTTCTGACCCCAGACGCCGTTGATCGAATAGCGGCCGGCGTCGTGGTCGTTGAACGCCTGACCACCCGTAATCTGGATTTCCGCGCCTTCGTAGTCGTCCTTGAGGACGTAGTTGACGACACCCGAAACGGCGTCCGCGCCGTAGGCGGCGGCACCGCCGACGGTCAGGATGTCGACGCGGTCGATCAGGGCGACCGGGATGGTCGAGGCATCGACCTGGGAGCCCGTTTCATTACCAGCGACGAAGATGGTGGCGGAGTTGTTCGACACGAAACGGCGGCCGTTGACCAGGGTCAGGGTGCGCGCGGTGCCGAGGTTCAGCAGGTCGATGTAGGTGACGCCCAGCGAGGCCGTCTGACCGCCGTTGGTCCCGTTCAGGCTCGCGCCACCGCCGACGAGAGGAATGTCGTTCAGGATGTCACCGGCGTTGGTGAACAAACGCTCTTCGATGTCCTTCGCGCCGACCTGGACGCCAGGAATGGTGCCGCTGGTCTCGGGACGGGCGATGCGCGAACCGGTGACGACGACTTCCTCGACCTCATCCTCGGACTGCTGGTTCGCGGGGCGCGGTGCCTGCGTCTGTGCCTGCGTCGATTGAGCGAAGGAAGGTGCGGCGATCGAAAGGATGCCCGCGAGAACGGTCGTGCCGAAAAGATACTTGCGCTTGGAAATCATAAACCTCGCCCCGTGATGGAAATTGGACGACGAGCAACTCTGGACTCGCCGCATCTGACCCCATTGCTAACAACATTCGAACGCACCGCAACCTTTGAGGCGGGGATGCGGCAACGGCAACGCAGATTTGTTACAATCGGGACACAGTCGCGTCAC
The DNA here is from genome assembly GCF_056404975.1 of Brevundimonas sp. P2_A6. Taxonomy (NCBI): domain Bacteria; kingdom Pseudomonadati; phylum Pseudomonadota; class Alphaproteobacteria; order Caulobacterales; family Caulobacteraceae; genus Brevundimonas; species Brevundimonas sp. P2_A6. The sequence goes on along the minus strand of NZ_JBFUCZ010000001.1, from coordinate 480,799 downwards.
GGAAGAACAAGGCCTTTAAAGGTTGTCTCTCAACCAACCGGCGGCGCGGCGAATCAGATTGCCCTGATGGACGCGCGGCGCGTCCGCGGCGGTGACCTGACGCGACATCAGACGGCGGGCCGACACGGCCTCGCGCGGGCCATAGGCGGCGCGCAGCAAGACCCCTGCCGCCGAACAGAAGGCCGGTCCGGAGGCAGCGTCCGCCAGATGCGGGGCACGCTGGGGCCGACCCAGGCGGACCGGGCGATCGAAGACCCGCACCGCCAGTTCGCGCACGCCGTTCAGCTGGCTGGCACCGCCGGTCAGAACCAGGCCCGCGCCCGGGTCCATGCCGACCCCGGCCTGGCGAAGTCGGTCGCGCAGAAGCTCCAGCGTCTCCTCGACCCGAGGGGCGATGACGGTCTTCAGCATGGCGCGCGGCACGATGACGGGTCCGGCCGAGGCGTCCTCGCCCCGCGGGGGCGCCTCCAGCATCTCGCGGTCCTCGTGGGCGCCGGCCATGGCCGAGCCGTGCAGGGTCTTCAGCCGTTCGGCCCCGATCTTGGACGTGGACAGCCCGCGCGCGATGTCGGCCGTGACGTGGTCGCCGCCGACGTTCAGCGATTCGATATGAAGCAGGCTCCGTCCGCCCCACACCGCGGCTGACGTAGAGCCCCCGCCCATGTCGATGCAGACGCAGCCCAGGTCCATCTCGTCCTCTTCCAGGGCGGCCAGCGAGGACACCACGGGTGCCGCGGCTACGCCCTGCAGGTCCAGGTGGGCCAGCTCAAGGCAGTGGCTCAGCGACGCGAACGCCCCCTCGGCCATGGACACGACCAGAAGATCCAGCCCCAGCGAGCCGCCCCGCATCGAGCGCGGATCGTGCACCCCCCTGGCCCCGTCCACCGACCAGGCGATGGGCAGGACGTGGATCGGGCGGCGGTGAGGCAGGCGGATCTGGGCCAACGCCATGCCGATGGCGCGCGCCAGATCGGCGTCTCCGACCGGATTGGCCCCCAGCGAGACGCGGGCCTGGACCCGATGGCTGGCCATCTGACCGATGGCGGTGGTGACGATGACGCCTGACACGGGTGCGCCCGCCGTCCGCTCGGCGCGTTCGACGGCGTGGCCGATGGCCTGGGCCGCCTCGTCCATGTTGACGATGGAGCCCCCGCGCACGCCCTTGGACTGCACGTGGCTGGCCCCCGCGACGCGGATGGTGCGGTCGGCGTGGCGCACGCCGTCGGGCTTCATGATGAAACAGGCGACCTTGGACTGGCCCAGGTCCAGCGCGGCCACGACCGGGGCGCGCGTCGCAGCCCGACCCACGTCGACCGAGGGATCACCCTTCTTGATTGCCATCGCCCGCCGTCCCCTAATCTACTGTCGTCAGCTGCCCGGCCGCACCGCGACCTGGCCCTCCGTGCGCAGGTCGATGCGCGAAAATCCGAGCTCCAGCAGCCGCTCGCGCTGGTCCAGCGCGTCCAACTGGATCAGGGCGGCTTCCTGTCTGGTGGCGGGCAACTGGATCAGGCTGCCGTCCTTCAGCCGCAGGTCCCAGCGGCGCTCGTCCACCCGCACAAGGGCGTCGATCCGGCTCATCAGGCGCGGCCGTTCGGCCAGCAGCGGCAGGATCGCCCCGGCCGCCGTATCGGCCCCGGTGCCCACCACCAGCGGCAGGTTGGGATAACGCCCGGCGTCGGCCCCCGGGATCGCCTTGCCCTCCCCGTCCAGGACGAAGACCTGCCCGCGCGTCTGCCAGACGGCCAGACGGTCATGCTCGACCACATCGACGATCAATGTGTCGGGCAGCAGGCGTACGACGCGGGCCGACTTCACCCAGCCGACATGCTCGACATTGGTTCTCAAGGCGTCGAGATCGAGTGACGTGATCGGCTGGCCCGCCCGGACCGCCAGCGCCCTCTGGATCGCCGGCGTCGCCTCCGCCGAGGCTCCGGAAATGTGCACGCGGTTCAGCTTCAGCCCCATGCCGGTGGTGAGGCCGTCGATGCCGTGGCTGAACGACTGCCCGATCCGCTCGGCCCGCGCGCCCGTCGCCAGGACCAGAACCAGCACCGCCAGCCCCGCGCAGATCGAGATCACCACCGCCCGCGGCGTCAGGTCCAGCCGGCCCAGGGCCGCCATCTTGCCCGGCACGCCGCCCACGTTGCGGGACGCGCTCGCGCGGCCACGCCCCTGCCCTTTCGGCCCCGCGCTGCGTTTGGGAGCCGACGCGACATTCGCGCGCCGACCGCCGCGAACTACCGCGGGCATGAGGCGTCCTCCACCATCCACCGGACCAGATCTCGATACGACATCCCGACGTACGCGGCCTGCTCTGGCACCAGAGAGGTCGGCGTCATGCCGGGCTGGGTATTGACCTCCAGCAAGACGAGATCGTCCTTAACATCGTCATAACGAAAGTCGGACCGCGACACGCCCCGGCACCCCAGGGCGGCGTGCGCCTGCTCGGATTCCCTGAGCGCCGCCTCGAAAACGTGGGGCGGGAGATCAGCAGGAAGTTTGTGGACAGATCCGCCCGGCGCATATTTGGCCTCGTAGTCGTAGAACCCTTTAACCGGCGTGATGTCGGTCACGGTCAGGGCGCGCGGGCCGCCCCCCTCGGCCGTCACGGCCTCGCCGATCACGGTGACGCACAGTTCCTTGCCCGCGATATAGGGCTCGACCATCACCGTCTCGCCGTAGGTCCAGGCATCGGCCCCCGGCTCGGGACGCGGCGCATCGCCCTCGCGCACCAGATAGACGCCGACCGAAGATCCCTCGGCATTGGGCTTGATGACATAGGGGGGCGGGATGACGTGGCCCGCGGACACCGCGTGGCGGTCGAACAGTCCGCCGCCCGGCACCCTGACGCCCGCCGCGTTCAGCACGGCCTTGGTCTTGTCCTTGTCCATCGTCAGGGCCGAGGCCAGGACGCCGGAGTGGGTATAGGGGATCTGCAGCGTCTCCAGGATGCCCTGGACGCATCCGTCCTCGCCCCATTCCCCGTGCAGGGCGTTCAGGACGACGTCGGGCTTCAGCGCCGTCAGCACCTGGGCCAGATCGCGCCCGGCGTCCACGCGCGTCACGCGGGCCACCTGCCCCTCCAGGGCATCGGCGCAACAGGCTCCGGACGACAGCGATACCTCGCGCTCGGACGACAGCCCGCCCATCAGGACGGCGACGTGCAGCTCTGACAGGGGGCGGGACATAGTGCGTTCTGCGATGACTAGGGGCGGCCGATCCTCTTGATCTCCCATTCAAGGTTTACGCCGAGTTTACTTTGAACCTCGGCGCGGACGGTTTCGCCCAATCCCTCGATATCTGCGGCGGTCGCCCCGCCGGGATTGATCATGAAGTTGGAATGCAGGTCACTGAACATCGCGCCCCCGCCGGTGACCGCATGCAGCCGACCGCGCCAGCCCGCTTCGTCGACCAGCTTCCACGACGAATGGCCCGGCGGGTTCTTGAAGGTGGAGCCGCCGGTTTTCTCCCGGATAGGCTGGGTGGTTTCGCGCCGCGCGGTGATCTCGGCGATCCGGGCGGCGACCGCCTCGGGCGCGTCCGGCGTCCCGCGATAGACCGCCTCGATCCAGATGATGTCGGCTGGAGCCTGCGAATGCCGATAGGTGTAGCCGAAATCGGCGAGGGAATAGTCGATCCGCTCGCCTGCCCGCGTCAGACCCCAGGCCGACGCCAGAACATCCTTGGTCTCGGCGCCGTAGCACCCCGCATTCATCGTCAGCGCCCCGCCGATCGTTCCGGGGATGCCCGCATAGAACTCCAGCCCCGCGATCCCCGCCTTGGCCGAGGCCTTGGCGACCATGGCGTCTAGCGCGCCCGCGCCCGCCGTGATCGTCTCGCCCTCGGTCGTGACGCCGGCGAAGGCCCGCCCCGCCAGCCGGATCACAACCCCCTCGACCCCGCCGTCGCGAACGATGACGTTGGAGCCAACGCCCAGAACGGTCACCGGCACGGCCGGGTCAAGCGCCTGCAGGAACTCGGCCAGGTCGTCCGCATCGGCCGGAAGGAACAGCACGTCCGCCGCGCCTCCGACCCGGAACCAGGTGAACGGCGCCAGCGGCTCGTCGCGCAGCAGCTTGCCGCGAACCGCAGTAAGGTTGTCTCGCCACGTCATGCCGGGACCGTCAACGCCTCCAGCTGCGCCGGCAGGGCATAGGCCCAGGCGGTGATGTCCCCCGCCCCCAGCAACACGACCACGTCGCCCGCCTTCGCCTCTTCGGCGATCACGCGGGGCAGGACCGCCGCGTTCTCCAGCCCAGACACCCGCAGGTGACCGTAGCGGCGGATGCCCTCGACCAGCGCCTGCTTGTCCACGCCCTCGATCGGAGCCTCGCCCGCCGCATAGACGTCGGCGACGATGACGCTGTCGGCGTCCGAAAAGCTGGTCGAGAACTCGTCCATCAGGTCGCGCAGCCGGGTGAATCGGTGCGGCTGGACCACGGCGATGACCCGCCCTTCCGCCACCTGACGCGCGGCCTTCAGCACAGCCGCGATTTCCACCGGATGGTGGCCATAGTCGTCGACGATGCGCACGCCGTTGACCACGCCCGTCGTCGTGAACCGCCGTTTCACGCCCGCGAAGCTCGCCAGCCCGGCCCTGATCGCATCGTCCGACACGTCCAGCTCGCGCGCCACGGCGATGGCCGCCAGAGCGTTGGCGACGTTGTGCCATCCCGCCATCGGCAGATGCAGGTCCGGAATCCGCACCGGCTCTTCCAGCGCGGCGGCCCCTCGCCCCTGGATCAACACGTCGAACCGTGCGCCGTCCGGGGCCATCTCGACCTTGTCGGCCCGCACCATCGCCTGGGGGTTCATGCCGTAGGTGACGATCCGCCGGTTATCGATCGAGGCCACCAGCCGCTGCACCTCCGGGTGGTCCAGACAGACCGCCGCGAAGCCATAGAAGGGGATGTTCTCGACGAAGTCGCAGAACGCCCTACGCACCGCGTCGAAATCGCCGTAGTGATCCAGATGCTCCGGATCGATGTTGGTCACGATGGCGACCGTGGACTTCAGGCGCAGGAAGCTGCCGTCGCTCTCATCCGCCTCAACCACGATCCAGTCGCCGTCGCCGACCTTGGCGTTGGTGCCATAGGCGTTGATGATGCCGCCATTGACCACGGTGGGGTCCAGCCCGGCCGCGTCCAGCAGGGCCGCCACCATCGAGGTCGTCGTGGTCTTGCCGTGGGTGCCCCCGACCGCGATGGAGAACTGCAGCCGCATCAGCTCGGCCAGCATCTCAGCCCGGCGGACCAGGGGAATGCGCCGCTCGCGCGCCACCATCATCTCGGGGTTCGTCGCCTTGACCGCCGTGGAATAGACCACCGCCGAAACGCCTTCGCCGACATGGGCCGCGTCATGGCCGATGAAGATCTTGGCCCCCAGCGCCGCGAGCCGGTCGGTGTTCGCTGACCCCTTGGCGTCCGAGCCCTGCACGGAATAGCCGATCTTGATCATGATCTCGGCGATGCCGCTCATGCCGATCCCGCCAATGCCGACGAAATGAACGGGGCCGAGGTCGAACGGAACAGGACGAATGCGAGCGATCATCGCAGCGTCATAGCGAGGCTGTTTTCGGATTGCACGGGGGTGACGGAATCAACTCCGCCTTAACCGTAAGGATTCACAGTTCCGGCTCCACTTCCCGGGGCCGCGTTCGTGACCGATCTGAAGACCGACATCATCCATCGCGGCGACTGCCTCGAGATCCTGCGCGGCCTGCCCGACAAGTCCGTCGACATGGTCTTCGCCGACCCGCCCTATAATCTGCAGCTGGGCGGCGACCTGCTGCGGCCGGACAACTCCAAGGTCGACGCCGTCGACGACGACTGGGACAAGTTCGACAGTTTCGCCGCCTATGACGCCTTCTGCCGCGACTGGCTGAAGGAATGCCGTCGGGTGCTGAAGGACGAGGGCTCACTGTGGGTCATCGGCAGCTATCACAACATCTTCCGCCTGGGCACGGCCATCCAGGACATCGGCTACTGGGTGCTGAACGACATCGTGTGGCGGAAATCCAATCCGATGCCGAACTTCAAGGGCACCCGCTTCACCAATGCGCACGAGACCCTGATCTGGGCGGCCAAGTCGCGCGAGCAGAAGCGCTACACCTTCAACTACGACGCTCTGAAGGCGTTCAACGAAGACACCCAGATGCGATCCGACTGGACCTTTGCCCTGTGCACCGGCGAGGAGAGGATCAAGGGCGAGGACGGCAAGAAGGCCCATCCGACCCAGAAGCCCGAGGCATTGCTGCACCGGGTCATCCTGGCCGCGACCCGACCCGGCGACGTGATCCTTGATCCCTTCTTCGGCACCGGCACGACGGGCGCCGCCGCCAAGCGGCTGGGCCGTCACTACATCGGCATCGAGCGGGATCCCGAATACGCCAAGGTCGCCGAGAAGCGGATCAAGGCGGTGATCGCCGCAAAGCCCGAGGACCTGGTCGTCACCGGCTCCAAGCGCGCGGAGGTCAAGGTGCCGTTCGGGGCGCTGGTCGAGGCCGGCCTCTTGTCGCCCGGCGACGTCCTGTACTGCCCCAAGGGCGAGCGCGAGGCCCGGGTGCGCGCCGATGGTTCGCTGGTGTCGGGGGCGATGAGCGGCTCGATCCACAAGTTGGGAGCCCTTTTCGAGAACGCTCCGGCCTGCAACGGCTGGACCTACTGGCGCTTCCGCACCGACACGGGCCTGCGCTCGATCGACGCCCTGCGCGCCGAGGTTCGGGCGGGAATGCAATAAGCATCCTGGCTAAGCGGTTCATTTGATTGAGTTCGTGGCGACAATGTCGGTTCGCGAACATGGGGGGCGGGCTAAACCACCGCAATCCTTACTGAAATTCCGCGTTCCGGCGGGAACTTCGCAGTTGCAATAACATTGATGTCATCGGCCCGGCTCCGCGGGCTGGAGTTCGACATCATGAAGATCGCGCAGGTCACCCCGCTGTACGAGGCCGTCCCTCCGAAGCTGTACGGCGGCACCGAGCGCGTCGTCGCGCACCTGACGGACGCCCTGGTCGATCTGGGTCATGACGTCACCCTGTTCGCCTCGGCCGATGCGCGCACGAAGGCGCGCCTGGTGCCCGTTCGCGATCAGGCGATCCGGCTGGACCCGGCCCCGTTCAAGTCCGACCTGGCCGCCCACATGTCCATGCTGTCGGAGGTCCTGCGCCGCGCGGACGACTTCGACGTCATCCACTTCCACACCGACATGATCCACTTTCCCTTCTTCGAGAAGTGCGCCGGTAACACCCTGACGACGCTACACGGCCGCCTGGACATGAAGGATCTACCTGAAGTCTACGAACGCTGGCCGCAGTTCGGCCTGATCTCGATTTCGGACGACCAGCGTCGTCCGCTGGCCTTCGCCAACTGGAAGGCGACGGTCCATCACGGCATGCCGGCCGAGCAATACGTCTATGCGCCCAAGTCCAAAGGCTATCTCGCCTTCTTGGGTCGCATCTCGCCCGAGAAGCGTCCCGACCGCGCCATCGAGATCGCCACCAAGCTGGGCAAACGCCTGAAGATGGCCGCAAAGGTCGATGCGGCCGACCGCGTCTATTTCGAAACGAAGATCAAACCCCTGATCGACGGCAATCCGCTGATCGAGTTCATCGGCGAGATCGGCGACCACCAGAAGTCGGAGTTCCTGGGCGGGGCCGAGGCCCTGCTGTTCCCGATCGACTGGCCAGAGCCCTTCGGCCTGGTGATGATCGAGGCCATGGCCTGCGGCACCCCGGTCGTCGCTTTCAAATGCGGATCGACCACCGAGGTCATCGAGGACGGGGCGACCGGTTTCCTGGTCGACACCATGGAACAGGCGATCGCCGCCGCCGACCGCGCCCATCTGCTGGACCGCGAGGCGATCCGCGCGCGGTTCGAACTTCGCTTCTCGGCCACTGCCATGGCGCGGCGCTATCTGGATGTCTACGGCGACATGCTGGCCAAACGCCCTTACGGCGAGGTGATCCTGGACGACGTTGTCGTGCCGCTACGCGAAGACCGGAGCTTTGCCGCTTCGGCCTGAACGAAAGCGTCACTGGGCCATTTTCCCTTCGCATTCGTCCGCTAGACCACGCCCGCGAACGATGAGAAGCGAGGCTCCATGGACGACGGCTATTCGGTTCAGACAACGGCGGCCGAGAGCGCCGAGGTCGGGGGTTTGGAAAACCTCCAGGCGCTGAAGGATGCCGACACCTTTCTGGTCGCCGACAGCTGGGGCGATCTGAAGGGCGGGGCCGACGGTCTGTTCGATCATGACACGCGCATCCTGTCGCGGTTCGTCATGACGGTGGGCTTGGCGCGGCCGTCCAAGTTGAGTTCGGGCGTGTCGCGCGACAACGTTTTCTTCACGGCCCACACGACCAACCGCCCCCTGCCCCCCATGGGCGGCCGTTCCGCGCCGGCGGGCGTGCTTCACATCGAGCGGCGCCGCTTCGTCTGGGATAGGCGGATGTTCGAGCGGATCCGGATGGTCAACCACGGCATCGAGGACGTCCTTCTTCCCTTGGCCTTCGACTTCGGGGCGGACTTCGCCGACATCTTCCAGGTGCGCGGCACGCTGCGGGAAAAGCGCGGTGTGGGAGACGCCCCGACCAATGATGGCCGCCGCGTCACCTTCCGCTACACGGGGCTGGACGATGTCGTCCGCACCAGCTGCCTGGCCTTTTCCGAGCCGCCCGCCCGCCTGACCACCAACCGCGCCGAGTTCATGTTCAGCCTGCCGATGGGCAAGGAACTGGACCTCTACATCGAGTGCGGGGCCGAGGCCTGTTCGACCCCCGATCAGCCCCGCTGGCGTGAAAATGCCGTGGCCGCGCGGCTGGCGATGCGTCGCCGCCGCCGCCGCGGTGCATCGTTGAGGGGACCGCGCAGCCCGCGCTTCAACGCCTGGCTGGACCAGTCGCGGTCCGACATCGCCCTGCTGACCACCGACCTGCCGACTGGTCCCTATCCCTATGCCGGGACACCCTGGTTCTCGACGCCGTTCGGACGCGACGGGATTATCTCGGCCTGGCAGATGCTGTGGCTTGATCCGTCCCTGGCCAAGGGCGTCCTGACCTATCTGGCCGCGCGCCAGGCGACCGAGACCTCCGCCTTCCAGGACAGCCAGCCCGGCAAGATCATGCACGAGACGCGTGGCGGCGAGATGAGCGCCCTGCACGAGGTGCCGTTCGGCCTCTATTACGGCGGCGTCGATACCACCTGCCTGTTCATCGCCCTGGCCGGGGCCTACGCCAGGCGCACCGGCGACCTCGATCTGATCCGCCGGCTGTGGCCCAACCTGGTCGCGGCGACAGAGTGGATGCGCGACTATGGCGACAGCAACGGCGACGGCCTGATCGACTATCAACGTGCCGCCGAGACGGGTCTGTCCAACCAGGGCTGGAAGGATTCCGAGGATTCCATCTTCCACGCCGACGGCCGCTTCCCCAAGGGTCCGATCGCCTTGCTGGAGGTCCAGGGCTATGCCTACGCCGCCTGGCACGCGATGGCCGAACTGGGCGAGCGGCTGACCGACGGGCGGGCCAAGGCCTGGCATCTGCATGCCGAGGAGGTCCGCCAGCTGGTCGAGGAACGGTTCTGGATGGAGGACGAGCAGTTCTATGCCATCGCGCTGGACGGCGACGGCGACCCTTGCGAAGCCATCGGGTCGAACGCAGGCCATCTGCTGTTCACCGGCCTGCCGACGGCCGCCCGCGCCAAGGCGGTGTCGCGACGTCTGCTGGGGTCGGAGTTTCGATCCGGCTGGGGCATCCGGACCCTGGCGCGGGGCCAGGCGCGCTTCAATCCGATGAGCTATCACAACGGCTCGGTCTGGCCGCACGATACCTCGCTGGGCGTCGCGGGCATGGCGAATTACGGAGAGCGCGACGCCGTCGCCATGATCCTGGGCGAGATCTATGCCGCCGCCAGCCATTTCAACATGCGCCTGCCCGAGCTGTTCTGCGGCTTCGAGCGGCAGCCGGGCGAGGGGCCGATCGCCTATCCGGTCGCCTGCCTGCCCCAGGCCTGGGCGGCGGGATCGGTCTTTCTGATGCTGCAGGCCGCCCTGGGCATCACCATCGACGCCTTCAGCCGGAGGATCACCGTGAATGCCCCCACCCTGCCTCAAGGCATCGAGCGCCTGACGGTCAGCCGCCTGCAGGTCGGCGAAGCGAGCGTGGACCTGGCGTTCCGGCGCCTGGGTGATCAGGTCGTGGTCATGCCCCGGAACCGCGTCGGCGACCTCAGGATCGTGACGACGCGGTAAGGGCTTTCCTGAACACCGTGGGCAGCGCCTCCAGCGCCTCGGCCTCCGGCATCCAGAGGAAATCCCCATGCCCCTCGGCGACGCGTACCCACAGCGTCAGCGAGAAATGGGTGAAGACGTGTTCGATGGCACCGGCGTCGATCCAGTCGGCGGCGACCGGGGGCGCGGCGACCGGCTCGCCCTCGCTCCAGTCGCCGGTGGGCAGGCCGACCATGCCGCCCAGCAGACCCTTGTCCGGCCGTCGGACCAGAGCGATACGGCCCCGAGCATCACGCAGGACCCAGGCGATGCCCTGACGGTGGGGCCGTGCGGTCTTCGCCGTCTTGACGGGATAGCGCCCCGGTTCTCCCTCCGCCCTTGCCGCGCAAAATCCGCTGGTCGGGCACATCAGGCAAAGCGGTGACTTGGGGCGGCAGACCGTCGAGCCCAGGTCCATCAGCGCCTGGGCCCAGTCTCCGGGCCGATCGTCCGCGACCAGCGTCCCCGCCAGCCGCTTAAGCTCCGGTCGGGCGGCGGGCAGCGGCGTCTGGACCGCGAACAGGCGTGATACGACCCGCTCCACGTTGCCGTCCACGACATTGGCCGGCCGGTCGAAGGCGATCGCGGCCACGGCGGCGGCTGTATAGGCACCGACCCCCGGCAGGGCCAGCAGGCCGGCTTCCGTGTCCGGGAACACCCCCCCGTGATCCTTCGTCACGGCCCGCGCGCAGGCCAGCAGGTTGCGGGCACGGGCGTAGTATCCCAGCCCCGCCCAGGCGGCCATCAGGTCGCCGTCCTCCGCCGCGGCCAGGTCGGTCACCGCAGGCCATCGGTCGGTGAACCGCTCGAAATAGGGTGTCGCGTGCGGCACGGTCGTTTGCTGCAGCATGACCTCCGACAGCCAGACGCGATAGGGATCGGTGCGCTCGGCCGAGCCCGGGGGTGCGCGCCACGGCAGGGTCCGGGCATGGCTGTCGTACCAGTCCAGCAGGGCGGCGCGCAGTTCGTAGGTGTGTGAGGCGACGGCGGTCATCGGTCGCGCTATACTGACATCGTGAAGCGCGATCTGCCTACCGAAAGCGAGACCCGCGAAATCCTGTCGCGGCGACGGACCCGGCCCATGCCGCGCCCCGCGCCCCCGGTCGGCCGCTCGCTGGCCCCCTTCATCAAGGAATTGGACGCCAAGTTCGGACGCGGTGCCGGCGCGCTGGAGCCTCGCTGGCGCGAGATCGTCGGCGATCAGCTGGCCCGCGTCACCCGCCCGCAGAAGCTGACCAAGGGTCGCGCCGGGTCCGGTGGCACCCTGGAACTGCGCGTCGCAGGCCCCGCCGCCCTGTTGGTCCAGCACCAGTCGGCCGACATCCTGGCGCGTGTGAACCTGTTCCTGGGGGACGGTGCCGTGGACAAGCTGCGCATCGCGCAGGGACCCGTGAAGCCCCTTCCCGCGCCCGCCGCCTCCACCCGGGGCGCGCGCCGCCGCATCGACCCGCTGGAAGCCGCCGCCGAGGCCGAGCTTGCCCGCTCCGTCGAGGCCGCGCCGGACGCGCTCAGGGCCGCGCTGTCAGGACTTGGCCGGGCGGTCCTGTCGGACGAGACGAAACGTCGGCGATAGGGTCGGTGAGTGCCCGCTTCTGGCCGTTCAGCCATGCCCGCGTCTGACGTCCTACTCCGGCCTTGCGTCGCCTTGCCTCGCGCCTTGCGTCAGATTCCGACGGCTGGCTCTTGACCTTTTTCCGCCGCACCTGTTCTCGACAACCATAGTCGTCGTGCATCCGTGGGGAATCGCGCGATCATCCGAACAGAGTTCTTGAAGGAAGACGCCATGCGCGCCGACGGACCATTTCGATACGCTTCCATGAGCCGTCGCGCCGCCGCGACAGGGGCCGCGCTGGCTGCGATGATGGCGCTGGCAGGCTGTTCCGGAAACAGCGGCGGGGCCGTGGCCGAGGGCGATATGTCGCTGGGAGCGGCCGAGGGGGCCAAGGTCACCGTGGTCGAATACGCCTCGGTCACCTGCAGCCACTGTGCCGCCTGGCAGGAAGAGGTCTATCCCGAGTTCAAGGCCAAATACATCGACACCAACAAGATCCGCTACACCTTCCGCGAGTTCCCGACCCCGCCGGTCGAGATCGCGGCGGCCGGCTTCCTGCTGGCCCGCTGCGCCGGTGAGGACAAGTATTTCCCGGTGATCCACGAGATCATGGCCAGCCAGCGTGAATTCTTCGGCGGCACGCCGCCCCGGACCGTCCTGCTGCGCATCGCGGGCGGCGCGGGCCTCAGCGAGGATCAGTTCAAGGCCTGCGTCACGGATCGCGAGGCGACCGCAGCGCTGGACAAGCGGGTGAAGGCCGGGATCGATGCCGGCGTCAGCGGCACGCCGACATTCTTCGTAAACGGCGAGAAGGTCGCGGACAGCTCGCTGGCCGGTCTGTCGGAGAAGATCGACGCCGCCCTGGCGGCGAGTTGATCGGGTGACGGCGATGATTTCGCGTCGGCCCTTGCTGATCGGGGCCGCGTCCCTGGGTCTGGCGGGCTGCGGCGGCGGTGCCAGGGGGGCGGCGGACGGCGACATGGCCATGGGTGCCGCCGAGGGGGCCAAGGTCACCGTGGTGGAATACGCCTCGGTCACCTGCCACGTCTGCGCGGCGTGGCAGGAAGAGGTCTGGCCCCAGTTCAAGGCCAAATACGTCGACACGAACAAGGTCCGCTACGTCTTCCGCGAGTTCCCGACGCCGCCGGTCGACGTCGCCACCGCCGGATTCCTGCTGGCCCGGTGCGCGGGCGAGGACAAGTATTTCGACGTCGTCCACGAGATGCTGGCGAGCGTGAAATCATGGGACGCGGGCGTACCGCCGCGCCAGACCCTGCTGCAGATCGCCAACGGCGTGGGCATCGACCAGCAGCGCCTTCAGCAGTGCATCACGGACGAAAAGGCCATCAAGGCGCTGGAGACCCGTATTCAGGCCGGCAGCGCCAAGGGCATCACCGGAACCCCCAGCTTCTTCATCAACGACGTTGCCGTGCCCGATCGCTCGCTCTCGGGCCTGTCGACCGCGATCGACGCAGCCTTGGCCAGGGCGTGATCCGATGCTGAAAACCCTGATCCTGATCGCCGCTCTGGCCCTGACCCCAAGGGTGGCTGCAGCCCAGACCACCGCTGCGCCCCCCGCCGTGACGAGCACCGACCGTATCCTGGGTCGCGAGAACGCGCCGGTGACCGTCATCGAATACGCCTCGCTGGTCTGCTCCCACTGTGGCGAGTGGCACAAGGACGTCTATCCGGAGTTCAAGCGTCGCTTCGTCGATACCGGCCGCGTCCGATTGGTGTTCCGGGACCTTCCGACCCAACCGGCGCCGATCGCCGCGCGAGCCGCGGGGATCGCCCGCTGTGCTGCCCCGGAGCGGTTCTACGCGGTGGTCGATGCGTTCTTCGATGGCCAGGAGGCGCTGTTCGCCGGAGGGCCGGTCGCGCCGTGGTATGCCTCGGGCGTTGCCGCCAGCGGCAGGACCCAGGCCCAGATCGATGCCTGTCTGGCCAACCCTGCCACTCTGGAAGGGCTGAGAACCTCGATTACGGGGGCCACCGCGGCAGGGGTAGAGGGTACGCCGACCTTCTTCGTGAACGGGCGTCGCGTCACCGACAGTTCTCTGACCGGATTGACCGCGGCGATCACGCCTCTGCTTCCGCGCCCCCGGCGACGCTAAGGGGCGCAGGTGCAGTTTCAGCGCCTCCGGCTCGTCGGCTTCAAGTCCTTCGTCGATCCGGCCGAGGTGCAGATCGAACCCGGCCTGACGGGCGTCGTCGGACCGAACGGCTGCGGCAAGTCCAACGTGCTGGAGTCCATGCGCTGGGTCATGGGGGCCAACTCGGCCAAGGCCATGCGCGGCACCGGCATGGACGACGTGATCTTCGCAGGCGCTTCGAATCGACCGCCGCGCAACCATGCCGAAGTCCAGCTGACGATCGACAACGCCCAACGCCGGGCACCCCAGCCCTTCACCGACAGCGCCGTCATCGAGGTCAGTCGCCGCATCGACCGGGGCCAGGGATCGACCTATCGCATCAACGGCAAGGAAGTCCGGGCGCGCGACGTCCAGCTGTTGTTCGCCGACGCCTCGACCGGCGCGAACTCCCCGGCCCTGGTGCGTCAGGGGCAGATCAGCGAACTGATCGCCGCCAAGCCGCAAAACCGTCGGCGCATTCTGGAGGAGGCGGGCGGGGTCGCAGGCCTTCACACCCGCCGCCATGAGGCCGAACTGCGGCTGAAGGCGGCCGAGGCCAATCTGGAGCGTCTGGACGACATCGGGCGCGAGCTGGAGACCGCTCTGACGCGGCTAAAGCGCGAGGCGCGGCAGGCGGAGAAGTACAAGAAGATTTCCGCCGAGATCCGCGCCCTGCAGGCGGCCCTGCTGTTCGTACGCTGGAACGACGCGCGGCTGGCGGCGGAAGCGGCGGCCGAGGACCTGGCCGAAGCGGACCGAGCGGTGGCCGAGGCAGCCGGTGCGGCGGCCCGGGCCCAGACGGCGGCCCTGGCGGCGCAGGAGGGGCTTCAGCCGGCGCGGGAGGAAGACGCAGTCGCCGCCGCCCTGCTGCACCGCGCCAGTCTGGAACGCGACCGGCTGGACATGGCCGAACAACAGGCGCGGGCCGAGGTCGATCGCCTGACCGCCGAACGCCAGCGGATCGCCAACGACACCGAACGCGAAATCGCCATGGCGGGCGACGCCCAGGCCGAACTGACGCGGCTGTCGGCAGAGCTTGAGGTGCTGACGGCCGAGGTGGCGGCGGCCCCCGAACGCGGACCGGAGCTGGAGCGCGCGCTGGTCGCCGCCGAGGACGCACGCCGGGCCGCCGATGCCGAGGTCGAGCGGGTGGCGGGCACGCTGGCGGCCGTCGAGGCACGGGCCAATGCCGAGACGGCCCGCAAACGCGACGCCGAGGCGCGAGTGGCACGAGCGCGGGCCGGGCTCGACGCCGCGCGCCGTGAACGCGACGCTCTGGGTCCGCTCGAGACGCCGGAGCTGTCCCAGGCGCGCGCGGCGCTGGAGGCCGCGACGACGGCGCTGGCCGAAGCGCGTGCGGCCGTCGAAGCGGCCGAGGCGACGCGCGGCGATCTGGCCCGCGCAGAACAGGAGGCGCGAACGGCGGCGCGAGCTGCCGAGGACCGTCTCGGTCGGCTGCAGACCGAGGCGCGGGGGCTGGCATCGCTGCTGGTTTCGACACGGCGCGATCATCCGCCCGCGCTAGACAGGGTTTCGGCGCAGAAGGGCTATGAGGCCGCGCTGGCTGCGGCGCTGGGCGACGACCTGGATGCGGCGCTCGATCCGAAGGCGGCGGCGCATTGGGGCGGGGCGGAGGCGACCTCGCCCGTCTGGGGGCCAGGAATCGAACCGCTGGCGGCGAAGGTGGACGCGCCCGAGGCGCTGGCCGCCCGTCTGGCCTTCTGCGGCATCGCCGACCGGGCTGAGGCCGCGCATCTGGCCAGGGACCTGCTGCCGGGCGCGAGGCTGGTGACACGGGAGGGCGACCTTTACCGCTGGGACGGATTCGTCAGCCGGGCCGAGGCCCCCCGCCCCGCCGCCATCCGTCTGGCCCAGCGCTCGCGGCTGTCCGAGCTCGAGGCCGAGATCGACGCCGGAAAGCCGGTATTGGCGGACACCCAGGCCGGGCTGAAGACCGCGACCGAGGCCTTCAGGGTCTCCGAGGAGGCGGTGAAGACCGCGCGTCTGCAACCCTTCGCGGCCGACAAGGCGGTGACCGCCGCTCGCGACCGGGTCGAGGCCCTGGGCCGCGATCAGGCCCGACGCGAGGCGCGGGCCCAGGCGCTGGACGAGACCTTGATCCGCCAGGCGGCCGAGGTCGAGGCGGCGGAAGCGGCCCTGGCCGAGGCCGCTGCGATCGACGCGCCTTCGGAGACGCTCCAGGCGCTGAAGGATGAGTTGACGGCGGCTCGCGTCACAGCGGACACGGCGCGGGGGGCCTCTGCGGCGGCGCGGGCCGATCGCGATGCGGAAGCCCGCGAGCGCGTCGGGCGCGACCAGCGGCTGGCCTCCCTGACCCGTGAGCGCGACGGCTGGGCTAACCGCGCGAAGGACAGCGCCGCCCGTATCGTCGCGCTTGAGGCGGACGCGACCCGCATCGCCGCCCTGCTGCTTCAGGCGGAGCGCGCCCCTGAGGCCCTGGCGGCCCAGCGGTCGAAGTTGATGGACGCCCTGACCGCCGCCGAAACCCGTCGCAAGACGGCCGCCGATGCCCTGGCCGTCACGGAAGGGCTGGCCGCTGAGGCCGACCGGACGAGCCGCGCCGCAGAAGGCGCAGCTTCCGCCACCCGCGAGGCGCGCGCTGGCCTGGCCGCCCGCGCCGAGGCCGCCGCCGAACGCCTGCTCGACGCCGAGAACAACGTCCGCGAGACGGCCCAGATGTCGCCCGAAGAACTGGGCCAGAAGCTGACGGACGACGCAATCGCCCGGCCGCCGGACGCCGCCGGGGCCGAAAGCCTGCTCTATGGCCTAGAGCGCGAGCGCGAACAGCTGGGGGCCGTCAACCTGCGTGCCGAGGACGAGGCGGAGGAATACGGCGAACGGCTGAACACCATGCGGATCGAGCGGTCGGACCTGACCGGGGCCATCGCCCGGCTGCGCGACGGCATCGACGAGCTGAACGCTGAAGGCCGCGAGCGCCTGACCGCCGCCTTCGAGGTCATCAACGACAACTTCAAGAGCCTGTTCGAGGCCCTGTTCGGCGGCGGTCAAGCCGAGCTGAAGCTGGTCGAGAGCGACGATCCGCTGGAGGCCGGGCTGGAAATCTTCGCCTGCCCGCCCGGCAAGCGCCTGTCGGTCATGAGCCTGATGAGCGGCGGCGAGCAGGCCCTGACGGCGGCCGCGCTGATCTTCGCCGTCTTCCTGGCCAACCCGGCCCCCGTCTGCGTGCTCGACGAGGTGGACGCCCCGCTGGACGACGCCAACGTCGATCGCTTCTGCCGGATGCTGAACGAAATGCGGAACCGGACGGACACCCGCTTCATCGTCATCACCCACAACCCGGTGACCATGAGCCGAATGGACCGGCTGTATGGCGTGACCATGCCCGAGCGCGGCGTGTCGCAGCTCGTCAGCGTGGACCTGAAACAGGCGGAGACTTTGGTGGCATGATCCAGATGGATGCTCCCGTCAAAGCCCATGCTCTGGTTCTGACCGGGGTCGGGCGGTTCGTCGTGTTCGCAGACAGCGCCACGATCATGCGCGCGCCGGACGGGGTGCGGATGCGGTCGCTTCAAGTGGTCGAGGAAGACTTCACGGTCGGGACGACGCGGTATTGGGGCGGATGGTCGTGGTGGCGGTTCGACTGTGCGGCAGGCACGGCGGACCGACTGGACTTCGCCTCCGTCGCAGTGGGTGGTGCCGAGGGGCCCGCGACGACCGAGGGGCAACCGGCCTATCCGGCGGCTCCCGGTGGAGATGCGGCCGAACTTCTGGCGGTAGCGTGCGGGACGGCGGAGGCGAAGGTCGTGGCGACGACCGTCGAGGACGCCGTCAGGATTGGTCGCGCGGCGATGGCGGAATAGCCCTTCCCTCTCCCAGAGGGAGAGGGCTTGAGCGTCCAAGAGCGCAGCGATTGGAAACGCGAAAGGGTGAGGGGCTTGCGCTAACCGGCGAGGCACGACCCTCACCCTTTCGGCCAAGCCGCATCGCTGCGCTCTGCGGGCCTCAAGCCCCCTCCCACCGGGAGAGGGAGATTCAGGCGATCCTTCGGCAAGGCTTCCGGGCATTCATAGCGCATGAAGGCCAGCATCTTTTCCCTGATCTCGCAGCGGAGATCGAACGCCACGGGGGCACTCCGCGCGCTAGCAAGACACCGAACCTGCGCCACGCGGTCGGTAATGTCGGTGACCTGCAGATTGACCACGTCACCGTCCCAAAGCGGCGACGCGCGGCAGATGCGTTCCAGCTCGGCGCGCAGGCGGTCCATAGGGGCCTCATAGTCGACATACAGCATGGCCGTGCCGATCAGGCGCGAGGTCTCCCGCGTCCAGTTCTGGAACGGCTTTTCGATGAAATAGCTGAGCGGCAGGATCATGCGCCGCCAGTCCCACAGCTTGACCACGACATAGGTCGAGGTGATCTCCTCCACCGTGCCCCACTCCCCCTCCACGATCACCGCGTCCTCGATGCGGATGGGCTGGGCCGTGGCGATCTGTATGCCGGCGATGAGGTTCGTCAGTACCGGCTGCAGGGCCAGACCGGCGATGATGCCGACGACGCCGGCCGAGGCCAGCAGCGACACGCCCCACTGACGCACGGCACCGATCGTCATCAGCGCAAGCGCCACGGTGACCAGCCCGATCAGGATAATGGCCGCGCGTTGCAGGATCCGGGTCTGGGTAACGTGCTTTCGGGCGACCAGGTTGTCCTCGGCCGCCATGTTGAACTTGCGCATGTAGACGATGGCCCACATGTCGACCGCACCCGCGACGATCCAGCCCAGCACCAGGATGATCAGGAACAGCAGGACGGCGCGGATGCTGGCCGATGGCGCGGGGTCCAGCGGCGACACGGTGATCGAGAAGCCGATGGCGATCAGGATGATCAGGATGCGCAGCTTCTTGCGCGCCCGCTCCACCACGCCGCGCCAGAACAGGTCGCGCTTCTTCACGATCATGCGCAGGATCGAGAAGACGATCCGGTGCGCCAGCCAGCCGCCGCCGGTGAAGATGGCCACCACGACGGCGACCACGACCCATTCCGGCAGCCAGTAGAATTGCCGCCAGAGCACGGCGATGCGATGGGTCAGGTCAACGATTTCGGGGGGCATTGGGTCAGAAACGCCTTCCGCCGGAGATGGTTCGATGCGGGCCGCGCGGCCTACATGTTCGGATAGTTGGGCCCGCCGCCGCCCTCGGGGGTCGTCCAGACGATGTTCTGCGACGGATCCTTGATGTCGCAGGTTTTGCAGTGGACGCAGTTCTGGGCGTTGATCTGGAAGCGCGGATCCGACTTCGTCGCCTCGTCGGCGTAGAGCACCTCATAGACCCCGGCCGGACAGTAGAGCCGCGCGGGCTCGCCATACTTCGGCAGGTTGACGCGGATCGGCACGGACGGGTCCAGCAGCTTCAGATGCGCAGGCTGTTCCTCGGCGTGGTTGGTGTTGGAGATAAACACCGACGACAGCTTGTCGAACGACAGCTTTCCATCCGGCTTCGGATAGGCGATCGGCTTGTGCTTCGACGCCAGTTCGGTCGATTGAGCGTCGGTCTTGCCGTGCTTCTGGGTGCCGAACAGGGAGGCACCGAACAGATGGTTGGTCCACAGGTCAAACACGCCGAACGCGCCGCCCAGGGTCGTGCCAAACTTGGACAGCAGGGGCTTGGCGTTGCGCACGCCCTTCAGCTCCTTGAACACCCAGCTGGCCTCGTAGGCCGCCTGGTATTCGACCAGCTCGTCGCCCGCACGGCCCGCGATGACGGCGTCATAGGCGGCGTCGGCGGCCAGCATGCCGGTCTTCATGGCGTTGTGGCTGCCCTTGATCCGGGGCACGTTCACGAACCCGGCTGAACAGCCGATCAACGCGCCGCCCGGGAAGGCCAACTTCGGCACCGACTGCCAGCCACCCTCCGTGATCGCCCGCGCGCCGTAGGAGATGCGAGTGCCGCCCTCCAGGTGTTCGGCGATGGCCGGGTGGTGCTTGAACCGCTGGAACTCGTCGAACGGCGACAGATGCGGGTTCTTGTAGTTCAGGTGCACGACGTAGCCGATGGCCACGTAGTTGTCCCCGAAGTGGTACATGAAACTGCCGCCGCCGGTGTGCTCGTCCAGCGGCCAGCCGGTGGTGTGCTGGGCCAGCCCCGGCTGGTGCTTGTCGGCCGGAACCTGCCACAGCTCTTTCAGGCCGATGCCGTATTTCTGGGGCTCCTTGCCCTCGGCCAGCTTGTGGCGGGCGATGATGGTCTTGGCCAGCGACCCGCGCACGCCCTCGGCGATGAAGACATACTTTCCGTGCAGCTCGATTCCGGGCTGGAAATCGCCGGTCGGCTGACCGTGCTTGTCGATGCCGAAGACGCCGGCGACGACGCCCTTCACCCGGCCGCCCCCATTTGCTGGATCAGCCTCGTCCCAGACGACGTGGCTGGCGGCCATGCCGGGATAGACTTCGACACCCAGCGCTTCGGCCTGCTCGCCCAGCCAGCGCGCGACGTTGGCGAGCGAGGCGATGTAGCAGCCGTCGTTGTGCATCATGGGCGGCAGCATCGCCATGGGCAGACTGACCTGACCCATCGGCCCCAGGACCATGAACCGGTCCTTGGTCACTGGCGTCTCCAGCGGCGCGCCGCGTTCCTTCCAGTCGGGAAAAAGCTCGGTCAGGGCGCGGGGGTCGATCACAGCCCCGGACAGGATGTGGCCGCCGATCTCTGCGGATTTCTCGAGCACCGCGACGGTGATCTCCTTGCCGTCCTTCTCCGCCCGCTGCTTCAGGCGGATGGCGGCGGACAGGCCGGCGGGGCCGCCGCCGACGATGACGACGTCGTATTCCATGACCTCGCGCTCTACGCCCTGAAGGGCCTCCAGCGGCGGCAGGTTGTCGATGATGGCTTCTTGCGCAGGCGTTTCTGCGCCGCCTTCGAAGGCTTGTTCGGCCATGGGATCGGGAATCCTTGGTTTTGTCTGTGCACCCGCCTTATCGGAAGGTGACGCGAGGGCGGTCAAGGCCTATCCCTGACGCATCCGACCATGAACGCCCAGCCCCACGATACCGCTGCGATGGAAAGCCTGCTCGCGTTCTGGCGCGACGCGGGCGTGGACGCCTGTTTCGAGGACAGCCCCCAGGACCGGACGATCGTGGTGGCACCCGCCCTGAAAGCGGTCACCAAGGCAACGGCATCGGTCACCCCGGTGATCGATATGGGCGACGCGACAGCCGAGGCGCGCAGGCTGGCGAATGGCGCGGAGACGATGGAGGCCCTGGCCGAGGCGGCAGCCGCCTTCAAGGGCTGCGAACTGGTGGGGATGGGCGCGCGGGGATGCGTCTTTGGACGCGGCGATCCCCACGCGCCGATCCTCGTCATAGGCGAGGCTCCGGGCGCGGAAGAGGATGCGGCAGGCCAGCCTTTCGTGGGCCAGCCGGGCAAGCTGCTGGACAAGATGTTGGCGGCGGCCGGACTGGCCGACAAGGTGTTCATCACCAACACCGTCTTCTGGCGTCCGCCGGGCAACCGGACGCCGACACCCCAGGAACAGGCCGTCTGTGCGCCGTTCGTCGAGCGGGCCTTCTTCCTGATGAAGCCCCGCGCGGTCATGCTGCTGGGGGCCGCCGCCGCGCGATCGGTGCTGCGGACCGAGGACGGGATCATGAAGGTCCGGGGCCAGTGGAAGGAATGGCGGTTGAGCGAGGGAGATGTCTCGGCTCCGGTGATCGCGAGTTTCCATCCCGCCTTTCTGCTGCGGCAGCCCCAGGCCAAGCGGCAGGCCTGGGCCGACATGCTGGAACTGGCGGCTCGCCTGGACAGGGAGGCGGCGGACGCGGGTTCAGGCCGGACCTGACGCCGATGTGATTGATGCGGTGCGAAGATTCCGGCATAGTCCCTGCTTGACGACCGATCGCAGACCGCGCGTTTGATCCCGAATCGAGACTGAATCGTTCCGGGGGACGCGTTGCACGAGGGGGCCGCCGCCTTGATCAGTACCCGCCGCCGGGCGTTTCTCGCGCCGACGCTCGCACTCCTTTTGGCGGCCCTGTCGGCTGTGGCCACGCCGACGTTCGCCGCGACAGACAGCCTTTCCGGACCTGAAGCGACCGCATCCGATGCCGCCGACGACACCGGACCGCGCATCACCCCGACCGCCCTGTCGAACGCCGACCGCCTCAGCTACACCAACGCCTTCGATGCTCTGCGTCGCGGCGATCTGGCCACCGCCCGGGCCGCGGCCGCGGCGGCAGGCGACAGGGTGCTGGTCGGTCAGGTCGAATTCGAACGCCTGTTCCACGCCGACTATACGGCCACCTACGACGAGCTGGCGGCCTGGCTGCAGGTCTATGCCGACCTGCCCTGCGCCCAGCGGGTCTATGCCCTGGCCATGCGCCGCCGTCCGGACGGGGCCGAGGAACCTCGCCGTCCGACAGGCACCTTCTTCAGCCGCACATGGGATGCCGTCGCGGCCGGGGGCGGAAATTCCGAGGCCGATCCGGCCAAGGCGGCGCGGGTCGCACTGAACCATGACGACCTGTCCGGCGCGCTGACGCTGGGCGAACAGATCGGCGACTGGTGGACGGTGGGTCTGGCGGCCTGGCGGACCGCAGACTACTCGCGCGCCTTCGCCGCATTCGAGCGGGTCGCCAACGACCCGACGGAGGACGCCTGGACCCGCGCCGGGGCCGGTGTCTGGGCCGCGCGCGCCGCAGCGCAGTCCGGACGACAGGACCGGGTTCACGAGTTTCTGGACATCGCGGCGCGCTGGCCGGCAACCTTCTATGGGCAGATCGCCCTGCGTCAGTTGGGCGAGGAGCCGGCCGTTCTTAACGGCGGTCCCGTGCCCTATTCCGCCGTGGCCCAGACCGTCTCGGTCGCCGACGAGCCGATCGGGGTCAACCAGCGCGAACTCGACAGCTTCGTTCAGAGCGATCCGCGAGCGCGGCGGACGGTTGCCTTCTACGAAGTCGGTCGTCGCGGCGATGCCCAGGACGAACTGCGCAACGGTCTGCGCACCGCGACCGACCGGACGCGCCGTCTGTGGACGGGTCTGGCCCGCGTCATGGCCCCCAGGATCATGGGATCAAACGGCGGCGACGTCAGCCGGATCAACGCCGAGAACTATCCGATGCCGGACATCGTGCCGGACGGGGGATGGACGCTGGAACGCTCGCTGGTCTATGCGATCGCCAGGAAAGAAAGCGGTTTCAACGCCGAAGCCCGCTCGCCCGTCGGTGCCTATGGCCTGATGCAGGTGATGCCGACGACCGCCGCCGAGATGACCGGCGACCGAAGCTTTGTCGCCAGCCCCCAGCAGCTGTTCCAGCCTGCCGTCAATGTGCGTCTGGGTCAGGTCTATGTGAACCGGATGCTGGCGCGGCCGGAGTTCCAGGGCGACCTGCTGCGCGCCGTTTCCAGCTATAATGCCGGCCCAGGGCCGATGCTGGATGCCCTGCGGCGCCTGGGACCCAATGCCGACCCCCTGCTGCTGATCGAGACGATCGACGTGCCGCAGGCGCGCGAATACGTCGAGAAGGTCGTGGCGGCCTACTGGATCTATCAACGGATGACCGGGGGGCCACTGAATACCTTGGATGCCGTTGCGGCGGGCCAGACACTGATCCCGATCAGCCTGGACTATGTCGCACCGCCGCCTCAGCCGCTGGCCACGCCGAACACGTTGGAAGCCGTGCTGATCGCCTCGGCCGCTCAGCCGACGGGCACGCGCTGACTACAACAGGCTGCCGACCAGCGAGGCGCACAGGCAGCAGCCGACCAGGATGAAGATCGCATAGGTCATCAGCGTAGGCCGTCGCTGGACGACCGGCGGGGTCAGGTTCGATGTGACGGGCGACTGGGCGGACATCATGGCTTCTCGGTGAGCGTCGGACGATAACGGCGTTCCCTTAAGGCCGGGTTCGCAGGTCTCGTTAATGCAGGTGACGCTGGCTTAAGGCCGCTTCGTGACCGCCAGTTCCGCCCATTCCAGGAAATGCGGCTGCCGTAGCAGTTCGGCCACATATGTTGCCGCTGTGCCATCATCACCGAACTTGGAGAGGGCGAATTGGTAGTGGCGGAAGCGGGCGGCCACCGGCGTCAGGAAGGCGTCCGGCATCGACCATTCGCCAAACAGATAGGGCCCACCCGTGTTGAACCGGCCGCGCATCTGGCGAACGATGTCAATGAAGCGGCGCACGTCTGTGGCGACGGCATCCGACGTCGGAGTCGGCGCGCGGTCTGCCCCGACCATGGTATGGATCACCCCATTCGCGTCCGGGCCCATGCCGCACTCGCTGCGCAGGGCCATGAAGCCGGAATGCATCTCGCAGGCCACCGAGCGGGCCAGCCAGCGGGCGTGCGGGTCGGACGGCCATAGTCCGGCGTTCGGAAATATTTCCGAAGCCCAGACCGAGATGGCCATCGAATCCCAGATCGTCTCGCCCTCGACCTTCAGTACCGGCACCTTGCCGGTCGGCGAATGTTCAGCCAACAGCCGCGCCGAGTCGGGTCCGTACAGAGGGATTTCGGTCGTGGTGAACTCCGCCCCGCACCGCTTCAGCACCAGCCAGGGCCGCAGCGACCAGGTCGAGAAGGTCATGTTGCCGACGATCAGTTCCATGGTCGCATTCCCCTGCGGTTCCGCCGACTCGCCTTGACACCGTCGGCCCTGAAAGCCTTTACCCGCGCGCATGATCACGCGCTATTCCCGACCCGAAGCCGTCGCCATCTGGTCCTCCGAAACCAAATACAGGATCTGGTTCGAGATCGAGGCCCATGCCGCCACGAAGATGGCCGAGCTGGGCGTCATCCCGACCGAGGCCGCAGAGGCCATCTGGGCCAAGGGCAAGGATGCGGCGTGGGACGCAGACCGGATCGACGAGATCGAGCGGACGACCAAGCACGACGTCATCGCCTTCCTGACCCATGTGTCCGAGACGGTCGGTGAGGAGGCCCGGTTCCTGCACCAGGGGATGACATCGTCGGACGTGCTCGATACCTGCTTCGCCGTGCAGCTGGCGCGTTCCGCCGACCTCCTGATCGCGGGCACCGACAGGGTGCTGGCCGCGCTGGAAGCCCGCGCGAAGGAGCACAAATACACGCCGACCGTCGGCCGCAGTCACGGCATTCATGCAGAGCCGGTCACCTTCGGCCTGAAGCTGGCGGGCTATCACGCCGAGTTCCAGCGGGCGAAGCGCCGGCTGATCACAGCCCGGGAAGAAATCGCCACCTGCGCCATCTCCGGTGCCGTGGGCACCTTCGCCAATGTCGATCCGGCGGTGGAGGCCTACGTCGCCGAGAAGATGGGCCTGCAGGTCGAGCCCGTCTCGACCCAGGTCATCCCGCGCGATCGCCATGCGGCCTTCTTCGCGGCGCTCGGCGTGGTGGCCTCGTCGATCGAGCGGCTAGCCACCGAAATCCGGCATCTGCAGCGCACCGAGGTGCTCGAGGCCGAGGAGTTCTTCGACAAGGGCCAGAAGGGCTCGTCGGCCATGCCGCACAAGCGCAATCCGATCCTGACCGAGAACCTGACCGGCCTGGCGCGTCTGGTCCGCTCGTCGGTCGTCCCGGCGATGGAGAACGTCGCGCTGTGGCACGAGCGGGACATCAGCCACTCGTCGGTCGAGCGCGGCATCGGGCCGGACGCGACGGTCCACCTCGACTTCGCCCTGAACCGTCTTGCCGGCGTGATCGAGCGGCTGCTGGTCTATCCAGAGAACATGCAGAAGAACCTGGACAGGCTCGGCGGGCTCGTCCACTCGCAGCGCGTCCTGCTGGCCCTCACGCAACTGGGTCAGTCGCGCGAGGACAGCTATGCGGCGGTCCAGCGCAACGCCATGAAGGTCTGGCGCGGCGAGGGAAACTTCCTGGACTTCCTGAAGGAAGACCCCGAGGTCATCGTGCCCGATGCCGACCTCGAGGCGCTGTTCGACCTCGGCTACCATACCAAGCACGTCGATACGGTGTTCGCCCGGGTGTTCGGGTCCACGCCTGCCTGAGCCCGCGATCAAACGGGCCTTGGCCCCGGTCGTCGATGCCAACACGCGCCTGCTGATCCTGGGCAGTCTGCCGGGCGATGCATCGCTAGCGGCGCAGCAGTATTACGCCCATCCGCAGAATGCGTTCTGGCGGCTGGTCGGTCGTGTCGTCGGTCAGCATCTGGCGACCCTGCCCTATGAACAGCGGCTGGAGGCCTTGTGCGCGGCGGGCATCGGTCTGTGGGATGTGATCGCGGGGGGCGAACGCCGAGGCAGCCTCGACTCGGCGATCCGGAATGCCGAGGCCGCAGACCTCATCGCGCTGGTCGCCACCCTGCCGAGGCTTCGGGCCGTGGCGTTCAACGGCGGGCTGGCGGCAAGGAACGGCCGCCGGCTGCTGGGCGACCGTGCCGACTTGACCTTGATCGACCTGCCCTCCTCCAGCCCGGCCCATGCCCGCCCGTTCGAGCAGAAGGGGGCGGTCTGGGACCAGCTGGCGATCACGCTGCGGTAACCTGTCGCGCCGGAAAACGTGATCGCGAGGCATCCTTTGTGTCGCCCACCCGTCTTTATCATCGGAGCCGCGACACAAGCGGCGATCCCCTCAGGAGAAGACGCCATGAATACCCGCATTCTGACCCTTACCGTCGCCTCGGCCGCCCTGCTCGCCGTCGCAGCCTGCAACAAGCCCGCCGACACAGCCCCTGCCGCCGACGCCGCCGCGACCGATACCGCCGCGATGGCCCCCGCCACCACCGATCCGATGGTCGGCGGCGCGTCCATGAGCCCCAACGACACGATCGTGACCAACGCCGCCAAGGCGTCCAACCTGACCACCCTGGTCAGCGCCGTTCAGGCCGCCGGTCTGGCCGAGACCCTGTCGGGCACCGGTCCGTTCACGGTGTTCGCGCCCGACAACGCCGCGTTTGAAAAAATCCCGGCCGCGACCCGCGAATCGCTGATGGCCCCGGCCGGCAAGGCGGACCTGACCAAGATCCTGACCTACCACGTCGTACCGGGTCGTCTGACGGCCGCCGATCTGGCCACCCAGGCCCAGGCCAACGGCGGGACCACCGAGCTGACGACCGTGCAGGGCGCCAAGCTGAAGGTCACGGTCAATGCGGATGGATCGGTCACCCTGACCGACGCGGCGGGCGGCACGTCCAAGGTGACGCAGGCCGATGTGCTGCAATCGAACGGCGTGGTGCACGTGATCGACACGGTCGTGATGCCGGGCTGATTTTTCCGGTGAACCTTTCGCGTGGTCCCGCATTCTGAAGGGGCGCTAACACGCGAAATCGTCGGGTGAGGCTATCCCCCCAGCCCCCGACAAAGGAAGGGCCGCAGATCCCCCGCTGCGGCCCTTTTCCTTTGCCCGTTGATCAGCGCGGCTTATTCGCCGGCACGGACCTGGTCGCGGGCCATGGAGGCCAGTTCGTCCATCTTGGAGCGAATCTCGCCCTCCGAAACGGTCAGGCCGGAACCCTTGAAGTCGCCGGCGATCTTGCGGAACACGTCTTCCTCGCCCGGCTGCTCGAAGTCGGCGCGCACGACGGCCTTGGCGTAGTCCTCGGAAGACTCGGACGACAGACCCATCTTTTCGGCCGCCCACAGGCCCAGGAGCCTGTTCCGACGGGCCATGGCCCGGAATTCCTGGTCCTGATCGAGTGCGAACTTGGACTCGAAGCCCTTTTCCCGATCGTTGAAGGTCGTCATCAGTCGTCAATCGCTCCGTCGCGGGATCAAAGACAAGGCGTCCCGCGTCGGTGATCTACAGCCGCGCCCGGTGCCAAGGCAACGGATATCGGCTCGCATCTCGGTCGCCCGGGGCGGGAAGATCGGCCCTGTGACCGCAATACGCCTGTAGCCCTGCCGTTTGTGTCGCATGCCGATTTCCGTTATGGGACCCCTAACAAATCTCCGCTCAGCTCGAGGCCGGATCGCGCCGCCCAGACGTCCCTCTGGCAGCGCGATTTTCGTTTCTGGCAAGGGCCTCATCCCGTCAGGGACCACGATGATGAATTCGAAGCGCAAGAAGATCTACGAAGGCAAGGCCAAGATCCTCTACGAGGGCCCCGAGCCCGGCACCCTGATCCAGTATTTCAAGGACGACGCCACCGCCTTCAACGCCCAGAAGAAGGCCACGCTGGAAGGCAAGGGCGTCATCAACAACCGAATCAGCGAGTTCGTGATGAGCCGCCTCAACGGCATCGGCGTCACCAACCACTTCATCAAGCGGCTGAACCTGCGCGAACAGCTGATCCGCGAGGTCGAGATCATCCCGCTGGAGGTGGTGTGCAGGAACATCGTCGCCGGCTCACTGGCGACGCGCCTGGGCCAGGAAGAGGGCACGCCCCTGCCCCGTTCGATCATCGAGTTCTACTACAAGAAGGACGAGCTCAACGATCCGATGGTGACCGAAGAGCACATCACCGCGTTCAACTGGGCCAATACCCAGGAGATCGACGACATCCTGGCCACCACCGTGCGCGTGAACGACTATCTGTGCGGCATGTTCGGCGCGGTCGGCATCACCCTGGTGGACTTCAAGATCGAGTTCGGCCGGGTTTGGGAAAACGACTTCAGCCGCGTGATCCTGGCCGACGAGATCAGCCCGGATTCGTGCCGCCTGTGGGACACCGCGACCGGCGAGAAGATGGACAAGGACCGCTTCCGCCGCGACCTGGGCCAGGTGATCGAGAACTACACCGAGGTCGCGCGTCGTCTGGGGATCATGAAGGACATGCCGACCGTCATTCAAGGGGGACTGCACTGATGGCCAAGGTGAAGGTGCACGTGTTCCTGAAACCCGGCGTTCTGGACGTTCAGGGCAAGGCCGTCGAGGGCGCGCTGAAGGGCCTGGGCTGGGCCGGCGTGGCCAACGCCCGCGTCGGCAAGCTGATCGAACTGGACCTGGACGGCGTGGACGATCCCGCCGCAGAGGCGAAGAAGATGTGCGAGACCCTGCTGGCCAACACGGTGATCGAAAGCTACCGCGTCGAAGTGGCCTAAGGATTTAGGAAGCGGAGACGGTTTGCGAGCGGCGTCGCGCCTGCGATTCTAAAGCGATTATCCGTTTTCGCTGTGCTTCCGAACGGAACTCCGTACGCTCGAAAAAATGGCCATCTGGCCACAACAGCTGCTGTTGTACAGCCAGACGCTTAAGTTCCCCCAGGTCATCGACGCGCTCGTAAGCCCAGATGCGCCACCGAGGCACGAGGATCGACCAAGAGAGCCAAGCCAATACCAAGCATGGCAAAAAGGCAATCGTTCCTATTGTAAGAGCGTCATTGGCCGGCACGCCGATGAAATACCCAACGGTGCCTACAACGGGTGGCAAACCGAACATGCAGAAGAACACCGTGCCGTTCACGGTGCGTGTGCCATGTCGGACAGCTTTTTTTGGCGTCATCATCGTCATCTAGCATAGCCAAGCCGGGCGTTAATGCGTTCGAGTCACTACGTCTCACTTGGCGACAGGAGAATTTGATGACCTTCACCCTGACCTCGAACGACTTCAGGGACGGCGACACCCTGCCGGACGCGCAGGTGCAGTCGAAGGGCAACACCTCGCCGCATCTGGCATGGTCGGACGCACCCGAAGGCACCAGGTCCTTCGCCATCACCGTCTTCGATCCGGATGCGCCGACGGGGTCAGGTTTCTGGCACTGGACGGTCGCCAACATTCCCGCCGACATCAGCGAAATTCCGTCAGGCGGACCCGTGCCGTCGGGCGCGGTCGAGGGGCGGACGGACTATGGCGAGCCGGGCTTCGGCGGAGCCGCTCCGCCGCCCGGACATGGCCCGCACCGCTATGTCTTCACCGTCTTCGCCGTCGATACGGACAGGCTGGAGGTCACGCCGGAGGACTCGGGAGCAAAATACGGGTTCAATCTGCATTTCCACACCCTGGCCAAGGCGTCGATCACGGCGATCTACGAGAACCGGGGATAGCTAGACGCCGCCAGGTCCGAGACAGCGCCGATCAGGTAGTCTCGCGTCAGGGGCACGGCATCCTGGCGTTTGGTCAGTTGCAACTGGAAGACCATGTGGCCCAGGCGACGGAAGCCGACCTCGCTGGACGCCAGATAAAACTCCCACATGCGACAGAACCGTTCGTCGTACATGGCCGCTGCATCGGACCAGCGCGTGCGGAACCGTCTACGCCACGCCAGCAGCGTCTCGGCGTAGTGCAGTCGCAAGATCTCCATGTCGGTGACCCACAGGCCCGAGCGTTCGATGGCGGGCATCACCTCTGACAACGACGGAATATAGCCGCCGGGAAAGATGTGCTTGGCGATCCAGGGCTGTGTCCGACTGGGTGGGCCCCGGCGGCCGATCGAATGCACCACCGCTACGCCGTTCTCGTCCAGCAGCCGGGCGATGGTGTCGAAATAGATCTGGTAGTTCGGCACGCCGACATGTTCGAACATGCCGACCGAGACGATGCGGTCGAAGGTCTGGTCCAGATCTCGGTAATCCTGCAGCCGGAACTCGGCACGGTCGCTCATGCCCCGATCCGCCGCGCGTCGGTTGGCCAGGGCATGCTGCTCATGCGACAGGGTCACGCCGGTGACCTGTCCCCCCGCTTCGGCCAGGGTCAGGCCAAGACCACCCCAGCCGCAACCGATATCCAGCACCCGATCGCCGGAACGAAGACCCAGCTTGGTGACCAGCAACTGCTTCTTGGCCGCCTGCGCCTTCTCCAGGGAGGCGTCACGGGTCGGGAAGTAGGCGCAGGAATATTGCAGGTCCTCATCCAGAAACAGACGGTAGAAATCGACCGTCAGGTCGTAGTGGTGGGACACGTTTCTGCGCGCGTTCAGACGATCGTTCGTCTGATCCAGCCACCGCTTGAGCCGCCAGGTCGCCTCCATCGGTTTGCGGGGCCGCGAGCCCAGTTCCTGGGCCGCCAGATCGAGGAAATCGTAGATATCGCCGCCCTGGATCGTCAGACCGCCATCCATATAGGCCTCGCCCAGACCCAGTTCAGGCGCGGCCACGATCCGCCGAACCGTCTTCCAGTCGGTCAAGGTCACGATCAGTTCGGGTTCGCCCGCCGCCGCGCCGCGCACCTCTCGTCCGCCCGGAAGCCGGAACAGGATGGGACGGCTGCGGAACGTGGACTGAACCAGTTTCTCGAACACGGCGGTCACCTTTTGGCGGGGTCTGACCGGGGGGCTACGTCGCGAGGAACGGCAAAGGTGACATCGTCGATCAACCATTTCTGGCGAGGTAACGTTGGGGCGCAATCAGACGAATACGACCTTCCCGGAATGGTTCCGGGGCGCTGCCAGAGATCAGACAATGCGTATCGGCGCCCTGTTGACCCTGCTGACCGCCCTGGCCGGCGTTGGCTCTCACGAGGCTGCAACCGAGCAGGCCAGCGCTATCCCGACGGCGTCGCGGCCAGGCTCGATCATCGTCACCAGCCCGGACTTCCAGAACGGTGGCACCCTGGCGTTGGGCCATTCCTATGCGGGGCTGGGCTGTGCAGGGTCCAATCGATCGCCGGCGTTGTCCTGGAGGGCGGTGGCGGGCGCCAGGAGCTATGCCGTCACCCTGTTCGATCCGGACGCACCGGCGGGGGGATGGTGGCACTGGACCGTGGCCAATATCCCCGCTTCGACGACGTCGCTGGCACCGGGTGCCGGCGGTCAACGGGCGGTCCTTCCCCCTGGGATCGTTCAGGGTCGCAACGACTTCGGCATGAGCGCGTATGGCGGCCCGTGCCCCCCGGTCGGAGACAGACCCCATCACTACGTCTTCACGGTCTACGCTCTCGCAAGCGAAACGCTGCCGGTCGACGGATCGACGGGCGGCGCAGCCTTCACGACAGCTGCCGAAGGCTCGGCGATCGCAAAGGGCGAAATCACCGGGCTCTATGGTCGTTGAGAGACCGCCTCAGGACTGACAGCGCCCGCGAACCCTGCTACACGCCCGCGCCATGAGCGCAGCCGTCATCGTCTTCCCCGGGTCCAACTGCGACCGCGACTGCAAGGTCGCGATCGAACGCTCCACCAACGAGCGGGTCGACATGGTCTGGCATCAGGAGACGAGCCTGCCCGACGGGCTGGACCTGATCGTGCTGCCGGGCGGGTTTTCCTACGGCGACTACCTGCGCTGCGGGGCCATGGCGGCACAGTCGCCGGTGATGCAGGCTGTCAAGAAGGCAGCCGACGACGGGGTCGCGGTGCTGGGCATCTGCAACGGCTTTCAGATTCTATGCGAGGCCGGGATGCTGCCTGGCGCACTGCTGCGCAATGCCGGGCTGAAATACGTCTGCAAGCCGATCAGCCTGGAGGTCGCCAACGGCCAGACGCGGTTCACCGCTGGTTATCAGGGCCAGCGCGAGGTCGTGATGACCCAGGGCAATGGCGATGGAAACTATTTCGCCGACGCCGAAACCCTCGCCCGGGTCGAGGGCGAGGGTCAGGTCGTGTTCCGATATGTCGACAATCCCAACGGCTCGGTCGGCGACATCGCCGGCTTGCAGAACGCGCGGGGCAATGTCCTGGGGATGATGCCCCACCCGGACCGCGCCTTCGAGGCCGAACTCGGCTCAGCCGACGGCGCGACCCTGTTCCGGTCGATCTACGCGGCGGCCTAGATCGACGGATCGCCCTGAACGGCCGTGTCGCGGTCGATCGGGTCCTCGTCGCCCTCTCCGCCTTCGTCATTCTCGTCCGGCGTCACCACGCCGCCGGCGTCGCGCTGGGCGGCCAGCTCGCGCGCGCCGACGCCTAGGCCCTGTTCCATGGCGAGGTTGGCCTCGACATCGCTGGTTTCGAAATGCGGCGTTTCGGTCGGGGTCTTGGGGTCTTCGGCCATGCTCGGCTCCTGCGGTTGAGCCAGATCAACAGGGCACGAGGCGCGCGGTTCCGCCGCGACGATTCCGATGAACGAACCCGCCGTCCGCGCGTAGTGTCGGCTGCAATGCTGAAGCTGGGCTTCGGCGATCGATTCGAGATCCATCCATGTCCTCCATCGTCCGCGCCACGCCCGCCCAGAAGACCCGCCGCCTGATCGTGCTGGCCGCCACCGCCTTCGCCGTCATCGCCGGTCAGCTTCAGCAGTTCGGCAACATCGGCCAGAGCCCGGCCGAGTTCTCGGCCGACAGCGACGCGACGCTGCGGGTCGTGGGCTGGGCCTTCGCCATCTGGGGGCCGATCTATCTGGGCCTGATCGCCTATGCGATCCGCCAGGTCCTGCCTCAGACGGGCGAGAGCGAGATGATCCGCCGATTCGGCTGGCCCTCGATCCTGGCGCTGCTGGGCATCGGTGCCTGGATCATCGCCGCAGCGGTCGATGCCGAGCTAGCGACCATCGTGCTGATCTTCGGCGCTTTGAGCGTGCTCATCATCCCGCTGCTGACCAACGCCCGACTGATCCGCAGCCTGCCCCGCTGGGACCGCGACCGCTGGATGGTGGCCTGGCCGCTCGGCGCGCTGGCCGGCTGGCTGACGATCGCGTCGCCGGTCAATCTGCTGACGGTGGCCACCGGCAATGGCGACCTGCCCGCGAGCCTGGCCCCGACGGTCTGGGCGCTGATCGCCGTGGTCGGCGTCGCCGCCTTCGCCCTGTTCGTGACCTGGGTCACACGGCTGCTGGCCTATCCCCTGCCCGTGGCCTGGGGCCTGCTGGGCGTGTTGGTGGCCGAGCAGGCGAAGGGCAACGCGACGCTGGCGTTTGGCGCTCTGGCGATGTCGCTCGTCGTTCTGGGTGGCGCGCTGTGGATCACCTTGGGCCTGCGCCGTGACGTGGTGCGAGAAACCGTTACGGCCTGACCCGGCGGCGGGCTGACAGTCCGGCCGATCATCGCTAGAAGCGCGGCCATGAGCGCCCCGCAAAAGACCACCGCCGAACTCGCCGTCGAATACGGCCTGGCTCCGAACGAGTATCAGGTCATCCTGGACCGGCTGGGGCGCGAGCCGAACCAGCTGGAGCTGGGCGTCTTCTCGGTGATGTGGTCCGAGCACTGCTCCTACAAGTCCTCCAAGATCCACCTGGGCAAATTCCCGACGACCGGCCCTCGCGTGATCTGCGGGCCGGGCGAGAACGCGGGCGTCATCGACATCGACGACGGCGATGCCTGCATCTTCAAGATGGAAAGCCACAACCACCCGTCGTTCATCGAGCCCTATCAGGGCGCGGCGACGGGCGTCGGCGGCATCATGCGCGACGTCTTCACGATGGGGGCGCGACCCGTGGCCCTGCTGAATGCCCTGCGGTTCGGCGATGTCGGGCACGAGAAGACGAAGCGGCTCGTCAAGGGCGTCGTGTCCGGCATCGGCGGATACGGCAACTGCGTCGGGGTGCCGACCGTGGCGGGGGAGACCAACTTCCACGCCGGCTACAACGGCAACATCCTGGTCAACGCCATGTGCGTCGGTCTGGCGAAGGCCGACAGCATCTTCTACTCGGCCGCGCCCGGTCCGGGGATGTCGGTGGTCTATTTCGGGTCCAAGACCGGCCGAGACGGCATCCACGGCGCGACCATGGCCTCGGCCGAGTTCGACGAGGATTCCGACGAGAAGCGCCCCACCGTCCAGGTCGGCGATCCCTTCGCCGAAAAGCTGCTTATCGAGGCAACGCTGGAGCTGATGGCCTCGGGCGCGGTCGCCGCGATTCAGGACATGGGGGCGGCGGGGCTGACCTCGTCTTCGGTCGAAATGGCCGGCAAGGGCGGGGTGGGGATCGAACTCAACATGGACGCCGTTCCCCAGCGGGAAACCGGCATGTCCGCCTATGAGATGATGCTGTCTGAAAGCCAGGAGCGGATGCTGGCGGTTCTGAAGCCGGGCCGCGAGGCGGACGGCCATCGCATCTTCGAGAAGTGGGGCCTGGACGCCGCCGTCATCGGCATGACCACGGAGACCGGGCGGCTGGTGCTGAACCACCGCGGCGAAGTGGTGTGCGATGTGCCGCTGGCCCCACTGTTCGATGATGCGCCCCTCTATGACCGGCCGTGGGTCCAGCCCGCCCTGCACCCGCGCCTGTCGCCGGGGGATGTGCCTGCGCCGGACATCTGGGAGGACGCGGTGCTGAAGGTGCTGGCCTGCCCCGACATGGCGTCCAAACGCTGGATCTGGGAGCAGTACGACCGCCACGTCATGGCCGACACGCTTCAGGATTCGGCGACCGGTGCCGACGCGGGCGTGGTGCGGGTCCACGGCACGGACAAGGGCCTGGCGGTCACCTCGGACTGCACGCCGCGCTATGTCCAGAATGACCCCTACGAGGGCGGCAAGCAGTGCGTCGCCGAGGCGTGGCGCAACCTGACGGCCGTCGGATCACGCCCGATCGCCATCACCGACAACCTGAACTTCGGCAACCCGCAGCGGCCCGAGATCATGGGCCAGATCGTCCGCGCCATTGACGGCATGGCCGAGGCCTGCCGCGACCTGGACTTCCCGGTCGTGAGCGGGAATGTGTCCCTTTACAACGAGACCAATGGCGTCGCCATTCCGCCGACGCCTACCGTGGGTGCCGTCGGACTACTGCCGAACTACGATGTGGTCGCTGGCTTCTCGACGATGGCCGAGGGAGACACCCTGGTGCTGATCGGCGAGACCGTCGGTGAGCTCGGCGCATCGCTGTATCTGCGCGAGGTGCTGGGCCGCGAGGACGGGGCACCGCCGCCGGTGGATTTGAAACTCGAGCGCAAGACGGGCGACTTCATCCGCTCAGAGATCGAGGCCGGGCGGCTGACCTGCGTGCACGACCTTTCGGACGGCGGGTTGATCGGGGCGGCGGCGGACATGGCGCTGGTATCGGATACCGGCGTGGTACTGGACGCCACCAGCGCGGCCCATGCCCACGTCTTCCTGTTCGGCGAGGATCAGGCCCGCTATCTGGTCGCTGTGCCGAACCCGCAGGAGGTGCTGGCCAACGCGCGCGAGGCAGGCCTGCATGCCTCGGTCGTCGGCCATGCGAAGGGCACCTCCTTCGCCTCCACCGATCTGTTCAACATCCCGCTGGCGCACTTGCGCGAAATCCACGAGGGCTGGATGCCCTCGTGGATCGAAGGCTGACGACCGCCTTACGGCGTTTCGGTGATGTAGAGGGTGGCCGAGGCCGCATCGCCCACGGCGCCGACCCAGACGTCGTAGGAGCCGCTGGCCGGGCGGCCCCAGGTCAGCTCCGGGTTCAGGCCGTTGGTGTCGTCATTGCAGTACCAGCGGCCATCGGGACCGTTGATGATCAGGCTGGTGTCGCCGCGCGACTGGACCCGGAAGCTCAGCGGGAACGACCCGGCGGTATAGGTGAACTCATAGTCCGGGGCGTTGGCGATCATCCCCACGCAGGACCCGCCGATCGTGCGCGACGCATCGATCGACCCGCCGGAATAGATGTTCGAGGTGATCGGATCCGGCGTGAAACCGGCGTTCTTGCGCGATCCGTCGCCCGCGTTTGCACTCGGGTCCTGGGCGGCAGCGGCGCCGGCGGCGGCGAGAGCGGCCGTCATGGCCAGCATTGAGATCAGGGCACGCATGGAAGTCTCCTGGCAGGTTAAGGATTGAGCGTCGCGGTGTGCCACCGGACGGCATTCGATCAGTGGAAGAACCCGTGGGAGGCGGTGGGCAGCACACAGAGGCGCGATGGCCGACCGCAATAGTCGGTTGAAAAACAGACGTTTCTCATTGGCCCCTCCCAAGGCGAAGCAGCCTCCGCTGCCTTGCGAATAACATGACTCCGCGAGGCGCGGCCGCACAACCCTCTTATTTCTGACGGCCCTTCGACGAACCGTCACAGGTGCGCGATACTCAGTGCCGTCGATTGCGCGAGGCCCGTCATGTCGCTGTTTCTCTCTCGTCGTTCGTTGCTCGCCAGCGCCGGCCTGGGCGGTGCCGCCCTTGCCGTGGGCCGCTCTTCGCTGGCTCAGGCGGTGTTCGAGGACAATCCTTTTCAACTGGGCGTGGCGGCCGGGGGTCCGCTGCCCGACGGCTTCGTGATCTGGACACGCCTGTGCCCTCGTCCGCTGGAGCCCGATCACGGCATGCCGTCGCAGCCCATGGCCGTGACCTGGGAGGTCGCCGCCGACGCTGGTTTCGGCACCATCGTCCGCACGGGCGAGGCCATCGCCCGGCCCGAACTGGGTCACGCGGTGCACGTCGAGGTCGAGGGGCTGGAGCCCGCCCGCCCCTATTTCTATCGCTTCCGAGCGGGCAGCGAACGCAGCGGCGTCGGCCGTGCCAAGACGACGCCCCTGGTCGGGGCCCCGACCGCCCAGGTAAAGTTCGGCGTCGTCGGCTGTCAGGCGTTCGAGAGCGGCTACTATACCGCCCACCGCAAGATCGCGGCCGAGGATCTGGATTTCATCTTCTTCTACGGCGACTACATCTACGAGGGTCGCGGAAACCGCATCTACGGCACCACGACGCCCAACGAGAACCCGCGCGTCCATATCGGTGGGGAGGTCTATTCCGTCACCGACTACCGCCAGCGCTATGCCCAGTACACGATGGACGCGGACCTTCAGGCGTCGCGCCAGTCGGCGGCCTGGTTCACCGTCTATGACGACCACGAGGTCGACAACAACTGGGTCGGGGACATCGACCAGGACGGGACCGATCCGGCCGTGTTCGCCCTGCGCAAGGCCGCGGCCATGCAGGCCTTCTATGAGCACATGCCGCTTCGACGCTCGTCGTTCCCGCGCGGGTCGGCCATGCAGCTGTACCGCCGGGCGGCCTATGGCGACCTGCTGGACGTACACCTGCTGGACACGCGTCAGTTCCGCAGTGACCAGCCCTGCGGCGACCAGTACAATGCTGGCTGCGACGCCATCAACGACCGCGATGCCGAGGTGCTGGGCCAGGCGCAGCAGGCCTGGCTGTTCGATGGGCTGAACCGGTCGCAGGCGACCTGGAACACCCTGGCCCAGCAGGTCATGGTCATGGATCTGGACCGCAACCCCGGCACCGACTACGGCGTCAATCCAGACAGCTGGGCCGGTTACCGCGTGCCGCGCGCCCGTCTGCTGCAGCACATCAAGGACCGCCGGATGGACAACGTGGTCGTCCTCACCGGCGACGAGCATCAGAACTATGCCGGTGAGCTTTTCATCGACGGCCGACATCCCGAAGGCGACGCGATCGCGACCGAGTTCGTGGCCACCTCGATCAGCTCTGGCGGTGACGGCGTCGACCAGAGGCCCGACATGGCGCGCATCCAGGCGGCGAACCCGCAGCTGAAGTTCAACAACGCCCAACGCGGCTATGTCATCTGCGACGTCACCCCGGACCGCTGGCAGACCGAATTCAAGGTGCTGGACCAGATCCACGACCGGGGCGGTGTGCTCACCACGCGCGCCAAATTCGCGGTCGAAGCGGGCAAGGCCGGATTGGTCGGGGCTTAGGCGGCCTCGGGAATCGTCTGCTTCAGTCGACCGCCGACCCGGATCGGCTCGATGCGGACGGCCAGACCGGTCTTGTCGTCGGTCTCCACATAGACCCCACAGACCGTCGCGGGGCCGTGAGCGGGTGAATAGCGCCCTTGCGAGATTCGCGTCGTGAAGCGCCGTAGCGGCTCTTCCTTCTCATTGCCGATGACGCTGTCGTAGTCGCAGCAGCCGCCGGCGTCGGTCTGATAGGCCGTGCCGCCCGGCAGGATTTGCGCGTCGGCGGTCGGGACGTGGGTATGGGTGCCGACGACCAGGGACGCTCGCCCGTCGCAGAAGTGGCCCATGGCCATCTTCTCGCTGGTCGCCTCGCAGTGCATGTCGACGATGACGGCGTCGGCGACGTGGCCCAGGGGGGCGGCGTTCAGCTCGCGGTCGACGGCCCCGAACGGATCGTCGACGGCGTCCATGTGGATGCGGCCCAGCACGTTCATGACCAGAACCGTCTTGCCCGACGGCGTCTCGAACAGGTTCGCGCCTGCGCCGGGCGCGTCCATCAGCCGGGGATAGTTGGCCGGACGGATCAGGCGCGGCTCGCGCACGATATAGGTCAGGGCCTCGCGCTGGTCCCAGGAGTGGTTGCCCAGCGTCAGACAGTCCGCGCCGGCCATGAACAGTTCCTTGGCGGTGTTCTCAGTGATGCCGAAGCCGCCGGCCGCATTTTCGGCATTGACCACCACGAAGTCGAGCTTCAGCACCCGCTTCAATCCGGGCAGGTGATCACTGAGGCCGTCGCGACCGGACTTGCCGATCACATCGCCGAAGAAGGCAAGACGCATGGGGAGTTAGACCTTTCGGGCGGCGGTATAGCCGACCTCGGTCAGAACGCCATGCAGGCGGACATCGTGCGACTCCATGGGCAGGCGCTCGACCCGCTGGCCGGAATAACCGAACCCTATCCGCGTAACGTCCGGTCGGGCTTCAAACGTGCGGTCGTAGTAGCCGCCACCCTGCCCCAGCCGCCCCCCGAAATCGTCAAACGCCAGCAGCGGCGTCAGGATCAGGTCGGGATCGACGACCTCGGCCAGCGGCAGAGGCGCAGGGCAACCTACCGCGTCGTCCTCGACCGGATCGCCCGGCGACCAGCGGCGAAAAACCATCGGCGCATTGCGGTCCAGCACCACCGGCAGGCACAGGGCCCGGCCCGCAGCGATCAGGGCGTGGGCCAAACGGTCCGGATCAAGCTCAGCCCCCATGGCGCGATAGATGGCCACGAGATCACCCGATGGCAGGGAGCCAACATGCAGGACTGCACACTCGGCGGCGTCGGGGAAGGTGTGTGCCAGGCGCTTGCGATGCGCCCTCGCCTCTGCACGCAGGGCGGCCTTGCCGGTCACATCCATCGTTGCGCTCAAGCAGCGAGCGACCGCGTCGCGAGCGGTGGCGCCCTAAAGAGGGAAAAGAGGTTGGCGGCGCCGTAAGAGCCGTGAAGGACGGTTTAAATCCTCTCGAGCCTGGGTAGCCAGGTGGGCTCCGTGTACCCGACCCCACGAGGTCAGACAGGGACAGATCCCTTCGAGTGAATTAAGGCCGCGAGGATATGTTGCCTTCGACGTGAGCCACAGCATGACCCGCCGTCGATCAAGATAGGCGCGCAGGCGGCCGGCGGCAATGGCAGCCGGCGAAGATCACAGCCCCGGGTCAGAGGCTCTGGGCGATCTTCTCGATCCTGGCGGCGACGGCGTTCAGCGCCTCGGCGACACCTGTTTCGGCGGACGGGACGGCGGTCGGCAGGGCGATCTCGCCGCCCGCAGCCAGACGCGCCTCGTGCAGTTCGTCGGCCAGCACCAATGCCGCCATCAGGAACAGCCGCAAATCGCCGACATGGCCCACGTCGGCCGCGACCTGTCGGACATTGTCGTCGAACTGCTTGGCCAGGACGCGCACCCGGTCCTCCTGTCCGTCGGCACACCCCACGGCATAGGGCCGTCCGTTGATCTCCACCGTCACCGTGGCCATCAGTCGGCGCTTTCGGACAGCACAGCACGAACCGCCTCGGCGGCCTGCG
This sequence comes from Brevundimonas sp. P2_A6, assembly GCF_056404975.1. Lineage (NCBI taxonomy): Bacteria > Pseudomonadati > Pseudomonadota > Alphaproteobacteria > Caulobacterales > Caulobacteraceae > Brevundimonas > Brevundimonas sp. P2_A6. The sequence continues at coordinate 440,503 of NZ_JBFUCZ010000001.1, read as the reverse complement.
CCAACGCGCGTGAGGCTTCCTGCCCGGCAGCCTCCAGCTCCGCGATACGCGTCTTGTCCGCAGCCAGCCCCGTCGAGGGCGGCATGGCGAACAGGTCGTCGTCCGACACCACTGGCGATGCCTTCAACTCGTTGATGCGACGCTCCAGCAGGGCCAGGGCCCGGTCGATGCGGTCGCGCGCGGCGGTGGTGGCGTCGGCCATCGGTCGCTTCCTCCAGATTTCGTATAGAACCCGCCCACGCCGCGCGGTAAAGCGCAGCACCCGCCTTTTCCGCCCCCAGACGAAAGATTCGCCCGTGGCCGACGCCAAAACCGCCCCTGAAAAAGCCACCGTGAAACAGATGGCCGATGCCATCCGCGTTCTGGCGATGGACGGCGTGGAAAAGGCCAACAGCGGCCACCCCGGCATGCCGATGGGCATGGCAGACGTGGCGACGGTGCTGTTCTCGAAGTTCCTGAAGTTCGATGCCAGTCGCCCGGACTGGGCCGATCGCGACCGGTTCATCCTGTCGGCGGGCCACGGCTCGATGCTGATCTATGCCCTGCTGCACCTGACGGGATACAAGGCGGCCACGGCCGAGCAACTGTCGAACTTTCGCCAATGGGGGTCGAAGACGGCGGGTCACCCCGAATACGGCCACATGCCGGGGGTGGAAACGACCACGGGTCCGCTGGGCCAGGGCCTGGCCAACTCGGTGGGGTTCGCCATGGCCGAGCGGCACCTGGCGGCCAAATACGGTGGCGACCTGGTCGATCACCGGACCTGGGTCATCGCGGGTGACGGCTGTCTGATGGAGGGGGTTTCACAGGAGGCCATCGCCCTGGCCGGGCGCTACAAGCTGAACAAGCTGACGGTGCTGTGGGACGACAACGCCATCACCATCGACGGGGCGGTGGCCCTGTCCGACGCCACCGATCAGAAGGCGCGCTTCAAGGCGGCTGGATGGGCGGTCAAGGCGATCGACGGCCACGACACCAAGGCCATCAAGTCGGCGCTGCAATGGGCGACCAAGCAGGACCGGCCGACCCTGATCGCCTGCAGGACCAAGATCGGTCGCGGTGCGGCGACCATGGAAGGCAGCCACAAGACGCACGGCGCGGCCCTCGGCGCGGCCGAGATCGCGGCCACCCGGCTGGGCCTGGCCTGGGACCACGAACCCTTCGTCATCCCCGAAGCCATCGACAGGGCCTGGAAAAAGGTCGGCAAGCGCGGTGCTAAAGACCGCAAGGCCTGGGAAGCCCGCCTCGCCGCCTCGTCGCAGGCCACCGACTTCACCCGCGCCATGGCCGGCGACCTGCCCGAGCGCGCCTTCGACGCCCTGAACGCCGGGATCGCCCAACTGGTCGTGGATCAACCGGCCCAGGCCACGCGCCAGTCCTCGGGCGCGGCGCTGGAGACTCTCTTCGGCGCGGTGCCGGAGATGATCGGCGGTTCCGCCGACCTGACCGGATCGAACAACACCTTCGTCAAGGGCACGCCGATCTTCGACGCGCCGGGATACGAGGGCCGCTACGTCAACTGGGGCATCCGCGAGTTCGGCATGGCCGCGGCCATGACCGGCATGGCGCTGCACGGCGGCGTCATACCGTACGGCGGCACCTTCATGGTGTTCTCGGACTACAGCCGCCCGGCCATCCGCATGGCGGCGCTGATGGGCGTGCGGGTCATCCACGTCCTGACGCACGACAGCATCGGCCTGGGCGAAGATGGCCCGACGCACCAGCCCGTCGAACACCTGGCGGCCCTGCGGGCGATCCCGAACCTGCTGGTCTTCCGTCCCGCCGACACGGTCGAGGCCTTCGAATGCTGGCAGATCGCCCTGCAGCACAAGACCACCCCGTCGGCCATGGCCCTGTCGCGTCAGAAGACGGCTGCGGTCCGTCTGACGGCGTCGGACGAGAACCTGTCGGCCAAGGGAGCCTATGAGCTGAAGCCCGCCTCGAGCGAGGCCAGGGTCACCCTGTTCGCCACCGGAACCGAGGTTCCCGTCGCCCTGAAGGCCGCCGCGACCCTGGAGGCCGAAGGCACGCCCACGCGCGTCGTCTCGGTCCCCTGCTTTGAACTGTTCGAGCAGCAGGACGACGCCTATCGCGCCTCGGTCATCGGCCGGGGCACGGTGCGGGTCGCGGTCGAGGCGGCGATCAAACAGGGTTGGGAGCGGTTCATCGGCGAGGACGGCGCCTTCGTCGGCATGACCGGTTTCGGAGCCTCGGCCCCGGCGGATGTGCTGTATCGCGAGTTTGGAATCACGGCCGATGCCGTGGTCGCGGCGGTCAAGGCGCGGCTCTAGGTCATGGCGGACGTTCCCAGCCTGTTCGACTGGCTGGGAGGCCGTGAGACCCTGCTTGCGCTGACGACGGAGTTCTATCGTCGGGTTGCGCTGGACGAGGTGTTGTCGCCAGTTTTCGCCCAAATGGACGCAGACCATCCGGCGCATTTGGCGGACTTCATCGGCGAGGTGCTGGGTGGGCCCGCCCTTTATGACCCTTCCGGCGACGGCCATGTCCGGATGATCGGCCACCACCTGAATCGCCATCTGGACGAGACACAGCGGCGCCGGTGGTTCGACCTGCTGCTGACCACCGCCGACGACGTTCGCCTGGCCGATGACCCGGAGTTTCGCTCGGCCTTCGTCGGCTATCTGGAGTGGGGATCGCGGTTGGCCGTCATCAACTCGCAGCCTGGCGTGCCAATGCCTGCGTCCTCGCCAATGCCCCGTTGGACCTGGGGCGCGCCGGGCGGCCCGTACGTTCACGAGGCACAACCATGAACCGCATCGGCGCGGTCAGCCTGCTGGTGCGCGACTATGACGAGGCCATCGCCTTCTATGTCGGTACGCTGGGGTTCGATCTCAGCGAGGACACAGACCTGGGGGACGGAAAGCGCTGGGTCCGGGTCACGCCGCGCGGGGGCGAGACGTCTTTGTTGCTGGCACAGGCCTCGACGGAGGCACAGAGGGCGACCATCGGAGCGCAGGCGGGCGAGCGGGTCTGGCTATTCCTGGAAACCGACGATTTCGCCCGCGATCATGCCGCCTGGATCGCCTCTGGCGTTCGCTTTCGAGAGGCACCGCGCCACGAGCCCTATGGCACGGTAGCGGTCTTCGAAGACCTTTATGGCAATGGCTGGGATCTCATCCAGCCCGCTCGCTGAGGCCGTCGATCGTCAGGTCTGGTGGGCTGTCCTCCAACCTGAAATCAAGCGAAGGTCGCGCGGAAATCGACGCGGGGTGGATCATGACGAACAAGGCAAATGGCTATGGAAGCTTGGTTTTCGTCAGCCTGGCTGCCACGCTGTTGATGTCGTGCGGGCCGGAAACGCCCGCGCAGGATGCCGCCGGCACTGACCCGCAGTCGTCGGCCAGCGTGACCTTTGTCGACACTCCTCCGCTTTCGCCGAAGGTCGCGGCGGCAGCCCGGCTGGCCGGCAGCAGTGCCCCGATCGCCGCGATCAACGCGGACCTGGCGCTGGTAGACGCTATGGGCCGGCAGGCCGCAATGGATTGCGAAGGGGGCGGCTTCACCCGGGCGGTCACCCAGCCGATGACGGGTCCCGGCTATGTGACCTACATGGTCTCGGATGAGTACGAATGTGGCGGGCCCTATCCATCCACAAGCCAGACGCCGATCACCTATGATTTGGCGACGGGCCGGCGGGTGGATTGGTCGAACGCCCTGCCCAATTGGGGGGTCACCAGCGACAGCCTGACGGACATGCCCGCAGGATCCACGGCCAGTGTCCACTCGATGGCCCTGGCCCGCTGGTACAGCGCCAGGATGCTGGCCAACCCTGACCAGGAATGGCTGGCGGATTGCCGCGACGTGTTCGACCCGCAGAGCCTGAACGATGGCGGCTTTGCCATATGGGCGGATGCTGGAAACGAAAGTCTGTCGGTCTCCCCTCAACTGCCTCATGTGGTTCAGGCCTGCGGCGAACAGGCCTCTCTGTCGGCGGAAGACCTGGTCGCCGCCGGGGTGCCCGCCGACATGATCGCGGCCCTGAAAGCAGCCGGCGAATCCCACAACTGGTTGCCGTACGTCGAGGGCGTCTGAACCGATTGCCGTCGAGTCAGAGGCTCGGCCGCCGAGCTGCGGCTCCCGCCTTCTGCATGGCCTCCGGCTGTGCCAGGGCGTGGATCGCGGCGTCGAGCGCGGGATCACGCCCGGCGCGCAGATCCTCGGTCGTGCGGACGGCCAGAATGTCCGGCTCGACACCATTCTTCTCCAGTCGGACACCTCCCGAAGTGATGTAGTCGGCCCGACTGAGCGTCAGCCGGCCCCCATCGGGCAGGGGTGTGTCCTGAGAAATCAGAACCGCCCCCGCTGTATGCTCGCCGACCACCAGGGCACGCCCCGCCTCCTGGAGCGCCGCTGGGGTCAGTTCGGCAGCGCTGCGACTGTTGGCATCGACCAGAAGGGCGACATCATTGGGGATCGGTTCGCGCAAGGGGCCGCATCCGGGCATCACCGACAGCGTGGCCGGCCTGCCGGACCTGGAAACCCGCGTCGCCCAGTCGAGGCGGGCGGGCAGGAAGCACGACAGGGTGGCGTCGGCCTCGAGCAGGAGGCCGCCTGGATTGCCGCGCAGGTCCAGGATCACGTCGGTTTCAGGCGACAGTCGCGCCAGTTGCTCTCCGATCCAACGCCCCATACCGGCCTCGAACCCCTCGGCCCGCAGGACGACGACGCCAGGGCGACTGTCATCCAGACTGAAGGCCGGGACCGGTTCCATCTCGCGCGGCGTGACGCTCACGATATGCAGGTCGCCGTGTTCATCGGTCAGATCCAACCGCAGCGCCCGACCGTCTTCCACGGCGAAGTCCACGCCCCACGACTGGCCATCGACGCTCTGCAGTCGCCACCCGGGCAGGATGCCCGCCTCTTCGGCCGGGGAGCCGGGGCGGACCGTATCGATCCGCCAGACGTCCGACGTCTCCCTGGACAGAACGACGCCCATGACGGCGCGTCGGGTTCGGGCCACCTCCTGGCGCTGGGCCATCGCGGGCGAGATGGCACCGGCGTGCTGGTCGTCCAGCAGGTCCAGCATTCGACCGATCGCCCGATAGAGCTGACGGTCGTCGGTCGCCGCCATGGCCATGGGCCGATAGATCTCGCGGGCCTGTCGCCAGTCGACCCCATGGAGGGCAGGATCGTAATACTGGCGACGCACCGTGTTCCAGACCGTGTCGAACACCCGCGCGTTCATGCGCGCACGCGCTCGCGGCATGGGAAGGGGCGAGACCACCGGATCATCGACCGCGACCTGCGCCGACGTCGAACCGGTGACGACAAGGCCGCCGGCCAGCGCGAACGCGACCGCCCAGGCTCTCAACATCGCAAGGGGGCGGCTGGCGGGGCGCGTCATCCCCACCAGCCTAGACCGGAGCGAGCCCGCGCCTCAAGCGTTCAGGCGAGAACCCTCAGTTCGCTGGTGCGGGCGGCGCGTGATGCGGCGGCGGCGGGCCGTGAGGCTCCTCGCTGTCGTCCAGGGAACCGTCGTGGTCGGCGTCCATGGACTGGAACGCCTCCCGCATCGGGGCGAGGAACTCGTCTTCCGAGATCTTGCCGTCGCCATTGGCGTCCATCGCGCCATGGCCGTCGGGTCCGCCGAAGCGCCGAATTTCGACACGACGCTCGCCCGGCCCGCCGGGACCGGGGGGTGGACCGCCTTCGGCACCGCCGTCGCGCCGGATCACGAAGACATCGGCGTCGCCGCCCTCCTCATGCCCGCGCCGGAACATCATCGGATGGCCGCCCGGCCCGCCCGGACCGCCCATGGTCATGACGCGGACGCCGGGTCCGCCCGGGCCTCCCTCGCGATGCCCCGCCGCCAGTTCCTCGGTCGTCAGGCGTCCGTCATGGTCGGCATCCATCCGATCAAACGCCAAGGCCATCGGTGCGGAGAACTCCTCGCGCGTGACCACGCCGTCGCCGTCGGAATCCAGACGACCGGGGCCGTGGCCGTCCGGTCCGCCCAGGGTGACGATACGCACCTCTGACCGCGTCTCGGGGCGGGGCGCGTCCTGCGTCAGGGCGGGCGACCCGGCGAGCGCAGCGAACAGGGCGATGGCGGCGATGGTCATGGGGACAAGTCCTCGTTTCTGATGACGCCTTTCCACCACGTCCGGTTTGCAATCGCATTTCAGCCTGCGCGCGGATTGTTGCAGCCGTGAAATGACGCGGTGCCGTTGGGATGGCATCAAGGCGACATGAGCGAGACCCCCGCCCGCATTCTCGTCGTCGATGACGACCCCGGCATCCGCGAGGTGCTGTGCGACTATCTGGGTCAGCATGGGTATCAGGCGCGCGGTGCCGCCTCGGCCGCGGAGATGGACCAGGCCCTGGCGGCCAGCCCCACGGATCTGATCGTGCTTGACCTGATGATGCCGGGCGAGGACGGATTGTCGGTGGTGCGCCGGCTGTCGGGCACCCCGCCGGTCGTCATGCTGTCGGCCATGGGCGAGGACACCGACCGGATCGTGGGGCTGGAGCTGGGCGCGGATGACTATCTGGCCAAGCCCTGCAACCCGCGCGAACTGCTGGCTCGCATCCGGGCGGTGCTGCGCCGCCCGCGTGAGGAGGATGCGCCGGCCGGAGCGGCCCTGACCTTCGAGGGCTGGACCCTGGATCTGGTGCGACGCGAGCTGACGCGCGCCGACGGCGGGTCGGTTCAGCTGTCAGCCGGGGAATTCGGTCTGTTGCGCGCCTTCGTCGAACGCCCGGGCCGAATCCTGACGCGGGACCAACTGCTTGAGGCCGCCCGCGGCACCGAGGCCGACGTGTTCGATCGGGCCATGGATGTGCAGATCAGTCGTCTGAGAAAGAAGCTCGACGACGGCTCGGGCCGCGACCTGATCACCACCATCCGGGGCGAGGGCTACCGGTTCGACGCCCGCGTGCGAAAGGTCGAGCGCGGGGGACGAGCGTGAAGAACCCGCTTTCGTCCCTGTCGGTCCTGGTACAGGTCGCGCTGCTGGCGGTCTTCGCCGTGGTGGCGACCCAGGCCGTGACCTTCGCCGTGGTCCTTCTGGCCCCGGCGCCCCGTCCTGCCGGCTTCAGCGTCGCTGCTGCCGCGGATGCCCTGCAGGGCAAGACGGCGGAGACCTCCGACGGCCGGGCGCTCCGGCGATATGTGTCCGCGCAGCCGGGCGTGACCCGGGCCGAGCCCGGACCGATCGAGAGCGGCATCACCCTTGCTCTGTCACAGAGGCTGGGTGTCCCGGCGACGGCGGTCAGGGTGCGACTGGCCCCGGAACGGTCGGAGTTCAGCATCCGACGACGGGGGCCGGGACCGCGTGGGCCGGCAGGACCACCACCGCCTCCCGGCGAACGGCGCATCGAGCGTTTCGTCTTCACCCAGGAGGCAGGCGAGGCGTCTCGCGCCGACCACGATGCCCTGATGGCCGAGGTCGGCACCGTGCTCGCACAACGGCGAGGCCCGGACATTGCGCCGGACCTGAGCGGCTCTTCGGTCCGCGTCGTCACGACCGGTGATCGCCAGATGCGCTTCAACGTGTCTGCGGATCGCCTGACCTTCGCGCCCTTCTCGGCATCCCTGCGCCTGCCGGATGGGCGCTGGGCCACGGTCGAGCCGCCGCGAGGGCTGATCGATCCCTGGCAGATGCGGCTGCTGATCGCGCTTGCCATCACCGCCCTGCTGCTGGCCCCGCTGGTCTGGCTGATGGCCCGCAGGCTGACCCGGCCGATCCGCGTGTTCGCCGAGGCCGCTGAACGCCTGGGTGCCGACCCCGACGCCGCCCCCCTGACACCCGCCGGTCCATCCGAGGTGCGCACCGCCATCACCGCCTTCAACGACATGCAGGCCTCGATCCGGGGTCACATGCGCCAGCGCACCCAGACCATCGCCGCCATCGCCCATGACCTGCGCACCCCGCTGACCCGCCTTCGCTTCCGCGCCGAACAGGCCCCGGATTCCTTGCGCGACAGGATGGCCGCCGATGTCGAGGAGATGGACGGCTTGATCGGCCAGGCCATGGCCTTCGTGCGCGGCGAGGCCCAGGCCGAACGGCGCGAGCCCTTGGATCTGGCTGCCCTGGCCGAAACCTGTGCGGACGGGTTCGCGGAAACCGGCGCGGCCGTGACCTTCGTCGGCGGCGGACCTCTACCGGTCATGGGCGACCCTGCCGCGCTGCGACGGGCCATCGGCAACCTGATCGAAAACGGCGTGAAGTTCGCAGGCTCCGCGCGCATCGAAGCGACGCGACAGGGCGACAGGGCGACGATCGTCGTATCGGACGACGGCCCCGGCCTGGCCGAAACCGAGCTGGAGACGGTGTTTGAGCCCTTCCAGCGCGGCGAACGCTCGCGCAACCGCCAGACCGGCGGCGCAGGGCTGGGGCTGGCCGTCGCGCGACAGGCGGCCCGTGCCGCCGGAGGAGAGGTCACCCTGTCGAACCAGCCGGGCGGCGGGCTGGAGGCGAAACTCTGGCTACCCCTCTCCCAGCGGGAGAGGGAAGCATTTGGTCACCCCTTGTGACGCCTGCGGGGTTGATCCCGCGCCCCTTGGGTTCCATTGAAGCGCCCAATCAAGAACACCGCTTCAGGAGACCTCCCCATGACCGTCCGCGTCGCCATCAACGGCTTCGGCCGCATCGGCCGCCTCGTGCTGCGCTCCATCGTCGAGCATGGCCGCCGCGACATCGAGGTGGTCGCGATCAACGACCTGGGGCCGGTGGCGACCAACGCTCACCTGCTGAAATACGACAGCGTCCACGGCCGTTTCCCGGGCGTCATCAGTCATGGCGACGACTGGATCGACGTGGGCCTGGGCAAGATCAAGGTGACGGCCGAGCGCGATCCCGCGAACCTGCCGCACAAGGATCTGAACGTCGACATCGCGTTCGAGTGCACGGGCATCTTCACCGCGCGCGACAAGGCCGAGGCGCACCTGAAGGCCGGCGCGAAGCGTGTCCTGATCTCGGCCCCCGGCGACAACGCCGACAAGACCATCGTCTACAAGGTCAACCACGATACCCTGACCGCCGAGGACATCATCGTCTCCAACGGCAGCTGCACCACCAACGCCCTGGCCCCCGTCGCCAAGGTCCTGCACGACCTGTTCGGGATCGAGCGCGGCTACATGACGACGATCCACTCCTACACCGGCGACCAGCCGACGCTGGATACGATGCACAAGGACCTGTACCGCGCCCGCGCCGCCGCCCTGTCGATGATCCCGACCTCGACCGGCGCCGCCAAGGCCCTGGGCCTGGTTCTGCCCGCGCTGAAGGGCAAGCTGGACGGCTCGTCGATCCGCGTCCCGACCCCGAACGTCTCGGTCGTCGACCTGAAGGTCGTCGCCGGCCGCGAGGTCACGGTCGATGAGATCAACGCCGCGCTTCAGGCCGCCGCCGACGGCCCGATGAAAGGCGTCCTGGCCACCACCGACGAGCCGCTGGTGTCGCACGACCTGAACCACATCGCGGCGTCCTCGACTGCCGCCCTGCCCCAAACCCAGGTCGTGGACGGCAAGCTGGCCCGCGTCCTGACCTGGTACGACAACGAGTGGGGCTTCGCCACGCGGATGGCCGATACCGCGCTGGTGATGGCGAAGTTGATGTGATGGCTTGAGCCCTCTCCCTAAGGGAGAGGGCTTGAGCGCCCGAGAGCGAAGCGATCGGTTTGCGCGAAAGGGTGAGGGGTTTGCCTCTCACCGGCTCGCACCGTAACCCCTCACCCTTTCGGTTTGCGGATCGCTGTCGCTCTCCGAACCTCAAGCCCTCTCCCTGTGGGAGAGGAACCGGAGACATAGATGACCTTCCGCACCCTCGACGACGCCGGTTCCCTGGTCGGCAAGACCGCCTTGGTCCGCGTGGACTTCAACGTCCCGATGGAGGCCAACTCTCCTGGAGATCGGCGGATCACCGACGACACCCGCCTGCGGGTCGCCCTGCCGACGATCCAGCGGCTGCGGGACGCCGGGGCCAAGGTCGCCCTGCTCGCCCATTTTGACCGGCCGAAGGGCAAGGTCGTCCCGTCCATGAGCCTGCGTCCCGTCGTCCAACCCCTGTCCGACCTGCTGGGGGCCCCCGTCCGCTTCGCTGAGGACTGCATCGGCCCGGACGCCGTGGCCGCGATCCGCGACCTCGACGCCGGCGGCGTGGTCCTGTTGGAGAACATCCGCTTCCACGCGGCCGAGGAAGCCAACGACCCGGTTTTCGCCACCAAGCTGGCCGACCTCGGCGACCTCTACGTCAACGACGCCTTCTCGGCCGCGCACCGCGCCCACGCCTCGACCGAGGGCATCGCTCACCACCTGCCCGCCTATGCCGGCGAGTCCATGCGCCGCGAGCTCGACGCCCTCGACGCCGCGCTCGGCAATCCGAAAAAACCGGTCATCGGCATCGTCGGTGGGGCCAAGGTCTCGACCAAGCTGGACCTGCTGAAGAACCTGGTCGGCAAGCTGGATCGCCTCGCCATCGGCGGCGGCATGGCCAACACCTTCCTGTTCGCCCAAGGCATAGACATCGGCGGGTCGCTGGCCGAACGCGACATGGCCGACACGGCGCTGGAGATCATCGCCGAGGCCAAGTCCAAGGGCTGCGAACTCCTGCTTCCCGTCGATTTCGTCGTCGCCACCGAGGTCAAGCCCGGTGCCGCCAGCCGCGTCGTCATGGCCGGCGACGCCCTGTCCGCCGACGACAAGATCCTGGACGCCGGTCCCGCCACCGTCGCCCGTCTGGTCGATGCCCTGACGGCGTCGAAGACCCTGATCTGGAATGGCCCGCTGGGCGTGTTCGAGGTGCCCCCCTTCGACACCGCCACGGTCGCGGTCGCCCATCACGCGGCGGCGCTGGCCAAGGCCGGTGTCCTGGTCGCGGTCGGCGGCGGCGGCGACACCGTCTCGGCTCTGAACCACGCCGGCGTCGTGGACGATATGACCTTCGTCAGCACCGCTGGCGGGGCCTTCCTCGAATGGATGGAGGGCAAGCCCCTGCCCGGCGTCGAGGCACTGCGCGGCTGAAACGGATGTAACACGGCGTGACTTCGAAGCTTCGTCCGGCTAAAGCCTGACGAAAATACAGCTTCAGGGGTTTCTCTCATGGCGCGCATCACGCTGCGACAGCTTCTCGACCATGCGGCCGAGAACGACTACGGCCTGCCGGCCTACAACATCAACAACATGGAACAGGGCCTGGCCATCATGGAGGCGGCCGAGGCCGTCAACGCGCCGGTCATCATCCAGGCCAGCCGCGGGGCCCGCAGCTACGCCAACGACATCGTCCTGGCCAAGCTGATCGACGCCCTGGCCGAGCTGTATCCTCACATCCCGGTCTGCATGCACCAGGATCACGGCAACGGCCCCGCGACCTGCGCCACCGCCATTCAGTACGGCTTCACCTCGGTGATGATGGACGGCAGTCTGAAGGAAGACGCCAAGACCCCCGCCGACTACGACTACAACGTCGACGTCACCCGCCGCGTGGTCGAGATGGCTCACTCTTGCGGCGTCTCGGTCGAGGGTGAACTGGGCGTTCTGGGCAGCCTCGAGACCGGCATGGGCGAGGCCGAAGACGGCCATGGCTTCGAAGGCAAGCTGGATCACGACCAGCTGCTGACCGATCCGGATCAGGCCGTCGACTTCGTCAGCCGTACCAAGGTCGATGCCCTGGCCATCGCCATGGGCACCTCGCACGGGGCCTACAAATTCAGCCGGAAACCCGACGGCGAGGTCCTGGCCATGCACGTGATCGAGGAAATCCACCGCCGCCTGCCCGACACCCACCTGGTCATGCACGGCTCGTCCAGCGTGCCGCAGGACCTGCAGGACATCATCAACCAGTACGGCGGCGAGATGCCCCAGACCTGGGGCGTGCCGGTCGAGGAAATCCAGCGCGGCATCAAGCACGGTGTGCGCAAGATCAACATCGACACCGACAACCGCATGGCCATGACCGGCGCGATCCGGAAGGTGCTGGCCGAAAAGCCCGGCGAGTTCGACCCGCGCGCCTATCTGAAGCCCGCCAAGGAGGCCATGCGCAAGCTGTGCGCCGAGCGCTTCCAGCAGTTCGGCTGCGAGGGTCAGGCCTCCAAGATCCGCCCCATGTCCACCGCCCAGATGGCCAAACGCTATGCCAAGGGCGACCTGGACCCGGTCTATGGCCGCGAACTGAAGGCCGCCTCTTGAGAACTGGCGCGGCCATTCTCGCTGTCCTCGGCTGGGCCGTCGCCACGGCGGCGATGGCCCATGACACCTTCATCGTGCCGCCCGCCACCGTGACGGCCGGACAGCCGATCGTGGTCCAGATCACCTCGTCCAGCTTCTTCCCGGAGCCGGAGACCCGCATCCGGGTCGAGCGCATGGCCCACGTCGATGCCCGCGCCGACGGTCAGCCCCTGACCTGGACCGCCGCCGCCGACGACGTCGCCATGACCTTCACCACCTCGCCTGCACCCTCGGCGGACCGAGGCGCTGTCATCTCGGTGTCCCTCGCCCCTTGGGATATCGACGTCGCGGCCGATGAGATCGACCACTACATGGACGAGATCGGTGCCCCAGCCGGCGTTCGAACAGCCGTTGCCGCCTCGGTTGCCACCAACGGCACCCTGCGCGAGACCTATACCAAGCACCTGAAGACTATCGTCTGCGCCGCCGCCTGTGCCGACAACACCGAACCGGGCACCGACACCTTCGAGTTCGTCGCCGACCCCGACGCGCCCCGCGTCTTCACCCTGTTCCTGCGCGGACAGCCCACGCCGAACCACCCGGCCTTCGTCGTTACCGAGCAGGGGGGCCGCGTCGCCCTGACCACAGACGCCGACGGCCGGATCACCCTGCCCGAAGATTTGACCGGCCTCGTCTATCTGAACGCGGTCATGCTCTCGCCACCCGCCACGCCCGACGCCCGCTTCACCAGCCAGTGGGCCAGCCTGACCTTCGACGCCCGTCTGCTGGACCAGTGACCGACACCCCCGTCGACGACGATGACGACGGCGATGTGCTTCAGGTCGTCCTCGACGCCTCGGGTGCCCGCCTCGACAAGGCCCTTGCCGACGCGATCCCGACGCTGTCGCGCGCGCGCATCCAGGCCCTGATCGCCGACGGTGCCGTCACCTTCGAGGGTGCGTCGATCGCCGGCGGTTCCGCCAAGGCCCAGGCAGGCATCTACGCGATCCTGATCCCGCCCGTGGCCCCTGCCCTGCCCCAGGCCCAGGCGATCCCTTTGACCGTCCTGTTCGAGGACGCCGACCTGATCGTCGTCGACAAGCCCGCGGGCATGGCGGCCCACCCCGCACCCGGCACCCCCGACGGCACCCTGGTCAACGCCCTGCTGTATCACTGTGGTGCCTCCCTTTCGGGCATAGGCGGCGTCGCGCGGCCCGGCATCGTCCACCGCCTGGACAAGGACACCTCGGGCGTCATGGTCGCCGCCAAGTCCGACCGCGCCCACGCCGGACTGTCGGCCCTGTTCGCCGCCCACGACATCGAACGCACATACATCGCCCTGACGCGCGGAATGCCAATGCCGCGCGAGGGTCGCATTGAAACCCTGATCGGACGGTCGCATGGGGACCGAAAGAAAATGGCTGTCCTGAAGACAGGAGGTCGGCTGGCGATCACCGACTATCGTGTCGATCGAACGTTCGGTCTTCCGCCAAAGCTCGGGGCCCCGTGTCCGGCCGCCTGCGTCGCCTGCACGCTGCACACAGGCCGCACACATCAGATCCGGGTTCATATGGCGTCGAAGGGCTCCCCCATACTGGGCGACGCCACCTATGGCTCCGGCAGCCCTGCCGCCAGCGTCCGCGCCGCCATCGAACAATCCGGCCTGACCCGCCAGGCCCTGCACGCGGCCGTCCTGGGGTTCATCCACCCCGTGACCGGCGAGCCGCTGCGTTTCGAGACACCGCTGCCCGCCGACATGGCCCGGCTGGAATCCGTCCTTGCCGCCCTCTGAAAGCCATGCGGGCGGCGTAACGAACAGCCTGCAACGCGCGAATGAGCCTCGTGAGCCTGCGCAAACGAACTCGACGTTTAGTAAGTCTTGATTAAAGACTGACTATCCGCTATACGGCTTCTCGAACGGTGCAAGTGGCGCCTGGGTCACGGTCACAGGTCTCTGTGACGATCCGCCTCTGACAAGTGCGGCAACCCATCGCTATCTGTCCGGTTGAGGGGTGAGGAGACGGTGCACATTCGGTGGCCGCCTGCGTCGAGCCTGCTCTATCTAGGTTCGGAGGGACCAAAATGGCTGCAATGAAATCACTCGCGGTGATGTCGCCTGAGCAAGGCCTGTCGCGCTATCTGACGGAAATCCGCAAGTTTCCGATGCTCACCAAGGACGAGGAGTTCATGCTGGCCAAGCGCTGGTCCGAACACCAGGACTCCGAGAGCGCCCACCGGCTGGTCACGTCCCACCTTCGCCTCGTGGCCAAGATCGCCATGGGCTATCGCGGCTACGGCCTGCCGATCGGCGAAGTGATCTCCGAGGGGAATGTCGGCCTGATGCAGGCCGTGAAGAAGTTCGATCCGGACAAGGGGTTCCGCCTGGCGACCTACGCCATGTGGTGGATCCGTGCCTCGATCCAGGAATACATCCTGCGTAGCTGGTCGCTCGTGAAGATGGGCACCACGGCCGCGCAGAAGAAGCTGTTTTTCAACCTGCGCAAGGCCAAGAGCCAGATCTCGGCCTTCGAGGAAGGCGACCTGCACCCCGAGCATCTCTCCGCCATCGCCACCAAGCTGGGTGTGTCGGAAGAAGAGGTCACCAACATGAACCGCCGCCTCGGCGGCGACGCCTCGCTGAACGCCCCGCTGCGCGTGGATGGCGAGAGCGAGTGGCAGGACTGGCTGTCGGACGACAACGCCGTGTCTCAGGAAACGGCCCTAGCCGACTCCGAGGAAAAGTCGATCCGCATGAGCCTGCTGGAAGAGGCCATGGGCGAGCTGACCGATCGCGAGAAGCACATCCTGACCGAACGTCGCCTCAAGGACGATCCGGTCACCCTGGAGGAACTCGCCGGCGAATACGGTGTGAGCCGTGAGCGTGTCCGCCAGATCGAGGTTCGCGCCTTCGAAAAGCTCCAGAAGGCCATGCGCGCCGCCGCCGAGGAACGGAACCTCGTCGACGCCTAAAGCCTCGCTCAAGCCGCGAGACGCGCGCGTCGACCCTTAGCGAAAAACCTGGTTTATCCCGCCCGGGCGAGCGTCTCGGGCGGGGCCAGGGCCAGGATCGCGCCGATCGGTCCCGCCAGACCGACCTTGGTCGGTGCACCCTGGGCCAGATAGCCTTCCAGCCCGGCCGCTGCGACCGCCAGCCGGGCGTCCGATGTCTTCATGGCCAAGGCCTTCAGGGTTTCCGCCTGCTGCTTGACCGCCCGCGCGGCCTGCATCGGATCATTATCGAATTGAGCCAGCGAGGCCGCGAGGATTCGCAGCGCCTGATCCTTGGCAGCAACCGCCGCCTGGGCCGCTGTCGCAGGCTTGTCGGCCGTCCGCTTCTGCGGCCCGGCGTATTCGCCGGAGTTGAACCGGCGCCGATCCGGCCCGACATAGCCCACAGCCTCAATCCAGTCGCGCGGCTTCAGCGCCACGTTCTCGACCCGCTTGAACAGGTCGGCGCTGGTGAAGGGCTTTCTCAGGAATTCGTGGATGCCGGCGTCGCGCGCGCCCTTGATCGAACTCGCCGTCGCATCAGCCGTCATCATGATGATCGGCACCCGGCGGCAGGCCAGGTTCGAGCGGCGGATGCGTCGCGCCAGCTGCTCGCCGTCCAGCTTGACGCCGCTACGCTCGGTGAAGATCAGGCCCGGCTCCATTTCGCGCGCATGGTCCATCACGCGATGCTCGTCGGACTCGGTCACGACCTCACGCGCGCCCAGGCTTTTCATGATGTCCAGCAGCAGGCGCGCGGACGCCAGGTTCGGGTCCGCGATCAGCACGCGCCGGACCACAGGTTCGATCCGGTTCAGGGTCTTGGCGTCGGCAGCGAACAAGGGGCACTCCTGGCTAATGGAGATGCCTAACACTGTGCCGGTTAAGGGCGCGTTGAACCGAAACCGCTGTCTCAGCCCAGGAACGGGTCCCGGATCAAGATCGTGTCGTCTCGCTCGGGGCTGGTCGACAACAGGGCCACCGGTGCCCCGATCAACTCCTCGATCCGCCTCACATATTTGATCGCATTGGCGTTCAAGTCCTTGAAGCTGCGCGCGCCCGCCGTCGTCTCGCTCCAGCCTTCCAGTTCCTCGAACACCGGCTCGGCCGCCGCCTGGGCGTGCAGACTGCTCGGCAGATAATCCAGCACCTCGTCCCCGACGCGATAGCCGACGCAGATCTTCAGCGTTTTCAATCCGTCCAGCACGTCCAGCTTGGTCAGGGCGATCCCGTCGATGCCGTTGATCGCCACCGACTGGCGCACCAAGACCGCGTCAAACCAGCCGCACCGCCGCGCCCGGCCCGTGTTCACACCGACCTCGCGCCCCACGGTCGCCAGATGCGCGCCGATTTCGTCCTTCAGCTCGCACGCGAACGGTCCCTCGCCGACGCGGGTCGTATAGGCCTTCACGATCCCCAGCACATAGCCGACCCCGCGCGGGCCGATCCCGGACCCCGCCGCCGCCTGGCCCGCCACCGTGTTTGACGAGGTGACATAGGGATAGGTGCCGTGGTCCACGTCCAGGAACGCCCCTTGCGCGCCCTCGAACAGGACCCGCTTGCCGGCCTTCTGGGCCTGGTCCAGCACCCGCCACGCCGGCTTCACATAGGGCAGGATCTTGGGCGCGATCTCCAGCAGCTGGCTCAGCAGCGCCTCCGGATCGATGGGATCGAGCCCCAGTCCGGCTCGCAGCGGATCGTGATGCGACCGCAGCCGGTCGATCTTGATCTTCAGGTCTTCGGCATTGGCCAGGTCGCAGACCCGGATCGCCCGCCGTCCCACCTTGTCCTCATAGGCCGGGCCGATGCCCCGCCCCGTCGTCCCGATCCGTGCGCCCACGGCATTGGCCGCCGCCTCCCTCGCCACGTCCAGCGCCGGATGGATGGGCAGGATCAGGCAGGCGTTGTCCGCGATGGTCAGGATGTCCGGATTGATCGACACGCCCTGCGCCTCGATCTTCTCGATCTCCCCGACCAGATGCCAGGGATCGACGACGACCCCGTTGCCGATGATCGAGGGCTTGCCCTGCACCACGCCGCTCGGCAGCAGCGCCAGCTTGTAGACCTTGCCGTCCACGACCAGCGTGTGGCCCGCGTTGTGACCGCCCTGGAACCGCACGACCATGTCGGCGCGGTTCGACAGCCAGTCGACGATCTTGCCCTTGCCCTCGTCGCCCCACTGGGCCCCGACCACCGCCACGTTCGCCAAAGGATTCGTCTCCGCTGAATGCGGTAGGGGCTATAGCGGGGGAATGCGTCGATGTCGTCCCGACCGGGACGATTAAACCGTCACAGGTCCGCGACCACCGCCTCGAACGCCCAGTCCAGCCACGGCGTCGCGGCCACCACGTCCTCGGTCTCGACCGTGCATCCGCACCACAGCCGCAGGCCCGCCGGCGCGTTCCGGTGGCTCTCGACGTCGAACGCCGCGCCCTCGGCCTCGAGCAGGCCCTTCATCCGCCTGACGAAGGCCTGCCGCCCCGCCTCGTCCAGCGCCGTCACGCGCGGATCGACGATCTTCAGGCACACCGACGTCGTGGACCGCGTCGCCGGATCGACGGCCAGGCTCTCGATCCAGTCCGTCCGCTCCACCCAGGCCTGCAGCGCCGCCGCATTGGCGTCCGTGCGCCGGATCAGTTCGCTCAGACCCCCGACGCTCTGCGCCCATTCCAGCGCGTCGATCCAGTCCTCCAGCGTCCACAGGCTGAAGGTGTTGATCATCGACCCCGTGGCCAGCGCCCGGTCGAACCCCTTGCCGTCCCGCAACCGCAGCACCTTGGGCACAGGACGCGGCGGCGCATAGGTGTCCAGCCGCTCGACTGCGCGCGGCGACAGGGCCGCCACCCCGATCCCCGCCTCGCCGCCCAGCGCCTTCTGAAAGCTGAAGGTCACTACATCCAGCCGCGAATAATCGATCGGCATGGCGAAGGCCGCCGAGGTCGCATCGCAGATCGCCAGCCCCATCCGGTCCTTCGAGATGAAGTCCGCGTTCGGCACCCGCACGCCCGACGTCGTCCCGTTCCACGGAAACACCAGGTCCTTGTCCGGATCGACGCGGCTCAAATCCGGCAACTGCCCCCACGGCGCTTCCAGAAATTCCAGGTCGTCCAGCTTCAGGTGGTCCTTCGCATCGACCGCCCACTGCTTGCCGAAGTTCTCGAACGCCATGACCTGCATCGGCCGGGCCCCGAGCATGTTCCACATGGCCGCCTCGACCGCGCCGGTATCCGATCCCGGCAGATAGGCCAGCACCCAGTCCTCGGGCACCTCCAGCACCGTCTTGGTCAGGCGCAGGCCATGGGCGAACCGCTCCACCACCTCCGGCGCGCGGATGCCCCGCCCCAACAGGTCGTGCGGCAGGCCTGCCGACGACCAGCCCGGCCGTTTCGCCGTCGGCCCGGCCGAGAACCACGGCCGCTTCGGCTTCACGCTCGGCTTGTCCACGCTCAATTCTTCCCGGGCCTGTAGGGACGGCTGTTGCGCCAGTCCTCCGCGATCCGCTGCAATATCGGATCGACGGTGTCGGGCAAGGTCACGATCAGTCGGGCCTTCAGGTCGCCGCGACGACCACCCTCATACGCCCCCTTGCCCTTCAGCCGCAGCGTCTGGCCCGAGTTCGAGCCCTTGGGCACCGTCACCGACACCGTCCCGTCCGGCGTCGGACACTCCACCTTGCCGCCCAGCACCGCATCGGGCACCGAAATAGGCAGGTCCATCGTCAAGTCGGCACCGTCCACCCTGAACACCGGATGGGGCGCGATCCTCAACTCGATGAGCGCATCGCCGGCCTCCGTCCGCCCGGGCGCGCCCTGTCCGCGCAGTCGGATCGTCTGGCCGCTCGCCGCGCCCTTGGGGATCGTCACATCCAGCGTCCGCCCGTCCGAGAACTGGATGCGACGCGTCGCCCCGCCGATGGAATCCTCCAGGCTGATCTCCAGAGTGGCGCGCACATCTTGCCCGCGCCCCATGCCACGCCCTGGCCCCCGCGCAGCACCGCCGCCGCCGAACCGCCCGAAGATCTCCTCCAGGTCGATATCCTCGAACGCCGCGCGACCTCCGGGCCCGCCCGGGCCGAAACCGCCAAAGCCTCCGCTCGAACCGCCCGGGGAACCCCCACCATAGCCGCCGCCGTACTTCTGCTGGCCGTCGGCATCGATCCGCCCGGCATCGAATGCGGCCTTCTTGTCCGGGTCGCTCAGGATGTCGAAGGCGGCCGAGGCGCGTTTGAACCGTTCTTCGGCCTTGGCGTCGCCGGGATTCTTGTCGGGGTGCAGTTCCTTGGCCAGCTTGCGGAACGCGCTCTTGATCTCGGCGGCGCTCGCCCCCCTGGACACGCCCAGTTCCTTGTAGGGATCGCCCGCCACGCCGTTCGCCGCTCCGTCAGAGAATCATCGACCGCCCCGCATCGCGCGGCGGGACGTCCTTCTGTCAGTTAGGGCATGAGCCGCGCCGCGCAATCGTTTTTCAGGCCGCCAGCCTGCAAACCGCCTCCCGGCCCCAGCCCCAGCCGGCCCCATACTGCGCCACCGCGACCTTCGCGCCCGGGCCGGCCCCTCCCGGAAAGTCCGCCGCCAGATCCGCATCGGCATAGACAGCCGACAGCCCATCGACCTCGAACACCCGCCGCTCGACGCGACCGTCCAGCACACGCACCCGAAACCGCCGCGCATCCACCTCGGCCGGCTCGATATCCCATCGGTCGCCGCCCACACGCACGCGGGGCAGCCAGCGGACCATAAGCCCGCCCTCCCCGGGTTCAGTCCGAAGGCTAGCCGGACTCCAGGGTCGATCGACGACGCCGTCGAACCGGAACGGCACTTCGGCGAACCCGCCACCGCCAGGTACCGCGCCCTCCGACCCAATCCGGGCCAGGCGATCCAGTCGCCGCTCCGACGGGTCAAGATCGAAGCGGGCTGTCCGTCCGTCCAGCACGACCACCGTCGCTCCGGCCAGGGAACCCGCCTCGGCCTCGACCTCCGTGCCCTGCCGACCTCGCAACAGGCCGCTCAGTCGCCACACCCCGGCCGCCACCAGCGTCGCCTCGCGGAACGACAGAATTTCCCACCCCGCATCGCCCCCGACCGCCAGAAGGTTGGTTGTGCCCAGCACGGCACCCTCGCTCGCCGACACCGGCGCGACGCCCTCCCAAGCGGCCACCAGACTGTTGACCTCATCCCACCGATCCACCGGCCCCATCCCCAGATCGGAGATCAGGCGTCCTACGGTCGCGGGTGACGGGACCTCGCCGCGCTGGACCAGTGCATCCGCAGACTCCCCGACATGGACCGCCATCGGTCGCCACGGATCGGCCGCCGCGATCACGACCGGCCGGGCATCCGTCTCCGCGCCCGGCAGGCCTGGCAGGTCCAGAATGCGCGCGAACGGCAGCCCCAAGGGCTCTCCCCCTTCTGACAGGCGAACCGGCCCGTCCTCCGCTCCAAGGATTTCAAAGACGCGCCGAGCCAGCCGCGCCGAGGGCGCCTCATCCAGCGACACGCTGTCGATCCGCCACGCTCCGCTTTCCCCATCGACCATGACCGTATCGCTCGGCTCCAGCCGCAACGCTTCCAGCGGCCCCAGCGCCAGCGTCAGCCGATCCGCCCCGTCCGCCCCCAGCATCCGCCTCGCCAGAGCCGTCGCCAGCCCTGGCCCGCAGACCGCCGGCAGATCGAGATCGATACCGCCGGCTCCACTGTGCTCATCGGCCCGCACCACCACCGCGCCGGTCTGATAGTCGGCCCCGTCGTCGATGAATCGCACCCGGACCGTCCGCGGCCGCGCCTCCAGCAACCGCTCTCGCACGGGCCCCGACGCCTCCTCGCCCAGCGCCAAGGTCTCGAGGGCGACCGTTGCGCCCGCCGCCTCGATCCCGACCAGCGCCACCCGCCCGTCCCGCTCGGCCCCCACCATGTCGAAGGCCCCCAGCAGCGGCTCCAGCGCATCGCGCGTCCGCATCGGCCGATCGATCACATAGCCCGCCACATGGCCCACCGGCGGCCCGACGTCGAACGCATCATCCTCCAGCCCTCCCCGCCGCAGGATCGCCGCCAGCAGATGCTTGGCCTCACCCCCCAGCCGCCCGTTCAGCCAGTGCCCGGCCCGCCACGCCCCGGCATCGGCCCAGACATCGCCCAAGGCCGGAAACGCCGGATAGGGCCGCGCGTCCCAGCACCAGGCGTCCGCCGCCCCCAGCATCGGCCCGCCATAGCTCGCGGACATGGGATTGTTCTCAATCGTTGAAAAATGCCCCAGAACTGCCTCCAGCGCCCGCCGCTGCATGCCGTCGTCCCGCGCGCCCGTCGAAAACGGCGGCAGCGAGCTCTCGGCGGACTTCGGGTCCTGAAACAGGTTCGGCGCATTGCCCCCCCGGTCCACCGCCGCACAGCCGAACTCCGTCAGCCGGATCGGCTTCATCCCCGGCACCCAGGCCGTCGGGACGGTCGACCGCACCCCGCCTGGCCGGTCGTGGTGCGCGTTGGCCCACCACCCCTTCAGGTCCTTGGCCCGAAACACCCAGTCCTCGCCATGCGCGGTATCGATAATGGGCGTCCGCACCTGCGCCGCCCGGTCCGCATCGTCGGCATAGAACCAGTCGAACCCCTCGCCGCCCGCGACCTGGGCCGCCAGATAGGCGGGATCGTCCGGGCCCGTGAACGCCTCCGCGTCCACGCCGCCGTCCCCGCTCCGCCAGTCCCCCAGCGGCGGATACCAGTCGATGCCGACATGATCGATCGCCTCGTCCGCCCACAGGGGATCCAGGTGGAACACCACATCCCCGGACCCGTCCCCCGGCCGATGCCCTGAATATTCCGACCAGTCCGCCGCATAGGACAGGGCCACGTCAGGCCCCACGATAGCCCTGCATTCCGCCGCCAGCGTCCGGTATTGCTCAACCGCCGGGTATCCGCCGGCCGCATCCCGCGTCCAGGTCAGCGCCCGCATCTCCGACCCGATCAGCAGCCCGTCGCACCCCGTCTCGGCCGCGATGCCGGCATAGTGCAGCGCCAGCCGACGCAGACCCCACCCCTCCGCCGTTCCGAACACCGACGCGACCTCGGCCTCCGCGCCCGGCCCGTCCTCGCCCTTCACCCGCCCACGCCACGGATAGCCGTCGCAGTCCATGAAGACGAAGGGATACAGCGTCACCGCCCACCCCCCCGCCTTCAGCGCCGCCACGGCCTGCCGGACACTGTCGTCCGACGGCGTCCCGCCATAGGCGGGTGCCCCTTCCACCTCCGAAATCAGGTGCGCGTCCTCGCGCCCCAGCCCCGCCACCGACCATGTCAGCGGCTCCGTCGGCTTGTCCCGCCGTTCCACGCCCGGCTTCACGACGCAGTGCCCGGCCCGCAGGTCCGTCCCGAACCAGCCGATCACCAGACTGACCCGCTTCAGGTTCGGCAGCTGCGCCGCCAGCTGATCCAGCGAGGCGATCAGATCCGTCCGCCCATCGCCCAGATGCACATTCTCGGCCCGGGTCCGCGTCAGCCCCTCGCGCCGCATGACCGGCTCGGTCGCCAGCACGAACTCCCCCGCCCCGGGGATCAGACAGACCCCCGCCAGCATCGTCTCCAGCCCCTCGCCCTCGGGCCTGCGAGACACCTCGAAGCTCAACTGCGGCAGCCGATCGCCGTATGGCCCCAGCGGCAGATCCTCGAACACCACATAGGCCGTCCCGCGATAGGCCGGCGCAGACCCCTCCACCGCCTCGATCAGCGGATCCGGCGTCTGGTCTTCGGTCCCGTGATAGACCCGCATCGCCACGCCCGTCTGGTCCATGACCTTGCCGTCAGCCCAGACCCGCCCGATTCCGTCGATCGGCCCCTCGCACAGGGCCA
This sequence comes from Brevundimonas sp. P2_A6, assembly GCF_056404975.1. Lineage (NCBI taxonomy): Bacteria > Pseudomonadati > Pseudomonadota > Alphaproteobacteria > Caulobacterales > Caulobacteraceae > Brevundimonas > Brevundimonas sp. P2_A6. Next base: position 417,553 of record NZ_JBFUCZ010000001.1, on the reverse strand, counting down.
CCGCGAAACTCAACGAATAGCCATAGTCGACCGTCTTCGGTCCACCCTTCCCGCCGCCGCTCCGGTTCTTCTGCTCCAGGAACCGCGCCGCCCAGATCACCTGCCCAGTCACCCGCGCACGCCCGAACGCACAGGCCATCGGCGCGCCTTCCGCCGTCGACTGGATCTTCAGCGTCTCCAGTCTCGGCCCGACCTGCCGCGCCGGCGACAGCGCCCCGATCAGCGCCCGGTCCGCCACGCCTCCCAGCGCCGCGCCGATCGTCCGACCGAGCCCGCCGCCGATCGCCTGTCCGATCCCGCCCAGAACCACCTGCGCCATCAGTCGTCTCCTTCACGGCGGGGCCAGCCGAACGCGGCCACCAGCCGCCGCTGCCACCACGGCCCCATCCAGCTCTCGACCACCGCCCGACCCCAATAGGCGTGGATGATCCTCGGCTCCGGCCCCTCGATCGACGACAGGATCGCGCAGTGCTTGACCATCGCCCCCTCCGCCATCCGGAACAGCAACACGTCGCCCGGCTTCATCTCGCTGATCGGCTTCTTCACCAGCCACCGTCCCGCTGCCTCAAGCAGCGTCTCGACGCCCCCTACCTCGGCCCAGTCCGGCGCATAGGCGGGCAGCGTCTCCGGCTCCTCGCCCACCACCTCGCGCCAGACCCCGCGCACCAGCCCCAGACAATCCGCCCCAGCGCCCCTGGTGCTCGCTTGATGCCGATACGGTGTGCCCAGCCAGGACCGGGCGGCCGCGACGATCCTCTCTCCCTCCCCCTCGGGGCAGGATGGCTGAGCCGAAGGCGAAGCCGGGTGGGAAGGGCGAGGCGAACGCGCCCTCACCTCTTCCTCCCATCATTCCGCCCGCCCGTCGCCGGATAGGCGGTCAGGAAGTCGTCGCCCGGAATCGCCGGAAAGCCCTGGAAGTTGATGCCGTTGCCGAACACCCCGACGCAGGTCTCCAACCGCTTGTCGCAAACCCGTCCCGCCGCAGCGACCCGACACCGCCCGTCGCCCAGAATGGCATCGCACGCCCGCCCGTAGGTTCGACCCACCACCCGCTCCAGCGCCGCCAGCGGTCCTTCGACCTCGGCGATGAACCCCGCCCCCTCGCGCCGGATCCGGGCCAATGTCCCGGCTCCCAACCGCACCCTCAGATCGGGGCGCATCCAGTCCACGCGCCACACCTCGACCCTAGCAGCGTCCCAAAGCCCCGCCGCCACATCGGCCTCGGCGATCCTGTCGTCATCCAGCACGCCGGCGACCGCCATCGTCCCGCCACTCAGGCCCACCGCCCCCTCCATCGCCCCTTGCGTCCACCCGCTTCCCGCGGCGCAGACCACGCCGTCGATGTCCAGGCCCCGGTCATGATCGGTGAACCCCATCCGCAGGCCATCCGTCCGCGTCACGATCCACGCATGGCACAGGGTCGCCGCTCCGCCCTCGATGCGGGCGACCAGTTCAGTCGGTATGTCCCTCATCTCAGATCCTGACCTCGATCAGCGGCACCGCCGCCATCCGCCCGGCGTCGAAGCTCTCCAGCGTCATCTCCAGCCGGTCCGCGTCGAACCGCACGGGCGTGTCGAACAGGAACCCCGCGCTCACCACCGCACCCTCGGCAGGAGCCGCATCCAGCGTCACCACGCCCGTCGTGAGATCGACCGCACAGGCTTCATCCGCCAGCGCCACACCGTCCAAGGCCACCGCGACCGATCCTTCCACCGGCTTGGTGATCGGTCGCGCGACATCGCCGTACCGCTTCACCAACGGAAAGGCGGTTCGCCCCCCGTCCCCGACGCCCAGCGCTTGATCGGTCGCCTGCGGTGTCCCACCCGGCGTGCAGGACGCGAAATCCGCGAAGTCCCGAAACCGAAACCCGAACAGCCGCCCCCGTCGCGCCTCGAAAAAGGCGGTCAGCTCCGCCATGTCCGCCAACGACCTCAGGTTCGCCCCGATCAGATACCGCCGGCGCCCCATCGCCCAGGGGCTGTTCCGGCGCTCATATCCGGACGCCAGCGTGACGATCTCCGTCCGCCGCTCGACCCCGCCCGTCGATCCGAACGCCAGCCGCGCGGGCAGGCGCACCTCGTGGAAGGCCATTCCCTGTCTCCTCTTTAACTTGTGGCGTCCCAGCGCCTCGTCCAATTTGCGCGCGGGCCGATTCCGGCCTGGGTGGGGGGAGCCATCGAATGCGCGGTCAGATTCTCAGTTTCGACCCGGCGGCAGGCTCGGGCCTGATCAGCGGTGACGACGGCATCCGCTATGCCTTCAACGCCGACCAGGTCACGCCGCCCTCGGCCGTGACCACCGGCCTGCGCGTCGATTTCGTCCCGGTGGCGGGCGAGGCCACCAACATCATGCTGCTGGCCGGCACCGTCGCCTCGTCCGCGCCGTCGGCCACGCCCGGCGTGCCCGTCGACACCTTCGACTTCCAGAAGGTGCTGTTCTCGTTTCAGGGTCGCATCCGCCGCCAGCATTTCTGGCTGGGCTGGCTGATCTGCCTGGGTGTCGGCGTGGTGCTCGGGTGGATTCCCTTGCTGGGCGCGCTGTTGTCGATCGCTCTGATCTGGCCGAACGTCGCGATCACGGTGAAGCGTCTTCACGACATGGGTCACAGCGGCTGGCTGGCCGTCATCCCCTGGATCGCCGGCGTCATCGGCGTCGGTGCCTTCATCGCGACCGTCGGCCTCTCGGCCCTGACCAGAGGCGACGACTGGAGTTCGAGCGACGCCGAAGTCGCATGGTCGATCATCGGCCCCAGTTTCGGCATCTTCGCCATCGTCGGTTTGATCCAGTTGGGCTTCCTGCTGTGGGTCGGCCTCGCCCAGGGTCAGCCCGGCGACAACCGCTTCGGCCCGAACCCAAAGGTTCGCTAGCGTCCCTACAGCCGTCGCGCCCCCAGCGCGGCGGCTCTCGCCAGCATCTGCGCGATCTGCGCCTCCGACCTCAACAAGGCGGGTGCCCCCCCATCGACGCTGACGTTCACCGTCACGCCGCCGCCGCCTCCGCCGCTGCTCTCGATCACGCCCGCGCCCGACGGCCGGAACACCTCGGGTCCGCGCTCTCCGACCAGATAGGCCCCGCCACCCAGCACCGCGCCGCCATCGGCCCGCGCTCCGCCGAACCCGGCCACGCCGGCCACCGCCCTGGCGATCGCCTCGCCTAGCCCGCCAGATCCGCCGACGCCCGCTCCGACCGCGCCCAGCACCGCCCGCGCCAGTTCGCCCAGCGTCACCTCGCCGTCCGCCGCCGCCCGCGCCAGCGACCGCGTCAGACTGGCCCCCGCCCGCCCGAAGGCGTCCTCGATGCTCGCCGCCGCCCGCTTCGCCGGCTCCCGCAGCGCCTCCAGCGCCGCCGCCGCCTCGGCCGCCTTGGCCGGAATGGCGTCCAGTGTCTCGTCGGTCATCGTTTCTCCTCATCCGGCCAGGCCACCATCAGCGCCTCGACCTCGCCGCGTCCCATCGGCATCACTCCCGGAGCCACGGCCGTCAGCATCCGCCATTCCTTCAGCGACAGCCGCCAGAACCCTTCCGGCGACACCCCCAGGGCCACCGCCGTCCGCAGCATCGCGCCCCAGGCCGTCTCAGCCATCGGAGGCGGCCACGAACGCCATCGCCACAGCATCTGCGGCCTCCGCCGCCGTCACCGCCGCCTGATCCAACACACCCGCGAACGCCCCCTCGCCCCCGCCCCTCAGCAAGGCCGCCAGCACCGCCATCAGGTCCCCCGCCGACAGCGTCCGCATCCGCGCGCCCATCGCCTCCACGCCCGCCACGCCCAGCGCCGTCTCCATCTCCGCCAGCGCGCCCAGCGTCAGGCACAGGCGCCGCGCCTCCCCGGCCAGCACCACCATCGCTTCGCCCCGCGCGCCATTCTCCCCCCGCTGGGGCGAGAGGGCCCTCGGGCCCGAGGGGGGCCTGTTCGAACATTCGTCGCTCTCAGGCATTCTCGTCTCCATGATGATCCGCCCCCTGACCACGCTCGCCGCCATTCTCAGCCTGGCCGCCTGCGCCACCCCGCCCGCGCCCGACACCGGCGGCTCCAGCCCGGACAGCTACGCCCTGGCCGATCACGTTCCGTCCGACGCCTCGGCCCTGGCGCGTCAGGCCGCGTCGCGTGGCGACCACCGCTTGATCGGTTTCATCGGCTTTGCCCTCGTCTTCCCCGGTGCCGACCGCGCCGCCGCCGACCGGCTCGGCTACCGCGTCATTGACGCCGGCGGCGACAACTTCCGGAACGACGAAGAACGGATGCGATCGGACCGCGCCTATGGCTTCGCCGAGCAGTGGAACATCACCATGCTGGCCGTCAGCCTCTAGATCGCGCTGAACGCCACAGCCCCGGCGCTGGCCAGGCTGATCGCGAACGTCGCCTCGCCCTCGTGGTCCCCGGCATATTCCAGCGCCGAGACCAGGAACGGCCCCTCCAGGACGCCGAAGTCCGGCACGATCAGCCGCCACGTCTTCAGCCCCTGATCGAAGAAGGCCTCGCGGATCGCCGCGTCGGACGCGGCGTCGCGAAAGATGCCCTGCCCCGACACCGCCGCCGACTTCACCCCCACCCCGCCCAGCAGCTCGCGCCACCGTCCGGCGCTGTCGGCATCCGTCGCGTCCACCGTCTTCGCATTCAGCGAAATCGTCCGCGCCCGCAGGCCCGCGACCGTCGTGAACACCCCCGGTGCCCCCTCGATCTTCAGCAGTATGTCTTTCCCGCGCTGTGCGGCCATGTCTCAATCCTCCCTTGTGAAGCGCAGCGAAACGGGGGAGGGGGACCGCGACGCGCTTGCGTCGTGGTGGAGGGGGCGACCTCAAACACGGTGCCCGCTTCCGCCCCCTCCACCATGCTGCGCATGGTCCCCCTCCCCCGCTGCGCGGGTGAGGATCAAATCTCTTCCGTCACCGCGCGCACCCGCAGCACGCCCCAGACCCGCTTCTGGTCGTTGGATCGAAAAACGTCGGCATAGGTCGCCCGCACCGACACCGTGCGGACCCCGTCCGCCTCCAGCGTCACCTCGTGCAGCGTCGCCCGCACCGCCGCCAGGACCGCCTTTGCCTCCTCCGTTCCCGGGAACCGCGAGGCGCAGCGCAGGCTCAGCGTATGCTCCACCCCGCACCCGTCCGCCGCCACCGGCCGGCTCTCGGACCGCCCGACCGCCAGCCAGGGCCACACCGCGTCGCGTGGGGCCTCGTCCCAGACCCTCGCCGGATCGCCCAGCAGCGCGCGCACCGCCCCATCCGCCCGCAGATGCGCGATCAGCGCCTTCTGCAGCGCACTCTCGTGATCCTTCATCGGCTGCGCTCCAGGTTCAGGGTCGTCCGCCCCGGCCGGTCCGGGTCCGCGTCCAGCGCCATGATCGTCCAGTCCGCCCCGCCGAACCGGACGACCCGGCCCTCGCTCAGCCTCGGGTCGGTCCGCGTCTCGGCCGTCGCTACCTCGGTGGCCGAGGTCACCCCGGCCTCCGTCGTCTGCCGACGTCTGCGTCCCTCCAGCCTCAGCCAGACCGCCCCCAGCGGTTCGAACGACACCACCCGCCCGCCATAGGGCGTCTCCGCCTCCACCGGCTCCAGCAGCTGGGCCAGCACCCGCATCCCGCTCATATCCGCACCACGCGATACGGCGCGATCCAGGCCTCCACCGGCCGGATCGACATCTCCACCTCGCCGCGTTCGTATGCGCGCAGGGCCAGCATCAGGATCGCCAGCCTCAGCGGCGCCGCCGAGGTGGACGTGAGGCTCAACCCCACCTCCCCCTCGACCCTCGCCTGGGCCGCGTCGATCAGCGTCTGGATCAGCCCATCCTCGGCGTCGTGCTCGACGCGCAGGAACAGCTTCGCCTCCGTGAGCGTCACGGGTGCGGTCATGGGAAATCTCCGATGTCAGATTGCCCCTCTCCCCTTGCGGGAGAGGGAGATCGCGCACGGCGGCGCAGCCGTCGTTCTGGCGCGATCGGGTGAGGGGTGACACCGGCTCTCTCCGGTCGTCAGCGAAACCCCTCACCCTTTCGCGCGAGACCACTCGCTTCGCTCGCGGGCGCTCAAGCCCTCTCCCGCAGGGGGAGAGGGAGGCCGTCACATCAACTCGCGCTGAACTTCATTACCTTCAGGGCATCGAAGTTCTGCACCCCGCCCCCGACCCGCTTGGTGGTGTAGAACAGCACATAGGGCTTGGCCGAATACGGGTCCCTCAGCACCCGCACGCCCGCCCGGTCCACGATCAGATACCCGCGCTGAAAGTCGCCGAACGCGATCGCGAAACTGTTCGCCGCGATGTCGGGCATCGTCTCGATCTCGGTGATCGGATACCCCAGCAGGCTCGCCGTCTCGCCCGGCCGCGTCGCCGGTGCCCAGATGTAGTTACCGTCCGCGTCCTTGAACTTGCGCACGGTCGAGACCGTCTTCCGGTTCATCACGAACCGCCCGTTCGGCCGGAACTGGGCCTTGGGCGCATAGATCAGGTCCAGCAGCTTGTCCGTCGGACTGGACGCCGAAAACGCACCCGCCGCCCCCGACGCCACATAGCCGATGTCGCCCCAGGCATGGCTCGCATCCGCCACGATCGAATAGCCCAGAAAGCCCTTGGGCTTGTTCGTCCCGTCGCCGTTGACGAAGGCCTGGGTCTCCTGCGCGGCGAAGGCGTCCTCGACCTCGCCCGCCAGCCATTCGTCCAGATCGACCAGGGCGTCGTCCAGCAGGGCCTGCGTCGCGGCCGGATTGGCGTACAGGTCCGCAGCCGGAAACTCGAGCAGAGCCAGGGTCGCCGGGTCCGTCTCCGGCCGCGCGGCCGTCTCCGCCACCCACCCGCTGGCGATGCCCGCCGTCGACACGGGCTTCTTGAAGGTGCCCGACGCCACGGTCCGCACCGTCGCGATCTCGCGCATCGGGCTGGTCGCCATCAGCCGACGCTCGATCGCCCGCTCTGTCTCGGACGGCACGACATAGCCGCCCGACGTCGGCGCCGAACTCAGCCCCGCCTTCAGCTCCAGCCCGAGCTCGCGCCCCGTCCGCACATAGCCGTTGAACGCCGCCTTCGCTTCGGGAGCCGACGCCACCACGGCCGCCTCACCCCCGATGGCTGGACGCCGGGCCTCGCTCAGCGCCCGGTCCAGACGCGCCTGCGCCTGCCCCACCGCCTGGTCGATCCGCGCCACCTTCTCCTCCAGCAGCATGTCGGCCGAGGCCTTCTTCTCGATCTCGCTCAGCCGGGCATCGTTCGCCCCTTTGAACGCCTCGAACGCCGCCATCATCTCATGCATGGCGGCGCGCGCCTCCGCCGAAGCGGACGCGGTCTTGATCTCTTTCATGGTGTTCCTTTTTGCTTCCCTCTCCCGGCGGGAGAGGGCTTGAGCGCCCGAGAGCGCAGCGATCGGACTCGCGCGAAAGGGTGAGGGGTCGCTCTTTCCGACTTCCCTGCGCTCCCACTTCGCGCCAGTCTCCCCCAGGTTCACAGGGGATCTCTGACATGCGCCTATCGACGCTTGCCGTGCTTTCTGTCCTTGGCCTGACGACCGCCGGGCCGGCGCTCGCCCAGACCCCGGCACCGGCCATCCAGTCGGCCCCGGCCCCCGCCGACGTGGCCTCCTCCGACGCCATCGTCGCGGCGCTCTACGCCGTCATCTCCGGCGACTCGGGCGTCCCCCGCGACTGGAACCGCTTTCGCGGCCTGTTCCACCCGGCGGCGAAACTCATCCCCATCGGCACCCCCGCCGACGGTCCGTCCACGGTCACCTTCATGAGCCCGGACGACTACATCGCCCGCGCCGAGCCTTTCCTGCTGCGAGGTTTCCACGAGCGTGAGGTCGCCCGCCGCGTCGAGACCTTCGGCCACCTGACCCACGTCTTTTCGACCTACGAGAGCCGCCACGCCGCCACCGACGAAGCCCCCTTCGCCCGCGGCATCAACTCGATCCAGCTCTTCAACGACGGCACCCGCTGGTGGATCGTCAGCGTATACTGGCAAAGCGAAACCCCGACGATCCCGCTGCCGGCGAGCTATCTCCCAGAGGACTGAACCGCGCCCCCGGCAGCATCGGAAACGTCACCAGCGACACCTCCCACAGCTCGACGCCCGACAGCACCCGAAGCCGCCCGTCCCGCCTGGCCTTGGCCGCGCGGAAGCCGATCGACAGTCCGTCCAGCGCGCCCGCGCTGGTCCTCGACCACCTCGTCCCACACCCCCACGACCGCGCGGCTCTCGTGCTGATGCAGCATCCGCACCCCGCCCGCCCCGGTCCGCCTCAGGCTGTCGGCGAAGGCCCCCCTGGCCACCACGTCACCGTTCAGATCCGCCACGCCCCACAGGGAGGCATAGCCGTGGATCAGAAGTGGCGAGTGGTCAGTGGCGAGTGGCGAGTGCCCTAAACCGCCCCCTGATCCGGGTGTCATCCTGTCGCGCTTGGCCTCAACCTGGACCGGTTCGCGGTCCCACTCGCCACTCGCCACGAACCACTCGTCACTCACTTCCCATCCTCCAGCCGCTTCTCGATCCGCTCGACCGCCGCCCGCGTGGCGATCCCCTGCTCCTCCAGCCGCGCCAGCCGCTCGGCGACCAGCCTCTGCTCCCCGACCCGGTCCTCCAGCGTCGCGATCCGCGCCGCCGCCCCTCCGGCCCAGACCAGCCCGCCGATCAGTTGCACCACCAGCGCGAGCGCCAGCCCTGTGGCCAGCTTCCTGATGTCGTCCATCACGCCCCCACCCCCGCCATCCGCCGACGCTCCTCGTCCGTCAGAAACGCCGCGTTCGACAGCCGCGCCCACAGCGCGTCGCGCTCGGGCTGCAGAGCCGCCACCGCGTCCAGGTCCGGCTCGATCCGCACATTCTCGAACCGCCCGCCCAGCCACCCGCTCAGCGCCCCGGCCGTCTTCCTCGCCAGCGGCACCACCGTCCCCCGCCAGAACGCCGCATTGGCCTCGCGATAGTTGGCATAGGTCGCATCCCCGGGAATCCCCAGAAGCTGCGGCGGCACCCCGAACGCCAGCGCGATCTCCCGCGCCGCCGCATGCTTGCCGGCGATGAAGTCCATGTCGGCGGGGCTCATCGACATCGGTTTCCAGTCCAGCCCGCCCTCCAGCACCATCGGCCGTCCGGCATTGCCGGCCCCGGCATGCGCCTCGCCCAGCTCGGCTTTCAGCATCGCGAACTGCGCCTCCGTCAACCGCTCTCCGTCCGCCCCCTTGAACACCAGGGCGCCACTGGGCCGGGCCGCATTGTCCAGCAGCGCCTTGTTCCAGGCCCCCGAGGCATTGTGCACATCGATGGCCGAGGCCGCCGCCTCCAGCGGCGAGAATCCGTAATGGTCATCGGTCGGGTTCCACAGCTTCAGCTGCATCACCGGCATCCAGCCGTCGGCCTTGCGCCCGATCCGCACCGAGCGCCCGCCGACCGAATACTCATAGGCGTCTGGCCACCCCGCCCGCCCCGGCACCACCTGCACTCGGTCGGGCCTCAGCGACCACAGCTCGTCCGGCTCCTCCTCTCCCACCGCCTCGACATAGGCATTCCCCGCCGTCTGCAGCGCGCCATAGACGCCCTCCAGCCACTCGGCCCCCGACTGCTCCGGGTTCGGCTTTCGCAACAGCTGGGCCACCGGATGGCCGTCGTCCCGCACGCCGTCCACGAACACCACCAGCGGCGTCGCCGCACAGGCCTCGGCGATCATCCTCACGCAGCGATAGGCCACGGCGTTCCTGGCGAACCCCTCGCGCGCCAGATTGCCGTAATCCCGTGGCGTCCACTTCGGCCGCCCGGCCCCAGTCATCGCAACCAGCGGCCCGGTGCGACTGGCCTTGATCTCGGCCACAGGGGTCCGTCGGCCGAACAGCCGTTCCTGCCAGTGCATTCTCGTTTTCCTTGTGAAGATCGATTCGTCAGCGGCCATTTCGCTGGCGCAGCATTTCAACGTTCGTTACTGGTCCGGCGGCAGCGATCGGGGGGACCGTGTTGCAACCCAAGTTATTCTTCGACGAGATCGTCGGCCTGCGCATCTACCTCGCGTTGTGGGTCGCCGTGGGCCACGCCTTGCAGATGTCGGGCTTTCTCGAACCGTCGAACCCGCTGCTGGGAATCCTGCTGAACGGCCACGCCGCGGTCGTTGTCTTCATGATCGTCAGCGGCTTTGTCATCACCAACCTGTTGCTCGTGAAGCAGGAGGGCTACGGCCGCTACATCACCCGCCGCTTCTTTCGTCTGTTTCCGGCCTACGTTTTCTGCTGCGTCGTCGGCTATTTCCTCGCCGATGACTGGGCCAGGCTGATGCCGGCCGTGTCCTGGGCCAACAGCACGGGCTGGCAGGCCTATGCGGCGTCCGTCTATGAGATCTACGACGAGGTGACCCTCAACGTCTGGCCTCACCTGGCGCTTCACGCCGTGATGCTCCACGGTGCCATCCCTGACCAGATCCTCAACCGCGCCGCGATGACCTTCCTGCCGGCGGCCTGGAGCATCTCGCTGGAGTGGCAGTTCTATCTGGTCGCGCCCCTGGTGATCGCGGCGACCCGCAAGGGCTGGCAGATCGCCGTCGTCGCCCTGGTCGCATTGGTTGCCTATGTCGCCTATACGCGCGGCCTGCTCGGTGCCTATGACATCGGATCCTCGATCGCCGGAGCGTCTCAGTATTTCCTGATCGGCATCGTCTCGCGCCTCGCCTTCACGCCCCTGACCCGCCTGTCGCTATCGCCACTCGGCATGTCCGTCCTGGCCGTGTTCGTCGCCGTCGCGCTCTGCGACGATGCCCTGCCCCTGATCGTCTGGGGCGTCTTCTACTGTTACCTGCTCTGGCACCGGAACGCCCCCCTGACCGGCCCCGTGTTCAAGGCCGTTACGACCGTGCCGATCATCCAGCTGCTGGGCGAGGCCAGCTATTCGCTCTATCTGATCCACAGGCCCGCCCAGATCGCCCTGGCGAGCCTGCTCCTGCCGTTCGCGACATCGTCGCAGTTCGCGATGCTGGCCGTCCAGCTGGGCGCTGTCCTGCTGGCATTGCCCGTCAGCATCCTGATGTATCGCTTCATCGAAAAGCCCGGCGTCAGGATCGGGCACCGTCTCGCCGGGCTTGTCCCCGAGAAGGTCGAACATCCGACGCCGCGCTAGGCTCGACACGGGGGACGCCAGCTCAAGCCGCCACGGCCATGGCCGCGACCCGCTGACGGATATAGGCGGCGTTCTTGCCATAGCCCTGCTGGCTCAGGTGGATCACGTCGAAATAGTCGCCGGTCCCCAGCAACACATTGTCGAACAGGTTGATGACCGGGGGCAAGTTCAGGTTCGCCGCCACCGTATCCGGCACCGCCAGATGCGCCGCGTCCATATAGTATCCGGACCCCGTGCTGCTTGCCTTGTGTTCCTTGACCAGCGCGACATCGCCGCCCCGGCCGACCAGCTTGGTGGCCAGCGATTGCAGGCTGGTCTGGAACGTCGCGGCCGACTGGCCCTGGTTCTGCTCGTTGACGCCGAACCCCACGGTCCACAGGTCCACGCCCGACACGGCATCCAAGGCGTTGAAAGGGCTGTAGCTGGCGGTCGTGACCAGCATGTCCGACGCCTTCCAGCTGATCGCGCCCATGTTCCACACTTCCAGCCGATAGGTGACCGTGCTCCACGGCACGATGCCGACGAGCGCGATGGCCCCACCCGTGCCGTTCCGCGCGATCTTGATGGGGGCCGTGTCGTCGTTGGCGCGGGTGACGGTGACCTTGCCCAGCGTGGTGGCGGTGCCGTTGCAGTTGACGGTCGCATAGGTCGTCGTCTGGGCCGCGTCCTGCACCACGAAGGTGCCGAAGCCCGAGCCGATGGTGTAGTAAATGTCGAACCGGTTGGCGTTGAACTCGGGCACATAGGCGAACGCCGTCGTCTGCGCGGGGTCCGCGCGATAGATCTGGCCGCCGATGCTGACCGCGCCGGGAAACGTCCAGTCGCTGCCGATAGAGGTGATGGTCGTGTCGTTGCCGTTCGTGACGATCTGGTTCGCCGCGCCCGTCGAATAAGCGTTCATGTTGCCCCAGACGGCGTCTCCCCTCGACGGCACCCCGGCAGCGGTCCACAGGGCTGCGATCTGATGAGGGGCGCTGTTCTGGCGCAGCAGGTTGGTCGTGATCGCGTTACTCCCTGCGCCGTCCCCCGTCGCGGCCTTCGCCCCGGCTCCGGCCGTCGTGCTGTCGCCGATCATGGACATGACGGCCCGGCCGCTGTTGCCGGACAGCCGCGCCAGGGCGGCGGCGAAGGTGGCAAGGCGAACGACACCGCCGTTCGTAAGCGCCAGCCCGGCGGAGGCATAGCTCAGCGGCTGACCCAGGCTCAGTCCCATGGTTAGGCCCTCCCGATCGACGCGCTCAATCGAACAGGGCGACCAGGCTCTGCGCCGTCGTCCCTGTCTGCATCACGCGGCTGCACTGGATCGGCAGATAGCCGACCGGATGGTTGGAAAAGGCCACCGCCGCCCCGCCGGGAGAGGCCACCGGCACGACCCGCACATGGCCGGCGACCCCGACATACAGCGCCTTGGCCACCGCGTTCAGGTCGGTCGTGTCGCTGGGCGTGACCGCCTCTGCCCGCCGGGCCGGAGACGCGGGCGAGGGATCGCGCGACGCATAGGCGTCGGTCGGATTGGGCATTGAAAGCCTCCTTGTTGTAAGTTCAGATCAGCCGGATGCGCGGTCCGGCGGACCGGTCCAGCAGCAGTTGCGAGACCGCCCAGACCAGGGCGTCCGCCCGGTCCGGACTGTGTCCGGGCGCTTCGCCGCCCAGCCCCATCAGTTCTTCTTCCAGGGCGTTGAAGCGGCCGCAGTGCACCACCCGCCCCTGTTCATACAGGGCGGCGACCGGCTCGGCCCGCGCCCGCTTGCCGCGCGAGGCGTGGACCAGCTTGACCTTGATTGTGCACCCTGCCTGTTCCAGCACGGTGCGGACCATGTCCCCGCCTTGATTGGCCTCGGCCACGATCTGGTCGGCACCGACCATCCCGGCGGTCTCGACCACCCGCCGGGCCCAGCCCAGCGGCGTCAGCCCCCGCACCGACCGATCCGCCAGCACATAGGCACGGCCGTCCAGCCGGCCCGCCGCGACGATCCCGCAGGCATCGCCCGTGGTCGTGATCGGCGGATCGACCGCGACGATGATCTTGTCCAGCCGATCCGGCCGCTCGCCCCGAGCCCCCGCGATATCCTCGGCCCGGAACAGGGCCCCTTCCTGCTCGACGACCAGCCCATCCATCTCCTGCGCCTCCAGCCGCGTCCCGGCATAAAGGTCGCGCAGATGAGTCAAATAGATGGGCGGCAGGTTCGCGGCGTTCGCCTGGGTCGCACCCCGGGTCGTCTCTGTCCCCGGCTCGGCCAGCAGCGTCTTCAACGCCGCGATCGGCCGGGGTGTCGTCGTCACCACCAGTTGCGGCGCCTCGCCCCGCCTCAGTCCAAATCTCAGGTTCGACAGCACCCGTCCCGGCTCGCGCCAGGCACAGAACTCGTCGGCCCACGCCGCGTGGAACTGCGGCCCCCTCAGACTGTCCGGATCCTCGGCCGAGAACGCATAGGCCACCGCCCCGCTGCCCGGCCAGACCAGCCGCTTGCGGCCCGCCTCCCAGCGGGGTCGGTCGTCGCCCTCGCCCATGGCCTTCAGGCCGGACGGGCCCTCCACCATCACCTCGCGCACGTCGTGCAGCGCCGGTCCGACCAGGGCGAAGGTGAAGGCCCCCTTCAGCGCCTTGCTATGCAGCCAGTGAGCTCCGGCAAAGGTCTTCCCGGACCCCCGGCCACCCAGCATCACCCAGGTCCGCCACGGCTCCGGCTCCGGCACCTGATGTCCCGCCAGCCGGGGCAGCGCCTTGTGCGCCTGGTTCCAGTCGCGCTGCGTCTCGAGCTGCACGGGCCACCCGCTTGGCCTCGACGATGGCTGTGTGGTTCTCCAGTCGGTCGAGCAGTTCGGCCCGATAGCGTTCGACCGTTTCGGGATCGGGTCTGTCACCGTCGTTCATCTCATCCTCTGTGCGATCGGGTTGCTGCGCGGCGGCGGCCATGATCCGCCGGGCCGCTGCCTCCACGGCCGCGACCGCGCGGGCCAGGTTGGTGATGGCGCGGATCTTTCTGTCGATCGCGGCTGGATCGTCCCGGGGGGCGTCCATCTCGGCCACCGTTTCGGTGACGTCGTCGATCATGTCACGAAAGCGTTGCAGCTTGCCTTCGACCCATGCGGCCTGAACCGCCGCCCCGTCCCGCTCATAGCCATTTCCCGCCATGCCCAAACTATAGCGGACCAGCGTCACAAGGCGCGTTCGAGGGCGCGTTAAACTGAGCGCCCCTTGATTCCAGACGGCTTTTCAGCCCGATCGCGGACAGTTCGCGTGCCGGCGGCGGACAGCGCTCAGATCAGGAGTGCCGCAGGCGCGGGGGCCAACGCCCTGCGTACCCGCTCGACCAGGGCGACCGGCCGGAAGGGCTTGGCGACATAACCGACGCATCCCAGAGCCAACGCCTCGCGCACTGTTCCAGTCTGTCCGTCTGCCGTCACCATCAGCACCGGCGGTGTTCGGGTCAGCCGCTTCATGGCCGCCATCAGGTCCAGGCCGCTCATTCGCGGCATGTGGACGTCCAGCAGCATCAGCGCGAACCGCGACCGCTTCAACAGGTCCAGGGCCGCCTCGCCGCTGGGCTCGGTGGCGACCTGAAACCCGGCCTGCGTCAGGATGACGTCCATCATCTCGCGGATGTTCGCGTCGTCATCGACGACCAGGATTGAGGGGCTCATGCGACGACCTTTCCTGCGGTGGGGGCCTGGGGCTGAAGCGCCCGCGTCATGGCCTGAACCAGGGCCGAGATTTCGATCGGCTTGCCGACGTGCCCGTCCATGCCGGCGGCGCGACACGCCTCGACCTGTTCGGGCTGGACATTGGCGGTCAGGGCCAGGATCGGCGTTTCCGCTGCGTCGCCGCCCAGGGCGCGGATGGCCAGACAGGCGTCCAGCCCGTCCATCACCGGCATGTGCACGTCCATCAGGATCAGGTCATAGTTGCCGTTCGCGGCCACCTGAACCGCCTCGGCTCCGTCGCAGACGGTGGTCAGTTCGACGCCCCATGCCTCCAGCAGGACCCGCACCAGCTCGCGGTTGGCGGCCGCGTCGTCGGCCATCAGCACTTTCAGTCCGTCGGGCAGGGCGTCCAGCTCGTCATCGGGCATGACATCCAGCGGTTCGGCCACGACCAGCGGCACCTCGAACCAGAAGGTCGATCCCCGGCCCGGCCGGCTGGTCGCCCCGATCTCGCCCCCCATCATCTCGATCAGCCGGCGACAGATCGCCAGTCCCAGCCCCGTCCCGCCATAGACCCGCGTGGTCGAAGCGTCGGCCTGGGTGAAGCGTTCGAACAGGGCGTCGATCTTCTCCGGCGCGATGCCGATCCCGCTGTCGGTGACCGCCACGCGCATCCGCTCGCCGGCCACCGCGACATCCAGCCGGATTTCCCCGGAAGCCGTGAATTTCATCGCGTTCGACAGGAAGTTCAGCGTCACCTGCCGCAACCGCCCTTCGTCCCCCATGATCGCCTCGGGCAGGGCGCTCGACATCGTGACAGCCAGCGTCAGCCCCTTGGCCTCGCACTGGGTCTCTACGATCGAGGCCGCCGCCTGCGCCATCGCGACCGGATCGAAGGCGACAGGATCCAGATCCACCGCCTCGGCCTCCAGCTTGGAATAGTCCAGGATGTCGTTGATCACGCTCAGCAGCGCTTCGCTGGACGTGGCGATGCGGTCGGCATAGCGCCGCTCCGCCTCGGGCAGCGCCTGACTGGCCTGCAGCAGCCCCGAGAAGCCGATCACGCTGGTCAGGGGTGTGCGCAGTTCGTGGGACATGTTGGCCAGGAACTCGGACTTGGCCCTGGCCCCCGCCTCCGCCACGTCCCGTGCCTCGATCAGGGCATCCTCCAGCCGCTTGGTCTCTGTGATGTCGCGCACCACATCGTGGAACTGCACCACCCGCCCGTCCCCGTCTCGGACCAGGGTCGTGCGCGCCTCCATCCAGCGAACCTCGCCAGAGGCCACGCTGGCCCGATAGACGACCCCCGGCTGGATCGTGCCCGGCGCGGCCCGGACCATCTCGCGGAACCGCGCGGCCAGGGCGGGGACATCCTCGTCCAGGATCAGATGGGTCACAGCTCGCCCGATCAGATCGACCGGCGCGATGCCCGTCGCGGCCTCGACGCTGGGCGAAATGTACTGGATCAACCCATCGACGCCATAGGTCACGATGATGTCGCTGGCCCGGTCCGCCAGCAGGCGATAGCGCGCCTCGCTGGCCTCGATCCGCGCCCGGCCGCGAACCCGCTCGGTGACATCCTGGAACACACCGAACAGAGCCGTCGTCGCGCCTGCCGCGTCCCGCTCCGGCCTGCATTGGGAATTGACGATCCGTTCCTCGCCGTCCTCGCGCACGATCCTCAGGCTGAACTCATCGGCCTCCCCGGTGGCGATCGCACGTTCGCACCAGTCCGCCACCGCCTGGCGATCATCCGGGTGGTAGCAGGCGACGGCGTCGTCCAGGCTGGGATCGAACGTCGCGCGGTCCTTTCCGTGGATCCGGTAGACCTCGTCGGACCAGGTCACATGGCCCGAGGCGACGTCCAGCCGCCAGCAGCCGACACCCGCCAGCTCCTCGGTCATGCCCAGCGTCTCGACCAGTTCGGCCTGGGCACGCTCCGCGTCCTTTCGCGCCGTCACGTCCCGGACGCAGTCGTGGAACTCAACCAGGTCGCCCTTGGCGTCCCGGATCGCGCGCGGCGTCGCCTCCAGCCACACCGTCCGACCATCGGCCGTCATCGCCTGATATTCATAGCGGGGGCTGGGTGCGTCCGGCCCGGCCCTGACATAGTCCTTCAGGATCGAACGGATTCGGGCCAGTTCGCGTTCGCACACGAAGGCGGAGCAGTCCTTGCCCAGCATCGTCTCGGGATCGCGACCCAGCACCGTCCGGACCGACGGCGAAATATAGGAAAAGCGCCCCTTGGAATCGAAGCGCGCCACGATGTCCGTGGCCGTCTCGGCCAGCAGGCGATAGCGTGCCTCGCTGGCCTCGACCTCTTCCTGCTTTTTGACCTGGTCTGTCATATCCTGAAAGACGCCGAACAGGACCACCGGACGACCCGTTTTATCGGTCTTGGTCCGAGCTCGGGTGATGACGCGGCGCACTTCACCACTCTGGCGCACCAACCGTAGTTCCAGGTTGTACCCCTCACCGGTGGCGATGGCCCTCTCGACGCAGGCCGCCAGCCCATCCCTGTCGTCGGGATGGTAGTCCGCCAGCACATCGGAATAGCTTGGATCGAAGGTCTGAGGATCGCGCCCGTGGATGCGATAGACCTCGGTCGACCATTCGACCACGCCCGTCATGAGATCGAACCGCCAGTGCCCCAGGCCGGACATTTCCTCGGCCATGGTCAGGAGCTCAAGGCGCTCTCGCTTGATGCGGCGGGCCTGGGCGTGATCGAACTGGTCGCCCGCGATTCGCGCGATCTGGATCAGAATTTCCATCTGCGATGGCGTGGGTGCCGCTCGCGGGACCACGTCCATGGCGGCGATGGCACCGATGGGCTTTCCCGATCCATCACAGATCGTCACGCCTGCGAGGAACCGCAGGTGGGGTTCGCCGACGACCAGCGGGTGCTGGCGCAGGTCCGGATCCTGGAGTGCGTCGGTGATCACCAGGGTGGCGCCCGGCCCCATCCTCACCAGTCGCTCGCTCACGCTGAGCTCTCGCGGCGTTGAGTGCTGCCCCAGACCGATCTGGGACCGAAACACGGCCAGATCGTCTTCCAGGATCGACACCAGGCCATAGGGGACGTCCAGCACCGCGCACACCATGGCCGTCAGCCGGTCGAACGACGTGGGTAGCGTCTCCGGCACGTGTTTGACGTCGCGCATGCAACCCTCGGCTAACCTACTGTTCCATCTTCGAATCATAGAACCGAAGGTTAGGTTAACGTCGCCGTCACCCCCGCTCGGCCAGCCACTCCACCGCCTCGTATTCGACCGCGTCTTCAGGCTTCTCAAGTTCGACTTCGCTGATCGTCTGTCCCCGGATCGACACGCCTGCCGTGTGCACGCTCTCCGGATCGCCCGAGATCAGGGGATGCCAGTTCGCCAGCCCCCGCCCCTCGTGCAATCGGCGATAGGCGCAACTCAGCGGCATCCACCCCAGCGCCTCGATGTTCCATGGCGTCAATTTGATGCAGTCCGGCACATGCTCCTTGCGGTTCGCATAGTCGGTGCAGGCGCATTTCTGCCCGTCGAACAGCTTGCAGTGCACCCTGGTCGGAAACACCTCGCCGGTGTCCTCGTCCTCGAACCGGATCAGGCAGCACAGCCCGCACCCGTCGCACAGGCTCTCCCACTCGGGGCGGGTCATCTGCTCCAGACGCTTGGTCTGCCAAAACGCCATTAATCCTCCACCGCGAAGCGGCGGAGGGGGACCGCGCGAAGCGTGGTGGAGGGGGCGGAAGCGTGCGAGATTTCAATCATGAGAGCGCCCGTCATTACCCAGAAACGCGCGAGAAGTCTCCGCAAGGAAATGACGCCCCCCGAAGCGGCGATGTGGCTCCGTCTCCGCCAACGCATTCCCGGCCGCCCCAACTTCCGCCGTCAGCACGCGATTGGTCCCTTCATCCTCGATTTCTATTGCTCGGCCTTGAAGCTGGCGGTTGAGATCGATGGCCAGATCCACCTCGCTGACGATAACCCCGAACGCGATGCCCGTCGGACCACATGGCTGAATGCTCAAGGCATCGAGGTCATCCGCATCCCTGCCACCACGGTCCTGCGGAATGCCGACGGAGCCGCCGAATACATCTGGCAGGCGGTTACTACCCGTCTGGCAAATCAGTCCCAAATCCCCTAGATCACGCACGCTTCCGCCCCCTCCACCACGCTTCGCGCGGTCCCCCTCCCCCGCTTCGCGGGTGAGGATTTAGGTATTCCATGGCTCCCCGCTCTTCTCCGAGACCCCCTCTCGTCGCCCTGAAGGACGTCCGTCTGCAGGACGGCCCCCGTCCCCTGTTCGACGGCGTCGATCTGTCGATCGAACCCCGCACCCGCTCGTGTCTGGTGGGCAAGAACGGCGCGGGCAAGTCGACGCTGATGAAGGTCGTCATGGGTCTGATCGAGCCCGACAGCGGCACCCGCTCGATCCAGGGCGCGGTCAAGTTCGCCTATGTGCCTCAGGAGCCGCTGATCGCCGGCGACACCCTGCTGGACTACGCCATCTCCAACGACGCCGAGCACTGGACCGCCGAGTCCTGGCTCGAGACCTTCGGCATGAACCCGCACAAGTCCACCAAGGGCCTGTCCGGCGGCGAGATCCGCCGCGCCGCCCTCGCCAAGGCCTTCGCCGAGGAGCCCGACCTGCTGCTGCTGGACGAGCCGACCAACCACATGGACATCATGGCCATCGAGTTGCTCGAGAACGAGATCATCAACGCGCGCTGCGCCGCTCTGATCGTGTCCCACGACCGCGCCTTCCTGAACCGCGTGACCCAGTCCTGTCACTGGCTGGAGGGCCGCCGCGTCCGCACCCTGAACAAGGGCTTCGACGCCTTCGACGAATGGGCTGCCAAGACGATGGAAGAGGAGGCCATCGCCTTCCAGAAGCTGACCAAGACGATCGAGCGGGAAACCGCGACCTTCTACTCCTCCATCACCGCCCGCCGCAGCCGCAACGAGGGCCGCGCCCGCAGCCTGGACGCCCTGCGCGCCGAACGCGCCGAACAGGCCCAGGATCGTCCGCGCGAGATGTATCTGGGCGTCGATTCCGGCGGCACCTCGGGCAAGCTGGTCGCCGACCTGAAGGGCGTCTCCAAGTCCTTCGGCGACCGCATGGTCATCAAGCCCTTCACCAGCCGGATCCTGCGCGGCGACCGCCTGGCCATCGTCGGCCCCAACGGCGCGGGCAAGACCACCCTGGTCAAGATCATGCTGGGCGAACTGGCTCCGACCGAGGGCACGGTCAAACTGGGAGCCAGCCTTGAGACCGTCTATCTGGACCAGTCGCGCGACGGCCTGCGCAGCGACATGAGCCTGTGGGATGCCCTGACGCCCGGCGGTGGCGACTCGATCATCGTGCGCGGCATCTCCAAGCACGTCGCCGCCTACGCCAAGGACTTCCTGTTCACCGAGGCCCAGCTGCGCCAGCCGATCTCGACCCTGTCGGGCGGCGAGCGCAACCGCCTGCTGCTGGCCCTGGCCCTGGCCAAGCCCGCCAACATGCTGGTCCTGGACGAGCCGACCAACGACCTCGACATGGACACCCTCGACAAGCTCGAGGAGCTGCTCGAGCAGTACGACGGGACCTTGATCCTGGTCAGCCACGACCGCGACTTCGTCGACCGCCTGGCCACCTCGACCATCGGCATGAACGGCCGTGGCGACATCGTCGAGACCCCCGGCGGCTGGTCCGATTTCATCCGGCAGAATCCAGGGTTTTTGAAGCCGAAGGAAGGCGCATCCGCGGCCCCCGCCGCCAAGGCCCCCGAGCCCGCGCCGCAACCAGTCGCCCCGGCGGCCAAGCCCGGCAAGCTCTCCTTCAAAGACCAGCACCGGCTGAAGGAGCTGGACGCCCTGATCCACGCCCTGCCCGACGACATCGCGGCCCACCAGAAGCGCCTGGACGACGTCAACTTCTACGCCCGCGACCCCTCCGGCTTCGCCTCCACCATGAAGGCCCTTGAGGCGGCTCAGCAGAAGCTCAACGCCGCCGAGGAGGAGTGGCTCGAGCTGGAAGCCAAGCGTGAGGCAATGGTCGGCTGACACCGTCAGGAACCGACGGCAACCGAAGCGATCCAAAGCCTGTAAATGCCGGGCCGAACACGATTTTGAGGGCAGAATGATTCGCATCGCACTTCTCGTCGGCTTTGCGGCCGTCCTCGCAACGCCGGCCTTCGCCCAGTCGGTGGAAGCAGGGTCTCGCGCCCCGACGTCGGAGCTACGCCAGGCCCGGGCCGCCGCCGAAGCGCGAACGGGTCCGCAGGCCATCCTGGAAGCGGTCGATGTCTGCCAGGCCTGGATGACGACGGCCGAGGACAACGGGCTCGATCCGTTGACGCCCTACCAGCAGGCCGTCCACGACGCCGTGGCCCAGATTTCCATGGATTTCGTCGACGTCCAGACCCATGCGGGCAACGACAATGGAGCCTATCTGGCATTGAACGGCGCGCTAGACGTCTGGATCAACGAGGGGCACGGCGGCTGTCCGCTGAACGACGGCGCCGAGGGCGGGCGCAATCTCGAACTCAACCGACTGCGGCCCGGCGTGCTGGCGCTTCTGGGCACCGAGGACTCCGGCTGGACCGCTGACGAGGACAACGTCTGGGTCCGCTATGATGGCTGGGGCCTGTACCTCGGCGAGGACACCAGCGACCCGCAGGCCTGGAGCATCGCGCTGGCGCGCTGAACGCACGCGCCATCGGTTCTTGTGCATAACCCAACCCACGACGAACAGCGGACAAATCCCGTCCGTCCACAGAACTTACGGCGGTTATGCACCGGGCCTGCCGCCATGTTGCACAGCGGCACGGAAACGACCGCTTGCCGGATCGGTCGATCGGCGCGAACCTGATTTTGCCGAGGGACACGGCGGCGCGGAAACCCAGGGAGACCGGGGTTTCAAGCGGGTCGGTCCGGCTCTTTGACCAAGGGTTCCAAGCCACTTCGGTGGACGCGGAAAGACCGGGCAGGATCAAGGCTCCCGATCTCAGCGCTTCGGTGCGGAGGTCACGGGGAACCGGATCGGGATCGATGGACGGCGCGAGGGTCAAAAGCCCGGACGGTACGCCACAGACCAGGGGCCGCCAGGATACAGCCGACCGTCGCCGGGTTCGCCCGCCGGCGCTGACGCCAGGGTCCAGAACCTCAATGGCCAAGTCCCAACCCGGACTTGGTGGGGGGACGTAAGCACCGGTTCGCCCGGACTTGCGTCCCCTCGCTCAATTCTGAAGTGGGCTATCGCTCGACGCGCGGCGTCTCGCTGCTTGAGCCCGCCCACACTCCTTCACCAGCATCTTCGCGTCCCACGCATTGGGCCAACTTGCGCGCCGCACGCGTTCGTGTGTATAAATGCGCACATGAACAGCCGTGACGTCATCAAGGCTTTGCACGCCGGCGGATGGGTCGAGGTTGCTCAGAAGGGATCGCACAAGCAGTTCCGCCATCCGACCAGACCGGGTCGCGTGACCGTTCCGCATCCCAAACGTGATTTCCCGATCGCCACCCTGCGCTCGATCGAGCGTCAGGCGCAGATCACCCTGAGGTAACGCCATGGCCCAGTTCATCGCTCTGATCCACAAGGATGCCGACAGCGACTACGGCGTCCATTTTCCCGACCTGCCGGGTCTGGCCACCGCTGGCACGACCCTGGACGAGGTCCGCGCCTTTGCCGAGGAAGCTCTGGCCCTTCATCTGGAAGGTCTGGCCGAGGATGGCGAGCCGATCCCCGAACCCAGCAGCCTGGAGACCGTCATGAACGATCCAGACAATCGGGACGGCGTGGCCATCCTCGTCCGGGCCGAGACGCGGTCGCGGGCGGTTCGGGTCAACATCACCCTGCCGGAAGACGCCTTGCGCGAGATCGACACCTATGCCGAGGCGCATGGGTTCACCCGATCGGGCTTTCTGGCACAGGCGGCCAGGAGGCTGATGCAGTCGGCCTGACCCTGCGGCGACGCTCCGCTTCCCAACCCTGCGTCCTCGCCCTAGTTTGCGGCCATGCCGTCCCGCCCGACTCATTCCGTCGTCAGCCGCCGCCTGATCCTGGCGGGGGGTGTCGCCGTCACCGCCATGGGACTGGCGTCGTGCGGAAGCTCCGAGGCACCCGTCGATGAACAGGGCCGGGTCCGCATCCGTTTCGCCACCGACTGGCGCGCCCAGGCCGAGCATGGCGGCTTCTATCAGGCCCTGGCGTCGGGGGCCTATGCGC
Organism: Brevundimonas sp. P2_A6; assembly: GCF_056404975.1. Lineage (NCBI taxonomy): Bacteria > Pseudomonadati > Pseudomonadota > Alphaproteobacteria > Caulobacterales > Caulobacteraceae > Brevundimonas > Brevundimonas sp. P2_A6. The sequence continues at coordinate 394,632 of NZ_JBFUCZ010000001.1, read as the reverse complement.
GGCGCAACCTGAACGTCGAGATCATCCAGGGCGGCCCCGGCGTGAACGTGCCCCAGCTGCTGGCCGCAGGTGCCGTCGAGCTGGGCATGGGCTCGAACAGCTTCATCCCCCTGAACCTGGTCGCGGAGGGGGCGCCCGTGAAGGCCGTCGCCGCCTTCTTCCAGAAGGACCCCCAGGTCCTGATCGCCCATCCCGACCCAGCCCTGACCGGCATCGCCGACCTGACAGGACGGCCCTTCCTGCTGGCTGACGCCTCGATCACCGCCTTCTGGGTCTGGCTGAAGGCCAAATACGGCTTCACCGACGATCAGATCCGGAAATACAACTTCAACCCCGCCCCCTTCATCGCCGACGATAGCGCGGTCCAGCAGGGCTATCTGACCAGTGAGCCGTATACGATCGAGAAGACCGCCGGGTTCGAACCGCGCGTCTTCCTGCTGGCCGACGAGGGCTATCCCTCCTACGCCACCATGGTCCTGTCGCCGGATGGCTTCGCCCGTGACAATGCGGCGGCGCTGCGCGGCTTCATCGCCGCCTCGGCCGAGGGCTGGCGCGATTACATGCGGGGCGATCCCAAGCCCGCCGATGCGCTCATCAAGGCCGCCAATCCCGACATGACCCAGGACATCCTGGACCAGGCCCGCGCCAAGCTCAGTGAATACGGCATCGTCGATGCGGGCGACGCCGCCCTGTATGGGCTCGGGGCCATGACCGAGGAGCGCTGGAAGGCCTTCTTCGACGTCACCAGCCAGGCGGGCGTCTATCCCCCGAACCTGAACTGGCGCGACGCCTTCACCGACAACTTCCTGCCCGGCCGTGGCTAGCTCTCCGCCCCCTGGGCGGAGACAGGCCGCGTAGCGGCCAGAGGCGGGCCCGAATGGACGCCCCGAACCCGAGCGCGATCGCGCGGCTGAGCCAGGTCGTCGTCCAATACCCCGGTCGACCCGCGCTCGGGCCGCTCGACCTGAACGTCGCGTCCGGCGAAATCCTCGCCCTCGTCGGGGCTTCCGGCGCGGGCAAGTCTACCGCCCTGCGACTGCTCGCCGGATTGGAAAAGCCCGCCTCGGGCCACGTCGACAGGCCCGCCGCCACCCGCACCGCCTTCGTCTTCCAGAGCCCGACGCTGATGCCGTGGGCCGATGCCCGCACCAATGTCGCCCTGCCGCTGGAGCTCAACGGCGTCCCGCGTGCCGACGCCCATCGCCGCGCCGACGTCGCCCTGGCGTCAGTCGGCCTGGGCGACCGCACCACCGCCCGCCCGCGCCAGCTGTCCGGCGGCATGGCCATGCGCGTCTCCCTGGCCCGCGCCCTGGCGGTCGAGCCCGATCTGCTGCTGCTCGACGAGCCCTTCGCGGCGCTCGATTCCATCACCCGGCGCGGTCTGATCGAGGACCTGCACCGCATCGCCGCGACCCGCTCGATCGCCATGGTCTTCGTCACCCATGACGTGGAGGAGGCCGCCTATCTGGCCAGCCGCGTCGTCGTCCTGTCGGCCACCGACGGCCGCGCGGTCGCCGACATTCCCATGCCCGGTCCCCTGCCCCGACCCGGAGGCTGGCGCGCCGATCCGGCCTATCGCACGGCGGTGGAGACCGTCGCCGAGGCCCTGGCAACCTCCATGCGGGTCGCGGCATGAAGCGGCTGATCGACGTTCTGCCCGCCCTCCTGCTGACCGCCCTCCTGCTGGCCGGGTGGGAGGCCGCCTGCCGCCTGCTGCATGTGCCCGTCTATTTCCTGCCGCCCCCCAGCGCGGTCGCGACGGCCCTGATCCACAACGCCCCGGTCCTGGCCGGATCGGCGGCCCAGACCTTCTGGATGGCGTTCAAGGCCCTGGTCGTCGCGGTCGTCCTGGGCGGCGGCCTGGCCATCGTCGTGTCGCTGAGTTCGACCGCCGAGCGCGCCGTCGCCCCCCTGGCCGTCACGCTTCAGGTGACCCCCGTCGTCGCCATCGCGCCCCTGGTACTGATCTGGGCGGGCCTCGATCACGCCGACCGGGCCGTCACGGCGCTGGCCGCCGCCGTCGCCTTCTTTCCGGTCTTTTCCGGTGTCCTGACCGGGCTGAAGTCCGCCGACCCGGACCTGGAGCGTCTGTTCGACCTGCACGGCGCCTCGGCCCTGCAGCGCCTGTGGCGTCTGCGCCTGCCCTCGGCGCTTCCCTTCGTGCTGGAGGGCATCCGCGTCGCCGCCGGCCTGTCCATCGTGGGCGCGGTGGTGGCCGAGTTCGTGTCCGGGTCCGGCGCGACGCAAGGCCTCGCCTGGCGCCTGCTGGAGGCCGGGAACCGCCTGCGCACCCCCGACCTGCTGGCGGCCCTGTTCTGCCTCGCCGCCATGGGGCTGGCGCTGAACGCGGGCACCACCGCGATCCAGCGGCGGGTGCTGAAGGCCCTGTCCTGATCGTTTACCCCTGTTAGCGCGGGGTTAAGCCGCGCGGTCCTAGGCTTGGCCGGAACGATCCACCGGAGCCGCGCCTTGTCGACCCGCGCCATCAGACCCGCGATCCTGCTGTCGACCGCCGCCCTCGCCTGCGCGCTGGCCGGCATGGCCCAGGCCCAGACCGCCCCTGGTCCCCGCTACATGTCCTGGGCCGGACGCCCGGCCAACACCACGCCCGCCAACGTCGTCGCCGAACAGGCCCAAGCCCACAGCGGCATGATCCCGCGCCGCATCGCCCCCAGCCAGACCGTCGCGCGCCCGATGATGCAGCCGGCCCCGACGCCGCGCCCCGTCTCGAACGGCCTGACCCCCGCCAGCGCCTGGCTGGGTCCACAGCCCGTCTCCTCCTTCGCGCCCGGTTCGCCCGACCCCCTGGCCTACACCCGCGAGATGACCGCCCCGGTCCCGGTTCCCGTGATGGCACAGCCTCCGGTCCAGTCCGCCCTGCGTCAGCCCCAGCCCGACTTCCTGCCGAACCAGGGTGCCGCCGTGCCGACCGTGGCCCAGACGCCTCAGCCCGCCCCGATGGCCGCGGCCGACCCCATGGCCCCGCGCGCCGACGCCCTGATCTTCCGCCTGCGTCCGCAAGGCCCGGCCCAGCAGCCGACCGCCCAGACCGATCAGGCCGCGCCCCAGGTCTATGCCGAGGCCACGCCCCCGACGACGACCGCCCAGCCAGGCCAGCAGGGCAGCCGCTACTATTCGGTCCATCGCGACGCCGGTCACGCACCCGACCACACCCCCCTGCCCGAGGCCGTCTTCTACGACAGCGTGGCCCTGGACCTGGCCCAGCCGCCGGAAACCGAAGTGCCCCAGCGCGACGCCCAGGGCCGCCTGCGCGCGCCCGCCCGCAGCGACGATCCCGAACGCCCATGAGCGAGACCCTGACCCCTCCCGCTGTCGCCGACGACACGGGCTCGCGCCTGCCCGACCTGATCGCCCTGGCGCACGAGCCGTCCAGCGAGAAGCGCCGCGCCCTGCTGCGCGAATTGACCGACCATTTCTTCGGCGGCGCGCCCCGCTCGGCGGCCGAGGACGCCCTGTACGATTCCGTCCTGACCGACCTGACCGCCGAGATGGAGACCGCCGTCCGCGCCGAACTGTCGGCCCGGTTCGCCCTGTCGCCCGACGCCCCGCGCGGCCTTATCCGACGGCTGGCCAATGACGAGATGGCCGTGGCCGACGCCGTCCTGCGGTCCTCCACCGTCCTGACTGACGAAGACCTGCTGGGCGTCGTCCGCTCCAAGGGCCAGGGCCACCTGCGCGCCGTCTCCGAACGCGCCAGCGTGTCCGAGGCCGTGTCCGACGTCATCGTCCAGCGCGGCGACGACGAAACCCTGGGCACCCTGTTGCGCAACGACGGCGCCGTCCTGTCGCGCGCCGCGTCCGAGACCGCCGTCGAACGCGCCAAGATCAACCCGGCGCTTCATGCCGCCACGGTCGAGCGCGCCGCCCTGCCCGCCGACCTCTTGAACGACATGTATTTCGTGGTCGAGGCCCGCCTGCGTCAGCGCATTCTGGAACAGAACGCCGCCATGGACCCGGCCCTGCTGGAAAGCGCGCTCGCCGCCGGTCGCGCCCGCGTGGCCTCCGACGACGGCGCCCTGCCCGCCGACTATTCGGAATGCCTGGCCTATGTCGAGGAGCTGAAGGCCGCCAATCAGCTGACGCCGACCATGTTGGCCCGCTTCCTGCGCTCGGGGTCCAGGACCAGCTTCCTGATCGCCCTGGCCCAGCTGGCCGACGTCGATTTCCACACCGCCAGCCAGATCGTGGAGCGCCGCGAACTGGACGCCCTGTCGGTCATCTGCAAGGCCGCCGACCTGGACCGCGCCCTGTTCCTGACCTTCGCCGTCGTCATCCTGGGCTCCGAGGACAACGCCATGGGCAAGGCCCACGGCTATGCCAAACTCTATGCCGACCTGACGAAAGAGGCCGCCATGCGCACCCTGCGCTTCTGGCGCATGCGGCGGGGATCCGTCGCGGCCTGAGGCTGCGCCGAACGGACATCGCCTGAAAGCGGACCTATCGAAGGTCCGCTATGGGTGGTTAGCGGACCTTCGGCGTGCTGCGGCTTCGCCACCGCCGAACCAAAGCGCCGACTATCACCCCTGCTGCGCCACTCGGCAGTCCCAGCACCAGCGCCAGTGGTAGAAGCACGTCTGGCAAGTAAGCTACGGACCACTCTGGGCGACCACCGAAAAGATAAGTCGCGAGCGTGGGGAGCGCGAGAACGGCGATGGCGGCTAGCCACCAACCACGTTGACCAAGAAAGGCAACTATTCCAGTGCAGGCCGCAAAAGTAAGCGTCAAGGCGAGATAGGCCGCCAAATGGCCGTTGGCGACGGACGCAGGATCGATGGTGTAAACTTCCACCGGGTGACTTTAATAACCATGGGCAACGTCCGCAACGGGTCGAGAGCGGACTATAGATCGAGGGCGGCAAGCGGACGTAACCAATGCCATCAGCGACCAGAGATCGCGCTCGCTAACAGGGTGACGCCAATCCCCACAAACCACGCCCAAACCATGAAGCGAAACAGGGGAAGCAGCCTCATCCCTAGCGGCTTGAGCTGCGTTCGCTTGAAGAAACCAACATAGGCCCGCCATGAACCCTCGCCAGGCTTCACCTCGGAAACGAGAACCAAGTTGAGGATCGCAATCAACGGCACCCAAGCCAGCAGGAGCAAAACCCCCACACGCTCAATCATGTTGCCTAGGTCGGTCATGCAGGAAACATGGACGTCAGCGTCTCAGCGTACAACGTCCGCTATGGGTCGGGAGCAGACTGTCGGCTGAAGGCGGTTAGTGGACATTGCTCGACAATCGGCTGGGTAATAGCCTCGTCCTCGTGGACAGCGCATCTATCCTGAAAGCATCGTGGTCGGTAGCGATCAGCATGGCCCTATTGTCGGCCTGTCATCCTGGTCGCGACATTCAATCCGCCACCCAGTGTCCGGCCTGGCGGAACATCGACCTTTCCGCGCTCCCGACGCACTTGAACAATGATCCGAGCGACCCGCTTCTGGAAGACGTCTGGTCGTCCTGGGCGAACGAGCAGAATGGCATTGTGTGGAAAGCCGTGTCTCCAACCTCTTCCGTCCATCTGATTACGTCCCCCAGCGGGCTTTCAACCGATCCGACGGCGAGAGAAGTGGTGGGTCGGCAGTCAGCGGATGGATGGGAGATGTACGCGCGGTCAGGAACGGCGCCTGGCTGGCAGGGGCAGCGATGGACCGATTGGCGGAAGGTTCAGCTCACTGCCGGGGGCAAAGAGAGACTGACCAAAATACTTGAGGACCAGTGCCTATGGAGCGCACCCCGATTTCTCGGAGGAGAGGTCCGGCTCTTGAATGGGCGTGGTGACGCCCGGCCTGACGGCCCGTCTACTGGGTATGACGTGACAGACGGAAACCGCCGTTGGGGTGGCTGGCACTTCTCATGGTCAGTCGGCCCACCGGGACAGCTCCGCTCGCTCTTGCTGTCGGAGGCTTTCGGATCACCCGAGTGGGTAGAAGACGGCATTGGCCCCGATGGTTGGTTCGACTGGCCTGAGCCTAAGTAGTATCCGCAATGGGTCGAGAGCGGACGGTAATTTAAGGGTGGGAAGCGGACCTATTGATGATTGGCAACAAAGTTGCGGGTTGCCATGCTTGGTCTAGAGTCGCTCGATGACACAGGACGGCGTTCATCACCACCCGAGCCTTCTGCAGCGTAAGTATCACTGTCCTGTATGCGGCTACGCGTTGGACTTTGAGCCTTGGCCGGCGGGCCTTCCATCCTTTGAGATTTGTCCGTGCTGCCACACCCAATTCGGACTGGCCGATGATGAGAAGTCTTTCGAAGAACTGCGAGCCGAATGGGTGGCCCTCGGAACGCCGTGGCGCAGCGTGGTCGCGGTGCAGCCGACTGGATGGGACCCTCAACTTCAGCTGCAAGAGTTGGCCCGTAGGCAGGATCGATAACTGATCAGGGCGGCGGGATTTTGGTTTTTACCCGCTCTTCAACCAGCCTGGAAATGTCCGCTATGGGTCGAAAGCAGACTGTCCCTTACGGGTGGAAAGCGGACCCAAAGTCGCTCACGCTCGCAGGGTTCTCGAAGGGACGATTATGTTCAGACCTATCCGGTTTCTCATCGCGTCCAACAAGGCCGCGTTAGTCGGTCTGTCGCTCACACTCGCTATCGGAGTAGCGATCAGCCTGCTTCTGGTTTCCGTCCCGGAAGAGGGAACATCGACAGGCCGAGTAACGGCATTGGGTATGACTGAGGGCAAGACGGGTTCGCGTCCACTCGCCGTTGTCAGCGTGGACGGTGTAACCGCGCAGGTCCGAGTTCCGCGACACATTGAGTGCCGCGTAGGACAGCGGGTCGCGCTGGTTCGACAGCGAAGCCTATTAGGTCCGCGCTATGGCGTTGCGATACAGCCTCGCCCCTGCTTCGACTAAGGTCCGCTAAGGGTCGAGAGCGGACATCGAGCCAGTCGCCTAAAGCGGACACCCAGGCCCCCAACCCTGAGATCGGCAAAGAGCGGCGTCACCCGATCCCGTAATGCCGGGCCAGCGCCGTCAGCCCCTCCTTCAGCAACCGCTTCCCCTCGCGCCTCGGCACGCCCAGCGCGCGTTCGGCGGCCTGGATCGCACTGTCGTGGATGCAGGCCTGTTCGACGAAGGCGCGCCAGCGAGGGCCACACGCCTCCAGCGCTTCGGCCACGCGACGCCCGGCGGCGAGGGACCGGTCGCCCGGCTCCATCCGCGCGGCCGAGCCTCCGCCGGATCGCGCCCCGATACTGGCCAGCGCGTCCCACCGCATGGTCAGGGACGGGCCGGACATCGCCAGTTCCGCGTCCCGCCTCAACCGCAGGGCGGCCGCCACCTCGGCCGGAGACAGCCACGGTCGACCATCGGCGTCCTTGCGGCGGGCCAGCCAGGCGATCGGGCTTTCGCCCAGATTTGCGGACCGGGTCAGCAGCCGTCCGTCACCGTCCATCACCGATCGCTCGCCCGCGATCCGCCCGGGCGCGCCCGCGCTTGAAGGCCGAGCCGGAGCATCCACCGCCCGCGCGACCCAGCCCCCTCCGTGCCTGGCCTTCAGCCCCGGCGTCTCGACCAGGGCCAGAAAGGCCGCCTCGTCCAGCATCAGCATCGGGCGTGCGCGACGGTCGGCGGTCAAACGCAGGCCGTAACCGCCGACCGCGCTTTCGGCGAGCCAGGCACCGGGGCGTGCCAGCATCCGGCGCGCGCGCGCCACGACGGGCGCGTCCTGCGAAACGTCCTGTACTTTCTGTACTTTCTGCACTTTCATGCCGCCTCCGGCACGCCGGGCGTCCCATCTTTGGGAGTGCCATCCCCGGGCGCGCCGATGATGGCGTGGATGGCCCCCTCCAGCTCGTCCAGAAGGTCGTTCAGCTCGCGGTTCTCGCGCGCGTCCTCGATCTTGCGACAGGCGGTGGCCGTGGTCTGGCGATTGACGCCGAAGGCGTGGCCGACCCGCTCCTGCTGCCAGTCGAACGAGACATAGGCCAGATACATCGCCACGCGCCGCGCCCGCAGGGCATCGGGCGACAACCGGACATCCCGATTGATCGCTGCCACCGACACGCCGAACCGCAGCGCCACGATCTGGATCACCAGATCCGCCTTCTTGCGGTCCTCCTCGGACACCGCCACGCGATACGGGCTCCTCATCATGCCTCACTCCCCTGCCTCACCAAACATAGGAACATAGTCCTATCGTGCGTCAGAAACGGTCGCAGCAGTCGGCTGAGTGGGGCATCTTCAAAATATTTCGAATCGTTGACTCGCGGACTCTCGACGCCGATTCGCAAATCAGCCTAGATTCGCCTTCATGGGGTGCTGTTAACGGTTCTTAAGGTTTTGGCCGGTTAACTCTCGAACAAGGTTACCCGGAACTGATAGACCGGGCCATATGGTCAAGCTTTGCCTGGAGGGGCTCGAATGCGCGTTCTGCTTATCGAAGATGATCACGCGACCGCGCAGAGCATCGAACTGATGCTGAAGTCGGAAGGCTTCAACGTCTACACGACCGACCTCGGCGAAGAAGGCATCGATCTGGGCAAGATCTATGACTACGACATGATCATGCTGGACCTGAACCTGCCCGACATGAGCGGCCTGGAAGTCTTGCGTCAGCTTCGCGTGGGCAAGATCAATACCCCCGTCATGATCCTGTCGGGCTCGACCGAGATCGAGACCAAGGTCAAGACGTTCGGCGGCGGCGCCGACGACTACATGACCAAGCCCTTCCACAAGGACGAGCTGATCGCGCGCACCCACGCCGTGGTCCGCCGGTCCAAGGGCCACGCCCAGGCCATCATCCACACCGGCGAGATCGCCGTGAACCTGGACGGCAAGACGGTCGAGGTGCACGGCCACCGCGTCCACCTGACGGGCAAGGAATACCAGATGCTGGAGCTGCTCTCGCTCCGCAAGGGCACCACACTGACCAAGGAAATGTTCCTGAACCACCTGTACGGCGGCATGGACGAGCCCGAGCTGAAGATCATCGACGTCTTCATCTGCAAGCTGCGCAAGAAGCTGGCGACGGCCGCCGGCGGCAAACACTACATCGAGACCGTCTGGGGCCGCGGCTACGTCCTGCGCGACCCGTCGGAAACCGCCGCCCCCGCTCCGATCAGCGCCGCCGCCTGAAAGGCCGCGGACCGCTAGACGTTCAAACGCCCGCCGGGAAACCGGCGGGCGTTTCACTATTCGGACGCCCTATCCGTTGGGACGGCACCGCACGCGTGAAGTGATCATCGACCTTCGACGAAAGAGGGGTCTTTTCGGCCGTCACGACGACAGGCTCGAGCAGGTGGCCACTGGCCGGTGCGTCGGACAGGAATGAGAGCAACCCCGCTGCGGCAAGCAGGACGACCAGCCCGATGATGACGTCGCGTGTGCGCATGTCGAAGCGTCCAACCGATGCAAAGACCGAGCGTGCGCTGTCGGTGGTGTAGGCGACACTAAGCCCGATGGTTAAAGCCTCGAACCCACAACTCAGGGCTTCCGCCTCGCGACGTAAAGCATATCGGGCGACGCAACCTTAAGGCATCGACGGCCACCATCGGCGTTCAGTGGAGGGCGTGGCGTGGATCGGATCCGAACGGACAAGGCGGCATTCGGCGGGCTCGTTCTGTCCGCGGCGATCTTCATCTTCCTTTGCACGGCGCCAGGCATCTATGCCACCGCCGGCGTCCGGCCGTCATTGGACGCGATGCTGCTGTCGTCCTTCATCGGGGGGATCGTTTTTGCGCTCGTTTTCGCAATCGGGCACGCGTTGCTACGGAAACGGGCCAGAGGGGGCCGGTCGCTATATGCCACGCTCGGCGCGGTCAGTCTGGTGCTGGCCTATGCGTCGCGGATGGACCTCGCCAGCCTTGTCGCGGCGTTCCGTCACGGATTGGTCGCCTATTTCTTCTTTCTTCCCACCGTCGTCGGGTCCGGCCTGGGGTTCATCTACACCCTTCGCGCGGGCTGGGACGTGGTCGAGCCGGATATCGACGACATCGCCACACCTGCCAGCGCCGAGGCGGCCTCTGCTCCGGCCCTGATCGAGACGGACTCATCGGCCTATTTTGCCGGACCGGTCCGCGTGCGGACATCCCCGGGCCTGATGTTTCTGGCGGCCTTGATCGGCGGTGGCGCGCTCTTTGGGGCGCGCGCCTTACTGGGGCTGGTCGGAGAAGCGCGGATGGTCATCGACCAAGGCGCGCCCGCCGTCCTGCGTCATTCAGCCGACATGAGTCTGGCGTTCAGCGTGGAGATGATCGGCCTGACCTTCCTTGCCCTGATTCCGATCACACTGGGTCTGATTGCGGGGCATTTCGCCGCCCGTGCATTCAAGACAACCACGACAGGGGCCTACTTCCTGCTCGGGTTTGCGGCACCGCTGGTGTTGACGGTGCTCGGACCGGGTCCGTTCTTGATGGTCGGCCTCACCCTGACGTTCCCGACAGCGATCAGCCTGGCACTCTACAGACGGTTTGCAGGGCTGGAACCGATGCCCGTGGCCGAAGACGTCATCGTGACGGACCCCACGGCCCTGGTCGGCAAGGATCACGCACGCAGGCGCTACGGCCGGGTCATCCAGCAGCCGCGCTGACGTGACCTGTCGCCTGACGGTCAGGGGGCCGGAACGTCGGAGCCAGGTTTGGCCACTTCTTCAGGCGGCTGGTTCGCAGGCGGCGGGCTGGTGATCTTCCCGATCAGGGTCACGCCAGACACGGCCAGAGCCCGCGCCAGGTTCTCTCGGCGCTCGAACTCGGCCTCGGCGGCCAGGATGGCGTTCTTCTGGTCCTTGTCGATCATCGCGCCTGAGATGCGACGACGCCGCGCACCCTGCAAGCGAGGCCGTTGAAAATCGTGGTGAAAAGGTGACGCAGCCGGGAACCGCACAGGCTTCACGGCGCTGAGTGCCGACCATGACCGACCTGAAACCCGCCGACTTCGCCCGGCCCGCCATCCTGCTGGGCGGCGACGTCGACTACGCAATGTAATGGAACTTCCGCGCCCAGCTCGATCAGGCACCGGCCAGCGGTCTGATCGTGGTCGAGCTGTCGACCCTGGGCGGCGATCCCGAGGTGGCGCGGATGATGGGCGAGGATATCCGGTTCCAGTCGGACATGAGCCCGGATCGTCGCTTCGTCTTCCTGGGCAAGGCCATCGTATACTCGGCCGGTGCCACCTTCATGAGCTTCTTCGCGCCGGAAAACCGCTTCCTGACCCGGGGAACCCGGCTGATGATCCATGAGCGCAAGATGGACAAGACGCTGCAGATCAACGGGCCGCTGACGACCTGCATCGCCACGGTGAAGGCCATGCTGCACGAGCTGGAACACTCGATCCAGATCCAGCGCGAGGGGTTCGAGAACCTGATCGTCGGCTCGTCCGTCACGCTGGAGGAACTGGAACGCCGGGCCCCCGCCAACTGGTATATCGAGGCGAACGAGGCGGTGGAGCTGGGTCTGGTGTCGGCGGTGATCTAGCGCGCCTGGAACGCCGCCTCGACCGCCGCGAACATCGGGTTGGGGCGACCGGCGGCGTCGAACAGCAATGGCCGATCCTTGCCGTCGTCCCTGGCATCGCGCCTCAGCCAGCTGTCGGTGTCGCGCATGCCCCAGACGGTGAAGGCGAACCGCTGGGCGGGGGGCAGGGACACGAAGGCCTCGGTCAGCTCGGTGACCCGGGCGGTCTGTTGCTCGAACCGCCGGGCCGGGCTGCGGGTGTCGATGCGGCCTTCCGATCGCAGCGACGCGTCCAGTTCCGACACATGGATGGGCAGACCGAACTGGGCGGCCTCGTGGCAAAAGGCGCGCGTCTGGCCGGCCGGAATCTCGATGTCCAGATGCGACTGGGTGCCGATGCCGCCGATCGGCACCCCCGCCTTCAGCAGCCGCTCGACCAGCCGCAGGAAGGTCGCGCCCTTGGTCGGCAGGTTCTCCAGATTGTAGTCGTTCAGGAACAGCACCGCGTCCGGGTCGGCGATCTTCGCCTGCTCGAAAGCCCGCGCGATATAGCCCTCCTGTCCCAGGGCCTCGGACCACAAACAGGACCGCAGGCCATTGCCATCCTCGGCCACGGCTTCGTTGACCACGTCCCAGCCGGTGGCCCGACCCCGGTATCGCCCGGCGACCTCGGCGATATAGCGGTCGTACTCCCGCCGGAACCGCGCAGGGTCCAGCGACCGGAAAAACGCGCTGTCCTGCGAATACCAGATCAGGGTGGTGCCGAATAAACGCAGCTCATGCGCGGTACAGAAGTCCGCGATCCGGTCGGGCGCGTCCCAGCGGTAATCGCCGGTCTCCGACAGGATGTACTCCATCTTCATCTCCCACTCCGGCGTCAGCTGGGAGACATGCGTCAGGGCCAGATCGACCCAGGCCGGATCGTCGAACTGACCGCTCATGGCCGCCGTGCCGATGGGGAAGGGCGCGATGGATTTCAGGGGGGTGGCAGCGACGGGTGCCGCCTCGGTCGTTCCGCAGGCGGCGAGAGCGAGGGAGGAAAGCAGGACGGAGCGGCGTGACAACCCCTTCTCCCCTTGCGGGCGAAGGTGGCCCGTAGGGCCGGATGAGGGGTGACTCCCGGTCTTGCCAATGAGGGTTATCGGACGCATGATATTTGGTTCGTCGTACCCCTCATCCGACCTCGCTTCGCTCGGCCACCTTCTCCCGCAAGGGGAGAAGGAATTTAGGCGCTCCTGCGCCGCAAACCCATCTCGTCGAACGCCGCCGTCTCGCGCTTGCCGGCGGCGACGATGGCGTTCAGGCGCGTCATCTCCGCGACGTGTTCAAACTTCTTCAGCTCGGAATAGGCCCCGGTCAGGGCGTCGCGGGCCCCCTCCTCCTCGGCGTCCAAGGTGACCAGGTCGCCCTCGGCGGCGCCCTTCCTGGCCTTCCAGCCGGCCAGATAGGCGGACAGCATCATGCCGGCCTCCGCGTCCATGCGGGCGCGCTCGCGCTCGACCTCGGCCTCGGCGTCCAGCACGGCCAGACGCATCTCGGCAGACGCCTTCTTCGATGTGATCTCGGCCAGGCGCTTCTGCAGCGTCTCGACCTCGTAGTTGGAGATGCGGATCAGGGAATGGGCCCAGGCGGTCATGCGAAATCTCCGGTCACTGGATCAGACCTTGGTTCAGAATGCTTTCCAACCGGTTGAAGGAATCGGCCATCCGCGTGACGTCGTCCTTGTCCTGCCCCAGAAACGCTTCGAGCGCCGGGTTCAGGGCAATGGCGCGGTCGGTGATCGGATCGGCTCCGGACCGGTAAGCCCCGATCTTGATCAGCTCCTCCATCGAGGCATAGGCCGACAGACACTGCCGTGCCCGCCGGTTCAGCTCGCGCTCGGGCGGCGTCTGGCATCCGGGCAGGGTGCGGCTGACGGACTTCAGCACGTCGATGGCCGGGAAGCGTCCACGCTCGGCGATCTTGCGATCCATCACGATATGGCCGTCCAGGATCCCGCGCACGGCATCCGCGATCGGCTCGTCGTGGTCGCCGCCATCGACCAGCACGGTGAACAGGGCCGTGATCGGCGCCGCGGTCGTGCCGTCCGGCCGGATCGGTCCCGGTCCGGCGCGCTCCAGCAGCTTGGGCAGTTCGGAGAAGACCGTGGGGGTGTATCCCTTGGTCGTCGGCGGTTCGCCCGCCGCCAGACCGATCTCCCTCTGGGCCATGGCGAAGCGGGTGACGCTATCCATCAGGCACAGAACCTCCAGGTCCTGATCCCGGAAGTATTCGGCGATGGCCAGGGTCATATAGGCCGACTGCCGCCGTTTCAGCGCCGGCTCGTCCGAGGTCGCGACCACCACGACGGCTCGGCGAAGGCCCTCTTCGCCCAGCGTCTCCTCGATGAACTCGCGGACCTCCCGGCCCCGTTCTCCGATCAGGCCGACCACGACGACATCGCAGGTCGCCTGTTTGGCCAGCATCGACAGCAGCACCGACTTACCCACGCCCGAGCCGGCGAAAATGCCCAGCCGCTGACCCCGGCAGGTGGTGGTGAACACGTCCATCGACCGTACGCCCAGATCCAGCCGTTCCCCCACCCGCCCGCGCGAATGGGCGGCGGGCGGCGCGGCGCGTAGCGGATAGGGCGCGGGCCCCTGCGGCAGGGGCCCCTTGCCGTCGATGGGCTGTCCGAAGGCGTCGATGATCCGACCCAGCCAGGCCGTGGTCGGATAGACCGCCGCCGCCTGTCCGATGATGTGGATGTCGGCCCCCGGCGCCACGCCCTCGACCGGCCCGAACGGCATCAGCAGGGCCTTGGAATCGCGAAATCCGACGACCTCGGCGGGCAGGGGGGTGGTCCCCCGCCGCCCGATCTCGGCCCGCGCGCCGACGGCCAGACGGCTCAAGCCTCCCCGCGCCTCGATCAACAGACCGGACACACCCGCGACCTTGCCGGTGACGACCAGCGGATCGATGGCTTCGACGGCGGCGACCAGGTTGCGCATCCGTTAACCGATGCCGGATCGTGGTTAACGGGGGGTGAAGCGCGGTGCGCCTATCCCTCGATCATGTCGTGGACCTTGGCGGCCAGGTCGCCCATGACGAAGGGCTTGGTCAGGACCTCCATGCCGGGTGCCAGTAGACCGTTGCCGACCGCCGCGTTCTCCGCGTAACCGGTGATGAAAAGGACCTTCAGCTCCGGTCGGGTCACCCGCGCGGCGTCGGCCACCTGTCGTCCGTTCATCCCACCGGGCAGGCCGACGTCGGAGACCAGCAGGTCGATGCGGCGATCGCTGCGCAGGATGTCCAGACCCGACGGCCCGTCCGGGGCCTCGATGACGTTGTAGCCGGCCTCGCCCAGCACCTCGGCGACCAGCATTCGCACGGTCTCCTCGTCGTCGATGATCAGCACGGTCTCGCCATGGCCGCCTTCGGCCACAGCAGGGGGCGCGAGTTCTGCATCCACGTCCGCGCTGCCGAGATGGCGCGGCAGGTACAGGCACAGGGTCGTGCCTTTGCCGAGCTCGGAATAGATGCGGACCTGGCCGCCCGACTGGCGCACGAAGCCGTGGATCATCGACAGGCCCAGCCCCGTCCCCTGGCCCAGCGGCTTGGTGGTGAAGAAGGGGTCGAACGCCTGGGCCTGGACCTCGGGGCTCATGCCCGTGCCGGTGTCGGTGACGCACAGCGAGACGTACTGACCAGGCGTCAGGTCGCGCGCCTTGGCCGCCCGCTCGTCCAGCCATTTGTTCGACGTCTCGATGGTCAGTCGCCCGCCGTCCGGGGCCATGGCGTCGCGACCGTTGATGCACAGGTTCAGCAGGGCGTTTTCCAGCTGGGACGGATCGATCTGCGTCGCCCACAGTCCGCCCGCGCCCACCACCTCGACCTCCACGTCCGGCCCGACGCTGCGCCGGATCAGGTCTTCCATGCCGTTGATCAGACGATTCACGTCCGTCGGCTTGGGGTCCAGCGTCTGACGCCGCGAAAAGGCCAGTAGCCGCTGGGTCAGGGACGCCGCCCTCTGGGCGGATCCTTGCGCCGCATCGATGTATCGCTCCATCCCGTTCAGACGACCTTCGGAAAGGCGTTTGGACAGCAGCTCCAGCGACCCGGAAATCCCGGCCAGCAGGTTGTTGAAGTCGTGGGCGATGCCGCCGGTCAGCTGACCCACCGCCTCCATCTTCTGGGACTGGCGCAGGGCCTCTTGCGCGGTGGCCAGTCTGGCGGCCTGTTCGCGTTCCTCGGTGACGTCGCGACCCACGCCATACAGGCGTTCGCCCCCCGGTTCCGGCGACAGGGTCCAGACGAACGTACGCCACGTCCCGTCGGCCGCCAGCAGCCGATCCTCCAGCAGAACCGGCTCGCCGTCCGCCTTCATCTGCGTCAGCACGTCGCCGATGGTCTCCAGCTCGTCCGGGTGAAGGATTTCAGCATAGGGGCGCGATAACAGGGTCTGCTCGTCATAACCCAGCACCCGGGTCCACGACGGATTGACCCGCTGCAGATTGCCTTCGTAATCGACGACGGTCAGCAGATCGGGACTGAGTTCCCACAGCCGATCGCGCTCCGCCTGACTGCCGGTCAGCAGGCCCGACAGGATGTCGTTGACCCGCTCCAGTTCCTCGCCCTGGCGGCGGATGTCGTCGATGTCGCTGTTGGCACCGACCCAGCCGGTGACCGCTCCACTGGCGTCGCGCACCGGCTCGGCCTGGACGCGGAACCAGCGCCAGACGCCATCGTGGCGGCGGATGCGGAACTCGGTCTGATAGGGAGTGCCGCTTTCCAGCGACCGCCCCCACGAGGCGGCCGCCGCCGCCAGATCGTCGGGGTGCACGATCCGACCCCAGCCCTCGGCTCCGTCGATGTCACCCTCTGCCAGACCGGCATAGGCATAGACCTGGTCGTTGAACCAATACAGGTCGCCGTCCGGTCGGCTGGCCCAGACATGGTTCGGCACGGCTTGCGAGAAGGCGCGGAACTGGGCCTCGCTGTCGGCCAGGTCGGCCGAGGCCCGCGCCCGCTCGACCGCCGTGCGCACGCGCGCGGCGACGTCGGCCAGCAATTCGACGTCGCTGTCGGACCATGCCCGTGGCGTGACGTTGTTGACGAACGCCAGGGCGACGACCTTCCCCTGTTCGATCAGTGGCATGTTGATGAAGGACGACACGCCGATGCCGGCCAGGGCATCGGCCGTGTCCAGGGTGCGCGGGTCGGACCGGGTATCGGCGACGACGACAATTTCTCCGCGCGCCAGATCTTCGATGTACGACCCGAAATCGCGAAACCTCAGCGTCCCGGCGATGCTGCTCATGCCCGGCGCGTTGTAGTCGCGGGCGATGGTCACCGTCTCGGCGGCCATGTCCATGACGCCGTAACCCGCCCGCGTGACGTTCAACGCCCGTGCCAGCAGGGCGGACGACGCCGCCGCGATCTCCTCGGGATCGGTCACGTCGCGCAGGACGTCGGTCAGCTCCAGCAGAGCCGCCTGCCGCGCCTCGGTCTGTTTGCGATCGGTGATGTTGGTGAACAGGATGGCGACGCGGGCCGCAGCCGGATCGCCGATCCGCAGGGCCTCCACATCGTACCAGCGGCCCAGGACATCGGCCGGGTTTTCGAACCGCACAGGCTCTCCGGTCAGGGCGACCTTCCCGTACAGATCGAACCAGTGCTGTTCCAGCCCGGGCGCGATCTCCGACACCCATTTGCCGTTGGCGCCGTAAAGGCCCGTCATCGCCTCGAACGCGGGATTGCCCTCGACGATCATGTAGTCGACCGGCCGCATATCGGCGTCGAACTTCATCTGGATGATGCAGAAGCCGGACGTGATGGCACCGAAAAGGGTGTCGTACCGGGTCTCGGTGTCGGCCAGCGCGGCGTCGGCCTGACGCCTGTCGGTGATATCGAAGGTGACGCCCGGAAAGCGGACCGCCTTGCCGTTCTCGTCGGTGACGACGCGGCCCTCGGCGACGACCCAGCGAATGTCGCCGGAGGGCTGGATCAGTCGGTATTCCGATCGAAAGCTGCCCTTCGTCCGTACGGTGCGTGCGATTTCCTCGCCCACGCGATCGGCGTCGTCGGGATGCATGGCGGTGAAGAAGCTGGCCAGCGGCGCGCCCTCGCGCGCCAGAACCGGGTCCACGCCGTAAAGGGTGGCGAAAGCCTGGTCCGCCATGATGCGGTCTTCTTCCAGATCCCAGTCCCAGGTGCCGACGCCGCGTCCCGCCGACAGGGTCAGCTCCAGACGTTCGTTGGTCGCGGTGCGCAACCGGTCCGACTGAACGCGCGCCGTGGTTTCGACCACCGTGGCGATCACACCGCCGGGCAGACCGCTCTCGTCGGGGACCGGCCAGTAGTCCAGGTCCATCCAGACCTGCTCGGGCCGTCCGGACCGGTGCAGGGTCAGTTCCTGATCCTTGTAGGCCAGACTGCCGCCGCCCAGGCCGACGCGCATCACGTTGTCGTTGAACTCCGCCACCTCCGGCCAGCCTTCGCGGACGTTCGACCCCAGCAGTTGGGGGTGGCGGCCGCCGGCGAAGACCGAATAGGCGTCGTTATAGATCATGACGCCTTGCTGCCCCCACAGCAGGACCATGGGCACGGGTGCGGCGATCATGAGCGAGACCGTGGTCCTGAGACTCTGCGGCCAGCCGGCGATCGGACCCAGCGGCGTGGAGCCCCAGTCGAACGCTCGGATCAGCTCGGCCATCTCGCCGGACCCGCCGGGAAACGCGGTCGTCGGGGCGGAATGCGATGGTTGCCTGGTCAGTGGTCCGCTCCCCCTGGGCCGATCTGTGCCGGTCCGATCCCACCCAACGCGGTGACGCTTGAACGGTTTCACCCGAACCTTATCCGCTTCCTCGCCTGGATCGGCGATCAAATCTTGGGGCGGGCAGCAGCAATAATGCCTTGTGCGCTCGCGTGCCGAACCTATGTCATTCGCACCCGCCATATCCCCATCCCGGGCTGGCGATCTGCACGGTCTGCACGATCTGCACCCATTTTTTTCAAGCGCCGACCGGAGCCATCCCGATGTCCGACCTGCCGCCCGCCTACGACACCGCCCGCCACGCCACGCGCGGCCGTGGCAAGGTTTATGACAGCATCGTCGACACCATCGGCGACACGCCCATCGTGGGTCTGCCCCGCCTGTCTGCGGAATATCAGCCCAAGGCGCGGGTCCTGGCCAAGCTGGAGTTCTTCAATCCCATCGCCTCGGTCAAGGACCGGATCGGCGTGGCCATGGTCGAGGCGCTGGAGGCGGCGGGCAAGCTGTCCGCCGACAGCGTCCTGATCGAACCGACCAGCGGCAACACCGGCATCGCCCTGGCCTTCGTCGCCGCCGCCAAAGGCTATCGCCTGATCCTGGTGATGCCGGAATCCATGTCGATCGAGCGCAGGAAGATGCTGGCTCTGCTGGGGGCCGAACTGGTCCTGACTCCGGCCGAAAAGGGAATGAAGGGCGCCATCGCCATGGCCACCGATCTGCTGGAACGCACCCCCGGCGCCGTCAGCCCTTCCCAGTTCGAAAATCCCGCCAATCCCTCGATCCACCGGGTCACCACCGCCGAGGAAATCTGGACCGACACCGGCGGCACGGTCGATATCGTGGTCGCGGGCGTCGGAACCGGCGGGACGATCACGGGCGTGGGTCAGGGCCTGAAGGCCAAGAAGCCCTCGGTCCGCATGATCGCGGTCGAACCCACCGCCTCGCCCGTCCTCTCGGGTGGCGAACCCGGCCCGCACAAGATCCAGGGTATCGGCGCGGGATTCATTCCCGCCATCGTCGATCGCTCGGTCATCGACGGGGTGGAGCAGGTCTCCAACGAGGACAGTTTCGAAATGGCGAGGAAGGTCGCGCGCGTCGAGGGCATCCCCGTCGGGATCAGTTCCGGTGCCGCCCTGACCGCCGCCTTCCGCCTGGCCGCGCAGGACGAGAACGCCGGCAAGACCATCGTCGTCATCATTCCCAGCTTCGCGGAACGCTACCTGTCCACGGCACTGTTCGAGGGGCTGTAAGCGCGCGGTTAACCGGGCGGCGGCTAATCTGGTCGCGTCATGACCGATCCGGCACCCGCCCCTGCGCCTGACGCCTCGACACCGGTGTTCCGCGCGCGTCACGCGCTGCTGAAACGGCTGGCCGATGTCGTGTCCCTGCCCGGCAGCCGGGTGAACGCTTTCGAGCGTTCCGTGGTGGGCGACCTGCTGGTCGAGATGCTGCGGCTGGCCGCTCCGCGCGAACGCCACCGGGTGGCCCAGCGACTGGCCCCCCTGGCCGAGTTGCCCAACAGCCTGACGCGGCTGCTGCTGCGCGACGAACCCGCCATCGCGGGCTTGCTGATCGAGGGGTGCGCGTCTCTCAGCGACGCCGACCTGGTCGCCTGCGCACGCGATACCGGGATCGACCACCGCTTCCTGATGGCCAGCCGACGCGGCCTGTCCGAGGTCGTCACCGAGAGCCTGATCGCCTATGACGAGGCCCCGGTGATCGAGGCCGTCCTGCGGAACACGACCGCCCGACTGTCCCAGAGTGGCGTGGAAGAGATCGTCAGCCTCAGTCGGTCGTCGCCGGAGCTTTGCGGCCACCTGCTTCGCCGGCCCGAACTGCGGCCTTCCGGCGCCTACGTCATGTTCTGGTGGTGCGGGGCCGAGGACCGCAAGACCATCCTGCAACGGTTCGCCGTGTCGCGCGAGGTCATGCAGGAGGTCGTCGAGGACGTCTTCGCCATGGCCGCGGAGGAAGGCTGGCAGGACCCGGTGTCGCGCAAGGCCCTGCAGTTCATCGAGCGCCGCCAGCGCAACCGCGCCGCGATCGAGAAAAGCCCCTACGGCAGCCTGGAACACGCCATCGCCGAGGCCGCCAAATCGGGACTGGGTCGCGACGTGGCCGCGGAGATCGCCTATCTGGCCGGCATCAAGCCGCTGACCGGGGCCAAGATCATGGGGGACGTCGGGGGGGAGCCCCTGGCCATCCTGTGCAAGGCGACGGGTCTGTCGCGTATCGATCTGCAGAACCTGTGGCGCTCGGTGCGGCGGCCCGAGACCCGCGCGGACGGTACGGTGCATCCGGACTGGGAGCGGGTTCAGGTCACCTATGAGATGCTGGCCGTGGATCGGGCCCAGACGGTTCTGCGCTACTGGAACTGGTCGCTTTCGTCTGCTTTGTCGCCGGCCCTTCTGAAAGCGATTCGCGACGGTGACGACGAGAGCCTGGACGACTACTCGGCACCCGAACGTGCGGCGATGATGGCCCTGGCCGAAAACTTCGGCCGCTGATCCGCGTCGGGGCCGTCGCGGGGTCTATAGTCAAGACTGATCTTGTGCGATTGCTCTTCTGAAGAAGATGCGCGGTCGCATTGCTTTCGGCCTGAAAGATCAGTATTTCCCGACTCACAATCGCCAGAGTGCGACAAGTCTAGGCAGGAAAATTCTCATGGACGCGACAAGAATGGACGACCGGTCCGAGCTTCTGGAAATGACGGCGGACATCGTGTCGGCCTATGTCGGAAACAACAGCGTGTCGGCCAACGACCTGCCGTCGCTGATCTCCAATATCCATGCCGCGCTGAGCCAGGTCTCGACCGGCGTCGTCGAGGTCGAGCCCGAGGTCAAGGAACCGGCCGTGCCGATCCGCAAGTCGATCAGCCCCGATTTCCTGATCTGTCTGGAAGACGGCCGCAAGTTCAAGTCGCTGAAGCGCCACCTGCGCACCAAATACGACATGAGCCCCGAAGAATACCGCGCCAAGTGGGGTCTGCCCAAAGACTATCCGATGGTCGCGCCCAACTATGCCAAGGCCCGTTCGGACCTGGCCAAGCAGATGGGCCTGGGCCAGGGCGGCCGCAAACCCGCGCGTGCGCCAAGAGCGGCGAAGAAGTAGGCACGACAGCCGGACACGGATCAGACCCTCATCCGCTACGCGGGTGAGGGTTTTTCATATCGCTCCCATCGCCTCCTGCCGGATGCGCCCGACCATCGCGTTCAGCCCGTTGGCCCTCTGGCGCGTGAGCGCCTGCGGCAGGCCCAGGCGATCCAGCGCCGCCTTGGCGTCGAAGGCCAGGATTTCCGGCGCGGTCCGGTTTGAATACAGTCTCAGCAACAGCGCCACATTGCCCTTGGAAATCGCGCTGTCGCTGTCGGCGCGGAAGGTCAGCCGATCGCCGTCGCGCCCGCTGGCCAGCCACACCTGCGCCGCGCAGCCCGGCACCTTGTTCGTTTCGGTGCGGTCCGCCTCGGGCAGCGGCGCCAGATCCTTGCCCAGATCGATGACGTAGGCGATGCGCTGTTCCCAATCCTCCAGCACGTCGAAGTCCTCGACCAGTTCCTCGAGGGTCGCGTTTATGGCGGTCGGTGCGGTCATGGCGCGCAGATACCCTCGGCGTGGATTAAGGACAACGGGGCGGATCGTCCCCAGTCTCGCGACCACCCGTCCCCGTCATGGGTTCGCCCCACGCGGGTGCGGACTTTGGACGACTCAAGCACGAGGCTAGTGTCGGGTTCGGTGCGACTCCCCTGCCCCGCCTTTCGCCCGAAGGCCTCCGGACCCCCGTTTGACCCCACCCGCCGCCTCATCGCTGGACGACAAGGACGAGCGGGTCAAAGCCCGAGCGTCTCGACCCATCGTCACCGAGGGTTTGCCCGCTTTGGCTGCCTGGCACGGCGCGTGGACCGCCGCGATCCTGGTGTCCACGATGATCGCCATCGGGATCGGTGCCCTTGGCGGTCCTGCGGCGTTCGGCAGCCTGGCCATGCTGGTGCCCGGGCTGGCGGGGCTGGCACTGATCCGCTGGGACGGTACCGGGGAGCGTGCCCTGGTCCTGGTCGTCTGGACCATCGCGACCCTCGCCGCTGCGGTGCTGTCGGGCGGTCTCGGCGGGCCACTCGTCGGCTTCGTCATCATGCCGTTCGTCGCCGGTCTGGCGCTGGGCGGGCCAAGACACGGCGTGCGCCTGGCCCAGGGCGGTGCCCTGGGATCCGCGATCGCCGCTGGCGGTGGCCAGTTGTCGGCCTGGCTGATCGGAGCGCCGCAACCCAATATCGGCATGGCGACCGGGTCGGCCGTGCTGGCGGCGATCGCGGCCGTGCTGGCCGTCCGACTGGCCTGGCGCATTCGCGAGGCCCGACTGACGCTGGCGGAGGAAACGACCCGCCGGGTAGAGGCCCTGCTGGCCAGCCAGCCTGGCCTGACCCTGGTTCTGGAACCGTCGGGCCGTGTGCAGGGTGCCTATGGCTCCGCGCCCCCCGCGCTGAATGTCGATGCTCTGTTCGATCAGGGGTTGATCGCGGCCGTTCATGCCCCGGATCGTCGACCGGTGCTCGACGCCATGGACATGGCCCTGCGGGGACAGCCGAACCAGGTCAGTTTCGCGCCCCGACAGGCGCTGGATCGCCGGGTGGTGCTGGTCCTGCGCCGTGCGGACGACGCCGTCGGACAGCCCCGGCTGATCGCCCAGGCCTTCGACGGCACCCGCCAGTTCGCGATCGAGATCGGGCTGGAAGCCGCCCGCGCCGAGGCCGAGGCCCAGAACGCCGGCAAGACCCGGTTCCTGGCCAACATGAGCCACGAACTGCGTACGCCCCTGAACGCCGTCCTGGGGTTCAGCGACGTCATGCGCCAGCGCCTGTTCGGACCCCTGTCCCCGAAATACGCAGACTACGCCGACAGCATCCACCAGGCCGGCTCGCACCTGCTGGACTTGATCGGCGACGTGCTGGACGTGTCCAAGATCGAGGCCGAGCGCTATGAGCTCAGCCGCGAAACCTTCGACGCGCGCGAGGTGGTCTCGGCGGCCGTGGCTCTGGTTCGGGTGACGGCGACGGACAAGGGGGTCGCCCTGGCCAGCCTGCTGCCCGACGAGCCGCTGAACGTAGACGCCGACCGCCGGGCCCTGAAGCAGATCACGCTGAACCTGCTGTCCAACGCCATCAAGTTCACGCCCTCGGGCGGGTCCGTCACCCTGACGCTGGAGACCATCGGCCCTTACCTGGAACTGGTGGTGGCCGACACCGGCGTGGGCATCGCCGCCCGCGATCTCAAGCGCCTGGGCCGCCCCTTCGAACAGGCCGGCGAGGCGGACCAGAGGGCCAAGGGCACGGGTCTGGGCCTGTCGCTGGTGCGCGCCCTGGCAGAACTGCATGGAGGGCGGATGAGCATCGATTCCACCCTGGGCGAAGGCACGGCGGTGACCGTGCGACTGCCGGTGGTCGCGGTCATGAAGGCGGCACCGGAAGGCGGAGCGGAGATCATTCCGCTGAACGCCGGCACCTGACGCCGGGCGCCGCCGCCTGGCCTGTCACCAAAATGGGCGCGCGATTTTCGATTTCAAGAATTGCGCCGGGCCGATTTGTGGCGAGATTTCACAGCCCCGCCGGACGCCTTCGTCCGGCTAGACGAGGGCCATCCATGACCACCGCTGCCACATCCTTCACCCAGGCCTATTTCCATGGAACGCGGGCCGATCTGAAACCCGGCGATCATATCGTGGCCGGCCGTCCCTCCAACTTCGGCCAGCGCAAGGAGGCCGTCTGGGCCTATGTCGCCTCGACCCTGGACGCGGCCGTCTGGGGGGCCGAACTGGCGTTGGGCGATGCACCGGGCCGGATCTACGTCGTCGAACCGACCGGTCGCTTACAGGACGACCCGAACCTGACGGACAAGAAATTCCTTGGCAATCCGACGATGTCCTACCGCACGCGCGACCCACTGCGCGTCATCGGCGAGGTCGTCGGCTGGCAGGGCCATCCGGCCGAGCAACTTGCCACCATGAAGGCGCACGTGGCCGCCGCGGCCGAGGCGGGCATCGAGGCGATCGAGGACTGATTCAGTCTTCCTGGCCGGAGCCTGAATGGCGGGTGCCACCCTGGGACGGCTCGCTGGTCGTCCAGCACTCGGCAAGCGTGTTCAAGGATTGGGTCCACCGGCAGGCTACGGGCGAATTTCGCGTTCCCGGAAATCTCCAGGCCCGCGCCGATGAGCGCGAACCACGACTCTTTGATCACACCCTGCTAGGGGAACGCGCGCTTTTCGAAAGGAGGCCTGCCCCTGACCGACGCCACCCAGGTCCTGTTCATCAGCAAGCAGCGGCTGGTCGGAGCCACGAACGGGAGTTCGACCTACCTTCTGGGTCTGGCCCGGGCGGTGAGGGCGGCCGGCATGGTCCCCCATCTGGTTCAGCCCGCTCCATCCATCGCGGGTCGATGGCCCATCCTCACGCTGCGGCCCGAAATGAAGGTCTTCGAGACTCACGCCGTCAGAGGTCTCGTCAAGGTGGGCGACCGGTTTGTGGTGACGGATCCGCGCGTCTATGCAGCGACGATCTGGGCGGTGGTTTCCAGGGTTGTTCGTGGCCTGGGTGTACGCTCCGACTGGGCGCGGGATCGTCCTCTGCCCTATGCCGTGGCAATACCGTGGACGCCCGCGGATCACAGGTTCCTCGCCGCCGCCGCGAAGGGGCGCGCGCAGATCGTCATCGCCGACTACATGTTCACGATCGAGGGGCTGGATGGCCTGTCGGGCGTCCGGCCGCCGAGCGCGATCGTCATGCATGACCTTTTTCATGCGCGTTCGGGCGGGACCAGGGATTCGGTGACGTCGATCTCGCGCGACGAGGAAATCGAACGTCTGGGGAAGGCGGATGCGGTCGTGGCCATCCAGGTCGAGGAGGCCGACTTCGTCCGGCGAGCACTCCCCCACAGCCAGGTGATCGTGGCGCCCATGGCCGCTGCATCGTGCGACCATCCTCAGCCAGGCGCGGACGGTACCCTTTTGTTCGTGGGCAGCAACACAGCCCCGAACGTGGTCGGACTTGAATGGTTCTTTGAACGGGTGTGGCCCCTCGTGCGGTCCAGCCAGCCGAACCTGCGTCTTTCGATCGCTGGAACAGTGTCGAGAGCCTTTCCAAAGGGCGGCCCTCCGGGTGTCGATTTCCTGGGGCTGGTCGATGACCTGGAGCCCCTCTATCGCCGAGCCGGTCTGGTGATCTGTCCCCTGACGTTCGGTTCGGGCCTGAAGATCAAGTTGATCGAGGCCCTGGCGGCCGGCAAGGCCACCATCGCGACGCCCGTCACCCTGCAGGGCGTCGAGGCGGCTTGCGAAGGGGCCGTCGCCAGGGCGGAAACAGCGGAAGATTTCGCTGCCGCGGTTCTCCGCTATTCTGCGGATACGGAAGCCAGGCGGGCGCTCGGCGAACGCGCGCTTGACGTGGCGCGATCGACGTTCGGCGAGACGGCTTGCTACGCCGAATTCTCCAACTGGCTGCACAGCGTCGACAAAAGACCGGCCGATCCGCACGTCTGATGCCGAGGCGTGGCGCGCCTGGGAGATCAGAAAAAGCGTTCGGCGATCCGGATCGTGTCTCCAGGCGCCACGGTCGTGGTCGATGTCAGCGCAACTTCGTGCTCTTCGGCTTCTCCGGCCCGGCGGATGAAGACACGCCGTTGATCGGCGCGGTAGCTGAAGCCACCCGCCGTCGCCACGGCGTTGAAGACGGTCAGCTGGCTGGTATACGGATAGGTCCCCGGATTCCCGACCTCGCCCAGAATATAGAACGGGCGATAGTTTAGGACTTCGGTGCTGACGCGCGGCTCGTTGATGTAACCGTCTCTCAGACGGCGCGCGACCTCTTCTGAAAACTGGCCCACGGTCGATCCCGCCGCCGGCACTTCGCCAATCAGCGGCAGCGCGATGCGGCCTGCTCCGCTGACGAAATACTCTCCGGTCAGAGTGTCTTCTCCAAAGACGTTCACGCGGACCTTGTCGCCGGCGCCCAGCTGATACTCGGCGACGGAACCCTGGCCCGCCCCCACGCTCTCGGGCAGAGCCTGCGGTGACGGGGTCGACGTCGCGCAGCCCATGAGAACCAAGCTCATGAAACCCAACGCCAAAACGGTTCGCAGCAGCTGCATTTCGTATCTCCCTCGCAAGCGTAGCGCACTGGGCATGGCGTTGGAACAGGCAGGTTCCCAAAAACCCGATAACGACATCCAACGCGGTTAACGGAATACTTATAGTAAAGACTGCGATAACCAACGTAAAACACCGTAATTTCGCTAAGTAAAGCTAGGTTTCCCACGTCGATCTGGGAAACATGCTATGTCAGTCTTCAGTATTAAGCGGCTGTTTACCTTGTCCGGCGCGGTGCTCGCGATCATGGTTGCAGGGTGCGAGACCATGCCCGATGCCCGGCCGACTGGACTGATGACGCTCGGAGACGTCACGGCCGCGCCGCGCGGCTTCATCGCTCTTTGCAGGACCACCCTTCAGGCGTGCCCGGTGGATGACCAGCGGGCCTCAAGCGTGGAATGGGTGCAGGCGTCTGAGGCTGCGGATCACGCCTATTGGCTTTCGAGGGTGCGCAATGGCCGTGATGCGGGCCTTCCGGGAGCGACAACGACGCGCCGGGCAGGAAGAACGACCGGACCGAGCACCGACGCTTCAATGGACCTGGAGCGGACGACCTTCAAAGCCCTGAAGGTGTCGCACGGCGAAGACGCGGTCGCGAAGGTCTTTGCACCCGACATGTCCGACTTCCGGGTCCGGGCGGGCGCAGCCGCGCGACCATTTCATTCCGATATCTCCGGTCCTGAGGGCGTCTGGCTGATGACGCCGAGCCCGCTTCGGCCGGCCGGCAGTCTGCCGCTGGCGAGTTCGAACGCACGCGGACTGGAGGCGGGGCGCGCGGATCGTCCATTCGCCGTCGACGTCGCGCCAAAGCTGGCACTCCCGGGGTTGCGCATGACGGAATTCCATGTCGATCCGGTGCCAGACGCCGTGGCCGCGACGTCTTCCGAAGGCTCCCAGGCGCAGGCGACGAACGAACGCGCCTCGGAACGCGTTCCCGCCGCGACAAGACCGTTGAGCCGGGCGCAATGGGCTCAAGTGCAGCGCATCAATGCGCGGGTGAACGGCGGGATGCGGATGCGCACCGACCGGGCGAACTTCGGCATGGAAGACGTGTGGCAACCTGGGTCGGACGTCGTCGCGCGCTACGGAGATTGCGAGGATTTCGTGCTGCAGAAGCGTCACGACCTGGTGGCGGAAGGGTTCGGGGCCGGGCAGCTTTCGATCGCCCTCGTGCGAACCCGCTGGGGTGAAGCCCATGCTGTCCTGCTCGTGAACACGCCGGAAGGGGAATATGTGCTCGACAATCTTTCGCAGTGGATCATGCCGTGGAACCAGACCGATTACGAGTGGGTGGAGCGTCAAGCTCCCGGTGACGCCATGACTTGGGTTCGGATCGGCACGCCGGCGCGCAGCTGAGGCGACGCTCGCGGTGCAGCCGAAAGGTAAAGCTTCGGACGCCCGGAGCAGCGCCATCTGGACTCGCTGCCGGACCCCGTACACTCTTTGCGGTGGTCGTCACCGGGGGCAAATGCGTTCGTCATGAACAGGTTATCGTCGTCGCGCGCGCGGCCGGCATTCGATTATCATGCGTCGGCGGTCGCCGGCGTCGCGATCTTGAGCGTTGGCTTGGCGACCTGGATGCTGATCGGCGTTGCCTTCCCGGATCGGGTGACGGCCGGGCTGGCGGGTGGAGCAGAGGCGCGCGCAGGTGCGGTGTTGTCGTCCCAACCTCTTACCCCCGAAGACCTCGCCGTCGCGGATGACCGGTCGCGTGCAGCGCTCGCGTTCTCCCCCATGAACGGGTGGAGCTGGCTGAGATTGGCCTATATCGACAGGGCCACGCACGGGACGCTGACCGGGGCGGGCTTGAAGCACCTGCAGGCATCCTACGACGTCGCTCCCTATGGGCCGCAGGTCTCTTCGTGGCGGATAACCTTCGCCCTCGATAACTGGGCATCGCTGCCGGCCCCCTTGAAACGCGAAGTGCTCAGCGAGATCGCGGTGTCATGGCCTGTAAGAGGAACCACGATCGATGCTGCGGTTGCGAACTCGCGTTCAACGTCCGGGCGTATTGCGGCGCGAGTGGTGATCCAGCGTCTCAAGCTCGATGCGGCGCGGCGTTGGACTTCTGCCACACCTTAACAAGTTTTGAATACCGGGGGTGGCCGAACCACCAATACGGGTGCTACTGAGCAGTTGCGGGATACCTTTGCCGCAACGGGGGGGACTGAAGGTGGCATCTCGAACGAGAATCTGCGTGGCCGCGATCGCTGGTCTTCTGACCGGGGCGCTTCTCGCCGCACCCGCGAGTTTCGCGTTCGCTCAGCAGTCCGTGCCTTCGATCTCGCCGGCCGCTCAGGCGGTCCTGGACGCCGTCGCCACCGCCCAGTCGGCGATCACAAGCCAGGGTCTGACCGGAGACGAAGCGGCCGCAACGCTGGCGGCGGCCATCAATGACGCCCTGCCCGCCGACGGCTCCGCCGAAGACATCGCCGCCATTCTCGATGAGGTCGGGGCGGCCCTGACGGCGCTCTACCCTAACGGTGTCCCGGCGACCCTGAGCGCGGCCTTGTCGGCCGTTCGGGCGGATCGCGCCGAAGCGGGCGGGGCCCCCGGTGCCGGTGGTCAGGGCGCGGGTCGAGCAACCGTGCCCACGACCGCGCCGCCGCCGTCCGGTGGCGCCGGCGACGACGACGCCCTTCCTGACTACAACCCCGCGTAATCCGATGGGCAAGAACATCGGTTGGGGCGGAAGGGCGCTCATCCTGTCGTCCGCTGGTATGGGCATGGCGGCAGCGGCACAGGCGCAGACGATCACGGCGGCGCCGATCGACATGTTCGGCCGTGCCCGGAACGTCAGTGTTCTCGAACGTCCGCACCAGGAATACGAGGCGATCGGCATCCGCGCGGGCAGCTTCATGGTCTTTCCGAAGGCCGAACTGCGCGTCGAGACGAACGACAACCTTTTCGCGACCAGCGCCCAGGAGCAGTCGGACCAGCTGGGGATCCTGCGCGCCGATCTGCTGGCCCAATCCGGCTGGTCGCGGCACTCCCTGACCGCTTACGCGACACTGGAAGCCGGCCGGTACGCCGATTTCGACAGCGAAGACTACGAGACCTATTCAGCCGGAATCGACGGGCGCGCGGACATCCTGCGCACGGCTTTCGCCACGGCGGGCCTGTTCATGGGCCACTCGGTGGAACCGCGCACCAACGCCAACACACCGTCGGCCAGTGCCCGACCGATCGAATTCGATGTCTCCAAGGTCAATGCGGCGGCGTCGCGAACCTTCAATCGCCTTCGACTGAAGGTTCAGAGCGAATGGCAGGTCCTGGATTACAAGGACGGGGCGACGGCTCTCGGCGCCAACATCGATCAGGACGGGCGCGATCGCGACGTCGTGACCTACAGTGGCCGGGCCGATTACGCTGTCAGTCCGGACACCGCCTTTTTCGTGCAGGCGATCGGCAACGCTCACGACTACAGGCGCGCCTCGACGGCGCTGGTGCCTGCCCGCGATTCCAATGGCTATCAGCTGCTTGCAGGGGCCGATTTCGACATTTCCAACCTGGTCAGGGGCGAAATCGCGGTGGGTGTCGTCGGTCAGAACTTCGATGATCCCGCGTTCGAAGACACCGAAAACGTCGGCGGGCGCGCCCTGGTCGAGTATTTTCCTACTCAACTGACCACGGTGACGTTCACGGCGTCGCGCTCCGTCGAAGACTCCGCCATCACGAGCTCGGGCGGCTTCGTCTCGTCCGCTGTCGGGGTTCAAATCGACCATGAGCTGCGTCGGAATGTCATTCTGACGGCGCGTGCCGGCCTGTCTCGAGACAACTTCGACGGTATCGATCGAACCGACGATCACGTGACGGCCGGATTGGGCGCGACCTACCTGATCAACCGCAACCTCGGGATCAGCGGGTTGTATTCGGTGGCCGATCAGTCGTCTGATGGCCTCAATAACGGCACCGATTACCGTGTGAATCGTCTCGCTATCTCGCTGGTCGGTCAGTTCTAGTAAAGGGCGTGCGCGCCTGCTTAGTCGGTTCAGTTTGGACGCATGACCACATTCAACGAGCCGTCAGCATCCCTGAGCGGCGATACCGCGCGGCTGCTCAAAAGCGACAAGCCACTGGATCTGCTCCACGCGCTTGCCATCGCGCGTCGGCGTCTACCGCTGTTCGTGGCGATCGCCCTGCTGGTTTTCGTGATCGCAGTGGTGATGACGTCGCGGGCCGTCCCCCAATACACGGCGACGGCGAAGGTCATGCTGGATCGGGAAACCCATCAGGTGACCGAACAGCGCGCGGTCATCTCGGACGGAACGCTCGATACCGCCGCCGTGGACACCGAGGTCGAGGTCCTGAAGTCGCGTCAACTGGCCGAGCGCGTCGTCGAGGCTCTGAACCTGGACCAGGATCCGGCATTCAATCCCGCCTTGCAGAAGCCGACAGGCCTCGCCGCCTTCAACGCGGGTCTCAAGAAGGCGTTGGGCCAGACAGCCTCGGCCAAGCGCCAGGATGCGATGAGCGACGCCGAAAAGGCCCGGCTGCACGAGTCCGTCGTCGACCGGGTGCTTTGGGGACTGTCCGTCCGTCGCTCCGGTCTGACCTATGTGATCGACATCAGCTACACCTCGCCGGACCCTGCGAAGGCCGCGCTGATCGCCAACACCTTCGCCGATCGCTACATGCTGGAACAGCTGGAAGGCCGCTTTGACGCCACGCGTCAGGCCAATGTCTGGCTCAACGATCGGCTCAGCGAGCTTCGCGGGGAGGTCATGCAGGCCGAGGCCGCTGTCGAGCAGTATCGCGTTGCGAACAATCTGCTGAGCACCTCGGGCGCGACGCTGACCGAGCAGGAAATTTCAACCTACAACCAGCAATTGGCGACCGTGCGCGCACAGCAGGCCGAGGAAGAGGCGCGCCTGCGCACCGCGCGCGATCAGCTGGCGCGGGGATCGTCGGGCGACGACGTGGGCGAGGCGCTGGGGTCCGCGACCATCCAGCAGCTTCGGGCCCAGCGGCTTCAGATCAGCGGGCAGCTGGCAGAGGCCGAGCGGCGCTATGGCCCCCGCCACCCTCAACTTTTGCAGGCCCAGCGCGAGCTGGCCGACGTGGACGCAAGCATCCAGGCCGAGATCGGCCGGATCATTTCCAACCTGGAGGCACGTGTGCAGGTGGCGCGCGAGCGCACCGCCTCCATGAGTGGAAGCCTGGGGCGCGCCCGAGGCACCTTGGCTGCCAACAACTCGGCCTCGGTGCGGTTGAACGAGCTTCAGAGAAATGCCGATGCGGTCAAGACCCTGTACGAAAGCTACCTTGGCCGGTTCCGCGAGACGTCGTCTCAGGAAGGCCTGGAGACATCGAATGTTCGCATCGTGTCCCGCGCCAAACAGCCGACGGGGCCGAGCGCGCCGAACGTTCCGGTCAATCTGGCCATCGGTTTCATCTTTGCCATCGGCGCGGGAACGGCGGCGGTGGTTCTGGCGGAACTGTTGTCGTCCGGCCTGCTGACGGCAGAGGACATCGAAGAGCGCGTGGGCCTGCCGTCGCTCGGCACCATCCCCGACCTGCGGTCCATCGCGGAGCCGGGCGAGCGTTCGATCAAGCCCGTCGATTACGTCGTGCAAAGGCCGCTGTCGTTCTTCTCGGAGTCGATCCGTAGCCTGAAGACCGCCATGACCTACGCCAACGTCGGGTCGCGCATGAAAGTCGTCGTCGTGACGTCGGCCTTGCCGGGCGAAGGCAAATCGACGACGGCGATGTGTCTGGCGCGATCCGCCGCGCAGTCCGGCAACTCGGTTCTGCTGATCGACTGTGACCTGCGTCGACGCAATGTGAACCAGTTGCTGGGTCTGGACCCCGCCGCGGGCCTTCTGGAGGTCCTGAACGGCAACGCGTCCTTCGACGACACGGTGATCTTCGATGAGCCCTCCGGGGCCTGGATTCTGCCCCTGGCCCGGAGCGAGTTCACACCGCGCGACGTCTTCGGCTCCGCCGCCATGGATCGACTTCTGGCCGCCGCGCGGGACCGTTTCGATCTCGTTCTCCTGGATACCGCCCCGGCACTGGCCGTTTCAGATACCCGCGTCCTGGCGTCCAAGGCAGACGCTGTGATCTTCCTGACGCGGTGGCGGAAGACGCCGCTGAAGGCCACCACCTCTGCGATCCGCTTGCTGGATCAGGCCGGGGGCCGGGTCGCCGGTGTCGTGCTGAGCCAGGTCGATATGAAGCAGCAGTCGCGATACGGTTACGGCGACGCCGGCTACTACTACGGCAGCTACAAAAAATATTACGCCGGCTGACCGCGCGTGAGCGAGTCCTTGAGAGCGAGCCGCTTTGAAAGACCGGTCGCCGGGCCGCGTCCGGCCGACCGTCGGATCTGGATCTTGCTCGGCTTCACGCCCGTGGTCCTGTTCGCGTCTGCTTTCGTGTACGGCATGACGGCGCGCGGGCCGGCTCTGGTTCTCGTCGCCGTGGCCGGCATCGGTGTTCTGGTCGCGCTTTCGAACTCAGCAAATCGCGCGCGTCTGGCGCGTGTACCCCTGCTACGGGAAGGTGCGCTGTTCGCGGTCGTGATCGGGCTCGCGATCTGGTCGCTGACACCCTGGCCGCCCGGGGGCGTCGATCCGATCTGGGATATGGTCGTGGGGAGGGGCGCGGGAACCCTGAACACGTCCGATACGCGGATGGAGATCGTCAAGCTGCTGGGTCTTGCCTGTGTCTACGTGCTGGGCTGTCTTCACGGGCTCGGGCGGGATCATTTCAGGACGACCTCGAAGATCGTCGTGACGGCCGGCGCCGTGTTCGCCTTCGTCGTGGTGGTGATGTTCCTGGCGGGACTGGAGCAGGGTGCCTTTGGCCGTCGTCTGGCGGGCCCGTTCGCCAGCCCGAACGTCGCAGCCACGGTCTTTGGAGCGCTAGGTATCCTGGCGGCGTCGTGGGCCGCGGCCCGGCTGGCGCAGGTCGAGGGTGGCCACGCGGCGTGGCCCGACCGCCTGGCCAGCGCATCCATTCCAGCCGCTCTGGCCCTGACCGCCGGTCTGGCGCTGGTGCTGACGGCATCGCGGGGCGGCATCGCCGCGACACTCGTCGCGCTGCTGTTGCTGATCGTCTGGCAAGTCCTGAAAGGCCGACGGAAGGTATGGACGACCATCGTGGCGGTGGGCCTGACGCTGGTGGTCTCGGCCCTTTTCCTGATGGGCGCGGGCGACCTTCTGCTGGAGCGAATCAATCCCGCCGGCCTGCCCGCCGAGTACCGCAGCCTTCTGTTCGCGACCCACTGGGCGGCTTTTCAGCAGGCTCCATGGTTCGGCTTCGGCCTCGGCACCTTCAGCGAGCTCAACAGGCAGTTGACGACGGCGGAAAACTACCGCGCGCTGTGGGAGGTGAACGCGGCGCACAGCGTCTATCTTCAGTGGCTGGAAGAGGCGGGGATCGCGGGCGCTTCCGCCATGTTCCTGTGCGTCGCCGTTCCCATCGGGTCGCTTGTGCTGGCCTTGTTCCGCACGCGAGACAGCCGCGGTTGGCTGAGGGGCCTTCTGCTGGCCGACATCGTCATCCTGTTGCACGGTTTCACGGACTTCAGCCTTCAAGTATTCTGGGTCGCGGCGTTTTTCGCCTTCATCCTGGGTCTTCAGCGGGCTGCATCGGTGAATGCGCGATGACAGGGCGTCAGACAGGCCGATCCTGGACACCTGGGCCGCGACGCCCGTTCGCGTCCATGGGCCTTTGCGGAGCGATGACCACATGTCGCTAGATCCGCCCGTCAACCCGTCGCGACTTCGTCGGCTCCAGCTCCGTCTGATGGATGCCCGTCTGGACCTGATCGAAGGCGTGCAGGCCGTCCTGGCGGATCCCGAGCGCGTGCGCCGGGGTCTGATCGCCGCCGGCGTCTTGATCGTGATCGTGCTTCTGACGACCGTGGCGATCCTGCTGACCTGGTACGGCCGCCAGGCGGACAGTGATCCGTCCCGGCCCGTACTGGCGGCCGAAGCGCCGGCTGGTCTGCCGTCGTCACCCGTGGAATTCACCCTGACACCGGATCAGCTGCGCGCGCTCAGCGCCGATCAGGCCCGCGTGCTGAACGCCAGCCTGCCCGTCTCCCTGACGCCTGACACGCCCGCGCCGCCGTTCATCCTGTCGGCAGGCACGTTGGACTTCCAGCGGGCCGTGGATTGCCTGACCGCCGCAGTCTACTACGAGGCGGCGAACGAGACCGTCGGGGGGCAACAGGCTGTCGCCCAGGTGGTGCTGAACCGGGTGCGTCACGCGGCCTATCCGGGGACGGTCTGTGGCGTGGTGTTCCAGGGCTCCGAACGGCAGACCGGATGCCAGTTCAGCTTCACCTGCGACGGGGCCCTTGGGCGTTCGCCCGAGCAGGGACGGTGGGCCAGCGCCCGGGCAACGGCGGTGGCGGCGCTATCGGGCACGGTCTCCGCCGCCGTCGGACACGCGACCCACTACCATGCCGACTACGTCTCTCCCTACTGGGCACCGCGACTGGACAAGGTGGGCCAGATCGGGGTCCACATCTTCTACCGCTGGCGTGGGCAGTTCGGTCGGCCGGCGGCTTTCGCCAAGACCTATCGGGGGGGCGAGCCGGACGTGGCCAAGCTGAAGCCTCTGGCCGCAGCCGGTTTCGGTTTTCCGGCTCTGGCGGAGATCATCGACCTGGAGCCCGTGTCCACGGCCGCCTCCATCGATCTGGTCGCCGGCACGACGGCCATGCCGATCGTCGTCTCAACCGATATCGAGGACGGTCCCGCCGAGCCGAAACCCGATACGGCGGCCGTCGTCCAGGCTCCCACGCCCGTGGTCGTGCGTATCGAGCCGGCCGTCCCCACGACCCGCAACGGAGAGGTCACCTCTACGGTGACGGACATCCCGCGGCGACCCTCCCGTCGCCTGGCGCGACCTTCAGGTTGGTAGTCGACCGGCATCGGGGATCGGCCGTGGCGGCGCCGATCCGGCTGGGCATCTAGCGCCATGTTCGGACGCCTGCGCGCACCCAGGACGACGTCACCCACCGCCCGCGTTCCGGCGGACGTCGTCGTCTGGGCGATCGGCGACGTGCATGGACGGGCCGACCTGCTGGCTGGCCTGCTCGCGGACGTGCGTTCCGATCGTTCGCACCAGGCGGGATGCCGAACGATCGTGATCGGTCTGGGGGACTATGTGGATCGCGGGGCGAATTCGCGGGGTGTCCTGGACCAGCTTTGCGATCTTTCCGACGACCCGTCGATCGAAAGCGTGTTCCTCATGGGAAATCACGAAGAGCGGATGGAGGCCTTTCTCGAACAACCCGAGATCGGTCCGTCATGGTGCGATTATGGCGGTCGCGAAACCTTGGCGTCCTACGGCGTCGCATCGCCTGCGATGCGCGGCGATCTGCCGGGTTGGACCCAGGCGGCCGGCGACCTCGCCGCCGCCCTGCCCCCGAGACACAAGGCCTTGCTCGATGGTCAGCGCCTGTCGGCGTCGGTCGGCGACTATTTCTTCTGCCATGCGGGCGTGCGGCCGGGCGTCCCCTTGGCCGAACAGTCGGCCGACGACCTGCTGTGGATCCGTCAGCCCTTTCTGAACCATCCCAAGCCGTTCGATCAGGTGATCGTTCATGGACATACACCGGCCGACGACGTCGTCTTCACGGGCCGGCGGATCGGGGTCGATACCGGTGCCTATGCGACCAACACCCTGTCGGCCGTCCGACTGGAGGGTGAAGACCGCCAGGTGGTGCAGGCACGGGGTTCCGGCGCGACCGTCGCGGTCGAACGGCGGGCGTTGTCGGTGTGAGTAATCGTCACGGTCCGAGCCCGATCGCCGCAGCGCGGGCCGAACCCAAATGGTAGAATCGTCGCTCGTCGACACGGCTCTCCGCCCACGGAGCCAGGGCGTTCAGACCTACCTCGGCGTCCAGTACCTCCGCGCGTTCGCGGCCATCGCCGTCGTCGTCTTCCACGCCGCGCAAAGGTATGGCGTCGATCTGAGCCCGGGCGCGCGCGGCGTGGATGTGTTCTTCGTCATAAGCGGCTTCATCATGTGGACGCTGACCAGCGCGAGGCCCAGAGCGCCTGGGGCATTCCTGATCGATCGGATCAAGCGGATCGTACCCTCGTACTGGTTGGCCACCGCGGCGATCATCGTCGCGGAGCTGATAGGTGCGGTCCAGACGACCCAGAACGACATCGGCGTTGCTTCCGTGCTGAAGTCGCTCTTGTTCGTGCCCTACGTGGCGCGAGGGGCGACGGAAATCTGGCCGATCCTGCCGCCCGGCTGGACGCTGAACTACGAGATGTTCTTCTACGCCGTCTTCGCCGCCTTCCTGTTCACACCGGTTCGCGTCCGGCTCTGGGGGATGACGGCGACCTTCTTCTTCCTGATCGGCGTGGGTGCCGTTTTCAGGCCGGGCGACCCCATCCTTGCCACCTATACGAACGCTCTGATCGGCCATTTCCTGGCCGGGGTCTGGGTCGCCGAAGCCGTTCGAAGGGGCTTCACGCTTCCCTCCGCAATCGCCCCACTCGTCGTGGTGGGCGGAACCGTCGCTCTTTGCCTCATTCCCTGGCACGGGCTGCTCGTCACCCTGGCCTGCGGCCTGGCGTCGACAGCCATCGTCTTCGGCGTCGTGTCCATAGATCGTCGCGACAACACGCCGGGGTCAGGCATCGCGATGTTCGCCGGGAATGCCTCTTACTCGATCTATCTGTGGCACGGGTTTGCCGTGTCGATCGTGGCGAAGGCGACGGCTCCGTTGGGGTTGCCCATCTGGGTGACCATCGTCCTGGGGGTGGCGTGCGGCATCGGCCTGGGAATGATCGCCTTCCTGGCCGTCGAAAAGCCCATCAGAAAACGGCTCAGTCCTGCGAAAGCCGGTAGACCGCGGACCTAAAGGCCGCCATCGCAATCGACCGGCGCGTGCCGCTTCGCCTTAGGGTGCGAAGCGCGCGTTGTCCGGCACGGTGGCGGCGTCGCAATGCTTCCACTCGTCCTCTTCGACGCTGCCGTCCAGGGCCAGGCGAGCGGTGCGTTTCAGGGTGCCGGCGTCGATCACCTCATAGTTGATGGTATAGGCCCCCGCATCGCCGCCCAGCTCGGTCTGGCAGCGTTGCGCCTCGCGCCAGCTGTTGGGACCCGTCTGCATCCACTGGCCCGGCTCGCAGCCGCCGAAGTC
Organism: Brevundimonas sp. P2_A6; assembly: GCF_056404975.1. Classification (NCBI taxonomy): domain Bacteria; kingdom Pseudomonadati; phylum Pseudomonadota; class Alphaproteobacteria; order Caulobacterales; family Caulobacteraceae; genus Brevundimonas; species Brevundimonas sp. P2_A6. The sequence continues at coordinate 357,209 of NZ_JBFUCZ010000001.1, read as the reverse complement.
GATGGTGAAGGAGGTCGGGGTGGCGAAGGCCAGATCGCCGTCGCCCGGCCACACCTCGGCGCAGTCCTTGTCGCCGCGCGCATAGTAGCCCAGGGCCAGGGGAATGGGCTCGGGCTCGGTCTGGCCCTCGGCCAGGGTGACGCCGGTCGCGGGCTCGTCCTCCGTCGCTTCGTTGCGGTCCGGGCCGTCGACGTCACCCAGCAGATCCTCGAGTGTGCGGGAGGGGTCGGGCTTGGGCTTGACCTGAGAGGTCGGAGCCAGCGGCGGCTGGGCATTGGGACGCGGCGTCATCACCGATTGCGCCGGGCCGGTGTTCAGGGACCGGGTCGTGGCGCTGCCCTGGTCCTGAGCCGACACGCCCGTGGCCAGGAGCAAGCCACTCGACACAAGGGCCAGGGTCAGGAGCGGGGCTGTCGATCGTCTGGTCATGGCGTCATCCCAGCATGCCGTCGCGACAGAACAATGGCACGAAACCTGACGGTTCAGCCCCGCTCCCTGGTTTTCGTGAAGGCGACCTTCGGGAACCGCTCCATGACGTAGCCGGTCTCCCAGCTGGACTTGGCCAGGAAGACCGGAGCCTGGTCGATGTCGCGGGCCATCTGGCCACGATACTTGCCCATGAAGTCCTCGACGTCGGCTTTCTCGCCGTCGATCCAGCGCGCCTCGGCATAGGGGCTGTGCTCGAAGATGACCTCCAGCCCGTATTCCTCGCCCAGGCGATCCGCCATGACCTCGAACTGCAGCTGGCCGACCGCGCCCACGATGAAGTCCGCGCCGATCTCGGGTCGGAACAGCTGGGTCACGCCTTCCTCGGCCAGACCATCCAGCGCCTTCTTCAGATGCTTGGCCTTCAGCGGATCCTTGACCCGGACGCGCTGGAGGATTTCCGGCGCAAAGTTGGGCAGGCCGGCGAAGCGGATCAGGCCGCTCTCCGACAGGCTGTCGCCCACCCGCAGCACGCCGTGGTTGGGGATGCCGATGACGTCGCCCGCGAAGGCGTCCTCGGCCAGCTCGCGATCGCTGGCGAAGAACATGATGGGGGCGTTCACCGACAACTGTTTGCCGGTGTTCTGGACCTTCAGCTTCATGCCGCGCTTGAAGCTGCCCGAGGCCATGCGGAACATGGCGATGCGGTCCCTGTGGTTGGGGTCCATATTGGCCTGGACCTTGAAGACGAAGCCGGTGACCTCGTCGGAGCCAGGCTGGATGGTCAGCTCGACCGGGGCGGGGGCGTTGCGCGTCTCGGGCGGGGCTTCCTTCCTCGCCGGCATGACCTTGGGCGGCGGGGCCCATTCTCCAATGGCGGCCAGCAGTTCGTCGATGCCGAAGTGGCGCAGGGCCGAGCCCCACAGCACCGGCGTCATGTGGCCTTCCAGGAAGGACTGCCGGTCGAAGGCGGGATAGCCGCCGGTGACCAGTTCGGCCGCGTCCATCAGCTCCTGTTGCTCGCCGGGTTCGAAATATCGGGCGGCGTCGGTCAGGGGCAGTGGATCGGGATGGCCCGCGTCCTCGACCGCGCCAGGGATCTTGCGGGCATAGGGCTGGAACCGGCCGGTCCCGACCTCGACCATGCCACGCAGTCGGTTGCCGCTCTGGGCCGGCCACCAGATGGGGGCGGGATCGAGCTGAAGCTGGGACGCGATCTGGTCCAGCAGCTCCATCGGATCGAGGGATTCGCGGTCCAGCTTGTTGATGAAGGTGATGATCGGGATGTCACGCAGGCGGCAGACCTCGAACAGCTTCAGCGTCTGCGGCTCGATGCCCTTGGCCGCGTCCAGCACCATGATGGCGCAGTCGGCGGCCGTCAGGGTGCGATAGGTGTCCTCGGAAAAGTCCTCGTGGCCCGGCGTGTCCAGCAGGTTGAACATCTTGGCCACGCCGTCCGACGTGGTGTGCTCGAACGTCATGACCGAGGCGCTGACGGAGATGCCGCGCTCCTTCTCGATCTTCATCCAGTCCGACTGGGTGCGCCGGTTCTCGCCCCGCGCCCGCACCGCCCCGGCCGCCCGGATCGCCCCGCCGGACAGCAGGATATGCTCCGTCAGCGTCGTCTTGCCGGCGTCAGGGTGCGCGATGATGGCGAAGGTCCTGCGGCGCAGGGCCTCCTCGTTCAGGGTGAGCTTGGACATGGCGGCGGGAGGTAGCGCGACCACGCCCGAAAGTCGAACCCCGCGCCGGCTCAGCGCCCGGAGGCGGGCCCGGGCTCTGGCGGTGTCTCGGGCTCCGCAGGCGGCTGGCCTTCCGGATTATCCGCATCCACGGCCGCCGCGATGGCCTCGTCGCTCAGGGGCGCCTGTCCCGCGGTCGCCTGTGCCAGAAGGGTTTGCGCGGCCTGGGCCGCCCCTCCGCCATGGGGCGCATTGGCCAGCGGTCGCAGAAGGCGCACGGCCGCCTCGGACTGTCCCGATCGCATCAGGGCGCTGGCGAGACCCAGCCGCGCGGTCGGCAGTTGTGGTGCCAGGGTATTGGCCAGTTCCCACGTCGCGACATCGTTCTCGTTGGGATAGTCGGCGGCGCCCTCGCGCGTCGAGCCCAGCAGGACGAAGGTGCGGAAGTTGGCATCGTCGACGGCGAAGGCTCGCCCCAGATATCCTCTCGCCCGCCGAAGCCGGGCGGGATCGTCCTGATCTTGCGCCTGCTGGATCTCCCGGGTCGCCATCAGCTGCAGCGCCTCGACATTGTCCGGCTGGATTTCCAGCAGGCGGGTCAGCGCGGCCTCGCCGGCCTCGGGATCGCCGAAATGCAGCTCGGCATGACCGAGCGCCAGCAGGGCGAAGGGATCGTCGGGATAGGCGGCCGCCCGTTGCCGGACGAGGACCGTGGTGGCGTCCCGTTGCTCGCGGTTCACACCCACTTTCAGCCTCTGGTTCAGCAGAAGAAGTCCATCGGCCGACGGAGGCAAGGTCGTGACGGCGATCGGGGGCGCGGGCAGATTGAAATCGTAGCGACGGGCCGGAATGCGGCCCCGGATATAGTCGCGCAACTCGTGCTCGATGTCGCCCAGCGACATGCCCGTGGCGCGTACCAGCGCCTCTGCGGGATCACCGCCGGCGCCGACGTCGTCGATATAGGCCTGCAGCTGCTGGCTGCGCTCGGGGTCGCCCATCATCCAGTGGGTCAGCACCCAGGCGACCGGATAATAGGTATCGCGCAGTTGCGGCAGACGAATTTCGCCCAGTGGCCTGGTCAGGACTTGATCCAGCGGGATCCAGACCCGATCGGCCAGCATGATCGCCCGGCCGACATTCGCCTGTCCGATTTCGACCCGCGTGCCCTCGATCTCCGTCGTCGCGAAATATTCGGCAAAGCCTTCGACCAGCCAGCTGGGATAGGCGACCGCCGAGTGCTGGAACATGAAATGGTGCGTGTATTCATGCAGCAGGGTGTCGTCGTCGCCATCGCGGATCGCCACGGCGAAGATGTCCTCGTTGCTGGGCGTATAGATGCCCACGACATCGGCTCCGATGGAGGGAAACACCGTCGCCAGGGCGCGGGGTCCTTCCACCAGATAGATGGGCAGTTTGCGCGGCGGGACCTGGTCCACCGGCACGCCCAGCCGCTGACGCAGGATCAGGTCGAAAATCTCGAGTTTGCGGACGTAGTCACGCAGTTCGCTTTCCCGCCCCTCCGAATAGACGATGAAGCGCTCGCTCTCGGCCCGGCGCCATTCGGCGCTGGCCGGCGCCGCCCAGCCCAGGGCCATGAGCCCCACGGCGACCACGGCCCATACCCTGATGAGACGAGACCTCATGTATTCCCCCCGTCGCCCGACGTCGTTTGTTTCGGGCAAGGCGATTGTGGCATCGCTCACAGGCCTGGCCAAGCCTGTGAAAAACCCCTCGTCAAAAGGGGCTTTAGGAGTCATCCTCAGTCTCGCGAGACGTCATGGACGCGAGCCTGACGCCGCAGGGAAGAAGGAAACGACCATGGCTCTGCTGGATTCAGCACACCGCGTTTCGACGGTCCGGCATGATCGGACGACGACGAAGAGCGGCATTCACCCGTCGATCTGTCTTGTTTCGGGCTTCGGCTTCATCGTGGCGGCGGCACTGTTGGTGCACGTCGTGATGGCTGCCATTCTCTAGGCGGCTTCCGCGAGCGTCGCGAGCGTGCGCGGCGTGAGATGGGTCAGGCCGCCATGCGGCCCCAGACGGCGCGGTCGGCGGCGACGGCGTCCAGACGACCCTTGCCGCTCTTGACGTTGAGCTGGGTCAGCACCGCGTCGGGCAGGGCGCAGAAGCGGGGTTCGACCAGGGCGGGATCGCAGTCGAACTCCGGCGCGGCGAACAGGGCGGCATTCACCTCGGGCGAGCGGTCGTGGATCAGCCAGGCCAGGCGCCGTGCCCGTTCAGGGTCGTTGCGATGCAGCAGCGGATCCTCGGCGAACAGCTCGCAGCCCAGCTCCATCAGATAGTCGAAGCCCAGCTTCTCGAACCGGCGCGCATCGGCCGACGTGACCGGAGAGGCCTCGTCCAGGTCGAACACCACGTCGTTCATGAGAAACAGCATAGGGAAAGCCACCCGGTCGACGCCGACGGTTCTGTCGACGACCCGACCATGCACCCGGTTGGTTTTCGGTTCGGTGTCCGAACGTCCTTAAGGATTTGCGACCGCGGCTCAGCCGTCGTCGGCAACCGTCTCGGTGATGAAATGCCGACCCTGGCGGTCCTCGATCTCGATCACCCAGAGGTCGGGATCATAGCCGCGTTGGCGGTCGATATAGCCGTCGAGGTCGCTCTCGCTGCCCGTCACCGGCTGGATCCACAGGCGATCGCCGTCCTGTCCGAAGGCCTCGCTATATAACCGCGCGGTGCGGTCCGAGGTATTGTAGGCTTTGACGATAACTGAGCCCGCGCGCGCGTCGCCCCGGCGAACCACCGTCGCACTGGCCCCTTCGATCTGGGCCCGACGGATCAGGGCGCCGACCCACAGGTCTGAGTTCAGAAGCAAATCGGTAACCCTGTCCGGCAACGGGACCGGAACGTCATGGCGCTACGGTCGGTCCCATGAGGATAGGCCGTTTCCCCCGTATCGCCAGATCAAGAGTCTGGGCCGTCGCCATCGGTGCCGTCATGGCCCTGTCGCCCGTGCTCGCCTCGGCCGAGGGTGGCGGCACCTATTACGACCGGACGTTCGTGCTGGCCGCCGACCAGAAGTGCGGCCTGTTTCGCGGGCCGATCGCCGGGGCCCTGAACGCCGCCACCCTGCAGTCTCGCGGTGCCGCCTTGAGGGGCGGCGTGGCCGAGGCGACGCTGAACGCGACCGCCGCCCGCGCCCGCTATCGCGCCGCGCGGGTCGATTGCGCCAATCCGGAACTGGCGACCGTCCGCGACCGCGTGGCCGACGCCTTCGCGGGCTGGCAGCGCATTCCACGCATGGATTTCATCGGCGACCGCGCCACTTGGACCGCCGACCGCGTCCGGCGCGAAGACGCCGCCTGGCGACTGGTCCAGCCGTCGGTGGTCGGGGCTTCGCCGGTCCGCTTCGGCCTCAGCGCCGGCCCGGCCCAGCCCGGCACGGTGTTCGGCGGCAACAGCCTGTCGGCGGTCGTATCGTTCGTCGGGCGACCCCGTCCCTATGCGGCGCGGATCGTCGTGCGCGATCCAGCCCTGGCTCCGCGCCCGTGGCTGACCGCCACCGGATCGGCGGTCCTGCCACCCGTCACGGGGCGCAAGGAAATCTGGTCCGCCGGCACACGGGCCGCGGCCGTCTCGCTTTTGGCCACGGGCCGGACACAGGGTGAGATCTGGCATTTCCCACAAGCCGGAGCGGACGCGCTGGCGGCCCTCGACCCGCGCGAACCCTTCCTGGTCGAGTTCCTGTTCCGCGACGGCAGCGCCGCCACCACGACCTTCGAGGCCGGAGACTTCGGTGCCGCGCGAGCGTTCGTCGGGCTGGGGACGGTTTAAGGAACTGTACAGCGCGAAAGGCTTCGAGCCGTCGGGTCGGCTTGGACCATGCGGATCAGCCGGATTCTCAGGTTAGTGCTTCTGGCGATGGAGCACCTGCCGCCGGTCCGCCCCGACGCCATCCACCCGGGCAACGAGACGGGTGTGTTGGGGATCGTGTTTGAAGATTTCGCGCAATGGTCGGGGACCAGGACCTATCCGTCGTCGCATGATCTGTGGAAATAGACCAAACACGGATGTTCCATCCGAACGACGGCCGGTGAGCACCTGCCCGCTCGATCCGTTCCAAGATTGAAGGCTCATGTCCCAAGTCGCCCCACGACCGTTCGCCCCAGGCGGCAGCCACGGTGGAACGGCCCCGGCCGTCTCGCCCCAGTCGCTCTTTTCCGAAATCGCGCTCACCGCGATGGTCTGCGGGTCCTTCATGGGCGGATTGGGGCCGATCGGCCCGCTGCTCGTCATGGGCGGTGCTGCCGCCCTGGTCTATCTGCACCCTCTGGCCGCTCGAAACGCGTTGAGTGCCTGGCCGCTTCTGCTCGTCGCGTCGATCTATCCGCTCTCGGCTTTGTGGTCGGATCAACCGGCCGTCAGCCTGCGATATGGACTTCAGGTCGCTACCACGATCCTCGCGATCCTGGTCGCGGCGGGCACCAGCACACCCGCGCGGTATGTGCGGGCCCTGCTGATCGGAAGCGTCATCATCCTGCTGCTGTGCGTCATCGACGGCACCAAGGGCCAGTCACAGGGGGGCAATGTCCTGGTCGGGTTCGTGGGATCCAAGAACGCCATGGGCAACCTGTGCCTTCTCATCGTGACCGCGTCGCTGACCATCATGATGACGGCGCAACAGCCTGTGATCCTTCGAAGAGCCGCGATCGCCGCCGGTCTGCTGGCTGTCTTTTTCCTGTTTCAATCATTCGCGACCGGGGCTCTGCTTTCACTGGCCATCTTCCTGGTCGTATCCTTGCTGCTGTTGGCCACCTCGCGGATGTCGACGCTGGGCAAGTTCGCGACGGCGATCCTGGTCGTGATCACTGTCCTGGTGCTGTGGTTCATCCGGCAAGACGTCGACAACTTCGGCACGTGGTTCCTGGTCGATGTGCTGGGTAAGGACACCGGTTTGACAGGGCGTGATTATCTGTGGCGGCACGCCGACGTCCTGATCGGAGACAGGCCGTTGATCGGTCACGGGTACCGCGCGATCTGGCTCGGCGGTGGATCGGAAACGATCGGATTGCTGCGCTGGGCCGATCTGGACAGCGGTCTTGGATTCAGCTTCCACAACACCTTTCGCGACGTGCTGGTCGATTTTGGGTTTCTCGGCGCTGCCGCGATCTTCGGGGGCCTGGGCATCGGGACCTTGCGTCTTCTCTACGCGGCGACCGAACGCGGGGCCGATGGATCGCTCATATTCCTGGCGACCATGGCCGTGATCGCGATCTTCCGATCCTATACCGAAACCTATCTCGGGGCCTTCTTCGACCCCATGCTGATCGTCGTCGCCGTATCCGCCTATGGTTATCTGATGAAGGCTCCGAAGTCGGAGGCCTGGATCGGAGAGCCAGCCCGGATCTTGGTCGGCACGGCGCGTTAGGGCGCCAGGCGGCCCGCAAGCTGAGGCAAATCCGACACGCGCGAGCGCCGTGAGACCCGTATATTGCTGCAGATGCGAAATCGGATATCCTGGAGTTGAGCTTGACGCTAGGTCTTCGGTGCCGGAGCTCAAGGCCCGCGCGATCCGAGTTCCACACAGAGGCTGGCGGGGAAACACTTGTCCGTTTGCGTGATCATTCCAGCGTGGAATGCGCAAGGTACCGTCGCGCGGTCCGTCGCCTCGGCCCTGTTGCAAGCTGAAGTCAGCGAGGTCGTGGTCGTCGACGACGCATCCACAGATGGGACGCGATCCGCCGCTGCGGCCGCCGATGACGGATCTGGGCGCCTGACTGTGCTGGTTCAAACGGTCAATCGGGGACCATCTGCGGCCCGAAATCTGGCGTTGGCCAGCAGTCATTCCCCGTATGTCGCCGTACTCGATGCAGACGATTACCTTCTTCCCGATCGATTCAAGCCTTTGCTTGCGGTCCCGGGATGGGACGCCATCGCCGACAACATCGCTTTCGTGGAGGAAGGTCAGCCCGATATCGAACTGGGGTTGCCCCCGACGACAACCGACGCAGACACGTCCGGCCTCACCCTCGCGGCTCTTCTGGCCGGTGGAATCTCCCGGCGCGGTCTGGCACGTTCGGAACTTGGATTTCTCAAGCCGTTGATGCGTCGGTCGTTTCTGGAGCAACACGGACTGCGGTATGATGAAGACTTGCGGCTGAGCGAGGATTTTCTGCTGTATGCCCAGATCCTGGCCGCCGGTGGCTGCTATCTGACCGTCGGTCGGTGTGGCTATGTCGCCGTCGTCCGCGAAGGGTCGCTGAGCGGTCGCCACTCGACCATGGACTTGGCCGCCTTGCTGGGCGCGCTCGATCGCTGGGCCGAGGATGCTCCGATGGCAGATCGTGAACGCGCGCTGTTCGGACGGTACCGCCGACAGGTGTCGGCCAACTACCGGCACCGGCGGCTGCTGGACGATCGCAGACAGTCAGGCCTGGCCCTCGCGCTGATGCGGGCCCTCGACGAGCCGTCCACCTTGCCGTTCGTGGCCATGCGCATCGTCAGGGACAAGCTGCCGCGACCGGCGCAGCCCAAGGAAGCGCCCTGGCCGCGGTATCTGTTGCCGGTCTGATGGGACATTTCCAGTCGCGCCTGGCCTTGGGACGTGGGCGGTCTGTGGCCAGGAAGGTCTATCCGTGAGCCACATCAAGTATCGCGCCGATATCGACGGCCTGCGCGCGCTGGCCGTCGTGCCCGTGGTCCTGTTCCACTGCGGCCTGACAGTCGTTTCGGGCGGCTACGTCGGCGTCGACGTATTCTTCGTCATTTCGGGCTTTTTGATCACCAAGGCGATTTCGAGTGACCTGAAGGACGGAAGCTTTTCCATCGCCGGTTTCTACGAGCGGCGAATACGGCGCATTCTGCCCGCGCTGATCGCGATGATCGCGGCGTCTTTCCTGGCTTCGATCCTGTTTATGGATCGAGGTGCGATCGCCGGGTTCGGCAAGTCCATGATCAGCGTCGCTCTGTTTGTGTCCAATGTCTTCTTCTGGAAGGCCTCCGGATATTTCGAGCCGTCCGCGCTCACAAAACCCTTGCTCCACACCTGGTCGCTGGCTGTGGAGGAGCAGTTCTACATCATCATGCCTGTCTTTCTTGGCGTGTGCTGGCGTTACGCGCCGAGAGTTCTGCGGCCCACGATCGCGATCGCCGCGGCAGGCTCTTTGGCGCTGTCCGTCGCGGCCATGACCGCCGCACCCACCGCGGCGTTTTTCCTGCTGCCGACACGGGCCTGGGAATTGCTCGCCGGATCGCTGCTGGCGCTCTATCCGGTGAACCCGCTGTCCCGCATCGTGCGCGAGTTGCTGGGCTTCGCGGGTCTGGCGCTCGTGCTGGCCGCTGTTCTGTTGTTCGATGAAGCCACCCCCTTCCCCGGCTACGCGGCGGCAGCGCCCGTTCTCGGCGCGGTCGCCATTCTGATGGCCGGGGGTGCCGGCGGCAGCGTGGTTTCGCGCATTCTGGCATGGAGACCGTTCGTCTTCGTGGGGCTGATATCCTATTCGCTCTATCTCGTGCACTGGCCGCTGATCGTATTCACGCGCTATGCCCTGTTGCGCGACCCGCAGGGCCTGGAGATCGTCGCGCTGGCGTTCGGGAGCGTGCTGCTGGCCACGCTCTCGTGGTGGTTCGTCGAGAAGCCTTTTCGCAGACCGCAGAACCCTGTCAGCCGCCGCCGTCTGTTCGTGGTCGCATCGCTAGCCTTGATTTCGATCGCCGCCGTCGGTTTCGGCATGTCCAGATATTCCGCATCCGGGCCGATCATGTCGTCCGACGCGAAACAGGCCACCCAGTCCGACACCTGGCTTGAGGGAAGGTGCTTCCTGATGGATCAACCGGCGGACGCCTGGGCCGAAGACGCCTGCGTCCGGACCAGCGGCGACAAGCCTCGCGTGGTCCTCTGGGGCGACTCGTTCGCGGCCCAGTACGTGCCCGGCCTCATCACCAGACAGGCCGATCTGGATCACGACGTGGTGCAGTATACCTATGCCGGGTGCCCGCCGATCCTGACCTATGAGTCCTATGCGCGGCCGGGCTGTCACGCATTTAACGCCCGTATTCTGGAGGTCGTTTCGCGATATCACGCCGATTCCGTCATCCTGGCGGCGCGGTGGGATCAATTGCGCACCCGGGGGCTGTCCGGGCTTCCGGAAACGATCCGTCGGCTTCGCGAGGCCGGGGTTACCGTCTACGTCATCGGCCAGAGCCCGATGTTCGCCTTCGATGTCTCGGTGCTGGAAAGCCGCAAGGCCGGCTTCGCCCCCGATGGCCGGATGGCGGCCTGGGTGACCACCTTCAAGACGTCTGAGTTCGACACGGTTCGTGAATCCAGCGCCGGAGCCCAGTTCATCGATCCGATGCCCGCCTTCTGCAGCCTGGACCGATGCCGTTACAGGCAGGATGGACAGATGCTGTTCTTTGACTACGGACACCTCTCCGATTTCGGCAGTCAGTATGCGGTCTCGACCTACTTTCCGATTGTGAGACGGAGTGGGCTGAGCGAGAAGCCGCGCCGTCCATAGTCTTGCTCTTCGTGCCTCAAGTCATCCCAGCCGACGGCGCAGCCAGCCTGACAGCGCGTCAATGAAGGCCGGGCGGCTGCTGCGTTCCATCTTCCAGCTCAGTATCCTTCTGGCGACCGAATGGGGTGCCAGTCCGACGCCTGCGAAAATGAGCGCGCCGACGAGCTTGCGCTTTAACTTCTGATCCAGGGCGAAAGATGCCTTGATGCCCTGGAGGCCCAGTTCCAGACGGGCGTCCTGCACATAGGGATGAGCCTCCGGGTCAAAGCACAGCGATGCCAGGCGTTCTTCCAGGTGCTGAGGGTCTTTCAAACCAGGGCTCCGCGCGACATCCAGTCCATTTCGAGCGGCATGCACGCGGAGGGCATCGTAGCGGTGCTCGTCATGAGCGATACGCCAGCGCGCGCGCCTGGCGATGTCCGCCTGGAAGCCGCTGTGGTTGGCGGTGTGCCGCCGATACCCGCCCAGGGGCCGGTCGATCGAGATGACCGTTCCGTACAGGGGCACCACGGTCGCGAGATAGCCGTCGGCCGACCGGTCAAAGGCCTGTTCCGGGATGGGCATGACCTTGTCCAGAGCGTCGCGTGCGAATGCCAGACCACTGGTCACGCTCGTCTGGTATCGGCCTCGGCGAAGAAGATCGGCGCGCACATCGGGACCGCCGAAGGGGGTCTCGTAGGGCGGATAGACGCTTCCGCTCGGTCGGTCGCCATCGATCAGCTCGAGGCGGGACTGGCCCTGCGCGACACCCTCGTCCCAGCGCGAGGCGAACACTTCGAGCGCGTCCGGATGAAGGACGTCGTCGGCATCCAGAAACAGCACACGCGAGCCACTGGACCGACGAAATCCGGCATTGGCGCTGGCCGACATGCCCGCGTTGCGGGTCTGCATGCAGGCGACGACCCGAGCGCCATAGGATTCGATCACCGCCCGCGACCCATCGGTGGAACAGTCATCGACGACAATCACCTCGACCGCCGGATAGGTTTGGGCCAGGGCGCTGTCGATCGCCGCGCGCAGGTAGCGCTCGTAGTTGAAGTTGATCACCACGATCGAGAACAGGCTGGATTCCATGGGTTCGCGACCTCGAAAATGAACGGAGCGACCGGCCGACGAATGGCCCGGGCGCCGCGATGTAACAGTGGCCTGTGAAAGTTCGGAGCGATCCTTCAAACGACTGGCCTTCGCACTGCAACATAATCAGACTGACAACCATGAGGATACTTTTCGTCACGCAGGACTTGCCGGACCCCAAGGGAGGGGGGTCTCCTCAGCGGGCGTTCCTGCATCTCGAAGCCCTGCGCCAGCTTGGCGATGTCACGATGGTTTTGCCCCAGTCGCCGGTCGCCTATCCCGAATATGGCGTGGCCGAAATTGTAGGGCGGCAAGAACCCACAATGACCGAAGAACGCAAGGCGCGTCATGAAACGGCGCGCTCCCGGGTCGGCCGCCCGCTGCGTGCGTTGCTCAGACTGAACTATGTCGATGGCCGCGCGCGCCCGCAGGATCGGCGCGCCTATCGAAAGCGACTTTCGCGTGAATACGACTTGATCCTGGCGTTTCGCCTGAGAAGCGCGATCTGGCTGGAGTCCGTTCTTGACCCAAGGTCGCTCGGTGGAGCGATGGTCCTTGATCTGGACGACATCGAATCCCGCGTCTTCGAAAGATGCCTAGCCGATGCGCCAAACGTCCTGTGGAAATGGAAGTTCGAACGTGAGCTTGCCTGGCTGAAAAGGTCAGAGCGTCGCGTCGTCAAACAGTGGGATGTCCTAAGTCTTTGTTCCCAGGCCGATTCGGACGCCTTTAAAGGTATGACAGGGTGCAGCGCCTGGGTCGTCCCTAACGCGACGCAGTTCAAACCGGCAAAGCCCGAGACAGACGATGCACCGTCGACGGTGCTCTTCGTGGGGACGTTCTCCTATTTCGCCAATGCCCAGGGGGTAGAGTGGTTCGTGAAGGACGTTTGGCCGATCGTGCGTCGCAGTCTGGGCGACACGATCCAGTTGCAACTCGTCGGCCTGCGACCCTCCGCTGAGATTCTCGCTCTGGCCCAATACCCGGGCATAACGGTCGCCGGCGATGTCCCGGATGTCGATCCCTATTACGCACGGGCAAACATCGTCATCGCTCCCATCCACACCGGCAGCGGCACACGGATCAAGCTGATCGAGGCGGCCGCCAAGGGGCGCGCCATTGTGACGACCACGCTGGGCTGTGAGGGGCTGGGTTTCGTCGACGGTGTCCATGCCGAGATCGCTGACGATCCGGAGGCGTTCGCCGAGCGCATCATTGCGCTGGCGAGCCAACCGTCCCGCCGCGCGAGGTTGGCGGCGACCGCTCACGCCCACGCCACCGAGCGGTTCTCCCGCGACGGGGTCGTCGCCGACCTGGCCGCAAAGCTGCGGGCCTTCGTCGTCGCCCAAACCGGAGATCCCCGATGAATCTGCTCTACTGCCACATGGAGAGGGGCAACTTCGGCGATGATCTCAATGCATGGTTCTGGGACCGCGTCGCGCCTGGTCTCATCGATCATCAGGGCGAGGATACCCTGTTCGGGATCGGCACGATCCTTCAATCCTACTACAGTGACCGCCTGAACCCTGGGGCTCGAAAGTTCGTCCTGGGGGCGGGCGCGGGATCGAAGGGGACACTGCCGACCCTGGATGAGGCCTGGAATGTCTATGGCGTTCGCGGCCCCATGACCGCTTCATATTTCGACCTTCCCCCGGACCGGATCGTCGGCGACCCGGCGATCATGATCGGGCGCATGACCGATCTGCTCTCCACGCAGCCGAGGGCCGGCGTCGGTTTCATGCCACACGTCTGGACGATGGAGGCCTGGAACTGGCGCCCGATCTGCGAGCGTCTGGGTATCGAATTCGTCGACCCGACCGCCGACTCCAAAGAAACGATCCGGCAGATATCGTCGCTGGAAAAGCTGCTGACCGAGGCCATGCACGGGGCCATCGTGGCCGACGCCGTGCGCACGCCCTGGATCGGAGTGGTCCTGTCGCCGCGCTTCGAGCCTTCCAAATGGTGCGACTGGGCGGGATCGCTGGGCGTGGACCTGCATTTCCATAACCTTCCCTTTCTCCGGGGCGGCGATCTTGGGGCGCTCGGTCGCGCACGGGCGACGGCGAAGACGGTGGCGTTCCAGTTCGGCGCGCCTCTGAAATTCTACGAACCTCTGCCGAGTACCCGACTGGACGTCGCTATGGCGACACGCGGGCTTGCGCGCCTGGCGACAGAGACGCCGGGCCAGCTCAGCGATCCAAGGCGACTGGCGAATCTGATGGACACGTTCGAGGAACGTCTGGACCGACTGTGCCGCGATGTGATGGGCTAGGACCGGTGCTCCGCTCCGTCGCCCTGACGACTGGAGACCGCTTCCGCCGACAAGGGCTCCCTATCCCGTATCCACCGCACGCCCCGGCGGGTGGTGCGCGCAGGCGCACCCGAGGCGACGCTGTTGGCCGGGATTTCTCCCGTCACGACGGATCGAGCCCCCACGATCGACCCTGATCCGATCACGGCCCCTTTCATGATCATGGCCCCGTGACCGATCCAGACATGATTTTCGATCGCCACGCTGTCTGGCGGGTTCAGCCACTCCCCCGTCGTGTCATCGACGACGGCGTGCAGGTCGGACGTATAGAGATGGGTATCGCGAGCGAACATGCTGTCGTCGCCTACGACGGCGGACCCTGCCCTGCCCTCCAGGATTGCGCGCAGACCATTCGAGGAACTTCCTCTGCCCCAGAGGAAGTTGGCTTTCGACGTGGACAGCCTCAGCTCGATCTCGTTCGGCCAGGAGGAGTCTCCTCCCAGACACACCAGACAGTCGTCGCCCTCGATCAGGATCGACCCGCTATAGGCCGTCGTCGGACCCATCACGACGATGTTTCCGCGCCGGCCAGGCCTGATCGTCAGCCGCATCGTCGTGGACCGCGATGCGCCCCGGCAAAGCACGAGCCAATTGCCGGCCCGGGCTCCTCGCGCGCTGACCAGAGACCGAAATGGATCGAGACACACCCAGGTGGCACCGTCGATATCCGGCGCGCTCCAGAAGGGATTGTCTCGCGCCAGATCCAGCAGAGCACGGCGAAGCCCTGCCCTGATCGCCTCGGAGGGCGCGCCACCGAACAGGCTGCGGCAACGGCGAGCAAAACGGCTGTCACGGAGCCAGGTCATCACGGAAATTTCGTAGCCTGTTCCAGCCCTGAGCCCAAATCGGCACCCGACAAGTGTGGCGCGACTCACGCAGTAGTGGCGTTCGCGAACTGTTGCGGCTGATTGTTGTGGATGACGGCCCCGGCCGCACGGTATGATTGACCAATCTGGGGAGGTGAAGGTGCAGTTTGATTATCTGATCAAAAAGATCAAGAACGCGGAGGTCTCGACCGATCCGTTCGATCATATCTACATCGAAGATTTCTTCAGCGATCCCCACTTTCAAGACATCACGCAGTCAACCGAGATAAATCTCGAGCCTGCAGCCAATGACGATGCGCTTTTCGAACGTCTTTTTGAAGCCGGCTACAAGATTATCGACTTCCCGGGCTGCGTCATCGATCGGGATCAGTATGTAAAATGGCATCGGCAACGCGCCATTGACCGGACCACGAACAGCGCATGTGAAGGTTACGGGATGACGCTGCGACTCACAGCGCCCAAGACCCCTATTATCGCTCAGTTGCACGACTTTCTCGTGGGCGACGCGTTTCAGAACGCGCTGGCCGAGAAGTTCGAAATCGCTTCGGAGGCGGTGTTTGCAGACTCGGGCATTCAAAAATATCTCGACGGGTATGAGATCAGCCCCCATCCGGACATTCGGAAAAAGGCGCTGACCTATATGGTCAATGTGAACCCCCATGCGGGGTCCGACACCCTGGAACATCACACGCATTACTTGAGGTTCCGAGAGGCATACCGCTACGTTCAGGCCTTCTGGGAAGGTAACGCCGACCAGGATCGATGCTGGGTTCCATGGGACTGGTGCGACACCGTCAAAACTCAGACGAAGAACAACAGCATCGTCATCTTTTCGCCGGGCAACAATACGATGCACGGCGTCAAGGCGAACTACGATCACTTGGCAGGCCAGAGAACCCAACTCTATGGAAACCTTTGGTATCGTGAAACCAAGGTGGCTGGGGCGCCTTCGTGGGAAGATCTGTCCTTCTCGCAACGGCAGCCGACGACGGAGCCAGGGAAGCTGAACGTCTGGGCCGAACGTCTCCGGAAGTATCAGCGGCGCCTCTCGCCCTCGAGCCGTCGGGACCGCAACGTGATCGAGGATCGTCTGAAGAGCTCTGGTTCCTAGGAACTGTGCCTTGGACGTAGAGGAAGTTCACAAGCGCGCGAAGGGGGGCGCGCTGGTCCTTCTGGGCCGTCGGGCGTTCGCGTTGACGCTCACGCTGTTGACCACCACCATCATCGCCCGGCTGGTCTCTCCCCGCGATTTCGGCCTGGCTGCGATCTCGGGGTTGGTGCTGACCCTGGCGGACATGTTCAAGGACTTTGGCCTGACGTCCGCCCTGATGCGGAAAGGCGAAGTCTCACAGCAGGAGATTTCATTCCTTTTCTGGTTCAATGCCGCCACCACGACGGCGTTGATGTTGATCATCGCGGCCCTGGCACCCGTGGTCGCCGTGTTTTTCCACGAACCCGTCGTCCTGTGGATCATCCTGGTAAGTCTGGGTGGTTTCGCGCTCAGCGGTTTTACGACCCAGCACTATGCGATGCTGAACCGGGACCTGAGGTTCAACCACATCGCCGCGATCGACATGACGATGGTCGGCATCCAGACAGTCGCGACACTCATACTGGCGTTTGCATGGCGCAACGTCTGGGCGCTGGTGATCGGTTCGTTGCTGGGTTCACTCCTGAGCAGCGTACTCACCGTCGTTCTGAGCCGCTGGCGGCCAGGTCGGCCGGCGATGATCCCGGGCGTGAAGGACCTGCTGAAGTTCGGCGCCAATACCTCGGTGTTCTCTCTGGCTGTTTTCGTATCGAACAATGCAGCGCCGTTTCTGATCGGCCATGCCCTGGGTGCCGCCTCTCTGGGACAATTCAATCGCGCACAGGCGCTGTTCCAGATGCCCGGCAAGAACCTGATCGAGCCCATCACCCAGGCGGGCCTGCCGGTCATGGCGAGACTGAGGGCCCACCCGCTCCATTATCGTGTCGCCTATCTGAAACTCGTGGAACGGCTGTGTCTGATCGTCATGCCCGGCTCGGTGCTTCTGACATGCATCGCCGTTCCGATGGTTCATGTCCTGCTGGGGGACCAGTGGAGGCAGGCGGGTTATGTCCTGGCCGCCCTGGCACCCGCGCTGGCCGGGCTGGGCTTTGCACACGCGGTCAGCGACCTGTTCATCACGCAGAACAGATCCAGCGAACTGAGAACAATCGGCATCGTCGAGATGGTCACCCGATGCGGGGCCGTCTTCATCGGCGTCAAATTTGGCCTGGTCAGCGCCGCGGCCGCCTATTCCGCATCGACGCTTCTATCGGTTCCCTTGCGGATTTTCATGGCGGGACGTGAGGGTCCAGTGGACGTCAGGGCGCAACTGGGCGCGTGTCTGCCCGCCCTGCCGATCGCCGGGGGCGTCGTCGTCGGCTGCGCGCTTCCGCTTCTGCTTGCTGTCGGGGTGGAGATGTCCAGCCTGGTCCTGACCGTCAGCATCGGTCTGGCCGGAGGCCTGGGCGCGGTGGCCGCCGCCCTTGTGTTTCGCGGATCTCGCGTCGCGGTCACCGAACAGGTCGCCGACCTGCTGGCGTGGCGAAAGCCAGCGTTGGTTCCTCCGGTGCAGACGCTGTAGCCGCGATGGCCCCGTCACCGCGATCCATTCGCCCGGCCACCCGGCCCGGCACCGGACCTGCGTCCGCGTCGCCGCGGATCGCCTATCTGGTCCCCAATGTAGCGGATCCCGCCGTCAAGCGACGATGCGAGATGCTGGTGGAAGGCGGAGCCAGGGTCCAACTCGCCGGGTTCACACGCGACGAGACCAAGGTCCCCGACGCCTGGAGCACCGAAGTTCTCGGCCGCACCCGCGACGCGGCGTTGGGACAGCGCGCCCTGGCCGTCGTCCGCGTGCTGCTGAATCCCGCCGCGCTTCGGCACCGCGTCAGCGGATGTTCGGCTGTCGTCGCCCGCAACCTCGAGATGCTCGTGCTGGCGGTCGTCGGGCTGGCCCTGACCCGCGACCGGCCGCCACTGACCTATGAGGTTCTGGACATCCATCGGGTGATGCTGGGGTCGGGCATCAAGGCCCGAGCGCTTCGGTGGCTGGAACGGCTGTTGATGCGCCGCGTCGCCAGGGTGGTGGTCAGTTCGCCGGCCTTCGACAGCGCCTACTTCGGACACTTCCACCCGTCGGGACCGCCCCGGCACCTGATCGAGAACAAGATCCTCGCGCCCCGGGGCCGGTCCGTGACGTCCTCCGCGCCACCTCCCCCCCACCCTTGGCGGATCGGCTGGTTCGGTATGCTGCGGTGTCGGAAATCCCTCGAGGTGCTGACGCGGCTGGTTCGGGAAAATCCCGGTCGCATCGAAGTGGATATTCGCGGCATCCCTTCAGGCGCGGTGTTTGGCAAGTCGTTCGAGGCCCTGGTCGCCGACGTGCCCGGCCTTCACTTTCACGGTCGCTATGGATCCGAGGACCTGGCCTCTCACTATCAGCAGGTGCATCTGGTCTGGGGCATCGACTTCTACGAAGAAGGCCTGAACTCGAGCTGGCTTTTGCCCAACCGCCTCTATGAGGGCAGCGCCTTCGGCCGACCCCTCATCGCCCTGCGCCAGGTCGAGACGGGTCGTTGGCTGGCGAGGTGGAAGGCGGGTGTGTTGATCCACGACGTCGACGCGGACCTGAACCCTTTTTTCCGGGCGCTGACCCCGGCCACTTATGCGACGCTGGAACGCCGGGCGCAGGCCGTTCCGGTCGAGGCGCTGATATCGGATGCCGCCGACTGTCGCGCGCTGGTGGCTCTGCTGATGGAGCCCGGGGCGTGACCGAACCGGTTCTGATCGTGATCCCGTGCCTGAATGAACAGGATCACCTCGCTGCGTTGATCGAATGCCAGGTGGCGGAGATGGGGCCATCGTCCCTGCTGATCGTGGTCGACGGTGGCAGCCGTGACACCAGCGTCGATATCATCGCTCATTGGACACGGCGGGATTCCCGGGTGCGGCTTCTGCCCAACCCCGCGCGGCTTCAGTCCGCGGGGATCAACGCCGCCGTCGCGGCCTTTGGAAGCGGCTACCGGTTCTTCGTGCGCCTCGACGCCCATGCAGACTATCCACCACGCTTCGTCGAGCGGCTGGTGACAACGGCGATCGAAACGCAGGCAGACTCCGTCGTCGTGCCGATGCTGAGCGTCGGGCGAACCTGCTTCCAGATCGCGGCCGCGACGGCACAGAACTCCAGGATCGGTGCCGGCGGCGCGGCGCATCGCAACGGAGGGCGCAGCGGCTGGATCGAGCATGGCCACCATGCCCTGATGCGGACCGAGGCGTTCACGCGCGTCAATGGCTACAATCCCGACTTCACCCACAATGAAGACGCCGAACTCGATGTTCGCCTGGCACGGTCCGGGGCGCGGCTCTGGCTCGAGAGCGACCTGGCCATCCACTATTTCCCGCGAAGCGATCCACGCGCCTTGTTCAGACAGTATGTGAACTATGGGCGCGGTCGAATCCGAACGATCCGGTTGCACGGGGCCGGCGTTCGTTTGCGCCAGGCCCTGCCCGCTGTCGTGGCCCCCGCAGTCCTGATCGGGCTCGTCGGCGCGGCCCTGTCAATCGCGGTCGATCCCCTGTTTCTGCTGCTGACCGGCCCGGCCTCGCTATGGATCGCCGCGACCTTGGCGGGCGGTGTGGCAGCGGCCATTCGCTCAAAGGCACCGCCCTGCGGATACGGTGCCGGGCCGGCCGCCATGATCATGCATCTTGGCTGGTCGATCGGCTTTCTGCGCGGGACCTTTGCAGCGCGATCGCCGCCGCGATGAGGCTCAGGCGCTATGGTTCCGCCCATCCCAGCCGCGCCACCATTCCACGAACCGGGGCAGACCTTCGGCAAGCCCGACCTTGGGCGCATAGCCAGTCAGGGCACTGAGCTTGGTGATGTCGGCATAGGTTGCCGTCACATCGCCGGGCTGCATCGGCCGCATGATCTTGATCGCCTCGCGACCGAGGGTGCGCTCCAAAATCTCGATCATGTCCATTAGGCCGACCGGCTTTGAATCCCCGATATTGTATATTTCATGGCCCCCGAAGGCCGGGGGTTTCTCCAGAACGCCGAGGATTCCATCGACGATATCGTCGATGTAGGTGAAATCCCGCGCCATCCGGCCCTCGCCGTACACGCTGATCGGCTCACCGCGCATGATCTTCTCGGAGAACCCGAAATAGGCCATGTCGGGTCGGCCCATCGGGCCGTAGACGGTGAAGAAGCGAAGCCCCGATTGTGGAAATCCGTACAGGGCGGCATAGCTCTGGCTGAGCAGTTCACACGACCGCTTGGTAGCGGCGTAAAGCGATACCGGCGAGACGGTCGGGTCGTCCTCCCGAAAACCCGCCCCTTCCAATGGTCTGTCCCCGTATACGGAACTGGACGACGCATAGACCAGGTGATCGATGCTCGCGTGTCGACACGCCTCCAGCATCGAAAGATGGCCCGCCAGGTTCGACCGTTCATAGGCGAAGGGATTGTCGATCGAATACCGCACACCGGCCTGGGCCGCGAGATGGATCACGCGTCTGACCGCGTGGTGGCGTACCAGATCGATCATGGCCTGCGGTTCGGCGATATCGGCCTCCACCATGCGGAAGCCGGCCCTGGACGCCAGTTGCTCCGCCCGGTGTCGTTTGAGCGCAGGATCGTAATAGGTGTTGAAGTTATCGACGCCGATCACGGCCTCGCCGTTGTTCAGCAGGCGATGGGCGACATGCATGCCGACGAAGCCCGCGGCCCCGGTGACGAGGATCGTCATCGAACTTTCCCTGAACGGACAGAACCCCGCATGGTCACTGCCGAACTATGCCTACCGTCAAATCTCGGGTCGCGCGAGCTTGCTGAGTGGCTCAGTAGACGCCTTGGCGGTTCAGGACGGCGGGAACGGTGCGCGCCAGGACCGCGAAATAGGTATAGGCGCTGGATCGACGGACGTAGGTGACGTCCAGGGCAACACGCCGCCGATAGGAGACGTCGTTGCGACCCATCACCTGCCACAGCCCGGTGATGCCAGGACGCACACGGCAATAGTGGGCGAAATATCGGCCGTAGCGATGGATCTCGCCCTCCACGATCGGACGCGGCCCGACCAGGGACATCTCGCCGCGCAGAACATTGAGCAACTGCGGCAGTTCATCCAGGCTGGATTGCCGCAGGAACCGACCCAGCGGCGTGACGCGTGGATCGTTGCGCAGCTTGTGGTCCACAGCCCATTCGGCCCTCGCCGCCGGATTGATCTCCAGGTGACGGGTCAGGCGCGTATCGGCGTCGGTCACCATGCTGCGAAACTTCAGGCACCTGAACGTCTTGCCGTGACGACCGACGCGCCGGTGACCAAAAACAGCCGGGCCGCCGTCCTGCGCCATCACCAGCATCGCCAGGACGACCAGCAGAGGGGCCAGAAACACCAGGGCGAGAATGGCGATCAGGAGATCGACGCACCGGGCCAATGCCAGGTCCGCCGGCTTGCCACCGCGGGGAAGCATCGGTTTCGCCGGGCGAACATTCCACGTCGAAGTCGAAACATCCGCGATGCTCATTCCGTCCCCACACCCCTAACGAGAAGTAAACGTTCGCACATGCACAAAAGGACTTCCAGCTTCATAGAACGTCGCTTTGGGATTCAACCGTGACTGTGGCCTTTGCGCCATCGTTCCCGTTTGCGGAGTGACCCTGATGGCCGGGCGCAGCGGTGGTAGGGATTTCGCAACCATGGCTTTCAGCGGGGCGTTAAGGCCGACAGGGTAGGACGACGACGCACTGAGGAGACGAGCATGGCCGGCACGATGCACTACAGTAAGGCCGCGCTCCGCCCGCACCTCGGCGTGTCCCGGACGGTCAGGTGCGTCCCGGATGACCGGGTCAGATGGTCGGCCCGACGCTCGATCGTCTTCGCCGTCGTCGCGACGGTCGGCCTTTGGGGCGTAATCCTTTTCGCGGGCCTGGGGATCGCCGAGGCGATGCACTGACGACGGCTGGACCGTCGATCGCCCCGCCGCGTCACAAAAAACCGTTGCGCCGTCTGCGGCCAAGCTGAACCCCGGCCTGGGATGCGTGTTCTGGCACGATGACCGAGACGCCAGACGACGACACCGAAGCCCTGATCCAGGCCTGGATCGTGACCTTTTGCGAAATGCCCGTTCTGATCGATCCAGACCTGATGCGGGCCGTCCTGAACAACAGGCCAGAGACGGGCAAGCCAGCATGACGGAAAAAACCTTCAAGGCCGGCGATCAGGTCGCGTGGGACCACAGTCAGGGCACCACGAAGGGAAAGGTCGTGCGCAAGCTGACCTCTCCCACAAAGATCAAGACGCACAAGGTTGCGGCGTCGAAGGATAATCCCGAATATCTGGTCGAGAGCACCAAGACCGGTGCCAGGGCGGCCCACAAGCCGTCGGAACTGCGCAAGGCCTGACGTCACGTCAGGGCCTTCGGTGGGGAGGCGATGATGCGGCTGACAGCCCTGGTGTTCGCCGGGTTCGCCCTGGCGGCGTGCGGTGACGGCTCCGTCGCGAGCAGCGCCGAGAGCCGACCCGGCGCGGCCGTCCATCCCAGGATCGTCCCGGCCGCGGATCAACCGGGCGAGCGCACCTTCAGAGATTGGTATGTCGTGTGCGACAACGCCAACAGCTGCGCCGCCTTCGGCCACGCGACGGAAGGGGTCGGCTGGGTTCGGGTGGCGATCGCCGCCGGGCCGGACGCCAGGCCCACGATCCTGCTGGGAGCGTGGGCGCAGGACAGCGATTTCGCCGGTCCGGTCACGGCCGGCGTAGCGGACACGAAGGTCATCGCCGCCACGGACTCCATCAGCGATGACGCCGACTATCCGGTGGTGCAGGTTCGCGCCGAGGCCGTCGATGCTCTGATCGCCGCCATGACGCAGGGGCAGTCGATGATCCTGACATCGAGGGCCGGCACCCTACCCCTGTCCCTGAATGGCGCGGCGGCGTCGCTGCTCTGGATCGACGAGCGCCAGGGGCGTCTGGGGACGACGACAGCCCTGATCCGCAAGGGCACCCGACCGTCCTCCAGCGTACCGGCGGCACCGACCGTGCCCGTGGTCACGCCCGCCGCAGCGGTGTCGCAAGGCCGCTATGGCGATCAGGAAGGCCAGACGCTGCCGGCCACCATCGAACGCATGCCCGACGTCGTCCAATGCCGCGCCGACACCGACTTCAATCCCGATCTGCAGTCGGCCATCGTCTCGGCCCGTCTGGACGCCGATACCGTGCTGTGGGGCGTGCCGTGCGGTGCGGGGGCCTACAACTTTTCCAACGCCTATTTCACGACACGACCCGACGGCAGCAATCCGCGCCGCCTGACCTTCCCCAGCACGGGCGAGCCGCTCGATCTGCTGGTCAACGCCGCCTACGATCCGGCCACGCGGGTGATCGACGCCTTCGACAAGGGCCGGGGCCTGGGCGACTGCGGAACGGCGTCCAGCTGGACCTGGACCGACCGGGGTTTCGTCTTGAAGTCCAGCAGCGGCATGGCCGACTGCAACGGCGTGGCCAGCGACTACTGGCCGACCTTCTGGGTCACCCGGTGAGCGACGCGACCACAAGCGCCGATGTCCTGATCGTCGGGGCCGGACCCGCAGGGTTGACGGCGGCGACCTATCTGGGGCGGTTCCGGCGCAGCGTCCTGGTGGCCGACGGCGGTGCCCCCCGGGCGAGCTGGATCCCCGTCAGCCACAACATGCCGGGCTTTCCCGCCGGGATCACCGGCGACGCCATCCTGGCCCGGATGCGCGAGCAGACCCTGGAATACGGCGCGGCTATCGAAGAAGGCCGGGTCGAGCGCCTGACGCGCGTCGGCGGCCTGTTCGCGGCCACGCTCAACGGGCGGACGGTCACGGCGCGGGCGGTGCTGATGGCGACAGGCGTGGTGGACAACCACCCGCACCTGCCGGGGGTGGAGCGGGCGATCGAACGCGCCCTGGTCCGCATCTGTCCGATCTGCGACGGGTTCGAGGCCACCGACCAGCGGATCGCCGTCATCGGCGACAGCGACATGGGCGTGCGCGAAGCGGCCTTCATGCGCTCCTATTCCGACCGGGTCACCCTGATTCACACCGGTGCCCCGGAGGCTCTGACGGACCGTGCGACGCTGGACAGGCTCGGCATCGATCTGGTGGAGACGGCGATCGAGAACGTCCGACTGGAAGGCGACCGCGTCACCGCCCTGTGCTGGAACGGTCAGTACAGCGCCTTCGACACCGTCTATTCCGCGCTGGGCACGGTCGCGAATGCCGACCTGCTGTCAGCCATCGGTGCACGGCTGAGCGAGGAGGACGGCCGGGTCGAGACCGATCTTCATCAGAGAACCAGCGTTCCCGGGCTGTACGCCGCAGGCGACGTGGTGCGCGGCCTCAATCAGATCGCCGTGGCCACCGCGGAGGCGGCCGTCGCCGCCACGGACATCCACAACGCCTTGCGGCGCGAGGAGGGTCTGACGGTCTAGGCCCTCTGCGCGGCGATCCATTCCGTCATGACGCGGTCCAGCACCGTCAGCGGCACGCCACCGGTGTTCATGCCGGCGTCGTGGAAGCCCTTGATGTCGAACCGGTCGCCCAGCGTCGTCTGGGCGCGGTTGCGCAGTTCGACCCACTTGTTGTGACCCAGCTTGTAGGAGCAGGCCTGGCCCGGCCAGACGCAGTAGCGTTCGATCTCGGTGGTCACCGCCGTCGGTGAATCCCCCAAGGCCGTGGTCATGAACGCGATCGCCCGCTCGCGGCTCCAGCGCTTGGCATGCATGCCGCTGTCCACCACCAGACGCGTGGCGCGGAACATGGCGGACTGGATATAGCCGATCTTGCCGATGGGGTCGGTCTCGTACATCCCCATCTCGTCGGCCAGCTGTTCGGCATACAGGGCCCAGCCCTCCGAATAGGCCGAAAAGCCGAGCACCTTCATCAACAGCGGCGTATCCGCCTTTTCCTGCGCCAGGCTGATCTGATGGTGATGGCCGGGAACCGCCTCGTGATAGGTCAGGGTCGGCAGCTGCCACCTGGGCCATTCGGCCGTGTCGCGCAGGTTGATGTAATAGGCTCCCGGCCGCGACCCATCCAGCGAAGGCGAGTTGTAGTAGCCGCCCGGCGCGCCCGCCTCGATCGCCTTGGGCACCCGCCGGATCTCCACGCCGGAGGTCGGCAGGCGGCCGAAATACTCCGGCATCCGGCGGCGCACCTCGATCACCTGGGCGTTCAGGTCCGCCAGCAGGGTTTCCTTGGCCGCGTCGGTATTGGGATACAGATACTGCGGATCGTCGCCCAGCGCCGCGATCCGTTCGCCGACCGAGCCCTGCGTCATGCCCTGCGCCCGCAACAGGACGTCGGCGCGAGCGGTCAGCTCGGCCAGCTGGTCCAGACCGATCTGGTGGATCTCGTCGCCGCTCAGCGTCGTCGTCGTGTAGCTCTTGATGCCGTAGTCATAGAAGGCCTCGCCGTTCGGCAGCCGCCAGACTCCGGCGTCATGGGTCGCACCGGCCTGGCGCGCCTTCAACTCGTCGGCCTGCCGGGCCAGGGCGGGGAAGACCGCGTCGTTGACGATGGCCTCGGCGCGGCTGCCCCAATCGCCGGCTATGCCCTTCTCGGCCGTCCGGCGGACGATGGACTGGACCAGGGTCGTCGCCGCCGCGCCCGGAGCCATCGTAGCATTCATCTGGGTCAGGGTGCGCTCGATGACGAAGTCCGGCGGCACGGCCCCGGCCGCGAAGTCGCGCTGCATCCGTTCGGTTTCCTGATCCAGCGCGGTCGCGAAGGCCGAAACGCGGCCGAGATAGGCCTCGGCGTCCTCGGCCGTCTCGATGGAGTGCTGGCTATCCAGGAAGTCGGGGATCGACTGATACGATCCCGTCAGCTGGCTGACGGTATAGGGCGAGGGTCCAAACCCGCCACCGCCATAGCCGAAGCCATAGCCCTCGATTGCGGTATCGCCGAAAAACTCCAGCGTATCGAAATAGACCGTCTCGTCGGCGTTCAGCGCGGCGCGGTCGACGGCCTTCAGGTCGGCGATATGGGCGCGGAACTTGACCTGATCGGCCTCGACCTTGGCCTGGGACCGGTCGTCCAGTTTCGCCTTCATCGCCGCGTTCGGCCCCTTGTCGAACCCGAGCTGGGTCAGCAGTTCGGGCGACGTCAGCAGCGCCTCCTGAACGATGGTGTCCATGACCGTCTTGAGCGCGGCGGACGCACTGGTCGCCGTTTGGGGAGCAGCGATCGCCTGGCCGGTCGCCATCAGGCTGGCCCCGGCGGCGGCGGTGAACATCAGGCGGCGGCGATCGATCATGACGGATGCTCCAATAGCGTTGCCGCATTGGCCACCAACCGTCGTCGTCCGACAAGCCCCTGGTTCAGAAGTACTCGGCGTTGGCCGGGCAGACGGCCGAGAGCCGGTGGGCCGTGATGCTGGCCGGCAGATAGGGCGTCCCGCGCGCCAGCTGCGCCCCGCCCGAGAAGCGGAAGCTCTCGGCCTGATAGGGGCCCCGCAGGCGGACGTTCACCCGGCGACCGCGCGGATCGGTGCAGGTGCCCTCGAACCGCGCATTGCCGTTGCCGACCTCGCGCGTCGGATAGACACAGCGCCAGCGGCGCGTGGACAGGCCGCCGAAGAAACGATTGATCTCACTGGGGCGGACGCATTTCTGTTCCGTGCTGCGAATGCCCACGGCATTGGTCGTGTATTCCCAATAGCCGGGCTGGGGCTCTGCGCTCGGGGCCTGGGCCGACGACGGCGCGGCCAGCAGCACGGCACCGGCCACGGCGGGCGCGGCGACGGCGAGGGTACGAAGGACGAAGCGAGGCAGGGTCATCGGCGATCTCTCGTTCGGGGCTGTGTCCAGGGCTGACGTATCGGCCGCAGTACCTTAAGCATTGGAAGTTGGCGATTGAACGACGCATGAACGACGGCGTCCTTGCCGGTTTCATGCCTGCCAGCCTTGACGGCGCGCGATCGGTTCCTCTATACGGCCCCCTCTCGCGCGGGGAGCCACCCCGCGCGCATTTGTTTCATGCGTCTCCCAAGCCTTCGGTGTGGACGCCGCGCTTCTTAAGGAACTGACGATGTCACGTCGTTGCGAACTCACCGGTATCGGCCCGATGGTCGGTAACCTGGTCAGCCACTCGAATGTGAAGACCAAGCGCCGGTTCCTGCCGTCGCTGAAGAAGGTCAAGCTGGCGTCCGAAGCCCTGGGTCAGTCCTATACCCTGCGCATCTCGAACGCCGCGCTGCGCACCCTGGACTTCAAGGGTGGGCTGGACCCCTTCATCGTCAAGGCTGACGACGAGAAGCTGTCGGTCGCCGCCCAGCGCATCAAGCGTCAGGTCAAGGCCAAGCTGGCCGAGCAAGCCGCCGCCTGATCGTCGGCGCATCGTGATTTCGGAAAGGGCCGGTGGAAACACCGGCCTTTTTCAATTCCACCGCACCGCGTAGGTTCGACCCTCGTCCCGAGGAGCCCCGATGCGAACCGTCCTGTCCGTTCTCGCCGCCACGATGCTGGCCACTACCGCTACCGCCCAGGACACCCCGCCCCGCGAATCGACCGCCTTCACCCTGCTGACGGACCAACCGCGCACGCCCGAGCAGGAGGCGCTGCGCATCGACCTGGCGGATCTGTCGATCAAGGTCCTGCCCGACGACAAGGCCATCGACGCCGTGGCGGAGCTGACCTTCACGGCGACGGCCCCGGTCGCCCGGCTGGTGGTCGAACTGGACACGCTGTTCGAGGTTTCGGCCGTGTCGGTCGACGGGCAGCCGGCCGAATGGACGAACCCGGAAGGGCGAATGACGGTCGCCCTGCCCCGGCCACTGGCGGCGGGCGAAACGACCACACTGCGCATCGCCTATGCCGGCAAACCGCGCGTGGCCCCCAACGCGCCGTGGGATGGCGGCTTCGTCTGGTCCACCGCTCCCACCGGAGAACCCTGGATCGCCACAGCCATCCAGGGCGAGGGTTGCGACCTGCTGTGGCCCTGTATCGACAGCCCCCTGGCCGAGCCCGCCCGCGTCGATCTGCACATCACCGTTCCGACCGGCCTGTCGGCCCCCTCGAACGGCCGGTTCCTGGGCACCCAGGACCACGGCGACGGCTGGACGACGTGGAACTGGAGCGCGGCCCACCCGAACACCTATGCCATCGCCCTCAACATCGGCCCGTATGCGGAGCTGCGCGCCGACTATCACAGCCGCTTCGGCAACACCTTCCCGATGCAGTACTGGCATCTGAAATCCGACGATCCGGCCCAGGCCGCCGCCCTGTTCGCCGAGTTCCCGCAGCAGCTGGACTTCTATGAAGCCACCGTCGGCCCTTTCCCCTTCGGTAACGAGAAGATGGGGGTGGTCGAGACCCCGCACCTGGGCATGGAGCACCAGACGATCAACGCCTATGGCAATGGCTACAAGCTGGACGGGCGGGGGTACGACTGGCTGCTGCAGCACGAGCTGTCGCACGAGTGGTTCGGCAACCAGCTGACCAATTCGAACGCCGACGACATGTGGCTGCACGAGGGGCTTGGCACATACATGCAGCCGCTCTATGCGCGATGGCTGCACGGCGACCGTTACATGCAGTCCGAACTGGCCAAGATGCAGCAGGATCTGGTCAACCGTTATCCGGTCGTCTCGGGCACGCCCAAGAGCGAGGACGAGGTCTACAAGGGCGCGACGGGGCCCGGCAACGACATCTACTGGAAGGGCGCGCTGATCGCCCATTCGCTTCGGATGCTGATCGGCGACGCGGCCTTCCACGAAGCCGTGACGACCCTGGTCTATGGTCGGCCTGACCCGGCCCCCGGCAACTTCAGCACGATCTATCGTTCGACGCCTGACTTCCTGCGCATCGTCAACACGGTCACCGGCCGGGACTATGGCTGGTTCTTCCGGGGCTACCTTTACAATGCCGCCCTGCCCGTCCTGACCCAGACGCGAGAGGGCGACACGCTCGCTCTGTCCTGGACCACCGGTGACGGCGAAGTGTTCCCGATGCCGCTCGAGGTCGAGATCGACGGCGTCGTCCAGACCGTGGCGATGACCGACGGGCGCGGATC
Organism: Brevundimonas sp. P2_A6; assembly: GCF_056404975.1. NCBI lineage: Bacteria > Pseudomonadati > Pseudomonadota > Alphaproteobacteria > Caulobacterales > Caulobacteraceae > Brevundimonas > Brevundimonas sp. P2_A6. The sequence goes on along the minus strand of NZ_JBFUCZ010000001.1, from coordinate 328,334 downwards.
GATCGCCGTACCGGCCGGCGCTCACGTCCTGATCGATCCGGACAACAAGGTCCTGCGTCGGCTGGATTTCGTCGAGACCTATCGCGCCCGGCCGGGACGTTAAGGCTCAGGCCGCCTTCAGGTCGTCGGCGTCGTCGGCCACCGCCGTGATCGACTGACGCACCATCTCGCAAGTCCCTTGGGTCGACAGGAAGGCGATGTCGGCCGCGTCACGCCCGCAGGCGATCCGCACCAGACCCTCGATCGGGGCCAGACCCGTCGGATCGACCAGCCACCAGCCGTTCGACAGCCACACCTCGAAGATGGCGTGGAAGTCCGGCGGGTTCAGCTGATGGGCGAAGGCGCTGACGGCGCGGGCCGGAATGCCTGACGCCCGGCACAGGGTGATGCCCATGTGGGTGAAGTCGCGGCACACCCCGGCCCGGTCGATGAAGGTGCGCGAGGCGGTCGTCTCGGAGTCCGAAACGCCCGCCTCATAGTCGATGTTCTCGGTGATCCAGCCCAGGATCGCCAGCACGCGCTCGCCACCGGAGGTCTCACCGAACTGGCGCTCGGCGAAGCGGCCGAACTGGTCCGACGGGCAATAGCGGCTGGGCCACAGATAGGTCAGGACCTCGGCCGGCAGGTCGTTCCAGTCGTGCTGGGTCGCGACCGGCGGCAGGCCCATCAGCGTGCCGTTGTCGACCAGCGCCTCATAGGTGACCGACACCTCGCCGCCCAGACGAGCGCGCAGCGTCCGCGCTCCGAAATCGACGTCCTGATCCTCATGGAAATCCTGCAACGGCTCCGAGACCAGCCGTTCCTCCAGCACTGTCTGACCCGGCCAGTGCGCGACCTGGATCTTGTAGATCGCGTCGGTGGGGGGATCGAAGCGATAGACGAGCTCGGCGCGGACGCGGATCTTCATGAAGGACCTGAAAACGAAGTGGACAATCCGGCAACGTCGCGCGGGCGCGGCCGTTCCGGGACGCGTCGTCTAGCAGATCGATCGGGTCGGGATAGGGGCGACGCCGCCGCTAATAGACGTCGCGGCGATAGCGGCCTGTCTCGAGCAGGTCGCGCAGGCCGGGCTCGCCCAGTACCTCTTCCAGCGCCGCTTGCACCCCACCGGCCATCCCTTCGAGACTGCCGCAGACATAGACGGCCGCACCGCGCCCGACCCAGTCGCGGACGGTGACGGCATTGGCCGCGATCAGGGCCTGCACATAGCGCCCATCGCCGATGTCGCGTGAAAAGGTCCGGTCCATGCGGGTGAGGACACCAGTGTCCAGCCAGCGATGGAGCTCGTCGTCATAGAAGGCGTCGTGCGCGGCCGTCCGTTCGCCGAACATCAGCCAGGTCTGGGCCCCACCCTGTTCGGCCCTGGCTTTCAAGTGAGACCGCAGCCCCGCCAGGCCCGTCCCATTGCCGATCAGGATCATCGGCGTCTCGGGCGACGGTGCGCGGAAGGCGGGGTTGGCGCGAAGGCGCATCGGTACGGTGTCGCCCAACGCCAGCCTTCCCGTCAGCCATCCCGACACCAGGCCCGGCGTCCCGTCGGATCGGCGCAAGCGGCGCACCAGCAACTCCACCCGACCGTCGGACGGCAGGGAGGCGACGGAGTATTCGCGGATCTGCGGGGCCCCCTGGATCGACGGTCCCACCAGTTCGACGATATCGCCGGCCTGCCAGTCGGCGGCCCCCGGCGGCGGCTCGAACCCCAGATGCCAGGCCTCTTCGCCCGGACTGCCGGGGTTCAGCAGGCGACGCTCGACCAGACGCCAGGGCGAATGGTCGGGCGCGGTCCAGTCAGGTGAGGCGTTCGAGCCGGTCAGCGCCGTCAGTTCCGCCTGCCACCGCCGGATCGCTGCTGTGTCACCATTGTCGACCTCGATGGCGTCGAACAGCGGGGTCGCGGCCGCCCCCTTCAGCCAGCCGTCCAGCGCCCGGCCAAAGCCACAGAAGTCCCGATAGGACCGGTCGCCCAGCGACAGCAGTCCATAGGCCAGGCCCGACAGTTCACCCGCGCCTGCGCTCGACATCGTCCGCCGCACGAACCGGGCCGTACTGTCCGGCCCATCGCCCTCCCCCGTCGTGGACGCGATGAACAGCACGCGCCCGGCGGCGATCAGGTCCGGAACATCCAGGTCGGCGAAGGAGGTCACGCGGACCGCGCGGCTCGTCGCGCCCAGATGTACGCGCGTCATCTCGGCCAGCTCGTCGCCAAATCCCGTCTGGCTGGCGACCGCGATCAGGATGTGGCCGGGCTGGACGACGACCGCAGGCTTGCGCCGCGCGCGCCAGACGATCCAGCCGGTCAGGGCCAGCCAGGCGACGACGAAGACGGCCGCCCATAGCCACCGGCCGGCGTCATGGGTCACCCTTGGTCTTCCAGCATGGCGGCGAACGCCGGGCTGACCGCCTCCACCAGACCGCCCGGCGTCCGCGTCAGGATCTGGGCCGCCAGGCCGTAGGCCTCGGCCAGCGCCATGCCGTCCGCCGCGCCCCTGACCGTCAGGGCCGTCGCCCAGGCGTCGGCCATCATGGCGCTGGCGTGAAACACGGTGACCGAGGCCACGCCATTGGTCACCGGCCGGCCGGTCCGACCCTCCAGCGTGTGGGGATACAGGGTCCCGTTCAGCTCGAACCCGCGCCGCCAGTCGCCGGACGTCGCCACGGCGATATCGACCAGGGCCGCGACCGCGCGCGGGATTGGCCCACCCGGGGGAGGTTCCAGCCCGATCCACCACGGCTGGGCATCGGGTTTGACGCCGGTGCCGCGCATCTCGCCACCGATCTCGACCAGGTGAGAGGTGACGCCCAGCGCGCTCAGGGCCTCGGACACCCGGTCCACGGCGTGGCCCTTGGCGATGCCGCCGAAATCCAGCCTCAGCCCGCCCGGCTGCATGGCCGCGCGCGCATCGCGATGCAGGCGCAGCCCCTGCCAGCCGCTGACGGCCAGGGCGGCGGCGACATCCTCATCCGTCGGCAAGGGGCTGCTGTCGGGACGTGGCCCCGGCGGCCCGAAACCCCACAGATCGACCAGGGCTCCCAGCGTCGGATCGACCGCGCCGTCGGTGTCGTCGGCCAGGTTCATGGCGGCGTCCAGCACCGACCACATCGCCTCTGACAGCGCCCACATGCCGGACGGGGCGTGGTTGAAACGCGTGATTTCACTGTCGCCCTCCCACGGGCTGAAGACGGCAATCACGGCATCCAGCTGCTCCTGGATCGCGGCCTCGACAGCCCCCTGCGTCACGTCGGGCGGTGCGACCGCGCGCACGGTCCAGGTCGTGCCCATGGTCTCGCCGCCCAGGCTCCAGATCGCGTCCCCATTCGGACGGGCCGGAGGCTGGGTCATCGGCGGTATCAGGACGCGCGTCGCCGATCGCTCGCCCGCGTCTCGCGGATCGAACGGCGGAGGCGCTCCACGCGACCCACGAAGGGTCAGGGCAGGACCTGCAACACGGCGGTGTACTGGGCCGAAGCCACCGGCGGGCTGCCGCGTGCCTCGCCCTCGCCGCGCGCGGGAGCCGACGGATCGCGCCAGCTGGTGTTGACCCAGTACATCCCGGCCTCGGGCCAGGTGATGGAGACCTTGCCGTCTGCGTCGGTCTTCAAGGTCTGCTCCTCCGGGTTGTCGCGATACTGCAGGCCGCCGCGCGCCACGATGACGTCAGCGTCGGCATAGGGCTGGCCATCCTTCAGGAACTGGAATGTGCCCGCCTCGCCCGCGACCAGGTCGTTCGGGTGGGTCACCGGCACCATCTCGATGCCGACGCCGGTCGGCGTGAACACCGTCGTGGTCGGCTCGCCCAGGGTCACGAAGGTCTCCAGCCGGTTGGCGCTGGGGGCCGAGACGACGTCGGTGGCTCCGGCCGGAATGTTGGCGGCCAGGTCGGCGGCCGGGCCGCGCCAGCGGCCGGGCGTGCCGTTCAGCATCCAGGTCGCGTTCACCCCGACCGAGCCGTTGGCGATCTTCCAGGTGCCCGGCTTGTCGATCTCGACGTCGAAGGTCGTGCGATAGGCCCCCTGCATCAGGTTGGCGGCGGTCCCCTTCGATCCATCGGGTGCGGTGATCGTCAGGCTTTCCGGGGTCAGGCGCAACGGCGCATGGTCGGCGATGAAGACCCCGTTGGACGCGCCGGCGTCGAACGAGACCCAGAAGCTCTCGCCCGACAGCACGGTGTGGGACGGCACCAACCACCCCCGGTGCGCGCTGGCCGACAGGGGCACGGCGACGGCGGCCAGCAGGGCGAGGGCAGGAAGGATGAACTTCTTCATGGCGTGGGATCCTTAGCGGCTGACGGCGACGCGCACGGCGCCCAGTTCGGAGGTTCCGGTGGCGGAGGCCGACGATGCCGCCCCGCCCCAGGTGAAGGGCACGCGCACGGTCTCGCGGCCGCCCTGTTCACGCGCCGCCTCGACGACGACATTGTATTGACCTGCTGGAAGAGCGCTGAGGCGGGCCCCCGGCACGGTCACGGTCTGGCGACCCGGCGCGCGGGTCGGGCCGGTGACGCCGTCGATGGGCAGGGTCATGGCGCGCCCCCCTTTGCGCCACCAGGTGCGGATGTCCTTTAGATACTGCTCGCCGTCGCCCTCGCCCCGCGCGGTGGCCCCGGCCTCGTACCACAGGGCGAGGGTGCGCACCGCCGTCTGGTCCGGCCGCTCGATCCACACCGCGACATAGGGCCGGTGATAGGCGGCGGTACGGATCGTCGGGACCTCGACGGTCACGCTGAGGTCGGCGGCCAGGGCCGGGGCGGCGACCGAACCGGCCGCGACGGCCATCAGGACAGGCAGGCTACGCATGGACAGAACTCGTCAGTGGATGAAGATCAGGGCGATGACGACCGGCACCGCGATGCCCAGTCCGACCAGGGGCCAGGTGGAGGCGCGGTTACGGGCGTGCAGCCACAGCAGGGTCAGGCCGGTGACGGCGAAAACCACGCAGGCGGCGGCGAAGACGTCGATGAACCAGAACCAGACCGGGCCGGTGTCGCGCCCCTTGTGCAGGTCGTTCAGATAGGCGACCCAGCCGCGCGTCGTCGTCTCGCGCACCGCCTCGCCGGTCGCCCGGTCGATGGTCAGCCAGCCGTCCGCCCCGGGACCTTTCAGCGCGACATAGATCTCGTCCGGCGCGGTCTCGGTCGGGCGACCGACGACGGGGGCCTTCAGTTCATCGGCGGCCCAGCGCGCGACGGCGTCGGGCATGGGATCGGTCGTCTCGGCCGGGAAATCCGACAGCCGCGCCAGCAGGGGCGCAGGCAGGGTCGCCGTGGTTTCGACCGTGACGGGCTCGGCCGGGATCTGGGCGGCGTGGTTCAGGGTGATGCCGGTGATGGCGAACAGCAGCATCCCGGCCAGCGACAGCCCGGCCGATATCCAGTGCCAGCGGTGAAGCTGCTTCAGCCAGAAGGCACGCGTCCCGTTCATCGAAGGGGCGCGGGCGGGTGTCGCGGCGGGCATGTCGGAGGCGGCGTCGGTCACCCTCCGCCTGTGCCACATATTGCGAATGACTTGCAAGAGCTTCTGGGGGCGGAATGTGGAACTGCGTCAGCGCGTCCGGCGTCAGGGCTCCAGCTCGATGTCCCAGTAGAGGTAGTCCAGCCAGCTCTGGTGCAGATAGTGCGGCGGGAAGCGGCGGCCGGCGTCCTGCAGCTGATAGGCATTGGGCCGATGGGGCGCGCGGCGGACCGGCATGTGGGCCTGTTGGGGCGTGCGCCCGCCCTTCTTCAGATTGCAGGGCGAACAGGCGGCGACGATATTCTCCCAGGTCGTGCGCCCGCCCCGGCTGCGCGGGATGACGTGGTCGAACGTCAGCTCGGCGGTGTCGCCGCAATACTGGCAGGTGAAGCCATCGCGCAGGAAGACGTTGAAGCGGGTGAAGGCCGGGCTGCGGTTCTGGTCGACATAGGATTTCAGCGCGATCACGCTGGGGATCGCCATCTCCATCGACGGGCTGCGCACGACCTTGTCGTAGACGGACACGACGTCCACGCGGTCCTGATAGACCGCCTTCACCGCCTCTTCCCACGGCCAAAGCGACAGGGGGTAATAGGACAGCGGGCGAAAATCGGCGTTCAGCACCAGGGCCGGATAGCCGGACGGCGGCTTGTGGAGCACCTGCATCAGGTCCTCCCGCTCACGCCGGGGTTGGTCGAGGAAATAGGACTGAAGACGTCGCTCCTTCTCTCTGGTGGGCTCAGCCTATCCCCGATTCGTGCGCGCCGCCATGACGGGCTTGCATCGGTTTCGTGACTAGCCCTTGCGCACGAAGCCTCCGGGGAAGGCGGGAAGGCTCCAACCATAGCGCAGGGCCCCGGCGCGCAGGGCGAACCCGGCAGGCGCTGCGATGGCGGCGGCGGGCCAGTTTTCCAGCCCCAGCAGACGCGCCATGACATAGACAGTGGCCGCAAGCAGGGCCGCCGACACGGTGATCTCCCGACGCAACAGGATCGACGGCTGGCCCGCCAGGATGTCGCGCACGATGCCTCCGAAACAGGCCGTCAGCGCCCCCATGACGATACAGATCAGCGGCGGCACGCCGAACGCCTCGGCCTTGGCGGCGCCCAGCACGCCATAGGCCCCCAGTCCGATCGCATCGAGCCACAGCAGCGCCCGGAACCGCCATGCCCCGGCCCCGATGATCCAGACGACCGCCGCGCTGGCCAGGCAGACGGCGATGTAGCGCCAGTCCTGCACCCAGAACACCGGCGCATCGATCAGCAGGTCGCGCAGCGTCCCGCCGCCCACACCGGTGATGGCGGCGAAAAAGCCGAAGGTGACGAGGTCGTGCTTCTCGCGCGCCGCCGCCAACGCTCCGGTGGCGGCGAATACGGCGACGCCCGAGAAATCCAGCGCGCCGAGCACCGTCTCCGGATGGGCGAGTGCGGGCGTCAGCAGGGCCGGATCGACAAGGGCCGTCATGCCGCGTTGTCCTTATCGCCTCGCGCGCGGCGCTCGGCTGCTTGAGGGCCGTCATCCAGCACGATCTCGCCCTTCTTCACGCTGGTGTACCAGGCCCAGAGCAGGTGGGTGGCCACCCCGCGCCACGGTCGCCAGATCTCGGCCCGGGCATACGCCCCCTTTGTGTCCGGCCGCGTCTCGGTCCCATCGGCCCATTTGATCGCCTCCTGCAGGGCCACGTCGCCACCCGGAAAGACATCGGTCCGCCCCTCGCACAGCAACAGGTAGGCCTCCGCCGTCCACAGGCCGACGCCCTTCAGCGACACCAGGGCCTCGATCGCCGCGGCGTCATCCAGCGTCGCCAGATGCTCCAGATCGATGGTGCCCTCCATCTGCGCCCGCGCCATCCCCTGGCCATAGGTCGCCTTCTGCCGCGACAGCCCCATGCCGCGCAGACTGTCCAGGTCATGGGCCAGCAGGTTCGCGGGCGTGATCTCGCCCAGCCCCGCCTGCAGTCGCGCCCAGACCGACGCCGCCGAGGCCACCGACACCTGCTGCTCCACGATCATGCGGAACAGGCCGACGAACCCACCCTCTCGCACCCGCCATTCGAACGGTGGCGTCTGGGCATGGGCGCGCGCCAGCGCGGGGTCGAGGCGAGCCAGGGTCTGTCGCGCGGCGGCCAGTTCATCGGGCGTGATAGGCATGCGGTCCTTGTCGACAAGCGCGGCCGTGGAACGGTAGCGTCCGGCCATGCCCAGTCTGGACGATCTCGCCCGCTCGATCACCCCCACGTCTGCCGCTCCGGACGACGGCGGCCGAAAACCGCTGGGTCTGTGCGTCACGCAATGAGCTTCGTCACCCGTTTCGCCCCCTCTCCCACCGGCCTGCTGCACCGGGGGCACGCCTGTTCGGCGCTGACGGCATGGACAGCGGCACGAGAGGCTGGCGGGCGATTCCTGCTGCGGATCGAGGACACCGACTTCACGCGGTGCCGCCCCGAATACGAGACGGCCCTGCTGGAAGACCTGACATGGCTGGGGCTGGACTGGGAAAGGCCGGTCCGGCGTCAATCCGACCACCGCGCGGCCTATGACGCAGCGCTGGAGCGGCTGCGGGGCCAGGGCGTGCTGTATCGCTGCTTTCGCACCCGAAAGGAGCTGATGGCCCTGGCGGGCGTCGCGCCCCACGCCGACGATCCTGCCGATGCCCATGCCTTTTTCGGCGGACCGCTGGACCCGGCCGAGGAGGCCGAGCGCCTGGCGGCGGGACACCCGTTCGCCTGGCGGCTGTCGCTGGCGGCCGCGCGCGAGCGACTGGGCGGCTTCGAGGCCCTGACCTGGGTCGAGGAGACGGCCACGCCCGGCGTCCGGATCGCGCGGCCGGAAGCGCTGGGCGACATGGTTCTGGGTCGCAAGGACATCGGCGCCGGATACGTCATCGCTTCCGTCGTCGACGACGCGCTGCAGGGTGTCACTCATGTCGTACGGGGCGAGGACCTGATCCCCGCGACCTCCATCCAGCGGCTGCTACAGGCCCTGCTGGACCTGCCCACACCGGTCTATCGCCATCATCCGCTGCTGCTGGGGCCTGACGGGAAACGCTACGCCAAACGGAACGGGTCGGTGACGATCATGGCGCTTCGGGAAGCGGGCGTGACCACCGAAGAGCTGAGGGCTGAGTTGGGGTTTGGCGGATTTTCCCTCTCCCGGCGGGAGAGGGCTTGAGGCTCGCAGAGCGTAGCGATGCGCCTAGCCGAAAGGGTGAGGGGCACCCCCTCGCCCCTTCGCACGATCAACCCCTCACCCTTTCGCACAAGGACGATCACTGCGTGATCGTGTGCTCAAGCCCTCTCCCGCCGGGAGAGGGAAAGGTCTAAGCGACCGCGAATGACCACCCCCGCCCCCCGCCTGATTCCGCTGCTTGTCGTGCTGGTCTCCGCCAGCATCCTGGGGCTGGCACCGATCCTGGTGCGGCTGACCGAGACGGGGCCGGCGGCGGCCGGGTTCTGGCGCTTCGCCTTCGCCCTGCCGCTGCTATTCCTGATCCTGTCACGACCCGGCGGCGAAGGCATCGCGCGGCCGTCGAAATGGATGCTGCTGGCGGGGCTGTTCTTCGCGCTGGACCTGTCGTTCTGGCACTACGGCATCGTCATGACCTCGGTCGCCAACGCCACGGTGCTGTGCAACCTGACGCCGGTGGTCGTGACCCTGATCGGCTGGCTGTTCTTCAAGGAGAGGCCCGCCCGGCTGTTCATCCTGGCGCTGGCCCTGGCCATGGGCGGGGCGTTCGCCATGGCGGCGGCGGCGGAGGGCGGACAGGGCACGAACCCGATCCTGGGCGACATTCTCTCGCTGACGGTGTCCTTCTGGTACGCGGGCTATTTCCTGATGGTGAAGCTGGCGCGGACGACGGCCGGGGCATTGCGCGTGACCTTCTGGGCCACCCTGGCCGGGTTGCCTCTGATGGGCGGAGTGGCCCTCCTGCTGGGTGAAAGCATGATCCCGGCGACAGCCGCAGGCTGGGCCGCCTGCGTGGCCATGGGGCTGATGCATGTGGCGGGTCAGGGCGGGGTCGCCTGGGCGCTGGGGCGGTTGCCCGCCTCGATCACGGCGGTGACGATCCTGATACAGCCGCTGGTCGCGGCGGGCCTGAGCTGGTTGATCTTCGGCGAGACGCTCGCCCCCGTTCAGGCCCTGGGCGGGGCGCTGGTCCTGTGCGCGATCGTGCTGGCGCAATGGTCAAGTAGAGTGGGGTCCAGCAGAACGAAAACGGGCGCGGCACCCGAAGGTCCCGCGCCCGCCTGATGGTCCTTCAGCGACCCGATCCTTGTAGGATCAGAGCAGCTTCAGATCCACGGCCGAGGTCTTGCCGCGCTGGGATTCCAGCTCGTACGAAACCTTGGCGTTTTCATCGAGGCCCGTCAGGCCAGCCTTCTGCACGGCGGTGATGTGAACGAACACATCGGCGCCGCCGCTTTCGGGCTGGATGAAGCCGAAGCCCTTCGTGGGGTTGAACCACTTGACCGTACCGGTCGCCATTGTTGCGTCTCCATAAACGCGCTTTTCCAGGCGGACGCCCTTACGAGGGGGCCCGACAACCCATCTGGACAGCTCGTTCGGTAGAAGGAGCGAAACGCAGGTTTGGACCCCACGCGAAATCCGGATTGCAGGGGTGTTTTCTCTCGGACTCAAGGTCCGGTCAACACGAATTGATTCGCCGTCCAGGCGAGCGTGGCTAACGCGGCCCCCTGACGCACAGGGATCTGGGCGCGCCGTCAAGATGCAGGTGGTTCCTGTGGGCATCGTTATAGTCAGGCGTCAGCACCGTGGAGAAGACCTGACAGGCCCCGTCGCGCAGCCGCTTCAGAAAGACCGACCCCTCCGCCCCCTGCGGTCCGTCACCCTTCCAGTCCGCCTCGACAGACACGGTCCGCCCGTCGGCCAGGGTGACCGAGGCGACATCCAGGGCATTGGCGCGGGCGTGCTCGCTTGGCCGGTCGGCGACGTCGGTCGAGCCATAGATGCGGCGGCAGGCGTAGGTGCCGTAGTTGTTCACCGCCACAGCGCGAGACCCATAGACCGCCTGAGCCGCGGGCTGCAGCACCTGGCGGTCCCAGATCACATACCGCACGGCCAGCGGACACTGCATGGTCAGGCCGCCGGGCTTCAGCGGCGTGACCGCACCGCCCGTGATCGTGACCGCGCCCCGCACCTGACAGAAGCCGCCGTCGTCGCGATCCTCGGCCCGCCGCACCTCGACCCCGGCGTCGCGCAGGGTCTGGATACAGGCATCGGTCGCGCCCTTGATCTCCTCAGGCGCGGCGGCGGGCGTGACGACGAAATCGGCGACCTTGGCCGCCGTGGCCTGACCGACGGGCCGGTTCAGATCCAGCGGCTTCCAGAACAGGTCCTGCGGCGGCGCGAACGCGTTCAACAGGGCGAAGGCGGCGCAAACACCGAGCACCGCCTCCCACATCAGGTTCCAGAAATCGGCGAAGTCGCGTTTCATGCGCGATCACCCTAACCTGTCGAAAGACACGGAGCGACCGCCATGGGCAAATCACACGACTACGACGCCGAACTGGAGGCGCTTCAGATCGAACTGGTCGCCACCCAGGCCTGGGCCATCGAAACGGGACTGAAGGTGTTGGTGGTGTTCGAAGGCCGCGATTCCGCCGGCAAGGACGGGGCCATCAAGCGGATCACGGAATACGCATCCCCGCGCCAGACCCGCGTCGTCGCCCTGCCCAAGCCGACCGAGAAGGAGGCCGGCCAGTGGTATTTCCAGCGCTACGTTCCGCACCTGCCGTCGGCGGGTGAGTTCGTCCTGTTCAACCGGTCCTGGTACAATCGGGCCGGGGTCGAGCCTGTGATGGGCTTCTGCACGCCCGAACAACATGCCCAATTCCTGGACGATGCGCCCCGCTTCGAGAAGATGCTGACGGCGTCGGGCATCATCCTGATCAAGCTGTGGCTCGACATCTCCAAGGGCGAACAGGCCAGGCGGCTGGAGGAGCGGACGACCGACCCGCTGAAACGCTTCAAGGTCTCTTCGCTGGATGCGGAGGCCCAGACGCGCTGGGACGCCTATTCGGCCGCGCGTGACACGATGCTGGCGCAGACCCACTCCAAGGCCGCGCCCTGGACGGTCATCGCCACCGACGACAAGAAGACCGCGCGCCTGAACATCATCCGCCACATCCTGCATCGGCTCGGCCGGCCGGGGCTCGAGGCGAAGAAGCCCGACAAATCCGTCGTCTTCGACGCGGATCACGCGAAGGGCAAACTGGACGCCTGACGGTTCGAACCGCGCCGCCTATATTCCCCTTGATGCCCGCCGACGCCCCGATCACCGATTCGCCGCTTCCCCTCGTCGCCGCCGAGCTGATCCGCGACGAGGCCCGGCGCGCGCCGGACAAGCCGGGCGTCTATCGCATGTATGGCGAGGACGGGACCTGCCTGTATGTCGGCAAGGCGCGCTCGATCAAGAAGCGCATCCTGCAGTATGCGCAGGGGCGGTTCCACACTCAGCGCATCGGTCTGATGGTCAGCCTGACCCGCTCGATGGAGCTGGTGGTCACAGCGTCCGAGACCGAGGCGCTGCTGCTGGAATCCAACTTCATCAAGAAGCTGAAGCCGCGCTTCAACGTCGTGCTGAGGGACGACAAGTCGTTCGCCGAGCTGATGATCCGGAAGGACCACCGCGCGCCTCAGGTTCGGAAGCATCGGGGGTCGCATACGACGCCGGGTGACTATTTCGGGCCGTTCGCCTCGACCTGGGCGGTGAACCGGACGCTGAACACGCTTCAGAAGGCCTTCCTGCTGCGGTCGTGTTCCGACAGCGTCTACGAGACCCGCACCCGCCCCTGCATGCTGCACCAGATCAAGCGCTGTTCGGCCCCCTGCACCGGGCTGATCAGCCTTGAAGACTACGGCGACCTGGTCGAGGAGGCGTCGCTGTTCCTGCGCGGCAAGTCGCGCGCCGTCATCGGCCGACTGTCCGAGGAGATGACGGCGGCGGCCGAGGCCATGGATTTCGAACAGGCCGCCCGCGTCCGCGACCGCATCCGCGCCCTGTCGGCCATCGCCATGGAGAACTCCGTCAGCGCCGACAGCGTGGCCGAGGCCGACGTCTTCGCCCTGTTCTCCGAAGGCGGCCAGGCCTGCGTGCAGGTCTTCTTCTATCGCGGTGGCCAGAACTGGGGCGGCCGCGCCTATTTTCCTCGCGTGGACCGGTCGGATACCGACGCCGAAATCCTGTCGGCCTTCCTGGGCCAGTTCTACGAGGACAAGCCGGTCCCGCGCCTGATCCTGTCCAACGTCGTCCCGTTCGAGAAGGAACTGCTGGAAGAGGCATTTTCAATGAAGGCAAAGGAGGCGGACGGCCGCCGGGTCGTCTCGCTCGAGCGGCCTCTGCGCGGGGACAAGACGTCCCTTGTCGATCACGCCCTGACCAACGCGCGCGAAGCCCTGGGCCGCAAGATGGCCGAGGGTTCGGCCCAGGGCAAAATCCTCGACGAGGTCTGCGAGGCCTTCGGTCTCGACAGTCGGCCCGAGCGGATCGAGGTCTACGACAACGCCCACATCCAGGGGACCAATGCGGTGGGCGGCATGATCGTCGCAGGGCCCGAGGGCTTCCAGAAGTCGCAGTATCGCAAGTTCAACATTCGCGGCGTCGATCTGACCCCCGGCGACGACTACGGCATGATGCGCGAGGTCATGCGTCGCCGCTTCGGCCGTCTGGTCAAGGACGAGGAGGAAGGCACCGAAGAGGTCGTCCGCCCAGACCTGCTGCTGATCGACGGCGGGGCCGGGCAACTGGCCGAGGTCCAGGCGGTGCTGGCTGACCTCGGTCTGGACGACATCCTGGCTGTCGGCGTGGCCAAGGGACCAGACCGCGACGCCGGGATGGAACGGTTCTTCGTCCCCGGCAAGCCGCCCTTCATGCTGCCGCTGAAATCGCCGGCCCTGTATTACATCCAGCGGCTGCGCGACGAGGCCCACCGTTTCGCCAACGGCGCGCACCGAACGCGCCGCTCGATGGACATCAAGAAGAACCCGCTGGACGAGATCGAGGGCGTCGGCCCGGGCCGGAAGAAGGCCCTGCTGCACGCCTTCGGCTCCGCCAAGGGCGTCGGCCGTGCCGCCATCGTCGACCTGGAAAAGGTCGAAGGCATCAATCGGGCGCTCGCCGAGCGGATTTACGGCTTCTTCCATCCGCAGGCGCAGCGCTAGGATGGCGCGACCGAAACGAGGCTTTCGATGACCGAACTCGCCCAGGGCACGGTTCACACCGTCGGGCCCGACCTGGAAGCCGCCCTGCGATCTGACCCGCAGGCGCTGACCCTCTGGCAGACGCTGACGCCGCTGGGTCGCAACGAGTTCATCTGCTGGGTCGAGGACGCCAAACAGCCCAGGACCCGCGAACGCCGCATTGGACGAACGCTTGAAGAGATGCTCGAGGGCAAGGGCCGTCCCTGCTGCTGGGCCGGCTGTATCCACCGCACCGACAAGGCCCCCAGCCGCTGGCAGCAGGCGGTGCTGATCGACGGCAAGAAACGTCCCGCCTGACGACAGCCCATCTCCACTTCGCGCCGCAGACTGCCTATACCGCAACCATGTCAGACGATTCCACCGACCCCCTGATCTCCGGCTACCGTCGCTTCCGCGCCGATCACTGGCCCGCCGCCAAGGCAGAGTATGAAGCCCTGGCCGCCGACGGCCAGACGCCGCACACCCTGATCGTGGCCTGTTCAGACAGCCGCGCCGACCCCGCCCTGATCTTCGACGCCGCGCCGGGCCAGCTGTTCGTGGTCCGCAATGTCGCCAACCTGGTCCCGCCCTATGAGCCGGACGGCCAGCTGCACGGCGTCTCGGCCGCGCTGGAGTTCGGGGTCAAGGTTCTGAAGGTCGGCCGCATCGTCGTCATGGGCCACGCCCACTGCGGCGGTGTCGCCGCCATGCGCGACGGCGCGCCCGACAGCGTCCAGGACTTCGTCGCCCCCTGGATCGCCCAGGGCACGCCCGTCGTCCGCCATGTCGCCGAAACCGTCGATCCGGCGGAGGTCGAGCAGGCGTCCGAGGAGGCCGTCGTTCGCCTGTCCCTGCGAAACCTGCGCACCTTCCCGTGGATCGCGGAGCGAGAGGCCGCCGGCACCCTGACCCTGACCGGCCTGCATTTCGGCATCGCCGAGGGCATGCTGCGCGCCCTGACTTCGGCTCCGAGGTTCGAACCCCTGGCCTGATTGCGAAAAGTAGTGAAATCCACTACTGTCAGCCTATGGAACGGTCGATCTCAGCCACGGATGCTAACCGCGAGTTTTCCCGCGTGCTCAATGAAGTCGCCAGCGGGGAAACCTACGTCGTGACGACCAGAGGCAGGCCCGTGATCAAAATGGTTCCCATTGATGGACCCGAAGCCGATCGCGTCGAGAAAAACCGCAAGCTGAAGAGGCTGCTCGATGAACTCTCCGAGCGTCCAGTCCAGAACCTTGGGCGGGTCACACGCGACGATGGATACGAGTGAAGATCGCGCTTGATACAAGCATTCTCGCCTATGCCACCGGCGTGAATGACAAGGCCAGACAGAACCGGGCCCGACGCCTGATCAGCGCGATGGACGCAACGGACATCGTGATGCCGAGCCAGGTGGCTGGCGAACTCTATAACGTCCTGCATCGCAAGGATCGTCGGTCCAGAGAAGAGGCCGCTGCTATCGTCCGCTCTTGGATCGAGGCGCTTGTTTTCACGGTTCATTCGCCAACAGCTTTTGCCGACGCATTGAACCTGGCGCGAAACCATGAGTTCCAGATCTGGGATGCCCTGGTGGTCTGCGTCGCCGCCGAAGCCGGCTGCACATTCCTGCTCTCCGAGGATATGCAGGAGGGCTTCATCTTTCGAGGGATGATCATCGCCAACCCCTTCGCCGACCCGCTGCATCCCGCGCTGGCGTCCCGCTTCAAAAATCTTGCCTGAAAGTCGCTCAGTGCCCCACACCCACCACGCCAATCCGATCCCCAACATCCTGACCGGCCTGCGGCTGGCCGCGGGGGTGGTGATGTTCCTCATCCTGGCCGGGGCTACGGGGGGCGTGCCGATCCTGTCGGCCTATCTGAGCCCCGAGGATCAGTTCGGCCTGTACCGCGCGGCCTTCTACATCTTCGTGGTCGCCGCCTCGACCGACTGGGTCGACGGATACCTGGCGCGGCGCTGGCATTCGGAGACCCGCTGGGGCGCGATCCTGGATCCGATCGCCGACAAGGTGCTGGTGACGGGGGCCATCCTGGGCGTGCTGACATCCGGCTCGGTGCCCCAGATCGCCATTCCATGCGGACTGATTCTGTTCCGCGAATTCGCCGTCTCGGCCCTGCGCGAGACCATCGCCGGTCGTGTCAGGCTGGAGGTCACCCTGCTGGCCAAGTGGAAGACGACCGTCCAACTGGTCGCCCTGGGCTGCCAGCTGTTCGCCCGCAACTGGGATGGCTTCGGCCTGGACTTCGAGTTCCTGCCCTATTTCCAGCTGTTCGCCGACAGCCTGATCTGGTTCGCCGCCATCGCGACCGTCTGGACCGGCTGGCAGTATTTCGAGACGGCTCGTCGGTCGTTGGCTGAGAAGGCCTGAAGCACAGCGGCAGGATCGCGAATGATTTCATGCACAGTCAGACCGGCATGACCGGTAGAGGCACGAAGACGAGCTCCACGGTGGCAATGATCATTGGGAAATTGGCGATTTTCCCACTTGCACCCTCTCAATCCCTTGTCTTACGCCTTGCTGCATAAAGAATCCGACGACTCGAAGAGCGATCGGATTCTACCGGACGGAGGGTCTGGATGCGCAAGCGACGCGGCAACGGCCGACCTTTTCGGCCGCACTGGCCTCGAATTATAGGATACGGCACCGGAATACTGCTGTGCCTGCTGTTCTGGGCCGGACTCGTCTACTGGCTGAACCATTAGCAGCCGAAATCCGATCGTCATCTGAACGCGGGCAGGCCTTTCTGAAGCACCACGAATTCGAGATCCTGCCGCC
Source organism: Brevundimonas sp. P2_A6 (assembly GCF_056404975.1). NCBI lineage: Bacteria > Pseudomonadati > Pseudomonadota > Alphaproteobacteria > Caulobacterales > Caulobacteraceae > Brevundimonas > Brevundimonas sp. P2_A6. The sequence continues at coordinate 311,912 of NZ_JBFUCZ010000001.1, read as the reverse complement.
TGGGCAGGCCGAAACGTTCGTCACTCAGCGGAAACGGCTCGGTCTCGCCCGTCAGGGAATAGCCCCGGCGTTCGTACCAGGCGATCAACTCGGGGCGCTGGCGAATGACGGTCATACGCATCGTCCGGGCCCCGAAGCGGGTCGTGGCTTCGGTCTCTGCAGCCGCGATCATCGACCGGCCGACGCCCCCTGCCTGTCGTTCGGGCTCGACCGACAGCATGCCCAGATAGGCCGTGCCGCCACCCTCGTCGAACAGCTGGAGGCAGGCCACCATCGCGCCCTCGTCCTCGCCCACCAGCATGATCCGCGCCGGGTCGGTCAGGATCGCGGTCAGCTCCTCGACGTCCGTGCGCTGCCCGTCCAGCAGGTCGGCCTCGTTGGTCCAGCCGACCTTGGCCGTCTCGCCGCGATAGGCGCGCTCTATCAATCGGTGAAGGGCGGGCAGGTCGTCGAGCGTGCCCGCCCGCGTCGTCAGTCCGCTCAACGCGCGCCCAGCTCCGCCACCAGCCCGTCCATGCCGTAGACGTCGCGCAGGGCCACGGTCACCGCGCCCGTGGTCACGATCACGCTGCGGTTGACGTTGCGGTCATAGCCATAGGCGTTGCGCTGGCTCAGCACGGTGGAGTCGAAATTGGCCCCCACCATCTCGCCCGCCGCATTGACCACCGGTGACCCGGACGAGCCGCCGATGGTGTCGGACGACACGGTCATGTCCAGCACGGCGTCGGCCGGAATGCGGTCCTTCGCCGCCAGCAGCCTGGGCGCGACGTCGAAGGGTGCTGCCCCCGTCGCCCGGTCCCACAGGCCGGCGAACGTGGTGAAGGGTCCCCACCGCTGGCCCGGCACGTCCGATCCCTCGATCTTGCCGTAGGTCAGCCGCAGTGTACCGGTCGCATCGGGATAGACGGTGTCGCCATAGGCTTCGAACCGGGCCGTGGCCAGTCGCTCGGACGCCTGGTCGGTCGGGGCCTGCACCCGCGTCTCCCAGTCGGCACGGATGGCACGGGTCTCGTCCTGGATCGACAGCAGATACCGGATCATCGGATCGTCCGATGCCTCGATGGCGGCGAGGCCACCCTCCCACAGAGCGCGCCGCACGGCGGGGTCGGCCAGTTTGGTGCCCTCGACCAGACGCGCCGACAGCTGTTCGGGCGATTCCTGGCCCAGCAGGCCACGCACGGCGGGATGGTCGACCGTCAGCCACTCGCGCGTCTTGGACAGCCACCATTCCATCCGCACCTGTTCCAGCGCCGGATAGGTCGGCCGCTCGGCGAACAGGGCCGACTGCACCGACGACAGGCGCGCGTCACCGTATTCGGGCAGGCGCTCGGCCGAGGGCTTGGCCCGCTCCTGAGCGCCCCGCACCAGGGTCCGCGCCCATTGAAACAGTTGCGACCCACCGGCGACCGAGGTCGTGCCGACACCGGTACCGCCCTCCAGCAGCGCCATGGCGGGGTACAGCTCGCGCGCGATCGGCTGCACTTCGCTGAGCGCCCGCCATGGGTCGTTGCTGTTCAGCTGAACCGCCACGTTCCCCGGCCCGGTCGTGACACGGGCTCCACGCACCTCGACATCGGCCCCCCGGACGCGGCGCTGAAAGTCGGTTTCAGCCTCGGCGCGCGACGCCATGAAGGCCGGATCCGTCAGCGCCCGCATCCGGCCCAGACCCCGCTTGTAGGTGTTCTCCAGCCCCACGATGGGGTCCATGGCGATGAAGGCGTTCTCCTCCGACTCCTCGCTGAACCGGATCAGCCGTCCGCGCAGCTCCGACGCGATCAGCTGGTCCATCGGCAGAACCACGTCCCGCACGGTCGCCAGCTGATCCATGGTCAGCAGCCGCTGGGTCGCGCCGGGCGAACCGGACACGAAGACCGGCGTCCCCTCCACCGGCTTGGCGGCGTTCCAGGTGAAATGGGTCGGGGTCTGGGCCGGGGCGTCGTTCTCGTACAGACGGATGAAGGCCGCATCGATGGCGAAGCGCGGGAAGCTGAAGTTGTCCAGGTCCCCGCCGAAGGTCGCGGCCCGGTCCTCGGGCGCGAAGGCCAGACGGACGTCGGTGTATTTCTTGTAGGTGTAGAGCTTGAACTGTCCGCCCCGGTACAGGCTGACGACCTGGCACCGCTTGTCGGTCGCGGTGCCACAGGCCTCCTGCTCGATCCGCCCGGCCTCGGCGTCGCGCGCCTGGGTGAAGGCCTGGCCGGTCAGTCCGGCACCGACCGCGTGCATCCTCTCGGTGATGTCGGTGATGTCGGTCAGCACCTCGGCCGTGCCGCCCGGGCATTTGGCCTCTTCTTCACGATTGCGGGGCGTGAAGCCGGTCTCGGCATAGTTCCGCGCCTGGGTCGACAGGTTGGCGACGCAGGTCGCCACGCAGTGGTTGTTGGTCATGACCAGACCCTCGCCCGACACGATGCCGGCGGAACACCCGCCGAACCGCACGGAGCTGAGCCGCACCCGGTCCAGCCAGGCCTGGTCGATATGCGTTCCCAGCGTCGCATTGGCCCGCGCGATGGGGAAGTTGTCGAACGTCCACATGCCTTCCTCGGCGCGCGCCCCCGTGGCGGCGACGGTCAGGGCGGTGGTCAGGGCGAGGATCAGGCGCATGGATCAGTTCCTGTCCTTCTCCCCTTGCGGGAGAAGGTGGCAGCCAAAGGCTGACGGATGAGGGGTACGAAGACCCGGACGGGATGCGAGATCAGACAAACACCGGCGACAGCGAGTGTCACCCCTCATCCGACCTCGCTTCGCTCGGCCACCTTCTCCCACAAGGGGATAAGGAAACGGCTCGAGCCTACCGCACCCCCAGCTCTTCGAGCAGGCGGGGCTGGTTGTAGACGTTGCGCAGGGCCTCGGTGATGGCCGCCGTCGAGACCGTCACCGTGCGGTTCAGCTCGCCATCGTAGCCGAAGGCTCCGCCCAGCGAGTGGATGTTCCCGTCGAAGGCCGCGCCGATGACTTCGCCGTCGGCGTTGATCACGGGCGAACCCGAGTTGCCGCCGATGATGTCGTTGGTCGAGACGAAGTCGTAGACCGTCTCCTTGTTCACCTTGTCCTCGTTCTCCTCGAACTTGCCGGCCAGGACGAACGGCTGCGAGCCGGTCGCGCGGTCGTAGAGGCCACCCATATAGGTGAAGGCCGGAACTTCGGTGCCGCGATAGGTCCACCCCTGCACCGCACCATAGGACAGCCGCAGGGAGAAGGTCGCGTCCGGATACTGGTTCGGACCCAACACCGCGAACCGGGCCTGGGCGACCTTTTCGGCCGCGCGCGCGGTCGGCCCCGAGACGGTCGCTTCCCAGCCGGCCCGCAGCGCCTGCGCCGCATCGTCGTTCTTCAGGACCAGCTCGATCATCGGGTCGCCCGAGGCGGCCAGCTGTTCCGGTGTCATGGCCAGCAGCTCGGCCCGGCGCGCCGGATCGGCCAGTCCTGTGCCCGTGACCAGACGATGGGCCAGGGCCTCGGGGCTTTCGCGGCCCAGCAGGCGTTTGACGTCGGCATTGTCGACGGTCAGGTATTCGCGGGTCTTGGACAGCCAGAAGGTCAGATAGACCTCTTCCAGCCCCGGCGTGATCGGGACCTCGGTCGACAGCCGGCGCCCGAGGGCTGCCAGGTCGGCGTCGCTGTTGCCTGGACGACGCTCGGCGGCGGGTTTGGCGTGTTCCTTGGACGCGCGGACGATGGCCTTGGCATATTGGTAAAGCGTCGAGCCCCCGCCGGCGGAGGCTTCCAGCTGGCGATACGGCAGATACAGTTCGCTCGCCTGGGCCTGGATCCGCTCCAGATCACCCCACGGATCACCGATACGGGCGACCAGCGCCGGGTCGGCGGCGACGCCCGCACGGATACGGGCCTCCTCGTCGCGTTTCGCCTGCAGGAAGGCGGGATCGAGCAGGGCCTGTTCCTGTCCGTAGGTGGCCTTGAAGCTGTTCTCCAGACCGAAGATCGGATCGACCGCGACGCGCGCCGTTTCCGCGTCGGTGAACGACCACTGCTGCAGCCGGCCGCGCAGTTCGGACGACTGGATCAGGCTCAGGGGCTGGACCTGATCGCGCAGGCGCTCCAGCTGGCTGATGGTCAGCAGACGCGAGGTCGATCCCGGATTGCCGGCCACGAACACAGGATCGCCGACCTTGGGCGCTTCGGCGTTCCAGGTCAGGTGGTTGGGCGTCTCGACCGGCTTGCCGTCCTCATAGATGCGCAGCATGCCGACATCGAGCGCATAGCGGGGGAAGTTGAAGTTGTCCGGATCGCCGCCGAAGAAAGCCGCCTGGAACTCCGGTGCGAAGGCCAGCCGGACGTCCTCGTATTTGCGATATTTGTACAGCTTGTACTGACCGCCCCGGAAGAAGCTGATGACCTGGCAGGTCAGCTTCACGTCGTCGCCGCAGACTTCCTGCTGGATGGCCTGTGTCTCTGCCGCGCGGGCCTGGACGAAGGCCGCGCCTTCCAGCCCATTGCCGGCCGCCAGCACGCGATCGGTGACGTCGGTGATGTCGGTCAGGATCTCGGCGGTCTCGCCGGGGCACTGTTTTTCTTCCTCTCGCGTGGCCGGCATCCAGCCGTTCTTCACATAATCGTTCTGCGCGTCCGACAGGTCCTGGGCGCAGCCGACGACGCAGTGGTGGTTGGTCAGGATCAGGCCCTCGCCCGACACCAGGGACGCGGAACAGCCGTTGATGCGCACCGCCGCGTTCTGGACCCGGTCCAGCCAGGCCTGGTCGATGTGGGTGCCGTAGCGTGTGTTCACCGCCGCGATCGGAAAGTTGTCGAAGGTCCACATGCCCTCGTCGGCACGGGCTGTCGTCGGCTGGAAGCCGATGGCGGCGACGGCCAGGGCCAGGCCCGAGGTCGCGGCGCTGAGGGTACGCAGGCTCATGGATCGTCTCCCGTTCGCCGGACGGACCGGCGGCTGTCTTCTGTCGGCCGCTAGCTAGGCCCCGGCGCGGGGCGCTCGCAAGCGTGACTATACCAAGGCTGCTGTCTTACCCCGATTTAACTTGGAGCGAACCCCGCTCGGCCTCACACAGGGCGCAAGTCAGGGACCTTCGAGACACAATGTCGCTCGCGCTTTCCACGCTGCTCTATGAGTGGCGCCGCTACATGGCCGCCGTGATGGCGCTGGCGCTGTCAGGCCTGCTGGTGCTCGGAATGGCCGGCGTCTTCATCGGCATCGGCAAGGGCTTCACGGCCACGATCGAGCGATCCAGCGCCGACGTCATCATCATGCAGCCGGGGGCCAAGTCGCTGATCGGCGGACCGTCGGGCGTGCCGCGCCGCTTCATCCCCCTGGCCTACAACCATCCCGAGGTGGTCGAGGTGCAACCCCTAGACGGGGCCGGCGGAAGCTTCCAGTCGATCAAGGATGTCGACCCCACCAAGTCCGCCGCCGACCGCGCCCGCGAAGGCGCACCGAAACAGAACTTCGTCCAGGCCTCCATCATCGACACGACGCCCGGCGCGGTGACCATCCCCACCGACTACTCGCCCGAACTGGTCGAGGCCCTGCGCCAGCCCTATACCGTCGCCATCGACGAAACGGCGCTGAAGGCCCTGGGGGTCAAGCTGGGGGACAAGGCGCTTTACAACGGGCAGACCGTGACGGTCGCGGCCGTCCTGCGCGGCTATCCCAACATGATGCAGTCCACGGTCGTCATGTCTCGCGACACCCTGCGGATGGTGGGGCAGGCCGACACCGGGCCGCGCGTGGGGCCGCTGATGGTCAAGCTGCGCGACCCATCACGCGCCGCGATCGTGGCCGCCCAACTGAACCAGATGGGCAACGGACAGTGGAAGGCCTGGACCCGCCAGAGCCTGGCCGACGCCAACCAGAGCGCCATGTTCGAACAGGGGCCGCTGATCATCATCCTGGGCGGCGTCACCGTCGTCGGCATCATCATCGGCGTCGCCATCACCTGGCAGACCCTGCGCGGGGCCATTATGGCCAACATCAAGGAGTTCGCCTCGCTGAGGGCCCTGGGCGTCGGCATGGGATCGCTGCGCCGCATCGTGGTCGAGCTCAGCTTCTGGGTCGGCGTGGTCGGCGTCGCGGCCGCCGTCGGCCTGACCTGGCTGGTCGCCCTGTTCGCCGCCACCCAGGGGGTTCTGATCGCGCTTCAGCCGGCGGCCCTGATCGCCGTCGGTGGCGGGCTGATCTCCATCGCGATGGTGTCGGGCCTGCTGTCGCTCGGCGTCCTCAAGAACAGCCAGCCCGCGGACCTGCTGCGATGACCAAGCACACAACCGCCCATGGCAAGCACGGCGATTTCGCGATCGAGGCCAAGGGCCTGATCAAGCGGTTCAAGTCGGGCAAGGCCTATGTCGAGGTGCTGAAGGGCGTCGATTTCGACGCTCGGCACGGCGACCTGACCATGGTCATGGGACCGTCCGGTTCCGGCAAGTCCACCCTCATCGCCGCGCTCAGCGGGCTGCTTCGCCCCGAGCAGGGCCGCGTCGATACGCTGGACGTCGATGACCTGTGGAAGCTGTCGTCGGGCAAGATCGACAGGTTCCGCCTGGATCACTGCGGCTTCATCTTCCAGGGCTTCAACCTGTTCCCGGCCCTGACCGCCCTGCAGCAGGTCACGACCGTGCTGAAGTTCCAGGGCCTGACCTCCGACCAGGCGAAAAAACGCGCCACTCTGGCGCTGGAAGAGGTCGGCCTGGGCAAGCGACTTCACCAACGGCCGTCCGCCCTGTCCGGCGGGGAAAAGCAGCGTGTCGCCATCGCCCGCGCCCTGGCCAAGGACCCTCAGATCCTGTTCGCCGACGAACCGACGTCCGCCCTCGACGGCGAGAACGGCCAGGTGGTCATCCGCCTGCTGCGCCGCGCCGCCACCGAACACGGGGCAGCCGTGATCTGCGTGACCCACGACCCTCGCCTGGAGGAATGGGCCGACCGGGTCATCAAGATCGAGGACGGCATCATCATCTCCGACGAGCGTCGGACGCCCAATCCCAACGCCACGCTCGGCTCGCACTAGACGCCTTTTCGAGGACCCACCCGCATGCCCGCCTTCCTGAAGAACAAATGGCTCTGGATCGGCATCCTGCTGATCATCGTCATCGTCGTCGGCTTCGTGGCCCTGAAGGGCGCGGGCGCGGCCAAGAAGGCGGAAGCCGAAAAGGCCGAGGCGACCAAGGTCGAAAGTCCCTATGCCGCGATCGCCAACGGCAAGGTGGACGTCGAGGGCGGCATCATCTCCGTCGCCGCGCGTCGGGGCGGCATCATCCGCGAAGTCCTGGTCCAGGAAGGCGACCGCGTGACCGCCGGCCAGATCCTGGCCCGCCAGGAGGACGACGAAGCCCGCCTGGCCGTCCAGTCCAGCCGCGCCGCTGTCAACCAGGCCGAGAGCCAGCTGGCCGCCATCCGCGTCGACATCAACACCGCCCAGCGCGAGTACAACCGGCTTGAGCAGCTGGTCGCCACCAACTTCGTCGCCGCCCAGCGTCTGGATCAGGCCCGTGATGCCATCGCCGCCGCCCAGGCCCGGATGGGGTCGGCCGCTGCCGCCGTTCAGACCGCGCGCGCCCAATTGGCTCAGGCCCAGTACAATCAGGAGCTGACGGTCATCCGCGCCCCGACGTCGGGCCGGATCGCCCGTCGCTATGCCAACCCCGGCGCCGGTGCCTCGACCCTGAACGTCTCGGCCATGTTCGACCTGGAACCCGACGCGCCCCGCATCGCCCGCGCCGAGATCGTCGAAAGCGACATTCCGAATGTCACGGTCGGCCAGGCCGTCGAGATCACGCCCGAGGGCGATCCGACCAAGGTCTACATCGGCTCGGTGCTGCGTCGCGCGGCCGTGTTCGGGGCCAGGAAGCTGGCGTCCGACGATCCCTCGCAGCGCTCGGACGAACGGGTGGTCGAGGTCGTGGTCTCGGCCGGAGACGCGCCCCTGCTGATCGGGCAGCGGGTGCTGGTCAAGTTCATGAAGCCGGGCCAGACGGCCGGCGCGGCGCGCGCTCCCAGCGTGGGCGTCCCGGCAAGCCGCTCCATGCAGGCGGCCAACCCGGCCGCCTGATCGGCCCCGCTGACAAAAAGCGAAAGCCCCGGCCGTCGGCCGGGGCTTTCTGCATTCAGGCGCTGACTTCAGGCCTTCTTGTCGAACCGGAACGGCACGAAGTTCGAAGGATGGCTGACCACGCGATCATTCGCGCGCGGGCTTTTGGTGTTCACCAGCATCCCGCCCCACAGGGCAAAGGACATCATGGCATGTTGCAGGTTCTTGTCTCGGTCGTTCATGGTGGCGTCTCCTTTCGCTGAACGATGAAAAGAGACGCGTCGTGCTTGCAGGGGCTCTCACCCTCTTAGTCGTTTCGCGTCGATGACACCTTCGCACATGCGGCGGATAATGCAAGTTTTTAGTCCGGCTTCGGAGTATATTTCGCAAACATGTCGCTGACTGTCGCACAGCCGCCACGCCCGATCGCCACGCCCTGCATCAAGGTCTGCGTGGTGGATGGCGCCTCCAGCCTTTGCCTGGGCTGCTATCGGACCCTGGCCGAAATCGCGGAATGGAGCCGCTTGAGCGACGACCAGCGCACTGAAATCATGAGCGAACTGCCTGCGCGTCGCGACCGGATCGATCCGGCCCTGCGCGGGGCCTGAGGCGTTAACCCGCCGTCAGCCATCTCGGTTCACCGCATCCCAACGCCGGTGGTGCAGGGTATGGGTCGGCCGCAGAAGCAGCCGGTTGGCGTAGGTGTTCCCCTGGTGCGTTTCGACCTGCAATCCGCGATCGTCATGGGCATGGCGACGGTGTCCTCGCTGAGCGTCGCCTGGGTGCTGAGCCATCAGTCCCCGCGCGAGGCCGAGGCCGCGACCCTGATCGTGCCGGTCGCCGCCGCGCCGACGCCGCGCGCCGTCCCCGGACAGCCCGCCCAGATCGCCAAGAGCCCCGACGGTCACTTCTGGGCAGAGGCCGACATCGACGGCCGCGCCATCCGCGTCCTAGTCGATACGGGGGCCAGCGTCGTCGCCCTGACGCGCGACGACGCGCTTCGCCTGGGCCTGCGACTGACACCCGCCGACTTCACCCAGACAGTGGAAACGGCCTCGGGACCCGCCAGCGCCGCCACCATCGAGCTGGCCCACGTCGCCGTCGGCGGTGCGCGGGTCGAGAAGGTCCAGGCGCTGGTCGTCGAGAAGGGCCTGCCCCACTCCCTGCTGGGCATGAGCTATCTGGGGCGGCTGTCGGCCTTCGAGGCCCGACCGACGGGCCTGACGCTCAGACCCTAGAACCGAACCGTGGCGCCCAGCTGGACGACGGGGAACAGGCCCCGGTCCTTGGCGTCTTCCTGGATGTCGGCCGCCTCCTGCGCAAGACGCGCGCGGAAGGTGGGGTCGTTCGACAGGGTGCCGCCGGTCGAGTCCAGCCCGACCTGGGGCTCGTCGCTATAGGCCACGCCGACGATGCCACGCAGGCCCCAGCGCCTGTCGCGATAGAAGCTGTCGTCCCAGCCGATGCCCAGAAACGGCGCGGTGTCCGACAGCTTGACCCGGCCGCTCAGCGTGCCGACCTGGGCCGGGGTGAAGGTCGCCCCGCCGATCTCGACCGGCGCATTGGGCGTGGCGTTCAGGTCGATGGTCCGGTCGCCCACATAGACCCCGCCCGAGATCAGGAAGGCGTTGGCGAAGGGATGCAGGTCGACGAAGGCGGAGACGGTGTCGAAGTCGAACCGACCCTTGTAGTCGACGTCGCTGTAGCTCTGGTCGAACTGGACGCCCAGGGTATCCAGCCCGCCGCGCACCACGAACACCGGCCCCAGCGACAGCTGCGCCTCCACCCCGACCCCCGGCGTGCCCAGGTTCAGGGCGGCGGTGATGGGAGAGCGGCCCCTCCCCTGCGCCTCGGCCGTGCCGGCAACGGTCAGGGCTGTGGCGACGGACAGGGCGATCAGAAGGGCGCGGGTCATGCGGCACAGATGCCCAGAACAGCCTTAATGCCGGGTTTACCCTGTCGGGCTCAGGCCGCCTCCCCGACCCGCTCGCGTCGAGCCTCGGCCTCGCGCACAGCCTCGACGGCGCGTTGGACGACTTCGAGGTCCGCACCCGGCCGGATCGCCTCGACGGTCAGGATGCGGCGGAAGGCCCGCGCGCCCGGCCGCCCATGCATCAGCCCCAGCATATGCCGGGTCATGGCGTGCAGGCCCCAACCCTCAGCCAGGCGCGCCGCCAGATAGGGCTTGTAACGGTCGATGGCGGTGAACGGATCGACATCGGGGGTCTCCGCGCCGAACAGCCGCCGATCCACCTGACCCAGCAGGGCCGGCTCGTGATAGGCGACCCGACCCAGCATGACGCCGTCGAGCCGCACGCCATCGGCATCGTCCAGATGGGCCTCGGCCGCGTCGAGCGAGGCTATGCCGCCATTGATACAGATCGTCAGGTGCGGACGCTCGGCCTTCAGCCGCCGGACCAGGGCGTAGTCCAGCGGCGGCACGTCGCGGTTCTCCTTGGGCGACAGGCCGCTCAGCCAGGCCTTGCGCGCGTGGACGACGAAGGTCCTCACCCCCACCGCCGCACTGGCATCCACCGTGGCGAACAGGCTGACGGCCGGGTCCTGATCGTCCACGCCGATCCGGCATTTGACGGTCGCGGGCAGATCGACAGCCGATCGGATCGCCGCCATGCAGTCGGCGACCAGTTCCGGCTCCTTCATCAGGCAGGCTCCGAACCGGCCGGACTGGACCCGGTCGGACGGGCAACCGACGTTCAGGTTGATCTCGTCATAGCCCATGGCCGCGCCGATCCGCGCGGCCTCAGCCAACTGCTCCGGGTCCGAGCCACCCAACTGCAGCGCCACCGGATGCTCGATCGCATCGAAGCCCAGCAGCCGCTCGCGATCGCCGTGCAGCACCGCCGGGGCCGTGACCATCTCGGTATAGAGCAGCGCCCGCGTGCTCAGCGCACGGTGAAAGGCCCGGCAATGCCGGTCGGTCCAGTCCATCATGGGGGCCACCGACAGGCGGTGGGCGGGGGCAGTCATGGGCGTCATCGAGCGAAGAAAAAATGTGTGCCGACCGTGCAGACCGTGCAGATCGACCGATTGGGTAGCAAAAAAACGGTTCCGATCCGTCCGGGTCTGACCGGCGAAAGCGGCTGCATAGCACAGGGGCGCGTCAGATGCGGACGTGGGCGGTCCAAACCGCGATCGCAAGGCCACAAAAGGGGTGACGCACCCGGCCCCTCTGGCTAACCAGAACGGTGATGGCCCAGCGACCCGATACCTATGTCTCCACGCGCGGCGGCGCGCCCGCGACGGATTTCGCCGAGGCCTTGCTGCGCGGCATGGCCCCGGATGGCGGGCTGTATATGCCGTCGTCGTGGCCGACGCTGGGCGCCGAGACATGGGCCGCGGGGCGCGGCTATACCGAGATCGCCAGGGCGGCCATGGTCCCCTTCCTGGGCGATGTCCTGCCCGACGGGTCGCTGGATCGCGCGCTGGAGCGACTGACCGCCGGCTTCGCGCCGCCCGAGGTCACGCCGCTGATCCGGCTGGAGGACGGCCTGTATCTGCTGGAGCTGTTCCACGGCCCGACCGCCGCGTTCAAGGACCTGGCCATGCAGCTGGCCGCGTCGCTGGCGTCGGAGGCCCTGGCCGCGTCGGGCCAGACCCTGACCCTGGTCACCGCGACCAGCGGCGATACGGGCGCCGCCGCCGTCGCCGCCTTCGCCGACCAGCCGCGCATCCGCCTGATCGTCCTGCATCCGCATGAGCGGGTCTCGCCCGTCCAGCGCCGCCAGATGACGACGGTCAAGGCGGGCAATGTGCTGAACCTGGCCGTGCGTGGCGATTTCGACGACTGCCAGCGTCTGGTGAAGGGGCTGCTGGCCGACGAATCCTTACGCGCCCACGGCCGGTTCAGCTCGGTCAACTCGATCAACTGGGCGCGGCTGGCGGGACAGATTCCCTATTACGTCTCGGCCGTGTCACAGCTTGCGGCCATGGGCGAGACGCGGCCGCCGGTGTTCGTGGTGCCCACCGGCAATTTCGGCGACGCCTTCGCCGGGATCGCGGCGCGAAAGATGGGCCTGCCGGTCGCGGGTTTCGTCGCGGCGGTGAACACCAACGACGCCCTGGCCCGCGCCATCAACGACGGGATCTATGCGCGAAAGGCCGCCGTCGAGACGGCATCGGTCAGCATGGACGTTCAGGCGCCCTCGAACTTCGAACGACTGGTGTACGAGGCTTCGGGCCGCGACGCCGCCCTGACCGCCGGCCTGTTCGCCGACTTTGCGAGAAAGGGCGAGGTGACCGTGCCCGCCGACCTTCTGGCCGCGATCCGCGCCGAGATCAGCGCCGTCTCGGTCGACGAAGAAACCACCCGCGCCCAGATCGCCCATGCCCACGCCACCTGGGGCCAGGTGGTCTGCCCCCACACCGCCGTCGCCCTGTCGGCCGCGCGCGGCGTCGATCGATCTTTGGGGCCGGTGGTCGCCCTCGCCACCGCCCACCCCGCCAAGTTCGGCAAGGACGTCGCGCCGGTGCTCGGCTTCGACCCCGACCCGCCCAAGGTCATCCGCGACCTGGGCGACCGGGCCGAACGGTTCGAGGTGATCGGGGCGGAGGCGGCCGAGGCGCTGGCGGCAGTGCGGGGGTTCGGGGGACAACTAGCCGTCTGATGAACCTCTCGATCTGACGATCACCCCTTCGCCGAACATCTCAGCGTCTGCCCTCATCGCAGCGAAGTTATCAGAGGCAATCATACGGTCGATGTCACTCATGACCGCATCATCAATCTTAGCGAACTGCTGGTCTGAGATACTCGCCATCGCATTTTGGGCATGAGCTGCCTTTTCACGGTAGAGGTCGAGTAGTCCGGCAGGCAGCACAAACTGCCTTGGCTTAAGCACGCCTTCTCGCACATGAACTTGCGTGCCCTCGAATTTGTCGGGTCCCTCTTGGATCGTTCCGAATATTTGAAATCGACCGAGCTTTGACCAAGCGAACAAAGAGCGTCCAGAACCAACGATATCCATTGCTATCGCGCCAGTCATGAAGCGATTGATGTTCGTCGGCAGGTCTCGAACGGTCGTATCTTCAATGACATCAAATATTACGAACTGCTGCCTGAATTTTCCAGGATGCGGTAACTCCCCCAACAGGAATTTTCTCCATGTCAGCTCTGCATCGATTAACAGGGCTTTCTGTTCTTCTGTGTAGCGCGTAGCAGGGTTAAGTCCGTGACAGTGATTGAGGACGCGCCACGACACCGAGACGCAAAATTTCAGCATCCAGTCATCGTATCGAGTTTTGAGCGAGCCATTCAGCCAAGGATGAAAGACACGATTGGCAAACTCCCTCTCCCACCCGCTAAAGAGCGCTTCGCACTTCGAACACAACCAGTCCCGCTTCACTCCGTCTTGAACCCGTTTGTTTGGATTGTCCGAGTATCGGATATGGCCGGTCGCAGAGCGGTTCTTCATCGATTTGAAGACGAACGACGGCAAGACGTGGGACTGCAGAATGCGAGCCTGCTGCCGACATAGCAAACACGATGTCATGCGAACGGCCTCGTGGGAGCGAGGAGACGTCATATTCGATTCTTACCCGACTCCCGCCACCACGCCGCCCGCCTGAAGAACGCCCCCGGATCCTTGGGGGTCACCAGCTTGGTCGGGTCGTGGAAGATGCGGTCGTGCAGGCGGGTCAGGGTGAAGCGGATGGCGGCGGCCTCGCCCAGGCGCGGCAGGGCGGCGGCCTCTGGTGGGGTCAGGGGGCGGACGGTCTCGTAGCCGCGCCGGAAGGCCTCGACCGCGCCCGCGATCGGCGTGCCCGCGCCGTCGAACCCCCAGGCGCTGAGGGCGATGGCGAGGTCGTAGGCCAGCAGGTCCGTGCAGCCGAAATAGAAGTCGATGACGCCCGACACCGCCCCATCCTGAAACAGCACATTGTCGGGGAAATAGTCGGCGTGGATCGGCCCGCTTGGCAGGTCGTCCGCCCACGGATCACCGAGCCGCGCCAGGGCCGCCTCGACGCCGTCCAGAATGGCGCGATCCTCGCCCGTCGCGGCTGTCTGGCACCGATCGGCCAGGGCGCGCCAGACCGCCGGCCCGACCGGATTGGCGCGTTCGACGGAAAACCCGGCCGCCTCCAGATGCAGCCGCGCCAGCATGGCCCCGGCCGCCTCGACCTCGGCCGATGAGGGGTCGCGCAGCCAGGCTCCGGACAGCCAATCGATGACCGCCGCCGGACGCCCGTTCAGCCTTCCGACCCAGTCGCCGTCTCGGTTCCGCACCGGGCGGGGGGCGGGAAAGCTGCGCCCCGCCAGATGGTCTGTCAGGCCCAGGCAGAACGGCAGGGAGGCCGCATCGGTGCGCGCTTCGAACAGGGTCAGGACGTGGCGCGCGCCCTCGGTTTCCAGTCGATAGTTGGTGTTCTCCACCCCCTCGGCGATGGCATGCAACGACTGGAATTCTCCGAGGTCGTAGCCGCCCAGAAACGCCCGCGCCTGATCGTCCGAAACCGGAGTGAAGACGGCCACGCTATCGCTTTTCCCTGGTGCGCGCGCTCATCCGAAAACCGGCGACCACTTTTCGGGCGCGCGCACTAGTGATGCCCGAGCGACGCATGCCGCGCCCGCACGATGTCGGCCAGATCCGCCAGCACGCTCTCGGTCGTCGGCCAGCGACCCGCGCCGCGCCCCTTGCACGACCACACCCGCCCGTCCTCGCCGTATACCTTCAAGCCGTTGCGCTCCCCGTCCAGGGCCTGGAAGAACGGATCATCCAGCCCGACGTCAAGCGAAACCGACGCCTTCAGCCCGTCGCCGTCCTTGAAACAGGCCCCGATCTGGCGAACCGGCCCGGACGGTTGAAAGGCCTCCGACAGGACGGCGCAGGGCACGTCGGCCTCGGCGGGCGTCCGGCCGAACGCCTCGAAAGCGAGCAGGCGAACCTTGGCGGCGGAATCGCGGCCCTCCAGGTCCGACGACGGATCCTCTTCGGCAAAGCCCGCCACGCGCGCATCGGCCAGGGCGTCGGCGAAGTCGGCCCCGGCCTGCAGCCGGGTCAGCATGAAGTTGACCGTGCCGTTCAGCACCGCCTCGAACCCCTTGACCGGCCCGGCGGATTTTGCGGCGCGCAGGGTCTCGATCATCGGCGCGCCGCCCCCGACCGCGGCCGAATAGGCCAGGCGTGAGCCATGGGCGCGGGCGGCGTCGGCCAGACCCTGCGGGTCGCGGCTGATGGCCTGTTTGTTCGCGCTGGCGACATCGATCCCGTGTTCCAGGGCGGCACGGATCAGGTCGTGCCCGGCCCCGCCCTCGGACAGGGCCTCCAGCAGGATGTCGGGCTTGAGCGCCAGCAGGGCCTCGCGGTCCGAGGTGAACAGGTCGGCGGGAGCCTCCACGTCGCGGGGCTTGTTCGGATCACGGACCAGCACGCCGACGACCTGGAACCGGGCGTCCTTTTGCAACCGCGCCAGAAGGCCGCCGCCGACCACACCGCACCCGGCGATGGCGACCTTCAGCGGGGCGTCGGGCACGGACGGTCCGGGGGGCGCGGAGGCGTCGCCGACCACCGTGCAGTCGGCGCGACCCAGGGCGGCCACCTCGATCTCCACCAGACGCTCCTGGCCCAGATCGATGGCGTCGTGCTGGACCAGGGCCCCGCCATGGCGGCGCGCGTCGTCCCAGCTGGCGCGGCGATAGCGCAGCGGCTTGCCCGACGCGGACGCCGGATCGCGGTCGTAGAGCCCGTCCACGTCCTTCACCAGGCGGACTCGCTTCAAGCCGAGCTCGGCCGCGAGGAAGACGGCCGTCAGGTCCGACCCGCCCCGTCCCAGCAGCACGACCTTGCCGCTGGATCCCACCGCGCCGAAGCCCGGCACCACCACGACCTGATGATCCTCCAGTGCCTTCCTGAGCGCATCGCTGCGCAGCGAGACCGGATGGGCGTGCTCGGACGGGCCCTCGGCCACGATGCCCAGTTCGCGCACGGACAATGCGGCTGCGTCCAACCCGATCCGGTCGCAGGCGATGGCCACCAGGGCCGCGGCCTTCTCCTCACCCAGGGCGACATAGGCGGGCAGCAGGTCGTTCTCGTGGTCCAGCCCCAGTTCGCGCGCCTCGGCCAGCAACCGGTCGGTGTGGCCGCCGAGCGCCGAGACCACCGCGATGACCTTTCGGCCCGCGCGGACGTGGCCATAGACCTCCGACGCCACGGCGGGGGCGCAGGACCGGTCCTGGAGGATCGACGATCCGAACTTCAGCACCACCACCTCGGCGGCGGGCGCGGGTGCGGCGTTCGGTTTCTCGACGATGACGAGATGGGGGGCGAGGTGGGGGGCGTTGGGCATTGAAGGGGTCCGTTCGGGTTCTGAAATCTGGGTGATCGGGCAAAGGAAAACCCGCCTGGCCGGGGCCGGGCGGGTCTGGGTTGGCTGGGTGTCTTTCGACCTCCGCGCGCTAACCTGTTCCCGCCCGCGAGGGGCCGGTGATGGTCATACCGGTGGTGGTCGAAATGAGGGTCGCGAGCGTCACCGACCGCGCCCCGAGGGCGACGGACAGGAGCGAAACGGCGATGCGGCCGAGACGGTACACGGGCGAAACCTTGATGAAGATCGTTGATCTCAGGGTGTCGGGATGGAACGCCGCCGTCAACCCGGTTTGCGCATCTTTTTTGCGCTCACGGCGAAAGAGTGGCGCTTTTGACCTCACGCGGCTCGGGTGAAGATTCAGCGGGGTAGATTTTTTCGCTTGACCGGCGGTCTTCGCAGCCGCAACGTAATCTCACTCATCAAGACCGACCGAGGGATAGGCCCTTTGACGTCGGGGCAACCATCGGTTTCCAGCCGAACGGTGCCAACTCCTGCGAGGACGGTTTTCGAACCTTCCGCGAGAGATGAGTGGAGCGTCGACGAGGCGACGTCTCCACGATCTGTCATCGCATCCGGAGCCTTGTTGGGCGGGACGATGCAGACGACACCATGGCTTTCGACACTCAGACACTCTCCCCCACGGAACCCCTCTGTCGCCGGGTCGCGCACCTGCCCGGTCGCGGCAACGAGGCCGCCGACATCAAGGTTGCCATCCCCACCGACTTCCGCCTGGCGTCGGGCGAGCGGCTGGGCCAGCGCCAGATCGTCGGGCGGCTGCATGGTCGGGTCGGCGCGCCGCTGATCGTCGTCGCGGGCGGCATCTCGGCCGGGCGGTTCGTCCACCGGACCGAGACCAACGGCCTGGGCTGGTGGTCGGGTGCCGTGTCGATCCGGGGCCCCATCGATCTTTCGCGGTTTCAGGTCCTGGCCTTCGACTACGCCCCGGAGGCCGCCGAGGGCGCGAAACCCGTCACCATCACGACCCATGACCAGGCGCGTCTGCTGGGTCTGATCCTGGACGAACTGGGCGATCCGAAGGTCTCGGCCTTCGTGGGCTGCTCCTATGGCGGCATGATCGGCCTGGCGTTCGCCGAGCTGTTCCCCGACCGGATCGAACAGCTGGTCGTCGTCTCCGCCGCCCACCGCCCCCATCCGCAGGCCACTGCCTGGCGCGGCATCCAGCGCCGCATCCTGCAGCTGGCTCAGGCCGCCGGACGGCCGGAGGACGGCGTCGCCCTGGCCCGCGAACTGGCCATGACCACCTATCGCACCGCCGAGGAATTCGCCGACCGGTTCGAGACCACCGCCCCCGCCGAGGCGGGGCAGGCCTATCCCGTCTGCGAATATCTGACCGCGCGGGGCAAGGCCTATCGCACCCACACCACGCCCGACCGCTGGCTGTCGCTGTCGGATTCCATCGACCGCCACAGCGTCACGCCCGAGGCGATCCGGACGCCGGTGACCCTGGTCGGCTTCACCTCGGACCGGCTGGTGCCGATCGACGACATCCGCGAGCTGGCGGCCCGCCTGCCCGCCCTGTTCCGAATGGTCGAGGCCCCGTCCCTGTACGGCCACGACGCCTTTCTGAAGGAGGACGAGGCGGTCGCCGCCATCCTCCGCGCCGCCCTGAAGGATATCGAGCAATGAGCCAATCGACCGGCAAGCGCCCCCACGACGTCCGCACCACCTGCGCCCGCTCGGGCGTGGATACCGACACGGCGCACGGATCGGTCATGCCGCCGTTGTATCTGTCGTCGAACTATTCGTTCGCGGGCTTCGAGCAGAAGCGGAAATACGACTACTCCCGTTCGGGCAATCCGACCCGCGATGTGCTGGCCGAGACCTTGGCCGAGCTGGAAGGTGGGGCGGGCTGCGTGGTCACGGCGACGGGCATGGCGGCGGTCGATCTGCCCCTGACGTTGCTGGAGCCCGGCGACCTGCTGATCGCCCCGCACGACTGTTACGGCGGCACGCATCGGCTGCTGTGCGCCCGCGCCAAGAAGGGCCATTTCGAGGTGCTGTGGGTCGATCAGGGCGATCCGGTCGCGCTGGACGCTGCCCTGGCCCTGAACCCCAAACTGGTCCTGGTCGAGACGCCGTCGAACCCCCTGCTGCGGGTGGTCGACATCGCCGACATCTGCACCCGCGCCCACCGGGTCGGTGCCAAGGTGGTGGCCGACAACACCTTCCTGTCCCCGGCCCTGCAGCGGCCCATCGAGCTGGGTGCCGACATCGTCGTCCACTCCACGACCAAATACATCAACGGCCACTCGGACGTCGTGGGCGGGGCGGTGATCGCGGCCGATCCGGCGGACCATGCCGAGCTGGCCTGGTGGGCCAACTGCCTGGGCGTCACGGGCTCGCCGTTCGACGCCTATCTGACCCTGCGCGGGGTGCGGACCCTGTTCGCGCGGATCGAGCGCCAGCAGACGACGGCGGGCAAGGTCGCCGCCCTGCTGGAGGCCCACCCCGCCGTTTCGGCCGTGCATTACCCGGGACTGAAGTCCCACCCCAACCACGCCCTGGCCGCGCGCCAGCAGCAGGGGCCGGGGGCGATGCTGTCGTTCGAACTGGTCGGTGGCGTCGAGGCCGTGCGCCGGCTGGTCGAGACGCTGGACACCTTCACCCTGGCCGAGAGCCTGGGCGGCGTCGAAAGCCTGATCGCCCACCCGGCCACCATGACCCATGCCGCCATGACGCCGGAGGCGCGCGTCGTCGCCGGCATCACCGATGGCCTGCTGCGACTGTCGGTCGGACTGGAGCACGAGGACGACCTGATCGCCGACCTGGTCCAGGCGCTGGACGCCCTGGTGCTGGCGGAGGCGGCGGCCGCCTAGGGCAGAAGCAGGATCACGATCGGGATCACGGTCCCGGCCGCCAGGGCCCAGCGGGCGGCGATCTTCAGCCGCCCCTGGGTCGCGCCCATCCAGATCCCCAACAGGGTGGACACGAACAGCCCGGCCGAAACGAACACGAAGAACCATTGCAGCAGGGTCTTCGACAACGGGGTCGCTGGCTTGACCTCGGCCTTTTGTTCTCCCCCACCGTTCGGGCGAGCGCCCGCGGGTCGGGCCGGCCGGGGTGGCCGCGCAGCGAACACCTGATCCTTGTGCACTCGGCCCAGCTTTTCGATCAGGGGCGCGGGCGTATAGCCGGGATGGCTCTCCTGCAGGCGGAAGATCTGGAGGCCCCCGGTGAATGCGAACATCAGGATCGACGGCGCGATCACCATCCCCACGATATTGTGGATCTGGCGGGCCAGCAGGGTCCAGGCGATGGGACGGGCAGAGGGCATGTTCGGCATCCGGGGAGGTGACCCGGACCGTTAGCCTCGAACCGCGTGGCTCGCCAGTCCGCTAGGCGCAGGCTTCGGTCGAGCCGGCGTCCAGATGGACGACGAAGCAATGCTCCGGTCCGCCGTCCTCGGCCTGGACGATGACCCGCAATTCGTCGTCCTCGGCCCATGGGGCGTGCGCCTCGGCGAAATGCAGGGCTGCGTCCTCGAAGCTGCGGGCCTCCAGGATGTGGCAATGGCCGGTTTCGGTATGGGCGACGTAGCGGGCGGCTTGGGGCATCTGGGGCTCCTGGCGTGGCTGTCCGACCCCTGAACGCGCCAGTCGGCAAATGGATTCGCCCAACCTCAGGCGGGCTTGGCCTGGGTCTGCATCGCGCCCGTCATCGGGATGAAGAATACGCCGACGTCGCGGCGGCTGTGGACGCGGCCTTCGGCGTCCTTGGTGTAGACGTACAGCACCTGTCCCCGGCGGAACGGCTGGCCGATGGGGATTATCAGCTTGCCGCCGGGCTTCAGCTGACGGAACAGCTCGGGCGGGGCGTATTGGGCGACACAGGTCAGCATGATGGTGTCGAAACCCTCGGTCACCTCGGGCCAGCCGAAATAGCCGTCGCCGACCTTGCCGTGGACGTTTTCGTAGCCGAGGGGCGCGAAGATCTGGTCCACCGCCCGCCCGATCGGCTCGATGATCTCGATCGTATAGGCGTCGCGCACGATGCGGCTGAGCAGGGACGACTGGAAGCCCGATCCGGTGCCGATCTCCAGCGTCACATCGGTCGGCTTGGGCGCCGCCAGCTGGGTCATATAGGCCTGACCCAGATAGTCGCTGAGCACGCTGCCATGCCCGATGGCCCACGGCTTGGGGTTCGCCTCATAGGCCTGGTAGGCGGTCGAGGCCTGGGCCGCGTAGGCGTAGTGATAGAAGTCGCGCGGCACGCTTTCGAAGGCCTTCAGCACGTTCGGATCGGCGGCGCCGAACCGGCCGTCGAGGTAGGTCTTGATGCGCTCGAGAGCAGCGGGCTTCCTCGCCTGGATCTGGGTGAACTGGGCTTCGGTCAGGGTGTGGGGGCGTTTGGAGGCCTCCATCGTCGCGTTGAACCGGGCATAGGTCCAGGGCTCGCTCGGCATACGGACGGTCTGGGACACGGCCGACGCTTCGGCGGCCGCTGCCTGCGTCGGGGCATTGGCGGCGGCGCCCGATCCTCCGGCGGCCTGCGTCGGGTTCAGTCGGGCCTGGACCGACTTCATCGTGTTCTCGTCGCAGGCGGCCATGCCGGTCAGGGCCGTGCCAGCGGCGGCGGTCAACAGGGTGCGGCGGTTCAACTGGGTCATGCGGGGCTCGTCTGGCACGGACGATCAGCGTCCGGAAAGGGGTCAAGGCGGGCGGGTTCGGGTTCGGGCAGGGCGCAGAACGGATCGTCGGTCGGGGCGGGTTCGAAGATGGGCGCGACCACCGCCCTGCGCCTGGCGACCGGCAGGACCAGAAAGGCCAGGGCATACAGGCCCGCCGCCACGATCAGCAGCGACGAGAAGCCGATGTCGCGGCTCATCAGATTGGCCAGGGGCGTGGCGACGACGGAGAAGGCCCCGTTCAACCCCCAGGCCCAGGGCAGGGCCCGCCCGTCTCCGACCTGGATCAGGCCCAGAGGGAACGGCAGGCCCAGCGCCAGCGACACGGGTGCGGCCGCCAGCGCCACCAGCCCCGCCTTGATGGCCCAGGACTGATCCAGCGTCCGCATCATGAAATCCTCGGCCCCCAGCAGCATGGCGCCGATCCATGCCAGGACGACGACCAGGGCGATGGCGGAGGCGGCCTTGGGCATGGCCGCGCATTTCCCGGCGATCATGCTGCCGAGGCCTGAGAAGATCAGCATCGACGTCAGCACGATGGCGAAGGCCGAGGAGTAGTCGTTCAGATAAAAGGCCGCCCGGTCGATCAGCAGGATCTCGATGAACAGGAAGCCCAGCCCCAGCGCCGGGAAATAGAGCGCGGGCCACAGCCTCTTGGGCTCCTTCACCCCACCCGCGCGACGGCGGAACAGGGCGGGGGTCGCCAGGACCAGCAGGGCGATGACGATCGCCTGGGCCAGAACGGCCAGGTTCACCAAAGCGCCGATCTCGGCCTGGGGCAGGACCTCCAGACGGCGGATCAGGGTGCCGGGATGCTCAAGCCGCAGCGACGCATAGAAGGCCGGGCGGTCCAGGGTCGCGGGGCGGATGTGGAAGGCTCCGGATGACGGCGAGGCGCGGCCGGCCAACACCGCCGCGACCTCGTTGGCGATGGCGTCGTCCGGGCCGTCGGAGGTCATCTGGCCGCTCTCGAACGAGACGCTGGGCAGGT
This sequence comes from Brevundimonas sp. P2_A6, assembly GCF_056404975.1. Classification (NCBI taxonomy): domain Bacteria; kingdom Pseudomonadati; phylum Pseudomonadota; class Alphaproteobacteria; order Caulobacterales; family Caulobacteraceae; genus Brevundimonas; species Brevundimonas sp. P2_A6. Next base: position 289,954 of record NZ_JBFUCZ010000001.1, on the reverse strand, counting down.
CGTTGAACAGCGTGCCGCGGGCGGCGGCGACGTCCATGCCGGGATACCACGACACGTCGAAAGAGCGGGCGGCGCAGAAGGCCTGAAGCGCTGTGATGTCGGCGGCCGACCACGGCGTCGGGCTGATCAGGATCCGCGCGTTCCACGCCGAGCGATAGACCATGACGTGGGCGGAGGGATCGGAGACACCCTGGCTCAGCAGGGCCTGTCGCGCGGTGGCCAGAACGCGCAGGGCGTAGACGGGGAAGTCACGGATCGAGACGGAGATCGACACCGCACCGCCCGGCTTCAGCGCGGCCAGATAGGCGTCCATCGCCTCGACGGTGAGGCCGGTGACATTGGCCGGGGCGGCATCGACGAAATCGGCGGACACATCGACGATGTCATAACTGCCTCTTCCGGCGCGCCAGGCCGCATTGATCGGCCCGCCCTCCAGCAGGCGCACGCGCGGGTCGGTGGCCAGGGCGGGTGATGGACCCAGTCCATGCAGCAGGGCGTCGCGCAGCACCGGCTCGCCCTCGACACCGTCCACATGGGCCGCGCCCAGCGTCAGCGCCTCGGCCACGCGATAGCCGCCCGACAGGCCGACCAGAAGAACCTCCGCCCCCGGACGAAGAGCATAGGGGGCCGCCGACAGGGCGCTGGGCGCATAGGCGGCTTCCACTCGCCCCGCCATGGGCAGGGAGGCGATGCGGTTGCCGTCGCGGTACAGGCCATAGGTCTTGGGTGGTCCGGCGACGCCCATCATGCCGGCGTTGTTCGACACGTCGGCGTCCACCCGCTCGGTGAAGTCGTCCAGCAGCAGATAGTGGCCGCGCGGCTGGCGGATCTCGGCGACGACGGCCGCGCCCGGGGTGTTCAGCGGCGCATAGATGGCCTTGAACTCGCTGAACGCCGGCGGGGTGCCGAGGAACAGGATCGCCTCGCCCGCCACCAGGGCCGCGCCGGCCAGACCTCCCCCCAGCCAACTGAGCCGCCCAGGCTGGAACAGGGTCGACAGCGCCAGCGGGACCAGCAGGACGGGGGCCAGCAGGAAGGGGTGGACGACGAACATCAGCCCCAGCGCCACCGCCGACCCGACCCCCGCCCCGATCAGGTCATACCCATAGACCCGGCCGATCTCCCTGGGGTTCAGCACGAAGATCAGGCTGATGTAGAGCCCGGCCAGAAAGAAGAACGGCAGCAGGGCCGCGTAGTACATCCCGATGTTGCGCACCTGATCGGGCCAGGTCGTCGGGTTCTGCAGCTGCAGGGGGTTGAAGGGGTTCTGCGTCACCCATTGATAGCCCAGCGCCGCCGCCAGGGTCATCGCACCGGGCAGGATGGCCCGCAGGATCACGCCGTGCTTCTCCACCGTGTCGCGCAGCACCGCCACGACGACGCCGGACAGGGCGAACCCGGCGAGCACGATGGAGATGATCCAGTATCCGTATTCGGACCATTTCGCGACGGCGAAGTAGCGGGTCAGGGCATTCTCGATCCCCACGACGCCGAGCGCGATCAGGAACAGGGGGATCAGGGCCGCGCGGGTGCGCGCGGTCGCGGCGGTCACTCCTTCGGCTCCGGCCCGACCTGCTGCTCGATGAAATCGATCAGCAGGCGGTTGAAGCGATCCGGCTCGTCCACGAACAGCGCATGTCCGGCATCGGGAAACACCACCATCGACGCCCGTTCGTGGGTTCGCATCAGGGTCCGCCCCTGGGCTTCCCAGCGGGGCCGGACGACATAGAGGACCGGCGTCGACCAGGAATGCACCGCCGACGCCCAGTATTCGCGCGGGGCGTCATAGGCCAGCAGGCGACGTTCGTCCTCCACCGGCATCCTCAGGGATTGCTCCGTCAGGCGCGCGCGATAGTCCGCTCCCGGATCATGGGCGAACATCGAGGCGACGAAGGCCTCACGGCGGGTTCGCCGCTCCTGCGGGCTGGGCAGCGGCGCCGGGGTGGCGGAACGCGAGCCCGACGCCACGGCGCGGGGCGCGGGTTCCTCGCCGATGGAGTTGTCGATCAGCACCATGCCCGCGATCTGCGCGCGGTTTCCCGCCTGGGCGACCCAGGACAGGCAGTCCAGAACCCCCAGCGACCAACCGACCAGGACGACGCCGCCCCGCCCCGCATGGTGGATCATCTCACCCACGTCGCGGCCCCTGCGTTCATAGGTATAGCCGAACGGCGCGACCTCGCTCTCGCCCTGCCCGCGCGGATCCAGGGCCAGGACGTGATAGCGGTCGGACAGGGCGTCGATCTGGGCCTGAAAGATCCAGGCGGGCATGGTCCATCCAGGCACGAACAGCACCGTGCGGGCCTCCGTAGGGCCCGCCTCCAGATAATGAAGACGGGCCCCGTCGGAAGTGATGAAGCTGCGGCTCTCCGCCGCCGCGACCGCATCCCCCGATACGGCCGTCGCGCTTGCGAGAACGGTCAAACCCATCACGCCGACCATGGCCGCCCGTGTCCATGCCGGCAGGGTTAGAATACCGTTACGCCCCATCGGGCTGCATCTGACCCAGAGCGCCGTTCGCTGTCGATAGAGTTCGCCGGATGCGAGAGCGAAAGGGTTAGCGCCGTGGCCCGAACGGCACGACCTTGTTGTCCGCGTCATGGGCGATGTCGGCGGGACCCAGGAAGGGAATGCCCGATCGTTCGCACCAGTATTCGACGATCTGCTCGCCGGTCATGCCGAAGTCGGGCTCGTTCGGCGTCACGTCGGTGAAGCGTCCCGCCCGGATGCCCGCCACGCGCCGGATCGATGGCGTCGAGGTCAGGTGGAACATCATCCGGTCGATGCTGTAGGCCGCCTCCGACACATCCTCGATCATCAGCACATGGTCGCTCAGGTCCGGCTCCAGCGGCGTGCCCAGCAGCTGATCCAGCACCGTCAGGTTGAAGGCCACCGCCGGGCGGGGATCATCGTGCAGCGACGGCTCCCACGACGAGGACGAACCCTTCCTCAGCCAGTTCAGCGCCCGCATGCCGGTCTCGTCGCTTCGCACCGCATCGGACGCCATCGGCCCGTGCGCCAGATGCGGAAACCCCGCCTTGTAAAGTGTTGCCAGCAACGATCCGACGTCGGAGTATCCCAGATACCGCTTGGCCCGCGCCACGTCCGTCAGCTGGGGCAGCACGTCTTGCGCGATCCGGCATGAGCCATAGCCGCCGCGCGCGAACCAGACGGCGTCGATCTGCGGATCGTTGGCGTATTCGACGAAGGCGGCGGCGCGCGTCGCGTCATCCCCGCTGAAATGGCCGGACTTCTTCAGCGACGAGGGATGGATGACCACCGCCACCTCGCGCTTGGGAAAGTTTGTCTCCATCCAGGCCTCGATGGCCAGGGCCCGGTCGCGGGCAAAGCGCGAGGAGACCGCGACGATACCGATCTTCACGGGCGGGCCTTGGAGGGGCGCAGGTATCGTGCCTGAACGTAGAGACGGCCGTAGAAGAGCGCCCAAAAGAGCAGATTGGCGTACGGCAGGTTTTCTTCCAGCGCCGCCTCCCAGGCTTCCGGCACGGCATGGACGATGTCGGCTACCCACCAGACTGCGATCAGCCCCATCACTGCATTGGACGACAGCATCAGCCGTCGAATGTATTGGGGCATCGGCGGACGCGCCTGAAGCTCGGCGTCCAGCCCATTCAGCCGAGGATCGAGGACGGCATTGAGACTACGCCCGTAGGCCGAACCGTCATCCGATAGCGACACAGCGCACGCACCCCTTGAAAGCCGAAATCAGCCTAGCCCGGCTTGTGCCTTGCGCAAAGTCCGCGTGGGTCGCTACTCACGCCGGATGAGCGAACCGACGACATATTTCTTCTGCGGCATCGGCGGGTCGGGGATGCTGCCGCTGGCCATGATCGTCCAGGCGCGCGGGACCGCGATCGAGGGATCGGACCGGGCGCTGGATCAGGGCCGGACGCCGGAGAAGTTCGACTGGCTGCGCGCCCACGGCGTGACCCTGCATCCGCAGGACGGATCGGGCATTCGCAGCCAGATGACCGTCGTCGCCACCGGCGCGGTCGAGGACACGGTGCCCGACATCGGGGCGGCGAAGCGGCTGGGCGCGACCATCGTCACCCGGCCCGAGCTGCTAAGCCGCATCTTCAACGCCGCCCCGACCTCCGTCGGGGTCGCGGGCACCAGCGGAAAGTCCACCATCACCGGCATGATCGCCTGGATCCTCAGCCAGGCCGGCCGCGACCCGACCGTCATGAACGGGGCGGTGATGCGCAACTTCGCCGACGCCGACCACCCCTTCGCCAGCGCCCTGGTCGGCGGCGCGGATCTGTTCGTGGCCGAGGTGGATGAGAGCGACGGCTCCATCGCCCGCTACGATCCGACGGTCGCGGTGGTGTCCAACATCTCGCTGGACCACAAGTCGATGGAGGAGCTGCGTGACCTGTTCGGCGGCTTCACCGGCCGCGCCCGAACGGCGGTTCTGAACCTCGACAACCCCGAGACCGCCGCCCTCGCTCAGGCGATGGTGGACGACGGCCGGGGCGATGCGGTGCTGACCTTCGCGCTCGGCAACGCGGCGGCGGACCTGTCGGCGCACGACCTGGCACCCTTGGCGACCGGCATGACCTTCGACCTGACCGAGCGGGCCAGTGGCACCCGGATTGCGGCGACCCTGAATGTCCCCGGCGCGCACAACGTCGCCAATGCCCTGGCCGCCCTGGGGGCCGTGCGGGCGCTGGGCGTTCCACTGGCGGAAGCGGTCGCGGCGCTGCAGACGTTCGCCGGGATCAAGCGACGGATGGAGGTGGTCGGCACGGCCAACGGCATCACCGTCATCGACGACTTCGCCCACAATCCCGACAAGATCGCCGCGACGATCAAGACGCTGCACGCCTTCGACGGTCGACTGCTGATCCAGTTCCAGCCGCACGGGTTCGGTCCGCTGAAGCTGATGAAGCAGGAATTCATCGACACCTTCGCCGGACTGATGCGGCCCGACGACGTGCTGCTGATGCCCGAGCCCGTCTATTACGGCGGCACGACGGACCGCAGCGTGGGGTCGGAGGACATCGCGTCGGGCGTTCGCGCGGCGGGTCGCAACGCCGAGGCCCTACCCGACCGCGCGGCCTGCGGGTCGCGGCTGTTGGAGCTGGCCCGCTCCGGCGATCGGATCATCGTCATGGGCGCGCGGGACGACACCCTGTCGCAGTTCGCGGCGGAGCTTCTGGATAGACTGCGCGCTTAGGCCGGATGCTCCAGGACGCCCCCGCACCCCTCCCCGACGTGGTCGTCACCGCCGCGCGCCTGCCCCCGGCAGCGGGCGACGCGGCGTTCTCCGTTATCCGGCTGAACCCGGGCAGGCTGGATCGCGCCACGCGGCTGGACGAGGCCCTGGCCACCGTCCCGGCCGTCAGCCTGTTCCGTCGCACCTCGAGCCTCGCCGCTAATCCGACGACCCAGGGCATATCGCTGCGCGCCATCGCGCCGTCGGGGGCCGGGCGGACGCTGGTCACGCTGGACGGCGTGCCGCTGAACGACCCGTTCGGAGGCTGGGTGATCTGGTCGCAGGTCGCGCCCGAGAGCCTGTCCGGCCTGGACATCATCCGGGGTGCGGGCGCTGGCCCCTATGGTGCCGGGGCCCTGACCGGGGTCATCGCCCTGCGCGAGCGCGAGACCGTCGGCGGCACCCTCGACCTGTCCGTTGGCGAGTACGGCGGGCGCAGACTGGCGGCAGCCACGACCTTGAGCACCGGTCGGCTGGCCCTGACCGGCACGGTCCAGCGCGAGCTGTCGGATGGCTATGTACCCGTGCGAGGCCCCCGCGCGGGGGCGGCCGACGTGCCGCTGGACCTCGCCACCCTGTCCGGTGCGATCCGGGCCGACGTGGCCCTGAACGACGCCACCGCCCTGTCGCTGCGCGCCTCGGCCTATGAGGAAGATCGCGGGGCGGGCCTCGCCGGCGCACGGTCGTCGGCGACGGGCCAGAGCTACTCCGCCACCCTGTCGCGCACCCCGTCCGCCGACCGTCTGGGCTGGCGCGCGCAGGTGTGGCGACGGACCAGCGACTTCGCCAACACCTCCGTTGCCGTCGCCCCCGACCGGGCCACGACCACCCCCGCCAACAACCAGTTCGCCACCCCGGCCGAGGGCTGGGGCGTCAACCTCGCGGTCCGTCGCACGGCCGTGCCGCTGGGAGGCGGATCGCTGGAGTGGGAGCTGGGGGCCGACGCCCGCTTCGCCGAAGGCGAGACGCGCGAGCTGTTCCGCTACATGGCCATAAACGGGGTCAGCGCCTTCACCCGCGACCGGGTGGCGGGTGGCCGGACCTCCGTCGTCGGAGCCTATGGCGAGGGGTCATGGAGCGCCGGGCCGTGGCTGGTCGCGGGCGGCTTGCGGGTCGATGGCTGGACCAGTTCGGACGGCCGCCGTCTGGAGCGGGACCGCGCCACCGGCCTTGCGACCCTCGACGAGACCGACCCCGACCGTTCGGGCGAGGTGGTCAGCGCGCGTCTGGCCGTTCGCCGCGACCTGACCGGCGGGTTCGCCGCCCGCGCCGCCGCCTATTCCGGGTTCCGGCCGGCGACCCTGAACGAGCTGCACCGCCCCTTCCGCGTCGGCAACGACCTGACCGAGGCCAACGCCGCCCTGGTGCCCGAAACCCTGCAAGGTTTGGAGACCGGGCTGTCCTGGCAGGACGGGACTACGGCTCTCGGTGCCACGGTCTTCTGGAACCGGATCGAGGACGCCATCGTCAACGTCACCATCGGCACCGGCCCCGGCACCTTTCCACGCGCCGGGTTCGTGCCCGCCGGCGGGGTGCTGCGCCAGCGCCAGAACGCGGGCACGATCGACGCCACCGGCCTGGAGCTGACGGCCGAGCACTGGATCGGGACCAACCTGTCACTGGACGCCGCCCTGTCCATCACGGATGCCGAGGTGGACGGTGGCACAGCCGCGCCCCAGCTGACGGGCCTGCGTCCCGCCCAGGCCCCGGTCTGGAGCGCCTCGGCCGGAGCCGACTGGCACGCCGCCGACCGCCTGACCCTGATCGTGCGCGCCCGCTACGAGAGCCGCCGGTTCGAGGACGACCTGAACAGCCGCGTGCTGGACGGGGCCGTCACCGCCGATGCGCGGGCGGAATGGTCGGTGCGCGAAGGCGTCGTTCTGTACGCCTCCGCCGACAATCTGTTCGACGCGGACGTCGCGGTGGCCGAGAGCGGCGACGGTGTCGAGGGCTATGGTGCACCGCGCACCCTGCGGGCGGGACTTAGCCTGAGCTGGTAGGTCGTTCAGCCCTTTCCCCGTGAAGGACGGGGGAAGGGCTATCGAGTCAGACCTCCGACCACCGTCTGAGCAGGTTGTGATAGACGCCGGTCAGTTCCAGCACGGCCTGGTCGGTCGGACCGCCCCCGACCGCCACCCTCTGGGTCGCCACGTCCAGCTGGAACAGGGTCTCGCGCGCCGCGTCGTCCTTCACCAGGCTCTGGATCCAGAAGAAGCTGGACACCCGCGCGCCCCGCGTCACCGGCGTGACCCGGTGCAGGCTCCTGGACGGATACAGGATCAGGTCGCCCGCCGGCAGCTTGACGCTCTGCGGGCCATAGACATCCTCGATGACCAGTTCTCCGCCGTCGTAGTCCTCGGGCTCCGACAGGAACAGCGTCGCCGACAGGTCCGAGCGGATGCGCAGGCCCGACGGATGCACCCGGATGGCGTTGTCGACATGGGCCGCGAACGCCTGACCGCCCTCATAGCGGTTGAACAGCGGCGGAAAGACCGTGTGCGGCAGGGCGGCGGAGACGAACATCGGGTTTGCGGCCAGGGCTTGTTCGATCAGGCCTCCGACCTCCTTCGCCGCATCGCAGCCTTCAGGCAGCTGGGCATTGTCCTTGGCCCGCGCCGACTGATGGCCCGAGGTCGCATTGCCGTCGGCCCAGGGACCGGCGTCGAGGATCGCGCGCAGGCGGACGACCTCGTCCCTGGTGAAGACCTCGGGGATGTGCAGCAGCAAATCAGAACCTCAGGTTCAGCGCCAGGGTCGCCGACCGGCCCGGCGCGACGTCGGCGTGGTGAACACCGTTGGTGCGGATGATATAGGCCTCGTCGCCCGCGTTCTGCACGTTCAGCTGCACGGATGTCCGTTCGTTGATGTCATAGGACGCGAACAGATCGACCCGGGTGTACTCCGGCGCATAGATGCGGTTGGCCCCACCACCCGCGCCGCCCTGGTTCCCGCCGAACGATGTCGAGACGTAATAGACCCCGCCGCCGACGCTCAGGGCCGGGATCAGGCGATAGGTGGTGAACAGGCTGAACGAGTGCTCCGGCGTATTGGCCAGGGGATCGCCCTGGTTCACGCCCGTATAGGCGCCACGCACCAGCTCGGACTCCATCCAGGTATAGCCGCCGAACACCTGCCACTTGTCGGTGACGTTGCCCGACGCGCCCAGCTCGATGCCCTGCACGCGCGCCTCGCCCACCTGGGCATAGACGTTCGGCTCGACCAGGATGGCGGCGTTCTCGCGCTCCAGCCGGAAGGCGGCGGCCGACAGGATCAGCTGCTGGCGGAAGAAGGTCGCCTTGGCCCCGATCTCGTAATTAGTCGTCTCTTCCGGATCGAGCACGACATTGGCCAGGTTGCCCGTCCCGGTCCCGCCCGCCGTGTTCTGGTCCCCGGCCGAGATCGTCGGCGGCGTCGAGGCGGTGGCATAGGAGGCATAGACGCTGGTGTTGCGGGTCGGCTTGAACACCAGACCGGCCTGATAGTTGGTGAACTGCCACTCGCGACGCGGGACCTCGACGACGCCGGGGGCCAGGGTGCTGCCCGCCGCCGGGACCTGCGGATTGATGGTCCAGACGCCCGCGGCCTGGGTCGCGTTCACCGTGGTGCCGTCCACCGCATACTGGTCCCAGCGCACACCCAGGTTCAGGATCAGCCGGTCGGTCAGGCTGATGCTGTCGAAGGCGGAGACCCCGATCGTCTCGGTCGTCGATCGGCTGGTGGGGCCGCGATTGACGACACCGGTCCAGGCGTCGCCCGGCGTCGGCGCATAGACGCGGGTGCAGTCACCGGCCCCGAGCGCCCCTGACGCCGTCGGATAGGCGCCGGACACCAGCGTCAGCCCCGTGGGGCAGGCCGCGCCCGAAGTCGTATAGGTCGAATAGCTGGCGTTGCGATTGACCTCGCGCGTCAGCTCCAGCGCGACGTCATAGCTGTGGCGGATGCCGCCGGTGGCGAATACGCCCGACAGGTCGGTGACGTTGGCCCAGGTCGTGACCGGGTTCCACCGCGTCTTGGTGCCCCGCTTCATCCAGTAGGTGCCGTCCGTCGCCCGCCCGACGTATCCGCCGTCGCCGGGGTTGGTGACGATGTAATCGTTCAGCGTTTCCGAGAACCGGCTGACGGTCTTCAGCACCAGGGCGTCGGAGAACCGGTGCGTGATGTCGAAGGTGAAGGCGTCGACCGTGTTGGTCAGATAGTCCCGGGCCGTCAGGCCGTAGAAGCTGCTGCGCGGCACATCCAGCACGCCTGAGTCCGTCGTCCGGACGCCGATCTTCGTGAACAGGGGGATGCCGTAGTCGGGCATCTGGTCACTGGTCAGATGGTAGTAGCTGGCCGTGGCCTGGGTGTCGGTGCCCAGGCCCGCCGCCAGCGAGATCAGCGCGCCCCATTTGTCGAAATGGACGGCGTCGCGACCCGCGACGTCGCCCTGGTTGCCCATCAGGTTGATGCGCAGGGCGGCGGTCTGTCCCAAGGCAGCGTTCCAGTCGACCGTGCCCCTCAGATAGGCATCGGTTCCGACCCCCAGCGAGACGGTGGTGAAGGGCTCCAGCCGGGGCGTCTTGGACGTCAGGTTGATCGACCCGCCGCCGGACCCACGGCCGGAATAGACCGAATCCGGCCCCTTGATGACCTCGACCTGCTCCAGGGCGAAGACCTCGCGCTGCTGGCCACCCGTGTCGCGGATGCCGTCCAGGAAGACGTTGTTCCCCGAGGCCTGCCCCCGGATGAAGGGCCGGTCGGCCAGGGGCTGGCCCCCCTCCCCCGCCCCGAAGGTGATGCCGGGCGAGGTCCGCAGCAGATCCTGCAGCGAGGTCGCGCCAGTCTGTTCGATCACTCGCTGGGGGATCACGGTGACCGCGCGCGGCGTGTCGACCAGATCGGCCACGAACTCGGGCGATCGGGGCTCCTCGCGATGACGACGGCCATTCACGTCCACGGTGGACAGGGTGGTCTGATAGGCCGGATCGCCCGGATCCGTCACGGCGTCCGGATCGCCCGCCAGGACCGGTGTCGCGCACAGCATTCCGGCGGCGGTCGATGCGGACAGAAGGGTACGAAGGGCAGAGGCGTGGGTCAGGGACACTGTGGGATCCGGTGTTGAAATGCGATTGGCTCGCAATATCAGACCGGAAGCCTGTGGCAAGGCTAATTGCGAATTCGTCGCAGTATCAGTCCAGAGTCAGGCTGCCTGAACCTGAGGGACCGCGGGCTGCACCAGCCGCTCGATCAATCCGGCCAGCGGCAGAGCCCTGGCGATCAGATACCCCTGGGCGGTGTCGCACCCCATGCCACGCAGCAGGGCCAGAGCCGTCTGGGTCTCCACTCCCTCCGCCGTGACCTTCAGGCCCAGGCTGTGGGCCAGGTCGATGGTGGACTTGACCAGCAAGGCGTCGCGCGAGCTTTCGTCCAGGGTCAGGATGAAGGCCTTGTCGATCTTCAGCTCGTCCGCGCGGATCCGCTTCAGATAGGACAGGGACGACAGCCCGGACCCATAGTCGTCGATCGAGACGCAGATTCCGGCGGCCGAGAACCGGTCGATGATCCCCAGCGCCATTTCCGGATTGTCGATGACGGCGGTCTCGGTGATCTCGAAGCACAGGTCCGCCTCCGAGCGGGCAACCTCCGCCAGCGCGAACTCCGCGAAGCTGGTGTCCGACAGCAACCGGCCCGAGATGTTGACCGACATGGTCAGGACGTGACCGGCGGCGGCCAGCGCCTTCTGATCGGCGATGGCGCGCCGCAGACCCCACTCGGTCAGAGCGCGGATCTGGCCCGTTTCCTCGGCCATGGTGATGAACAGGTCGGGCGAGACGAAGCCCCGACGGGGGTGGTTCCAGCGCATCAGGGCCTCGACCCCGGTGATCGCATTGGCGCGCAGGTCGAACTTGGGCTGATAGGCCAGCCAGACCTGCTCGCTCTCCAGTGCCCCCATCAGGTCGCTGATCAGGCTCAGGTTGCCGACCGGATCGCCATAGGCCTTGGCGTCGAAATGGGCGGCCTTCAAATGACGCTCGCGCGCCTGATCCAGGGCGATGGCCGCGCGGTCGACGATGGAGTCCACGCCCCCGGTGTCCCCCCCGGCCCTGGCGATGCCCGCCGTCAGGCCGGCGTCGACCGTGGCACCGATCAGTTTGACCGGCTCGTCGGCCACGGCGCACAGCCGCACGGCGAGATCGAGGGCTTCGGCTTCCTCGCCGGCATGCAGGATCAGGCCGACCACACCGGCGGACACGCGTGCGGCCCGCACGCCGTCGGAGGCCGACGCCAGGCGCGCACCCAGGGCGCTCAGCAACTGGCCCATGGATTCATAGCCGATGGCGTTGCGCACCACCGTGAAGCGATCCACGCCCAGCAACACGACGAAGGCGTCGGCGGACGTCGCGGCCTGACGTTCCAGCCACAGCCGATTGGGCAGGCCCGTCTCCTGGTCATGCAGGGCCATGTGGGTCAGACGCGCCTCGCGGTCGCGAATGTCGCCGGCCATGGCGTTAAAGCTCGTCGCCAGACGGCCGATCTCATCGGAGGATGACACGGCCACTTCGGCGTGCTCGCCGACCTGAAGCCTGCGGACGGCCTCATCGAGATCGGTGATCGGCCGGGTCAGGCCGCGCGACAGCAGCCAGGTGCCGCTCAGCAGCAGGGCCAGACCGGCGAGAGCGATCGCTCCAAGCGCCCAGAACATCGGAGCGAACGGCCTGAGCGCGCGCGACATGGGATAGCTGAGCGTCAGAACGGCGGGCGCTGCGGCGTCGAAGCTGGGCAGGGGCTTGGCCAGCACCATGGCGTCTCCCTCGGGCGTGCGTGCGCCGACGGGACGCCCGCGGGGCGCGGACAGGGCCTTGTCGATGGCCCCGTTCAGGGCGCTGGTCGGCCCTGCCATGTCGTGCCAGCCGGCGCTCGACGACGTCAGCACCGAGGCGGTCAGCGGAATGGCGGACAGGGTCTCCAGCTTGCGCATCTGGGCCTGGTCGAGGCGCTCCACGAACACGACCCAGCCGATCAGCACCGGAGCCAGAATTGGCGCGGAGACGGCCTGATAAGGCTGGCCGTTCAGGCTCAGCACACCGGCCTCGATCCCGCCTGCGTTCAGGCCCTGCCAAAGCGTATCGGTCGCCGCCTCGTCCAGGGCGACGCCGGCCCCGGTCGCATAGCCATCGACACCCAGGATCAGGGCACCATCAACCTTCTGGCGGGCGCGCAGGTTCTCCAGGGCCGAGCGGACGGTGGGTTCGTCATTGGTGGCGACCGCCTGGCGGAAGCCGTAGTCCTGGGCCAGGACCGACGCCCCCTGGCGCAGTTGGGACGAGCGGGATTCCCACAACTGGCCGTAAACGGCGCCCGACGCGGTGAGTTCGTCGCGAACAAGACCGCGCGCGCTGCCGGTGATCGCCGTGAAGACCGCGATCGCGACCAGCATCAGCGCGATGCCGAACAGGCCCGCGTAGAGGACCGTCATCCGGGTGCGAAGGGAGCGGAACTTCAACATGTCAGCGGACAGCGACACGGCCGGAAAAATCGCCGGTCATGGTCTGGCGGCCGGGGCCCGCGCCGATGGTCAGGGTATAGACGCTTTCGTTGCCGCGCACGTTCAACTGCGGATGCCAGACCCGCAGCGAGGCCGCGCCGGCCGGAATGGCGGGTATGGTGACATTGCCGCTGGCATCGGTCTTGCCCGCCCACGGCGTATCGACGACCCGCACGAAGGCCAGCATCTGGTCGTGGATATTGCAGCCCAGTGCGGCGGTGCCGACGGTTGTGAACACGTGGCTGCGCGTCTGGTCCTGGCCGAACAGCTCGATCTCGAACCGGTTGCCGCGCGAGAAGGAATAGACGTGGTGGCGCACCCGATCGAGATTCGGGAACGACACGGTTCCGCCGACGGGCGCGATCAGGACGTAGGGCTGGAACTGCACGTTCTGCTGCGCGACGCGCAACGGCCAGGAAAAGCGGATGGGTCCGGACGGAACGCCCGCATTGGGTCGGACGGTGACCACGGCGTCGCGCACGGGCTGGCCTGCGGCGTTACGGACGCTGACCGTCAAATCTCCGGCCACGGCTAGCGAAGGCAGAACGGCCAGGGCGAAGATCATTGACAGTAACACGCGCATGTTTGTCGCATTACCAGTGGCGGATGAACTTGCCGTAAATGGATTAAACAACCAAAGGCTGTATCATCGACGAATTCTACCTGCGTATGTCGTCGTCGTTGCTTGGTCGGGTCACTCTGACGCAAGGGTTCGTTTATCGCGGATTAACCCTGCTGCCGATAGTCCGACCCCATGCAGCCACCCCCTGCAGGAGGTTCGTCGTGGTTCGATCGCCGGTTCTGCTGGCCAGTGTGGTTCTCGGGGGGGCGCTGTGCGCCCTGCCCCTGTCGGCGTCCGCTCAGGCGTTCGACTGGGTCCCCGAAAGCCGAACGGGCGGAAAGCTGCTGCTGACCGGCGGGGTCTCGACGATCGAGGGTTCGGGCGGCGGGGGCCTCTCAACCTGGGCGACCACGACCGGATACGGCGCGGAGGACGGCATAGGCGGCAATGTGCATGCGACCTACGTCAACCTGCCCGACTATGAACTGCGATCCTGGGGCGCGGCCGTCGGCCTGTGGGACAGGGTCGAACTCTCCGTCGCCCGGCAGGCGTTCGACACCGGCGACACGGGCACGGCGCTGGGCCTGGGTCAGGGCTTCACCTTCACTCAGGACATCGTGGGCGTGAAGGTCAGGCTGACCGGGGATGCCGTCTATGGCCAGAACAGCTGGATGCCGCAGCTCGCGGTGGGCGTCCAGCACAAGTCCAACGACCAGGGCGCGATCATCGCGGCCGTCGGCGGCAGGGACGACGAGGGCACCGAGGCCTATGTCGCCGCGACCAAGCTGTTCCTGGCCCAGAGCCTGCTGGTCTCCGGCACCGTGCGCTGGACCGACGCCAACCAGACGGGCCTGCTGGGCTTCGGCGGCGACCGCAACGATGATCTGGAGCCGCAGTTCGAGGGTTCCGTCGGCTATCTGCTCAGCCCCAATCTGGTGATCGGGGCCGAATACCGGACCAAGCCGGACAATCTGGGTTTCGCCAGGGAAGACGACTGGCTGGACGTCTATGCGGCCTACGCCATCAACAAGCACCTTTCGATCACGGCCGCCTATGTCGATCTGGGCTCGATCGCCGCCTTCGAGAGCCAGCGCGGCCTCTATCTGTCGCTGCAAGCGGGATTCTGAACCATGCGCCCAACTCCCATCATGGCTGCGCTGATCACCGCCGCGCTGAGCGCCCTGTCCGCGCCCGCCTTCGCCCAGGACGCCGATGCGCCGCTGGAGCTGCCGCCCGTCGTCATGTCCACCGAGCACCCTGACGAGATCGCCGTCGATGCCTATGCCGCATCGAACGCCAACGCGGGGGCGACGCCGTTCCAGGGCACGGCCATGCTGGAGGCCTTTAACGGACAGGAGGGCATCGGCCGGATCGTCGATGCCTTCGTGGCGCGCAACGTCGCCGACCCCCGGATCTCCGATATCTTCAGGGCCTCGGACCTGGTCCGCGTCCGCCGGACGCTGAAGGAACAGTTCGCCTACATTCTGGGCGCGCCCGTCGCCTATACGGGGCGGGATATGGAAAGCAGCCATCGCACCCTCGGGCTTCAGGCCGCCGACATGGGCGCCCTGGTCGAGAACCTGCAGGCCGCCATGCGCGCCGAGGGCGTCGGCTTCCCGGCCCAGAACCGGTTTCTGGCCAAATTGGCCCCGATGAAGCCGGACGTCGTCACGAGGTAAACAGCCTCTTAACCCCGTGCCTGCGACACTGAGCGTCAGTCCGTTCGGAGCCGTCGATGTCCGCCGCCCTCGCCATCAGCCAGCGCGCCTTCATGAGCGCCCTCATCCTGTGGGACGCGCCGTTCGTGGTGCGGTTTCGCGGCGTGCTGCAGGCGCTGCTGGCGACCCTGCTTGTCGTGGCGCTGGTGTCGTGGAACCCGGCCGATCCCAGTCTGAACGCCGCCTCCTCCGCCCCCGCCACCAACTGGCTGGGCACCAGCGGCGCGATCTTCGCCGACCTGTTCATGCAAAGTCTCGGCCTGGCCGCCTGGCCCGCCGCCGCCCTGACCGTCGCGTTTGGCCTCGCCGCCGCGATCGGCGAAGCGATCCAGCAGCGCCTGAAGCCCACCCCGCTGAAGGCGCTATCGGCCACCGGCGGCGTGCTCAGCCTGTCGGCCGCGCTTTCGGCGCTGGCGGCACCCAGCGCCTGGCCGCTGGCGGCGGGCCTGGGTGGTCTCTGGGGTGACGCGGTGATCGGCCTGTTCGCCGACGGGTCCCGCGCCCTGGGCATTCCTGGCGGTGGGATCATCAGCGGCGTCCTGTTCCTGGCCTTCGGCCTGTGGGCCTGTGGCTATGCGGTCGGCCTGCGCGCCGCCGACTTCGGCGAGGCCATCGCCTGGGCGTCCGGCCTGCGCCGCTCGGCCCAGCCCACGCCCCGTCCGGCCCGCCCCCGACCGATCGCCGAGACCGACACCGCGGCACCCAGGCCCGCCCGCCGCGCTGCCCGTCTGGAACTGCCCGAGGACGAGGACGCGATCGCGCCCTTGCCGTGGGACGAACCGGTCGCCGAACCCTCCCTGCCCGCCGCGCGCACGGCTGCCGAACCCCGCGTCGCCGCGCCCAAGCCCGCCAAGACGTCGAAGAAGGCCATCGACGACGGTCAGGTCGCCTTCGACTTCGTCCGGCCCGAGGGCGACTTCGACCTGCCGCCCCTGGCCATGCTGGCCAAACCCCAGGCCCGCGTCGGCACCGTCGACGAAACCGCCCTGAAGCAGAACGCGAAGATGCTGGAAGGCGTGCTGGCCGAGTTCGGCGTCAAGGGCGTCATCGACCAGATCCGCCCCGGCCCCGTCGTCACCCTGTACGAACTGGTTCCGGCGCCTGGCGTGAAGCACGGCCGCGTCGTGGCCCTGTCGGACGACATCGCCCGCAGCATGTCGGCCCGCGCCTGTCGCATCTCGGTCGTGCCGAACCGCAACGCCATCGGCATCGAACTGCCGAACCTGAAGCGCGAGACCGTCTATCTGCGCGACCTTCTGGCCAGCGCCGAATACGGCAAGCCCGCCCACCTGCTGCCGCTGGCGCTGGGCGAGACCATCGGGGGCGAGCCCTATGTCGCCGACCTGGCGCGGATGCCCCACCTGCTGATCGCGGGCACCACCGGCTCGGGCAAGTCGGTCGGGGTCAACGCCATGATCCTGTCGATCCTGTACCGCCTCAACCCCGCCGAGTGCCGCTTCATCATGATCGACCCCAAGATGCTGGAGCTGTCGGTCTATGACGGCATCCCGCACCTGCTGGCCCCCGTCGTCACCGATCCCAAGAAGGCCGTCGTCGCCCTGAAATGGACGGTGCGCGAGATGGAGGACCGCTATCGCCGCATGTCCAAGCTCGGCGTCCGCAACGTCGCCAGCTACAACGAGCGCGCCGTCGAGGCCCAGAAGAAGGGCGAGCATTTCGAACGCACGGTCCAGACCGGCTTCGACGACCAGGGCCGCCCGGTCTACGAATCCGAGAAGATCCGCCCCGAGCCCATGCCCTATCTGGTCGTGGTCATGGACGAGATGGCCGACCTGATGCTGGTCGCCGGCAAGGACGTCGAGGGCGCGGTCCAGCGTCTGGCCCAGATGGCCCGCGCCGCCGGCATCCACCTGATCATGGCCACCCAGCGCCCCTCGGTCGACGTCATCACCGGCACCATAAAGGCCAACTTCCCGACCCGGATCAGCTTCCAGGTCACCTCCAAGATCGACAGCCGCACCATCCTGGGCGAACAGGGCGGCGAGCAACTGCTCGGCCAGGGCGACATGCTCTACATGGCCGGCGGCGGCCGCATCACCCGCCTGCACGGCCCGTTCGTGACGGACCAGGAGGTCGAGGAAGTCTGCAAACACCTGCGGTCCCAGGCCGAGCCCGACTACCTCGATCTGATCACCGACGATCCGGACGGCGACGCCGACGGGGCCATGGACGAGGGCGGGGGCGGGTCTTCGGGCGACGACCTCTACGACCGCGCCGTGGCCGTGGTCACCCGCGACCGCAAGGCCTCGACCAGCTACGTCCAGCGCCGCCTGCAGATCGGCTACAACCGCGCCGCCTCCCTGATCGAGCGGATGGAACAGGAAGGCGTCGTCAGCCAGGCCAACCACGCCGGCAAACGCGACATCCTGGCCGGCCCCCCGCCGATGGCGTGAAGAGAGGGCTTAGTGAGTAGGGCTTAGGTCTCAGCCGCTCGCCCTAAGCCCTACTCACTAAGCCCTAAGCCCTTTCCTTCGGAACCTTCCCACCTGAACAGGGCTTCATCTGGCCGCCGGAATATGGTCCAGCTGCCGTCATCGCCGCGCCGCGCCGGGCCGCCATAACGGCAGGATCAACCACCATCCCGAACGGGAGAAAGACTTCATGACCGTTTCTCGCCGCCAACTCGGCCTCGGCCTCGCCGCCATCGCTTCGCTCGCCGCCCTGCCCGCCGCCGCGCAATCGGCCCTGTCGGCCGAGGACCGCGCGACCCTGGCCACGGCCCAGACCTATCTGCAGAACCTGACCTCGGCCCAGGGCACCTTCGTGGAGACCGGCGCGGGCGGCCAGCGGCGTCAGGGTCGCTTCTATCTGCAGCGTCCGGGCAAGATGCGGTTCGAGTATACCGACCCGGCGGGCCTGCTGGTCGTTTCCGACGGCAACAACGTCAAGCGTTACGACCCCCGCCTGAACGTCTTCCGCCAGGTCCCGCTGGGGGCCACGCCGCTGTCGACCTTCCTGGCCCGCAACGTCCGTCTGGATCAGGGCGTCCGCATCGAGCGCGTCACCCGGATGCAGTCCGGGGCCTTCGCCATTACCGCGCGGGACCAGGGCCGCCCGAATGACGGGTCTGTCATCCTGGCCTTCGCCGGCAGTCCGATGCGCTTGCAGGAATGGACGATCACCGATGCGTCGGGCGCGCGCACCCGCACGCAACTGACGACCCTGACCCCTGCATCGGGTCTGGCGGCCAGCCTGTTCAGACTGACCGATCCAACGCGTCGCCCGGGTCGGAACTGACGGTTTCACGAATCCTGCACCGTGTTCGGACGATCACAGGCAAATCACTTTGCCGGTCGTTTGACTATTTCATTTAGCCGTGACACTTTGGGCACAGGACGGATTTGACCGCCCTTCGCCTTCGGACGTCATCCCCTCCCGACGGCTGCGAGAGAGAAATGAACTCCACCCCCGGCCAGCCCTGCCGGGGGTGGTTTTTTATGATCTGGATCGGCTAGACGCGGGCCATGCTTCGCGTCGCCACCTGGAACATCAACTCCGTCCGCCTGCGCATAGATCAGGTCGCGCGCTTCGTGTCGATGAGCGGCACCGACGTCCTTTGCCTGCAGGAGATCAAATGCCTGGAGGATCAATTCCCCCGTAACGCCTTCGCCGACATGGGTCTGCCGCACCTGAAAATCGCGGGCCAGAAGGGATGGCACGGCGTCGCCATCGCCAGCCGACGCCCGATCGAGCCCAGCGAGACCTTCCAGTCCTGCAAGCTGGGCCACGCCCGCTGCGTATCGGTCCGGGTCGAGGGCGTCGATATCCAGAACTTCTACATCCCCGCCGGCGGCGACGTTCCCGACCGCGATCTGAACCCCAAGTTCGATCACAAGATGGACTTCTACGAGCAGCTGACCGCCACGGTGGCCACGCAGGACCGGTCCCGACCCCTGCTGATGTGCGGCGACTTCAACATCGCGCCGTCCGAGTTCGACGTCTGGAACCATCGCTACATGTCGAAGATCGTCAGCCACACGCCGATCGAGGTCGAGACCCTGAATCGTCTTCAGGCGGCCGGGGCCTTTACCGACGTGGTGCGCGAGGCCTTCCCCGAACCGCAGAAGCTGGCAAGCTGGTGGAGCTATCGCGCCCAGGACTTCCGCAAGTCCGCGCGCGGCCTTCGCCTGGATCACATCTGGACCTCGCCCGGCCTGACCCCCGCCGTCCTGCCGGGATCGGCCACCATCCACGAGCCTGTCCGCGCATGGGAGCAGCCCAGCGACCACTGCCCGATCACGGTCGACCTCGACGTCTGAAGCCGTCACGGGGCGATTCTTCCGTCCCGCACCGCAACAAAACTGTTGCGCATCATCGCGCCGCCGGTCCACGCTCGCATCTCACCACGGCCTGATCCGGAAAAGTGTCAGCGGTTTTCCGACAAGATCAGGCCTCTGCAACAGTGCGCGCGGGAGCGACCGTCACGTTCGACGAAATGTCAGGCCACGCCGGATCGGATCAGGTTCGCCCCAGCTACCGGACCCTGGCCCGCTGGCTGGAGGCCGCGCCCGCCGACCTGCTGCAGGCCCGCTCGCGCCAGGCCGAGCTGTTCTTTCGCCGCATGGGTGTGACCTTCGCCGTCTATGGCGATGTGGAATCCAATGAACGCCTGATCCCCTTCGACGTCGTGCCCCGCATCATCGGCGCGGCCGAGTGGGAGCAGCTGGAGCGGGGTCTGAAACAGCGGGTCGGTGCCCTCAACGCCTTTCTGAAGGACATTTACGGCCCGCAGGAATGTATCCGCGCCGGCATCGTCCCGGCCGAGCTGATCTTCACCAACCCCCACTACCGGCCCGAGATGCAGGGCCGGCGGCCTCCCGGCGACATCTGGACCCACATCTGCGGCGTCGATCTGGTCCGCACGGGCGAGGACGGCTTCGTCGTGCTGGAGGACAACTGCCGCACGCCGTCCGGCGTCTCCTACATGCTGGAGAACCGCGAGATGATGATGCGGCTGTTCCCCGACCTGTTCGCCGAACACCGCATCCGCCCGGTCGAGACCTATACGGACATGTTGCTGGCCAGTCTTCGCGCCAGCGCGCCCGAGCACGCCGGGGCCGATCCCAACATCGTCGTCCTGACCCCCGGCCCCTACAACTCGGCCTATTACGAGCACAGCTTCCTGGCCGACAAGCTGGGGGTCGAGCTGGTCGAGGGGGGCGATCTGTTCGTCAACGACGACATCGTCTTCATGCGCACGACCGAGGGGCCAAGGCGCGTGGACGTCATCTATCGCCGCGTGGACGACGACTGGATCGATCCGCTGACCTTCCGGCCGGATTCGACCGTGGGCGTGCCCGGCCTGATGGCCGCCTACACCGCCGGCAACGTGACCCTGTCCAATGCGGTCGGCACCGGCGTGGCCGACGACAAGGCGGTCTATACCTACATGCCCGAGATCATCCGGTTCTTCTCCGGCGGCGATCCGATCCTGGGCAACGTCCCGACCTGGCGCTGTCGCGAGCCCGACGCGCTGAAGGAGGTTCTCGACAAGTTGCCGGAGCTGGTGGTCAAGGAGGTGGGCGGATCCGGTGGCTACGGCATGCTGGTCGGCCCCGCCTCGACCAAGGCCGAGATCGAGGATTTCAGGGCCAAGCTGATCGCCGATCCCGACGACTTCATCGCCCAGCCGACCCTGGCCCTGTCGACCGCGCCCACGCTGGACGGCGGCACCCTGTCGCCGCGCCACGTCGACCTGCGCCCGTTCGTATTGTCCAGCCCGGCCGGGGTCCGGGTCGCGCCGGGTGGCCTGACCCGCGTGGCGCTGAAGGCCGGGTCGCTGGTGGTCAACTCCAGCCAGGGCGGCGGGACCAAGGACACTTGGGTGCTGGACGACTGATGCTGAGCCGCACCGCAGAGAGCCTCTACTGGACCGGCCGCTATATGGAGCGGGCCGACTTCCTGGCGCGCATCCTGGAGGCGGCCGTGCGTCTGGCCGCCCTGCCCGCGCGCGACGGCGCGGCCGCCACCGCCTGGGCCAGCGCCATCGCCTCGGCCGGCGTATCCAAGCAGTTCGCCGCCTCGGGCCGCACGCCGTCCGAGAAATCGGTGCGCGAGTTCCTGGCCTTTTCTCCCGATAATCCGTCGTCGATCCGCGCCTGCATCACCGCGGCCCGCACCAACGCGCGCTCGGTCCGCACCGCCCTGACCATCGAACTGTGGGAGGCGATCAATGGAGCCTGGAACGGCCTGAACGAGTTCGGCGAACCGTCCAAGCGCGACGACTTCGTGCGTTATCTGGAGTGGGTGAAGGGCGTCAGCCTGGCGGTCGAGGGCGCATCCTCGCGGACCATGCTGCGAAACGACGCCTACTGGTTCCTGCGCCTGGGCGGGGCGATCGAGCGGGCCGATAACACCGCGCGCCTGCTGGATGTCAAATATCACCTGCTGCTGCCGGCGGGTGAACGGGTCGGGGGCCAGCTCGACTATTTCCAGTGGACCACCCTGCTGCGCGAGGTCTCGGCCCTGACGGCCTATCGCTGGGTCTATCGCGAGTCCGTGCGCCCCTGGCTTGTGGCGGACCTGATGGTGCTGAACCGCCAGATGCCGCGATCGCTGGCCAGCTGTCAGGGGATGATCGTCAGCTATCTGGACCGCCTGGCGACCGACTACGGCCGTCGCGGTCCCGCCCAGCGCATAGCCTCGGCGCGCCTGACACGGTTCAACGAGACCAATATCGAGGAAATCTTCCAGTCCGGCCTGCACGAATACATCCTGGCCTTCCTCAGCGAGAACAACGCCCTGGCTGCCGCCGTCCACGATCAGTACCTGGTGTAGGATGCGCATCCGGATCGACCACGAAACCCGCTATGCCTACGACCGCGCCGCGCGGTTCATCGTCCAGGTGCTGCGCCTGACGCCGCGCTCGACCGAAGGCCAGCAGGTCCGCGACTGGCGCATCGAGACCGACGTCGACGCACACCTGCGTCGCAGCGAGGACTCCTTCGGCAACATCGTCCACACCCTCTACACCGAGCGCCCAACCAACGGCCTGATGGTGCGCGTGACGGGCGAGGTCGCGACCGTCGATACCGGCGGCGTCCTGCGCGGCACGCCGGAACGCCTGTCGCCCCTGGTCTTCCTGCGCGACACCCCTCTGACGCACGCCGATGGGGCCTTGCGCGCCCTGGCGGCCGAGGTGGGCGAGGACGGCGACACCCTGACCCGCCTGCATCGGCTGATGTCCACGATCCACGGCACCGTGGCCTTCATGGTCGGATCGACCACCGTCGATCACAGCGCCGCCGACGCCTATGCCCAGCGCCAGGGCGTATGCCAGGATCACGCCCAGATCTTCATCGCGGCCGCCCGCCGCATGGGCATCCCGGCGCGGTATGTCTCTGGCCATCTGCATCGTTCCGACGGTGTCGAAAACCAGGATGCCGCCCACGCCTGGGCCGAGGCCTGGATCGAGGATCTGGGCTGGGTCGGCTTCGACGCCGCCAACGGGATTTGTCCGACCGAACACTATGTCCGTGCCGCCTGTGGCCTGGACGCCCTGGGGGCCTCGCCGATCCGCGGTACCAGCTATGGCGGCGGGCGAGAGACGATGACCGTGGCCCTGCGTGTGCGTCAGATGCAACAGACCCAGCAGCAACAGCAGAGCCAAGGCTGGTCATGAGCCGTTCAGGGGTCGTTCTGTTAATCGAATCTGTTACCGTCGCCGTTCCTGAGGGGTGGCGGTCCGGTTCGGATCGAGTCTTCTGATATGACCTACTGCGTCGGCATGATGGTGGATGAGGGGTTGGCGATGATCGCCGACACCCGCACGAACGCCGGTGTCGATAACATTTCCTCCTACAAGAAGCTGCACGTCACCCAGGTGCAGGGCGAGCGCTGCATCGCCATCGCCACCGCCGGAAACCTGTCGGTGACGCAGATGGCCCTGGCCCAGGTCGCCAAGGGCATCAAGATGCCGGGCAGCGACGAGCTGGAGACCCTGTCCACCGTCCCCAGCATGTTCCGCGCGGCCCAGCTCTGCGGCCACGCCCTGCAGCAGGTGCGCGCCGACATCTCGCCCTCGCTCGAGGCCGATGCCTCGAATCTCAGCGCCAGCATGCTGGTGGGCGGTCAGGTCAAGGGCGGTCAGCTGCGGCTGTATCTGGTCTATTCGCTCGGCAACTTCATCGAGTGCGGCGAGGACACCCCCTATCTGCAGATCGGCGAGCTGAAATACGGCAAGCCCATCCTGGACCGCGCGCTGCGCCCCGACACGCCAATGTCCGAGGCGGTCAAGCTGGGGCTGATCAGCTTCGATTCCACCATCCGCTCGAACATCGCGGTGGGGCCGCCGTTCGACATGATCGTGATCCCCCGCGACAGCCTGCACGGCGATCAGCGCCGGATCGAAGCCGACGACCCCTATTTCAAGGACCTCGGCCGTCGCTGGTCCGAGGCCCTGGCCCAGGCGCACAGGGCCATGCCGGATCCGCCATGGATGTCGGACGCCCCGCCCCTGCGCCCCACGATGACGGTGGTCGGTTAGTCGCACCCTCCCTATTCCGCCCTTGACCGTTCCACTGTTACAGCATAGTGGAACGCCCTCAATGACCGACACCCTCTCCAGCACCGCGCCCGCCAGGGCTGCCGACGACAAGGATGCGCTCTACGACGCCTTCTTGTCGCTGAAGACGCGTGAGGAATTGGACGCCTTCCTGTCGGACCTGTGCACCCCCGCCGAGGTCCGCGCCTTCGCAGAACGCTGGGCCGTCGCCCGGCTGCTGGACCAGAAGTGCAAATCCTATCGAGAGATCGCGATGGAGGCCGGGGCCAGTCCCACGACCGTCGTCCGCGTCGCGCGTTTCCTGCGCGAGATGCAGCATCAAGGCTATCGCCTGGTGCTGGACCGCCTGAACCCGAAAGCCTGAGTCCACATCATGAGTACCGTCCAGGGGCGACTTCGCATCGCCGTGCAGAAATCCGGCCGTCTGGCCGACCGCAGCCTCGATCTCGTCAGGGATGCGGGCCTACGCGTGGTGAAGGGCGCCAACGACCTGCTCTACAAGGTCGAGAACTATCCGATCGACCTGCTGCGCGTGCGCGACGACGACATCCCGACCTTCGTCGCCGACGGCGTCTGCGACCTGGGCATCGTCGGCGAGAACGTGCTGGAAGAGGGCAAGAACGGAGGCGCGAACGCGTCCGTCGTCATGCCGCTGGGCTTCGGCAAATGCACGCTGAAGCTCGCCTGCCCGCCGATGCTCGACTACGCCGGACCGGCCTCGCTGCAGGGCCTGCGCATCGCCACGTCGTATCCCAAGATCCTGCGCCGCTATCTGGATGAGCAGGGCATCGGGGCCGACATCGTCGTCATGCGCGGCGCGGTCGAGGTGGCCCCCCGGCTGAAGCTGGCCTCGGCCATCTGCGACCTCGTCTCGACCGGTGCGACGCTGGAGGCCAACGGGCTGGCGGCCAAGGAGACCGTGTTCGAAAGCCAGGCCGTCCTGATCCAGTCCCCGGTCGCGCCAGAGCCCGGCCTGTCGCACCTGCTGGAGTCGATCATCGAGCGGATGGCGGGCGTGGTCAGCTCTCAGGGCGCCAAATACGTCATGCTGAACGCGCCCCGTTCGGCGCTCGACGCCATCACCGCCATCCTGCCCGGCGCCGGTGCCCCCACCGTCATGCCCCTGATGGGTCGCGACGACGCGGTCGCCGTCCACGCGGTGTGTCAGGAAGCCGTCTTCTGGGAGACGCTGGAGAAGCTCAAGGCCGCCGGGGCATCGGCCATCCTGGTCCTGCCCATCGAGAAGATGATGTGATGAGCGCGCTCAACATCCGACGCATCGACTGGTCCAGCCTGGACGGACAGGGCTGCCTCGACGCCCTGGCCCGCCCCGCGCGCCGCAGCGAACGCGACGTCCAGGACGTCGTCAGCGGCATCTTCGAACAGGTCGCCATCTCGGGCGGCGCGGCCGTCACCCAGTTCGCCGAGCGGATCGACGGCTTCAAGCCGCGCCGCATCGCCATCACGCCAGAGGCCGTCGCCGCCGCCCGCGACGCCCTGCCCCCCGCCGACACCCGGGCTCTGCGCGTCGCCGCCGAGAACGTCCGCGTCTTCCACCAGGCGACGATCCCGGCCGACACGGCCTTCGTTGAGACCACGCCCGGCGTGAAGTCCAAGCTCGTCTGGCGGCCCATCACGGCTGCCGGCATCTACGTCCCCGGCGGCACGGCCCCCCTGTTCTCGTCCCTGCTGATGCAGGCCATCCCGGCCGAAGTCGCGGGTGTCACGACCCGCGTCGTCGTCACGCCCCCGGCCAAGGACGGCAGCGTCCACCCGGCCATGATCCTGGCCGCCGCCGAGGCGAACCTCGATGCCATCTGGCTGCTCGGCGGGGCTCAGGCCATCGCGGCCATGACACATGGTGCCGTGCTGGACGACGGCGAGATTCCCGCCTGCGACAAGCTGTTCGGGCCGGGCAACGCCTATGTCGCGGAGGCCAAGCGCTACGCCGCCGCCCTGCCCAACGGCCCCTCCGTCGACATGCCCGCCGGGCCATCCGAGCTGCTGGTCATCGCCGACCGCCACTGCGACCCCGAGATCGCCGCCGCCGACCTGCTCAGCCAGGCCGAGCACGACGCCGATGCCCAGGTCATCCTGGTCTGCGAACGCGCCGCCACCATCGACGCCATCCTGGCCGAGGTCGAGGAACAGCTGGAAACCCTGCCCCGCGCCGACATCGCCCGCGCCAGCCTGTCGGAGGCCCGCGCCATCCTGGTCGCCGATATGGCGCAGGCCTGCGAAGTCTCGAACCTCTACGGCCCCGAACACCTGGCCATCCAGGCCGAGGACGCCGAGGCCCTGGTCGCCTCCATCCGCGCCGCCGGAGCCGTTTTCGTCGGGCGCTGGGCGGCCGAGACCCTGGGCGACTACGCCGCCGGCCCAAGCCACGTCCTGCCCACCGACGGCGGAGCGCGGACGCTCGGCGGCATCACCACCGCCAGCTTCATGACCTCCATGTCGGTGCAGATGGTGACGGAAGCCGGTGCCGAACGCCTGGGTCCCATCGCCGCCCGGCTGGCCCGGCTGGAAGGCCTGGAAGCCCACGCCCGCGCCGCCGACCTGAGGAGCGTGGGATGATGTTTGACCCGACAATCCTCCCCCGTCGGGGGAGGTGGCGCGGCGCGGCTTCGCGCCGTGACGGAGGGGGCCTGCCCCAGATTCCGGCGTGCGCGGTTGGCCCCCTCCACCCCCGCGCAAGCGCGCGGCGGTCCCCCTCCCCCAATGGGGGAGGAATACAATGACTCTCCCCGCCCCCTATCCGCCGCTGGTCGCCGGTGGCGAAGGCCTCGACGCCTATCCCGGCGACACGACCGCCCTCGCCGCCCGCATGGCCCAGGTCTATGGCGTCGTCGGCCCCGACCAGGTCCTGCCCGTCCGCGGCCTGACCCACGGGCTGGAGCTGGTCTATCGCCTCGCCGCCCGCGACGGCCGGTCGGTCGAGGCTCCCGACGCCGAGCCCTATGCCGGTCTGGCCCGCATCTATCGCGCCTCTGACGGCGACCGCGCCGCCGTGGTCATCCGCGCTCTCGGTTCGCCCGAAGCCGTGGTCGAGATGGCCGAACGCGTCGCCCCCGCCCTTCTGGTCGTGGACGAGGGTCTGGTCGAGTTCGCTGATGGTGCCTCCGCCGCCACCCTGATCGATGACCACGCGAACCTGATCGTTCTGCGAAGCCTGTCCCTGGCCTATGGGCTGGCCGGGGCCCGCGTCGGCGCGGCCCTGGCCCAACCCCGGACACTGGCCCGCTTGTCCGAGGTGGTCGAGCCCTACGCCCTGCCCGAACCGCTGGTCCGGCTGGCCATGCAGGCGCTCGATCCCTCCCGCATGATCGAGACCGCCGAACGGATCGCCGCCGTCCGCCGCGAGCGCGACCGGCTGGTCCGCGAGATCGGCCGGGTCATGGTGGTGGAGACCGGCGTCGGCCCGATCCTGATGGCCCGCCCCTCGGACGTCCAGGCGACCCTGTCCGACCTTTCGAAATACGGCATCGCCGCCGACCGATCCGGCGACCGCGTCCGCCTGCCAGTCTCCATCAAGGCCGAGGTCAACGACCGGCTGTTGACCGCGCTGGGGCTGACCCCCGCCAAGTCGCGCCCCCACCGCGTCGGACAGGCTGTGCGCGACACCAAGGAGACCCGCATCGTCTGCGCCGTCGATCTGGACGCCACCGGCCCGATCCGTATCGAGACCGGCGTCGGCTTCTTCGATCACATGCTGGAACAGGTCGCGGCCCACGGCGGGTTCTCCCTGCGCCTGCAGTGCGAGGGCGACCTGCACACCGACCCGCACCACACCATCGAGGACAGCGCCATCGCCCTGGGTCAGGCCCTGAAGCAAGCGCTCGGCGAGCGGCGCGGCATCCAGCGCTATGGCTTCGTCCTGGCCATGGACGAGGCCCAGGCCAATGTCGCCATCGACCTTTCGGGCCGCCCCTATCCGGTGTTCGAGGGCACGTTCGCCACTCCCTTCATCGGCGAATACCGCACCGACCTGACCGCCCACGTCTTCCGCTCCCTGGCAGAGCACCTGGGGGCCGCGATCCAGATCTCGGTCAAGGGCGACGACGACCACCACAAGACCGAGGCCGTCTACAAGGGCTTCGGCCGCGCCCTGCGTCAGGCCATCCGCGTCGAGGGCGACGCCGTGCCCAGCACGAAGGGCGTGCTTTGACCCATACCGCCATCGTCCACCTGGGGGCCGGCAACACCGCCTCGGTCCAGTTCGCGCTGGAGCGGCTGGGTGCCGACGCCCGCATCACCTCGGACCCGGTCGAGATCGCCGAGGCCGAACGCCTGGTCTTGCCCGGCGTCGGTGCGGCCGGTTATGCCATGGAGCGGATGGCCGCTCTGGGCCTGACCGACGTCATCAAGGGCTTCGACCGCCCCCTGCTCGGCCTGTGCCTGGGCCAGCAGCTTCTGTTCGCCGAGAGCGAGGAGAACGGCGGGGCCACCATGCTGGGCTTCATCCCCGGCCGGGTCACCCGCATGCCGGTGCGCGACGACCTGCCCGTGCCGCACATGGGCTGGTCGCAGCTGCACAATCTGAAGGACGACCCGCTGCTGGCTGGCGTGGCCGAGGGCGACTACGCCTATTTCGTCCACTCCTATGTCTGTCCGGAGACGGACGCGACCATCTGCTGCGCCGACTATGGGGCCGAGGTCCCCGCCATGGTCCGTACCGGCAACCGCTGGGGCTGCCAGTTCCACCCCGAGCGGTCGGCCAAGGCCGGCGCGCGGATCCTGAAGAACTTCCTCGAGCTGCCCGCATGATCGTCTATCCCGCCATCGACCTGCGACACGGCGTCTGCGTGCGGCTGATGCATGGCCGGTTCGATCAGGTGACCGAATACGACACCGTCCCCGCCGCGCGCCTGACCGCCTTCGCCGCCGAGGGCGCGACCTGGGTCCACATCGTCGATCTGGACGGCGCCGAGGCCGGCCGCGCGGTCCAGCACGAACTGATCGGCGAACTGGCCGGAAGCCTGGCCGTCAACATCCAGTCGGGCGGCGGCGTGCGCACCCTGTCCGATGTGCGCAATCTGCTGAACGCGGGCGTCAGCCGCGTCGTCGTCGGCTCCCAGGCGGTGACCGAACCCGCCGTCGTCTCCGCCTGGCTGGCCAAGTTCGGCTACGACCGGCTGACGCTCGCCTTCGACGTCCGCGTCGGCGAGGGCGGCGTGCCCGTGCCTTCGCTGAAGGGCTGGACCGAGGCCGCCCCCATCGACCTGTGGACCGCGCTGGACCGTTATCCGCCGGGAACGCTGGAAAACGTGCTGATCACCGACGTGGGCCGCGACGGGGCGCTGACCGGCCCGAATCTGGACCTGCTGGCCGAGGTCATCCGTCGTCGTCCCGACCTGAAGGTTCAGGCCTCGGGCGGGGTCTCCTGCCTCGCCGACCTGACGGCGGCGAAAGCCATCGGCTGCGACGGGGCCATCGTCGGCCGCGCCATCTACGAGGGTCGCTTCACCGCCGCTGAGGCGATACAGGCCTGCGCATGACCGCGCGCCGTATCATCCCCTGCCTGGACGTGAAGGACGGCCGCGTCGTCAAGGGCGTGCGCTTCGAGGGCCACGTCGACATGGGCGATGCCTCCGAACTGGCCGCGCGATACCGCGACGAGGGCGCCGACGAACTGGTCTTCTACGACATCACCGCCTCGCCCGAGGGTCGGACGCTGGACTACGGATGGGTGCGAGACATCGCCCGCCTGCTGGACATCCCCTTCTGCGTCGCAGGCGGAATCCGCACGGTCGACCAGGCCGCCGCCTGCCTGGACAACGGCGCGGACAAGGTCTCGATCAACTCCCCGGCTCTC
Organism: Brevundimonas sp. P2_A6; assembly: GCF_056404975.1. NCBI lineage: Bacteria > Pseudomonadati > Pseudomonadota > Alphaproteobacteria > Caulobacterales > Caulobacteraceae > Brevundimonas > Brevundimonas sp. P2_A6. The sequence continues at coordinate 260,574 of NZ_JBFUCZ010000001.1, read as the reverse complement.
GAACGCCCCGAACTGATCACCGAGATGGCCGAGCGGCTGGGCAGCCAGTGCGTCGTCGTCGGCGTCGACAGTCGGCGCGAGGACGGCGACTATGTCGTGCACAAATACACCGGCGATCCCGACAGCCGCCGCCTAGCCGGGCGGCGCACCATGGACTGGGTGGTCGAGGCGCAAGAGCGCGGGGCGGGCGAGATCGTGCTGAACTGCATCGATCAGGACGGGGTGCGCCAGGGCTACGATACCGCCCAGCTTTCCGACGCCCGGTCGCGCCTGACCATCCCGCTGATCGCGTCTGGTGGCGCGGGGGCCAAGTCGCATTTCCTTGACGTCTTCGACCGGGCCAATGTGTCGGGAGCCCTGGCCGCCAGCGTCTTCCATTCCGGCCAGATCGCCGTGCCGGACCTGAAGGCCTTCCTCGCCGGCGCGGGCGTGGAGGTGAGGCAGTGAGTGTTCAGTGCCCTTCTCCCCTTGCGGGAGAAGGTGGCAGCCGAAGGCTGACGGATGAGGGGTACGAGGATGCAGACGCGATGATCGGGATGAACGCCAATCGGACAGACCTGGGGTCACCCCTCATCCGACCTCGCTCCGCTCGGCCACCTTCTCCCGCAAGGGGAGAAGGACAATGACATTCAACCCCACCACCCTCGACTTCGCAAAGGGCGACGGCCTGATCCCCGCCGTGGTGCAGGACGCCGACACCCTGCAGGTGCTGACGCTCGCCTACATGGACCGCGCCGCGCTGGACGAGACCATCGCGTCGGGAGAGGCCACCTTCTTCTCCCGCTCGCGCGGCGGGCGCTGGCGAAAGGGCGAGACATCCGGCAATCGGCTGCGCGTCGTCTCGATCACCCCCGACTGCGACGGCGACGCCCTGGTGCTGGCCGTCCGTCCGATGGGACCGGCCTGTCACCTGGGCACGACCAGCTGTTTCGGACCTGAGGACGCGCCGGGCCTGGGCCGTATCGCCCGTCTGGAGGCGACGATCGCCGAGCGCGCCGCGGCCGATCCCGAGACCAGCTGGACGGCCAAGCTCCTGGCCCAGGGGCCGAAACGCGTGGCCCAGAAGGTCGGCGAAGAGGGCGTGGAGACGGCCCTCGCCGGCGCCGCCGGTCCGAACGAGGAAGTCGCATCCGAGGCCGCGGATCTGATCTATCATCTGCTGGTTCTGTTACGGGCGCGTCAAATGTCGTTTCAGGACGTTCTGGACGTGTTGGCCTCACGCGCGCGACCGGCCACACACGCGGACTGACTGATCGAGGGCCTGCCCTCGCGATTTGAGGAATAGGCATGGCGGCTCTGGTCCTGTTCGGTGGTGGCGGCGATCTGGCGATGCGGATGCTGCTGCCCTCGCTCTACTTCCTCGAACACGACGGCCTGCTTCCCGAGGGCCTGAAGATCATCGGCGCGGCGCGATCCGAAGAAACGCGCGAGGAATACATCGCCAAGGTTCGCGCATCCGTCGAATCCAAGGCCGACGGCCACTGGTCGGACGCCGCTTGGTCGAAACTGGAAGCCCGGCTCGACTACCTCGCCGTCGACGCCACATCGGCCGAGAGCCTCAAACCCCTGCGCGACACGGTGGGCGACGGGTCCGTGACCTCGTTCCTGGCCGTTTCCCCGTCGCTGTATGCGAAGATCGTCACCGCCATGCGCGCCGCCGGCCTGGCCGAGCCCGAGGACCGCGTCGTGCTGGAAAAGCCGGTCGGCCGCGACCTGGAGAGCTTCCGCGCCATCGACGACGCCGTGGCCGACGCCTTCAGCGAGCAGCAGGTGTTCCGCATCGACCACTATCTGGGCAAGGAGACGGTCCAGAACCTGATCGCCCTGCGCTTCGGCAACGTCATCTTCGAACCGCTCTGGAACAACCTGTCGATCGACCACGTCCAGATCACGGTGGGGGAGACGGTCGGCGTGGGCGACCGCTGGCCCTATTACGACGAATACGGCGCGCTCAGGGACATGCTGCAGAACCACATGCTGCAGCTGCTGTGTCTGGTCGCCATGGAGCCGCCCAGCGATCTCGACCCGGACTCGGTGCGCAACGAGAAGGTCAAGGTGATCCGGTCCTTGCGCCCCATCACCGACGAGGACGCCGAGCGGGTCACCGTTCGCGGCCAGTATGTCTCCGGCACCGTCGAGGGCAAACGCGTCCCCGGCTATGACGAGGAACGCGGCTCCGACAGCGACACCGAAACCTTCGTCGCCATCCGCGCCGACATCGACAACTGGCGCTGGGCGGGCGTGCCCTTCTTCCTGCGCACCGGCAAGCGCCTGCCCGAGAAGCGCACCGAGATCGTCATCCAGTTCAAGCCGGTGCCGCATTCCATCTTCGGCCAGGACGCCCGCGACGAGGACGCCGCCAACCGCATGATCATCGAGCTGCAGCCCGAGGAAGACATCAGCCTGACGGTCATGAACAAGAAGCCGGGCCTCGATCAGCGCATGCAGCTACAGCCGATCCAGATGAGCCTGTCCTGGGGCGTGGGCGGCAAGGGCGACGCACCGCCCCGCCGCCGCATCGCCTACGAGCGGTTGCTGCTCGACGCGCTGAACGGCGATTCCACCCTGTTCGTCCGCCGCGACGAGGCGGAAAAGGCCTGGGAATGGGTCGACGGCGTGTCCCAGGCCTGGGTCGACGGCAAGGTGAAGCCTCAGCCCTACCGCGCCGGCACCTGGGGCCCCGACGCCGCCGACATGCTGATGGCGCGCACGGGCCGCGACTGGAATACACAGGATGTTTGAGACCTTCCCCTCCCTCGACGCCTGGGCCGCCACCATCGCGGGCCGGCTGGAGGAAACCCTCGCCGCCGCCGTCCTCACCGAGGGCCGCGCCCTGTTCGCCGGTCCTGGCGGATCGACGCCCTCTCCGGTCTACGCCCGTCTGGCCCAGGCCGACATCGGCTGGTCGAACATCGCCGTCACCCTGGTGGATGAACGCTATGTGCCCGAGACCAGCCCGGACTCGAACGCCCGCCTGATCCGCGACGTCCTCCTGCAAGGCCCCGCCGCCGCCGCGACCTTCATCCCGCTGTACCATGCCGAGGTCACCGTCGATCGCGCGGCCGCCAAGGCCGCGCATGCCCTGGCCGAAGCGGGTGGCCGGTTCGATGCCGTCCTGCTTGGCATGGGCGAGGATGGCCACATCTGCTCGATGTTCCCCAATTCACCGACCCTGAAGACCCTGCTGTCCCCGACCCTGAAGCCGACGGTCCTCGGCGTCCCGCATGGCCGCGACGGTGCCGCGCCCAGCCTGGAGCGGCTCTCGATTAACCTGCCCTATCTGACGTCGGCCGGCCGCGTGATCCTGGGCCTGAAAGGCGCCGCCAAGCGTTCGGTGTTCGAGCGCGAGGCCGACGGCGACCCGGCCAGCCAGCCCATCGCGGCGATGATCGCGGCGAAGGTTCCCCTCGAAGTCGTCTGGACGGAAGCGAACTGATGGCCCTTCATCCGGTCGTGGCGGAAGTCACCCAACGCATCGTCGAACGCTCGAAAGACACGCGCGCCGACTATCTCCGCCGCATGGACGCTGCCCGCAATTCCGGCGTCGGCCGCGCCAAGCTCAGCTGTGCCAACTGGGCCCACGCCTTCGCGGGCCAGACCACCGCCGACAAGCTGACGGCCATGACCGGCAAGACACCCAACGTCGGCATCGTCACCGCCTACAACGATATGCTGTCGGCGCATCAGCCGTTCGAACGGTTCCCGGAGGTCATCCGCAAAGCCACCCGCGAGGTCGGCGCGACGGCCCAGGTCGCGGGCGGCACCCCCGCCATGTGCGACGGCGTCACGCAAGGTCGCCCCGGCATGGAGCTGTCGCTGTTCAGCCGCGACGTGATCGCCATGTCGGTCGGGGTCGCCCTGACCCACGACGCCTTCGACGCCGCCATGATGCTGGGGGTCTGCGACAAGATCGTGCCGGGCCTGTTCATGGGTGCCCTGGCCTTCGGCCACCTGCCCGTCGTCTTCGCCCCCGCCGGGCCCATGCCCTCGGGCATCCCCAACGCCGAAAAGGCCCGCGTCCGCGCCGAATACGCGCAAGGCAAGGTCGGCCGCGACGTGCTGCTGGCCTCCGAGATTGGCAGCTACCATTCGCCCGGCACCTGCACCTTCTACGGCACCGCCAACTCCAACCAGATGATGATGGAGCTGGGCGGTCTGCACATGCCCTCCACCGCCTTCGTCCACCCGGAGACCGGCCTGCGCGACGCCCTGACCGCCGCCGCCGCCAAGCGCGCGGTCGAACTGGCCCAGACCGGCGAGTGTCGCATGGCCGACGTCATCGACGAGAAGTCCATCGTCAACATGATCGTCGCCCTGCTGGCCACCGGCGGATCGACCAACCACGCCATCCATCTGGTCGCCATGGCGCGGGCGGCGGGCGTGCTGATCGACTGGACCGACATGGACCAGCTGTCGTCGGTCACGCCTCTGCTGTCGCGGGTCTATCCCAACGGCTCGGCCGATGTGAACGCCTTCCAGGCGGCGGGCGGCGTGGCCTTCGTGGCGCGCGAGCTGGCCCAGGCCGGACATATCCATTCCGACGTGACCACGATCATGGGTCGCGGCATCCATCACTATTTCCAGGAACCGGCGATGATCGACGGCGAGCTGGTCTGGAAGGACGGGGTCGCCGAAAGCCTGGATCGCGACATCCTGCGCCCCGCCTCCGATCCGTTCGACACCGAGGGCGGCCTGCGTCTGGTCAAGGGCAACCTCGGTCGCGCCGTCATCAAGATCTCGGCCGTGAAGCCCCAGCACCGCATCGTCGAAGGCCCCGCCCGCGTGTTCGACGCCCAGGAAGACGTGCTGGCGGCCTTCCAGGCGGGACAGCTCGACACCGGCGGCGTCATCGTCCTGCGCTTCCAGGGTCCCAAGGCCAACGGCATGCCCGAACTGCATTCCCTGTCGCCCCTGATGAGCGTGCTTCAGGATCGCGGCGTCCCCATCGCCCTGGTCACCGACGGCCGCATGTCGGGCGCCTCCGGCAAGACCCCCGCCGCCATCCACGTCACGCCCGAGGCGCTCGAGGGTGGCCCCCTGGCCTATGTGCAGGAGGGCGACCTCGTCCGCCTGGACGCCGAGGCCGGGGTGCTCACGACCACCGCCGACCTTGCGGGCCGCGACCGCGCCCGGCCCGCCTCGGTGCAGAGCTGGGGCTATGGCCGCGAGCTGTTCGGGGCCTTCCGCTCGGTCGTCTCCGCCGCCGAACAGGGGGCCTCGGTCTGTTTCGTCGCCGAGCCGACGAGCCAGCAACCCGAAATCCGCGACGTGGCCGATCCCAATGTGCAGAACCGGGCGATAGACGCATGACCGAGTCCAGAACCCTCCTCGTCGGCGACGTCGGCGGCACCAACGCCCGCTTCGCCATCGCGCGGATGATCGACGGCCAGATCGTGCTGGACCACCACGAGAGCTTCCCGGCCGAGCAGTATCCGACCTTTCTCGGCGGGGTGAAGGCCTTCATCGACGGCTGCGAGGTCAAGCCGACCGGCGGCGTCATCGCCGTGGCCGGCCCGGTCGAGGACGGAGCCATCGACCTGACCAACTCGCCCTGGGCTGTCTCCGAGACCGAACTTCAGACCTTGGGCCTGAACCCCGTGCGCCTCATCAACGATTTCGAGGCCCTGGCCTGGGGCGCGCCGGTGATCCCGGACGAGAACCTGGAAAAGCTGGGCGGACCCGAGGCGGGTGATCCCCATGCGACGATCGCCGTGCTGGGGCCCGGCACCGGGTTCGGCGTATCGGCTCTGGTGCGCGATGCGCACGGCGGAGAGATGGCCATGCCGTCCGAGGGCGGCCACGCCTGCTTTCCGCCCGGCGATACGGTGGAGGACGAGATCCTGCGCATCCTGCGCCGCCGCTACGACCGCGTCTCGATCGAGCGCCTGATCTGCGGCCCAGGCCTTCTGAACATGCACCGCGCCCTGGCCGAGATCGACGGCCGCGAGACCCATATCGAGGACCCGGCCGAGATCACGAAATCGGCCCTGGCCGATCCGGACAGCCCGTGCGGCGCGACGCTCGCCCGCTTCTGCGCGATTCTGGGGGCCGTCGCGGGTGACATCGCCCTGACCACGGGCGCGCGCGGCGGGGTCTATATCGCGGGCGGCATCGCGCCCCGCATCCTGCCCTTCCTGAAAGCCAGCCCCTTCCGCCAGCGTTTCGAGCGCAAGGGCCGGTTCAAGGCCTATATGGCCGACATCCCGACCTGGGTGATTACGCACAAGCACGCGGCCCTGCTGGGGGCCGCCCGCGTCGCGTTTGCCGAAGCCGGATAACGCGGGTCGGAATTTATCCTCACGCGCCCGTGAACCTTCCGTGAAGTGCGGCATTTTGTTGGCTTCACTATAGGAAGGGGACTTTCCCAAATGCGTAAACTGACCATCGCCGTTGCCGCCGCCGCCCTGGCCGCCTCGCTCGCCGCTTGCGGTGAATCCGCCGCCGACAAGCAAGCCGAAGTGCAAGCGGACGCCCTGGAGCAGCAAGCCGCCGCCGCCCCGACCGAAGCTCAGGAAACCGCCCTGAACGCCGAAGCCGACCGCGTCGAGCAGCAAGCCGGCAACGCCGACGGTGGCATGACCACCGCCAACACGCCGAACACCTCGCCGTCCGCCCAGGACGGTGCCATGGCCCCCGTCACCACGCCCCCGGCCAACTAAGCCTTATCCGGCTTGAAGACGATCGGCCCCCGTCGCGAAAGCGGCGGGGGCTTTTCGTTGCCTATTCCGGCGGCAGTCCGAAGTTCGGGATCGGCGCCTCGGTCGCCTTCAGGGACGGCCGCTCGACGGCGTGCGCGAACCACGCCGACAGCACCGGCCGTTCCGCCAGCAACGCCCGCCCCGCCTCGGCCAGCGACAGGTTCTGGATCATCGGGGCCAGGGCGGCATCGGCCAGGCCGAATCCGGCCCCGCCCATGAATGGCCCGCCCGACAGGCCCACCAGTTGTTCGACCACCGTCTCGATGGTCGTCAGCGGCTCGACCGTCGCCCCCACCGCCGCCGCCAGCCGGTCGGCGTTGACCCGCCCGCCATTGGCCAGGATGTAGGCCTGGTTGAAGAACACCCCCATCACCGCCGTCGGATAGAGGTAGTGCCCGGCCGCGGCGACGACCGCCGTCGACAGCGCGTCCCGATAGGCATCGCCGCTCTTCAGCGCCGGACCCTCGAAGGCCGCATCGACATAGTCCAGGATCGCCACGGTCTCGAACAACCGCCGCCCGTTATGTTCCAGCACCGGCACCCGTCCGAACGGGCTCAGCGCCCGCCCCTCCGCCGTCGCCAGATCGGGGGGCGTCAGAGGGACATGATCATGCGCCACGCCCTTCTCGTTCAGCGCGATTCGCACGGCCCGGACATAGGGACTGAACGCCCAGCTATAGGTCTTGACGCTCATGCCGCTCACCGGTCGTAGGGCTGTTGCGCGACGGCATAGAACGGCGCGGGCAGGCCCTGCACGCCCAGCTGGACGAACGCGCGCGGCCAGTCGAACTGGTCCCAATGCTCGTACAGCTGCCCGTCGCGGACGGTCCAGGTGTCGATCACGTCGAACTCCAGCTTTTGGCCGCTCGGCGCGACGCCCAGGAAACCCTCGCCCGTCAGGGTGCCGGTCCAGGTCCAGCGGGTCACCACCCGGTCCTCGGTCGCATAGACATCGCGCAGGATGAACCGCGCGTCCGGCATCGCCTGATAGATGACAGGGATGAAGTCGATCAGCCCCTGACGACCCTCGGGCACCAGCGGATTGTGCTGGATATAGTCGGTGGCCACGATCCGGTTCAGGATCTCGATCCGCTTCGCCTGCGACCGCTCGTTCAGCATCACCTCGGAGAAGCTGCGGCCCAGCCAGGTATTGTAGGCGACCGTGCCCGGCGCGGCGGGTGGATCGGTCATCTCCTGCGCCGTCGCATGGCTGGCGGCGAGGACGAGGGCCAGGGTCGCCCCGGTGAACAGATACTTCAGCATGGTGGTCAGTCCCGATGAAAACGCCGCGATCGGCCGCGACCCGATGCAATTGTTGATCGCTCGATCAATAACAAGAGGCGGCTGGGTCTTTTTTTGATCGGGCGATCCACTATCTTGTCCTCATGAGCCGTCCCCGCGCCTTCGACATCGACGCCGCCACCGAAAAGGCGATGCAGGTCTTCTGGAAATCCGGCTATGCGGCGGCCTCGATGGCCGATCTGTATGCCGCCACGGGCCTGAAGCCCGGCAGCGTCTATGCCGCGTTCGGCGACAAGGAGCGGCTGTTCCAGCGTGCGTTCCAGGCCTATGCCGCCCATTTCCGGGCGACCTTGCCGACCGGCCTGACGGGTCTGGCGGCCATCGAGGCCTGGCTGGACGTCCAGACCGATCTGTCGGTTGCGGACCCGGAGCGAAAGGGCTGCCTGATCGTCAACACCGTCGCCGAACGCCATGCCCATTCGGCCGAGACCCATGCGATGGCGCAGGCCCGCATGGACGAAATCCGCGCCTTCTTCCGCACGGCTCTCGATCAGGCGGCCGAAGCAGGCGAGCTGTCGTCGGGCGCGGACCTCGACCTCTGGGCCGACAGCCTGACAGGGGCGGTCGTCAGCCTGATGACCCTCGGCCGCGCCGGTGCCGAGGAGCGCTCCATCCGCAACGTGGCGAAGGCGGCGCTGGCGGGCCTGCCGCGCGCCTGACCCTTCAGTCCTTCTTCGGCGGCATCGGGATGAAGGCGCTGGTCCGGCGGACGTAGTCCGCATACTGCGGCTTGGTCTTCGCCGTCGACTTCTCGGTGATGCCGATACCCGACCACTTCGTCAGGGTGAAGGTCAGGAAGACGGGGCCGAAGATCGAGGCGATCCCGACCCAGCCGGTCGCCGCCGCGATCAGCCACAGCCCCCACCACACGCAGGCGTCACCGAAATAGTTGGGGTGGCGGGTGTAGCGCCACAGGCCGGTGTCCAGCACCTTGCCCTTGTTGTCCGGATCCTTCTTGAAGGCGGACAACTGAGCGTCGCCGATGCTCTCGAAGGCGATGCCGATCACGACGATCACAGCCCCCACCCACCCGATCCAGCCGATCGGCGGCGTCGGCGACACCTGTCCCAACTGTACCGGCAAGGACGTCAGCCACGCCAGAACCCCCTGCGGCAAAAACACGAACAACAGCGCGGTCTTGCCAAAGCTCCAGCCGTGCTCGCGCTCCTGGGTCTCGACGATGTCGGTATAGCGGCCGTCCGCCCCGTGCGCCCGCCAGCGGCGCAGCAGGTGCCACGCCAGCCGGATGGCCCAGACCGCGCACAGCCACAGCAGCAGCCCCTTGCGCACCGGATCGCCGTCCGTCCGGGGAAAGGTGATCAGCGCCAGGAACAGCATGCCCAGCGGCCAGACCCCGTCGATGAAGCTGACGTCCTTCAGCCTGAGAGCCAGGGTCCACAGCCCCAGCATCACGGCCACGATCAGCACCAGGTTCAGGCCCAGCAGGCCGGCGATTTCGATCAGCGTCATGTGACCTTAACGAGCCTATCGCCCGTTCGGACGCAAGCCCGCGAATGCCGCAGCGTTGCCTCTAGCCCTTCCCCCGCCCTTCGCGGGGGAAAGCGGCCCGTCGATCGCGCAGCGATCCAGGGCCGATAGGGGAAGTCTTGTCTTGCTTGAAAGCCCGCTGAACCTCCCCCATCCGTCCTGTTCTCGCTCCGCTCGAAGACGGACGGCTTTCCCCCATGAAGAATGGGGGAAGGGCTTCGTCGCCCCCTTCCCCTTCGCACCCCGAGCCGCCATCTAGCGGCCATGACCGACACACGCATTCCCGTCACCGTCCTGACCGGCTACCTCGGCGCGGGCAAGACCACCCTGCTGAACCGCATCCTGACCGAGGACCACGGCAAGCGATACGCCGTCATCGTCAACGAGTTCGGAGAGATCGGCATCGACAACGATCTGGTCGTCGGCGCCGACGAGGACGTGTTCGAGATGAACAACGGCTGCGTCTGCTGCACGGTGCGCGGCGACCTGATCCGCGTCGTCGCCGGCCTGATGAAGCGCCAGAAGCCTGGTGCCCCCGCCTTCGACGCCATCATCGTCGAGACGACGGGTCTCGCCGACCCCGGCCCGGTCGCCCAGACCTTCTTCGTCGACGAGGACGTCAAGGCCAAGACCAAGCTCGACAGCGTCACCGCCCTGGTCGACGCCAAGCACGTCATGGCCCGGCTGGACGATTCCAGGGAAGCCCGCGAACAGGTCGCCTTCGCCGACCGCATCATCCTGAACAAGACCGACCTCGCCACGCCCGACGAACTGACCGCCGTCGAGGCCCGCCTGCGCGCCCTGAACCCGTTGGCCCCCATCACCCGCGCCGAACGCGCCAATGTGCCGCTGGATCAGGTGCTGGGCCTTCACGGTTTCGACCTGGACCGAATCCTGGACCTGCACCCCGAGTTCGCCAATCCGGCCCACGGCGAGGCCGGTCACGTCCACGACGAGCACTGCGGCCACGATCACCATGCCCATGATCACCACGACCACGAAGTACAGAAAGTACACGAAGTACACCCTGTTTCGGGCGCGCGCGGGCACAGCCACGGCGATGACATCAAGGGAATTTCCCTCAGCCTCGACCGCCCCATGAACGGGATCAAATTCACCCAGTGGCTTGATACCCTGCTGGGTCAGCAGGGTCAGAACATCCTGCGCGCCAAGGGCATCATCGACGTCCAGGGCGAAGATTGCCGTCTGGTTTTCCAGGCCGTTCACATGATCCTGGAAGGCGACCTCCAGCGCGAATGGGGCACGAACGAACGCCGCTGGTCCCGCGCCGTCTTCATCGGCCGCGACCTGGACGAGGTGGCGCTGCGGGCAGGCTTCGAGGGATGCGCGGCTTGAAAGTAAGGCAGTTTTGCCTTACTTTCTGAATGCGAGGTTTCCCATGGTCGCTTTGACGCTCACCGCCAAAAACCAGCTCACCCTTCGCAAGGAGGTGGTCAAGCATTTGGGCCTCAAGCCCGGCGACAAGGTTGAGGCGGAACTTCGTCCCGATGGCCGCGTCGAACTCGTCGCCCCCAAGGTAAAAACCGGCAAGATTTCCGACGCCTTCGGCATCATCAAGGTGAAGCCCGGCACGCCGCCCCTCACCATCGAAGAGATGAACGAGATCATCGGCGAAGGGTGGGCCGAGAGGGGGCGACGCGGACTTTGAGGATCGCGCCAGATACCAACATTCTCATACGCGTCCTCACCAACGACGATCCTGCCCAGGCGGAGGTCGGTCGCCGGTGCTTGACTGAGGCGGATGCCATCATGCTTTCGTCTCAGGCCCTTTGCGAGACGGCCTGGGTCCTCAAGCGGTTTTTCGGTGCCTCCCGAGCGGAGATCGGCGCGGCGATCCGGGCTCTGATCGGAGCCGACAACGCGGTCTTCGATGACGCCGCCGTCGGCGCGGGCCTCAGCCTCCTGGACGCCGGCGGAGACTTCGCCGACGGCGTGATCGCGGCGACCGGGATAGGCATGGGTGCCCAGGCGTTCGTCACATTCGATCAATCGGCCGTTCAACGTCTGACGGCACTCGGCATTTCCGCCCGATCGCCTCTCTAGCTCCTGGAGTTGCTCCCATGCCTTCAATCCTCATCGTCGGGGCCTCGCGTGGCCTCGGTCTAGGCCTCGTCGCCGAACACCTGAAGCGCGGCTTCGACGTCATCGCCACGATCCGCAAGACCCAGGACGAACCGGCGCTGAAGGCCCTGCCCGGTGCCGATCGCCTGACGATCCATCATCTGGACGTCACGTCGGATGCCGACATCGCCCGCATCGCCGCCGACCTTCCCAACCCCGTCGACATCGTCTTCATCAACGCCGGGATCAGCGGTCCCAAGAGCGTCACCACCGCGACCGCCGACGAGCTCAATGCCCTGATGCAGGCCAATGTCTTCGGCCCCGTTCGCCTCGCCCATGCCCTGGCCGGTCATGTGAAGGCGCAGACCGGCATCCTGGCCTTCATGTCCAGCGCCATGGGGTCGATCGGGGAGAATCAGAACGGGACGATGGAGGTCTATCGAGCCTCCAAGACGGCCCAGAACGGCTTTGCCCGTTCGCTCTACCTGACCCAGGCCAAGCATCGGGGCGTGACCGTGCTGTCGGTCCACCCCGGCTGGGTCAAGACCGACATGGGGGGCGCGAATGCCGACATCGACGTCGACACCAGCGTCTCTGGCATCGCCGACCAGCTGAAGGCCCATGCCGGATCGCAGGCCCATCTGTTCATCGACTACAGCGGACGCCAGATCGCGTGGTAGTCCGTCCGGCATGACGACCTTCTCCTTCGACGCCCAGGTCACCTCGGCGCATTTCGACTCGTCCGGCGCTGTCTTCGCCCTGGGCGACGGCTCGGTCCGGTTCGAGGACGGCGTGTTCGACGCCGTGCACGACGGCGCGGTTCTGTGCGCGACGGTCCACCCCTCGGGCGACGGCCTGGTCACCGGCGGTGACGACGGCCGCGTGATCTGGTCCAGGAAGGGCGAGGCCGGCGTCCTGGCCACCGCCAGGGGCCAATGGATCGACGCCATCGACGCCTCGACGGAGACGAAGCTGATCGGCTTTTCGTCCGGAAAGACCCTGTCGGTCATCGACGCCACCGACGCCGGCTTCCGCCGCGACTTCCAGCATGAACGCACCGTCTCGGGCGTCGCCTTCGATCCCAAGGGTCGCCGCGTCGCCACCTCGACCTATGGCGGAGCCTGCCTGTGGTTTGCCCGCATCGCGGATCAGAAGCCGACGAAGCTGATCTGGGCCGGGTCCCACACCGGCGTCGCCTTCTCGCCCGACGGTGCCTTCGTCATCACCACCATGCAGGACATGCAGCTGCACGGCTGGCGGCTGAAGGACGCCAAGAACATGCGGATGGGCGGCTATCCGTCCAAGATCCGGTCCCTGGCCTTCCTGTCCAAAGGGTCGCTTCTGGCCACATCGGGCGCACAGGGCGCGGTGCTCTGGCCCTTCACCGGTTCGAACGGCCCGATGGGACGCGAGGCGTCGGAGATCGGCTTCGACGACACCACCACCGTGACCCTGGTCGCCGCCTCCAAGCCGCACGGACGGCTGGCGGCGGGGCTGGCCGATGGCCGCGTCTGGGTGGCCGATCCGGCCGGTCAGGGCCTGAACTTCGTCAAGGCCGACAAGGGCGCCCCCATCGTCGCCCTGGCCCTCAGCCCCGACACCACCCGCGTCGCCTGGGCCGACGAGGACGGCAACGCCGGGGTGTCTGACGTGGTCATGGACTGACCTCGACAGGGGCCGCCGCCCGGGCCTATCGTTTGCCAGGGAACGAGGGGTCGGGATGCGAAATCGCAAGGGGCGCGTCGGGTCGCCGCGCATGGCTTTCGGGTGTCTGGCCGTGGTGGTGATCCTGGTCGTCGCGGTCGGAGCCTGGCTCGTGGTTTTCCTGTGGGACGTGAACCTGCCGAAATGAACGACACGCCGACCCCGCCAGCTCCGCCCCGCCGCAAGGGTCGCCCGATCCTGACGGCCCTGCTGGTGCTGGCGCTGCTGCCCTTCGGCGGAGTGGTCATTCATCGCTTCGTGCCGGTGCCCTACACCCTGCTGATGGTCCGCGAGGGGCTGGCCGGGCACGGTCTCGACTATCGCTGGACGCCACTCGGCGACATCTCCCCCAACCTCGTCGCCTCCGCCATCGCCGCCGAGGATGCCCGCTTCTGTGGCCACGGCGGCTTCGACATGGAGGCGATCGAGAAGGCGCTGAAGAACAATGAGCGCGGGCGGAAAGTTCGCGGCGGCTCCACCATCAGCCAGCAGACCGCCAAGAACGTCTTCCTGTGGCCCGGCCGCGACTGGGTCCGAAAAGGGCTGGAGGCCGGCTACACCGTCCTGATCGAGACCGGCTGGGGCAAGCGGCGGATCATGGAGGTCTATCTGAACGTCGCCGAGATGGGACCCGGCGTCTACGGCGCGGAGGCCGCCGCCCGGCACTGGTTCGGCAAGTCGGCCGCCGACCTGACCCCCCGCGAAGCCGCTCGCATCGCCGCCATCCTGCCCAGCCCACGCCGCTATGACGCCGGAACGCCCGGTCCCTATGTCCGCAGGCGGGCGTCCCGCATCCAGGCCTCCGCCCGCGTCGTTCGCAACGAGGGTCTGGCGTCCTGCGTCCTCTGATCGAACGCCGCTCGTTATCGGCGCATTAACCCTCGCCTTCACCGATCCCTTAACCGCGCCTTGGTAGATCAGGTCGATTGCGGACCCTGCGGCCCGCCACAAGATCTTTCGGGTGGGCCATGCGGATCGTGACGAGGACAGTCTCTGCGCTGAAGGCCTTCGGGCGTCGGTTCGCCGACAACCGGCGCGGCAACGTCGCCATGATGTTCGCCCTCGCCCTGCCGCCGATGATGCTGATGACGCTGGGCGGGGTGGATATCGCCCGCGTCTCGACCGTGCGGATGAACGTCCAGGACGCGCTCGACGCCGCCACCCTGGCCGCGGCTCGGTCCAACGCCGTCAGCGATGCTGACCTGAAGACGATCGGTATCGCTGCCCTGCGCGCGAACCTGGCAAACCACCCCGACATCACGCTTCGGGACGATCTGACGACCTTCAGTCTGAATTCGAGCAGCGTGGTGGTGGCTGATACGCGGGTCGATGTGAAAGCGATCGTCGCCAACATCTTCCTGCCGCCCTACGGCCAGTTCTTCGACGACAAGCTTCCAGCCAATGCCCATTCCGAGGTCAACCGCTCATCTCAGAATGTCGAGGTCTCTCTTGTGCTTGACACGACCGGCTCGATGCTGGGCACCAAGATCGCCGACCTGAAGCTGGCCGCCAAGGATCTGGTCGATATCGTCGTCCAGGACCAGCAGACCCCCTGGTATTCCAAGGTGGCGCTCGTGCCGTATTCGATGGCGGTGAACCCTGGCTCCAGCGCGGCTCTCGCAGCGCGCGGCTCCTATGTTTCGGCTCCGACCACCATCACGGCGATCACCTGGTATTCCGGCACGCCCAAGGCCGTGACCGCCGCGACCAGGGCCAGTCCTGTGGTCGTGACCGCAGCAGGGCATGGGTTCGCCAACGGGGACAAGGTGGTGATCTGGGGCCAGACCGGGATGACCCAGATCAACGGCCGGGTTTTCACAGTCGCCAACAAGACCAGCAACACCTTCCAGCTGTCTGGCGTCAACGGCAGCGCTTACAACAGCTTCACCACTGGTGGGACGCTGGTCGCCAAGTGTGCCCGCTCGGACTGCTATCCGACGGTCACTTCGGCCAGCCACGGCATCAGCGACGGCAGCTATGCCTATCTGTCGGGCATAACCGGCATGACCCAGCTGAACGGCCAGACGATCAAGACCGACCTCGTCAGCAGCAACCAGTTCCTGCTCGAAACCGTGCCCTACGGCACCTTCGGAGGCGCAGGCGAGGTGACCTGCCGTCAGGCCGGCTGCGAGTATTTCGCCTTCATCAATGCGGATGGAGATCTGACCACCCAGAAGATCAGCGACTGCGTGACGGAGCGCTCCGGGACCAACGCCTATACCGATGCGTCGCCCTCGACCACGCGGATGGGCCGGAACTACCCTTCCAGTTCCAATCCCTGCATCGCGAATGTGATCCGTCCGCTCAGCAGCGACCGCACGACCATCAAGTCGAACATCGATAGCCTAAGCGCGGGAGGATCGACGGGTGGCCACATCGGGGTCGGCTGGGGCTGGTATACTGTCTCGCCGAACTTCAACAGCCTGTGGTCATCCAGCGGTGCAGCAGGTGCCTACACGGCGGCAAACTCGGCGAACTCGACGCTGAAGGCCGTCGTCATCATGACGGATGGTGAATACAACAGCGCCTATTGCAACGGCGTCATCAGCCTGGACTCCACCAACGGCTCCGGTGCGACATCCACGCACATCAACTGCAATGCTCCGAACGGACATCCGTTCGACCAGACCCAGGCCCTCTGCGCGGCGATGAAGGCGAAAGGCATCATCGTCTATACGGTGGGCTTCCAGGTGGTCGACGACCAGCGCGCCCGTGATCTGGTCAACGGCTGCGCCACGGATGCCGCGCACGTCTTCCTGCCCAACAGCGGGGCGGACCTGCGTCAGTCCTTCCAGGCCATCGGCCACGACATCACCAACCTGCGGATCAGCCGATGATAGCGTCTTCCGTCGCCACGGCCGGCATCGCCTCGGCCGTGGCCCGGTTCGACCAGAGCGCGGCCCGCACCGCCTCAGCCCCCCTCGACGACCTCGCTGTGGAAACCGTCGAACGCATGGAGGCCAAGGCCGCCCTGTCCGCCAACGTCGCCGTGCTGCGCACCGCCGACGCCATGACTGGCACGTTGCTGGACATGATCGCCTAAAGGTTGCACCCTGATCGCACGACCCGGCGCTCAGGCAGCACGGAACCGCTTTCCGTGCGCCGGCGCTTCCTGAACCAAGACGCGCTAAAGCCGCGAGGCTGCGCGAGCAGAGCGGTAGCGCCCGCCAAGGAGAACCAACATGCCCTACGTTTCCGGCTTCCTGACGCCGGTGAAGGCTGAGGACAAGGATCGCTACATCGCCTCGGCCGCCCACGCCTGGCCCATCTTCCAGAGATACGGCTGCCTCGAACAGGTCGAGGCCTGGGGCGTAGACGTACCGCCCGGCAAGCTCACCGGTTTCGACCTGGCCGTGAAGCTGGAGCCAGGCGAGGTGGTCGTGTTTGCGTGGCTGAAATGGCCCGACAAGGCCACGGCCGACGCCTGCTTCGCCACCATGGAAACCGACCCGGCCTGGAAGGACATGGACATGCCCTTCGACGGCAAACGGATGATGTGGGGCGGCTTCGACGTCGTATTCGACGGCCGTTAGAAAAAAGGCCCGGGAGCGATCCCGGGCCTTGTTCGGTTCGATCAGCTGTCCAGGAAGCTGCGCAGCTTCCGCGACCGGCTGGGGTGTTTCAGCTTGCGCAGCGCCTTGGCCTCGATCTGGCGGATGCGTTCGCGGGTCACGCTGAACTGCTGGCCGACCTCTTCCAGCGTGTGGTCGGTGTTCATGCCGATGCCGAACCGCATGCGCAGAACCCGCTCCTCGCGCGGCGTCAGCGACGCCAGTACACGGGTCGTGGTCTCGCGCAGGTTCGACTGGATGGCCGCGTCGATGGGCAGGATCGCGTTCTTGTCCTCGATGAAGTCGCCCAGGTGGCTGTCTTCCTCGTCGCCGATCGGCGTCTCGAGGCTGATCGGTTCTTTGGCGATCTTCAGGACCTTGCGGACCTTCTCCAGCGGCATGGCCAGCTTCTCGGCCAGTTCTTCCGGGGTCGGCTCGCGGCCGATCTCGTGCAGCATCTGGCGTGATGTCCTCACGATCTTGTTGATCGTCTCGATCATGTGCACCGGGATGCGGATGGTCCGCGCCTGGTCGGCGATCGAGCGGGTGATCGCCTGACGGATCCACCAGGTGGCATAGGTCGAGAACTTGTAGCCGCGGCGGTACTCGAACTTGTCGACCGCCTTCATCAGGCCGATGTTGCCCTCCTGGATCAGGTCCAGGAACTGCAGGCCGCGGTTGGTGTATTTCTTGGCGATGGAAATCACGAGGCGCAGGTTCGCCTCGACCATTTCCTTCTTGGCCTGTCGGGCTTCGCGCTCGCCCTTCTGGACGGTCTGGACGATGCGGCGATAGTCGTCGATCGGCAGGCCCGCCTCGACCGCGACGGCCGCGACGTCCTGGCGGATCGTGGCGATCTGGGTCGCCTCGTTGTCGCTGAACTTGGTCCAGCGCACGCCCATGTCCTTCACCCGCGTGGACCAGTTGGGATCCAGCTCGGCGGTGAAATAGGCCTTCAGGAACTCGGGGCGCGAGATGCCGTAGCTGTCGGCGAGGCGCAGGAGCCGCCCCTCCAGCCCGATCAGTCGCTTGTTGATCGCGTACAGCTGCTCGACCAGGGCCTCGATGCGGTTGTTGTTCAGCTTCAGCGTCTTCAGCCGGCCCGAGATCGCGGCCGACAGGGTGTCGTAGGCCTTGCGGTCCTTGGCGCTGAGCTCCTCGCCTTTCAGGCGGCTGTCGACCAGCTTCTCCTGCAGCTTGCGGAACGCGTCGAAGTCGCCGGCGATCGCGTCCAGCGTCTCCATGACCCCGTCTCGCAGCTCGGCTTCCAGCGCCGAGATGGACATGCCACCTCCGTCGTCGAAATCCTCGTCGTCCTCGTCGCCCTCGGGCTTGTCGCCTTCCGCTTCCGAGCCGGGCTCAGGCTCAGGCTTGGGGGGGATCGGCTGGCCGGGGATCGGCGGTTGCGGCTGGTTGTGCGGCAGGGACGAGGGGTTCAGCACGCCATAGGTGGCGTCCAGATCGATGACCTCGCGCAGCAGGATGCGGTTGTTGGCCAGTTCGTCGCGCCACACCATGATGGCCTCGAACGTCAGGGCGCTTTCGCACAGGCCGCTAATCATCGCGTCGCGACCGGCCTCGATGCGCTTGGCGATGGCGATCTCGCCCTCGCGGCTCAGCAGTTCGACCGAGCCCATCTCGCGCAGATACATCCGCACGGGGTCGTCCGTGCGGTCATAGGTCGGCTTGGCGTCGCCCTCGGTGACCGAGGTTTCGGCCTTCTCGGCCAGTTCGCCACCGGTCGATTCCGCGGCGTCTTCCTCGGCCTCGACGACGTTGACGCCCATTTCGGACAACATCGCCAGGGTGTCTTCGATCGCGTCGGGCGTGACCTCTTCGGACGGCAGGACCTTGTTCAGCTCCTCCATCGTCACATAGCCGCGCGCCTTGGCCTGTTTGATGAACTTCTTGACTCCGGCGTCGGTCAGATCGAGCAGCGGCCCGTCGGTGGTGGCTTCGGGCGCTTCCTGCGTATCGCTCATTACGTCTTCTTCTCCAGCCACAGGGAGGATCAGACCCCTTGGCAAAAATGCAACATCCGTATCAAAACAGAACGCCTGGACGCGGGTTTCGTTACGAAACCGCCGCGCCGTCCCAGATCGTCCCGGTCTTGATGGCTCGTCGCAACGCATCGCGCTCCGCCTTCAGACGACTGAAGGCCGAGGCATCGAAGGCGTGATCCGCCCCCGATTTCGCTGACGCCAGCGCCGCGTCCAGACCCGCCACGCGGGTCAGGGCATCGAAGCCTTGCGACCACCGGACCCTTGCTTCGGCGAGGGGCGCATTCGCGGCCAGGAAAGGCGCGCCGGACTTCGCCGCCGCCTTCTCGACCTCGCGCACTAAAGCATCGTGTCCGGAGGACGCGAGATGGCGACGCAGGGCCGCGCTGTCAAGCGTCTGGCCCCCGAAACGAAGGCGCACAAGCTCCTGAGCAAGCCCGTCCAAGGCCGGGTCGCCAAAACCGTGCGCCGAGATCGCCTCCAGGTGGTCGTCCATCCGTTCGGGGTCTTCGATCGCGCCGTGCGCCAACGCTGCCGCGACCGGCTCGATCGACCGGTTCAGCGCCTGCATGGCCTGTGCGCCCTCGGCGGTCTGGCCCAGCTTGGGCGGCGGACCGGGACGCCAGCGGCCGCCGGTCTGCTGCGCGCGCTGAGGGGCTTGCGCCCGCGAGGGGAACAAGGCGTCGAACCGGTCGAACAACTCGCGCCGATACTGTTCGGCCAGATCCTTGTCGGCGATGGCGGCGGCGGCCGTGCGCAACCGCCCCTTTAGCCCCGCGCGGCGTTCGGGTGTGTCCAGCGGCTCGATCTCGGCCTCTCGCTTGAACAGCACCTCGGCGAAGGGGCGTGTCTCGGTCATGGCCTGGCGCAGCGCCGGAGCCCCCTTGTCGCGCAGGATGTCGTCAGGGTCCTGCCCGCCCTCCAGAAGGGCGAAGCGGAACGACCGTCCGGATTTCAACAGCGGCAGGGCCCGCTCGATGGCGCGATAGGCCGCCCTCTGCCCCGCCCCGTCGCCGTCGAAACACAGGATCGGTTCGGACGAGACGCGCCACAGCAGGGCCATCTGCTCCTCGGTCAGGGCGGTGCCCATGGGGGCCACGGCCGGCAGTCCCGCGCGCTGGCAGGCGATCACGTCCATATAGCCTTCGACCACGATCACGCTCTGGGTCGACTTCGATTCCGCGCCCAGGATGCGCCGTGCCTCGGGCAGGCCGTAAAGGGTCGCGCCCTTGTGAAACAGCGGGCTCTCGGGCCCATTCAGATACTTGGCCCGGTCGTCGGGGTTCATGGCCCGGCCACCGAAGCTGACCAGCCGCCCGCGCGCGTCCAGGATCGGGAACATCAATCGGTCGCGGAACCGATCGTAGGGCGCGCCTCCGCCCTCCGGCGCGATCAGCATGCCCATCTCGACCAGGTCGCCGGGCTTGGCACCGCGCTGGACCAGCGCGCCCTTCAGACCCTCGCGGTCATTGGGCGCATAGCCCAGTCCGAACCGCTCCCATTGATCCTCGGGCAGGCCGCGTCGTTCGAGGTATTCCCGAGCGGCCTTGCCGACCGACCGGCGCAGATTGGCCGCGAACCATTTCTGGGCCAGGTCCATCCAGTCGGACAGGCCCTGCTTCTTCTGCTCGCGCTCGGCCGCCTGGGGGTCCTCGGCCGGCAACTGCATCCCGGCTTCCGCCGCCAGTCGCTCGACGGCTTCGGGGAAACTCAACCGCTCGGTTTCCTGCAGGAAGCTGATGACGTCGCCGTGCTTGCCCGAGCTGAAGTCGTGGAAGAACCCCTTGTCGTCGTTCACGAAGAACGACGGCGACTTCTCCTTCGAGAAGGGCGACAGGCCGACCCATTCCCGTCCCTGACGCTTGAGCTTCACCGACCGGCCGATCACGTCGGACGGGCGAAGGCGGGCCTTCAGTTCTTCCAGGAAGCGGTCATCGAAACGCACGCGCAATCCTTAACGCCATTGCGGCCCCGCGCGAAGCAACCGCGACCCCAAGACGGTGGATAGCGTCATCGACCCCTGTTATGGCCGTCACGGGGGGTCAGCCATGACACGTCGTGCCGTCGCGTTCCTGGGCCTGATGTGTGCGCTGCTGGCGGGCGGCTGCCAGACAGTGACCCGCACAGCCTTCACCTATGACGACATCGCCGCCGCCAGCCCGGACATCCGGCTGGACTTCCAGCGCCCGGCGGACCGCAACCGCTATGTCGCCGAGACCAATGCCGCAGCCCTCGGGGCGCGCGATGGGCATTTCGACCTGCTGGCCCTGTCCGGCGGCGGCGCGGTCGGCGCCTACGGCGCTGGTCTTCTGGTCGGCTGGACGCAACGCGACGACCGGCCGGAGTTCGAGGTCGTCACCGGCGTTTCCACCGGGGCCATGATCGCGCCCTTCGCCTTCATCGGCAGCGAGGGTGATGCGGAACTTCAGGCCGCCTTCACAGACGGGCGTTCGGACCGGCTGTTGCAAGCGCGCTGGGCCATGTCGCTGGTCGGACCCGGCCTGTTTCGCCAGCGTCCACTTCGCGATCTTGTCGCCGCCTCGGTCACCGACGACCTGCTGGACCGCGTGGCCGCGGGCCACCGCGCCGGCCGCAGGCTGTATGTCGCCACCACCAGCCTGGACACCCAGGGTCAGGTCGTCTGGGACATGGGGGCGCTCGCCGCCTCGGACAGGCCCGACCGGCGCGAGGTCTTCATCGACATCCTGACCGCCTCGGCCAGCATTCCCGGCGTCTTTCCGCCGGTGTTCGTCTCACTGGAGCGAGACGGGCGGACGGTTCGCGAACTGCACGCCGACGGCCGGACCACCGCCAACTTCTTCATCGCCCCCGAGCGGCTGATGCTGGACCCCCGTCTTCTGGCGGATGCGCGCGGCGGACGCATCTGGATCGCCATCAATGGCCGGCCGGATGCACGGTTCAGCGTCGCTTCCTACAGCGGGGTGGGCGTCGCCGGGCGGGGCCTGGACGCCATGATGAAGGCCTCCACCCGGATGGGACTCATCGCGGCCACCCAGTTCGCCGAGCTTCGGGGTCTATCGCTATCGATTGCCATGGCCCCGGTGGGATCCGACAACAATCTGCGCTTCGATCAGGTCTGGATGCAGGGGCTTTTCGACCAGGGGCAGGCGGCGGGGCGAAGCGACGCCGCATGGGCCAACCCCCAGGACCTGCCCGATTAACCTCTTGTTAACCACACGGGCGAAAGCGTGTCTGTAAGCATCTGATTTTCGGCATATTTCCATGAGACTTCAGGAACGATCCACAGGGTTTGTGGATTAACCATGTCGAACCCTCCCAGAAGGGGAGTGTCCCCACCGCCCCGGACGCGCTGCGCGACGGGCGGCTCACTCGCGGATTTGCTCACCATGTTCATCGCCATCGTCCGACCGGCGGTGGAACCCGCAGGCCCCGACGCCGTCGCCGTCCCCGGTTCCCCCGCCATCCCCGATTTGACGCCCCGCGCCCTGCACGCGCGCCTGCTGGAGAACGCTGCCCAGCGGCGATTGCGCGGCATGGAGCGGAAGCGAGCCGATCGGCATGAGGATGCGGACTACTGGCTGCACGCGGCACCGGTGGCCGTCAGGAAGGCCTGCGCCCTGCGCGAGGAACGCAGCTTCGCCCCCCTGCCCTGACGCCTGAGCTACCGCGCCTCGGGCAGCCGCCGCGCCAGAGACTGCCTCAGCCGTTGAAGGCGTGATCCCAAAGTCTTGGGCGTCACCCGCTCGCGGGCTTCCAGACCGACGGCCCAACGGCCGCGCACGGCCTCGGCCAGCATCGGGTGCCGGTCGTGCTGGTGGACGATGGCGCTGATCGATCCGTCCGGATTGACCACCTGACCATCCCGGAATGCGAACCCGTCGGCTGCCGCCAGCCCGATGGTGGCCACCCGGCCGTAGTTGGCGCGCACCTCGGCCTCCACCAGCCCCATGTGGATCGCCATGTTGCAGGCCGCCTGATCGGCCCCGAAGCTGCCGCCCATCTCCGAGCGCGGCACGGCGGCCAGCATCAGCACGGTGCGGCAGAACCGGATCATGTCGGCGCGCGGGCCCAGGATCGTTCCGACGCAGATGGCAGGGGCCATGGCCAGGTCGGCGGCGATCGCATCCCCGGCGAGCGCCCGGAGATATTTCATGTCGAAGGCATGGTCCGCCAGCCGATCGCCCTCCAGGAACACCTCCAGCCGCTCTGGCGCGGGCTCGAACGGGGTCTTCTGGAAGATCACGTCTCGCACGTCGGTCAGAAGAACGTTGCGGATATCGCCTCGCCCGACCAGATGCGCATCCACCGCCGCGAACCGGGCCATGACCGGATGGGGTCGCCAGCCTTCGGTCTCCGGCTGGGCCAGGAACCGCACGTCGTGGTCGGCGAACAGGGCCTCGACATCGGGCCGGGCATCGGCCGCCAGGGCGATTTCCCCATCGAAGACGCTGCGCAATGACCGGACGAAGGGCGCGATGTGGTGGGCGTCATAGCCGGTGGCGTATCCGGCAACGAGGTCGGTGATGCCCACGCCAGACACAGGCTCCACCCGCGCGGACCCCAGCGCCTGGGACAGCCAGTGCAGATAGTCCGAACGGGCGCTGGGCGACGACGCCAACCTAGGCGTCCATCAGGGCCTGGAACCGGTCGAACAGATACAGGCTGTCCGTCGGCCCCGGCGAGGCCTCGGGGTGATGCTGCACGCTGAACACCGGCCGGTCCTTCAGCTGGATGCCGCAGTTGGTGCCGTCGAACAGGGACACGTGCGTCTCCACCACCGCGTCGGGCAGGCTGTCGCGATCGACGGTGAAGCCGTGGTTCATCGACACGATCTCGACCTTGCCGGTGGTCAGATCCTTGACCGGATGGTTGGCCCCGTGGTGCCCCTGATCCATCTTCACCGTCTTGCCACCGAGCGCGAGCGCCAGCATCTGATGCCCCAGGCAGATGCCGAACACCGGCTTGCCGCTATCGACCAGTTTCCGGATTTCCGGCACCGCATAGTCGCCCGTCGCCGCCGGATCGCCCGGCCCGTTCGACAGGACGATGCCGTCGGGGTTGCGTGCCAGAACCTCCTCCGCCGTCGTCGTCGCCGGCACCACGGTGATCTTCGCGCCGGTCGAGGCCAGCGCGCGCAGGATGTTGCGCTTGACGCCATAGTCCACCACCACGACCGACTTGCGGCCCTGCGTCCTGGGGTGACCTTCGGGCCATTCCCACAGCCCCTCGTCCCACTCGAACGCCTGCAGGGTCGAGGCGGGCTTGGCGAGGTCCAGGCCGACCAGACCGGGCCAGGCCCCGGCCTGCGCGACCAGCGCCTCCAGGTCGAAGTCGCCGTCTGGATCGTGGGCGATCACCGCGTGTGGAGCGCCCTTGTCCCGGATCGTCTGGGTCAGGGCGCGGGTGTCGATGCCGGACAGGCCGACGACGCCCCGCCGCTTCATCCAGGCGTCGAGCGACGCGTCCGAGCGCCAGTTGGCCGGATCGGTCGGCAGGTCGCGGAAGATCGCGCCGCGCGCCGAGGTGTCCGACCCCCCGCCCATCTGCTCGATGTCGTCGATATTCGTGCCGGTGTTGCCGACGTGGGGAAAGGTGAAGGCCAGGATCTGGCTCATGTAGGACGGGTCGGTCAGGATCTCCTGATACCCGGTCATGGCCGTGTTGAAGACGACCTCACCGAGCGCCGAGCCGGTCGCGCCGACGCCGATTCCCTGAAAGATGGTGCCGTCGGCCAGGGCCAGCACGCCGGTGCAGCCGGGAAGTAGGGTCTGGGTCATGAACCGCTCCTTACCACCGAATCCCGGCGGGCAAACGGCGGCGTTGCTACAGAGGCGACGCGGCCGGGTCAACGCGCGCCTGCGGCCCCCTGCGCACCCACAGCCACCCGACCGAGGCGACGGCGAACAGAACGATGGCCGGAACGATGTTGCCCGGGGCCGCCGCCACCACCGCCCCGATCGAGAAGACCAGCCCGACGACCGCCAGCGCTCGCCATCCCAGGGCATCGCTCGCCCGGAACAGGCTGATGCAGCACAGGGCGTACAGGCAGATGGTCAGCACCGTGCAGGCCCCGATCAGCAGGGCGAACTGTCCGGCGAGAGTCGGCTGGGACGTCATGACCACCAGCCCAGCCATGATGGCGCCGTTGATCAGCGGATTGGCCAGCGGCAGTCGTCCCGGCGTCACCGCCGATCCGAACCAGCGCGGCAGATATCCGGCCTCGCCCGCGCTCCTCGCCGTCTCCCCGCCCAGGATGGTCCAGCCGGCGATGGTGCCCAGCGCCTTGATGACCGCGCAGGCGGCCACGAAGCCGGCGACCGACGCCCCGAAGACCCGCGCCGCCAGATCGGCGAACGGGCTGGTCGAACTGGCCAACTCGCCCGCCGGGATGACCCCGAACACCGCCACACTGGCGGCGACATAGACGACCAGCGCCAGTCCGACGCCCGCCACGCTGGCCCGACCCACGTCGCGGGCCGGATCGCGCACCAGTTGCGACAGCGCCGCCGCGCTTTCCAGCCCCAGGAAGGACCAGAAAATCACCACCAGCGACGCCGGCACGCTCTGGGCAAGAGGCAGGCCCTGCGGCGACCATGAGGCGGCGAAGGTCGGTCCACTGAACGCCATCGCCCCGGCCACGATGGCCAGCACCAGCGGCAGCAGGCCGATCACCAGGGTCACAGCGCCCAGCCGGGCCGCCACGCGGGCCCCGGCCGCATAGGCCGCCGTCGTCACACCGATCAGGACGAGGTTGCACAGCATGGCCGGGATCGGCTCGGCCAGGGACGGCAGGAAGAAGGCCAGATACCCCGTCCCGGCCAGCGCCACCGCCACATTGCCCGTCAGACAGACACCCCAGTAGGCGATCGCCGTCTGATACCCCACGAACCGGCCAAGGCCTCGCCGCGTGAAGTCCGTCAGTCCGTCCGCATCAGGCTGGAACCGGCCCAGCCCCGCGAACACCGCCGCCAGGATCATCGCCCCGGCCCCGCAGATCAGCCAGCCGATCAGGCTGGACGATCCCGTCGCGGCGAGCGCGACGGGGGCCAGATAGACGCCCGATCCGATCATGTTCCCGGCCACGACCAGGGCGGCCAGGCCCCAGCCGAGTTTGCGCACCCCTTGCCGGGCCTCCAGTGGAATCGTCTCGGTCTGGCTCATGCCAAAACGCTATGCCGGAATTCGCGCGCCGTCCCATGCGAAAACGCCCCCGCTGTCGGCCGGCGTCAGCCCCTCCAGCACCGCCAGCAGTCGCATCGCCGAATGTTCGGGCGTGAACAGCTTGTCCGGCCTCACCCCGCGCTGAAAGGGCTCGCTCAGCCCGGTGTCGACCGTGCCGGGGTGCAGACCCGCCACCACCGCCTGCGGATGGGAACGCCCCAGCTCGATCGCAAGATTGGTCAGGATCATGTTCAGCGCCGCCTTGGACGCGCGATAGCTGTGCCACCCGCCCAGCCGGTTGTCGCCGATCGACCCCACACGCGCCGACAGCGCCGCGAACACCGCCCGCCGATCGCGCGGCATCAGCGGCGCGAAATGCTTGGCGACCAGAGCCGGACCGACGGCGTTGACGCGGTAGTCCCTGAGCAGGTGCTCGGCCGTCATGGCCTTGTAGGACCGTTCCGGTTCCTGCCCATGATGCAGGACGCCGGTCGCCACGAAGATCAGGGACGGGACAGACCCATGAGCCATCTGCCCAGCGGCAGCGATGATGGACCGTTCGTCCTCGAGATCGATATGTGCCCCTGCCCCCGCGGAGCGCGCGAAACGATGGACGACGTCGAAAGCGTCGCTGGCTTGCAGAGCGTCCGCGACCGCGGCCCCGATGCCGCCGGAAGCGCCGATCACCACAGCCGATGTCTTCATGTCGTTCACGTTCATTCGCGGGGACATGCAGCGGTCGTGCACGGGGCGCAACGCGACCGGTTGACCCCGCACAAGGCGCGCGCGAGATCACCTGCCACAGCCGGAGATCCCCCATGCCCATCACCACGGTCGGCCTCGATGCCGACGACACCCTCTGGCACAACGAAACGATCTTCCGCCTGACCCAGGCGCGGTTCCTGGATCTGCTGTCCACCCATGCCGACGCGGCCACGTCCGAGGCTCGGCTGGCCGAGGTCGAGCGGCGCAACCTTCGCCTTTATGGCTACGGCATCAAGGGCTTCACCCTGTCGATGATCGAGACGGCCATGGAGCTGTGCGAGGGTGATGCGCCCGCCCCCGTCGTGCGCGAAATCCTGGCCGCCGGACGCGAGATGATCGCCCACCCGGTCGAGACCCTGCCCGGCGTCGACGAGACGGTGGCTGCGCTGGCCGAAACCCATCGCCTGGTCCTGATCACCAAGGGCGACCTGCTGGATCAGGAGCGCAAGCTGGCGGCCTCGGGCCTGGGCGACCTGTTCGCCGCCGTCGAGATCGTGTCGGAGAAGGATCGCGGCACCTACGACCGCGTCTTCGCCCGTCACGGCACGGGCGCGGCCGAGGCGGTGATGGTCGGCAACTCGATGAAGTCCGACGTCCTGCCCGCGCTGGAGGCCGGAGCCTTCGCCGTGCACATCCCCTATCATGTCACCTGGGCCCACGAACTGGCGGATGCGCCTGCCGATCACGCCCGCTACGGTGCCCTCGAGGCCATCGCAGCCCTGCCCGCCTGGATCGCCGAACGCGCATAGAAAAAGGCGGCCCCCGCGCGGGGGGCCGCCTTTCCCTTCGTCATCCGGTGCTGCTCGGGGGGGATCAGCGCCAGGCGAACAGGCTGCCGAGCGATCCCAGCTTGGCGGTCGCGCCGACATAGAAATAACGACCCAGGGCGTTGACCGGATAGGATTCCGATCCCGGTGCGGGCTGCTCGTCGGTGAAGTTGTTCACGCCCGCATACAGACCCAGCCCGTCATTGACGTCATAGGCCACGCGGATGTCGTGGACTTCGCGCGCCGGGAACTGACGGTATTCCGGTGCGTAGGCGTCCGGGTTGTTGGCCAGCCCCTGACGGCTCTGACGATCCACAGCGTTGAAGTAGCTGAAGCCGTAGTTGACGGCCAACGACTTCCAGTTCCACGTCACGTCGAACGTCGCCGTATATTCCGGCGAACCCGGGCGGTTCTGCGAGTTGATCGGGTCAGCGCCCGACACCTCGGTGAACGTCAGGGTGTCCAGCAGATTGGCGACCAGAGCGAAGTTGAACGTGCCGATATCGCGCTCGATCCCGAAGTTGGCGGGGTCCAGACGGTAGTTGGCGTTCAGATCCCAGCCCGAGGTCTCGTAGCTGGCCAGGTTTCCGGGGATCTGGTCGAAACTGACGATCCGGCCCGGGTTGCCGCCCACCGTGCCCCGCTCGATCAGATCGCAGAACTGGTTCGGACGCGGCAGGTCGTAGCAGTTGTTGACGATCGTCTGGGACGAATAGGCCTGGATCGCGTCGGCAATCTCGATGTTGTAGTAGTCGAGCGACAGCGAGAAGCCGGGGATGTCGGCGGGCGTGATGACGAACCCGAACGTGTAGGTGTCGGCGCTTTCAGGATTCAGATTCGGATTGCCCTGGACGAAGCCACCGACCGATTCCGAACTCGTGTTCTGATACCCGCCGGCCCCGACCGTCAGGCCAAACGTGGCCAGATCGGCCTGGCAGTTCGCAAGACGCAGCGTCGGGTTCTCACCTTCGGTCAGATTCTCGGCCGAGCAAGGATCGGCGAAGGTGCCGAACGTCTGCTGGCGACCCTGGAACAGGTCGACGATGTTGGGCGCGCGCACGGCCCGGGCGACCGTCGCCCGGAAGGCCAGGGTGTCGTCGATATCCCAGCGTCCGTTGACGTTCCAGGTGTCGGCCCCACCGCTGGTCGAATAGTCCGAATAACGATAGGCGGCCGACAGTTCGACCGACTTGGCGAACGGCAGGTCCTTGACGATCGGCAGCGACACTTCGGTGAAGACTTCAGACACGTCGAACTCGCCCTGGGTACGAGAGGCGCGGCCGATGCCGGTCAGCGGATATTCCAGCGAGTCGGCCAGCAGCTCGATGTCCGACGGACGCGCGTCGCTGCTTTCCTTGCGATATTCGCCGCCCAGCACGAAGCCGACCGGGCCGCCCGGCAGACTGAAGAAGCCCGTCGTGTCACCCGAGATGAAGGCGTTGACGACATGCTGTTCGATCGTGGCGTCGCTGGTGTATTCGCCCGTGATCCAGTCGATCGCGGCCTGGCTGTTCTTGCCTTCGCCGAACAGGTTCAGCGGCTGGCAGCCCGAGTTTGCGCCCGGCGTGAAGGTCGCGCCGAAGGCCTCGGCCGGGAACTGGAACTGGCCGAACACGTCGCCGACCGGCACCGCCGTCGGATCGATATTGGATCGACAGACCGGCTGGCCGCCGGAGACAATCACGTCGCTGGCCGCGAAGAAGCGGTCGTTGATGATGACGTTCTTGGCCGTCTGCTCCTGATCGGCACGACCGTAGGTGTAGGACGCCTCGAAGCTGATGTTGTCGGTCAGGTCGCCCGACAGACCCACGACCCCACGCCACGTCTCGCGCGTGATGTCATAGTTCTGCGTGCCCAGATCGAAATTGTCGCGGGCCAGCAGGACCGCGCCATCCGACAGGCCCAGGCCGCCCGGGGTCAGCGAGTCGGCGCGGGCGCTCGCCGGGATGAACGGGTTGTCCAGGGGAACGAACAGTCCATACAGATAGCTGGGCTGGGCGAAGAACTGGGTCTGGCTCTGGGTGTATTTCAGCTCGGTGAAGGCGCGCAGTCCCGGCGTCAGATCGTAACGTCCCGTCAGGCTGATCGTACCGCGCTCCAGGCCGGGCAGCAGGTCGTCGTTGAAGTCGTCCAGCGGCGTGCCGCTGCCGCCGATCGCAGTGAAGCCGCCCGCATAGACGCCGTCGACGAAGGGGTCGCCATTGCCCAGGAAGCTGACACCGGAGTTGGTCGTCGCCGTGTCGAAGTTGGTATAGATCGACCCGCCGCGCGAGGTGTCGATGTAGCGGACGTTGTTGGTCAGGATCAGGTCAGTGATGCCGGGCGTCTGGGCACCACCGAACGTTTCGGGGTCGTCCGGGTTGTTGATGAAGATCCGGCGATTTCCGGAGCGGGTGTACTCCCGCTCCGAGAACTTCAGGGCCTCGTCCTTGTTGTACTCGAAGCCCAGGGTGACGTTGCCGCGTCCATCGGCGAAGTTGTCGCCCAGCAGCAGGCTGGCATAATAGTTGTCGGCGCCACCCTCGTCCGAAGTGCCGTACTGGGTGCGGAAGTCGACGCCCTCGAAGTCGTCCTTCAGGATGAAGTTCACCACGCCGGACACGCCGTCCGCGCCGTAAACGGCCGATGCGCCGCCCGTCAGGACTTCGGTCCGCTCGACCAGAGCCACCGGGATCGAGTTGACGTCGACCGAGGGGGTGCCGGGGCTGGACGACACATGACGACGCCCGTTGACCAGCACCAGCGTCCGATCCGTACCCAGGCCACGCAGGTTCAGCAGGTTCAAACCGGCCAGGCCCGGCGTCGATGTGTCGGCGCCGTCCTGCAGCGTCAGAGAACTGGAGAGCGCCGGAATGTCCGTCAGGAACTGGGTCAGGTTCGTCTGACCCGAGTTGGTGATCGTCTCGGCCGTGACCGAGGTCACCGGGTTGGCGGCGACATAGTCCTGCACCCGGATGCGCGTACCCGTCACGACGATCTCATCCAGCGACGTCGCTTCCTGTTGAGGCTGGGGGGCCGGGGCGGTCTGGGCCAGAACCGGGGTTCCGATGAGCGCGGCGGCGAGAATGCCGCCTGCGAGGGCCGAGGTGTGACGAAGGCGGGAACGGTTCATCATGGGACTGACTGGACTCCTGACAGCGGACTGAGACTGTGGATCGGGGATTGCGTGGTGGGGACCTATCGTCGCCACGGTCTAGATCGCAACACACACCGGCCGGAAGCATGTCTATTTTGAGGATTTATCACGAGATCGTGACTATTCCTGCATGAGCCACCGTTCAAATAGCGGCGTCTTAGCGAGTTATGGGACGCTTTCCGTCGCATCTCGAGGATCGCAAGCTCGACGTTCGCAGCAGCACGGTCCTCACCATTCTGTATGGAAACAGCCGTCTCACCCCGAGCCGCGCGATGGGAAGGAGACGGGTTGCACGGCGCTGCCCGTCTCTCTAAACGGGCCGCTTAACCGACAACCCGAACGCCCCCGGTCCGCGATCCTCGCTGCGCCGGCCGTTCGCGCGCGAGCGAGAGACCGCCCTGGACGACGACGCCATCCCTCACGAAGAGCGAGACGCCATGATCCGCGCATCGCTGGCGGAGCATGGCGATTCGGGAATCACGCCGCGCCACACCCTGTTCTACTTCTATGGCGAGGGTGACCACGACGACCTGAACGAGGTCGCCCGCCGCGCCGGTTTCCTGACCAAGGGCCAGGACGACGCCACCATTCTCGAGACGACGATGGCGGTCGACGAGGCGTCCTTCGCCCCCGTCAGCGCCATGATGCAATCCTGGGCCGCGGCCTTCCAGCTCGACTACGACGGCTGGGAGTGCGCGGTCGTGACGAATTAAGGGAGGCTGAGATGCCCAAACGCACGGACATCAAATCCATCCTGATCATCGGCGCGGGGCCGATCGTCATCGGCCAGGCGTGCGAGTTCGACTACTCGGGCGTCCAGGCCTGCAAGGCGCTGAAGGCCGAGGGTTACCGCGTCATCCTGGTCAACTCCAACCCGGCCACGATCATGACCGATCCGGGTCTGGCCGACGCGACCTATATCGAGCCGATCACGCCGGAGTTCGTCGAGCGGATCATCGCCCGGGAACGCCCCGACGCCCTCTTGCCCACCATGGGCGGCCAGACGGCGCTGAACACCGCCCTGGCGCTCGATGCGTCGGGCGCGCTTGAGAAATACGGCGTCGAGATGATCGGGGCCAGGGCTGAGGTCATCGACAAGGCCGAGGACCGCCAGAAATTCCGCGACGCCATGGATAAGCTGGGTCTGGAATCGCCCCGGTCAAAGGCCGCCCACACCCTGGACGAGGCCCTGGACGGCCTGGAGTTCGTCGGCCTGCCCGCCATCGTCCGCCCCAGCTTCACCCTGGCCGGCACCGGCGGCGGCATCGCCTATAACCGCGAGGAGTTCGAGGAGATCGTCCTGCGCGGCCTGGACCTGTCGCCCACGACCGAGGTGCTGATCGAAGAGAGCGTGCTGGGCTGGAAGGAGTACGAGATGGAGGTCGTCCGCGACACGGCGGACAACTGCATCATCATCTGCTCCATCGAGAACATCGACCCGATGGGCGTGCACACGGGCGACTCCATCACGGTCGCCCCCGCCCTGACGCTGACGGACAAAGAGTACCAGCGCATGCGCACGGGCTCGATCAACGTGCTGCGCGAGATCGGCGTCGAGACCGGCGGATCGAACGTCCAGTGGGCCATCAACCCGGCCGACGGCCGGATGGTCGTGATCGAGATGAACCCGCGTGTGTCGCGGTCGTCCGCCCTCGCCTCCAAGGCCACAGGCTTCCCCATCGCCAAGGTCGCGGCGCGGCTGGCGGTCGGATACACGCTGGACGAACTGACCAACGACATCACCATGGTCACCCCGGCGAGCTTCGAGCCGTCGATCGACTATGTCGTGACCAAGATCCCCCGCTTCGCCTTCGAGAAATACCCCGGCGCAGAGGCGACCCTGTCGACCTCGATGAAGTCGGTCGGCGAGGTCATGGCCATCGGCCGGACGTTCCAGGAATCCATGCAGAAGGCCCTGCGCGGGCTGGAAACCGGCCTGTCCGGCTTCGACGAGATCGAGATCGAGGGCACGGTGGACGTCGAGGATGACGCCTCCGCCCGCGCCGCCGTCGTTCGGGCGCTGGGCCAGCCCACGCCCGACCGCATCCGCGTCATCGCCCAGGCCTTCCGCCACGGCCTGTCGGTCGAGGAGGTCAACGCCGCCTGTTCCTACGAGCCGTGGTTCCTGCGCCAGATCGCCGACATCGTGCGCGAAGAGGGCCACGTTCGGGTCAAGGGCCTGCCGACCAGCGCGGCGGACTTCCGCACCCTGAAGGCCAAGGGGTTCTCCGACGCCCGTCTGGCCCAGCTGACGGGTTCGACCGAACGCGAGGTCCGTCACGCCCGTCGCGCCCTGTCCGTGCGACCTGTCTTCAAGCGCATCGACACCTGCGCCGCCGAGTTCAAATCGGCCACGGCCTACATGTATTCGACTTATGAGACCGGTGCCCTGGGCCAGGTGCCCCAATGTGAATCCGAGCCGACCGACGCGAAGAAGGCCATCATTCTCGGCGGCGGTCCCAACCGGATCGGTCAGGGGATCGAGTTCGACTACTGCTGCTGCCACGCGGCGTTCGCCTTCGCAGACATCGGCGTCGAGAGCATCATGGTCAACTGCAACCCGGAGACCGTCTCGACCGACTACGACACCTCGGACCGGCTCTATTTCGAGCCCCTGACGGCCGAGGACGTGCTGGAGCTGATCGAGGTCGAGCGGTCCAGGGGCGACCTGATCGGCGTCGTCGTCCAGTTCGGCGGCCAGACCCCGCTGAAGCTGGCCCATGCGCTGCACGAGGACGGCATCCCCATCCTGGGCACCAGTCTGGACTCCATCGACCTGGCCGAGGACCGCGAGCGGTTCCAGGTCATGCTGAACGACATCGGCCTGATGCAGCCGCCCAACGGCCTGGCGCGGTCCGCCCAGGAAGCGGCCGACAAGGCGGACGAGGTCGGCTACCCCGTCGTGCTCCGCCCCTCCTACGTGCTGGGCGGACGCGGCATGATGATCGTCCATGATCGCGAACAGCTGGACCGCTACGTCGGCGAGGCGATGCGCGTCTCGGGCGACGATCCCGTCCTGATCGACCACTATCTGAACCGCGCCACCGAGGTCGACGTCGATGCCCTGTGCGACGACGAGACGGTGTTCGTGGCGGGCGTGCTCGAACACATCGAGGAAGCCGGGGTCCACTCCGGCGACAGCGCCTGCTCCATGCCGCCCTTCTCCCTTTCGGCCGAGATCGTCGCCGAGCTGAAGCGCCAGACCGAGGCCATGGCCCGCGCCCTGAAGGTTCGCGGCCTGATGAACGTCCAGTTCGCCATCGAGGAGCCGCACAGCGACAGCCCCCGCATCTTCGTGCTGGAGGTGAACCCGCGCGCGTCCCGCACCGCGCCCTTCGTGGCCAAGACCATCGGGCAACCGGTCGCCGCCATCGCCGCCAAGGTCATGGCCGGGGTGCCGCTGTCGTCCTTCGGCCTGACCGACGTTCCCTACGACCATATCGCGGTCAAGGAAGCGGTCTTCCCCTTCGCCCGCTTCGCCGGCGTCGACACCATCCTGGGCCCGGAGATGCGTTCGACCGGCGAGGTCATGGGCCTGGACTTCAAACGGCCCGGAGAGGCCGACATGGCCCCTGCCTTCGCCCGCGCCTTCGCCAAATCCCAGATCGGCGGCGGTACGACCCTGCCCACCACCGGCTGCGCCTTCGTCTCGGTCAAGGACGCGGACAAACCCTATGTGGCGGAGGCGGTCGCCCTGCTCCTGAAACAGGGCTTCGAGGTCATCGCCACCGGCGGCACCCACGCCTATCTGGTGGAACAGGGTCTGAGCGTCGGCTACGTCAAGAAGGTGCTGGAAGGCCGCCCCAACATCGTCGATGCGATGAAGAACGGCGACGTCCAGCTGGTCATCAACACCACCGAAGGCAAGCAGTCGCTGCAGGATTCGTTCAGCCTTCGCCGGACCGCCCTGATGATGAAGATCCCCTATTACACCACTTCGGCCGGGGCCCTGGCGGCGGCGCAGGCGATCGGGGCGATTCAGGCCGACGCGCTGGACGTCCGCCCCATCCAGGATTTCGCCCACTGAGATGGCACCCAGCCGGATCGATCTGTTCCTGATCCTCCTGGCCCTGGCCAACGGACACGCCTTTCTGCGGTTCTGGATCGACAAGCGCGCGGCCGTGGCGGGCGTTCGGCGTACGCCGGAAAAGGTCCTGCTTTGGGCGGCGGTGTTCGGCGGGTTCGGGGCGTGGCTGGGTCAGCACCTGCTTCGGCACAAGACGCACAAGGAGCCGTTCCGCACCCGCCTGGGCGTGGTGATCCTGATGCATCTGGCCACGGTCGCCGGGATCGTCTGGTGGCTGCTGACGGTCCCTGATTTCGGTTAGGCGGTCGTCTTCGGTCACTTGATGACCGGCGTCAGCGGTGATTGTCTGCGCGGTGGTCGGCACTGGCGAGGGGGCAGGGATGATTGCGGCTAAGGTCATGGGCCTGTTGTTGGCGCTGTGGGGCCTCGCCCCACAGGGGCCGCCTCCGCCCGAGGTCGGCCTGGTGCGCGTCGTCGGGCCTGACGTCGATGCCGAGACCCTGCACCGCAGCGAAGGTACCCTGACCACCCTGGTCACTCGCCGCTATATCGCCCTGCGGGAGACGCCCCTGAAGGACAGTGACTTCACGCCTTGCCTGACCGAGGCAGACGGCACGCGTTCGTGCATCGAACAGACCTTGTCCCGGCTTCAGGCGCGCCCGGGCGACATCGTGGTGCTGGTCGAAGCCGCCGACGACGGCTTTCGATGGACCTGCGTGGGAAAACCGGTCGAGGCGTTCGAGCCGGACCATCAGGTCTTTCGACGCCTCTTCCGGGCCCGCACGGATGACGACCTGAACGCCGTCTTCAACCGCGCCTCGGCCTGCCTGACCTACGCCGGACATCAGAGCGGCTGGTAGATCGACGCGGGCGGAAAGGGAATTATCCGAGGGAAGGCCGAGACCGATGAAGCGAAATTCCATAATCTGGACATTGTGCGGCGCAGTCCTGGCCGGATGCGCCTCCCTGCCGTCCGCCACGTTGCCCTCCGGTCCTCCCGAGGCCATCGAGGTCGTCTACCGTCCGGACGTCATGTTCTATTCCGTAGAAAACGGCGGCCGGGGGCGGTTTCGCGTGAGCGACCGGGAAGACTACGTCTTTGAGTCCACGCCCGATACCTACGCCCGGGTCGCCGCCCTGCTCGCGCCGTTGCGAGACGGCGGGAACCCCTGCCCCAGCCAGCTGACCTCCGATCCGCCCGGTCATATCCGGTGGACCCGCGGGGATGACGTCCACGAGGTTCCACTCACCACGACGTGCAACGATCCCGCTCACATCCAGCGCTCGATCCACAGCAATCAGGCGTTCCGTTACGTCTACGATCTGGCCGAGCGGGCACCACAACCCGGCCATCCTCCCCTGCCCGCGCCGTCACAGATCAAGCTGGTCTGGATGACCTGGGGAAATGTGCGCGAGGAATGGACAATCCCGGCCGGGGGGACCGCGCATTGGCGCCAGCCGCCGGACGGCGACAAGGATTTCTCAGTCTCTGCCGCCGACTTCGAGCGCGTCCGAGCTCAGTTCCGGGCCTTTGAAGGCATGGCCTTCCGCTGCGAACGAACCGTCTATGACATGCCTTACGGCAAGGTGGTCTGGTCGCAGGACGGCCTGCCGGATCAGACGCTCGAGTTCGACCTGGGCTGTGTTACGGGCGACGCCGACGCCGTGCTGGAGAGTGTCGAGAAGGCGACGGCGGTGATGGTGCAGATGCGCGACCGGATTGGCTGATCTCAGTCCGCATCCAGTAAATCCGAAGCGCCAGACCCCTCCACGATCCGCGCCGCCGCCAGGTCGGCGGTGACGTTGCCGACGGTGCGGAAGATGTCCGGCACCACCTCGACGGCCAGCAGCAGGGGCAGAACCTGCAAGGGAATGCCCATGGCCAGGCAGATCGGGCCGATCGAGGCGAAAAAGCTGACCTGTCCGGGCAGGCCGACGGTGCCGATGCTGATGGCCAGGGCGGCGACCGATCCGGCCAGCAGCACCTGCGGGCTCAGCACCACACCGAACAGCTTGGCGCAATAGATGGCGACGGCCAGGTTGGCGACGGTCGAGGTGATGCGGAACACCGCGACCGCCAGCGGCAGGACCAGACCCGCCGTCGGGGCCGAGACCCCAAGCCGCGTCGTCGCCCGCTCCACCATCACCGGCAGGCAGGCCAGCGACGACTGGGTCGAGAACGCCACGACCTGGGCCGGGGCGACGGCCGAGGCGAACCGCCCCAGACTGATTCGTCCGAACACGACGGCGATGACATAGGTCAGGACGATCAGCCCGATCAGGCTCAGCACCACCAGGGCGATGTAATGGCCCAGCACCCCCGCCG
Organism: Brevundimonas sp. P2_A6; assembly: GCF_056404975.1. Lineage (NCBI taxonomy): Bacteria > Pseudomonadati > Pseudomonadota > Alphaproteobacteria > Caulobacterales > Caulobacteraceae > Brevundimonas > Brevundimonas sp. P2_A6. The sequence goes on along the minus strand of NZ_JBFUCZ010000001.1, from coordinate 223,585 downwards.
CCCCCAGCCCGGCCCGCAGCCCCACACCCATTGCCAGGGCGAACACACCCAGCGGTGCCACGGCCAGCACCCATTGCACGATCACGATCATCGTCTGGGCCACCGCCTCGAAGAACAGGGCGACGGGCTGGCGCAGGCGCTCGGGCAGTTTCGTCGTGGCGAACCCGAACGCGATCGCGAAGACCACGATGGCCAGGATGGCGTCGTCGGCCGCGGCCTTGATCGGGTTGGAGGGGGCCAGGCCCGTCAAAAACGCCTCGAACCCGCCGCCGGTGACGTTGCCCGCAACCTCCGACGCGGCCTCGGGCGGGGCGCCGGCGATCAGGGCCTGGGCCCCCGCCGGATCGATCGGCCACAGCATATGCAGCCCCAGCGACGAGCCGACCGCCCAGACCGTGGCGACGACCAGCAGGGCGGCGAACACCAGAACGGCCTTAAGCGCCAGCCGCCCGGACGCCGCCGCATCCGCGATCGAGGCGATGCCGGTGACCAGCAGGCTGAACACCAGCGGGATGATCGTCATGCGCAACGCATTCAGCCACAGCTGACCCAGGGCATCGACGACCGCGATCGTCCCCGTCCCGCCCGGAATCCCATAGGCCTGCGCCGCCGCCCCCGCCGCCACGCCCCCGACCAGGGCGATCAGCACCCAAAGGCTGAGAGAGGTGAAGATGGCGCGCGTGCGTGATCGGGTCATGACGGTGACGCTAACCGTTTCCCTCTCCTAGAGGGAGAGGGTCTTGACGATGGCATCCGCCGCCCGATCCAGTTCGCCGTCCGACACATCGACCATCTCGACCCGCCCCAGCATTGGCCGGTCGCGCCGCGCCGACATGCGCCGATAGGCCGGGTCATAGTGTTCGGCGATCAGAGCGGCCGCAAGGGCCTCGACCTCCCCCTCTCGCGCCATGGTCTTCCACCCGGCGACCGTCTCCTTCGAATGATGCGGCGGCAGGCGACCGAGCGCCGTCTCAAGCGCCCCTGCATCCGCCGCGATGTCGGCATAGACCCGCGCCGAAAACGCGGCTCGCGCCTCAACGGGGGCCGACAGCTCGATCACCGATGCCCGACCCATCGCGGCCCACAGCGCGGGCGGGATCGTGCGCGCGCCGATCCGGCTGCTTTCGGCCTCGACCACTACCGGCCGCGCGGGATCCAGACCCTCCATCGCGGCGAACAGGCGACTTTCGAAAAGCTTCTGCGACGGCTGGGGCCGACCTTTCAGCGCCCCGAAAAGGGAGCCGCGATGGGCCGCCAGCCCTTCCAGATCGAGAACCTGAACATCCCGTTCCGCCAGCCGGGCCAGCAACGCCGTCTTGCCCGACCCGGTACCGCCGTCCAGCAGCACGACCTCCAGCCCCGAGCCGTCACCATACAGGGTTGCCTGAACGGTCCGCCGCCAGGTCATATAGCCGCCGTCCAGCACCGTGACCGGCCAGCCGATCTGGTCCATGACCGCCGCCATGGCTCCTGACCGCTGCCCGCCGCGCCAGCAATGCACCAGCGGCCGAAAGCTGCCGTCGCGATCCCTCAGCGCGCCATCCAGATGCGCCGCGATATTCCTGGCCACCTTCGCCGCCCCGATGCGCCGGGCCAGGAATTTCGACTGCTGGACATAGATCGTCCCGATCTCGGCACGCTCGGCGTCGTCCAGGACCGGCAGGTTGATGGCCCCCGGGATGTGATCCTCAGCGAATTCGGCCGGGCTGCGCACGTCGATGATCGCGTCGAAGCCGCCCCGCGCCGCCGCCGTCAGATCGGTCGTGCGCCGGATCAAACGACGCGCACCCCGGAGCCTTCGGTCATCCGCCCGACCACAGCCGCCCGGCCGAAGCCCGCCGCCCGCACCTGATCGAGAACGGCAGCGGAGGCTTCGGGCGCGACCGCGATCAGCAAGCCACCCGAGGTCTGGGGGTCGGTCAGCAGATCGCGCCGCCACCCTTCGAACCCTCCGGGCAGGGCCATGCTCGCGCCATAGCTGTCCCAGTTGCGGCCGGATGCGCCGGTGCGAACGCCGTCGGCTGCCAGCGTCTCCACGCCCTCCAGAAGCGGCACGGCGTCCGGGTCGATCTCGACCGCCAGCCCCGAGCCTCGCGCCATCTCCAGCGCATGACCCAAAAGCCCGAAGCCGGTGACGTCCGTCATGGCATGAACCGCATCGACGTCTGCCAGGTCGGCCCCGACGGCGTTCAACTGCGTCGTCGAGTGGATCATCGTCGCATACCCCGCCGCGTCGAGCCGCCCCTGCTTCAGCGCCGCGCTGAGCACGCCGACGCCCAATCCCTTGGTCAGGATCAGGACGTCGCCGACCCTCGCCCCGCGGTTGGTCCGCACCCGGTCGGGATGCACCAGCCCCAGCGCAACCAGCCCGTAGATCGGCTCGACGCTGTCGATCGAATGACCGCCCGCGACCGGGATGCCCGCCTGCCCGCACACACTGGCCCCGCCCTCCAGGATGCGCCCGATCGTCTGGGCCGACAGGACGTTGATCGGCATCCCCACCAGCGCCAGCGCCAGGATCGGCCGCCCGCCCATGGCATAGACATCCGACAGGGCATTGGTCGCCGCGATCCGGCCGAAGTCGAAGGGATCGTCCACCACCGGCATGAAGAAGTCCGTCGTCGCCACCAGAGCCTGGGTGTCGTTCAACCGCCAGACCGCCGCATCGTCGCTGGTCTCGGTCCCCACCATCAGATTGGCGAACGCCGCGCCTTGCGGCATCCCGGCCAGAATCTCCCGCAACACGCCCGGCGACAGCTTGCAGCCGCATCCGCCACCATGGGCGAGACTGGTCAGGCGGGGCTCGGGCGTGCTCATGCCCGTGGTGTGGGCGAAAGCGCGCAGGGTTTCAACGACCGTGAACCTGTGCCGCAAAGGATCGTTGTCAGGGACGAACCGAGGAGAACCCTGATGGCCCTGTCCCGTATCGCCACCGCCCTGGGCGGACTTCTGCTGTCGCAAGGTGGCCGCCGCTTCGCCGGACGCCATGCCGGGAAGCTCGCCCTAGCCACCCTGGCCTATGAGTTGTGGCAGAGCCGCCGGACCGGTGTGACACCCAACCTCAAGACCGGTCCGCGCCCGACGCAGTCCCAGACCCATCCGCGTCGTCGGTGGAGCGGACGGACCGGCTGACGCAGCCCTTGCGCTCCGCCGCGTCAACCGCGCTAGGGTGACCTCGCACGCAGCGGAGCCGTTCCATGATCGTCGTCCATCACCTGAACAACTCCCGGTCCCAGCGCGTGCTGTGGCTGCTGGAGGAGATGGGCCTGCCCTATGAGGTCAAGCGCTACGAGCGGGACGCCAAGACCATGCTGGCCCCGCCCGAGTTGCGCGCGATCCACCCGCTGGGCAAGTCGCCGGTGATCCAGGACGGCGACACCGTCGTGGCCGAGACCGGGGCCATCGTCGAATACCTGCTGGAGGCCTATCCTGGGCGAGGGCTGAAGCCCACGGTGGGGACGCCGGAGGGCCGCCGCTTTACCTATTGGCTGCACTATGCGGAGGGGTCGGCCATGACTCCTCTGCTGTTGAAGCTGGTGTTCGGAGCCTTGCCGCCGCGCTCGCCCGGGCTCGTGCGACCGTTGGTCAGGGCGATCGCGAACAAGGCCCAGACCGGTTTCATTGATCCTCAGATCGCGACCCATACAGCCTACTGGGAGGCCGAACTGGGCAAGTCGGAGTGGTTTGCCGGCCAGGCCTTCAGCGCCGCCGACATCATGATGAGCTTTCCGCTGGAGGCCGGCGCCAGCCGCGTGCCCTACGGCAGCGACAAGCCCCGTCTGAAGGCCTTCCTGAGCGCCATTCACGCACGTCCTGCCTATCAGCGCGCCCTGGAACGCGGCGGGCCTTACGCCTACGCCTGACGCGACGGGCAACCATGGCCAGTGGCGGGCGTTAACCGGTCATGCGCTTTCGAATGATCCACATCTGTGCCGCCCTGGCCGCCGCGGTCGCCCTGTTCCTGGCCTTCATCGCCATGGGCATCGCAGTCATGTCCGGTTTGGCGGCGCTGCTGGCCGCGGCCCTGGTGGCCTGGATCGTCTACCGTGTGGCCCGCAACACCCTGACCCGACAGCGGGCCAATCGCGTCGTCGTCGAAACGCCGCCCCAGGCCGTACCGCCGCCCGCGGCCTGACCCCGCCTTGAGTTTTCGGTCGGTCTGCCCTAGTTTCTTCGGCCGGTCGCGCGCGCCCAGCGATCCAGTGCATTCGCCAGAGTTCCTCTTTCAGTCCCCTCTCCGGTTTACCGGGCGACAACCCAGAAAAATCACGACCACATGGAAAAAGTGCCGATGACGGCCGAGGGCTACCGCTCCCTCGACGATCAGCTTAAGCAATTGAAGTCGGTGGAACGGCCCAGCGTGATCGCGGCCATCTCCGAGGCCCGTGAACACGGCGACCTGTCCGAAAACGCCGAGTACCACGCCGCCAAGGAGCGTCAGGGCTGGATCGAAGGATCGATCGCCGAGATCGAGGACAAGATCAGCCGCGCCCAGGTCATCGACGTCTCCAAGCTGAGCGGAGATCAGGTCAAATTCGGCGCCACGGTCACCGTGGTCGACGAGGATACCGAGGAAGAGGGCCGCTACCAGATCGTTGGCGAGCACGAGGCCGACGTGAAGCAGGGCAAGATCTCGATCTCCTCGCCCATCGCGCGCGCCATGATCTCCAAGGCGGTCGGCGACACGGTCGAGGTGAACACCCCAGGCGGCGTCAAGGCCTACGAGATCCTCAAGGTCGAGTGGAAGTAGGCTCCGGCCCTTTTCGCATCCAGGTCGTCTCCGACGGCCGCATCGGCATGGAAAATCAGGCGCGCGGCCTCGCCGAGGCGGTGGCGCGCCTCAGACCTGCTGAATTCGACGTCCGACGCGTTCGCTGGCGGCCGGCGTTCGACTGGCTGCCGGTCGGACTGAAGTCGCCGTGGATGCTCGACCAGGCCGCCGACGCGCCCTTCCCGGCGCCTGGAGAGACCTGGCCAGACCTGTGGATCGCCACCGGCCGCGCCACCCTGCCCCTGTCGCTGGCGGCCCGTCGGCTGAGCGGCGGCCGCACCTTCGTCGTCCAGACCCAGGATCCACGCATCGACCCGGCCGGATTCGATCTGGTCGTGGCTCCGGCCCACGATGGCCTGAGCGCGCCGAACGTCGCGTCCATCACGGGGTCACCGCACCGGATCACGGCGGACGCCCTCGCCGCCGCCGCCCCCCCCTTCGCCGATCGCCTGGAGCCCCTGCCCCGGCCGCGCGTGGCCGTCCTGATCGGCGGACGGTCGAAGGCTTTCGACCTGACCGAGGATCATGCCCTGGCCCTGGCCGACCGGATCGAGGCGGCCGTTCGGGCGGTCGATGGGTCGGTCCTGCTGACCTTCTCGCGCCGCACGCCGGCGGTCGCGAAATCGGCCATGACGCTTCGTCTTTCGGACCTGCCGGGCTGGATCTGGGACGGCACCGGCGCCAATCCCCTCTTTGCCTTCCTGGAGGCGGCCGATCACATCCTGGTCACCGAGGACAGCGCCAATATGGCCGCCGAAGCCGCCTCGACCGGCAAGCCGGTTCACATTCTGCCGATGATCGCGCGCAAAGCCGCCGGGAAGTTCGCCCGGCTGCATGCCGATCTGGCCGAACGCGGCGCGGCTCGCGCCTTCGACGGGACCCTCGTGCCCTGGACCTATGATCCGCTGACCGAAACGGAGCGGGCCGCCCGCGTCATCCTGGAACGGATGGCTCGGGCTTAGTCGCCCCCGCCACCGCCGCCGTCACCACCCCCGCCGTCAGAGCCTCCACCGTCGCCGTGCGACCCGTGGCCGTGACCATGGCCATCCGACCCGCCACCCATGATCAGCGGAAAGGTCGCGTCGTCTTTGCCGTCGCCTCGGTTCGAGCTGCGTTTGCGCCCGCTGGCGTCCAGGGCCACGCCGACCGCGATCCCCAGGGCGAAGCCGATGATCAGACCGATCAGGATGCTGCCGACGGCATAGCCGATCCCGGCCCCGACGGCCGCACCGATGGCGATGAACACCCCGATGTAACTGCGTCCCTGCATGCGAGCGTCCTTATCCACACCTGCGGGCATCGCGCCCGGCGGAATCAGCGACTAGATAGCACTCATGAGCTCTTCGAAAACCACCCCCACGACCGTCAGATGCGCCATCATCGGGTCCGGCCCCGCCGGCTGGACCGCCGCCATCTATGCCGCCCGCGCCAGCCTGAACCCCGTGGTCATCGCCGGCATCCAGCCCGGTGGCCAGTTGACCATCACCACCGATGTCGAGAACTACCCCGGCTTCGCCGAGGTCATCCAGGGCCCCTGGCTGATGGAACAGATGAAGGCCCAGGCGCTGCACGTCGGCACGGAGATCATCGAGGACATCGTGGTGTCCTGCGATCTGTCGCGGCGCCCTTTCCGGCTGACGCTGGACAGCGGAGCCGAAATCCTGGCCGAGACCGTCATCATCTCGACGGGAGCCCAGGCCAAGTGGCTGGGTCTGGAGTCGGAGGCGAAATACCAGGGGTTCGGCGTCAGCGCCTGCGCCACCTGCGACGGCTTCTTCTATCGCGGCAAGCAGGTCGTGGTGGTGGGCGGCGGCAACACGGCGGTCGAGGAGGCGCTGTTTCTGACGAACTTCGCCGCCAAGGTCACCGTGGTGCACAGGAAGGACGAGTTCCGCGCCGAGAAAATCCTGCAGGATCGACTGTTCGCCAATCCCAAGGTCGAGGTGGTCTGGGATCATCAGGTGGATGAAATCCTGGGCCAGAACGATGGTGTCGCCTCAAACGTCACGGGCGTCCGGCTGAAGCACGCAAAGACCGGCGAGACGCATGAGCGGGCGTGCGACGGCGTTTTCATCGCCATCGGCCACGCGCCGTCATCCGAACTGTTCCTCGGCCAGCTGGAGACGAAACAGGGTGGCTATCTGGTGGTGAAGCCGGGTACGACGGCGACCAATGTCGAAGGCTGCTATGCTGCGGGGGACGTCACCGACGACGTCTATCGCCAGGCTGTGACCGCCGCCGGAATGGGCTGTATGGCCGCGCTGGAGGCCGTCAGGTTTCTGGCCGAGGAAGATCACGCGCGCGCGCATCACCCGATCACCCACCACGAGGCGGAAAAGATCGGCGCCTGGTAGGAACTCAGCTCTTGGGCTTCGCGCCGACCGAGGCGACGGCCTGGGACGCAAGATAGTCCCGCGGTCCTCGCCCGCCTTCCAGCAAGGCATCCTGGCGCTGCACGGCCCGCGACAGGGTCGCGCCATAATCCGCCAGTCGTGCGCCCTCGTCCTGAAGCAGCAAGGCCACGATCGCGAGTTCGTCCGAGGCCAGGCGAGGGCTGACCATGTCCCAGTCGGCGAACAGACGTCGTGATGAAACCCGCCGGTCGATCACTTGCACGTCGCTGTGACGGGGATCGCGCAACAATCGCTTCAGCAGATCGTCGACGGCGGCTTCTGTCCCCTCGATGATTTGCACGAAGGTGCCGTCGACCACCGTCAGAACGCCGGTGATGCCATCGCGCGCATTCAGCGGGCGGGCTTGCGACAGGATGTCGGACATCTGAAGGGCGCTCGCCGCACCGTCTCGACTGTGGCTGCGGTAGACAAGCTGCCAGACGGCGGCCTTGTCGGAGATCTCGATCATGGGGGCCACGCGGTGCGCTTCGATCAACCGAACAGCTGAAGCTCGGGCGGCGCGTATTCGACCGGACGACCCTGGCGACGACGCAGAGCGTAATCGACTGCCGTCTGGACCGCGCGTTCGTCGGTCGGCTTGGTCAGTACACCGATCGTGCCGGCCACACCGTCGCGAACCATCCCCGGATTGGCCGTCATGAACAGAACGGTGACGCCCTTTTCCTGACCCAGCTCTCGACCCAGCTCGATTCCCGTCGGTCCATCCTGCAGATGGATATCGACCAGAGCGAGATCGATGTCGGTCTCGGCCGCGACCGTCCGCGCGGCTCGCGCGTCCGCCACGGTGCCGATGACCTCGTGACCCAGGTCCTCGAGTACGAACCGGAGTTCCATCGCGACCAGGGCCTCGTCCTCGATGATCAGGATACGCGCAGTCATGAGCCTTTTCGTTTCAAGGTCTGTAGCAGTTAAAGAGTGTCCGCTAACGAACGCACAACGTCGTTACGGGTTTCATGCGAGTTTGAGAGCGGCCCTGCGTCTTGAGAGCGCAGTGGCGGGGATGTCTGCCTCGACGACCAAACCCTCGGGCTTCCATGTTCGTTCCAGTCGTCCACCCAGTTGGCCCTCGACCGACAGGGTGGCCAGGGACGATCCGAACCCCGCGCGCTCGGGTTCACCGGCGATCAAAGGCCCCCCGACCTCCGTCCAGCACAGGATAAAACGCTCGCCCTCTGCGCGTGTGGTCAAAAGGACACGCCCGTCCTGCATCGACAAAGCCCCGTATTTCGCGGCGTTTGTGGCCAGCTCATGGAACAGCAGGGCGACAGACGTGGCCGCCTGATCGTCGAACACCGCATCCTCTCCCTCGATCAGGACGCGGGGACGGCCCGCGTTGTCGGCATAGGGCACGAACAGCGCGTTGAGGAAGGTGTGCAGCGTGGTGTTGCCGACCGTTGGCCGAGAGACTTCCGAATGTGGACGGACGAACTCGTGGGCCCTCGCCAGGGCCCCGATGCGGTTGCGCACAGCCGCTGCGAAGGCCTTGGCCTCGGGGTGCTCGCGAGCCGACAGGGCGATCAACGCCGAGATGACGGCGAAGATGTTCTTGATCCGGTGGCTCAGCTCCTGGCTGACCAGATCCTTGCCCTGCTCCAATTTTTTCAGATCGTCGATGTCGGTGCAGGTGCCGAACCAGCGGGTGATCTGACCCTCGGCGTTCCGGATGGGCGTGGCGCGCCCCAGCGTCCAGCGGTACACCCCGTCGGCGCGGCGCAGCCGGTATTCAATCTCATACGGTTCGCCCGTTTCGAGCGAGTGCCGCCAGGCCGCCCAGGCGCGCTCCTGATCCTCGGCGTGGAACATGCCATTCCAGCCCTCGCCGTCGGTCGAACCCTCCGGCACGCCCGTGTATTCGTACCAGCGGGCGTTGTAGTAGTCGTGGAAGCCGTCAGGCAGCGTCGACCAGACCATCTGCGGCAAGGAGTCGGCGATGGCGCGAAACTTCGCTTCGCTCTCGGCCAGGGCCTGGGTCGCCCTGGCCAGACTGGCGTCGGCCACCTTCTTGTCGGTGATGTCGACGGCAAGGCCCGGAAAGCGCAGCGGCGTGCCGTCCGGTGCCGCATAGACCTGACCGCGCGCCAGCAGCCAGCGTTCGGCCCCGTTGGGCTGGACGACACGGTACTCGCTGATGAAGTCGCCGGTGCCCTCGATCGCGGTCTGGATGGCCTCGGAGACCCGCGTCCGGTCGTCTGGATGGATGCAGGCCGTGAACTCGGCGATCGGCAGACCTGCGGTAGCGCGCGCGGGGTCGACGCCGAACATGCGGGCCATGCGGGTGTCGGCGACGACCTTGTCCTCCGGCACATGCCAGTCCCAGGCCCCGATGTGATCGGAGGCCGCCAGCGCGCGGCGGACCGCCTCCTCGCTACGATCTCGCTGGGTCACGGCCTGCCGCAACTCCAGCTGGACGACGACCTGACGCGCCAGAACGCTCAGGGTCTGGGTCTGAACCGGCGTCAGCCCGCCTGGACGGGCCGTCGTGTCGATCACGCACAGCGACCCCAGCGGCAGACCCGCCGAAGTGATCAGGGGAGCCCCTGCATAGAACCGGATGTTCGGCTCACCGGTGACCAGCGCATTGTCCTTGAAGCGCGGGTCGAGCGAGGCGTCCGGTACGACCATGATGTCATGGCCACGCATCGCCTGGTCGCAGAAGGACAGGCTGCGATCCGTCTCGCAGACGTCCAGACCCACCCGCGCCTTGAACCACTGAATGTCTTCCTCGACCAGGCTGACCAGGGCTATGGGCGTCTCGCAGATCGCGGAGGCCAGTCTGGCGATCTCGTCGAAGTCGCTTTCCGGCTCGGTGTGAATGACCTCGAGCGACCGCAAGGCCGCGAGACGATCCAGCTCGGTCCAGGTCTGCGGGGTCCGCGGGGTTTGGGGGTCGCTCAAACGGTATCCTTGGGGCGGCGCGAATGGCCAAGCCGTCAAATGCGTGAAACCTTGACCGGGTTGCAAGCGTGGCGGTTTCAGGGGGCGGGTTTGCCGACTTCCTCGACGTCCATCCGGGTCACGCCGGCGGGCGGGGGGGCGGTCGGCACCGGTGCGAGGGCAGGAGCCTCGAACGTCGCCAGCCGCGCATTGATGGCGGCGATCTCGTCGGCCGTCCCGGGGCGGCGACCGCCCAGGCTGGCGACGCCCACGACCCGCGTATGACCGTCGATTTCGACGGTGCGCAGATTGGCCCCGCCCTGGGCCAGCACCGCCGCGTCCTCGGCGCTCAGGTCCCCTGCCGCAGCCACCTGCGTCGATGGTGCGATCAGGCGAGGCCGCGAAAAGCGGGCTTCGTCGATGACCGGTTCGTGGCCCCCATAGCGCTGGTTGAAGGCGGCGGTCTCGCCGTAGATGCCCTTCCAGCGATAGAAGATATGCGCGCCGATCTGGGTGATCTTGGCCAGGGTGGGCGACCACCAGGGGTGGACATAGTCAGCGTGGTAGTGGGTCGCGGTGCCGACCTTGTCCGCCACATGCCCGGCCAGAGCCCGCTCGGCCACGATGCGCGCCCGATCCCAGGCCCAGCCGACCGGGGCCTGGGACAGGGCTCCGTCGCAGGTGAAGCTGAACTGGCAGCCGGTCGTGCGCTCCGCGCCTTCGAAGACCACGCCGCAGACGGTGTTGGGATAGTTGGGATCGCGCACGCGGTTCAGGATGACCTGGGCCACGGCCTCCTGGCCTTCCGTACTCTCCAGCGCGGCCTCGTAGTAGACCGCCTGTGTCAGGCACCGCATCGCCCGTCGGCGATCGGCCTCGCTGGCGGCGTTGAAGACGAAGGGCCGGGCTGCGCGCAGCGCCCCCGTGCTGGCCGGCATGGCGGCGTTCAGCCTCTGGGCCTCCAGCCCGTTCGCACCCAGTTCCAGCGACGGCTTGCCCGCCAGGGTCAGGCTTTCCCAGCCGGGCGTCAGACCCAGCTGCGCCGTGTGCCGCTCGTTGGGATCGAAGCGGATGGCCAGGGCCAGCTGCGCCGGGTCCATCCGCGCGGACAGCGCCGCCAGACCCCGCGCGGTCAGATCGCCCTCGGTCATGCGCGCCACAGCCTCGGCCGTGCGATCGGTGTCGGACCTGACCGTGGACCCGGCCGCCATCGCCACGCCCAGCGCCGCCAGGGCGGCCGGCACCGCCGCCGCATAGCGTCGGGCGCGGGTCTTCACCCGGGTCCAGTCTAGAGGTATGGCGAACGATACGGTCATCAGGGTTTCGGTTCAGGCGCGAGCGCCGCGAGGGCCGAGGGCGATAGCCTGCCTTCGCGGCGCTTTTCAGGCCGAGGATTACGGTTCCGCGAGCAGGATTATCGGCCCCCCAGGGTCGAACGCAGCATCCAGGCGAACTTCTCGTGGGCGGCCAGCCTCTGGGTCAGCAGGTCCACCGACACGTCGTCGCCGTCTTCGTCGGCGACCGCCAGGGCGGCCCGGCAGGTGGCGATGACCGTTTCGTGGTCCTTCATCAACTCCTTCAGCATCGCGGGCGCGTCCTTGTCCGGATCGCCGTCCTTGATCGACGTCAGATTCGCGAAGGCGGAGTGCGACTGCGGGGCGAACTCCCCCAGCGCGCGGATCCGCTCGGCGATCTCGTCCAGGGCGTCCCAGATGTCGCGGTACTGCTGCTCCAGCAGATTATGATAGGTGAAGAACTCAGGTCCCCGCACGTTCCAGTGATACCCGTGCGTCTTCAGATAGATGGCGAAGCTGTCGGCCAGGACCTTGCTGAGTTCCTGGGTCACATCGGTCCGTTCGGCCTTCGTCAGGCCAGTATCGATCGTGGCGGCGGTCATGCGAAATCCTTTTGTCGTCTGGCGGGCGCGAAACGTCAGTTAGGTAGTCTAGCCTCCCTCGCCAACCCGCAGGCTGCGGCAGGGTCGCGTCTGAGACCCATCGCGAACGGCCATGGAACGCGAGGCGGGTGAAAAGCGTTGCCGCAGATCGCGCCACCGCGCGAACGGGGGATTGATGAGCGTCGCTGGGGGATCGGTTCGCGGGTGGCAACCGGAGGCGGTGCTGGCGCGCTTGGCTCGCGTTCACGCACGGCCATGGTGGCAGGGCGTCCTCCTCGGCCTGGCTTTCGCCGCGGCAGGGCTGGCCATCCGCTGGGCGGGGAATGCCTTTTACGGCAACGTGACCGGCTTCATCATCCTGCTCCCGGCCGTCACTCTGGCCGCCTTGACCGGAGGACGCATCGCGGGGTTTTCCGCCACCCTCGCCTGTCTTTTCGGAGGGTGGGTCATCGCCGGCCCCAGTGCCGTCGGCGTCGGTCTTTCCTCGCCCATGGGCCGAGTGGCGACGTTCAACTTCATCATCGTCGGCGCATTCGTCACGCTCGTGGCGGCTTCCCTGCGCAAGACCCTGGCGCGGCTGGACCGGACCGTCGCCGATCTCGGCCGCAGCGAGGCCAGGTTTCGCACGGCCGTCGATGCGGTTCGCGGCATCCTCTGGACCAACACCGCCGACGGCCGGATGGAAGGTGAACAGCCGGGTTGGTCCGCCCTGACCGGCCAGACGCATGCGGACTATCGCGGCTACGGGTGGGCCGACGCCGTGCATCCCGACGATGCCGCCGCTTCGGTCGAGGCCTGGAAACGGGCCGTGGCCGCTCGCACCGTGTTCGAGTTCGAGCACCGCGTCATGACGGCGGCCGGCCTCTATCGCACCTTCGCGGTCCGGGCGGTGCCGACCCTGGACGCCTCGGGGGCTCTTCTGGAATGGGTCGGCGTCCACACCGACATCTCCGATGCCCGGGCCGCCGAGGTGGCCCTGCGCGAGAGCGAGCAGCGCTTCCGCCTGATGGCCGACACCGCGCCCTCTCCCGTCTGGCTGACCGATGCGGCCGGGGACGTCGAGTTCGTCAACGCGGCGCTTGTGACCTTCTACGGCAGGCCGGGCGAGACCTTCATGGGGCAGGCGTGGAAAGCGTCTGTCCATCCTGATGACATCGACGCCGTCAATTCCATCCAGGTCGACGCACGCACCCGCTTCGACCCTTATTCGTTCGAGGCGCGGTTCCAGCGCCATGACGGCGTCTGGCGCTGGATGCGCGTCGCGGTCAATCCGCGGATCGATGGGTCCGGCGACTTTCAGGGCTATGTCGGCCTGTCGTTCGATGTGACCGAGACCCGCAATGCGCTCGATGCCCTGGCTCGCCAGGAACGCCGCCAGCGCTTCCTGCTGGAGCTGGCCGACGGCGTTCGCGAACTGGAGGACCCCCAGGCCATCATGGATCATGTCCAGAGCATTCTGGGTCGCCTGCTGGGGGCGTCGCGGGTCGGCTACGGAGACGTGTCCGATGATCGCCAGATGGTCACGGTGCACCCGGACTGGACAGAAGGCGTGCCCAGCGCGGCCGGACAGCGGGCGCTGGCTGATTTCGGCGGCCTGATCGATCCAGAGCTGTTCCTGGGCCTGACACTGGTCGTCAGTGATACCCGGACCGATCCGCGAACCGCGCTCTCACCCGTGGCGTATGAAAGCCTCCAGATCGGCGCGTTCGTCGTCGTGCCCCTGTTCCGCAGCGGCGAGATGCGTGGCTTTCTGCAGGTTCACTCCAGAACACCTCGCGACTGGCTGGCCGAGGACATTTCCCTGATCGAAGATGTGGCCGAGCGAACCTGGTCCGACGTCGAACGCGCCCAGGCGGAGCTTGAAGTCCGCGACAGCGAAGCCCGCTTCCGGGCCGTGGCCGACACCGCGCCCGTCCTGATCTGGGTCACCAACAGCGACCGGACCCGGTCGTTCGTCAACCAGGCCTATGTCGATTACATGGGCGGCGACTACGAAACCGTCCGGACGGCCGATTGGCGAACCTATATTCATCCCGAGGATCAGGCCCGGCTGGTCACTGAATCCCTGGCCGGTGAAGCGACCGGCCAGCCCTTCGCGCTGGAAGCGCGGTATTTGCATCACAGCGGCGAATATCGCTGGCTGAGATCGTTCTCCCGGCCTCGCCTGACCCTGCATGGCGACGTCATCGGCTTTGTCGGCGTGGCCTTCGACGTCACCGACGCCCGGCGGGTCGAGCAGGATTTGAAGCGCATTAACGAACTGCTCGAGGAACGCGTGGGCGAGGCTCTGGCCGAAAAGGCGAAGGCCGAGGCCGACCTGATGCACGCCCAGCGGATGGAGGCCGTCGGTCGTCTGACCGGTGGCGTGGCCCACGACTTCAACAATCTGCTGACCGTGGTGATCGGGGCTCTGGACCTGATCCTGAAATCGCCCGACGACGCGTCGCGGCGTCAGAAGTTCGGCGAGGCCGCCCTGTCCGCAGCCCGGCGCGGCGAACGACTGACGCACCAGCTTCTGGCATTCTCGCGTCGTCAGGCGCTGCGTCCGGAGGCCATCGACCTCAATGCCCTGATCCGGGAGAGCGACCCCCTGCTGCGGCGCGCCGTGGGCGAGGCCGTCACCTACAGGCTCAAGCTGCGTCGGGGTGGGGCGCGCGTCAGCGTCGATCCGGCCCAGTTCGAAGCGGCGCTTCTGAACCTCATCGTCAACGCGCGCGACGCCGTCGGCGACAAGACCGATCCGGATGGGGGCAGCATCACCGTCCAGACCCAGGCCTGTGAGGTCGAAGCCGGGCAGGTCAACGAGCTCGCGGCCGGTCACTATGTCTGCGTCACCGTGTCGGACACGGGCGTCGGTATGGACGAGGTGACGAAGCGCCGGGTCTTCGAGCCCTTCTTCACCACCAAGTCGGTCGGCAAGGGAACGGGTCTGGGTCTCAGCCAGGTCTACGGTTTCGCGCGTCAGAGCGGCGGCGGGGTAAATATCGAATCGACACCCGGAGAGGGCACCCGGATCACCCTCTATCTTCCGCCGGTCGTGGCCGAGGAAGCGGCGACGCCGCAACCGGCGATGCCGCGAGGTGACCTTTCGGGTCGAAGCCTGCTGCTGGTCGAGGACGACATCGCTGTCGCCACCATCGCGGTCGATCTGCTGGCCGGAATGGGGCTGGAGGTCGAGGCGGTCGAGAACGGGCCTGACGCCCTGGCCGCCCTGTCCAGGAGGCGCTTCGACATCATGCTGTCCGACATCGTCATGCCGGGCGGCATGACCGGCTTCGAACTGGCCCGTCAGGCGGCAAGCCGGGATCCCAAGCTGCGCATTATTCTGACATCGGGCTATGCGGGAGACGACGTGGATGCAGCCCTGGCCGAGGCGCCCTGGCCGTTCATCCGCAAGCCCTACTCCAGCGAACAGCTTATGGTCGCGCTGGGGCGATCCACAGTGGATGCCTGATCGCGGTCACCCTAGCCGTAGCCACGCGCGGCCTTGATCCCGGACGCCTCGGATAGTGTCTTAGCGACGCGCCTTGCGGGCGGCATACCGGGCGTCGCGGGCGGCCTTCTGTTCTTCCTTGGTCAGTTGCTTGCGCTCCTTGCGGGCGGCGCGCTTCTCGGCCTCCATGGCCTCCTCGGTTTCGCGCAGCGCCGCCAGACGCGCATCTTCGCGCTCCTGCTTGATCCGCCGTTCCTCGGCCTTGGCGGCCTCGTGCTGAAGACGAAGGGCTTCCTTCTCCGCCGCACGCTTTTCGGCCAGACGGTCGAACTCGGGGTCGGTGACGGTGGGCTTGGGCTTGAACTTGGCCAGCAATGCCTTCTTGGCTTCCTGCTGGGCGGTGATGCGGTCGTTGAAGCCGGTTTGTTTCAGATCTCTCATGCGGGCGGTCGGTCGTCCTTCGGAAGTTTAGTCGTGCGTCCGGACGGCCGGACGCCACGAGTGGGATACGCAACGGCATCCGGCGGTCGGCAAACCTGAATCGGCGGCAAAAATCAAGCTCGCAGCCATCTGCCAGCCATTTTGCATACGGTTCCGGGTCCCACCGTCGCGCGGGTGCCGCACACGATTCAACGGGATATGGGCAGGCTCGCCGGATTGTCCACCCGTCGCCGTTATGGGTCGATCTAGTTCGGCTTGGTGGCCTGGCCGACCGCCGTACCCGCCGCGCCCCCAACGGCCGCGCCCACCGGACCCGCGACCACGGCTCCGGCGACTGCGCCCGTCGCGGCGCGCTGCTCGATGGTCTGACCACAGGCGGCGAGCGCCAGAGCGGAGAGGGCGAGGGAGGCGACGACAGCGATGCGCATGGGTTCGGTCCTGATGACGGGATGTGCTGCACAACGCCGAGCCGCGGCCAAGGTTCCACGCCGTTGCCCGATGTTCAGATCGGCCGCTTACACATCAGGCATCGAATACAATAGATCGGCGCTGCTAGAGTGGTCATTTTCGCAGCGGCGACTTTCGGAAGCCTTTGCTATGCATCGCGATACAGTCTTGGAGTTGAATTCACGCCGGCTTCACATGAAAGTCGGACACCTCACCTGATCGACGACCCGGCTTGCGGGACGGATGCTGCGATGCAGCACGAAGTTGCGAATCAAACACATTGGTGCCATAAACGGATGGCTTAAGGCGCTTTCTTCGACGGCCTCGCGTTCACCGAGCCTCGATTCGCAAACCGGTTCGCGGCGTAATCTCTCGCCCGGTTCTGCAGACGACCCTGGGGCAGCTTCCCGCCCTGTTGAATAGGACGACGCCTTTGATCCATCCCTCGCCCACGCGTGCGATCTCGCGCGCCGATCGTGTGGCCCGTATTCGGCCCATGACGGCAGCGGCGGTGTTCGGCGGGGTTCTGGGACTGGGGATCGGTTGCGCCTATCTGGGCGGCACCGTCGCCAAGGCGACGACGGTAAGGGCTCAGGCCGAGCGCCTGGAAGGGGCCACGTCCGCCGGCTTCACCGAAGAGGCTCTGGCCGCCGCCGCCGGGGGCCTGGATGCCAGTGCTCTGGCCATCGCCCGCCGCCACGACCCCTATACCGTCGCCGGCTCCGCCCAGCGCGACCGCCAGGCCGAGCTGCTGACCGCCCGGCTGGAACAGCTTCGCCCGCAAGGGTCCGGCAGCGATCTGCGCCGTGCCAGCCTGACCAGCCTGTCCGACGCCGCCCGCCCCTTCCACCTCGGCAATGCGTTGGATGACAGCCGCGACCTGGAATGCCTGACCCAGGCCGCCTACTACGAGGCCCGGGGCGAGGGTGCCGATGGCATGCGCGCCGTGGCTCAGGTCGTCCTGAACCGCGCCCGCCATCCGGCCTTCCCCCACAGCGTCTGTGGCGTCGTCTTCCAGGGCGCTGGCCGACGGGTGGGTTGCCAGTTCAGCTTCACGTGCGACGGCTCGATGCGGGCGCCGGTCAATCGCGTCGCCTGGAACCGGGCACGTTCGGTCGCATCGGCGGCCCTCTCGGGGTCGGTGTATGCCGGCGTCGGCAACGCGACCTTCTTCCATACAACAGGGGTCGCACCCGCCTGGCGCAACTCGTTCCTGCGCGTCAGCCAGGTCGGCAGCCACGTCTTCTACCGGTTCGGGGGTCGTTCCGGCTCCAGCAACGCCTTCGCCTACCAGACCCGCCCTTCGACCGGCGGCGAGATGCAGCGCGCCGTCTATGCCGGCATCGATCCATCGACGACCCTTCGCCAGGCCGGGGAGGCGATCGCCTACTCTGCCCTGGTGGCGCAGGAGACTCTGGCGTCGGGCCCGGCACCGGCCGCCGCCACCCCGGCCGCGACGAACCAGCCCGCGGCGGCCCCGACCCCCGCGCCCGCGACGCCGGCTTCCGCGCCGGTCGAGGTTCAGTCCCCGGCGACCCCGACCGCCTGACGGATCGCGTGCCTAGCGGTCACGCACCGTCCATCGATTGACGAAATTCTCCTTAAGGTTGCCGAACCGATTTGCGCTCTCCAGAGGGTCGCGCGCGGGTTCGGCACGTCCGGCGAGCGTGGGCCTGACCTCATTCACGTGATCGTCGACCGGCTGTCGTTCAGCCGCATCCTGGTCCATCCCCCCGGACTGCCTGAGTTTCTCGTCGGTTATCGGGACCACGGCCATGTTTTCCTCACTCGCCTACTGTCACCAGAACCCCCCTCGGCGCGGGCCGTTCCGCGCCAAGCTCTGGCATACAACTTGAACCTGTATTCGGGTCGAGTCCCGTTCCGGGACGGAGGTCGTCATGCCAAGGTCCTTCACACCGTCTGATGCCAGCCCGTCGCGACCGCCCCGGGGCGGGGCGCTCGACGCCCTGCGGTTCGCGGCCGCCCTGTTCGTGGTGATCTTCCATTTCGGCGACGAGGCGCCCGTGCCGCTGCAGTCGTTCCACCCCTTTTTGGCGCGCGGCTATCTGGCCACGGACTTCTTCCTGATCCTGTCCGGCTTCGTCCTGGCCAAGGCCTATGGGGCCGCCGTCGCCTCCGGGGCGGTGTCGCTGGGCCGCTTCTGGTCGAAACGGTTCGTCCGCTGCTACCCGACCCACCTGATCACCCTGGGACTGCTGGTGCTCATGGTCGCGGGCGGCGCGCTGCTGGGTTTCCAGTCGTCGGAGGCGCACCGGTTCGACTGGTCCGGCCTGCCCGCGCAGATCCTGCTGCTGCATGCGTTCGGCTTCGGCGGGGGTCACTGGAACATCCCCAGCTGGACCATCTCCACCCTGCTGATCTGCTATGCCGGCTTCCCGACCCTGTGGCGGCTGATGCTGAGGATCGAGCGGCCCGCGACGGCCTTGACCCTGGGCCTGCTGATCCTGCTGGTCAGCGACCTTCTGTCCATGGCTGTTCTTCACACCGAGCAGTTCAGCCTGGGTTTCCGCTGGACCTTCTTCCGGGCAGCCCCCCTGTTCCTGACCGGCCTGACCCTCGCTCGCGCCGTTCAGACCGCTCGGCTGACGCCGGTCAAGGCACGTCTTCTGGGGTTCGGCGGAGGCGGCCTTCTGCTGGCCAACGCTGTCCTGGCAGGGCCGGACGTGATCAATATCCTGGCCATCTGCGCCACCATCATGGGGTGCGGCGCGTCGCCGACCACGCGCGCCCTGCCCTTCGCCGCCTGGGGCGCGCGGGTCAGCTTCAGCCTGTTCATGGTCCACACCCTGACCGGTGCGGTGTGGTTCGATGCCGTCGAGCCGATCGCGGCGTCGCTGTATCCGGGACTGTCGACCGTGCGCTGGGAGGCGTGGGCGATGTGGAGTGGATCGCTGGTCGTCACGATCGTCACGGCCGCCCTATATTGCCGCTTCGTCGATGAGCCGATCGTCACCTGGCTGAACCAGACCCTGTTCGACCGCCGCACCGCACCGCGGCCCGAGGTCAGACCGCGTCCAGACCGATATCCAGAACCGACGCCGAATGGGTGAGCGCCCCCACCGAGATCACATCCACCCCCGTCTCTGCGATCCCGCGCACCGTCGACAGGTTCACCCCGCCTGACGCCTCCAGCACCACGCGATGACCACCGTCGCGCGTGCGCCGCACCGCCTCGGCCAGCATCGCCAGGTCGAAGTTGTCCAGCATGACGACGTCCGGCCCGTCGCCCGCCGCGACCATGCCCAGCGCCACGTCCAGCTGATCCAGCCCGTCCACCTCGACCTCGATCTTCATCAGGTGGCCGACGTGGGTCCGCGCGGCCCGCACCGCCGCTTCCACCCCGCCGCAGACGGCGATGTGGTTGTCCTTGATCAGGATCGCGTCATCCAGTCCGAAGCGATGATTGATCCCGCCGCCGCAGCGCACCGCATGCTTCTCCAGCGCCCGCAGGCCGGGTGTCGTCTTGCGCGTATCCGCAATCCGCGCCCCGGTCCCGGCCACCGCCTGCACATAGTCCCGCGTCAGGGTCGCGATCCCACAAAGGCGACCCAGCAGGTTCAGCGCCGTCCGTTCCGCCGACAGAAACGCCCGCGCATCGGCCTCGACCTCGGCCAGAACCGCCCCCGCCTCGAACGCATCCCCGTCGCGCATCCGCAGGTCGACCGACGCCTTCGGATCCATCTCCGTGACTGCCAGGCGCACGCAGTCGATCCCCGCCAGCACGCCGGGCTTCCGCGCCGCGAACACCGCCCGCATCCGGGCATCCTCAGGGATGCAGGCGGCCGCCGTGACATCCCCCGCCCGCCCCAGGTCCTCGGCCAGGGCGGCGCGCACGATCGGCAGGATCAGGGTATCGGGCACCGAAGCGATCATTCCGCCGCCATCGCCTCGATCCCGGCCCGACGCAAGCGGGTATGCCGCGCCACGGTCGCCGTGTCGGGATAGTCACTGCGATAATGCCCGCCCCGGCTCTCGTGTCGGGCAAGCGCGGCCTCGACGATCAGGCGCGCCGCGATCAGCGCCGGGGCCGCGCCGTGGGCCGCCTCCAGCCGGTCGATCAGCGCCACCTGACGCCGCAAGCCTTCACCGTCGCGCACCACGCCGCAGTCCGCGCTCATCCCGTCGCGCAGCGCCTGCATCGCCTCGACCGGCAGGTCATCGACCACCGCGCCCACCACGACCGGTCCGTCGCCCGCCGTCATCGTCGCCGCCAGCCGCCCCGTCCGTCGCCCGAAGGCTGCGGCTTCCAGCAGGGAGTTGGACGCCAGCCGATTGGCCCCATGCACCCCCGTCGCCGCGCATTCGCCGACCGCGAACAGGCCCTCCAGGCTGGTCCGTCCGTCCGGGTCGGCCGCGATCCCGCCCATGTGATAGTGCGCCGCCGCCGCCACCGGGATCGGTGTCGTGCGTGGGTCCAGGCCCGCCTTCATGCAGGCCGCGAATACCGCGGGAAACTCGCGCGGGAAATGCGAACCGATCGCCCGGGTCGCATCCAGCAGGGCACCGCGCCCCGCCGCCCGCGCCGCATGGACCGCGCGCGCCACGATGTCCCGCGCCTTCAGGTCCGCGTCGGGCGCATCGCCCAGCAGGAACCGGCCGTCCCGGTCGATCAGCCGCGCGCCCTCGCCCCGCAGCGCCTCGGTCGCCAGCGGCATGGGGTCCAGTCCGACGTCGATGGCGGTGGGGTGGAACTGTACGAACTCTGGATCCAGGATTTCGGCCCCCGCCACCCAGGCCAGCGACATGCCCTCGCCCTTCAGCGCCGTCGGCGTCGTCGTCGCCCCGAACAGACCGCCCGCGCCGCCGGTCGCCAGCACCACGGCCGACGCCAGCACCTCGACCAGGGTCCCGCCGGGATGTTCGATCACCGCGCCCCGGACCCGTCCTGTCTCGTCCTGGATCAGCGACCGCAGCCGGGCGTCTTCCCAGACCGTGATGTGGTCGGCTGCGCGCACCGCGGCGACCAGCGCCGACAGGATCGCCCGTCCCGCCCCGTCGCCGCCGACGCGTGCCACCCGCGCCATCGAATGGGCGGCCTCCAGGCTGACGGAGAACTCCCCCGCATCATCGCGATCGAACGGCGCGCCCAGCGACGCCAGCCATTCGACGGTCGAACGTCCCTCGTCGGTCAAGACCTCGGCCGCGTGATGATCCACCAGACCGGCGCCCGCCGCCTCGGTGTCTTTCAGGTGCAGGGCGGGCGCGTCGTTCTGCGACAGGGCCGCCGCCACGCCCCCCTGCGCCCAGGCACTCGACGCCGCCTCAAGCAGGGGGGCCGGGCTGATCACCAGCACAGGCCGGGGCGCCGCCGCCAGCGCGGCCGACAGGCCCGCCAGTCCCCCACCGATGATCAGTGGCCCGTCATGATTGATCCGGCTCATCGTCCGATACCGATGAATCGGGCGGCGATCCCAAGCGCCTCAGACGGAGAACCCTCGGCGATCGGAAGCAGCACGCCCAGACCCGCCGCAGCGCACGCCGCGCCAGTCAGCAGGAACAGGCCCAGCGACTTGCCCGCCTCGGGCCACGACAGGGTCTTTTCGCCCGGTCGCCACGCTCCACGCTGCAGCGATCCGAACACGGAAATGCCGAGGAAGATGGTCAGAATCCACCGCCCGGTCGACACCCCCCACCAGACCGCCAGGGCTCCAACGGCGATCAGCGCGACCTTCTCCACCATCGGATCGATCCGCGCCAGCACCGGCCCCAGGGCCTTGGACCCGTCCAGCGGCGGCGCGGGGGCCAGGTTCACCAGGTTGATCATGGCGACCACGAACGCGCCCAGCATCCACGCCTGGTCGCCGGTCAGCATCCAGACCCCGACCAGTGGCAGCACGGCCAGCAGGCCGAACGCCGGCCCCGCCAGCGCCACCAGCACCCCGTGCCACTCGCTGTCCGGGTTCCTCTGCCCGCGCGCCAAGCCGCCCAGGAAGGGGATGATGTAGATCTTGGCCGGTCCCATCCCCAGCCGGTTCATCGCCAGGACGTGGCCGTATTCGTGCACGAACAGGCCGAAGATCGCCGCCCCCGCCACGATCCAGCTGCCCGTCGAGTACCACAGGAAGGCCCCCAGCAGCAGCGTGGACGCGACCGCCCACGGCAGGCTCTGGCCCCCGTCTTTCCTGGAGCTGTCTATGGGCGGCGCGCCGGGGCTGGAGGCGGGGACGGCCCCCGTCGTCGGGGCGACCGGTGCGACCCGCCCGTCGCGCGCGCCCCAGGGACCGATGTCGCTCATATCAGCTCCACCGACACATGATGCCGCGCCTTGATCATGTCATAGCGCGCGGGCACCGACGGCGGCGGCAGGTCGATCATTCGCTGCACGGCCAGGGCGGCGGGCGCGATCATCTCGTCCGGCACCGTCACCTCGAACTGCATGTCGCGCAGGCAGTCGCGGATGTTCGTCAGGGTGATCCGCTTCATATAGGGGCACAGGTTGCACGGCCCGATGAACTGGACCTCCGGCACGTCGCCCTTGATGTTGGCGGCCATCGAGCATTCGGTGATCAGCACGACCTGACGCGGCTTCTTCGCCGTGATGTAGTCGGTCATCGCCGCCGTCGATCCGGCGAAGTCGGCCGCCGCCAGCACGTCTTCCGGGCATTCCGGGTGGGCCAGGATCTCTGCCCCCGGATAGGCCTGGCGCATCTCCTCGATGTCGGCCGCGCGGAACCGCTCATGCACGATGCAGCGGCCCTTCCAGGCGATGATGCCGACCGTCGTCTGGGCCGCCACATTGCGGGCCAGGAACTCGTCGGGGATCAGGATGACCTTGTCGACGCCCCATTCCTTCGCCGCCCACTCCACCACCTGAACCGCGTTGGCGGATGTGCAGCAGATGTCCGTCTCGGCCTTCACATCGGCCGTGGTGTTCACATAGGTGACGACCGGGATGCCGGGATAGCGTTGCTTGATCAGGCGCACGTCCGCGCCGGTGATCGCCTCGGCCAGCGAACAGCCCGCCTTCAGGTCGGGGATCAGAACGGTCTTGCCCGGCGACAGCACCTTCGACGTCTCGGCCATGAAATGCACGCCCGCCTGCACGATCACGCTGGCGCTCGACTTGGCCGCTTCCTTGGCCAGGCCCAGGCTGTCGCCGACATAGTCGCCGACCCCGTGGAAAATTTCGGGCGTCATGTAGTTGTGCGCCAGGATGACCGCGTCACGCTCCTTTTTCAGGGCGTTGATCTCGCTGATCAGCCGCGCCTGGTCCGGCCACTCCATCGGGGTGACGAAGTCCTTGACCTTGGCCCAGACGGGCGCGGTCTCCTCGGCGATCTTGCGATCCAGCTGCAGACTGACGACCAATGCGGCCTCCCGACCCTTATGCTCAAAGTTAGCATAACTGCGAGCAATATAGGCCGATGGCGGAGGGGTGCAAGGGCGGGGTCAGGGACAATAGCGCACGTCCGCTCTGGACTTCGCAGTATGGAAAACGACAGACTGACGCGAAATCCGTTCGCCGAATGAACACGCGCAGGATACTTCATTCTCTTAACAGCCGATCGAACGCCGATTCATGCAAGAAACGATCCGTCGCATTCTCACTGCGCGCGTCTATGACGTGGCCGTCCAGACGCCGCTCGACCCCCTGCCCGGCCTGACGCGCCGCCTGGGCCGGACGGTGCTGCAGAAGCGCGAGGACCTGCAGCCGATCTTCTCGTTCAAGATCCGCGGGGCCTACAACAAGATCGCGACGCTCGATGCCCTGCAACTGGCGCGCGGCGTCATCTGCGCCTCGGCCGGCAACCACGCCCAGGGCGTCGCCTTCGCCGCCCGGCATCGCGGCACCACCGCCATCATCGTCATGCCGGTCACCACCCCGCCCATCAAGGTCGCCGCCGTCCGTGCCCTGGGCGGCACCGTGATACTGCGCGGCGAGGCCTTCGACGAGGCCTTCGCAGAGGCCAGCCGCATGGCCGCCGACACCGGCGCGGTCTTCATCCACCCCTTCGACGACCCCGACGTCATCGCGGGCCAGGGCACGGTGGGGCTGGAGATCATGCGCCAGCACTCCGGTCCGATCGAGGCCGTCTTCGTCCCCATCGGCGGCGGGGGTCTCGCCGCCGGGCTCGCCGCCATCGTCAAGTTCCTGAGACCCGAAACCAGGGTCATCGGTGTCGAACCCGTCGACGCGGCCTGCATGCAGGCCGCGATCACGGCCGGTGAAGTCGTCACCCTGAACCAGGTCGGTCTGTTCTGCGACGGCGTCGCCGTGCGCCGCGCGGGCAGCGAGACCTTCCGTCTGTGCCGCGACCTGCTCGACGACATCGTCACCGTCGACAACGACGCCATCTGCGCCGCCATCAAGGACATCTTCGACGACAGCCGCGCCGTGGCCGAGCCCTCGGGCGCGCTCGCGCTTGCGGGCCTCAAGGCCTGGGCCACCGCCCATCCTGACACGGATCAGGGGGCCCTCATCGCCGTCAACTCCGGGGCCAACGTCAACTTCGACCGCCTGCGCCACATCGCCGAACGCGCCGAGATCGGCGAGGGCACCGAGGCCCTGCTGGCCGTCGCCATGTCCGACGACCGGGCCGTCTACAGCCGCTTCCTGGCCGCGCTCGACGGCCGTTCGGTCACCGAGTTCAACTACCGCTGGTCCGGCGAGGGCCGCGCTCACATCTTCGTCGGGGTCGCGCTGAAACAGGGGCCGCATGAGGCCGGCCTCAAGCAGCCGAGCGCCGCGCGCGAGGCGATAGGCCAACAAAAACGCGATCTGATCTCAACGCTCCGCTCAGGCGGCTACGAGGTCGAGGACATGAGCGACAACGAGACCGCCAAGCTCCACGTCCGCCACATGGTCGGCGGCCGCGCCACCGGCCTGCCGCACGAGCGCATCCTGCGCTTCGAGTTCCCCGAACGGCCGGGCGCCTTCCTGCGCTTCCTGAACAGCCTCAAGCCCGCCTGGGCCCTGACCCTGTTCCACTACCGTAACCACGGCGACGACGTCGGCCGCGTGCTGGCCGGGATCAGCGTCCCGCCCGCCGAACAGCCCGCCCTGACCGCCGCCCTGGCCGAACTGGGCTACCCCTACTTCGACGAAACCGACAACCCGGCAACCAAGTTGTTCCTGGAGGCGGTCTAGTTATTCCTCCCCCATTGGGGGAGGTGGCGCGACGCGCCTTCGCGTCGTGACGGAGGGGGCTCACCGCAGGCCCGGTGTCAGGGTCCAACCCCCTCCACCACTTCGTGGTCCCCCTCCCCCGACGGGGGAGGATTTACCCCACCGCGACTCCCTCGTGCGCCAGCAGCCACCGCTTGCGCTCCAGCCCGCCCGCATAGCCCGTCAGCGTCCCGTTGGCGCCGATCACCCGATGGCAGGGCACGATGACCGCGATAGGATTCTGACCGTTCGCCAGCCCCGCTGCCCGGACCGCCCTGGGTGAGCCGACCGCCGCCGCCAACTGGCCATAGCTACGCGTCTGCCCCGCCGGAATGGCTCGCAGCGCCGCCCACACCGCCGTCTGAAACGCTGTCCCCGCCGTCTTCACGGTCAGCCCGTCCAGGGCTGTCGCATTGCCCGCGAAATAGGCCTCGACCGCCTCGCGAACCCTCTCGGGTGCCCGCCCGGTTTCCAGCGTCGCCCCCGGCGCATGGCGACCCAGCAGCCGCATCATGCGCGGCTCAAAGTCCACGAAGTCCAGCGCCCGCACCGCGCCGTCCGCGTCGGTCACCAGCAGCACCTCGCCCACTGGCGTCGCGATCCGGTCCAGGGTCAGGGTTTCAGGCTGCGCGCTGTTCATCGTCGATCTCCATCAGGTCCGCGCCCGTGATCCCGGCCGATGCCAGATACAGCGCCCCATAGGCCCGCCAGGGCCGCCACCGCTCCGCCCGCCCCGCGAGCGTCGCATCATCCAATCGATCCGAGGGCGCATCCTCGCCCGCATCCACCCAGTCACCGGGCAATCGCAGCCCCGGCCGTGCCCCGACAGGCGGCCGCAGCACCGGATCGGCCGACAGGTCACGCCCGATCGCCTCCGGGTCCGCCGACAGGTCGAACACCCGCCGCACCCGCGCCAGCACGCCCGGAAGCGCCTTCAGGTCCGAAGCCTCGACGCGCACCTCCAGCCGCCCGGCCTGACCCGGCACCGCCGTCACGACCCCCGTCGCTCCGTCGATCGCGGGCTCCAGATCGCGCGACCAGACCCGGCCCTCGACCCGATCGCCGCGCGCGACCAGCGCCGCCAGCATCGCCTCCCAGTCATAGGGCGGGCGATAGCTCAGGCTCAGCTTCACGCCCCCATCCGACACACGGTCCTTGCCGCGCCGCAGCGCCGACGGAGCCCGACCATAGAGCGCGTGAAACGTCTCGTTGAACCGTCGCACCGAGCCAAAGCCAGAGGCCAGCGCCACCTGCGCCATCGACAGGTCGCTCTCCTGGATCAGGG
Source organism: Brevundimonas sp. P2_A6 (assembly GCF_056404975.1). NCBI lineage: Bacteria > Pseudomonadati > Pseudomonadota > Alphaproteobacteria > Caulobacterales > Caulobacteraceae > Brevundimonas > Brevundimonas sp. P2_A6. Next base: position 196,896 of record NZ_JBFUCZ010000001.1, on the reverse strand, counting down.
CCTTGGCCAGCAGCACGCGCCGCGTCTGGGCCACGCTGACCGGCGCTGCGCCCAGGTGCTGGCGGAACAGACGCCTCAGCTGCCGCTCGCCCACGCCCAGCCGCCCGGCCAGGGCATCCACGTCGCCCCCGTCCAGCGCGCCCTGTTCGATCAGGCTCAGGGCCCGGCTGACGGTATTCGACGTGCCGCGCCACGCCCCCATGTCGGGGGCCGTCTCGGGCCGACAGCGCAGACAGGCCCGAAAGCCCGCCTCCTCGGCCGCCGCCGCCGTCACGACGAACATCATGTTCTCTCGCTTCGGCGTCCGCGCCGGACAGACCGGCCGGCAGTAGATCCCCGTCGTCTTCACGCATCCAAAGAAGCGCCCGTCGAACCGCGCGTCCCGCGTCAGGGCCGCGCGGTAGCAGGCCTCCTGATCCAGCATGCCGGGCTGCGTTTCCATGCCGCGAAGATGCCCCCGGTCGCCGCCGATGTCTCGCGGTTTTCGGACATCGCCGTGAGCCGTCCTAGCCCCGCGCCAGCCGCACCATGTTGGCCAGAGCCTTGTAGATCAGGCTGATCCCCGAGATGGCGATGATCCAGCTGCCGATGACGGAGGCGACATAGGCCACGCGCTCCAGGGTTCTCGGCCCATCGCTCAGGACGTTCAGACGCTCCGGGTCCAGCATGGCCAGCCCGCCCGCGACCCGCGCCTGCTCGACGCCTTCGGTCAGGGTGAACCAGTGCCCGGCCATCAGGATCGTCCAGGTCAGCCACAGCCCGGCACCCGCCAGGACGATGCCGAACACCGCCTGCAGCCGTCGACTATCGGGCGAAAAGGCGCGGAACAGCTCGGCCCCCATCTGGCAGAAGGCATAGACCAGGATGGGCGTGAACAGGGTCGTCCAGATCGGCCCGGCCGTGACGCTCACGTCGTCCACGCCGTCGAGCGAGAAGGTGGCCAGTCCCGGGAAATGCAGCGCCCCCATCCACCAGAAGGCGAAGACCAGCAGGAACACCGCCGAACCCAGCGGCTCGGCGTAAGGCGGCGTGCGCACGCCGACCGTGCGTGCGGGCCGGGCCGCATTCAGCGCCGTTCCCCACTTCGACACGTCGGCCATGCCGAACGCCGCCAGATCCTTGACCCGCCAGTCGGTCAGCCACTTGGGCCGCACCGCATAGTGTTCCATCACCGCCCCGGCGATCGTCAGCGCGCCGATCAACTGGATGCCTGCTCCAAGGAACCCGTGAAAGGCTTGAGCGATATCCTGGCCGAAGTTCGCCGATCCGCTGAGCAGCCTGATCGCCAACGTCATGCAGAACACTGTCCCAAGCACCAGCAAGCCCGCCTTCGCCCCAAACAGCCAATAGGGAAACAGCTCGGGCCCGATCAGGCTGTCGGGGCCTTTGCGATAGCGCGCCGCCACCACCAGAGGATGGCCGATCTCCCTCAGGATCGCCTCGCGCTCGTCGTCGGTCAGCGCCCGGCCCTGCTCCTCCTCGCGCGCCTCGACGCGGCTCAGGATCAGATCCTTCAGCTCGGCGATGATATCGTCGCGCTCCTCGACCGGCAGCTGGGCGGCGACGGCCTCCAGATAGCGATCGATCATGTCTTCGGTCTTGCCCGTCATGACGTGCCCCTCAAAAATCCGAAATGTCAGAGAATCTTGTCGAGCGAGGCGTTGATCGCCCGCCACTCGTCGCCCAGCCGGGCCAGCAGCTGCACGCCCAGGGGCGACAGCACATAGAAGCGCTTTTTCCGCTTCTCTTCCTCGCGCCATTCGCTGTTAAGCAGGCCGTGGCTCTCCAGCCGACGCAGCAGCGGATAGAGGGTCGATTCCTCCATCTCCAGCCCGTCGGCCGCCAGGGCCTGACGCAGCGTGTAGCCGTACCGCTCGGTCCGCAGACAGGCCAGCACCGCCAGCACCAGCGATCCGCGCCGCAGCTCCAGCCGCATCGATTCAAACAGATCGGCGTCGATGGTCACACGGCTAGCCCCTTACGTCACATAGTGTGTGACGCACAGTGTATGCCGCATACTGTGTGAGGGAGTCAAGCTGCAGGCCGCGCAGACTTAACTTGAAAAACTCGAGAAAATCGTCAATTGACTCTCATGGCCTTCACAATTTCATCCGGCGACTTCTTGAAGGCCTATGGTCGCATCAGCGACAAAGCCCTGACGGAGCCTGTGTCGATCACCAGCCACGGTCGCGAACGGCTGGTCCTGCTGTCCGCCGCCGAGTACCGCAGGCTCAAGGCCAACGACCGCCAGCCGCTCTATCCATGGGAATTGGACGATGCATCCCTCGCGGCCCTGGCAGCCTCGGAAGCTCCAGCCGATGCGCGCGCCTTCGACGCCGAGCTGGATTAGGGATTGGCGCTTCCACGGCCCTTTCCCGGCCTCGTTGTCAGCTATGCATACCTCTGGCGCGACGAAGCGTTGCGTGGCCGACAGGAAGGTCGCAAGGACCGCCCGTGCGTGATCGTGCTTTCGGTCGATGATCGCGAAGGCCAGACCGTCGTCACCGTCGCGCCCGTCACCCATTCGCCGCCGCTTCACGCCGACAGTGCCATCGAAATTTCGGCTGCCACCAAGGCTCGTCTTGGACTGGATAGCGATCGTTCGTGGATCGTGGCAGCCGACCTGAACCGCTTCGTCTGGCCCGGCGTCGATCTGCGTCCGATCCGACGCGGCTCAGGCGAGTACGCTTACGGCCTGCTGCCTGATGCCCTCTATCGACGCCTCCGGGATCGGGTTTTGGACCTCGCCACGTCCGGGCGGATTGCCCAGACGAATCGCAACGACTGACGGAACGGCTCACTCGACAAGATAGAATAGGCCCTCAACCGTCGTGCCCAGTGCCTTCGCCAGTGAGAGCGCCAGCAGGGTCGAGGGCACGAAGACGCCGTTCTCGACCGTGTTGATCGTCTTGCGCGACACCCCCGCCCGCTCGGCCAGCTCCGCCTGGGTCAGACCCGCTTCGGTCCGGATTTCCTTCAGCCGCGACCCCAGACGGGGATCACCCATCGTCGCGACCCGCCTCGCGGTCCAGCCAGGCGAAGCGGATCGCCGCCGTCGCCCCCGCCGCCGACAGCACCAGCGGCAGGGAGACGATGCCCACTTCCGGCCGCCACAGGCCCAGCCCCAGCGAGACCGTCACCCCGGCCATCATCGCCACGAAGGCCCAGGCCATGGCCCGCGCCCGCAGCACATGCGTCAGCTCATCCTCCAGGAACTTGCGCTCCTTTCGCGACTGGCCGTCCCAGCCCATCGCGATCGCCGTGGCCAGCCAGGCATAGAGCACCGGCAAGAGCAGCTGCAGATAGTCGGCCAGGTCCGCCGTCCGATCGATGATGTTGCCGACGGCGGGGATGGCCTGCACCAGGAACAGCGCCGTCAGGATCGGGAAGATCCAGAGCTGGCGCGACCGCTGGGTCTGCAGGCGCTCGCGCTTGACCGACCCGCCGGGGTCGTCGCCGATCGCCTTGGCGCCTCGGTTGATCACCATCATCGCCACGGCCACGACGATGAAGGCCACCCCGATGCCCGCCACGACGCCGAAGCTCGTCGCGACGTCGCCGTCCCTACCCCAGCCCCCCGTGAATCCGGCGGTCGCCGCCGCCACTCCGACCCCCAGGACGATCAGCCACTTGCGACCCGCCCAGGTCGAGGACGTCGTGTTTCGAGCCATAATCCGGGTCATCGACCCCTCCTGCATCTTTGTCACCTTGGGGTTACATATCACCTATGGGTTACATGGCGTCAAGGCCCGGTTTTCTTTTCACGCCGCACGTCTAGGGTGCGAGCGCTTCACTGGGGACTGATCCATGCCATCCATGCTGCGCCGCCTTGGCGGTTCCACAGGCCTCGCGCTCGGCTTGGCCCTGCTCGCTTCGATCGCTGCGCCCGTCGCGGCGCAGGCCCCGGGCGCGGTTGCCCGCACGCCACTGATCGCCGGCAGTTCCTACGATCCTTCCGTGCCGACGGTGCAGACCGTCCTCGGCTACGACAGCGGCGACTGGATCACCCGCCCGTCCGACGTCCGTCGCTATTTCGAGGCGCTGGCCGCCCAGTCCCCCGACCGGATGGTCATCGGCGATTATGGCCGTACGCACGAGGGTCGCCCCCTCTGGTGGGCCGCCGTCGGATCGCCCCGCAACATCGCCCGCCTGGACCAGATCAAGGCCAACGCCCGCGCCCTGTCCGACCCGCGCATCACCTCGCCCGCCCAGGCCCAGGCCATCATCGCCGACCAGCCCGCCGTGGTCTGGATGGCCTATTCCGTCCATGGCGACGAGATCAGCCCCGCCGACGCCGCCATGGCCGCCGCCCACCACCTGCTGGCCAGTCGCGATCCGGCGGTCCAGGCCTGGCTGGCCAACACCGTCGCGGTCTTCGTCCCGACCCAGAACCCGGACGGTCGCGACCGCTTCCTGAACAGCTACTATGCGGGCCTCGGCACCAGCCCCAATCCGGACGCCCTGTCGGTCGAGCGGGACCAGCCCTGGCCCGGCGGCCGCTACAATCACGACCTGTTCGACCTGAACCGCGACTGGTTCATCCAGACCCAGCCGGAGACGCAAGGGCATGCCGCCCTCGTCCTCGACTGGCGGCCCCAGGTCATGGTCGACAGCCACGAGATGGGCACCGACGAGAGCTTCTTCTTCCCGCCAGAGGCCCAGCCCCTGAACCCGCTGATCTTCCCGGCCACGCTGGAAAGCCGCGAGGTCATCGGCCGCAACACCGCCCGCCGCTTCGACGCGGCCGGCGTCGACTACTTCAACCGCCAGGTCTACGACGCCTTCTACCCCGGCTACGGCGATGGCTGGCCCGCCTATCTGGGCGTGGTCTCCATGACCTACGAACAGGGCTCCGCGCGCGGTCTGGCCGCCCGTCGATCTTCCGGCGAGATCCTGACCTATCGCGAGACCGTCCGGCACCACCTGATCGCCACCCTGTCGACGATCGAGGCGACCAGCGCCAACCACGACCGTCTGCTGAACAACGCCTACGCCTTCGGTCGCGACGGGGTCGAGGGCGGGCGCGGGGCCTTCATCCTTTCGGCCAATCCGTCCGATCCGGGCGAGGTCGATCGCCTCGCAGGCCTGCTGACCCGGTCCGGGCTGGAGGTCGGTCGCGCGTCCGTCGACTTCACCGCCTGCGGACAATCCTATGCCGCCGGAGCCTACGTCGTGAACCTCAGCCAGCCGCGCCGCCGCATGGCCGAGGTGCTGCTGTCGAAGGACGTCCCCGTCCCCGCCGACTTCCTGGCCGAACAGGAACGCCGTCGCGCGCGCGGCCTGGGCGACCAGATCTACGACGTCACCGCCTGGTCCCTGCCGCTGATGTTCAACGTACCCTCGGCCCGCTGCGCCAGCGCGCCGTCGGTCGCCACCACCCCGGCCGGTCGCGACCTGGTCCGCCCGGTCGCCGTCGCCGATGCCTCATCCGCCTTCGGCTATCTGGTCGAGCCGGGCTCGGCGGGCCTCAAGCTGATGGCCGCCGCCGTCCAGAGTGGCATCGCGCTCCGCTCCATGGAGCACGGCTTCACCAAGGACGGCCGCGCCTGGCCGTCGGGCACCCTGGTCATCCCGCGCGCCGGCAACCCCCTGGACCTGACCCAGACCCTGACCACCCTGGCCGCCACCACCGGGGCCCGCGTCACCGGCGTGGCCGACAGCTGGGTCTCCGACGGCCCCAGCTTCGGCTCGGGCGACGCGATCGCCGTCCGTGCGCCCCGCGTCGCCCTGGCCTGGGACGACCCGACCGATGCGTCGGCCGCCGGAGCGACCCGCTATATCGTCGAGCGCGAGTTCGGCTACCCGGTCACCGCCATCCGCACCGCCAATCTGTCCGGCGACGCCCTGTCGGCCTTCCAGGTCCTGATCCTGCCGTCGGGCGGCGGCTATGCCGACACCCTGGGCGAGGACGGCGTCACCGCCCTGCGCGAGTGGGTCCAGCGCGGCGGCACGCTCATTTCCCTCGGCCGCGCCACTCGCCTTCTGACCGCCGAGGACTCCAAGATGCTGGCCTCGCGCCGTCAGGACGCGGCGGGCGAGGAGGCTTCGGACGACGAGGCCGACGCCACCGTCATCGCCGACGACCACGACTATCAGGCCCTGGTCCTCGCCGGCGGCGGCAGCCCCGACAGTGTCGCCGGCGCCCTGCTGCAGGCCCAGGTCGATCCCGAGCACTGGCTGTCCGTCGGCTTGGCCCCGACCGTCAGCGTCCTGGTCCAGGGCGGCGACATCTACACGCCCCTGACGCGCGGCCAGGGCAACAACGTCGTGCGTTTCTCCGGCCCCGCCGACCTGGTCCAGTCCGGCCAGATCTGGGACCAGAACCGCCGCCAGCTGGCCTTCAAGCCCTTCGTCATGAGCGAGAGCCTGGGCAGCGGCCAGCTGGTCGCCTTCACCCAGGACCCGACCGTGCGCGGCTACCTCGACGGCCTGAAGCCCCTGCTCATCAACGCCATCTTCCTCGGCCCCGCGCACAGTTCGCCGCGGTGGTAGCGGCCTATTTGTGCGTCCACGGCCGGTTGGCGCCCGGGCTGACCCCCGCCGCCTGATCCTTCTGGAACTTCCCGCCCCGTGGAGGCTTCGGCCGCGCATCCAGCTTCGCCTGCTTCATCCGCAGCGCCTTCTGGGCCGGGGTCTCGTTCGCATCGTCGGTCATCCCCCACCCTAGCACGCCCCGGTGCTCCCCGACGCAACCTTAACCGCGCGACACCGTTCTCTCTGCCAGACAGGGCTAGCCCCGGAGAGACACCCCATGACATCGCTGAAGACCTTCACCGCCCTCGCGGCCGGAACCCTCGTGCTCGCCACCGCCGGTGTCGCGACCGCCCAGACCCCCTACGGTCAGGCCCAGTCGCAATACGGCCAGCCCACCACCGGCCAGCAGGTCTTCGGCCAGATCCTGCAGCAGCTTCTGGGCGGCCAGACCACCGGCACCGTCGATGCGGAATGGAGCCGTGGCCGCCGCCCGCTGGCCAGTCAGCAGGCCACCTTCAACACCCGCCTGGACGCCCAGATCCGCTCGGGCGCGATCCAGTCCTATTCCGGCGACCGCATCCGGTCCGACTATGACGCCCTGGTCCAGCTGGAGGCCTCCTATGCCCGCGACGGCCGCTTCACGACGCAGGAGCGTCAGGACCTGACCACGCGCTACGACGCCCTGACCCGCGCGCTGGATGACGGCGGCTACGGCGACGACGTCGGTGGCTATGTGTCGGTCGCCGATGGCCGCCGCGACTTCGAGGCGCGCGTCGACGCCGCCGTCGCCGCCCGCCGCCTGACCCGCACCGAGGCCACCCGCCTGCGTTCCGACTATGTCGCCCTGATCCAGGTCGAGGCCGGCTATCAGCGCGACGGCCTGACCGCCCGCGAGCGCGCCGACATCGAGACCCGTCTGGACGCCCTCGACGCCCGCGTCGGCGACACCGGCTACAACAACGGCGGCGGCTACAACCAGAGCCCCCGCGACCGCCTGACCGCCATCGAGCGCGCCCTCTACAGCCTGCCCAGCTCGCAGCAGTCCACCCTGCGCGTCCAGTTCGACGACCTCACCCGCCTCGAGGCCGCCTACAGCCGCACCCAGCCGTCCCAGGACGACCGCGCCTACCTCGACCGCCGCTTGGGCGAACTCGAAGTCCAGGCCCGCGTGCGCCGCTAGGCCGCCCACCCGCCCGCACGACCCGAACCCTCCCCCACCCGGGGGAGGGTTTTCCTTTGCCCGCCTTGCACGCCCCCCGCGAACCGGGCGAAGGTCGCCGCTTCGACGGGGACCTGATCATTGCGCCTGACTTGGAATGAGATCCGCGCGCGCGCCGCGACCTTCTCGCGCGAGTTCGCTGACGCCCACTACGAAAAGGGCCAGACCCAGACCTTCTACAACGAGTTCTTCGAGGTCTTCGGCGTCAAGGCCCGCAAGGTCGCCACCTTCGAGGAGCCGGTCAAGAAGCTGGGCGACAGACAGGGTTTCATCGACCTGTTCTGGAAGTCCAAGCTCCTGGTCGAGCACAAGTCCGCCGGCCGCGATCTGGACAAGGCGCGCCAGCAGGCGCTCGACTATTTCCCGGGTCTGAAGGACCACGAGCTTCCGCGTTACATCCTGGTCTGCGACTTCCAGACCTTCCACCTGACCGACCTCGACACGCGCGAGGAGACGCGTTTTGCCCTAGCCGACCTGCCCGCCCATGTGGAGGCGTTCGGCTTCATCGTCGGCATCGAGAAACGGGTCTTCAAGGATCAGGACCCGGTCAACATCCTGGCCGCCGAGATCATGGGCAAACTGCACGACGCGCTGAAGGCGTCGGGTTACGACGGTGCCCCGCTGGAGCGTCTGCTGGTCCGCATCCTGTTCTGCCTGTTCGCCGACGACACCGGCATCTTCGACGAACTGGGCCAACTGCAGACCTATATCGAGGACCGCACGGCCGAGGATGGCTCGGACCTCGGCTCCAAACTGTCGGAGCTCTTCCAGGTCCTGAACACGCCGGTCGAAAAGCGGCAGAGCAGCCTGGACGAAGACTTGGCCCGCTTTCCCTACATCAACGGCGACCTGTTCGCCGAACCCCTACCCATCCCGGCCTTCAATACGGCCATGCGCGACCGGTTGCTGGAGGCCTGCGGCTTCAGCTGGGAAAAGATCAGCCCCGCCATCTTCGGTGCCCTGTTCCAGTCGGTGATGAACGCCAAGGAGCGCCGCGCCAAGGGGGCCCACTACACGACCGAAAAGAACATCCTTAAGGTGATCGAACCTCTGTTCCTGGACGACCTGCGCACCGAGCTGTCGCGCATCCTGGGGCTGAAGCGCGGGCGCGAGGCGGCTCTGCGCGCCTTCCAGGAACGGCTGGCCGCCCTGAACCTGTTCGATCCCGCCTGCGGCTGCGGCAACTTCCTGATCATCGCCTATCGCGAGCTGCGCCTGCTGGAGCTGGAGGTCATCACCGCCCTCTATCCCGAGGGCCAGCGCGACCTGGAGGCCGCCGCCCTGTCCAAGGTGGACGTGGACCAGTTCTACGGCATCGAGATCGACGAGTTCCCCGCCCGCATCGCCGAGACGGCCATGTGGATGATGGACCACATTATGAATAACCGGCTCAGCCAGGCCTTCGGCCAGGTCTTCGCCCGCATCCCGCTGAGGGCCGCCCCGCATATCGTCCACGGCGACGCGCTGGAGATCGACTGGGCGACCGTGCTTGAGCCAGAGCGGTGCAGCTATGTGTTGGGGAACCCGCCGTTCATCGGCGCCAAGATTCAGTCCGACGCCCAGCGCGCCCAGGTTCGCCGCATCGCGGCTCTGGGCAAGACCGGCGGAACCCTCGACTATGTTGCCGCCTGGTTCATCAAGGCGGGCGAATACGTCCGCACGTCCCACGCCCACATCGGGTTCGTCTCGACCAACTCGATCACCCAGGGCGAGCAAGTCGCCCAGCTCTGGCCGCTGCTGTTCCAGCGCTACGGGCTGGAGATCGCCTTCGCCCACCGCACCTTCAACTGGGGGTCCGACGCGCGCGGCAAGGCTCACGTCCACGTCGTCGTGATTGGCCTAACCCGCCGCGACGACGAGCCGGGGGAGAAGCGGCTGTTCAGCTATGCCGACATCAACGGCGAGCCGGATGAGAGCCGGCATACGGCGCTGTCGCCTTACTTGTTCGATGCTTCAAGGCTAGCGGATCGGCATCTGGTCGTCCGGGAAACCGCTGCCCCTCTTATGGGGCAGCCTCGAATGATCACGGGAACGAAGCCAATCGACGGTGGGCACTACATTTTCTCCGCCGATGAACGTGCCGATTTCATAGCGAGCGAACCAGAGGCTGCTGCCTACTTGCGACCTTTCGTAGGGGGACAGGAGTTCATCAACGGAAACCCAAGATGGCTTCTTGTACTCGCAGGAGCCAACCTCGGTCAGCTTCGCTCCATGCCGGAAGTCGCAAAGCGGATACGAGCTGTTCGGGAATTGCGTGAGGCAAGCGATAGCGCTCCGACAAGAGCGATCGCCTCGACGCCAACAGCTTTTCACACGACATTTCTGCCAGATCGGCCTTATCTAGCCTTGGCGCAGGTGAGCTCGGAACGGCGGGAATATCTCCCGATTGGCTGGCTGGAGCCGCCGACCGTGCCAAGCGACAAGATCAGGCTCGTCGCTGACTGCAGTCGATGGGAGTTCGGTGTTCTTACGTCTCGCGCTCACATTGCTTGGGCAAAGGCCGTCAGTGGCAGACTCAAAAGCGACATCCAGTATTCAGCAAACCTGACCTACAACGCCTTTCCCTGGCCCACCCTCACCGACGCCGACAAGACGCGCCTCGACACCCTCGCCCAGGCGGTGCTCGACGCCCGCGCCGCTCATCCGGGCGCAACCTTGGCCGATCTCTACGATCCCGACGTCATGCCCGCCGACCTGCGAAAGACGCACCGCGCCCTCGACCTCGCCGTCGACCGCCTCTACCGCAAGGCCCCGTTCGAGAGCGACCGCGAGCGGGTCGAACACCTGTTCATGCTCTATGAACAGATGACCGCCGGCCTCCTGGCCAAGCCCGCCAAAGCCAAACGCCGCAAGAAAGCCGACGCCTGATGGCTGATGCTTCCAAGCCTCACGACCCAGTTTGGTCGATACTCAGCGTCAACTACCAAATGGCCGAACGCGAAGGCGATCCGACGGAAATGCTCGGCGTGCTGCGCCGCATGGCGGCACACCGTCCCGATGATGCCGCCTTGCAGGAATTGGTAGCGCTGCGCGCAGCAAATCTCGCGGACAGTCCGGCTGTCGTGCTGATTGAGCGTGTTCGGACGGCAGGCCGATCGCTCCGCCAGCCAGAGGGACGCGTCTATATCGAGGAGCCCGATGGTCGCCTTCGTCCCGCCGACGGCGAAGATCTTCGGCGTGCCGAGGAGCGTTTTCCTGGGTTCATCAAGAACTGGAAGTTGCCGGAGGAAGAGGGATGATGACGCAACCCGACCTGTTCGGCACGCCTACGGCCGCCGTCTATGTCGTGCCCCACGACATCGCGGTGAACACCCTGCGCAAGACCCTGGCCACCCTGACCGCCGCCAGCCGCTGGCCCTGGGACCCCGATGAAGGCCGCCCGCATGGACCGCACCGTGCCCAAGCTGCTGGCCGTCCTGCCGTCGGATGAGGCCGACCACTGGGGCGGGCTGATCGCCGCCCAGGCCGCGCGGCTGGACGCTTCGACCTAGCCTACCGACACAGCCGCCCCTGCTCCGCCTCCAGGTGCAGGTGGTCGTGGTGCACCGCGTTGTAGTCGGGGCTGAGGACCGTGCCGAAGACCTTGCAGCCGTCGTCGCGGATGCGGTGCAGGAAGCGCGCCTCGGGGCTGTCGGCGGCCCAGTCGCCGGCCACGGTGATCCGGCGACCGTCGCGCAGCCTCACGCCGCTGAAGTCCAGCGCCGCCGCCCGCGAATGGGCGCTGGCCCGCGCCGCATAGCCCGCGTCGTTCCGCACGCCCCGGCAGGCATAGACCCCCATGTGCTCGATCTGGACCACGTCCGATCCCAGCAGCTCGCGCGCCGCCGGCTCCACCGACTGCCTGCGCCACACGCTGACCGCCGCCGCCAGGGCGCAGGTCATGGTCACGTCCGACGGCGCCATCCGCGCCACCGTGCCATAGTCCGCCCCCAGCACGCCTGCGTCCGTCAGCCCGCAGGTCGCCGAGTTCACCCGGTCCGGCGTGGGGCTGAAGGTGACCCGCGCGCTCTCCAGCTCCGCCTCGCATTGCCCCAGGGTCGCCGTCGCCCGCCCCAGCCGCGCGAAGGTCCCCGCATCGATGGCCGCGTCGATTACCCCCGTGCCCGCCGGCCGATACGGCGCCTGCGGCACGCTCGGGCCGGGCGGATAGTAGGGCGTCGGCCCCGGCGCATCCGGGATCAACCGGCCACAGCCCGCCAGCAGCAGGCACAGGATCAGGACACGAAACCGCATCCCGCCTCATGCCATGATTCCCGAGCGCCGACTTGCTGCCACCCCACTGTCAGCAGCCTTTGGCCGCGACCGCGCGTTGACTGGCGACATCCGCCCTCCCGCACTAAGTTCCGTTCATGAACCGTTCCTCCACGCCCAAGGGCTCGGCCCCCGTCATCAAGAAGCCGGTCCACATCCCGAACAAGGGCGTGGCCGAGGCGCCGTCGGCCTTCATCCGCGACGGCTCGGCGCCTTTGCCCAAGGCCATGGCCAACATGCCGATGTTCGCCCCCGTCACCGGCCCGCGCCTGACGCCTGAGGAGCCGCCGGTCAACGCGGGCGAGTGGACCCCGCACCGCCCCGACCGCCCCGCCAAGTCGCTGACCGGCCGCCAGAAGCACCGCTTCCGCCTGGAGACCTCCTACACCCCCGCCGGCGACCAGCCCTCGGCCATCGCCGAACTGGTGGCCCAGGCCGATGCCGGCGACCGCGATCAGGTCCTGCTGGGCGTCACCGGCTCGGGCAAGACCTTCACCATGGCCAAGGTCATCGAGGCGACCCAGCGCCCGGCCCTGATCCTGGCCCCCAACAAGACCCTCGCTGCCCAGCTCTACAGCGAGTTCAAGGCCTTCTTCCCCGACAACGCAGTTGAATACTTTGTAAGCTACTACGATTACTACCAGCCGGAAGCCTATGTCCCTAGAACTGATACGTATATCGAGAAAGACTCGAGCATAAACGAGCAGATCGATCGCATGAGGCACTCTGCGACACGATCTATACTGGAACGTGACGATGTCATTGTTGTGGCGTCCGTGTCCTGCATCTACGGCATCGGGTCGGTGGAGACCTATACGGCCATGACCTTTGACCTGAAGGTCGGGGACCAGATCGACGAGTCCAAGCTGCGCGCCGACCTGATCGCCCTGCAGTACAAGCGCAACGACGTCGCCTTCGAGCGCGGCATGTTCAGGAAGCGCGGCGACACGGTGGAGATCTTCCCCGTCCACCTCGACGACCGGGCCTGGCGCGTCAGCCTGTTCGGCGACGAGATCGAGGCCATCGCCGAGTTCGACCCCCTGACCGGCAAGAAGACCGCCGATCTGAAGGAGGTCACCGTCTACGCCGCCAGCCACTACGTCACGCCCCGGCCCACGCTGAACCAGGCGCTCGGCGGCATCAAGGCCGAGCTGAAGGAGACGCTCGACTGGATGATCGAGAACGGCAAGCTGCTGGAGGCCCAGCGCCTGGAACAGCGCGTCCGCTTCGACCTGGAGATGATGGAGGCCACCGGCTCCTGCGCCGGCATCGAGAACTATTCCCGCTGGCTGACCGGCCGCGCGCCGGGCGAGCCGCCGCCCACCTTCTTCGAATACATCCCCGACAACGCGTTGCTGTTCGTGGACGAGAGCCACGTCACCGTGGGCCAGATCAACGGCATGTTCCGGGGCGACTACCGCCGCAAGTCGACCCTGGCGGAGTACGGCTTCCGCCTGCCCTCCTGCATCGACAACCGCCCGCTGAAGTTCGACGAATGGGAGGCGATGCGGCCACAGACGGTCCACGTCTCCGCCACCCCCGGCCCGTGGGAGATGGAACAGACCGGCGGCGTCTTCGTCGAACAGGTCATCCGCCCCACCGGCCTGATCGACCCCCCCGTCGAGATCCGCCCCGTCAGCGGCCAGACCCGCAACCAGGTCGACGACGTCATCGACGAGGTCAAGGCCGTCGCCCGCGCCGGCTACCGCTCCCTGGTCACCGTCCTGACCAAGAAGATGGCCGAGGATCTGACCGAATACATGCACGAACAGGGCGTCCGCGTCCGCTACATGCACTCCGACGTCGACACGATGGAGCGGATCGAGATCATCCGCGACCTGCGCCTGGGCACCTTCGACGTCCTGATCGGCATCAACCTGCTGCGCGAGGGCCTCGACATCCCCGAGTGCGGCCTGGTCGCCATCCTGGACGCTGACAAGGAGGGCTTCCTGCGCTCCGAGACCTCGCTGATCCAGACCATCGGCCGCGCGGCCCGCAACGTCGACGGCCGCGTCATCCTCTATGCCGACCGCGTCACCGGCTCGATGGAGCGCGCCATGGCCGAGACGAACCGCCGCCGCGAACGCCAGGAGGCCTACAACCTCGAACACGGCATCACGCCCGAGAGCGTCAAGCGCGACATCAAGGAAATCCTGAACAGCCCCTACGAGAAGGACCGCGTCCTGATCCCGACCACAGGCGTCAAGGAAGACGCCCGCCCCTTCATCGGCAACAACTTCCAGGCCACGCTGAAGGACCTGGAAGGCAAGATGCGCGAGGCCGCCTCCAACCTCGAGTTCGAGGAGGCCGGCCGCCTGCGCGACGAGATCAAGAAGCTGAAACTCCTCGACCTGGAGTTCGCCAACGAGATCATGACCGGGGCGGGGGAAGCGGTGGACAAGGCCGCGCCGAAGAAGTGGCGCGCCGAGGCGGCGGCGGAGAAGGCGGAGGCGTTCAGGAAGGGGCGGTTGTAGGGGGTGATTATAGACGGCAGGCTACGCCGAAGGCATCTCCCCCAACACGTTCTACTTCGTTGGCGAAGCACCGCCTTCAAACTGCGCCTCGCAGCTTCCGTGAGCACATACAGGCTTCTTAAAATCGTGAGGCCTTTTGAATCGTGTTCGCGCGCATTTCGGACAGGCGAAGAATGCCCTGAACGCAGTGAACTCTGCCCAGCGCGTCTGCTCGTCGCCCTTTGAACCATCGCCATAGGGGCCTTCTTGGAAATGACTGCCAAAGTTCTCGATCACCCCCTGCTGTAGGCTGGTCAGGAAGCGATTGTTCACGCCGGACACCAGCGGGATCGTAATTTTCGCGCCATTCAGGAATGTGGCGAGCGCAGCCGCCAGCTCGCTTCTCTCATAGGAGTACGCACGTTCCAGCGGGCGAATGCGCAAGCTGACTCCGAAATCACGGCAGATGGCGAGAAGCCATTCCTCCTCCGCCTGCCGCATTTCGTTGGCAGCGGAGTTACCAGCCGCCCACCGAGCTTGGATCATCGCATCGGTCACCTTCTCGTCGGAAAACCGTGGGCCATAGTCCCGATCCAGCCGAATGATGCGGGTGAACCGCCAGTCGGCCGAGACGAGTTGATCGCGCAGATAGAGATAAAACCGCTCATCGTGGGTCGTGACGATCAGTTGGAAGCCGGTGAATTCCGTCGCCAGAAGGGCGGCGATGGTTCGACGATGGTCGGAGTCGTAAGACGTGACCACATCGTCCAAAGCGAGGATCGGGGCGTTCGTGTTGAACGCCTTGATCGCCGCCAATCTGAGTGCCAGGGCCAGCGAGTGAATCTGAGAGTCGCTCAGATACCCTCCCGGCTGAACGCCTTGGCGATTTTCCGCGAAGTCGATCAGAAGATTCAGTCGCTGTTGGTTATCGTCTTCCTCGGGCGGAAGCTCCAAGCGGATTGGTGCCGCATGGTTCCCCTGTATTGCCCGGTAGATGTCGTTGATGGGCTTCTGGAGTCCATCTAGCAGTACCTGGAGCTTGCTGCGGATCTCGCCCGATACGAAGGCGCTCTGCGCTGTGAGTTCGTCAGAAAGGGCGGTCAGCTCGTTGGCCGTCCGCTCAGCTAGCTCGTGCTCGGTTTTGATCGCAATGAGGCGGTCCACCCTAGCTTTTGCCTTGGCGTAGGTGTGCGATCCCTGCTTCTTCTCGATGTCGGCAATGGCGGTGTCCAGCACCGCCATTGCCGCCAAAACTGCCGTGATTGCCGGTGCTGCATCCGGCGCAGCGGCGTCCTTCCAAGCATCAATAGCCGTGCGATAAAGCCCTAGCTGGGCACGCAAATCCTGGAACCTGTCAGGCAGCGTGATCGTTTTCAGGCCGCCGGCAAGGCGAGTATGGGCGGCAGTCAACGCTTTTGCTGCCGCCTCGTCGTTCTTCTTTGCCCCAGCATATTCCTTGAGCGACGCTAGGTGGTCGGCAATATGTTGGCGAACCCCGGCAACGCTTCCCACTGCGCTGTTTGCTAGGGGCGTAAGGCAGAGCGGGCAGTCTGTTACGACGGGCGTAGCGTCGTCCGCGAACAGCGGCTCAGCTTCCTTCCAGACAGCGGAAAACGTCGCTTCAGTCGCGGCGGCACGTTCGGCCTCGAAAGACTTCGCCGTATCGGCCTTCGCGGCGACGGCGGCGGAGAAGGTCACGATGAGGCCTTGGCCAACAGGCTGACCGGTGTCGGGATCATCGACCACCTCATGCAGCGCCGCCAAAGCGTTGCGTATCTGACGCATCCCTTCCAGGCCGAGGCGTTTCTCCTCAGCCTGAGAGCGCTCAGAGAGAGTCAGAAATGCTGGGTCGTCCTGCGCCAACACCGCAAACCGCAACGAGCCATCGAGCGGCGCGATCACGGCATCGTTGACGTAGACCAGCAGTGTCTCGGGATTCCATGTCTGGACGGCTTGGCCCGTCTCCTTGGAGAGTTGGGTATTGATGTTGGTGAAGGGTGTCTCGTCTTCCGACGCAGCCTTTATCCCTCGACGAAGGGAACGGAGGTTTCGTTGAGCGTCCACCAATGGTCCGAGTTGCAGCCAAGTCGCCACGGACTCGTATCGCTGCTCCGCCGTTTGGGATTCGACGAAGCTTCGCAGCGCGTGCCCCCTAATGATTGGATCGACTAGGAAGTGTGCTTGGACGGCTGTTGCGGCGGGCGCTCTTACCCGTTTGCCACCAACATCTCGGTTTCCTTCGCTGTCTTCTGTTCCTCGACGGAAGGCCGTGGAGACGCTCGCAGCGATCTTTCGTTCGCCAGCGAGATGGTGCGCTAGCGCCGATACGCCCGCCTTATTGTGAATGGCTCGAACGCCAAGGCGTTCGAGCGAGCCGTCCTCGGAGAATGCAAACTCCAAGGCGTCAACAATGCTCGATTTGCCGTGCCCGTTCGGCGCAAACACAGCCAGCGAACGTTGGGTGCTGAAGTCGAACGTCTTGGGATCGAGATACGCCCGGAAACCCTGCACAAGCAGGGTGCGGAGGAAATAAGGAGCATTAGTCACCCGCCACCTCCACGGGTGCTTCCGCTCGCGTCTTTGCCAAAGCAACGACGGCAGCTTTCGCCTGTGTCACGGCATCGTCGGCCACATCGGCCGCGAGAATGTGTTCAGCCAGGATCGTCGCCAGCCCGCCATCCACGCTATCGCGCTTTGCCAACTTGATCCCAATGTTCTTAAGAAACGCGTCCGGCGTTTCCGGCGGTTCTTCCTGACTGCTCATGCTGCCCTCCGGTCATCACCTCTATCACCGTGCAACAATAACGCGAATGAGAGTTCGGTGGGCGACCAGACCACTTTCACCCCCACCGTACTGGAGGAAGTGGGCACAGTGATTGCCGCCTAAACCAACTCCACCTTCAACGAATGCCCCAGCACCCGCGCCGCGCGGCTCAGGGTGTCCAGCGTCACGTTGGACGCGTTCGGGTCGAGGACGCGGTTCAGCTGCGCCCGGCTGGTGTCCATCTGCGCGGCCATGGCCGCGCGGGTGATCTTCTGGTCGGCCATCGCCTGCTGGAGCTGGAGGGCGATCACGCATCTGACCGCGCGCAGCGTGACCTCTTCGCGGATGCCGTCCTCGTCGAGGAAGTCGTCGAGGGTGGAGAACTTGGCGATCACGTCGCGGGCTTCTTGCGCGGCGCGGCCTTTCGCCGGGCCGGTTTGCGGGCACCCGCCACGACCTGACCGGCGATGTCGCCCAGGGCGTTGGACCCCAGCACGCCGCGCGCCATCCCGATGGCCGCGCCAAAGGCCGCGCCCGTGATCGGACCGACAATCGGGATCGGCATGGCGATCAGGGCCCCGACCACGGCCCCGGCTGCGGCATCCTTGGTGATGTCGTTGCGCGCCACGGCCTTGCCCAGTTCGCCCGCCTCGCGCGACACGACGGACGCCGCCCGCCCCGCTGCGTCCCTGGCGATCTTGAAGTCCAGTTCGTCGATCCTGCCGTCACCGTTCAGGTCGCTGACCGCATGGATGGCCGCATTGCCCATCCTGCCGGCCGCCTGCGCCGTGGCACCGGCCGAGCGGCCGAGCTCGCCGCCCGCCTTCGCCAGTCTCGCGCCGGTCTTGCCCGCCGCGACCCGCGTCGCGTCCATGCCGGACTGGAAGGACGATTTGGCCCCATCGCCCAGCCGCCCGGCCATCTGCCGAAGGCTGGGCGACGCGACCGGTTCGGTCTCGATAACGACCGGCGCGAGCGCCGTCTGTTCTGGTTTCGGTGTCTTTGCCATGAATTCCCCCTTACCCACAGTGGAGAGGGACGACGGCACAACGTCAAGTCATCGGCCGCGTCGGGCGGATGTCCGCATAACCACCCCCAACTGTCCGCGCTTGCCCCGATTTCCCCCGTCCTTTCAACACCCCTCCCGAAGACCACCCCCTCGAACGCGCCTTGCGATCCCCCCGTGCGATCCTGCCGCCCGCATTTTCTCATCGGGAGGGCACGCCGTGGCCTGGTCGGACGACCAAGACGATTTCAACCCGCCGCCCTATGACCCCTTCGGCCTGCTGCCCCAGCCGGAGGGCGCGCCCGCGCCCACGCCTCGCGGCGGCCACCGCTTCGTCTCCGAGACCCACTGGCGCGCCGCGCGCGACGCCTATCTGGACGGAGAGAGCGCGGCCTCGATCTCGGCGCGGTTCGGCATGGCCGAGCGGACGATCCGGGCGCGGGCGCAGGAACAGGGCTGGAGGCGCGCCGATCGGGACCCGGCGGTGCGGCCCCGCGTCGAATATACGGTCGAGGACGACGGGCAGGACGCCCTGATCGACGACACCCTGGACGAGGTTCCCCTCGACGTCCTGGTCGAACGGGCCCTGCTGCGGGTCCGGCGCGCCATCGCCGCCGACCGGGCGGTCGAGGCGGGGCGCTGGATCCGGACCCACCGCCGTCTGGCCGACATGGCCGAGGCCCAGCGCCGGGCCGAGGCCGCTGCGCAGGTGGCCGCTGCCGAGGCGGCCCGCGCCGTCGAACCCGAACGCTTCACCTCCGTCTGGGCCGCCAAGGACGCCGAGCGACGCATCCTGAAACAGCGCGAGGCCGACGCCTATGTCGCCTCCAGCGCCGTCCTCACCGAGGCCCTCTCCGCCCGCCTCGGTCCACCCGATCTGCACGGTCTGCACGGTGCCGACGAAATTTTTTCAGGGGACCCGTGACGCGGGGGCGGCGGGTCGAAACTACCCCGTCGCCAGGCCCACACCGCGACCGCCGCCCGGCACCGGGGCCACGTCCAGCAGCTTGACGCGGAACACCAGCACGGCATTGGGCGGGATGTCGCCCTGGCCCCGCTCGCCATAGCCGAGGGCGGGCGGCAGGTAGAGCATCCACTCGTCGCCGGCCTTCATCAGCTGCAGCGCTTCGGTCCAGCCGGGCACGACCTCGTCGACGTGGGTGGCGAAGGGGATGCCCTTGGCAAAGGAGCTGTCGAACACCGTGCCGTCCGTCAGCGCCCCCTCGTAGTCCACGCGGACCAGGTCGTTGCGGTCGGGGCTGGGGGCCCCCGAAGGGCCGCTGGTCAGGACCTTGTACTGCAGGCCCGTGGCCGTGGTGCGCACGCCCTCGGCGCGGGCGTTGGAGGACAGGAAGAACTCGGCGGCCTTCAGGTTCGCTTCGGCATCGGCACCGGGCGCGGCGTCGCCCCGGTTGCAGGCGGACAGGGTCAGCAGCCCGGCCAGAAAGAGAGGCCTAACCCATCCGAAGCGCATAACCCTGGTCCTTCAAAGCCTGTCCGATCTCGTCGGCGTGGGCGCTATCGCGCGTTTCGACCATGATGTCGAACTCGGCCCCCTTGGCCGGGACGTCCAGCGCCAGACGGTTGTGGACGACGTCGATGATGTTGCCGCCGACGTCGCCGATGACCCGGGCCATGGCCGACAGGATGCCCGGCCGGTCGTCGGACAGGATGCGATAGACGATCAGGCGGCGTTCGCGGACCATCTCGCGGTTCAGGACCACGGCCAGCATCCGGGCGTCGATGTTGCCGCCGCATAGAACGAGGCCGACCTTCATGCCCCGGAACCGCTCCGGCTGGGCCAGCAGGGCGGCCAGACCCCCGGCCCCGGCGCCCTCGGCCACGGTCTTTTCCAGGGTGGCGAACATGGAGACGGCGCGCTCGAAGTCCTCCTCGGCGCAGACGACGACGTCCTCGACCAGGGGGTCGGCCAGGGCGAAGGGGATGTCGCCCACGGCCTTGATGGCGATGCCCTCGGCGATGGTTGCCCCGCCGCAGACGGGCGGCAGGCCGGCCCGCCGGGCGCTGAACGAGGGATACATCGCCGCCTCGACGCCGAAGATGCGGATGTCGGGCTTCAGGGCCTTGGCCGCGATGGCACTGCCCGCGATCAGCCCGCCGCCGCCGATGGGGATGATCAGGGCGTCCAGATCCGGGGCGTCCTCCAGGAACTCCAGGCCGCAGACGCCCTGGCCCGCCACGATGCCCGCGTCGTCGAAGGCGGAGATGAAGACGAAGCCCTCGGTGTCCCGTAAGCGATGGGCCTCGGTGGTGGAGGCGGTGAAGTCCAGGCCGTGGATGACGACATTGGCCCCGTGGCCCCGGGTGCCGTCGACCTTGGTGAAGGGGGTGCCCTCGGGCATGACGATGGTGACGGGGACGCCCAGCCGACCGCCGTGATAGGCCAGGGCCTGGGCATGGTTGCCCGCGCTGGCCGCCACCACGCCGCGCCGCCGCTCGTCGGGGCTCAGCTGCAGCAGCCGGTTCAGGGCGCCGCGCTCCTTGAAGCTGCCGGTGAAGTGCAGGTTGTCGAACTTGACCCAGACCTCCGCCCCCGTGGCCAGGGACAGGCGGCGGGAGTGGCGGACGGGGGTGCGGTCGACCTGGCCGACGATGCGACGCTGAGCGGCCTGGATGTCTTCGAAGGTGACGGTCATGAACCGGTTGTGGCGCCCGGCGTCAGGTGTCGCAACCTTGACCTTATGGCTGCGTTAGGGGTCTTGTGGCGGTCGCCCGTCGGGCGATTCCGCGCGTCTGTTCAGGGGAGCTCTCCGATGTCGATTCGATCCTTCATCGCCGTGGCGGCTGTTGTAGCCGGTATAGCCGGTCTCGGAGCCTGCGCGCCCACCATGGAGCCGGGCCCGATGGGCTATGGCCCGTCCGCCGCGTTCAGGGTCGCCGACTTCGCGCCATCCGCCCGGACGGGCGACGCCGCCATCGAGGGCCGCGTCGCCTTCGGCCGCGATGGGCAGAGCTTCGATTGCACCGGCTCGGTCGCCCTCACGCCTGACACCCCCTACACCCGCCAGCGGTTCCAGACCTTGTACGGCTCGACCGAGCAGGCAGCGGTGCCCGAGGCCGTGGTGCGCGCGCGGACCGTGCCCGACCCCAATGCCGACTACCGGTCCTATGTCCGGTCCCAGACCTGCAGTGGAGGACGGTTCCGGTTCAGCAACCTGCCCGCCGGGGGCTGGTTCCTGATCACGCCAGTGAGCGCGGGCGGCGACCGTATCATCCTGATGCGCCATGTCGTTACCCGGGCGGGCTCAACGGCCAACGTCACCCTGTAAGGCTTATCCATCCATGCGGGTGCGCCCGCCACAGATCGAGGCGTCCATCCGATGAAAGCCTTCGCCCTCGCCGCCCTCGCCCTGTCCCTTGCAGGGACCGCCTCGGCCCAGAGCTGGTCGTACCCGGATCAGGCCCGCAGCTATTCGAGCTACAGCCGGTATGGCTATGACTTCAACGGCCAGGCCGACCGGCCGGGGGACTATCGCTGCGACGCCTATTGGGATCGGGGGCGCGACGACTGCGGCGCCGCCTGGCGAGACCAGCGGCGCTATTCAAGCCCGTCTTACGGTTACAGCTCAAGCTATGGCCACGGCCGCTACGCCTCCTATGAGCGCGGTCATGGCCAGGGCGGCGGCTATGTCTACCAGCCCTACAACCAGGGCACCCAGTATTACGGAGCCTACGGTCGTCCGGACCAGGTCTATCCCGGCGGCGGCTATGGCGGTCAGGTCGGCGGATACGGGGGAGGCTACGGCGGTCAGTACGCCGTATATGGCGATCGCAGCCGCTCGTCCTACTGCGCCTCCAGGTATCGGTCCTACGATCCGGGCAGCGGTTATTACCGGGCCTATTCGGGCCGTCTGGTCTTCTGCGGCTGATCGAGCACCGGTCAACCGATCACGAGACAGTGGGTAACCCGCGTTCGCCATCTTTCGGACGCAGCACGACCGCCTTAGCTGGGACAGGTCCAAGCCGGACCGGTCTCAGTTCGGGGAGCGCGTTCATGTCCCAGCACAACATCGTCGGTTCGGAAGCGTTCGACCGGTCGCCCTTCGTCATCATCCGCAGCGTTCGGACCGGCGGCATGCGTCGCCGTCAGACCCGCACGGCCTTCGCCTTCGTGGCCGGAGCCGCCGCAGCCGTCGTTGGCGGCATCGTCGCAGCCGTCGTGGCGTTTGGACCTGGGCTGGCCGGAGGTTAAAGCGTGATCCCGAAAAGCGTCAGCGGTTTTCGGGATCACGCTCCAGCCTCTAGGCCAGCCAGACCATCCGGCGTGTGTCGACCGGAGCGCCGCGCGCCTTGCTGAATTGCCGCCGGACATCGCCGGTGTAGAGGAAGCCGGCCTTTTCCAGCACGCGACCCGAGGCCGGGTTGTCGGCAAAGTGGCCGGACATCAGAGCCCGCTTGCGCCAGCGTTTGCCCGCCCAGACCAGAGCCCCTTCCAGCGCCTCGGTCGCGAAGCCGCGCCCCCAGAAGGGCCGACCGATCCAGTAGCCGATCTCTGGCGCCAGATCGGCGTCCTCGAACAGTCCGATCACCCCGACGGGTCCCAGGTCCTCGTGCTCGATCAGGAAGGTGTTGGCCCTGGCCGGGTCTTGCGCCGCCACGTCGATCACGAACGCCTCGGCGTCGTCCGGCCGATAGGGATAGGGCATGCGCAGGGTGTTGCGCACGATCGCCTCGTCATTGGCCAACCGGGCGATGGCGGGCACGTCCTGGGGTGCCGGCGCCCGCAACAGCAGACGCCGGGTCTCGACGACCGGAGAGGTTTCGATGACGCACATGTTTCCAGCCTTATTTTCGGTCCGCCTCCTTGGAGGGCTCGGGCGGACTTCGAGGCGGGAACGCAAACGGGGAGCCTGGTGATCCAGACTCCCCGCGGAAATATTTCCCTGGTCCGGATCGGCTGCTTTTCGAGGAAGCAGCGCGATCCGAAATCCGGTTTCGCGCTACTCGGCGGCGATCGCCTGGGCGTCGTCGTTCGCCGGGAGGATGGATACGTAACAGCGGCCGTTGGCTTTCTTGGTGAACTTCACCTCGCCATGCTCGAGCGCGAACAGGGTGTGGTCGCGGCCCATGCCGACATTGCTGCCGGGGTGGAAGGTCGTGCCGCGCTGACGCACCAGGATGTTACCGGCCAGCACGTTCTCGCTGCCGTATTTCTTCACGCCGAGGCGTTTGGAGTGGGAGTCGCGACCGTTACGCGACGAACCACCGGATTTCTTGTGAGCCATCTGGGCGCTCCTGCTTCCTTGTTGCGCCGGCGGCCGTTGGGCCCGCCTGAACGCGAGTACTGCTTAGGCTTCGTCGGTCGAAGCGGCGGTTTCGGTCTGGCTCGCCTTGGGGGCAGCGGCTTTCTTGGCCGGAGCCTTGGCAGGCTTGGCAGCGGCGACCGGCGCTTCGGCTTCCACCGGAGCCGTCGCCTCCACGCGCTTGGCCAGGCCACGGGCGCGCAGGTTGATCTCAGCCTTGGTCATCAGGTCGACCTTGCCGTCCCACTTGGCGGTCTCGCCGGCACCGTCGATGCCGGTGATGCGCAGGACCGATTCCATCTGGCGATGGCCGTTGGTGCGGCGATAGCCCTGACGACGGGTCTTCTTGAAGATCTTGACCTTCTCACCCTTGCGGGTCTCGATCAGAGTGGCGGCGACGGTCGCGCCTTCGATCAGGGGGGCACCCAGGGTCACGCCCTTGTCGCCACCCAGCATCAGGACCGAGCCGAGGCTCAGCACATCGCCGGCCGCGCCGTCGAGCTTTTCGACCACGATCGTGTCGCCCGGTTGGACCCGGTACTGCTTGCCGCCGGTCTTGATCACCGCGTACATCTTGAAGCCTTGGCTAACGCAAAAAAGAATGCGCCCGCCGGGAGACCCCGCGGGCGAAGAGCGGCGACATATACGGATGGTGCCCTTCGAGTCAACGCGAAAGGCAGCGGAAATGCCGTGCGGCGCTGATTTGCGGTCCTGATCTAGCCCTGATCCGACCGCCCGTGCAAAGACGGAGCGACGTTGCAGACAGAGGCCCTTCGATGACCCAGACTGAAGCCGGTGGCACGACCGACCGCCGCGTGACCGCCGCCCGACGGATCGTCGCCCACGTCGCTGAGCACCTGCAGGCCGACCTTTCGCTGCGCCTGTGGACCGGCGAGGTCCTGCCGCTGGGGCCCAATGCGCGCGACGACATCCAGATCGTGGTCGCGCGCCCGTCGGCGGTGCGCCGCCTGCTGTTGAAACCCGGCCTGATGACCGTGTTCGAGATGTTCGGGACCGGCGACGTGCGGATCGAGGGCGGCAGTCCGCTGGACGCCGCCGACCGCTGGGATCACGGCCGCGCCGTTCACCTGGCCTCCAAGCTGGACAAGGTGCTGCTGGCCAGGGAGGCCCTGCCCTTCGTCATGGGAGGATCGGACGCGGAGGCGACCGAACTGCCGGCCTGGGATTCGACGGGCAACGACGGCATCGGGGCCGAAAAAGCCGGGCGCAGCGACCAGGATTTCATCCAGTTCCACTATGACGTCGGCAACGACTTCTACGCGCTCTTCCTGGACCCGGAGATGGTCTATTCCAGCGCCTACTTCACCCGCCACGACGCGACGCTGGAGGCGGCGCAGGAAGAGAAGCTGCACCGCATCTGCAAGAAGCTGCGGCTTCAGCCGGGTCAGCGCTTGCTTGACGTCGGCTGCGGCTGGGCCGGTCTGTCGTGCTGGGCGGCGAAACACTATGGCGTCACCGTCCACGGCGTGACCCTGTCGCAGGCGCAGCTGGATTACGGTCGGGCCAAGGTGGAGCGCGAGGGTCTGTCCGACCAGATCACCCTGGAGCTGAAGGACTATCGCAACGTCGAGGGCCAGTACGACGCCATCAGCCAGGTGGAGATGTTCGAGCACGTTGGTTTCGCCAACCACGAGCGGCACTTCCTGGAGATGAAGCGGCTGCTGAAGCCCGGCGGCCTGTATTTCCACCAGGCCTCGGTGCGGCGCGGCGGCAAGGATCCGATCAAGCCGACCGACACGACCAAGGTCATCACCCGCTTCATCTTCCCCGGCGGCGAACTGGACACCATCGGCATGACGGTAACCAACCTGGGTCGGCTGGGCTTCGAGACGCTGGACGTCGAAGACATGCGCGAGCATTTCGAGCTGACGCTGAAACACTGGGAAGACCGGCTGTATGCCCGGCGCGAGGACGCCTATGCCATGGTCGGCGAGGCCCGCACCCGGCTGTGGTTGATCTATTTCGCCCTGTTCAAGAAGGGCTTCGAACGCGGATCGGTGCTGGTCTATCAGACCGTCGCACAGAAGCGCCGTCCGGGGCCGAGTGGCCTGCCGCTGGACCGCGCCAGCCTCTACGCCTGATCCGTCCACTCTCTGCCGGAGCTGTCATGCTGAAGTCCCTGCTCGCCGCCGCCCTCGCCCTGAGCGCCCTTGCGACGGCGGTACCCGCCTCGGCCGGTGAGCCGGTCTATACGGTCAAGGCCTGTCCGGCGGAGTGGCCCACGGGCGGGCGGAACGTCGAATGCGGCACCCTGACGGTGGACGAGACACGCGGCGATCCGCAGACGCGCCGCATCGATATCGCCGTGGCGCGGGTGCGGGCGTCGGCCCCCTATCGCGATGCGAATGGGCAGGCCCTGCCGCCGGTCGTGGTGTTTCATGGCGGGCCGGGCGGGTCGCTGATTTCCGGCGTCGGGCGTCGGCTCGGTTTCTATGCGGCTCAGCCGGATCGCGCAGGGCCGCTGGCGGCCATCGACCAGGACTGGATCTATTTCGACCAGCGCGGCGGGGGCCAGGACAAGCCCTCGATGGATTGCCCCGGGGCCCAGCTGACCGACGCGGGTCCGCCGTCGGACGCCGACGCGCAAAAGCTGATCGACTGCCTGAAGGGCTACGCCGACGCGGGCGTGAACCTGTCGCAATACAATGCCGCCGTGATCGCCGCCGACGTGGCGGACATGGTCGAAGCGATGGACCTGAAGCAGATCGACCTGTTCGGCGGATCCTATGGTCCGCGGATCGAGGCCGCCGTCATCACCCATGCGCCGCAGGTGGTTCGCGTGGCCGTGATGGACTCGCCCTGGCCGCCCGAGGGCAACTGGGCCGTCCATACGCCGGAGCAGGTCTCCACCGCCGTGCAGATCATCCTGGCCAAATGCGCGGCCCAGACCGATTGCGCCGCCCGACATCCCGATCTGCAGACGCGGTTCAACGCCAATGCGCGCGACTGGCTGGCCGGCCCGCAGACGGGCAAGGACGGGGCGGCGTTCACGGTCGACGATCTGGCGGCCTTCCTGATGGACACGACCTATTCGGGAACCGGGGTTCGAAACCTGCCCGCCGATCTGGAAAAGATCATCGCCGGGGACCTGTCGCCCGTCGCGGCCATCGCCGAGAACCGGACCTACTATTTCGAGGGCCAGCACATGGCGCACCTGTGCAAGGAAGAACTGCCGTTCGAGTCCAAGGCCGCCCTGGCCGCCGGAGCCGCGGGTGACCCGGTCGCCGAAACCCTGGTCCCCGGCCTGTCGCGCCTGTTCGACGTCTGCGCCGCGATCGACGTCGGCACCGCAGACCCCGTTGAGAACGCCCCGGTCCACACGACCATCCCGACCCTGTTCATCGCCGCCGAGATCGACCCCGGATGTCCCCCGCCCCTGACCCGCGCGGCCGCCGCCCACTATCAGGACAGCCAGGTCATGATCGTCACCAACGCCACCCACGGCGTCATTGGCCAGAGCCCGTGCGCCGCCCGCGCCGCCCGCGACTTCCTGCGCGATCCGACAAAGCCCGTAGACCAGTCCTGCCTGCCCGGCGCCGACACACCGCTGGTCTTCACGGAGGAATGATCCACTCTCCCTCGCCTCTTTGCGGGGGAGGGGGACCGCGACGCGCTTGCGTCGTGGTGGAGGGGGCGGCCCCAGACACGGTGATTGCTTTCGCCCCCTCCACCCCGTCGGCCAAGCGGCCTCCGCGGTCCCCCTCCCCCGTTTGCTGCGCTCCGGGTGAGGATTCTCCTCGACCGTTATAAAGTAACACGTTATACGGCGATCAATGTCGCCGTCCGCCGCCCTTGAAGAGCCGGTCCTGTTGTCGCTTCTGGGCGCCGGGTTTGCGGCCGCCTTCCTGCACGCGGCCCTGCCGACGCACTGGCTGCCCTTCGTGCTGGTCGGGCGGGCCCAGCGATGGAGCCTGGCCAAAAACCTGCTGGCGGTCGCGGCCGCCGGTCTGGCCCATATCGCCACCACGGCCGTGGTCGGCAGCTTGATCATCGCGGCGGGCATGGCGCTGGACGAGGTCGTGGCCGGGCTGCTGCCGCATCTGTCGGCGGTGCTGCTGTTCGGGTTCGGCGGTTTCTATCTGATCAAGGCCTTTGTGCGCAGGCCAGCGATGGCGGGGGGGCCGGCGCTGGATCTGGCCGAGCCCACGGTGTCGCACTCCGCAGCCTTCTGGGGGCTGGTCGCCGTCATGGCCCTGTCGCCGGGCGAGGTGCTGCTGCCCATCTATATGTCGTCGGCGCAGGAAGGGGCGATGGCGCTGGCCCTGCTGACCCTGGTGTTCGCGGTCGGCACGGTTCTGGGCATGGCGACCTTCACGACCCTGGCCCGCGCGGGGGCGTCGGTGCTGAAACTCGAGCGCTGGGCGCGGTACGAGGGGGCGATCCTGGGCGTCGCATTGATCGCGATCGGGCTTCTCGTCGTGCTGCATCAGCACTAAGGCTGGTCGCATGGCCGACCACGCGCACGATCATCACGACCATGGGCACGGCCACGGCGGGCACGGTCATGGGAGCCATGGGCATTCCCATGCCCAGGTGGACACGGGCGACTGGCGCTATGGCGTCGGCCTGGTCATCAACCTGGCCTTCGTGGCCTGCGAGTTCGGGGCCGGGCTCTTCAGCGGCTCGACGGCCCTCCTGGCCGATGCCGGGCACAACCTGTCGGACGTGCTGGGCCTGGCCATGGCGGGCGGGGCGGCGGTGCTGGCAAGGCGCGCGGCGGGCAGCCAGCTGACCTATGGCTTCGGCAAGGCGACCATCCTGGCGGCCCTGGCCAATGCGCTGCTGCTGATCTTCGCCTGCGGGGCCATCGCCTTCGAGGCGGTGCAGCGGCTGGGCAATCCGGCACCGGTCCAGTCCGGCATCATCATGATCGTGGCGGGCATCGGCTTCGTCATCAACCTGGCCACGGCGCTGCTGTTCATGCGCGACCAGCATTCGGACCTGAATGCGAGGGGCGCCTATCTGCACATGATGTCGGATGCGGCGGTGTCGGTGGGGGTGGTGATCTCGGGCGGGATCATCATGCTGACCGGCTGGTCGATCCTGGACCCGCTGGTGTCGATCGTCATCGTGGCGGTGATCCTGTGGGGGACCTGGGGGCTGCTGAAGGATTCCGTCGGCCTGGCCATGGACGCGGCCCCGGCCTCGGTCGACGTGGCGGTGGTGCGGTCGGGCCTGGCCGCGCTGCCCGGGGTCACGGCGGTGCACGACCTGCACGTCTGGGGCCTGTCCACGACCCAGACCGCCCTGACCGCGCATCTTGTGCACGACCGGGGCGACCCGCGCGCCCTGTTGGTCGAGGCCCAGACCCTGGCCCGCGACCGGTTCGGCATCGGCCACACGACGCTGCAGCTCGAGACCGACGTGATGCCCGACTGCCCGGACTGCTAGGCCCGCCTTCCTAGTCGACGCAGAGGGTCGGGCCGGCCTTGCCGTCCTCGATCGGGGTCTGGCAGCCGAACCGGTTGCTGTCGGCCTGACACACGCCCGCGACGGAAGCGCCCGGCGCGAGGGCCGAGGCATCGCCTTCGTAGCGGCAGTCGCCCTGGCACTGGTCGCCGTCGGTGCAGCGCTTGCCCGCGTCGGCATAGCGGACCACGCACTGCATCGTCTGCAGGCGGCCGACCCGCTGCATCGTCCCGTTCCGCGCGGCACAGGCGGCTGCGGCGGACTGGCCACTCGTCCCGCCATCGGGGGTCTGTCCCGCCATCGGCGTGCAGGCACTGGCCATCAGGGCAAGGGTCGCGATCCGAAGGCGCATGTGTGGTCCTTTATTCATTGGCCGATGTCGCCCTTGGCGAATCCGGTCCAGACGTCGTCGTAGTCGAGCTGCATCGTCGGGGTGGTTTGCGCCCATTCCGTGGTGCGGATCGGGAAACGCGTCTCGAACATGAAGGCCAGGGTGTTTTCCAGCTTGTGCGGTTTGAGCTCGGCCGCGACCGCCTTGTCGTAGGACGCCTGATCCGGGCCGTGGCCGCTCATGCAGTTGTGCAGCGACGCGCCGCCAGGGGCGAACCCACCCTCTTTGGCGTCATAGGCCCCGGTCACCAGCCCCATGAACTCGCTCATGACGTTCCGGTGGAACCAGGGCGGGCGGAAGGTGTCCTCGGCCACCATCCAGCGCGGCGGGAAGATGACGAAGTCGCAGTTGGCCGTGCCGGGCGTGTCCGACGGACTGGTCAGGACGGTGAAGATGGACGGGTCCGGGTGGTCGAAGCTGACCGTGTTGATCGTGTTGAACCGCGCGGTGTCCCAGCGATAGGGCGCGTTGTTGCCGTGCCAGGCGACGACGTCTAGGGGGCTATGGGCGAAGGTCGTGACCCACAGCCGCCCGGCGAACTTCTGGATGCATTCGGTCGGGCGATCCACGTCCTCGAAGGCGGCGACCGGGGTCTCGAAGTCGCGTGGATTGGCCAGGCCGTTGGAGCCGATGGGGCCGAGGTCCGGCAGGCGGAAGGGCGCGCCGTAGTTCTCGCAGACATAGCCGCGCACGGGGCCGTCGCATTCGACGCGGAAGCGGACGCCGCGCGGGATGACGACGATATGGCCGGGCTGGGCATCGATGCGGCCGAATTCGGTGACGAAGGTTTGGGCCCCCTCCTGCGGCACGATCAGCAGCTCGCCGTCGGCGTCGTAGAAGACGCGGTCCACCATCGACCGGTTGGCGGCATACAGGTGGATGCCCACCCCGACCTGCGCCTCCGCATCGCCGTTGCCGCCGTAGGTGACCAGACCCTCGACCCAGTCGGTGGCCTCGGTCGGCAGCGGCAAGGGATCCCAGCGCATGCGGTTGGGTGATGGCGGCGCGTCGTGGAACGGGCCGGAGCGGATCAGGCCCTGACCGAACGGCTGATAGGCAGGGTGCTGGGCCGAGGGGCGCAGGCGATACAGCCAGCTGCGGCGATTCTCCGACCGGGGCGCGGTGAAGGCGGTACCGGAAAGCTGCTCGGCATACAGACCCATCGGCGTCTTCTGCGGCGAGTTGCGGCCGATCGGCAGGGCACCGGACACGGCCTCGGTGGCGAAGTGGTTGCCGAAGCCGGTCAGGTAGGTCGCGCTGTGCTGCGTCATGCGTGTCGTCTCCCGGGGAGGGGTTTAGGCCGGGAAATCCTCACCCGCAACGCGGGGGAGGGGGACCGCGACGCGCTTGCGTCGTGGTGGAGGGGGCGGAAACACGCACCGTGTCTGGGGTCGCCCCCTCCACCCCCGCGCAAGTGGCGCGGCGGTCCCCCTCCCCCGTTCGCTGCGCTCCGGGTGAGGATTTAAAGCCTAATACCCCCCTGCCCTCGCCAGCTTTTCGGCATGAAACCCGGCGTCGCCCAGCAGTTCGTTCAGCACGCGGACCCGCTTCATGTAGAGGCCCACATCGTATTCGTCGGTCATGCC
This sequence comes from Brevundimonas sp. P2_A6, assembly GCF_056404975.1. NCBI lineage: Bacteria > Pseudomonadati > Pseudomonadota > Alphaproteobacteria > Caulobacterales > Caulobacteraceae > Brevundimonas > Brevundimonas sp. P2_A6. Next base: position 166,058 of record NZ_JBFUCZ010000001.1, on the reverse strand, counting down.
GACGCCGCCATGCATCTGCACGGCCTCCTGCACCGCCAGCTCGGCGACCTTGCCGGCCTTGGCCTTGGCGACGGAGACGGCGAGGTCGCACCTGTCGGCCCCCGCATCGAGGCGTTGCAGCGCGCCCAGCACGGCGGCCTTGGCCAGTTCCAGCTCGGTGAACAGATGGGCGGCGCGGTGTTGCAGGGCCTGGAACTCGCCGATCGCCTTGCCGAACTGCTTCCTGCCCCGCAGGTATTCGACGGTGGTCAGGAAGGCCTGATCCCCCGCGCCCGTCAGACAGGCGGCGGCGCAGGCGCGGCCGAGGTTCAGCGTGCCCTCCAGCGCCGCATCACCCCCGTCGACCTGTCCGATCACGGCGTCGGCGTCGACCTGGACGTCGGTCAGAACGATGCGGGCGGCGTTGTGGGCGTCGACCATGACGGTGCGTTCGATCTCGATGCCTGAGGTCTTCGGATCGACGAGGAACAGGGTGGTGCCGGTTTCCGTCTTCGCGGCGACGATCAGGGCGTCGGCGATATGGCCGTCCAGCACGAAGCCCTTGGCCCCGTTCAGCTTGAAGCCGTTGCCGCTGCGGATCGCGGTGGTGGCGATGCGCGACGGCTGGTGCTTGGGGCCTTCGTCGATGGCGAGGGACAGGATGGCCTCACCCGCCGCGATCCGGGGCAGCCAGGCGGCCTGCTGCTCGGCCGAGGCGGCGTCGATCAGGATGCGGGCGGCCAGGATGGACGAGCCAAAGAAGGGCGACGGGGTCAGGGTGCGGCCCAGCCCTTCCGCCACGATCCCCGCCTCGACCGCGCCGAGGGCAGAGCCGCCGTGCTCTTCGGGGATGATGACGCCGGCGAAGCCCATCTCGCCGAACGCCTTCCACAGGTCGCGAGAGAGGCCGTCGGCGTCCTTGGAGTCCCGTAGGTGGCGCAGGTGGGCGATGGGCGCGTTTTCGCTGAGGAAGCCGTCGGTGGCCTCCTTCAGCATGGTCTGCTCTTCGGTAAGGATCAGGGGCATCTTGTTTTTTCCACGCCGTCATCCTCGGACTTGATCCGAGGATCGGATGTTGAGCGGGCTGTGCGTCGCCTTCGTCGCACGAGCGGCGGACCGTCCGATCCTCCGATCAAGTCGGAGGATGACGGCTTTGGGGTTCTTACGCCCCCGGCAACTGCAGCAGATGCTTGGCGATGATGTTCAGTTGAACCTCGGACGTCCCGCCCTCGATCGAATTGGCCTTGGTCCGCAGCCAGTCGCGGGCGGCCGTGCCCTTTTTCGACCGATCGCTTTCCCACTCCAGCGCGTCGGAGCCGCCGGCGGCCATGGCCAGTTCGTTGCGGCGCTTGTTCAGCTCCGAGCCGTAGTATTTCAACATGGAGGCGATGGCGGGCGAGACCTGTCTGGCCTTCACCTGATCGCCGACCCGCTCCATCGACAGGCGGAAGGCGGCGACGTCGATGTCGAGGTCCGCGATCTTGGCCCGCAGCATCGGCTCGTCCAGACGGCCCGTGTCGTCGAGCCCGATGGAATCGACGGCGACATGACCGATGGGGCGGCCCATGTCGCCCATGCCGCCAATCATGGTGCGTTCGTGGGCCAGCAGCGCCTTGGCCACGTCCCAGCCCCGGTTCAGCGTGCCGACCAGGTTTTCCTTTTCCACCCGCACGTCGTCGAAGAAGGTCTCGCAGAAGGGGGACTTGCCGCTGATCAGGGTGATCGGCTTGGTCGTCACGCCGGGCGTCTGCATGTCGAACAGGACGAAGCTGATGCCCAGGTGCTTGGGGGCGTCCGGGTCGGTGCGGACCAGGCAGAAGATCCAGTCGGCCTTGTCGGCATAGCTGGTCCAGACCTTCTGGCCGTTGACGATCCAGTGGTCGCCGCGATCCTCGGCCCGGGTCTGGAGACCCGCCAAGTCGGAGCCCGCGCCGGGTTCGGAATAGCCCTGGCACCAGCGGATCTCTCCGCGCACGATTTCGGGCAGGAAACGCTTCTTCTGCGCCTCGGTGCCGAACTGCAGCAGGGCCGGGCCCAGCATCCAGATGCCGAAGGACGACAGCGGCGACTGGGCGTCGATGCGGCGCATCTCGCTGGCCAGCACCTTGGCTTCCTCGCGGCTCAGCCCTCCGCCGCCGTATTCCGTCGGCCATTCCGGCGCGGTCCAGCCGCGTTCGCCCATGACCTCCATCCAGCGCTTGTGGGCTTCTGTCTTGAAGGTGGCGTTGCGGCCGCCCCAGACGCGGTCCTCGTCGCTGTCGATGGGGCCGCGACATTCGGCCGGGCAGTTCGCCTCCAGCCAGGCGCGGGTCTCTGCGCGGAAGGTCTCCAGATCGGCCATGGTCGTCTCCCTGACGTCTTCGGGTGCGTCTCAGGCCGTCAGGCTAGCAAAGAAACTCGCCTGACGTAGCGTCACTTGGAGGGCAGGAACGGCGAGAAGGTGATGACGGTGAAGGTATCGCGGATGTGGGGTCGGGTCTGGACCGATTTCGTCACGAAGGTGCCGATGTCCATCTCCTTCGGCAGCTGGAACTTGGCCAGCAGGTCGTACTGGCCCGAGGTGGAATAGACCTCCGAGACGTTTTCCACATTGTCGACCATGTCGGCGGCGACGTCGTTGGCGTGGCCCAGCTCGCATTTGATGAAGACGAAGATGGCGGTCATCATGGCGGAGGTCCGAGGGTCGAGGGACGAGGGACGAGGGTCGTGCTTCTCCCCTACACGCGACCGGGAGGGTAAGACGAGAGATGCCCCAGGAAAATTCGACCCTCGACCCTCGACCCTCGGCCCTCGACAACGAAGCCGAATACAACAACCGCGCGGCGGTGCCCGACCACCCCGTGCTGATGGGCCGGTGGAAGGCGGCGGCGGAGGCCGCGCGCGCGGCGCATCCGCCGACGACGCTCGCCTATGGTACTGGCGAGCGTGAGGTCATGGACCTGTTCGAGGCGAAACCAGACGCGCCGATCGCGGTCTTCATCCACGGCGGCTACTGGCAGGCGCTCGACAAGGACTGGTTCAGCGGTCTGGCTCCTGCCCTCAAGGCCCACGGGATCAGCCTGGCCATCCCGTCCTATGACCTTTGCCCGACCGTGCGTCTCGGCGCGATCGTGCGGCAGATGGAAGTCGTCGCCGATCAGGTGCGGGCGCGGTCAGGGCGGCGGCCCGTGGTGTTCGGGCATTCGGCGGGCGGCCATCTGGCGGCCTGTCTGCTCAGCCAGGGGCGGGCGTCGGCGGCGGTGGCGATCTCTGGCGTGTTCGACCTGGAGCCGCTGATCCCGACCTCGATCAACACGGCGCTGCGTCTGGATGCGCCCGAGGCGGCGGCATTATCGCCCATACGATGGCCGGTTCCGAACGGCTCGACGCCGGGCGGCACGGTGCTGGACTGCGTCGTCGGCGGGGCGGAAACGTCGGAATTCATCCGCCAATCGAAAGACATGGCCGATCATTGGGGCGCACGGGGCGTCGAGACCCGTTTCGAGGCCCTGCCCGGCCTGAACCATTTCACCGTGCTTGAACCGCTGACCGATCCGGACAGCGCGCTGGTCAAGCGGATCGTGGAGCTGGCGACGGCGTAGGCCCTCGCAATCCGCGCGACCAATCGCCACTATAGAGCTTCGCAGCAGGGGCGGGCGTGATGGCGGAACCGACGGGAATGGGGCTGGGGCACGCGGTGGCGCTGCTGGCCGTGACGGTCTTCGCCGTGCCGCTGTTCAAGCGGTTCGGGTTGGGGGCGGTGCTGGGCTATCTGGCCGCCGGTCTGGTCATCGGCCCGTTCGGCGTCGGCATGATCCAGGACACGGAGAGCGTGCTGCACGTCGCCGAGCTGGGCGTCGTCATGTTCCTGTTCATCATCGGGCTGGAGATGCGGCCCGCGCGGCTGTGGAGCCTGAGGAAGGACATCTTCGGCCTGGGCGCCTTGCAGGTCGTGGTGTGCGCCAGCCTGCTGACCGCTGCGGCCATCGCCTTCGGCCTGCCCTGGTACGCCGGGCTGATCATCGGCTCAGGGTTCGCCCTGTCGTCCACCGCCATCGTCATGCAACTGCTGGAAGAGCGGAACGAGAACAACGAGAACGACGGTCAGCGGGTGGTGTCGATCCTGCTGTTCGAGGACCTGGCCATCGTGCCGCTGCTGGCCATCGTGGCGATCCTGGCCGGTCAGTTCGGGACGGCCATCGAAAACCCCCAGCCGATCTGGATGACCATCGGCTTCGCTCTGGCGGCCGTGGCGGCGGTCTATGTGATCGGGCGATGGGCGTTGAACCCGGCATTCCGGCTGCTGGCCCGGTACGGCGGACGCGAGGTGATGACGGCGGGGGCGCTTCTGGTCGTGCTCGGCGCGGCCTGGGCCATGGACCTGGGCGGTCTGTCGATGGCGATGGGCGCGTTTCTGGCCGGGGTCCTGCTGTCGGAATCTACGTTCAGAAACCAGCTGGAGGCGGATGTCGAGCCGTTCCGGGGCATCCTGCTGGGCCTGTTCTTCCTCAGCGTCGGCATGTCGCTGGACCTGACCGTCGTCGCCCGCGACTGGCCGATCGTGCTGGGCGGCGTCGCGGCCTTCATGGGGGCCAAGATGGTCGGCGTCTATTCGGTCGCCCGGTTCATGAAGGCCGGCCACCCCGAGGCGATGAAGCGCGCCGCCCTGATGGGCGAAGGGGGCGAGTTCGCCTTCGTCCTGTATGCCGCCGCCCTGGCGGCCGGGCTGTTCGACGCGCGCACGGCCGCCATCGCCTCGGCCGTGGTGATCCTGTCGATGGCGCTGACCCCCGTCAGGATGCTGATCGCCGACCGGTTGAAGTCGCGCGAGACGGTGTCCATGGAAGGCATCGAGGAGGCGCGCAACCTTCAGGAGCGCGTGCTGGTCATCGGCTTCGGCCGCTTCGCCCAGGTCGTTTGCCAGCCGCTGCTGGCGCGTGACGTGGACGTCTCGATCGTCGACATCGACGTGGACATGATCAAGGCCGCCGGGAACTTCGGCTTCAAGGTCTATTACGGCGACGGGGCGCGGCTGGACGTGCTGCGGTCCTCCGGCGCGGCGGATGCCGAGACCATCCTGGTCTGCGTCGACAAGCCCGAGACGGCGGACCGGATCGTCGAACTGGTCCAGTCCGAGTTCCCCCTGACCAAGCTGTTCGTGCGCGCCTATGACCGGGGTCATTCGCTGCGGCTGATCAAGGCGGGAGTGGAATATCACATCCGCGAGACCTTCGAGAGCGCCCTGGCGTTCAGCGAGCATGTCCTGATGGACCTGGGATTTTCCGACGAGGATGCGCGCGAGGCCGTCGAGGACGCGCGTCGTCGGGATCAGGAGCGGCTGACGCTACAAGTCGCCGGTGGCCTGCAGGCCGGCCGCGAACTGGCCCGCGGCAATGCCACGACGCCTGAACCCGCGCCCTATGTGAAGCCGCGCCGCGAAGGTCGTGCGCTGAACGACGAGGCCGAGGTGATGATGGTCGCCGAGGAGATGGAGACGCGCGAGCAGGAACAGGCCTGACCGGCCACCGGGACTGTGGCGCTTTCGGCACAGGGCGGTTCGGAAGCGTCGCCGTGCGCCCGAACGGTGAAACTTCGCCGTCGCCCGCCCGTTTTTCGATCAGGAGACTGAACGATGCCCAAGACCAGCACGACGACCAACAAGCCCGACCTTCGACTGGTGTCCGCCGAATCGGAGATCTACGACCTGATGCGCGCGCCGCAGACGACGGCCGAGCGCGTCCAGCGCCTGCAGGCCGAGGCCCGCGCCCTGGCCGTCGAACAAGTCGAAACGCTGGAGCGGTTGCTGCTTCAGGCCGCGACCATGGCCGAGGAAATCTCCAAGGGTGGCGACGCCTATCCGGTCGGCGCGCGCGAGATCGCGTCGCGTCTGGCCGAAGACCTGCCGTCCAGGGCCGGGAGCATCAAGGCCATCGTGTCGCGGGCGATCTGAACCTCGCATCCGGATCGCCGCGTTAACCGTATTCCCCTGTGAAGACCGGCGAAGGGGTCGGTGTGGAGGGGCATCCATGACATCTTCATTGGCGATCGTGCGGGCGGATCGCGACGATCCGGCGCGCGAGCCGAGTCACGGCGAGAGGGTCAGAAGCCTGCAGGCCGAGACCTTGGCGGTGACCCACGATCACATCGCCGAGCTGGCGGCGGCGGTGGAGCGGATGACAATCCTGGCCGAAGAGATCGCGATGGGGGATCGAGCTATCCCGCGACCGTTCGCGAGGTCGCGCGCCGCCTCGGCCAGGAAGCACCGGTCGCCAGCCGGACGCTACGCGCGGCTCTGGCTAGGTTCTGAATACAGGCGTTGGCGCAGCCGCTTCGCCAGGCGGAACAGCAGCACCGCCAGAACGATCATCAGCACCGGCACCAGAATCGGCAGCACGAAAGCCAGCATCACAGTCAGGAAGCTGAGTACGTCCTCGATCAGCGACAGGATCGGATTGCCGATGCCGCCGGTGGTCGCGGTCGAGGTGAGGCGCGCGCCGCCCTGCGCCGCATTGAAGGCGAAGGCGGTGGGAGCACCCACGATCAGCCCGGCGATCGCGGCCGTGGCGGGATCGAGACCTGCGAAGACGCTGCCCGCAGCGACCGCCCCGGCCACGGGCCGGGTGAAGGCTCCCAGCACGTTCAGGCCGTGATCGACGACGGGGATCTTGTCGCCCGCGAACTCCACCACCGCCGCGACGCCCAGCGCGGCGATGGCGGGCCAGTCGGCCAGCCAGTGCATCTGTTCATTCAGGTGGATGCCGAACAGGCCGAACCGTGCGGCCAGGGCCAGCATCAAGAGGGGAAGAAAAGTGCGCAGGCCCGTCGCCGACGCCAGGCCAAGACCCAGCAGGGCGGGCAGAATCCAGGTCTGCAGCGGTCCGGCGACCGAGCCCAAATCCATGCTGTTCATCCAGGCCTCCACCGCGGCCTCTCGCCGTCGTGACCATAATGCCCCGGAACCGGTCCCGGGTCCGTAGCCTTTCTGAGGTCAGCCTCAGGAGAGCCTCATGGACGACCGTTTCACCCCCGCCGCCCAAGACATCGCCGACAACGAACGCGCGATCCAGGCCGAGATCGACGCCAAGGCCAAGGAAGGCGAAGGCGGCGACCAGAAGACGAACGCAGTGCAAGCGGGCGCGCGCAGATACCCCGAGCCGCCCTTCCCGAAGCAGCACCAGACCAAGCCGGGCGACGAGGCCGCGCTGGACCCCGCTCCGATGTATGACGCGCCCTTCTGGAAGGGATCGGGCAAGCTGGAGGGGTTCGCGGCGCTGATCACAGGCGCGGATTCGGGCATCGGTCGGGGCGTGGCGGTCCTGTTCGCGCGCGAGGGGGCCGACATCGTGATCTGCCACCTGGATGAGGACGATGACGCCGCCGAAACCAAGCGCGCGGTCGAGGCCGAGGGTCGCCGCGCCATCGTCCTGAAGGGCGACGTGGCCGATCCGGCGTTCTCGAAGATGGCGGTGGACGAGACCATCAAGGCGTTCGGTCGCCTCGACGTCGTGGTGCCGAACGCGGCGTTCCAGGAGCACGTCGACGCGTTCGAGGACCTGACGTTCGAGCATTTCGACCGCACGCTGAAGACCAACCTGTATGGCTATTTCAACCTGGCCCAGGCCGCCGTCCCTCACATGAAGGCGGGCGGGGCGATCGTGATGACGGGATCGGTCACCGGCCTGTTGGGCAACAAGGATCTGCTGGACTATTCGATGACCAAGGGCGGCATCCATGCCTTCGCCCGCTCGCTGGGCACGCATCTGGCCCCGCGCGGAATCCGGGTGAACGTGGTCGCGCCCGGCCCGGTGTGGACACCCCTCAACCCCGCCGACAAGCAGGCCGAGGGCGTGTCGAAGTTTGGGGCGGACACGGTGATGAAACGCCCGGCCCAGCCTGAGGAGATCGCACCCGCCTACGTCTTCCTGGCCTCGCCCCAGATGTCGAGCTTCATCACCGGAGAGGTGCTGCCGATCATCGGGGGATATGCGGGGGGATGAGGCAGAATGTCTCCTCCCCGCTCGCCGCTTGGTGAATGGGGAGGAGACATATCATCTTACGCCAGCACGTCGCCCTGGTCGGGGTGGCGCTTGAACCACGCGACGGCGTAGCCGCAGCGGGGGATCAGTTTGGTCCCCTCGGCTCGCGCATCATCGGCCAGGTTCTGCATGAATTTTCCCGCCGCGCCCGATCCACGCAGGGCGTCCTCGGCTTCGACATGAAGGATGGCCCGGCCGCCCGAACCGTCGGCATAGTCGGCCCAGACACGGCCGCCTTCGAACGCCTGTTCGTAGCGTCGGTCGGCGGAAAGATCCTGGAAATCGGACATGGCTGCTCCTGACTGAGAGGGGAAAACCCGCGCCTGACGCGGTCGTTCCGCCTCAGGTCGGTGGGCGATCACCCAGTAGCGCCAGCAGACCCAGCACGCTCTTGACCGTGAACCAGACGCTGAGAAGGAACCACAGCGCCAGGAACAGCAGCAGGAACGGGATGCCGATCAGCACGATCGAGGCGAAGGCGCTGACGACGATCAGGACCCAGGTGGCGATGGTCCACCAGAAGACCGACCAGAACAGCGAAATCTGCGCCTCGATATGCTGGCGCGCCAGGCCGGTGGCAGTCCCACGCGCCGCATAGGCGACGACCAGTCCGACCAGGACCAGCACGTTGGCGCTGGGAATCGACAGGATATACAGGCCCCAGGCGATCAGGGCGGCGGGCTTGCCCTCGGCTTCGTGACCAGCGGCGAGGCGGGGTTGAGATGCGTCGGACATTCTGCGGCTCCTAGGCCAGGAACCAGCCGCGCGGATCGCGGACCGGCCGTCCGGCCTTCAGGGTCAGAACGCCGCTGGCCCCCCGAAGGATCATCCAGACCGCTACGATGAAGAGCACGAACACGCCCAGACCCACGGCGATCAGGATGGCTCCCAGCAGGGCCGCGACCGCCGCCGTCCACAGCGTCCGCTGCTGGTACATGAAATGACTGGCGGCGATTTGCTCGGAAGGCCCCGGGCGACCGGTGACGGCCAGCAGCGCGATCAGGACCGAGACACCCAGCGTCGGCACGGCGAACAGGATCAGGGCGTAGACGGCATACAGTCCGTTGCTGCCGGTGACTTCCTTGGGGGGAACCACGGTGCGACCGTCCATGCGGATCGAACCCGCAGCCGTCGGCGTTTCGACCGCCCAGCTGGGCAACGGGGCGGGTTGGGGCGGCGCGACCGTCGGCTCCGGCTCGCGCCAGGACGAGGTCTCGACCGGTGAAGCAGGCTGGGCTTCGGGGGCGGTGGGGACGGGTTGGCGGGGGGTCGGTTCCGGGGACGCGAACAGCTCGGGCTCAGGTTCCATCGCCGACGCGTCTGCCGCATCGGGCAAGGGGGTCGGCTCAGGCGCGGATTCGGGCGCGGGAACGACACGCGGACGGCCCTGCAGGGCGGCGGCCGAGGAAAATCCCACCAGATCGTCGTGTTCGACGGCCGGATCGGTCGGCTTGGGGGCGTCTGGATCGCCGTGTTCGGCCATCGGAATCCTCGAAGGTCAGGTGCGGCGACAATGGCGGTCCGCCCGCCCCTAGGCAAGGCATGGTGGTTGGGCCGGGCCTTATCCTACAAGTCGTTGATGCTCATGTCGGGCCGATCCATCCAGCTGCCCGCCGCCCAGGCGCGCTCCGCCGCGCTCAAATGCTCGCCGACCACGATGGTGTTGGTCGGCGTCTCCTCCAGGGCCAGCTCGACGCAAGCGTAGGGCGAGCCGTCGTCGGCCAGGATGGCGTCCAGCTTGCGCCGCAAGGCGATGGCGAAGGCCTCGGTCGTGGGATCACCCGCGAACACCATGATCTGACCCAAGCGATGCGGCTCGTGCGCCTTGAACCAGTCCAGCAACGGATCGTCCGAGCCGACCTGAAACGCATGATCCACGGCCCCGTCGATGAAACCGTGCCAGCGCTTCTTAAGCGTCTCGAACGAGGCGACGTAGTTCGAGCCGCCGAAGTCGATCGCGGCATCGGTGGCCAAGGTCACGGTGACGAACTCATTGTGCCCATGCGGCACGGCGCACCGCGACCCCGCATCCGCCAGCAGGCGGTGGGCCATGGAAAACCGGCGGGTGAAGCGAACCTGGGGCATGAGAGCGCGCTATGTGTTGCCAAAGGCGCGCGAACGCAAGGTTCAGCGGCCATTCGTCCAGTGGACGAGCCCCTCAGCGCGCGTAACGCAGCTCGCACCCGGCCCCGGCGGCGGCCTCGAGGGCACCCGGCTTGTCGACGCGCACCATGACGGCCCACACGCGCGGATCGGTCAGGCAGTCCAGCGCCAGCCGCTCGGCGAAGGTCTCGACCAGACCAACGTGGCCCTCGGACACGATGCGGCGACAGGCATTGGCGACGGTCTCGTAGTTGATCGTGTCGGCCAGGCCGTGGACCTGGACGGGCCCAAGCTCCAGCCGCACGTCGATCAGCAGGGTCTGCAGCCGGCCGTGTTCATGGTCATAGACGCCGATGCCGGCCTCCACCTTCAGACCTTCGACAAAAATGGTCAGGCCTTCTCGGCGGGGTTCTTGGACGGTGGCCACGGTTTCAGGACTCCGGCGCGATATCGGGCGTGCGCCACGCCAGGTGCTGACCCCCGTCGACGGCGATCATCTGGCCGGTCACGGATCGGGCATGGACCAGATACAGGACGGCCTCGGCGATCTGATCGGGCGAGGCTCCGTGGCGCAGCGGCACGGCGGCGGCCTCGGCTGCGAACTCCTCGTCCGACTGATGGATGGACTTCAGCGTGGGTCCGGGCCCGACGCCGTTGACGCGGACGCGCGGGGCCAGCGCCTGGGCCAGGGTGCGCGTCGCCCACCACAGGCCGTTCCGCGAAATCGCATAGGAGATGAAGCGGGGATCGGGCTTCAGCACCCGCTGGTCCAGCAGGTTGACGATGGCCGACCCGTCCGGAGCCTGGTCGGCGAAGGCCTCGGCCAGCACGACAGGGGCGCGGAGGTTCGTCTCGATGTGGGCGTCCCAGGTTTCGCGCGACAGCGACCCGACGCGGTCGTCCTCGAACACAGAGGCATTGTTGACCAGCACCGACAGCGAGCCGAGGGCGGCCGAGGCTGCGGGGATCAGGGTGCGGACGTCGGCTTCGTCGGTCAGGTCCGCGGCCACGACGGCTGCACGACGCCCCAGGGCGCGCACTTCGGCGGCGACCGCCTCGGCCTCGTCTTTCGAGTCGCGGTGATGGATGGCGACGTCATGGCCACGATGGGCCAGGGCCAGGACGATGGCGCGACCGATGCGGCGCGCGCCGCCGGTGACCAGCGCTGCCGCCAAAGGTGTGTCAGTCAACCCGGCCGAACTCGAACAGGTTCACAGCAGCGAGCACGACGACGAAACCGATGATGATGCCGAGGGCGATCATGGAACTCTCCTGTTCAGGCGGTGCGATACAGCGGCCGGTCCGCCTGTTCAAGCCGAACGATCACGCGGGTTGCGGCGTTCCGTCGCCTGCATTCCCGCCCTCGCCCGGATGACGCCCCGCGCGCTGGGGCAGCAACAGGATCAGGACCAGGATCACGACCGCCAGAACGGCCGAGGCGACGGGGCGGCTGAAGGCCAGACCGCCGTGATCGACCGGCTTGTCCAGAAAGTCGCCGACGACCGCGCCCAGCGGCCGGGTCAGGATGAAGGCGGCCCAGAACAGCAGCACCCGGTTGACCCGTGTCCACAACGCCAGCCCGGCGACGAGCGCCAGCAGGCCGCCGAAAACCACCGCCGCGCCCAGATAGCCGAGCCCGCCGGTGTCGGCCGTCCAGTCGCCCAGCGCCGTGCCCAGCGTCTGGGAAAGCGTGATTGTGACCCAGTAGAAGGCCTCGGCCCGGGGCGTGCTGACGGTGTCCGACGCGATCGACCCCAGCGTCAGCCGCCAGGCCAGCAGCGAGGCCAGGACAGCCGCCAGCAGCAGGGCCGACCCGCCGGTATAGCCGATGCCCAGCGACCGGGTGGCGAAGTCCGCCAGGGTCGTGCCCGCCGTGGTCGAGGCGATGATCGTCGCCCAGTACAGAAAGGGATGAAATCGCCTGGCCATGATCTGGGCCGCGACCAGGACGATCAGCACGGTCATGAAGATGGCCGTGCCGGTCAGATAGCCCAGCCCCATGGTCATGCTGACCGTGTCGCCGCCGGTCTCTCCCAGCGTGGTGGCGAGGATCTTGATCAGCCAGAAGCCCGCCGTGATGGCCGGGACCTTGGACAGGATTTCGCGGGTGTCAGGGTTCACGGCAGCATGCTCCGGGTTCGATGGTCAGGCTTGGTCCCCGAACACGGCTTTGTCACGGCGAATTTTCCGCTCCGACGATGCGGATGCCTTTGGCCACGGCGGCAGAGCCTGCCATGCTGGTGGACATGCCTTGGCGCGCCCGAATCGAGCCTTTCACCCGCCCTCTGTTCTTCGCCTTCTCACGGGCGACCCGGGGCATGACGCTGGGCGTGCGGGCGGTGGCGGTCGACGATCGGGGCCGCGTCATGCTGGTCAAGCACACCTACTTGGCCGGCTGGTGGCTGCCGGGCGGCGGCGTCGATCGGGGCGAGACCTGTCTGGATGCCGCCGCGCGCGAACTGTTCGAGGAGACGGGGCTGAAGGCCACCGCGCCCGGACACCTGCTGTCGCTGCATTCCAACGAGCGATTCTTTCGCGGGGACCATGTCGCGGTCTATCGGTTCGACGCCTTCACGCCCGGCGAGCTGACCCATCACGGAGAGATCGCCGAGACCGGTTGGTTCGACCCCGCCGATCTGCCCGTCGATGCCCACCGATCCACCGTCGCGCGGTTAGCCGAGATTTTCGGCGGCGCGAGCGTCGATCCGAACTGGTAGAGGCACGCCATGAACTTCGCCCCTTATCTGGCCATGCTGGCCGTCGTCCTGGCCGGCGGCGCGACCGCGCTTCAGGCCCCGACCAACGCGCGGCTGGCCTCTGCCGTGGCCAGCCCGGTCAATGCGGCCTTCATCTCTTTCGCCGTGGGTACCGCCGCGCTGGGGATCATCGCCGCCATCCTGCACACCCGGCCGGACATGGTCGCGACCAAGGCCCTGCCCGCCTATGCCTGGTTCGGCGGGCTCTATGGCGCGATCTTCGTCGTGGCGGCGGCCTGGGCGGTGCCCCGCCTGGGGGTGGCCATGACCATCACCCTGATGGTGGCGGGTCAGCTGCTGCTGAGCCTGGTGCTGGACCATTTCGGCGCCCTGGGCGTGCCGCAGAACCCGATCAGCCTGACGCGGATCGCGGGCGTCGCCCTGGTCATCGGCGGCGTGCTGCTGGTGCGGCGGGGCTGAGTCTGTAACCGTTTCCGGGCCGGGGGCGAACCGGGGCTGACCTGTCCGGAGCCCTGCATGACCACGCCATCGACCCTCGACGCCCGTCCCGCCCTTGATGCGAGGGCCGCCCTGCGCCTGGGGATCGTGCTGATCCTGCTGGTGTTCGGCTATATGAAGTTCCTGCCCTATGAGGCCGAGGGCGTGCAGGGCATCGCGGAACACTACTGGCTGTTCGGCTGGATGTATCCGCTTCTGGGCGTCCAGGGCGCGTCGAATGTGATCGGGGTGCTGGAGGTTTCGGCCGGCGTTCTGATCGCCGTCGGCGGCCGATTTCCGCTGGCGGGCCTGGTCGGCGGGCTGATGGGCACGGCGACCTTCCTGGTGACGCTGAGCTTCTTCTTCACCGCGCCGGGCATCGTCGAGCCCGGCTACAGCTTCCCGGCCCTTGGCGGGACCGGTCAGTTCCTGGCCAAGGACATCGGTCTGCTGGCCATTTGCGTGTTCCTGGCGCTCGACGCGCGGCAAAGACTGACGCAAGCGACGACCTGACGAAGCGGCGCGGGGATGCTATCGCCCATCCCATGTCCGCTCCCCTTCCCGATGCCGGTCGAAACTGGGTCGATGCCCGCGCGCCCGAGGGGCTGAAGCCCTGGCTGAAGCTGGGCCGGTTCGACCGGCCGATCGGCATCTGGCTGCTGCTGCTGCCCGGCTGGCAGGGGATCACCCTGGCCATCGCGCAATATCAACGCGCGCCAGAGCTCAGCGACCTCTGGCTGTTCATCGGCTTCGGCATCGGGGCCTGTCTGATGCGGGCGGCGGGGTGCGCGTTCAACGACATCGTCGACCGGGACATCGATGTGCAGGTGGCCCGCACGGCACAGCGACCGATCCCGTCGGGCCGGATCAGCGTGAAACAGGCCTGGGGATTTCTGGTCGCCTGCAGCCTGATCAGTCTTCTGATCCTGCTGACGTTGAACCTGACCGCGGTGCTGCTGGGCGTCGGATCGCTGGCGCTGGTGGCGGCCTATCCGTTCATGAAGCGGATTACCTGGTGGCCGCAGGCGTGGCTGGGGCTGACGTTCAACTGGGGCGCGCTGATGGGGTTCGCGGCGGCGGCGGGAATCCTTCCGTTCTTCGCCTGGGCCTATGCCAAGACGATGATGGCGACGGGCCAGTGGCCCATCTTCGACACCGTTCCAGGCGTGAACGGTTCGCTGACGGCCGCAGCCGCCCTGCTCTATCTGGGCGGGGTGTTCTGGACGCTGGGATACGACACCATCTACGCTCTGCAGGACATCGAGGACGACGCCATGGTCGGGGTGAAGTCCACGGCCCGGCGTTTGGGCAAGGACATCAGACGCGGCGTCGCGGTCTTCTACACGCTGGCGACCCTGTGCGCCGTGGCGGCGGGGGTGGCGGCCGGACTGGGTCTGGGCTTCTTCGTCGTGCTGGCGGCCTATGGCGCGCATTTCGTCTGGCAGGTGCGGACGCTGGTGCCCGAGGACGGGGCGCTGGCGCTGCGGCTGTTCAAGTCCAACCGCGAGGCCGGGCTGATCCTGCTGGCGGCGATCGCTCTGGGTGGGCTAACACTGTCGCTCTGAACCGGAGATCGTCATGACCCTCGCCATCCGCAGCCTCGTCATCAGTCTGGCCGTGGCCGGAACGCTGGCCGGGTGCAACCGCGACAAGCCGGTCGAGGCGACGCCTGCGCCGACCCCGGGAGCCGCCGTGACCCCGGCCGAGGCCGCCGCCCCGATGGCCTACGAGTCCAAGACGCCCTACGCCGAGGTCAGCCTGAAGCTGCCGATCGCCATCAAGGCCCAGCCGGACCTTCATGCGGCGCTCTATGCCCGGACTGTCGCCGACCTTCGCGAGTTCGCCGAAGGGGCCCAGGGCGATCTGTCCGAGGCCGGGACCGATGAGGGGATGCGCGCCTACGACAAGTCGATCGACATCGCATCGGGGGCCGAAACCGGAAAATTGTTCAGCCTGGCGCGTACCGATACCGAGGATACGGGCGGGGCCCACCCCAACTCATCCTTCCTGTCGATCCTGTGGGACAAGGCGCTGAAGCGCGAGATCACGGCGTCCGACCTGTTCATCAAGGGGGCCAATCTGTCGGCGCTCGACACGGCCCTGTGCGCCGCCATCAATGCCGAGAAGAAGAAGCGCGATCCGGAGGCGCAGACCGTGTCCCTGACCGGGGAGATGTGGACCTGCCCCAAGGCGGCGACCACGCCGTTCGTGCTGGCGCAAGGCGTGACGCCGGGCAAGGCGGGCGGGCTCGTGTTCCTGATCGCGCCCTATCTGGTCGGGCCCTATTCCGACGGCGCGTTCCAGATCACCGTGCCGCAGAGCGCGTTCCGCGGCCTGATCGCCCCGGCCTATGCCGACGAGTTCGGCGGCGAGCCGAAGCCCGCCGCCGCCTGAGCTACTTCAGGAACTGATCCACGATCGCGTCGAAGCGCGCAGGCTGGTCGGCCATGATGAAATGGCGGCTGCCGTCGACGGCGATCAGGGTGACGCCGGGCAGGGTCGAATACTCCTGCGTCCACAGGGCTTGCGCCATCGCGGGTGGCGGGCCGCCGTCGGCGTCGGTGGCGTAGATCGCCGTCACGGGCGTGGTCATGGCGGCCAGCCCGGGCCGGGCGTCGGTGGTCATCACGTCGGTCAAGGCGGCGGCGAGGGCATGGCGGTCGCTGGCCATCGACCATTCGACCATGGTCTGACGGATGGCCGGATCGCGGGCCAGACCTTGGGCGGCCTGGGCCTGCTGCGTGCGGAAAGTCGCGTCGTCTGCGGAAAGCATTCCGGCGGCGAACTGGGCCGCGAAGGGGCGAGCCCCCTCCACCGTCGCGCCGGGCCCGAAAATGGCGCTGTAGAACGGCAGGGCGTCGACGATCAGCAGGCGGCCGATGCTGTCCGGATGCTGCTGGGCCAGCAGCAGGCCCGACAGGCCACCCATCGAATGGCCGATGACGGCGGGATGATCCAGACCGGCTTGCGCGATGTAGCGGGCCAGCTCATCCACCTCGGGCTGGACGAAGGGACCGTCGCCGTGGATCCAGGGCTCGCCCGCGAAACCGGCGAGTTGCACCAGATGAACCCGGTGCGTGGCCGCCAGCCGGGTGGCCAGGGGCCGCCAGACCTCGCGCGAGGAGGCCAGGCCCGGGATCAGGATGACGTCGGGGCCAGCACCGATCACCTCGACCGACAGCCGGTCGGACGTGAAGGGGGTCGTCTGAACGGCCTGGGCAGGCTCGGCCTTCGCCTGGTTCTGGCCGACGGCGCAGGCGACGACGATGGCGACGATGATCGGGAACCAGGCAAGGGGGCGCCGGCACCGCGGAAGGGCGGTCTGAAAACGCATGTCGATGTCCTTCGGAGGTTGAGCCTGATCGGTGCGTCAGGCGTGGGGGTTTTCGAAGATGGTCTCGACCGGCTGGCCGAAGACGGTTGCGATCCGGTAGGCGAGGTCCAGGGACGGATCGTGCTTCTCTGTTTCCAGGGCATTCACCGCCTGGCGCGAGACGCCCAGGGCCTGGCCCAGCTGTTCCTGGGTCCAGCCGCGCGCGGTGCGCAGGTCACGCAGCGAGTTCCGCATCAGCGGCTGTCCCGCACGAAGGGCGACACCAGGCCGAACAGGCCCCAGAACAGGATGTAGACGATCCAGCCGGGCGCATGCGGCGCGCCGCCATAGCTTTCCATGAAGCCCCAGCCCGAGAACAGAGCCATGGCCAGACCGGAGGCCAGGATGAACCGCTTGGCCGTCAGGACGCGCACGAATTCGTCCGCCTCATTGATCAGCGACAGGGTGGCCCAGACCTGACCCGCGATCGGCGCGGCCACGATGATGCCCAGCGCCAGGCCAGCGGGCTTTCCGATGATCTGGTCGAACGCGCCAAAGATGGCCGCGACGTTGACGGCGACATAGCCGGCCATGAAGCAGTTGGTGCGGATGAAATACTTCTTGTGGGCCGCGTCCCACACCTTGGGCAGTTGCATGGTAGCTCTCCGATGTAAGGCCTACCTTACATCGACGTCGTATCATGTCAACCTGACTTTTGTCAGGTCAGGCTGACGTCAGAACGGGCCTTGCCTGACGACGGTCTGGAATATGGCCTCGAGCCTGCGGGTGCGCGCCTGATAGGCCTGGGCGATACAGTTGACGTTACCGCCGCAACGGCCACGTTCGCGTAACCAGGCGGTCTGACTGTCGCGCAGATCACCCCGCACGCCCATCCCCACCAGCTGAAGCACAAGGGTGTAGGTCGTGCTCATCTTCACGTCCGCGTCTTCCAATGAACGGTTGCCGCAAATGGCGACCTCGTCCGCGCGACGGGCTCGTGTGCAGTCGAAACTGGCCGCCTGCGCGCCCGGCCCGATCGGAATCAGCGTCCCCGCGCCGAGGATGCTGGAGAAAAGAAGGGCTGCGGCCAGAAGTCTGCGCATGGGTCGATCCTTTTACTGAACGTCCCGATTGGCACGGTCGTGCGACGGTTTGACGATCAGGCCACGGGGCCTAATCTGGGTCAATGGCCGCCGCCCCCCGCATCTCGCCCACCGATCTGTTCACCGCAGAGGACTGGGCTCCGTTCCGCGAGAAGTCCTCCTGGAAGGGGCCGCTTTTGGTGCTGCACGCCTGGGGCGTCATCGCCTTGGCCATGGCGGTCGGGATCTGGCAGCCGCTGCTGATCCCGCTCTGCGTCATGGTCGTAGGCACGCGTCAGCTGGGCCTGGCCATCCTGATGCACGAGGCGGCTCACGGGATGCTGGCGAAGGATCAGCGGCTGAACGATTTCATGGGTCACTGGCTGTGCGCGGTGCCGGTCGGAGCGGCATTGCCCATCTATCGCCCCTATCACCTGTCGCACCATCGGTTCGCCCAGCAGGCGGAAGATCCGGACCTGATGCTGTCGGCACCCTTTCCGGTCACGCGCGGCTCGCTGCGCCGCAAGATGATCCGCGACCTGACCGGCCAGACTTTCTTCAAGCAGCGGGTGCTGCTGCCGCTCGCCCTGCGCAAGGCCGGCACGGCCCAGCCTGAGGCCCACGACTACGACGCCGTCGTGACGGGCCAGTCGGTGCTGCCTTTCCTGCTGGTCAACGCGGGCGTTCTGATCGCGCTGACGCTGGTCGGTGTGTGGTGGGCGTATTTCGCGCTGTGGCTGCTGCCCATGGCGACCTGGTTTCCGCTGGTCACGCGGTTGAGGAACATCGCCGAACATGCCTGCGTCGAAGGGTCAGCCACCGACCCGTTCCGCGCGGCCCGAACCACACGCGCCACCTGGTGGGAGCGGGCCTTCATCGCCCCCTACTGGGTCAACTTCCATGCCGAGCACCACCTGTTCATGCACGTCCCCTGCTGGAGCCTGCCGCGCCTGCATCGGGCGATCGCCGCCCGACCGCAGGCGGCGAACATGGAGGTGGCCACGGGCTATATCGACGTCCTCAGGGCCGCCAGCAGCCGGATGCCGACCGCATGACCCGAGATGCCTTCGCCATCATCCAGGACGCGGTGACCCGATGCCAGCAGGGTCCGGTCGGCCTGTGCGCCACCTTGTCGGTCGAGGGCGACGACGATCTGTGGGTCCAGTTTGTCGACGGACAGTTGAACATGGCCTCGCGCGCCGAAGACTGGCCGGACGCCCTGGTCGCGTCGTTGGGTGGTGGCACGATCGTCGCTTTTCAGCCGCGCCAGTATCTGACCGTCGATCTGGCGATCACAAACGCGTCCGGGATCGCCCGGTGGATCGAGGCCTACTTCACCGAGGGCCTGGGCGTCGGCGACGAGGCCGCGATCGTCGCCAGGGTCGAGCTGATCTGACGCCCTGACGCACCCGGCGGTCATGCCGCATTCCGGTTCGTCTCCGCCCGGCCCATGTCTGTCCGCATGCGCCAGCCCCCATCAGAGCCCCGCGGCATGGCCGTCCCCAGCGGGAGGCTTTCGCGTCTGGCCCGTTTCGGCGGCCTCGCCTCGGGTGTCGCGGGCGGCATGCTGGCCGAGGGGGCGCGGCAGTTCAGCCAGGGCAAGCGGCCCACGGTCGGCGACCTGCTGCTGACCCCGGCCAATGCCGTGCGCGTCACCGAACAGCTGGCCCAGCTGCGCGGGGCGGCGATGAAGGTCGGTCAGCTGATCTCCATGGACGCGGGCGAGATGCTGCCGCCCGAGCTGTCCGACATCCTGGCGCGCCTGCGGGCCGACGCCCGGCCGATGCCCCAGGTGCAGCTGAGGGCCGCGCTGAACCGGCGCTGGGGGCGGGGCTGGGAGACACGGTTTCAGCGGTTCGACTTCGACCCCATCGCCGCGGCCTCCATCGGACAGGTGCACCGCGCCCTGACGCTGGACGGCGAGGACCTGGCCATCAAGGTCCAGTATCCGGGGGTCCGCAACAGCATCGACAGCGATGTGGACAATGTGGCCACCCTGCTGCGCGTTTCGGGCCTGTTGCCGCGCGAGCTGGACGTCACGCCCCTGCTCGGCGAGGCCAAGCGCCAGCTGCACGAAGAAGCGGACTACGAGCGGGAAGGCCGGTATCTGGCCCGGTTCGGAACGCTGCTGGCCGACCATCCGGACTTCGTCGTGCCCCGCCTCCACGCCGAACTGACCCGGCCCGACGTCCTGGCCATGAGCTATCTGCCCGGCGATCCGGTCGAGGGCCTGACCCGCGCGCCCCAGGCCGAACGCGACCGCGTCGCCACCGCCCTGATGACCCTGCTGCTGCGCGAGCTGTTCGAATTCGGCCTGATGCAGACCGATCCCAACTTCGCCAACTATCGCCACGACGCCACGACCGGCCGGATCGTGCTGCTGGATTTCGGGGCGACGCGGGAGATTCGGCCGGAGGTGGCCGATGAGTATCGCATCTTTCTGAAGGCGGCGCTGGACAATGATCGCGCCGGAGCGATCGAAGCGGCCCGGCGGATCGGCTTTTTCGACGAGCGGGCGCTGAACAAGGACCGCAGCGGTCTGGAGGCCATGTTCGACCTGGCCATGGCCCCGTTCCAGGCGACCGAGCCGTTCGACTTCGGCGACACGGCCGTGGTGGGTCAGTTGAGGACGCGCGGCATGACCTTCGCAGAGGACCGGGCCGTCTGGCACATCCCGCCGATCGACACCTTGTTCATCCAGAGGAAGCTGGGCGGGATCTATCTTCTGGCCAGCCGGCTGCAGGCGCGGGTCGATGTGCGCGCGATCCTGGCGCCCTGGCTCTAGCCGGACCGGGCGCGAAGGCGCACACGCTGAAGATGGCCATCGCCGATCCGTCCGCCTTCATCCTCGCCAACACCCGGCTTCAGGCCGTGCCGCACACGCCGGCGATCTCTTTGTGGCTGGCCGACGAGATCACGCCGATCTGGCGCATGACCGAGGAAGAACTGGGCGACCTGGGCCTGCCGCCGCCGTTCTGGGCCTTCGCCTGGTCGGGCGGTCAGGGGCTGGCGCGCTGGCTACTGGATACGCCACTGGAGGTAGCCGGCAAGTCGGTGCTGGATTTCGCTACCGGCTCGGGGCTGGTCGGCATCGCGGCGATGAAGGCGGGCGCGGCCAGCGTTCTGTGCGCCGACATCGATCCGTTCTGCGAGGCGGCGGTGGCGCTGAACGCAGAAGCCAACGGCGTCGAGGTCGCCTTCACCGACACGAACCTTCTGGATGCCGATCCGCCTGAAATCGACGTCATCTGCGCGGGCGACGTCTGCTATGAAAAGCCGATGACGGATCGGGTCATGGCCTGGCTCAGACAGGCCCGGCGGCAGGGATCGCGCGTGCTGATCGGCGATCCCCACCGGACCTATTTTCGCGCCGAGGGCCTGACGGTCCTGGCGGAATATCAGGTCCCGACGACGCGAGAACTGGAAGACTTCGCCATCAAGCGATGCTCCGTCTTCAGCCTGGATTAGTGCGGCGGGCACCGAGGTCGCGGCCACGCTTGGCGACGGCGGCCTTCATGCCCATGTCTTGCTTCATGAAGACGAACCTTCTCCTTCCCGCCCTCGCCCTTCTGACGGTTGCCGGAGGCACCATGGCCCAGACGCGCATTCTCGGCCCCTATTACGGAGCCTCGGTCGCCGATCAGCACCGCTATGAGACCGAGCGCCTGCGTCAGCGATCGCAGGAGCAGGCGTCGTTCGCCCGCCAGAACCAGCTCAACGCCCGCCTGACCCAGCAGGAGCTCCAGGCCGCCCGCGCGCCCGAACCCTACATCCCCCTGCAGCCACTGGTGACCCAGACGCCCGAGGCGGCCCGCCGCAACCGGGAGGCCACGGTATCGGGCGTGACCCAGATCGATGACTGGCTGTCCCGCTCGCCGCGATAGAGACGTGCATCCCTTCCCCTCCCCCTGCGTTCCGGCCTAGCTTGGGATCGGAAACTGGGAGACGGGCATGCGCTGGCAGGGTGGACAACGGGGCGGTGGCAATATCGAGGATCGGCGCGGCCTGGGTGGCGGCGCGGTCGCGGGTGGCGGGATCGGCGTCGTCGTCCTGAGCCTGATCGGCTATTTCGTCTTCGGCATCGACCCGTCCACGACCCAACAGGTCGCCAGCCAGTTCGGCGGGGCCAGCGCCAGTCAGGAAGGCAAACTGGGCCCGCCCGAAGATCAGGCCGGCCAGTTCGTCGACATCGTCGGCGGCAACATCAACCAGGTCTGGGCCTCCAAGATCGACGGCTATACGCCGCCGGACAGCATCGTCATCTATACGCAAGGCACCCAGACCGGCTGTGGCTTTGGCCAGTCGGCGATGGGGCCGTTCTATTGCCCGTCGGACAACAAGGTCTATCTGGACCTGGCCTTCTGGGAAGAGATGGAGACCCAGCTGGGCGCATCGGGCGCCGACTTCGCGCGCGCCTATGTGCTGGCGCACGAGATCGGCCACCACGTCCAGACCCTGACCGGAGCCTCTCAGCAGGTCGAGGCCGCCCAGCAACGCGCGCGCGGCGAGGCCGAGGCCAATCAGTATTCCGTGGGGCTGGAGCTTCAGGCCGACTGCTACGCCGGGGTCTGGGCCGCCAATGCCGCCTCGGTCTCGAACGGCGAAGTCGCGGTGAATCAGGCCGATCTGGAAGAGGGGGCCAAAACCGCCGCCGCGATCGGTGACGACACCCTGCAACGCCGCTCGGGCGGTCAGGTCAATCCGGACGGCTTCACCCACGGCACCTCCGCCCAGCGGGTCGATGCCCTGCGGCGTGGATACCAGTCTGGCGATCCGTCGGTCTGCGACAGCTACACCGCCGTCTGATCGCATATTGCGGTGCACGCGGCCTGAGGCCAAGGTCGCGCCGTGATCGCCTCCCCGCCTGCCACCGCCGCCGATGCCCTTCGCCACGCCCGCCGGGTCGTGGTGAAGGTCGGCTCGTCACTGGTCGTGGATGGCGCGAGCCGCGCTGCCGCCCTGCCCTGGCTGGCGGGGCTGGCCGAGGATATCGCCGCGCTTCGGGCCGGCCAGCGGTCCGTGATCGTGGTGTCATCGGGGGCCGTGGCGCTTGGGCGCGGGCGTCTGGGTCTGGAGAGGAATGCGCGCCTGGACGAGAAACAGGCGGCGGCGGCCGTGGGCCAGTCGCTGCTGATGCAGGCGTGGGAGACGGCTCTGGCCTCTCGCGGCATGACGACGGCACAGGTGCTGCTGACGCGCGACGACACCGAACGCCGCCGACGGTGGCTGAACGCGAGGGCGACGCTGGAGGCGCTGCTGAAGCTCGGCGTCGTGCCCGTGGTGAACGAGAACGACACCGTCGCGACCGAAGAAATCCGCTACGGCGACAACGACCGGCTGGCGGCCCGGACCGCTCAGCTGGCGCGGGCGGACCTGCTGATCCTGCTGTCGGACGTCGATGGTCTGTACACGGCAGATCCCCGACGGAACCCCGAGGCGACGCATCTGGACCGGATCGAGGCGCTGACGCCGGACATCCTGGCCATGGCGGGCGGAGCCAATGCCGAGGCGTCGGTCGGAACCGGCGGCATGGCCACCAAGCTGGAGGCGGCGCGGATCGCACGCCTGGCGGGGTGCGCGACCTTGATCGTATCGGGCCTGGTCGGGCGTCCGCTGTCGGCGGTGACCGAAGGCGCTCGGGCGACGCTGATCACCGCGCCGGCCAGCCCCATGCAGGCCTACAAGTCCTGGATCGCGGGGAGTCTTGAACCGGCGGGTTTGCTGGAGATCGATGCGGGCGCGGCCGATGCCCTGGCGGGGGGACGCAGCCTGCTGGCCTCGGGCGTCCGGCGAATCGAGGGGCGGTTCGACCGGGGCGACAGCGTTCGGGTGCAGAGCGCGGGCGCGTCCATCGGCGTCGGCCTGGCCGCCTATTCGGCCGACGAGATGGCCCTGATCCTGGGCCGTCATTCGGGTGAGATCGAGGCCATCGTGGGCTATAAGGGGCCGGGCGTGGCGATCCACCGCGACGATCTGGTGCTGACCTGATGAGCGATATCGAACACGAGATGCTGGCCATGGGACGCCGCGCGAGGGCGGCGGCGGCGGCCGTTCGCACTGCCCCGGCCGAGGTGCGCAGCCGCGCCTTGTCCGCAGCAGCCCGGTCTCTGCGGTCGCAGGCCGAGGCGATCTCGGCGGCCAACGAACGCGACATCGACCGGGCCAGGGCGAACGGCATGAGCGAGGCCATGCAGGACCGCCTGGCCCTGACGCCCGCGCGCATCGCCGCCATGGCGGAGGGCGTCGACGCCGTCGCGGCCTTTGCCGATCCCCTGGGGGTCGTGACCGATCGCTGGACCCGGCCGAACGGTCTGGCGTTCCAGCGGGTGCGGACGCCGCTGGGGGTGCTGGCCATCATCTACGAGAGCCGCCCCAATGTGACGGCCGACGCGGCCGCCCTGTCGATCCGGTCTGGCAATGTCGCCATCCTGCGCTGCGGATCCGACTGTCTGGAAAGCTCGCGGGCGATCCATGCGGCCATGGTCGAGGGACTGGTCGAGGCGGGGCTGCCGGTCGATGCGGTGCAGCTGGTGGATACACCCGACCGGGCGGCTGTGGGCGCGCTGCTGACGGGGCTGGAAGGCAACATCGACCTGTTGATCCCGCGCGGCGGAAAGAGCCTGGTGGCGCGGGTCCAGGCCGACGCACGGGTGCCGGTGCTGGGCCATTTGGAGGGCTTGAACCACACCTATCTGCACGCCTCGGCCGACCCGGCGATGGCGGTGGACGTGGTCGTCAACGCCAAGATGCGGCGGGTGTCCGTCTGCGGCGCGACGGAGACCCTGCTGGTCGATCGCGCGGCGGCCGAACGGCTGCTGGTGCCGGTGGCCGAGGCCCTGAGCACGGCGGGCTGCGCGATGCGGGGCGATGCCGAGGCCATGGCCCTGGTGCCCGGCATGGACGCGGCCGAAGACGCCGACTGGTCCACGGAATATCTGGCCCCCATGCTGTCGGTGCGGATCGTGGACGGGCTGGATCAGGCCATCGACCACATCGCCACCTATGGCTCGGGCCACACCGAGGCGATCGTGGCCGAGGACGCCTGGGCCGCCGCCGCCTTCCAGCAGGCGGTCGACAGCGCCATCGTGCTGTGGAACGCCTCGACCCAGTTCGCCGACGGCGGCGAGTTCGGCTTCGGCGGAGAGATCGGCATCTCGACCTCGCGGCTTCATGCACGGGGGCCGGTCGGGGCGGAACAGCTGACCAGTTTCAAATACCTGGTGACGGGCACGGGCCAGACGCGGCCCTAGCCGCCCAGTTTACCCGATCGTCAGGTCCATCGGCCGGGAGGTGTGAAGGGCCGTGCCGCCCAGGTCCAGGATCAGCCTTTGCCCCTCGAAGGCCTCCATCCCGACCAGGGCCTTGGGGAAACCCGGCAGGGCCACGTCGGCATAGATGGCGGTCTCCACGTCCCGATACAGCTGATCGCCGACGGTAACCGTCCGGGCCCGGACGAGCTGGGAGGCGATGGCTCCGCCAAGCACGATGCTGGCCCCCCGTCGCACCGGGCGGCCATCCAGCAGTCCGGCGTCCTGCGCCGTTTCTCGACCCAGGGCGATCAGGGCCGAGGCCCCGGTGTCGATCACGGCCTGGACCCGCGCGCCCTCGACCGTCACCTCGGTGGACAGGGCTCCGCGCGACTTGCCCACCGCGACCGGCAGGACATCGGTGGGCAGCATGTGATCGACCCGCGAATGAAAGCGCAGCCGACGCCCGGCCGTGTCCAGTTCAAGCACCGCCTGCCCCAGCACGTCCTGGCCCAGGATCAGTGGAGCCGACAGCCCCTCGCGCATCGCCAGGGGACCCAGGGCCAGGATAGCCGCGCGCAGGTCCGTGATGCGCATACCGCCCAGCGCGATCTGCAGCGTGGTGCCCCGCCCCATCTGGGCACCGCCCCCGACGCCATAGGCCACCAGCGGCAGATCGAAGGCACGGGTCAGGCCCAGCGCGTCGAAAAGCCCGCTGTCGATGACCGAATACTGCGCGCCGCTGTCGATCAGGGCGCGAACGGTCTGACCCGCGATGGTGACGAGCGCCGTAGGCGTCGCGGCGCGCGGCGCGTCATAGGGGACCCAGCCGCTGGTGCCGTCCGCGCCGAAGCTGACCGCCGGATCGCGCCACAGCACATTGTCGCGCAGCCACCAGGCTCCGCCCAGCCCACCGGCGAGCAGCGCGGCCCGGGTCAGGAGGTCACGACGGTTCATGGATCAACAATGGGGACGCGCGGTGCCCGCGTCGAGGCGCGGTTCTGTCGCGGATGACCTCAGACCGCGAACGTCACGCCCTGGGCCAGCGGCAGGTCGGCCGAAAAGTTCACCGTCTGGGTCTGGCGCCGCATGTAGGATTTCCACGCGTCCGAGCCGCTCTCGCGTCCACCGCCGGTGTCCTTTTCGCCCCCGAAGGCGCCGCCGATCTCTGCTCCGCTCGGGCCTATGTTGACGTTGGCGATGCCGCAGTCCGAACCCCAGGCCGACAGGAAGGCCTCGGCCTCTCGCACACTGTCGGTGAAGACGCAGCTGGACAGGCCCTGGGGCACATCGTTCTGCATCGCCACGGCATCCTCGAAATCGCTCCAGGTCAGGACATAGAGGATCGGCGCGAAGGTCTCGTGCCGGACCACCGCGCTCTGGGTCGGCATGCGGACGATGGCGGGCCGGACATAGGGGCCTTCTACCCGCGTCCCGCCGACGACGACGGTTCCACCCTCTGCCACCGCCTGGGCCAGGGCGGCGTCGAACGCCGCCGCAGCATCCTCGTCGATCAGGGGACCGACCAGGGTGCCAGGGTCGCGCGGATCGCCGATGGGCAGACTGGCATAGGCAGCGGCCAGTCTCGCGATCATGGGCTCGGCCGCGTCCTCATGCACCAGCAGGCGGCGCAAGGTCGTGCAGCGCTGGCCGCAGGTGCCGACGGCGGAAAAGGCGATGGCCCGCACCGCCATGTCCATGTCGGCAGAGGGCGTGACGATCATGGCGTTATTGCCGCCCAGCTCCAGCAGCGACCGCCCCAATCGCCCGGCGACGGTCGTCGCCACGGCCCGGCCCATCCGCGTCGATCCGGTCGCGGATACCAGGGCCACGCGCGGATCGGCCACCAGCGCCTCGCCCACGTCGCGCCCGCCGATCAGCAGCTGGATCAGGCCCTCCGGCGCGTCGCCAAACCGGGCCAGGGCTTTCCGTGCCACGGCCTGGACCGCCAAGGCCGTCAGCGGCGTCTTCTCCGACGGTTTCCAGATCACGGGATCGCCGCACACCAGGGCCAGGGCCGCATTCCAGGCCCAGACGGCGACCGGAAAGTTGAAGGCCGAGATGACCACGACCGGCCCCAGCGGCTGCCAGGTCTCGCGCATGTGATGCCCAGGGCGTTCGCTTGGCAGGGTCAGGCCATAGAGCTGACGCGACAGGCCGGTGGCGAAGTCGCAGATGTCGATCATCTCCTGCACCTCGCCCAGGCCCTCGGAGACGATCTTTCCGGCCTCCAGCGTGACGAGCAGGGCCAGGTCGTCCTTGGCCGCGCGCAGCTCCTCGCCCAGCAGCCGAACCAGCTCACCCCGGCGCGGGGCCGGCACGCGCCGCCAGGCGTCAAAGGCAGTTGTGGCGACGGACAGGGCTGTGTCGATGTCGCTCGTATCGTCGGCGCGGACCGACACGCCGATCGATCCATCGATGGGTGAGCGAGTGGGCAAGCCAGCATCGGCGAACGCCTCGTCCGGCACGCCGAGACGGGTCAGGATGGCGCGGGCATCGTTGGCGGCGGTCATGGGCAGCTCCGGTTTCGAGCCGGGGCTTAGCCTTGCGCTGCACAAAGCAAAAGGGCCGCCCCCTTTTGGAGACGGCCCCTCTGTCCGGTCATGACGGTTCAGTAGCGGTCGCGCCAGCCGCCGTCGCGGCGGTCGTCGCGCAGGGCGCGGCTGATCCGGTCCAGACGCTCTTCCAGATCGCGGCGTTCCCAGCGGCTCAGGCCATCGCGGCGATACTGCCATTCCAGGCGCTGATACTCGGTCAACTGCCAGCGCAGACCTTGGGCCTCGCGGCGGCTGATCCGGCCGGAGTAGGCGGCGCGGTCGATGCGCTGCGACAGGCGGGCCTGATCACCGTTCAGGCCGGCACCATTCCAGCCGCCGTTGTAATCCTGGCCATAGCCCCCTCCGTAGCCACCGCCGTGGTGGCCACCGTAGGATTGAGCCAGCGTCGGCGTCGCGATCGCGACCGCCGACGCCGCCAGCAGCGAAAGCAGGGCTTTCTTCGTCAGGGCGGTCGTCATGATCTTCTCTTCCTCATTCACCTGCCCTTGATTGGGCGGCGAGGACCAGAACACCACGGTGAAGCTGACACGCGTCTGAGCCGTCTGTTGTCAAACAGACAGCTAGATGAACGGCCACGCTTGTCGCCGCCCCTGTGGGGGAACGTCGCCGTGAACGGCGGGTTCTGAGGGTTCAACGCAGCAGACCCGGAGTTCCGTCGTGAAGATCAAGGATGTGATGAGCAAGGACGTGCAGGTCGCCCGGCCCGCCGATCCGATCCAGGAGGTCGCGGCACGCATGGGAGCGGGCAATTTCGGTTTCCTTCCGGTGTCGGACGGCACCACCCTGGTCGGCACCGTCACCGATCGCGACATCGCCGTGCGCGGACTGGGTCAGGGCAAGCCGGGGTCCGCTCCGGTCAGCGAAGTCATGACCACCGGCATCACGACCGTTCTGGACAGCGACGATCTGAAGGTCGCGCTCGACCTGATGGCGTCCGGCCAGATCCGCCGCCTGCCCGTGCTGGATCGTCACGGGACGCTGGTCGGCGTCGTTTCGCTGGGCGACCTGTCGGCGCGGGTGAAGGAGAAATCCGTCGGCGAGACGCTGGAGACCATCTCCAAGCCCGCCTGATCGCCTTCACCCCTGCTTCACCCTGTCTGGACACCGCGCGTCAACGGCGCGTCCGGCAGGGTGGAAAGGAACGATCGAAGGTAGCCCGTATGGCGCGTGCACAGTTTCAAAAGGGCCAGAAGGTCTGGGTCGAATGCGTCGGTGCCTGGGCGCAGATCGAGCGCGTGCAGCCCGTCTGGGCCAAGGGGTTCGAGGAACCCGTGCGCGTCACCTATGACGTCGGGCTGGGGCGGGAGTTTCAGGCCGGCGAGCTGACCCTGCCGGTCGAGGACGAGGCGGGTGCGCAGCTCGGCAGTTGGCGCCTGCTTCGGGCGCGCAACAAGTGGCAGACCGCCGAGGACGTGCCGCATCACCCCTATCCGGGCACCTATCCCGTCGTCGTGACCGACGCCGCCGACTGGGGTGGCTGGCGCGTACCGGGGGCCGAGTACGATCGCGACCCGCAAAAGATCGAGTTTCAGGGTCGCCTGATCGTGGCCGCGCCCCGACTGATGCAACTGGCGCAACGGCTGATCGACGCGGTGGCCGAAAGCCCGGACGACGCCCCGGCCGAAAGTCTGGCCTTGGCCCGTGAGGCCCGCGACATCCTGAAAGGCGTGACCCAGATCACGATGACGCCCACCGACGTGCAACAGGGCGTCGCGCCCCAGATGGCCGCCCGGGCCGCGGCCTGAGGCCTTTTTCACGCATCCGACCGGCACCCGCGGATTCACCGCCTCATCTTTCGTTAACCAGACCTCGACAGGATTCCGCGACGCAGCTTAGATTCCAGGGCGTCGTCGAGAACGCGCGCACCCGGCCCCGCCGGATCAGGCCGCGACCTGTCCGGGGAGAGCGCCTTGCGGGGCAAAGAGCGCCGCATTCAGCAGCCAGGGCGCCGTTCGGCGGACAGGCCAGACGGCCTGCCGGCCTGGGCGCGCGTGCTTGTCCTCGCCCTGACGCTGGGCCTGGCCATCTATGTCCTGATGTTCGCGCGCGAAAGCACGCGCCCCGCACGCGAGGCGGAGGCCTTGCGGGAACAGGCCCTGGTCGTCGATGCGCAGCTGGCGGCGGCGCGTCTGAATGCGGCCTTGAGCCGGGCGCAACTGGGGCTTGACGTCACCGCCGAACGCCTGGCCAGCGCGCCGGACAGGCCTCTGGACGCGGTCGAGGCCGGTCGCGCCGTGGCACCCGAGACGGCCTTTCTGGTGACCGGACCGGACGGAGCGCGGCTGGCGGCGAGTGGGGCCGCACCCGAAGACTTCGTGTCGACGACCCGAGGAATCTTGCGACAGCGCGCCGTCGGCGCGCGGACCCTGACCGCGCGCACGGCCTTGCCGCGCGGTGACCATGTGCTGATTGTCGGGTCGGACGGACAGGTGATCGGCACACCGACGACGATCGACGCTCGCCTCGGCCTGCCACGAACCGCCCTCCTGAATACGCCCAAGCCCCTGGCTGGAAAGGCCGGCAGCCAGACCGTGACCGTCGCGGGGGCCACCGTGGGAGAGAACGGGCTGGTCGCGGTCGCCTGGCACCCCCAGTCGACCGGTGCCGCCGCAGTCATCAGCGATCTGTGGCTGGTGATCGCACCGCTTGGACTGGGTGTTCTGGTGCTCGGCCTGGCCCTGCTGCAGCGCTGGCGTCAGTCCAGAGCCTCCAGAGTCTGGGCCGAAAGCGAGCACAGGTTCCGCGTGGCGGTGGAGGCGGCGCGATGCGGTGTCTGGGAATGGAACCTGGACGCGGAGACCGTGGAGGTCTCCGACTATATGGCCGCCCTGCTGGGCCTGCCCGGCGGAGGATCGGTGACCAGCACGGCCGTGATCGAGCGAATTCATCCGCGCTATCGCGATCTGGTCGAACACGCCCTGCGCCAGGCGGCGACGTTCGGGGCCTTCGAGGTGACGTTCGCCGTGCCTCTGGAGACCGGCGGGGCACGCTGGATCGACGCGCGGGGCCAGGCCCAGGGCCGCCGGGGCGACGACGGATATGGCATGATCCTGGGCGTGGCCATGGACATCACCGAGGCCCGCCGCGCCAAGGCCCAGGCCCAGGCCGCCGAGGGGCGTCTGCGCGACGGTATCGAGAGCGTATCGGACGCCTTCGTCCTGTTCGACAAACACGGTCGGCTGATCCTGTGGAACCAGGCCTTCAAGGATGCCTTCGGGTTCGCCGACGAGGCGGTGCGCAGGGGGGCGATGAAGGACGAGCTGAACCGGATCGCCGCCCTGGCGATCAAGGCCGACCGGCCCTCGCCCGAAGGTCGAGCGGGGGCCCGGGAGGTGGAACTGCACGACGGACGGGTGCTTCAGCTCTCCGAACGCTTCACCGGCGACGGCGGCACGGTCATCACCGCCGCGGACGTGACCGCTATCCGTCGCCAGGAGGTGGAGCGCCAGCGCGCCGCCGACAGCCTGCGCAAGACCGTCGATGAACTGGAGGCCAGCCAGGAAAAACTGTCCCTGCTCGCCCGCAAGTACGAGATCGCAATGACCCGGGCCGAGGCCGCCAACCAGGCCAAGTCCGAGTTCCTGGCCAACATGTCCCACGAGCTGCGCACGCCGCTGAACGCCATCAACGGCTTTTCAGAGATCATGGCCGGCGAGATGTTCGGGCCGTTGGGCCATGAGAAATACAAGGGTTATGCCCACGACATCCTGAAGTCCGGCCAGCACCTGCTGAGCCTGATCAACGACATCCTCGACATGGCCAAGATCGAGGCGGGCAAGATGACCCTGCACTACGAGCCGGTCTCCCTGACCGAGGTGTGCGAGGACGCCATCCGGCTGATGCGGGGCAAGGCGCAGGACTGCGGCCTGACCCTGGCGCTCGAGGCCCAGGACCCGCCCGAGATCGAGGCCGATTATCGCGGACTGAAACAGGTGATGCTGAACCTGATCTCCAACGCGGTGAAGTTCACGCCCGAGGGCGGCGATATCACGGTCTCCATCGTCGAGGAGGACGCCGGACGGGTGCGGATCGCCGTGGCCGACACCGGCATCGGCATCGCGGAGGCCGACCTGGCGCGTCTGGCCCAGCCCTTCGAACAGGTCGAAGGCCAGCACTCCAAGACGACGCAGGGCACTGGGCTGGGCCTGGCCCTGACCAAGTCCCTGATCGAACTGCACGGCGGCGAGATGACGATGACCAGCACGCCCGGCGAAGGCACGACCGTCAGCTTCGACATCCCGATCCAGAAGCCCGCCCAAGTCGAAAACCGCCAGGCGCGCGCGGCCTAGGTCGCGGGCGGAGCCGGGCGGCTGGCCTGATCCCGAGGGTGGCCACGACCGCCGCCACGTCCGCGAGCGTTCAGCATCTGGGCCAGCACCGCGCGATCCGCGGGCTTCAGAGTCCGAAGGATGGCGATGGCGTCCGCCTCCAGCATCTCGCGGCCTCGAACCTCGGCGGCGCGCGACTGATCCAGCAGGGCGGCGACGCGCGCGGCATCCATCGGCTCGGCCGAGGCGGCGGCGATCGCCTGACGCTTCGCGTCGCGCGAGGCCTGGAATTCCGGGCGGGCGCGCTGGGCGGCGGCGCGCAGCGCCTGACGGACCGGCTGGCGAGCCTCGGGGCTCAGATCGCTGATCAGTTCGCGGCTGGAGGGGCGGCGCTGCTGGTCCTGGCGCTGATCCGCGTGGTCCTGGCGCGACAGCACCGAATAGGCGGCCGTCGCCGCGAACAGGTTGACGCCGACCGACACGGCCAGAGCGACGCCCAGGACGATGGCCACGGTCCGCGTCTTCATCCCAGCACCGTGGTGTCGTCGAGGCTGGGCAGCAGGGCCTGCTCCAGCACCAGATCGGTCTGGCGCTCGGCTGCCATCTGGCTGCCGAGAGAGGTGCCGAACACCACCCCCGCGCAGGCGGCGGCGGCCCAGCCGACCCCGCCGATCCAGAACAGACGTTTCAGCGCGGCGGGCAGACCGGCTCGTGCTTTCAGACCCGCCGTCGCGGCGGATGCCAGCACGCGGTCCCGCAGGGCCGAGGACACGACCGGTCGGGGCGACGCATCCAGGGCGGCATCGAGCTGGCGAGCCTCGAACAGGACACGCTCTGCCAGCGCGGGATTGGCGATCGACCACGTCTGCGCCGCCTCCGCATCCCCCGCCGGCCAGCGACGCAGATCGCCGCCCCAGATATCGGCCAGGGCCTTCAGCCTCGCCTCATCCATCTCAAGTCTCCTCATGCGCGTCACGTCTCAGCACCCGGTGCCAGATCCGACAATGTCTGACGCAGGGTCCGGCGGCCCCGCGACAGAAGACTTTCCAGCGCCTCGACGCTGACCGACATCAGCCCCGCGGCCTCGATATTGCCCAGCTCCTGATAGTGACACAGCACGATAGCCTCGCGCTGACGTTCCGGCAGAGCGGCCAGGGCCCGGTTGACCCTCTGGCCCAGTTCGTCGACCAGCAGGCCCCGATCCGGCGAAGGCCCGGGGTCGGGGCGATCCGGCGGATTCTCGGTCGGCACCTCGCGTCGTTTCCGCAGCCGGTCGTAGCAAAGGTTCAGGGCCACCCGGTGTAGCCAGGTGTCGAACTTGGCCTTGCCCGGTTGCCAGCGCGGAGCCTGCTTCCAGGCCCGAAGCATCGCGTCCTGGGCGACGTCCTCGGCCTCGCCCGCGTCGCCCAGCATCCGCTGGGCCAGGGCCAGCATGCGCGGAAGCTTCCGCGCCACCATGGCCTGGATGGCCGCCGGGTCGCCCTGACCCACGCGGCGCACCAGATCCTCGTCGGGGTCGACGATCGCAGCCAATCGGTCCCTTTCCGGACAGAGCAGACGGTCGGACGCGCATCGTCGACCCCGACATAAACCCTACTCCGAAGGCGCCGTATAAGGCGACGGGGTACTGGCAGGACGATTGGCCATCCGCTCGGCGCGGCGAGCCTGGCGGTTCTGGCGCATCTCGCCCCGGGCGGCCTGACGTTCGTCGGCCGTGACATAGCCGTCACCGTCCTTGTCGAGGCGGGCGAAGGCGGCGGTCGTGCGGGCCTGGACGTCGGCGATGGCGACCGGACCACCCTCGCGTCGAGCGCCGCCGTTCAGGTCCACACCGGCGCGGGATGCGCCCATGCGATGCCCGCCCCCACGATGACCGCCGCGTCCGGCCCGCTCGCCGCGCGACCCGTGCGCCGAGACGAACTCCTCGCGGCTCAGCATGCCGTTCCCATCGGCATCGGCCGCGTCGAAGCGGGCGGACACCTGCTGGTTGCGGCGGGTGTCGATGCCCGAACGCATTTCCTCGGGCGAGACCGAGCCGTCCCGGTTGGCATCCACCGCCGTCAGGCGCGCGACGCGGCCCTGTACGAACTCGTCACGGCTGATGCGGCCGTCGGCATTGGCGTCGCCGCGAAGGGCGTGCGGCGCGCGCGGAGCCTGGGTCGTCGACTGCGCGAAGGCCGCGCCGGCCAGGATCGCCAGAACGCCCACCGCGCCCGTGGCCAGAAGGGTCTTTCTCATGGATGTCGTCTCCGAAGGGGAACGCCATTGCGCCGCCCCGTTGTTGCCCACCGTTCTTGTTCAACGGGGGCGGAGACGGAGTCCGTCGCGGCATGGCGCTCAGCGCTGCACACGCCGTCCCTCGGCATCGACGACGACCTCTCCGTCCTCCTTGGTGAAGGGCTCAAGCGCCTCGGCCGGAAGCAGGTCCAGCACCATCTCGGACGGGCGGCACAGGCGGACGCCCAGGGGCGACACAACGATCGGGCGGTTCAGCAGGACCGGATGCGCCTCGATCGCGTCCAGCAGGCGATCGTCGTCCAGATCGGGATCGCCGAGGCCCAGCTTGGTGAACACCGCCTCCTTTTCACGCAGAAACGCGCGGAGCGGCACACCGGCCCGCCGCGCCAGATCGGAGAGCATGGCGCGGCTGGGCGGAGTCTTCAGGTATTCGACGACCTGCGGCTCGATTCCCGACATGGCGGATCAGGGCCAGGGTGTTGCGGGACGTCCCGCAGGCGGGATTGTGAAGGATGACGATGTCCATCAGGTCGCGCTCCCCTCGGGCGGCGGCAGGGCTTCGTCGAATGCCTCGCGGGCCTCGGCGCGGACGCGCTCCAATCGAAGGGTCAAGGCCGCGAAATCCAGCTCGCCGGAGGCCGTGGCCAGGCGGGTCCGGAAGGTCTCGGATTCGGCCTCGATATCGGCGCGGTCGTCGAAGGCGCAGGCCAGCAGTTGCGACAGGCCCTGTTGCAAGGCCCAGGCGTCGTGCAGAGCCGGGTCCGACGACAGCTGCTCCAGCGTCGAGACGCTGAGCGGCTGGCCCTTCACCGCGGTTTGAAGCTGGCGGAACTGGCCCACGAACTCGGCGTCGACCAGACCGCCGGGCACCAGCTTCAGGTCCCAGAAGCCGGAGGCGCGGCGTTCCCGCTCCATCAGGTCGCGCATGGCCCGGACCTCGGCGGCGACGTCGATGCCGGCACGCGGTCGACGCAGGGCATCCTCGATGGCCTGGGTGACAGCCGTCCCGAACGTCGGGTCGCTGGCCCAGGCGACGCGGGCGCGGGTCAGGGCCATGAACTCCCAGGTCGCGGCCTCCTGCACATAGTAGTCGCTGAAGCCCGACAGGCGGACCGATACCGGCCCCTTGGATCCCGAGGGCCGCAGCCGCATGTCGACCTCGTACAGCCCGCCTTCGGCCGTATGGGCCGACAGGGCCGAGATCAGCCGCTGGGTGAAGCGGACGTAGAAGGTGTCGGCCGCCCAGCCCTTCGCCTCCGAAACGGCGTCGGCCGGCGCGTCATACACGGTCATCAGATCCAGATCGGACCCCGCCGTCATCTCGCCCGAGCCGGCCTTGCCCAGCGCGATGACCGCCACCGCGCCGGGGAAGGTCCCGCCCAGCCGTTCGGTCTCGGCGAGGGCGGCCGACGACAGGGTGCGAAGGACGGCGTCGGCCAGATTGGTAAAACCTCGCCCTGCGGCCTGTGGCCCCACTCGGCCCGTCAGGGTCTGCATGCCGATGCGGAAGGCCTGTTCGCGGTGCAGGCGGCGCACCGCGTTCATCGCCCCCTCGAAGTCGCCCGCCGCCTTCGCCTCCTCGTCCATCTGGTCGAACAGGCCGGTGTTGACGCCCAGTTCGGTCTCGAACCGCACGTCGAGCATGGAATCCAGTGCCGCCGGATACCGGCCCAGGGTCCGGGCCAGGCGGGGGGCGAAGGCCATGACGCCGACGATGCGCTCGAACAGCTCGGGCTGGTTCAGGAACAGGGCCTGGATCTGCACCCCCGCCGACAGGCCGCCAAAGAAGACCGAGAACCGCTTGAACGCCGCGTCCGCCGCTCCGGTCCGCGCCAGCGCTGTCAGCAGGCGCGGAGCCAGGCGGGTGAACAGCTCGCGCCCCCGAACAGAGCGGGTCGCGGAGATGCGGCCGTGGTGCCAGGCCCGGATCGTATCGGCGATGTTGGCGGGGTCGGAGAACCCCATGCGCGTCAGTGTCGCCAGGGTCTCCGGATCGTTGTCCACGCCGGTAAAGACGAGGCTGCCGAACGGCGACGACAGTTCCTCCTCTCCCTCGAACAGGGCTCCGTAGCGCTGGTTGACGCCCAGCAGCACCGCCTCGACACCCGCGTCGAAGATCGCCAGATCCCCCTCCCCCGCCAGGGCGGCAACGGCCGCGCGGCGGACGGGATCGGCGGGCAGGACGTGGGTCTGTTCGTCGTCCAGCATCTGGACCCGGTGTTCCAGTCCCCGCAGTTCGACATAGGCATCCGTCATCTCGGCGGCGACCTCGGCCGGCAGATGTCCCTTTTCGACCAGGGCCGCCAGGGCATCGACCGTGCGGGGTTTCCGCAAGGAGGCATCGCGCCCGCCCAGGATCAGCTGCTGGGTCTGGGCATAGAACTCGATCTCGCGGATGCCGCCTCGTCCCAGCTTCAGGTTCGCTCCCGCCGCCTCCAGCCCCTCGCCGGTCTTGTGCACGTGGATCTGT
Organism: Brevundimonas sp. P2_A6; assembly: GCF_056404975.1. Classification (NCBI taxonomy): domain Bacteria; kingdom Pseudomonadati; phylum Pseudomonadota; class Alphaproteobacteria; order Caulobacterales; family Caulobacteraceae; genus Brevundimonas; species Brevundimonas sp. P2_A6. The sequence continues at coordinate 129,591 of NZ_JBFUCZ010000001.1, read as the reverse complement.
CGCTTGATCGACTGGATATCGAGCACGGCCTGATAGTCCAGGCTGCGCCGCCAGACGAAGGGGATCATGTCCTTCAGGAATTCGGTCGCGGCCTCGAAATCCCCGCAGATGGCGCGGGCCTTGATGAAGGCGGCGCGCTCCCAGTTCTGGCCGACGCTCTCGTAGTAATCCAGCGCCATGGGCACGGCGACGACGGGTGGCGTCGAGGACGGATCAGGGCGCAGACGCAGGTCGACGCGGAAGACGTAGCCATCGGCGGTACGCTCGCTGAGCAAGGCGGCCACGCCTTGCGCGACGCGGTTCATCGTCCCTTGCGCCTCCGTCCCCTCGGCCAGGACGGGTGCCAGCCGGTCTGGATCGAAGAACAGGCTGAGGTCTATGTCGCTGGAATAGTTCAGCTCGTGCGCGCCGTGCTTGCCCATGGCCAGACCGAACAGGCCGGGGATGGGCCCCCGCGTGTCGGCGGGGGGGGTCAGCAATTTGCCGCGCCGGCGCAGGTCTTCGGCCACGCCGGACAGGGCGGCGCGACTGGCCACGTCGGCGAAGCGGCTGAGCGCGCCCGTGACCTGATCCAGGTCCCAGACTCCGCCCAGATCGGCCAGGGCGGTCAGCAGGTGAAGCTCCGCCTTCAGGTGCCGCAGGGGTGCCCGCATGTCGTCCGCCCCGCCGGTCAGGGCGATGGTGCGGGCGATGACGTCGGCCAGGCGCGCCTCGACCGGATCGGTCAGCACCGCCTTCAGGATCGCGGGCCAGCGCCGGGCCAGACCGAACAGATAGGGCGAGGCGGCGAACACCGGGGCCATGGCGGGCCAGGCCGCGTCGAACGCCTCGGCCCATCCGCTCTCCGTCGCCAGCGGGGCCAGTCGCTCCCGCGCCCGTTCGGCCGCGATCGGATCCAGCACCGGCCCGCACGGCGCGATCCTGCGACCCAGCGGTCGGTCGCTCACGCCGCGCTCGCGGGCGGCAGGATCAGGGCAACGCGAAGGCCGGGGCCGAAGCCACCGTATTCCCCCGGTCCCTCGTCCAGCTGGATGCGGCCCATGTGCGCCTCCATCACCGCGCCGACCAGCGACAGGCCCAGACCCGACCCGGCCTCGGTGCGGCTGTTGTCCAGTCGCACGAAGCGCTCGATCACCCGTCCACGATCCGCCTCCGGCACGCCCGGCCCGGTGTCGGTGACCGAATACTCGATCTCGCCCGACGACCGACGCCGGGCACGCAGCATGACCGCGCCGCCGACCGGTGTGTATTTGATGGCGTTGTCGATGACGTTGGCCAGGGCCTGGGCCAGGAAGGGGCGCCCGCCCTCGATCATCAGCCCCGTCTCGATCTCGGCCGAGAACTCCAGCCCCTTGTCCTCGGCGGCGGGTTCGTAAAGCTCGGCCATGTCTGCTGCCAGGTCGGCGGCGTCGAACACGGCCGCATCCGGGATCCGCCCGGCCGCCGCCTGCAGCCGGGCGATGGCCAGGACCGTGTTGAAGGTCTTCAGCAGGGTGTCCGCCTCGTCCAGCGCGACGCCCAGGGCCTCGACGCCCGAGACCTTGCCGTTGTCGGCGTCGATCAGGGCGACCTCCAGCTTGGCCCGCATGCGGGTCAGGGGCGAGCGCAGGTCGTGGGCGATGGCGTCGCCCGCGTGCCGGATCGACGCCATCGACCCCTCCAGCCGGTCCAGCATGTGGTTCAGACCCCGCCCCAGCTCATCCAGCTCGTCGCCGGTCGCCTTGACGGGAACTCGCGCCTTCAGGTCCCCCTCCTCCACGGCGGTGACGACCTTGTTGAGCCGCGCCATGGAACGCTCGAGGTTTCGGCTGATCAGCAGCCCGCCGCCCAGCCCCAGCAGCAGCACCATGCCCATGGCCGCCCACAGCGCCTGCGTCAGCCGATTCAGATAGGCCTCGGTGTCGCCCAGGCTTTCGCCGACGATCAGGCTCTCGCCGCCGGACAGGCGCGACGTCACCGCGCGGACCTGGGGCCGGATCACCCGCCCCTCGGCATCGGTGTCGGTGAAGGGAAAGGTGATCCAGTCACCGTCCCTGGCTGTCGGCTCGAACGGGGTTTCGCTCAGACTACCGGTGATGAAGGCCCCGTCCTTGTCCATCAGGCGATAGACGAAGGCGCTGCGCGTCAGGGTGCGATCGATCACCGCCATGTTCAGCGCGTCGAACCCGCGACTGTCATAGATGCCGCGCAGGGCCTGCAGTTCGCCCGCCACATCGGCCTGCGCCTTGGCCTGCGCCTCCGACGCCGAGGCGATGTAGACATAGGCCAGGATCGCGCTGGCCGCCGCCGCGAACAGGGCGAGGAACAGCAGCGTCAGCCGGAAGGGCGTGCGGCGAAAGAGGGAGGGAAGTTGCATCGCTCAGTGGCGAGTGGCGAGTGGCGAGTGGCGAGGGCGGAAACGAGCAGCAGCGCACACTTGAAGCCGAGCGCAATCAGACCGTTTCGCCGGCCGCGACCACCTCACAACTCGCCACTCGCCACTCGCCACTGGCTCAGGCCTCTAGCCGATACCCCGCACCGCGGACCGTCTGAAGCATGGCGCGGTCGAAGCCCTTGTCGATCTTGGAGCGCAGGCGGCTGATGTGGACGTCGATGACGTTGGTCTGGGGGTCGAAATGGTATTCCCAGACCTTCTCCAGCAGCATGGTGCGCGTCACCGACTGGCCCGCGTGGCGCATCAGAAACTCCAGCAGTTGGAACTCGCGCGGCTGCAGGTCGATCTCGGTGGTGCCGCGATGCACCGTGCGGGCGATCAGGTTCATCTCCAGGTCGCCGACCTTCAGCACGGTCTGGACCCCGCCGGTCTCGCGACGGCGCGACAGGGCCTCGACCCGGGCGATCAGCTCGGCGAAGGCATAGGGCTTGACCAGATAGTCGTCGCCGCCCGCCTTCAGGCCCATGACGCGATCCTCGACCTCGCCCATGGCCGACAGGAACAGGACCGGGGTCTGGTCGCCGTCCTTCCTCAGGGTCTCGACCATGCCGATGCCGTCCAGACGGGGCATCATGCGGTCGACGACATAGACGTCGTAGTCGCCCTTCTGGGCCTCCAGCAGACCATAGGCGCCGTCGATGGCGTGGGACACGGTGTGCCCGCCCTCGGTCAGGCCGCGCACCATCGCCTGGGCAGCCTCGGCGTCGTCCTCGACAACCAGAATCTTCATGGCGGACCCTCCCGGAATCAAAATCGCCGCCGACGGTAGCCCATCGGCGGCGATCTTGGGAGTTACGGCTTGTTCAGGGTCGGGACGATCACTTGCTCTCGAGTTCGAGCACGAACGGCCGGTTGCCCTGCGGAATGCGGAACAGCAGCAGGACGCTGTCGCGGTTGGCGGTGCGGGCGGCCGCGATGACCTCGCGCAGTTCGGCGACCGTGGACACCGGACGACCGTTGGCCTGCATGATGACCGCGCCGGTCGGCACCTGGGCCCGTCCGGCCCGCGACGTTTCCGAGACCCCGGTCACGACCAGCCCACGCACCCCCTCGTCGATCGAGTAGCGAGAGCGCAAAGCCTCAGTGATCGGCGCGACGGTCATGCCTTCGACCACCTCGCCCGCCTGCGGCTGTACCCGGTCGGGGTTCACGCTCTGATCGTCATCGGTGCTGTTCGCCTGGGCGTTGACGTCCGCCGGGCGCGTGCCGGAGCGGACATTGATCGTCTGACGGCGACCTTCGCGCAGGACGTCCAGGCGCAGCATGTCGCCCGGTGACGCCTGTCCGACGCGTCGGGTCAGTTCCGTCGAGCTGGTGATGGGCTGCCCGTTGAGGCCGACCACGACATCGCCATCGCGCAATCCGGCCTCGGCCGCCGGTCCACCGGCCGTGACCTCGGCGATGAAGGCCCCTTCCTGATCGGCCGGCAGGCCGAGCGGCTCGCGGTATTCCTCCGGCAGGTTCTGGATCTGGACGCCCAGATAGCCGCGCTGGATGGCCTGACCGCTCCTCAGTCGGTCGGTGACCGACTTGGCGATGGAGGCCGGAATGGCGAAACCGATGCCGACCGAGCCGCCCGTGGGCGAGAAGATCGCGGAGTTGACCCCGATCACGCGGCCATAGATGTCGAACGTCGGGCCGCCCGAGTTGCCCCGGTTGATGGCGGCGTCGATCTGCAGATAGTCGGTATAGGGGGTCGTGCCGTCCCCGATGTCGCGCGCGCGGGCCGAGACGATGCCGGCCGTGGCCGTGCCACCGAGGCCAAACGGGTTGCCGACCGCGATGACCCAGTCGCCGACGCGGGGCTCGGCCGCTTCCTCGAAGCTGACAAAATTGAAGTTCGAACCCTCGACCTTGACGACAGCCAGATCGGTATCCTTGTCACGCCCGACCAGGGTGCCGGGCAGTTCGCGGCCGTCGGACAGCTTGACGGTGATCTTGGTGGCGTTTTCGACGACGTGGTTGTTCGTCACGATGAAACCGTCGGCCGAGATGAAGAAGCCGGAGCCCGCGCCCTGCGCGGTCTGGGGCTCCTGATCGTCAGGCTGCTGAGTCTCCGGGGCCTGAAAGCCGAAGCCGGGCAGGCCGGGGATGGGAATGACGCCGCCGCGCGGGCGCTCGACCGGCGTCTCCACGTCGATCTGGACCACGGCCGGCGCGACCTGTTCGAAGATGTCGGCGAAGCTGAGCGGGGCACCCTGGGGCGGCGCGAAGGCGAGGCCCGCCCCGGCCGAGGGGATCAGGCGGCCGGCGGCGGTGGGCCGTTCGGCGGCATTGGCGCCCGGCCAGTCGATCACGCCCCCGGCGGTCGCCGCGGCGGCGAAGGTCAGGCCGACGGCGGCCCCCAGGATGAATTCCTTGCGCTTCAGCATCGGTGTTCTGCGATCCTTCAATGGACCCCTCGCGGGCGTCCGTTTCGCCTTTGGATATAGGACGATGCCGGCTTTCGCCAACCATCGCTGTTCGAGGCATCTACCCGTCTAGCGCCCGTCGTGAGGCGCGGTTGCGTCAGGATCAGGGCGAACCGTTTCAGACTGGAGAAGATCGGCCAGCCGACGCTCCTCTTCAGGCGAAAGCGGTGCCGATTCCAGCGGCTTGCGGCGGGTGAACGCGATCAGCGCCAGCCCGCCCAGCACGACCAGTGCCAGAGGCCCGAACCACAGCAGCCAGGTTCCCTCGCGCACCGGCGGGGTGAACAGGATGTAGTCGCCGTACAGCTTCACCAGATCGTCGCGGACGGCCGCGTCTGTGTCGCCCGAAGCGATCTCCTCGCGAATGCGCTGGCGCATGTCCCCGGCGATGCCTGCGGGACTGTCGGCGATCGATTCATGCTGGCAGACGACGCAGCGCACGTCCTTGAACAGAGCCTGGGCGCGGGCTTCCTGGGCGGCGTCTGGCAGGGGCCGATCGGGCGCGGCGGCCGGCTCGGCGGCGAGGGCGGGGCCGGTGAGAAGGGTCAGGGCGGCAAGACCGACCAGCAGCGTCCTCATGCCGGAACCGCCTTCCTGCGCCCTCCGATGGCCAGCCGCAGCCGACGGTCGAACAGGCTGAGCAAGCCGCCCAGCGCCATGATGAACGGCCCCAGGAAGATCAGCCGCGCCCATGGATTGTAGAAAACCCGCACGGTCCAGGCGTTCTGGCCCTGAGCGCCCTGGCGGCGCTCGCCCATGACGACATAGACATCGTCCAGGCCCCGGAAATCCAGCCCGACCTCGGTCGTCGTCTGGCCGCCCGCAGGGAAGAAGCGGCGTTCGGCGATGACGGTCTCGGCGGACGGTCCGGCGCGGACGGGGGCGACCGTCAGCGCGCCCTGTTCGGCCAGATAGTTGGGTCCCTCGACGACCTGGACCTTGTCCAGCGTCACCCGCCACGGCCCTGCGGTGACCGTCTGGCCGATGGAGACGGGGGCGGCAGCCTCGACCTTGAACCCGGTTTCGATCACGGCCCCCAGCACGAAGACGCCCAGGCCGGCGTGGGCCAGCGTCATGCCCCAGGCTCCGAGCGGCAGTCCGCGCGCGCGGCGGACGACCTCGGCCAGCGGCACCTTGAACAGTCGAACCCGCTCAACGACCTCGGCCAGAGCCCCAAAAATGAGCCAGGCCCCGACGGCGAGACCGGCAGCGGTCAGGGCCTTTTTCGGCTCGAACGCCAGCCAGCCGACGAAGCCGGCGGCGATGGCGAGAGCCGCCGCGACGGCCAGACGCTGGATCGCGCCCTTCGCATCGCCCCGCTTCCAGGCCAGCAGCGGCCCGGCGGGCAGGATCACGAAGGCGACCAACATCAGCGGCGTGAAGGTCAGGGCGAAATAGGGCGGGCCGACCGAGATGGTCGCGCCGGTCGCGGCCTCCAGGATCAGGGGATACAGGGTGCCCAGCAGCACGGTGACGGCCGCCACGGTCAGGAACAGGTTGTTCAGCACCAGCGCCCCCTCGCGGCTGACCGGCGCGAACAGGCCGCCGCCCTTCAGCTGGGGCGCGCGCCAGGCGAACAGGGCGAAGGCCGATCCGGCGGTGAAGCCCAGGATGCCGAGCAGCATCATGCCGCGCTCCGGATCGACGGCGAAGGCGTGGACGGATGTCAGGACGCCGGAGCGCACCAGAAAGGCACCGAGCATGGAGAAACTGAAGGCCAGCAGCGCCAGAAACACGGTCCAGCCCGCCAGAGCCCCACGCCGCTCCGTCACCACCGCCGAGTGCAGCAGAGCCGCCCCCGCCAGCCAGGGCATGAAGGAGGCGTTCTCGACCGGGTCCCAGAACCACCAGCCGCCCCAGCCCAGTTCATAATAGGCCCAGAAGGCCCCCAGGGTGATGCCGCAGGTCAGAAAGACCCAGCTGGCCAAGGCCCAGGGCCGAACCCAGCGCCCCCAGGCGGGCCAGAAGCCGGAGAAGGCCTTGCCCTCGATCAGGGCCGCGACCGCCAGTGAAAAGGTCACCGAAAACCCGACATAGCCCAGGTAGAGCATGGGCGGATGAAAGGCCAAGGCCGGGTCCTGCAGCAGCGGGTTCAGCGACGCGCCCTGGACCGGAGCCGGGTCCAGCCGGGCGAATGGGTTCGAGGTGAAGACCGCGAAGGCCAGGAACAGGGTGCCCAGCGCGCCCTGCACGCCGACAGCCGAGGCCTTCAACCCGAACGGCAGGCCGCGCGCCCGGGTCAGGGCCGCGCCGAACACCGTCATGACCAGGCACCACAGGACCAGCGACCCCTCATGGCTGCCCCAGGCGGCGGCGACCTTGTACAGCATCGGCTTGTCGGTGTGGCTGTTGTTGGCGACGTTGGCGACGGAGAAGTCCGACGTCGCGAAGGCGAAGATCAACGCCCCGAACGCCAGCGCCACGGACCCGGCGGCGGCGATGGCGGCTCCTTCGGCCCCGCCCGCCAGCAGCGGACTGCGCCGCATGCGGCCGACGGCCGACAGGCCCATCTGCAACGCCGACAGCGCCAGGGCCAGGACCAGGCAGAAGGACCCGAACTCGACGATCATGCGGGTTTGACGCCGCCGCTGGTCATCGGGGCACCGCTGGTCGGCGTCGCTCCGCCCTCGGGTCGCCATTCGCCGTCGGCCTTCAACCGGTCGGAGACTTCCTTGGGCATGTAGCGTTCGTCGTGCTTGGCCAGGACGGTGTCTGCGTGGAAGGTGCGGTCCGGCTGGAACGACCCCTGCGCCACCACCCCCTGCCCTTCGCGGAACAGGTCGGGCAGGTCGCCGCGATAGACGACGCGGGTCGTCGCCTTGTTGTCGGTGACGGCGAAGCTGACATCCGCCCCATGCATCTGGACGCTGCCGGTCTCGACCAGTCCGCCCAGGCGGATGACGCGCCCGGTCGGGGCCTTCTGCTCGGTCACCTCGGAGGGGGAGAAAAAGAAGGTCACGCTGTCCTGCATGGCCCACAGCGACAGGCCGACGGCTAGCGCCAGCACGGGCGCGGCGGCCGCCACGACCCACAGACGACGCCGGGCCTTGGGCGATTTGGGAAGCCAGCTCATGGGTGCGGGAAACCGGTCAGATCAGGAACAGGGAGGTGCGTATAGACCCGCGCGGGCCGGGCTCCAACGGGTCATCCCGCCGCTGCCAGCTGGGCCATCAGACCGGCGCGGCGCGGGTCGGCGGGGTCGAGCACGGCGATCAGCGGACCCCACATCGCCTGCGCCCGGACCTTGTCGCCTCGCGCCAGGGCCGCCTGCCCCAGGAAGAAGCGCGCGCCCAGTTGATCCGGGTCGCGTCGGATGGCCTCGACGAAGGCGGCCTCCGCGTCCGTGCCGACCGTGCCCTCGTTCGCGCGGACCAGGCTTTCGCCCAGACGCGACCAGCTCTGGGCATCGTCGGGCTGGATCTCCAGCGCCTTCCTGAAGGCCGAGGCCGCGCCGATCGGATCCTCGGCCTGGAAGCGCGCCGCGCCCAGCATGGTCAGGGCGGTGTGGTTCCCGGGATCGCGCTTGACCGCGCGGGTCAGGACGGCCGCCATCTGGGGCGCGTCCAGCGCCTCGGGCGTAGCGGTCCATTCGTCGATCCGTCGCTCATAGGTCTGATCCGGCAGGCCCGGCGCGCCGAAGACGAAATACAGACCCAGCGCCACGGCGGCGGTGGCTGCCAGCGCCGACATGACGATGGTCCGGTCACGCGACCCGACCCGGATGACCGGCTCCGGACCCGCATCGGCCAACAGCCGCCGACCGGCCTCGGCCCGCGCGCCGACATAGGCGTCGTCGTCCAGCAGTCCGCGCTCTTTGAGGCGATCCAGCTCCGCCAGCTCGGCCGAGGCTGTGTCGGATGGCGCGGGAACGGCGGTGAGACCCTGTCGCGCGGCGGTCAGCACGAACCATCCCGCAAGCGCCGTGGCGAGCCCGGCCAGAGTCCAGAAAACGATCATGCCAGCGGCTTAGCGGATCACGCGGCGCGCGGCGAGGCCCCAGGTGTCGCGGCCAGCAGGGCGGCGCTGGCGGCGGCGGCTCGGCGACGCGCGGTCTTGGCCGGATCGGTCGCGTCGATCAGCAGCAGGAACTGGGCCAGGGTCTCGATCAGGTTCAGCGCCGCGCGGTTGTCCGGGGCCTCGCCCGCATTCACCGCCTCCACCACCAGATCGACGTAGATGGTGACCCGCTCGATCACCGCCTGCACCAGTTGATATCGCAGGGATTCGCATCCGAAGACCTGCGCCGAGCTGCGGATGGCGCCGACCAGGGTCAGCATGACGCGCGCTGTCTCGATGGCTTCCGGCCCGGCCATCTGGTCCAGGGCGGCGGCCTCGCGCGTCATGCGGCCGGTCGTCTGAACCCGGCGCGTCGGCATGACCTTGTCCAGCGCCTTGTCCGTGGATTTCAGCGTGGCCGACAGGGTGCGGTTGATGCGGGCGCGCGCTTCCCGCGCCGACTTGCCCCACGCGCCTTCGGGATCCAGCTGGAAGGTGCGATCCAGTTCGGCCAGGGTCTCGCCACACCAGGCGATGTCGGCCTTCAGGCCGGCCTCGGGGGCCGCACCGGCGCGACCGGGCTTGAAGGCGGCGATACGCGTCACCCGCGCCTCGACCTCGGCGATCAGGCGATCGACGAAGCCCGCCATCTCCGATTCCGACAGCACGCCCTCCTTGCCCGCCGCGCGCGACGAGTGGATGACCAGACGCAGCACCAGCGCGGCCTCGCCCAGGTGCGCGAACAGGATCTCCAGCAGACGCGGCCCTCCGTCCGGCGCGATCTCGGCTCCGTCGCGGATCATCAGGCGCAGCTCGGCCAGCTGGTCCTCCGTCGGCCGCAGGATCAGGGCGGGAAGGGCCGCGATGCCGCGCCGGGCCAGAATGGCCAGATCGAAACAGGCCGCGAGCTCATGCAGGCCTCGCTCACGCGCGACCGGATCGCCGCCGGCCGCCGGCCAGATGATCTCGGGTTGATCGCGGATCACGCCGGATGCGGCGATGCAGATGCGGTTGGCGATCGCGACGACCTTGGGATCGTCCTCGCGGAAACGGATGTCGTCCAGCTGGCTGAGCAGGCCGGGCTCGCGGGCGGCCGCGGCCTTCCACAGACGGGGCAGGACGGCGGCGGGGAAGGTCAGCGAGGCGACGCCGTCCGGGCGCGGGCGGAACATGGGCAGCAGGGGCGCGAAGGCCACCGCGCGACGTCGGCGGTCGGTCGTCTCGTCGGCGAGCATCCGGCTGAGGGCGCGCGCGCGTTCGCCGGGCATCTGGCCCACGGCCATGCCCAATGTCTTCAGAACGCTGTCGCCGACCCGCTCCAGCATCTGGGCGAGCACCGCGCGATGGGCGACCGAAAGTTCGGCCATCTGACCTCCGACGGGCGGGTTGAGCCCCGCCTTCGTCCCAGGGTGAACGGTCTAGGTTAAGATTCCGCGAGCGGACGGGTTCACGCCTCGGCGGCCGGCAGTTCCAAGACCGCCTTCAGCCCGCCCAGGTCGCTGGCCGCCAGCGTCAGTCGCCCGCCATAGGCGCGTGTCAGGTCCTCGACGATGGCCAGCCCCAGCCCCGAGCCCGGAGCCTCTTCGTCCAGACGGGACCCCCGTTTCATGACTTCGTCGCGCTGGTCGGCGGGAAGGCCGGGGCCGTCGTCCTCGACCACGGCGATCATCTGGCCCAGGCCGCTGCCGCCGGCCGAGACGCGGACGCGCCGGGTCGACCATTTGCAGGCGTTCTCCATCAGATTGCCCAGCACCTCCTGCAGGTCCTGGCGCTCGCCCAGGAAGGCCAGTTCGTCCGGCGCGCGCCAGTCGATCTCGACGCCCTTCGACTGGAACACCCGCTCCAGCATCACGGCCAGTTCGTCGATGACCTCGCCGACCGGCGTGCGTTCGCCCAGGCCCTGCGCACGGGCGGCGGCGCGGGCGCGGCGCAGGTGGTGATCGACCTGCCCCTTCATGATCTCGGACTGGCGGCGCACGACATTGGCGAGCGACGTCGGGTCACTTTCGGCCTCGGCCAGCATGACCGACAGCGGCGTCTTCAGGGCATGGGCCAGATTGCCGACGTGGGTCCGCTGGCGCTCCACCACCTCCTGATTGTGGTCCAGCAACCGGTTGACCTGTTCGGCCAGGGGCTGGATCTCGGTGGGATAGTCACGCGCGATCCGGGCCGCGCGCCCCTTTCGCACATCGGCGATCTCGGTCTGCAGGTCAAACAGTGGCCGCAGTCCGATCTGGACCTGCAGGAAGACCGCGATCACCAGCCCGATCCCCAGGATCAGCAGCGCGGTCCAGGTGAAGGTCGCGAACTGGCGGGTGTCCGTCTCGATATCGGACCGGTCGATCCCCGCCATGAAGACCAGGGGCTGGGCCCGCCCCGGCAGGGTCTTCATGCTGGCCGCGATCCGCAGCGGCTGACTGCCGTCGGGCAGGACGCCCGGATCGTTGTAGGTGACCAATGCGCCCAGCGATGCCTGCAGGCGCCGGGGTAATTCAGCGTCGGCATACAGGCTCTCGCCCGCCAGCGAGGGCGACCGGACCAGGACCCGCATCCGTCCGTCCGAGGTCAGCTCCGCCACCTGCCAGTATTTGCCGGACAGCCCCCGCAGCGTGCGGCCATCCTTGATTTCGGCCACCGAAACGCCCTCGGGGGCCGCGACGCTGGCGATCACGACGTCGTCGATCGTGTTGGACAGGACGTTGCCCAGGCGCCGGAACGCGCTTTCCTGATACTGGCTGGTCAGCATCCAGCCCGTCAGCATCAGGGCCAGGACGATCCAGCCCGAGGCCAGCCAGATCAGCCGCCGCGTCAGGCTGCGGCCCGGCCGGCCGAACCAGCGACCCCAGGACGGCTTGGGTGCCCCCTCGTCGGGTGTCACGCGGCCTCGGACTCGCCGGTCAGCGGCGTCAGGCGATAGCCGAGCCCGCGCACGGTCTCGATCCGGTCGGACCCCACCTTCTTGCGCAGACGGCCGATGAAGACCTCGATGGTGTTGGAATCGCGGTCGAAGTCCTGGTCGTAGAGGTGCTCGACCAGCTCGGTCCGGCTGATGACCCGGCCCTGGTGCATCATCATGTAGTGCAGCAGCCGGTATTCCAGCGACGTCAGCCGCAGGGGTTCGCCGTCGACGGTCGCCCGCGCCGCCTTTGGATCCAGCCGCAAGCCGCCGCACGATAGGGTCGCCGAGGCGATGCCCGCCGATCGCCTCAGCAGGGCCCGCAGCCGTGCCAGCAGTTCCTCGGTATGGAAGGGCTTGGTCAGATAGTCGTCGGCCCCCGCATCGAAGCCCGACACCTTGTCCGACCAGGCCCCGCGCGCCGTCAGGATCAGGACCGGCGTGGTCTTGCCGTCGCGCCGCCAGCGTTCCAGCACCGACACCCCGTCGATCTTGGGCAGACCCAGGTCCAGCACGACCACGTCATAGGGTTCGGTGTCGCCCAGGAAATGGGCTTCCTCGCCGTCGGCGGCGTGATCGACGGCATAGCCGGCATCGCCCAGCGCCATCTTCAGCTGACGCGACAGGTCGGCGTCATCCTCGACAAGCAGAACACGCATGATCGTCTCCCCTAGGCTCAGCCGGCGTCCACGGCGATGTCCATGACACGGCCGTCGCGTTCGAAGCGGAAGACATGGCTGTTTCCGCGCATGCCCATATAGCCGACGAAACGCGCGCCGCCCGCGCGACCCTGGGCGATCGACTGGGCCTCGGCCACGCTCATCTGGCGACGCTCGCGCATTTCACCCCGGTCGCCACCCCGGTCGCGGTCCCCGCGGAAGCCGCCACGATCCTGGGCGGCCGCGCTCAGAGGAGCGGCGGCGATCAGGGCGGCGATAAGGATGGCGGATACGCGGGTCATGGGTCGCTATGTGACGGATCGCCCGTGAACGGCGGCTGAACACCCAGCTTAGAGAGGTTTAACCTCAGGCGAAACTGCCCGCGAGAGACAGATGAACGGTCCCTGACGCGCGGCGTTCAGAAGCCGCTCAGCCGCGATCAGCTTTCATCAGGTCAACGCAGCCAGTCCGGTTGCGGTGATTTCAGTGACGGAGTGATCCCATGAAGAAGCTGCTCGTTCCCGCCCTCGTCCTGGCCGCCGTCTCGGCGACCGCCCTGCCTGCCGCCGCCCAGTCCTATGGTCGCCCGGTGCCGCACGCCAACGCCGGCTATGGCAACTGGCAGTCGATCAACGTGCGCCAGGCCAACCTGGATCGCCGCATCGACCAGGGTGTCCGCAACGGCGCGCTCAGCCGTCGTGAAGCGACCCGCCTGCGCGGCGAGTTCAACACCCTGCTGCGTCTGGAGGCCCGCTATCGCCAGGGTGGCCTGACCGCCTGGGAGCGTTCGGACCTCGATCGCCGCTTCGACCGCCTGTCGGCCCAGGTCCGCATCGAACGCCGCGACCGCGACAACCGTCGCGGCTGAGGCTGAAGGACCGGATGGCTGAGGTCCCTCCCGGCCGAGGCTATCCGTGGGGCGCGATCCGAAAGGGTCGCGCCCCTTTTCTTCGTCGCCGCCTCAGAGACGCAGCACACTGTCCATGACGGTCACCGCCCGACCCCGGATCAGCACGCGGTCGCCCAAGAGTTCGCATTCGAACCGCGCGCCGCGTCCCGGATAGGCTTGCAGAAACGTCAGCGTTGACCGCCCCAGCTTCTGGGCGAACAGCGGGACCAGTCCGCAGCGCGCGGAGCCCGTGGCCGGATCCTCGTCCACTCCACAGCCCGGTCCGAAGAAGCGATCGATCACATCGACATCATCCAGGTCCGACAGGGCGCAGGCGATCACCTGTCCGCGTTCCAGCGCCCCGTCGCCGAAGGCCAGGAGCGCGCGGCTGTCGGGTGTCAGCGTCCGGACCGTCTCCGCATCGGCCATGACGGCCATCAGATATCGGCTGGCCCAGACCTCGACCGGCTGGGCCCCCAGCGCCTCGGCCAGGCCCGCCGGCATCTCGACCGGCGTCAACGGATCGACCGGAAAATCCATCTCGTAGCCGTCGCCACGCCGCCTGACCGTCAGGGCGCCCGAGGCGGTGTCGAACGACACGGCATCGGCGGCGATGCCCAGCTCGGCGAACAGCACATGGGCCGCCGCCAGGGTCGCATGCCCGCACAGGGGCACCTCGGTCGCCGGGGTGAACCAGCGCAGATCGAAACGGGCGGCATCGTTGGTCCGTCGCAGGAAGGCCGTCTCGGAATGATTGTTCTCCGCCGCGAGGGCCTGCATCCACCCGTCGTCGGGCCAGGCGTCGAACGGCTCCACGACGGCGGCGGGATTGCCCATGAAGGGGCGGTCGGCGAAGGCGTCGATGGTCCACTGGCGCATCCCCGCTCTCTAGGGCGGGCGACCGGACACGACAACGCCCCGGGATCGCTCCCGGGGCGTCGCGCCTTTCGGCGATGAAAGCCCTTAGTTGAACAGGCCGGCGATCACGGCGGTGATCAGGCCCGTGGCGACGGCCGTCAGGACCACGTCATTGCCCGTGCGGACATATTCATAGCCACGCGGCGGGGCGCGCAGGCCGTAGCGGCCATAATCGCTGACCACATAGGTCCGGGCGCGATACTGGCTGGGCAGGCGCTGGCCATAGGCCCAGCTGCGCGCCTGATAGCCGCGGGGCGGGGTGTAGCGGGTGGCCGAGAAGCGGCGCGGGGCCTGCTGATACCGGCCATAGGCGGCGGGCGGCGCAGGCCGCACGGCGCGGGGCGGCGTCGGCGTTGCGCGTGGCGGGGCCGGCGCGGCGTGGGGCGGACGGTGGTCCTGGCCGCGCGCCTGGGCGGAAGCGGCCGAGGCGGCTCCCATCGAAGCGGCGGCGGTCAGGGCGGCCAGAGCGGCGGTGACGATCTTGCGGTTCATGGCGATCTCCTTTTCGATTTGAGCCATGAGACGACCTTAGGCGGCCGGGCCTGAGCCTGATCTGAGCGGCATTGAAGGGCTGAAGTTCACCCTGCGACCGACCTCCCGCCGCGACTGTTTCAGACGCGACACATGGGCCATGTCAGGGGCCGACGACCGTCAGCTCTGGCCATCTTTCGGCCGCGCGGGCGACCACGCGCGGCCAGTCCTTCGCCACCCCCCGGTTGGGATTGGGCCGCAGGATCAGGCCGAACATGTCCTCCAGCCCCAGGGGCGCGGCGACACTGATCGTGTCGTCCGCCTCCAGCCGGATGCCGACGGCGAAGGCCGGGGCCACGAATCGCTCCAGCGCTTCGTCGGTGCAGGCGATCGGATCGTAGGGCTCGCCGAAATGGGCGGGGAACCAGATCGGTACGCGGGCCTGGTTGCGGACCTCGACCGTGCTGGCGAAGGGCTCCTCGAAGGCAGCGGCGACCCGCTTGATGACGAGGTCCTCGGCGTCCCACGAGGTGTCGGGATCATAGTAGCCGACGTCGAAATCCTTGCGCCCATAACCCGCCGGTCTGACGGTCAGGGCGTTCCAGACCGACTGATAGACCGCGCCCGAAAAGATGCGCCAGTCCGGCAGGGCCTGGGCGCGCACGACCCGCAACACATGCATCAGGCCTTCGTCGGCGCGAACGATCTCGACCAGCCGCGCCTGCAGATCGCTCATCGCCCCACCCGCAGGGGCCAGCCGTGGTCCAGCGGCCCGTGTCCGCCACCCAGACCCGGCGCGCGCCGGATGGCCTCGGCGACATAGGCCCAGGCTTCCGCCACCGCGACCTCCAGCGGCCGCCCCAGCGCCAGCCCCGCCGCGATCGCGCTGGCCAGTGTGCAGCCCGTGCCGTGGGTCGAGGTCGTGTCGACCCGCTCGCCCTCCAGCAGGGTCTCGCTGACCGGGGTCATCAACAGATCGACGACCGTCGGACCGGGCACATGGCCACCCTTCATCAGGACCGCCTTCGCCCCCAGCTTCAGCAGCGCCTCGCCGGCCCGGCGCTGACCGTCCAGATCGGCGACCACGATCCCGGTCAGGGCTTCGGCCTCCGGCGCATTGGGGGTCAGCAGGCCGGCGCGCGGGATCATCAGCGCGCGCACCGCCGACACCGCATCGTCATCCAGCAGGGCCGCGCCACCCTTGGCCACCATGACCGGATCGACCACCGCGACGGCGTCTGTGCTGTCCAGAATCGCCGCGACCCGCTCCACCACCGCCACCGATCCCAGCATCCCGGTCTTGATCGCATCGGCCCCGATGTCGTCCAGCACGGCCCGCGCCTGGGCTTCGATCAGGTCCAGCGGCAATGGATGCACGCCGTGGACGCCCAGGGTGTTCTGCACCGTGATCGCGGTGATGGCGCTCGCGGCGTATCCGCCCATGGCGGTCACGGCCTTGATGTCGGCCTGGATTCCCGCCCCGCCGCCGGAATCCGACCCGGCGATGATCAGGACGCGGCCCCTCACACCACCGCTCCTTCGATCGCGGCCTGCACGGCCAGCGCCTGAACCGTCTCGCGCACGTCGTGGACCCGCACGATCGAAGCGCCCCGGCGCACCGCATCCAGGGCGATGGCCAGCGATCCCCCCAGCCGGTCCCCCGCCTCGACCGCCGACGGATCGACGTTCCTGATCATCCGCTTTCGACTGGCCCCCATCAGCACCGGATAACCGGTATCGACCAGCCGCCCCAGACCGGCGATCAGCGCCAGATTGTGCTCGATCGTCTTGCCGAAGCCGATGCCGGGATCCAGCGTGATCCGGGTCCGTGCCACACCTGCCGCCTCTGCCACCCGCGCCCGTTCGATCAGCCAGGCGGTCACCTCGGCCACCACATCATCGTAGCGCGGCTCGACCTGCATGGAGCGTGGCTCGCCCAGCATGTGCATCAGGATCACCTCGCACTCCAGATCGGCCGCGACGGACGGGCTGTCGGGCGAAAAGGTCAGCGCCGTCACGTCGTTCCAGATCGTGGCCCCCGCCGCCATGGCCGCGCGCGCAACCTCCGGCTTCATGGTGTCGATGCTGATGGGGCCATGCCAGCGAGCGTGAACGGCCTCGATTACCGGAATTGTCCGCGCGATCTCCTCGTCGACCGACACCGGCTCGGCCCCCGGTCGGGTGCTCTCGCCCCCGATGTCCAGGATGTCGGCCCCGTCGCCGATCAGCCGCATCGCCTGGGCCAGCCCCGCCTCGACCGTGTCGTGCCGCCCGCCGTCAGAGAAGCTGTCCGGCGTGACGTTGAGAATGCCCATGACGCGGGTGCGCATGCGGTGGTCCTGATTCAAACGAAAGAGGGCGCGCCTCTCGGCGCGCCCTGTTCCTTAGCCTGTTTTGCGATCAGTGAACCGTCGGATGCTGGTCAGAGGCGACGACGGTGACGCCTTCCGACACCGGCGTGACCGGCACCGAGACCGAAGGCCCGGCGTTGGGGAAGTTGTTCTCGTCGCGGTTCGGGGCCGCGCCCTTCTCCAGCAGGTCCTTGATCTCCTCGCCCGACAGGGTCTCGTATTCCAGCAGGGCCTGGGCCAGCTTCTCGAGGTCCTCGGCCTTGCGGGTCAGGATCTCTCGCGCCTCGTCCCAGCCGGACGTGACCAGCCGCTTGACCTCGGCGTCGATGGTGCGCGCCGTTTCCTCGCTGATGTTCTGGCTGCGGGCGACCGAGTGGCCCAGGAAGACTTCCTGCTCGTTCTCGCCATAGGCCACCGTGCCCAGCACGTCGGAGAAGCCCCACTGGGTCACCATGCGCTTGGCCAGCTTGGTCGCCTGCTGGATGTCGGAGGACGCGCCGGAGGTGATGTTCTCCTTGCCGAAGATGATCTCCTCGGCCACGCGGCCGCCCGCCATGATGGCGATGCGGTCGACCATCTGCTGGTATTTCATCGAATAGCGATCGCCTTCCGGCAGCTGCATGACCATGCCCAGGGCCTGTCCGCGCGGGACGATGGTCGCCTTGTGCACCGGGTCCGCCATCTTGACGTTCATGGCGACGATGGCGTGGCCACCCTCGTGATAGGCAGTCAGACGGCGTTCTTCCTCGTTCATGGCCATCGATTTGCGCTCCGCGCCCATCATGACCTTGTCCTTGGCGTCCTCGAAGTCGCGGTGGGTGACCATGCGACGGTCCTTGCGCGCCGCCATCAGGGCCGCCTCGTTGACCAGGTTGGCCAGGTCGGCACCGGAGAAGCCCGGCGTGCCGCGCGCGATGGTCTTGACGTTGACGTCGGCGGCCAGGGGCACGTCCTTCATGTGGACGCGCAGGATGCGCTCGCGGCCGGAGACGTCGGGGTTCGGCACCACGACCTGGCGGTCGAAACGGCCGGGACGCAGCAGGGCCGGGTCCAGCACGTCGGGACGGTTGGTGGCCGCGATCAGGATGATGCCTTCGTTGGCCTCGAACCCGTCCATCTCGACCAGAAGCTGGTTCAGGGTCTGCTCGCGCTCGTCGTTGCCGCCGCCCAGGCCTGCGCCCCGGTGACGACCGACGGCGTCGATCTCGTCGATGAAGATGATGCAGGGGGCGTTCTTCTTGGCCTGTTCGAACATGTCGCGCACGCGGCTGGCGCCGACGCCCACGAACATCTCGACGAAGTCCGAGCCGGAGATGGAGAAGAAGGGCACGCCCGCCTCACCGGCCACGGCACGGGCCAGCAGCGTCTTGCCGGTGCCGGGAGGGCCCACCAGCAGGGCACCCTTGGGGATCTTGCCGCCCAGACGCTGGAACTTGGCCGGGTCCTTCAGGAAGTCGACGACCTCCTGCAGTTCTTCCTTGGCCTCGTCCACGCCGGCGACGTCGTCGAAGGTCTTTCGGCCCTTATGCTCGGTCAGCAGCTTGGCCTTGGACTTGCCGAAGCCCATGGCCCCGCGCGCCCCGCCCTGCATCTGGCGCATGAAGAAGACCCAGACCCCGATCAACAGAAGAATGGGCAGAAGGCCGCCCAGAAGGGTCAGCCACATCGACTGCTTGATGGTCTTGGCGCCCACATCGACACCCGCCGCGTCCAGACGGGCAGCCAGCTGGTTGTCCGAAATCGGCACGACCGCGGTGAAGCGGTTGTCGTTCTTGTAGACGCCCGTCACCTGATCGCCAGAGATGATCACAGACTTGACCTCGCCGGCCGCGACCTGGTCGTTCAGCTGCGAATAGCTGATCGCCACCGGGCGGTTGGCCGAGGCACCGGACCCACCCGGCATGCCCATGCCGCTGTTCTGGCTAATCGCGGCGTAGACGGCCAGGAGACCCAGCAGGATCACGCCCCAGATGGCCATGTTGCGCAGGTTCATCGTTTCGATTTCCTCGTCGCCGTGTCGTTGCCGGCATGGGTTTCACGTCTTCGGAGTCAAAATAGGTCAGACGGCGGCGTTTCGCCATGGATCGTTCCGTGAAGGTCGCATTCCTGCGTCGTTTCGCCCAGAGCGAGGCTCAGGCGACGCGGCGCGAGCGCGCGGACCGTCGCCTCGCGCCATGCAAGAACCGGCGCATCCGACCCGTCCCGGATCAGGACCGGTAGGGCACCGCGTGCCCAGACAGGAGAGGTATCGACCATGGCCCGGTCGGCCTTCGACAGCCGGTTCAGGTGGCCGAGGGCGGCAGTGACGGCCCAGCCGGGGTCGTGCGTCGTGATTTCGTAACGACCGTCCCAGACGGCCGGGGCGTCGGGATCGAGGGCGACGTCGGGGGCGGGCTTGCGCTTCAGCTCGCCCGCCTCTCGGCCGATGACGACGCGGTCGGGTGAAGCGTCGATTCGCGCTCCGGCCAGGGTTGCGTTGAAGGCTTTACCGCGAGCCAGCCGATCCGCGAGGGCAGCGACCCGCTCGGTTCGAGGCAGCCGATCATGCCCGGCCGCGCACAGCAGGGTCATGGCGAGGTTTCCAGCTACCGCTACGAATCCCTCTCCCAGAGGGAGAGGGCTTGAGGCTCGCAGAGCGGAGCGATGCGCCAGCCGAAAGGGTGAGGGGTTACGATCCCAGGCGACAAGACCATGACCCCTCAACCTTTCGCGCAAGTTCGATCGCTCACGCTCTTGGACGCTCAAGCCCTCTACCGACGGGAGAGGGTGCAACGCTCTACGCGCCCTGCCCCGCCCGAACCGCGCGTTCCCCGGGTCCTCGATCCAGTCCTGCCTCCGCGCCCGCAGCCAGCGCCGCAAGTCCTCCCGCCGTTCCTCCAGCATCGGTCGCAGCAGCATCAGCCCCCGCCCCTGCGGCCAGGCCGGGCTCGGCGACCATTCGCGCAAGGCCCCCAGCGGCGTCCCCCGCGCCCGCATCCAGTCGCTCTCGGCGATGTCGTCGGCGGTGTGGGCGAACAGGACGACCTTGGCCCCCGCCTCCCGCGCGGCATCGGCGATCAGGGCATGGCGCGCGCGGCGGGCGGCGGCGGGCAGGCCGGTCGCGGGCTTGTCGCCGTCCCAACGGCATTCGACCCAGTCCGCCCCGACCGCGTGCGCGGCCTCGGCGCAGCGGCGGCTCCAGTCGGCGGCATCGGGGCTCAGGCCATGATCGACGGTGATGGCCAGCAGCTGACGCCGGGCGTCGCGCGCCCAGTCGGCCGCGATATGCAGCAGGGCCGTGGAGTCGCCGCCCCCGGACAGAGCCAGGGCGACGGGATGATCGACGTCTTGTTCCAGCCGCCCACCCAGCTGTGCCTGCACCCGCGTGGCGAGGAGGTCGGTCAGCGGCAGTTCGCCGCCCGGCCGGTGTCGGTCGCGATCTGGCGCAGGCCGGGCGTGGACGTCGCGGCATAGCGCCGGGTGTATTCGCCCAGTGCCGCGCAGGCCTGCGGATCGCGATTGGTCGCCTCCAGTCCGCGCGCCAGCTTCAGCGTGACCTCTCCGGCCCAGGGTTGCGTCGGCCAGCCCTGCAAGGCCTGGGCGTACTGCTGCACCGCGCCCGCCTGGTCGCCGCCCGCGCGGATGATGTCGCCCACGCGCCACAGGGCCTCGCGGGCTGACGGGGTGTCGGGCCAATTCGTGGTCACCGCTTCCAGCGCCGCGCGGCCGCGGGCCGGATCGGCGCTCAACAGGACCTTGGCGGCCGCCAGATCGGAGGCGGCGTCACCGGTGGGGGAGCGGGGCTGGGCCGCCTCGGCAGCCGCGGCTTCCTGAGCGGCGCGCGCCTCGGTCGCCGCGCGCTCCATCGCCTGGACCCGCCCCTCGACGTCGGCCAATCGCGTGCGCAGGGCGGCGTTGTCCCGATCGCTTTCGTCTTGCGAGAACGTCATCCGCTCCAGGTCGCCGTTCACGCGCTGAACGGTGGCCTCCAGATCGCGCAGCCGCCGATCCATCTGTCCGACACGGTCCTGGAGGGCGACGACCTCGGGGTCCGGCTCGACCAGGACGGGCTGGCCCTGGCTGTTGCGCTGGGTCAGGGCGCGCTCCAGACGGCGGACATTGCGGTCCAGCGTATCGAGGCGACGGTTGTCCCATTGGACAGCGGGCAAGGGCTGGGTCTGGGCGACCACCGCCCCGCCGACCAGCACGCAGCCGACGGTGGCAAGGGCGATATTTCGAAACGTGAGCAGGCTTTTCATGACGCTACAGCTTTCACCGATTTGGGGCCGCCGCAAGGCCGTGGCTCACCCCGTCAGGCCCAGGACGATGATCGCCAGGATGAAGAGGCACACGATCAACACGCAGAAGTTCAGCAGCACGAAGGTCCGCCACAGGGCCGACCAGATCGACAGGCCATAGGTCCCCTTCAGCTGGGCGAACACGTGCACCGGCATCGACAGGAACATCAGCAGCGCCACCGTATCGGTGAACCAGTTGCTCCAGCGCGCCAGGACCCCCATCCCCATCGTCAGGATGGCCATGAAGGTCAGCGAATACAGCACGAACACGCCGTGGTCGTACCAGGTGAACCCGCGCTTCCACGCGAACAGCAGCCAGACGAACGGGATCGACAGCGGGATCAGCAGGAAGGCGAATTTGTAGGCCGTCTGCTGGATCTTGTAGACGGCGAAGTCGGGGTTCGCGAGCTTGTGCAGGATCTTCTCCTGGGTCTTCTTGTCCCCGAATCCGATCTTGACCTTGCCGTCGTGGACCGCATCGACGACGTAGGATTGCCAGCTCCCGGGCTCCAGACCATCCGACCGGGGCCCCCTCGCCTTGGCCTCTTCCAGAGCGCGAAGGCTGGACTCGGCCCCCTCGGCGGCCGCACGTGCGCCGATCGCAACGCCGTCCGCGCCGGGATCGCTGCCGTCCGAACGTGCGTCCGCCTCGGCCTCGGCCAGAGCCGCCCGCGTTTCGGTGACCGCCGTCCGTGCATTGGCGATCCGCTGATCCAGGGACTCCTGCTGGATCGGCGGGGCGCCGCCGAAGCTCAGGGCGAAGAACATCAGGAAGACGGTGAACAGGAAGATGGCCAGGGGCGAGACGTAGCGCGTCCGCTTCCCGTGGATCCATTCGCGCGTCAGCTTGCCGGGGTTCAGCAACAGCAGCGGCAGGGTCCGCCAGATGCGGGCATCGAAATGCAGCACGCCGTGCAGCAGTTCCTCGCCCAGATGCATCAGGGTGCGGTGGACATGGGTCGGCTGGCCGCAGTTGGCGCAGAAATTGGCCGTGACCGGCTCGCCGCAATCACTGCAGGTGCCGGGATGCGCGTCACCGGAATGGCCGCTCGGCCTTTCGACCGCGCCCGCCAGCATGCCGCCGGTAATCAGACCGCCTGTCGCCTCGACATCCATGATGGCCCCCTCAGTCTGTTCGCAGTCGCAAACTGACGGTCAGGGAAGATTCAGGCAAGGGCGGAGCGAGACGTCTCCTCCCTGTTCGCCGCTTGGCGAATGGGGAGGTGGCGCGGCCCTCCTTCAGGGCCGTGACGGAGGGGTTCTTACAGCGGGTGAGGTCGTCACACGTGTCAATAGCCCCTCCACCACCCGCCAAGGGGCGGGCGGTCCCCCTCCCCATCGCCAAGCGGCGACGGGGAGGAGAGGCTACCTAGTTCGCGCCCGTGACGATCGCGGTGTGGCCATTGCGGTTCCGCGCCCAGGCGTCCTCGTTGGACCCTTGCGCGATCGGGCGTTCCTTACCGAAGCTGATGGTGTCGATGCGGCCGGCGGGCACGCCCCGGTCGATCAGATAGTTGCGGATCGATTCGGCGCGGCGGGCCCCCAGGGCCAGATTGTATTCGCGGGTGCCGCGTTCGTCGGCATTGCCCTCGATCCGGACCTGGACCTGAGGATAGCGCTGAAGCCAGGCCGCCTGGGCATCCAGACGCGGATAGGCCTCGGGGCTGACCTGATAGCTGTCCAGGTCGAAATAGACGCGGTCGCCGACGTTGACGACGAAGTCCTGTTCGGACCCCATCGCCGCCGGTCCGGTCGCGCCGCCGTCGATGCCGCCGTTGCCGGGGCCGGGATAGACCGGGTTGTTGGCCGTGGCCCCGCCGGTTCCGTCGGTCGCGCCGGTCACCGGGCGACGCGGGGTGCAGGCGGCCATGGAGACGGCGGCCAGGCCGACCAGGGCGATCTTCACGAGAGTGGACTGGGACATTCTATGGGTTCCTTCGTCGATTTGCGGCGACCCTAGCACAGGGCCGATCAGACAGGGGTTCAAGTTGGATCAGGTGGGGCAGCTGTCGGCACCACCGGTGCCCAGGTTCTGCGGCGCGCTGTCCAGCAGCGGCGACCAGGCGGGGTCGCTGCCCCGGCCCTGATAGCCCGACTGGGCGATGACCCGACCCGACAGGTCCACCATCCACAGATTGGTGTTCCCGCCCCGCGTCTGGCGCGAGAACATCAGATAGCGGCCGTTGGGGGCCCAGGACGGGCCTTCCTCGAAATAGGACCGGCTCAGCATCCGCTCGCCCGATCCGTCGACGTTCATGACGCCGATGCCGAACTGTCCGCCGCCCGACTTGGTGAAGGCGATCAGGTCGCCGCGCGGGCTCCAGGCCGGGGCCGTATAGCTGCCGCCGCCGCGACTGATCGGCCGTTGGTTCGACCCGTCCGCGTTCATCACATACAGGCGCGGCGTACCGGTCCGGTCGGAGTTGAACACGATCCGCGAGGCGTCGGGGCTGAACGACGGCGAGGTGTCGATGCCCGGATCGCTGGTCAGCCGCGACAGCTGGCGCGTGCGCAGGTTCATCACATAGACGTCGGTGTTGCCGCCCCGGATGATCGAGAACGCGACCTTCGTTCCGTCCGGCGAGTATCGCGGGGCCAGCGCCTGGCCGTCGAATTCGCCCAGGCTTTCGCGCCGCCCGGTCTGCAGGTTGTACAGGTAGATCCGGCTGTAATCCTTGCCCAGCGCCATATAAGTGATCTCGTTCGGATTGGACGAGAAGCGTGGCGTCAGGATGATCTCCGACCCGTCGGTCAGGAAGACGGGATTATAGCCGTCCTGGTCCACGATCGCGAGGCGGCTGAGGCGGTTCAGCTCGGTGCCGCTTTCGGCGACATAGATGATGCGGGTGTCGAACACGCCGGTCTCGCCGGTCATCCGGGCATAGACGACATCGGCGATCTTGTGCGCGATCCGGCGCCACTGCTCGGGCGTGGCGGTGAAGTTGTAGCTGACCAGCTGGCACTGGCGGTACGGGTCGTACAGGCGGAAGCCGAAGTCGTTGCGGCCATCCGGGCGCGGCGTCACCGACCCGTACAGCACCGCCTGGGCGCCGATCTGGGTCCACTGCGGAAAGTTCGGCGCATTGGCCAGGGTCAGGCCCGTCTCGATGAAGCTGGCCGGATTGATCGGCTCGAAGAAGCCAGAGCGGCGCAGGTCGCCGCTGAGCACCTCGGTCAGGGACGTCCCGTTCTGGCCGCTGAACGGGGCCACCGCGATCTGGAAGGGGCGCAGCACGCCCTGGTCGATCTCGACCTCGATCGGCTCCCCGGTCTGGGCGGGTTGAGCCTGCGACTGCTGGCGGCTCGGTCCGTTCGGATCCTGTGTCTGCGCCTGCGGCGAGGTCGCCAGGATGCCGATGGCCGCCACGGTGCCCAAAAGCAGGTTCAGACGCATCGATGTCTCCATTCAGGCGCAGGCGAGAGTGTCCCGGTCCTTATCGCCAGACCGTGTGACAAACGCCAGCTTGCGGGCGAATGGGGCGACTTTCGGGACGGCAATCCTTGCCGGGGTTGGTGTCAGGGATTGTCAGTCGTTGATGCGTGATGCGTGATGCGCTACATTCCTGGTATGAGAACCACCCTCACGATCGACGATGATTTGCTGGAGCGTGCGCGCGCCATCGCCGACCACGAAAATCGGTCCATCGGCGAGGTCGTGTCCGAGCGCCTCCGCAAATCGTTCGAGGCTCCCGCCTCTTCGACTGAAATGTGGAATGGCTTCCCTCAGTTGCCCCGGCGCGGTGCTGTCGTGACCATGAAGATGGTCAACTCCGCGAGGGATGACGAGGATTGATTTATCTCCTCGATGCCAACGTGCTGATCGCATTGATCGACCCCGATCACGTCCACAGCGATTATGCGAAGGCCTGGTTCGAGCGCACGGTCGATGAGGGCTGGGCCACCTGTCCGATCACGCAGCACGCCTTCATCCGGATCGCCGGTAAGCCGTCCTACCAGATGCCGGGAACGGCGGCGGACATGGCGGAAATCCTGGGCCGTGTTTGCCAGCGACCGGGTCACATTTTCTGGTCGGAGACGATCAGCCTGCTGACGTCGCCGCTGGTCGACACCACCCGACTGACCAGCCACGGCCAGGTGACGGACACCTACCTGCTCGCTCTGGCGGTACACAACGGCGGGAAGCTGGCAACGTTCGATCGGCGATTATCGACCCGCGCCATCAAAGGGGGCGATGTCGCGCTGGAGGTCATCGGAACGCAGACGAATTAGCGGTTCCGGCACGCCCGCTCCGTCACGAACACCGGCCGGAACGCCCCGCCCGGAAAGCCCTGTGGCACGTCGAACGGGGCGGTCTGGCGGATGGCGCGCAGGGCACCGTCGGCGGCGGCGCGATAGACCGTATCCGACCGGGCGTTACGCAACGTGGGCCCCGAGGTGATCCGCCCGTCGGCGGACAATGTGACGTCCATCTCGATCCGCAGGGCGTTAGCCCCGGGGATATCGCAAGGCAGGGTCCAGTTGGGATAGACCTGGTTGAAGATGGCGGTCAATTGCGGCCCGGTCGCCTGGGGCGCGCGACCCGCCCCCTGCTGCCCCGTCGCCGCGCGGGGTCCGGGGGTCGGCGCGGGACGGCGCGGCCCGGCCAGGCTGTCAAGATCCAGCGACGGTGTCTCGCGCGGCGTCGCGGCCGGGCGGGTCGGCGGCGTCGGTCGGGGCGGGGTCGGGCGGGGCGGCGTGGGTGTCGGCGGAGTCGGACGCGGCGGCGTGGGCCGGGGTGGCGTCGGACGCGGCGTCGGCGTGGGTGTCGGGCGGGGCGTAGGCGCGGGCGTCGGCGGTGTCGGGGCCGGTGGGGTCGGGGCGACCTCGGCCTCGACCGGCGCGGTGGCGGCGTCCTCGGTCACCAGCTCCTCGGACGGATTGTCGGCGGCGGCCGCCTCGACCACCTGTTCGGACACGATCGACACAGGGACCGAGGACACCATCGGTATGATGTCCTCCTCCGCCTGCGGCCAGCGCAGCAGGAACAGGGCGGCCACCCCCGCGTGCAGCAGCAGCGCGCCCAGAATCGCCGGGGAAGGGGCCCGCGCCGCCATGCTCAGCGTTCCGCCGCCGTGTCCGTGATCAGGTTCAGCTTGGTGAACCCGGCCGCCGACAGCCGCGCCATCACCCGCGCCACGGCCTGATAGGGCGCGCGCCCGTCGGCCCGCACGAAGATCGACAGATCGTCCTTGGGCGTATCGCCCGCCGCGTCCGAAACCCGTTCGATCAGGGCGTCATAGGCGGTCTCGTCGCGCGCCACGAAGATCGCGCCCTCCTGATCGATGGAAACGGTCACTGGTGGCTTGTCGGTCTCGACCGCGCTGGCCTCGGTCTTGGGCAGTTCGACCGGTACCCCGACCGTCAGCAGCGGGGCGGAGATCATGAAGATGATCAGCAGCACCAGCATCACATCCACCAGAGGCGTGACGTTGATCTCGCTCAGCGGCCGTTTGCGCGCGCGGCGTCGGCCCCGGCCGCGACCGCCGCCTCCAGCCCCGCCACCCATCGCCATCTCAGACGCTCCGGCGGTAGGCGTCGCCCGTAGGGGCCGGCGGCGGCGTCACGGGCGCGGGCGCGGCCGATCCCAACCGACGCGCCACGGCCGCCTGCAGATCATCGGCGAAGGCTTCCAGCCGCCCGGTGAACTTGCCCGCGTCGATCGAGAACTTGTTGTAGGCGATATAGGCCGGGATCGCCGCCGCCAGGCCCACGGCCGTGGCGAACAGGGCCTCTGCGATCGCCGGGGCCACGGTGGTCAGGTTGGTGTTGCCCGCCGCCGCGATCCGCCCGAAGGCGTTCATGATGCCCCAGACCGTGCCGAACAGGCCGATGAAGGGCGAGGCCGTGGCCACCACCGACAGCACGCCCAGACCCTCCTCGATCCGCTGGCCTTCGCGCGCGATCAGCGAATCCAGCGCGCGGTCGATGCGGCTGATCAGCAGGTTGCCCTGGGTGTCCGTCATCGGCCCCTTCTGGCGCGTCTCCTTCCAGTCGCCCAGGGCGATGACCAGCATGCGCGGCAGGGCGTGGGTCGGCTGCGGTCCGGCCTGGGCCGCCACGTCCTCAAGCGACCGGCCCGACGAAATCGCCTTGTCGAAGGTATCGGCCTGCTGGTTCAGTGCGGTGAAGCGGAACGCCTTGTCGATGATGATCGTCCAGGACCACACCGAGGCCACGGCCAGGCCCAGCATCACGCCCTTCACCACCCAGTCGGCGGTCATGAACAGGGTGACCGGGTTCATCATGGAGGCGTCGGTGGCCACGGCGGCAACGGTCATGCGGGAATCCTGGATCAGTCCTTCGCCCTGTCGAGCGAAGCGCGGTGGCGGTTCTATGGCAGTCTAGCGGATGCCGGACGGTTGGCGGCCGCCTATTCCTGACGAGCGGCGGTCTGTGGCTGCACCGCCACGGAGACGGGCGCGCCGACCGAGACGATCACGCCCTCATGGCCTTCCTTGGCGATGGAATAGGTCGCGGCGTCGCGCAGCAGCTGATTGATGCATTCGCGGTCGTTGGTCAGGCCTACGTCCTGGCACCCGCGCTTGGCCGCGTCGGCCCAGCCGCGCACCCGGCGCGTCGCCGCCTCGGCCCGCTTGATGGAGGCCTCGTCCTCGGCCGCCGCCTGGGCGATCAGGGCCTGACGCGCGCCCTGCTGGTACTGCAGCTCGGCCTGCCCGGCCATCTTCTGCTTCCAGACATTGTAGTAGGGACAGCCCACCAGCCCGCCCCCGACCAGCAGGAACAGCAACAGGAAGGAAACGATCACCGCGCTGCCGGTCATTTTGACGTCTGAAGACGATGACATAGATGGCTCCCCCGTTTGTCGAGGAGTCTAGCGCCGCCGCCCCGCCCGGCAAGTTACGAAACCGTCAGGCAGGGGCCAGCCACGGCCCGACCGCCTCGACCAGGGCCTTCGAAGGACGTCGGGGCCGTCCGTCCAGATGGATGCAGACCGCCGTCACCTCGGCCCGGCAAACCGCCTCACCGTCCCGCTCGATGACCTGAGAGATCATCAGCCGGGGCCCCTTCACGGTGTCATAATGGGTCCGCACGACCAAGGCGTCGTCGATGCGCGCGGGTTTGACGAAATCCAGCTTCATCTCCGCGATCACGAAGGCCATCGGGGCCTCGCCCTCCAGCAGTTGCGAATGGCCGATGCCGATCGCGCGCAGGAAGTCGGACCGCCCGCGCTCGAAATAGCGAACGTAGTTGGCGTGATAGACCACGCCCGTGAAGTCGGTGTCCTCGTAATAGACCCGCACCGGCAACAGGTGCGCGCGGCCGTCGAAGCGGCCGACGGTGGGCTGATCGTTCATGGTGGAGCCTCCGTTCGCGGTCTGAAACGCCTTCTACAGCAATCCCGGACCGCTGCGCCAAACTTGACCCTCGAGGCCCCCACGCCTACCTGACGGCCATGGCCATCCGACGCATCCTGACCATCGACAACGCCGCCGACCTGGCGATCCTGAAACAGGTGTCAAAGCCCGTGGCGGTCGTCGACGACGCCGTGCGCGCCCTGATGGATGACATGCTGGACACCATGTACGACGCGCCCGGCATCGGCCTGGCCGCCGTGCAAATCGGCGAGCTTCAGCGCGTCGTGGTCATGGACCTGGGCGACGGTGCCACCCCCGCCGATGCCGACGCGACCGAAGAGGAGGCCGAGGCGGCTCGCGTTCCCAATCCCCGCTTCTTCGTCAATCCGGAGGTCCTGTGGGCCTCGGACGAGACCTATTGCTACGAGGAAGGCTGCCTTTCGATCCCCGAATATTTCGACCAGGTCGAACGCCCGGCCCGCGTCCGCGTCGCCTACCTGGACCGCGCTGGTACCCGCATCGAGGAGGAGATCGAGGGCCTTTACGCCGTCTGTTTCCAGCACGAACTGGACCACCTGAACGGCGTCCTGTTCATCGACCACCTGTCGCGCCTGCGCCGCGACCGCGCCATGTCCAAGGTCAAGAAGACCATGCGCCTGAGGGAGGACGCCTGATGGCCCGATCTTCCTGGAAAAACGGCCGCACGCGCATCATCGATCCGTCCGGTCGTCGCCGCCTGACGCGGTCCGAAAAGATCGGCATCGGCTCGGTCGCTACCCTGGTCGGCGTCGCGGCCCTGGGCGTCATCGCGGGCGTCCTGCTGGATCGCCTGCTCGACTTCGACGACGCGCTCGACGCCGGCGGAGAGTGGGACGAGGGCGGCGGCGTGGGAACACGCTGGCAGTGATCAGACGGCCGGCAGGCCCCAGCTCGTCAGCAGGGCGATGAACCACGGCCACGATGGCGCGGCCAACATGGTCACGTGGATCAGACCCAGGCCGACCAGCGTCAGCCCCCACGGCGACACCCGGTGCCCCTTGTTGAAATCACGCACAATCAGGGCGATCAGGATGGCCTCGACCGTCCAGAAGCTGGGGTTCAGCGACCCCATCAGCCCACCCAGCGCCGGAATGTTCATCCCATACGCCCGCCCCAGCGCCGGGATCGCCGCCACGAACACCGTCGAGGCCATGAAGCGCGAGTGCAGGAACATCCGCCTGCGCCAGACGATCGCCAGGACATAGTTCACCGCGAACAGCACCAGCGACCACAGGTCGATCCACACCAGGATCAGCAGCAACCCTCGATCGAAATGCGCCGCCCCGCCGGTCGGCAGACTGTTCAGCAGAACCAGGAACGCCGTCAGCACCAGCCCCGGTGCCATGATCAGCGACGTCCGACCCAGCCAGCGATGCAGCCGTGGACGTCCATGACCGATCAGCCAGCTCTGCACGACCAGCAGCGCCATCCAGCCCACGGCGAACACGCCGTGCACGATCCTCAGCCCATCGGGCGGTCCATAGGACCCGAACGTCGTCGGCCAGAACCCGAACAGGATGACCGCGAAAGCCGCCAGAAACCAAAGGTAGAGCGTGCGCATGATGTGTCCCCCGTCTCGGCCATAACACGGGTCGTCCGCGGTCACAGTGCGTTAACTGCGGCTGTCCGCCCTTGACCTCAGCGCCGGGGCGTCCGACCACGACCCCACAAGCCCGGAGCCCCACCATGCCGCACGACCGCCTCTCTGTCCTGACCGCCTTGCAGGCCCAGGGCGTCTGCCCGGTCTTCTATCATGCGGATCCTGGGGTGGCGCTGAACGTCATCCGCGCCTGCGCCCGGGGCGGCGCGCCGGTGATCGAGTTCACCAACCGGGGCGACTTCGCCGTCGACCTGTTCGCCGACATCGCCAGGGAGATCGCCGTGACCGACCCGGACATCGTCCTGGGCATCGGCTCGGTGCTGGATGCGGGCACGGCCGCCCTGTTCCTGAACCGCGCCGCCCGCTTCGTGGTCAGCCCGGCCCTGGTCCCAGAGGTCGCCCAGGTCTGCAACCGGCGCATGGTCGCCTATTTCCCCGGCTGCGGTTCCGTGCGCGACATCACCGAGGCGCACGCCCTGGGCTGCGACATCATCAAGCTGTTCCCCGGTGCCTCGGTCGGTGGGCCGGATTTCGTCAAGGCGGTGATGGGCCCCATGCCCTGGACCAAGATCATGCCGACCGGCGGGGTCGATCCGGACGCCGCCAGCATCGCCAAATGGTTCGGCGCGGGCATCGTCGCCGCCGGCATGGGCTCCAAGCTGATCACTGACGCGGCCGTGAAGGCCGGCGACTGGGCCGGCATCGAGGCGTCGGTGCGCGGGGCGGTGGATGCTGTGAAGGCGTTTCGCGCTCAGTGATCCTTCTCCCCTTGCGGGAGAAGGTGTCCCGCAGGGGCGGATGAGGGGTACGAAGACGCAGACGAGATGATCGGAAGAGGTGCTCCTCGGTCAGACCGAGTTGCACCCCTCATCCGACCTCGCTTCGCTCGGCCACCTTCTCCCGCAAGGGGAGAAGGACGTCGGTCACAACCCCAGCGTCGGGCTCCCCAAGTCCAGATCGGCGGCGGGGATCAGCACCAGGTCCGGGTGCGCCGCGCGCATGGCGTCGATGAAGATGCGGCTGTCGCCGACCACCACGACATAGGCCTGATCGCTAGCCAGCAAGCCGGTCGCGGCCGCCATCGTGTCTGGCGTCGTGGCCGTGACCCGCTCGGCATAGGCGGCCGCCTCGTCCAGCGGCAGGCCGACGGTCACGGCCTCGGCCAGCATTCCGCCCAGGCCGCCCGTCGTCTCGATCGAGCGCGAGAAGTTGCCGGCCGCGAAGGTCTCGCGGTCGATGACCTGGGCCGCGGTGGGGGCCTCGGTCCGCACCCTGTCGAATTGGGCCAGGACGAGATCCAGCACCTCCAGCGCGCTCTCGTTCTTGGTCTGGGTCGTGGCGGTGATCAGCCCGGCCTCGGCCCGCGCGCTCAGCGACGAGTTGGCCCCGTAGCTCAGGCCCCGCTTGGCCCGCACTTCCTGGAACAGGTATCCGCCCTGTCCGCCACCCATGACCGCATTGGCCACCGCCAGCGGATAGAAGCTGGAGTCCGCCCGGTTCGGGCCGCGCACCGCCGCCGCCACCGCCGCCTGACCCGATCCGGGCAGGTCGACGACCACGATGCGAGGCGTGGTCGCCGCCCCGGCCCGGTTGGTCACCGTCGGCACCGCGCCCGCAGGTTTGACCCAGTCGCCCAGCGTCCGCTCGGCGAAGGCAAAGCCCTCTTCCGGCGTCATGCCGCCCGTCACGATCAGGGCCGCGTTGTCGGGCCGCCACCAGCGATCGTGGAAGCCCTGGATCTCCTCGCGGGTCAGGGCCCGCAGCGACGCAGGCGTCCCCGTTCCCGGCGCACCGTAGGGCGCGGCCCCATAGGCGATGCGGTTCAGCACCTGGCTGGCCAGCGGCCCGGGCTGCCGCAGCGCCACCGTCAGGGCATTGACCGTGCGGGTCCGCGAGCGTTCCAGCTCGGTCGGTGCGAAGTCCGGCTTTTCGACCACGTCCGACAGGATGTCGCCCACGACCCCGGCCGAGGCGATCGGGGCCGACACCGCCAGGGTGGAGGAGTCCGCCCCCGCTCCGCCGCCCAGATTGGCCCCGGCGCTTTCCAGCGTGCGGGCCATCTCGGTCGCGGAACGTCCGCCCGCGCCCTGCGAGGCCAAGCTGGCGGTAAAGTCGGCCAGGCCCGGACGGTCGGCCGGATCGGCGCTCGACCCGCCGCCGATGACCAGTTGGGCGTTCATGATCGGCAGGTCGGTGGAGCGCGCCACGATGACCCGCAGGCCGTTCGACAGGGTGCGTTCGGCGATCTCGGGGGCCGCCTTGGGTCTTGCCTCTCCCGGCGCAGGCGGGGCCTGACGCTGACCCTCGGGCAGCAGTTCGTTCGGGGCCTCGATGGCCGGGGGCACGGTCAAATAGGTCGGCACCGGGGCCGGGTTTTTCCAGCTGTCGGCGGCCACGTCGGCCGGGCGCTGGCTTTCGTCCAGATAGCGGATCGAGACCCGCGCGTTCTCATCCAGATATTTGCGCGCCACCCGCTGCACGTCGGCGATGGTCACCGCGCGGATCGCGGCCACGGCCTCGTCCGGCGCGCGGGGATCGTGTTCGGCCACGATGGCCTGGCCCAGCATGAAGGCCCGGCCCGAAGACGTCTCGCGCTGACGCAGGTCCGACGCCAGCAGCTCGGTCTGCGCCTCGGCCAGTTCCGCCGCCGTCACCGGCTCGTCGCGGATGCGGGCGATTTCGGCGTTCAGGGCGACCTCGGCCTCCTCCACCGTCTTGCCGGCGGCCACGGTCACCTGGGCGGTGACGACCCCGGCCTCTTCCTCCACGTTCGGCCCCATGAAGGCACTGGCCGCGACCTGCTTGTCATAGACCAGCGACTGGAACAGGCGGCTGCTCTGCCCGCGCGACAGGATCGCGCCCATCACGTCCAGGGCGGCGTTGTCGTCGCTGGTCGCAT
Source organism: Brevundimonas sp. P2_A6 (assembly GCF_056404975.1). Classification (NCBI taxonomy): domain Bacteria; kingdom Pseudomonadati; phylum Pseudomonadota; class Alphaproteobacteria; order Caulobacterales; family Caulobacteraceae; genus Brevundimonas; species Brevundimonas sp. P2_A6. The sequence continues at coordinate 96,435 of NZ_JBFUCZ010000001.1, read as the reverse complement.
CCGGTCCGGGGAAGATGGCCGCGATGGCCGGCAGCGGTACGTTGGGCGCATAGGCCGTGACCAGACGCGGCTCCGTGCGCGGGGCCGACACGGGCCGTTCCAGCACCGGCAGAGGCCGCTCGGGGTTCTGGATCCCCGCGAAATACTGATCGACCCAGGCGTCCAGCTGGGCCGGATCGAAGTTGCCCGACACGATCATCGTCGCCGTCGACGGGCGGTAGTAGGCCTCGTGGAACGCGCGCGCGTCCTCGATCCGCGCGGTGTCCAGCTGTTCGATGGAGCCGATCACCGCCCGGCGATAGATCGACTGGTCATAGGAGTTGTCGCCGATGACGAAGACGCCCAGCCGGCCATAGGGCGGCGCATACACCCGCTGGCGCAGCTCCTCTTTCACGATCTCGCGCTCGGCGTTGAACACCGCCTCGTCCACCACCGGCCGCGCCATGCGTTCGGCGTGGGTCCACAGCATCGTCTCCAGATACTGGGGCGGCACGGTCTCGTAGTAGTTGGTGAAGTCCTGGCCGGTGGAGGCGTTGCGCGTCCCGCCCGCGTTCTCGACAATGGTCGAGATCTGGCCATAGGGCAGGTTGATCGTCTTGCGGCTCAGGATGTGTTCGAACAGGTGGGCGAACCCGCTGCGCCCTTCGGGGTCGTCCTTGCCGCCGACGTCGTACCACAGGGTCACCGTGACCGTCCCGGCGCTCGCGTCCGGCATCGCATAGACGTCCAGCCCGTTGGCCAGCTCGCGGTGCGTGAACTCCAGCGGTGGCGGGGCGATATCGGGGCTGGCCCCTTGTCCACGGGTCTGGGCGGAAGCCGCCATCGGCGCGGACGCCAGAAGCACGGCGAAGGACGAACCCAGAAGCAGCGAACGCAGCATGACGACCTCGATCAAAACGGACGGCGCGACCCTAGGCCGGTCACGCCGCCGTCTCAAAGTTACGAGGTGGTAATGTGGGCGAAGCCTAGCTCAGCACCACGATCGCCACGCGGCGGTTCTGGGCCCGACCCTCGGGCGTCGAGTTGTCCGCGACCGGCGATTCCTCTCCATACGAGATGGTCGCCATCCGGTTGAGCGCGATGCCCTGGCGGCTCAGCGAACGACGGACGGCCTCGGCCCGCGCCTCACCCAGGGCGTCGTTGTAGGATTCAGGACCGGCGGAATCGGTGTGGCCCTGGATTTCCAGATAGACGTTCTTGTTCTCGGCCTTCAGCCGCTGGGCCAGTTCGGCCAGGCGTTGCTCGGCCTCGGGCGACAGGGCGTCGCGGTCGGACGGGAACTTCACGGAATCGTCCGACAGGACGACCTCGTACATGAACTTGCCTTCGGCCAGGACCTGGGCGGCGTTGGCGCGATCCAGCGCCTGACCGGCCGTGCCCTCGACCTGGGCCACGCGCTGGTCGGTCGCATCGACGCGGCCGTCGACCACCGCGACCTGGTCGCGCACGAAGCCGCGCGTGGCGCAGCCGCTGGCCAGAAGGCCCAGCGACAGGACGACGCCGGTCATCAGGACCGGGCGGGCAAGCATATTGAAACGGGGGGTCGAGGATACGGAAAGGGTTTGCAAGAAAAGTCTCCTGAGGGGGCCGGGGCGCCAAGCCCGGACGTCGCGCGGGGATCATTGGACGGCACCAGACGGCCATCGCATGGCCCGCTTGGGGCATGATTCCGGCACCTTGACCGTAAGCTCCGTGCCCCGACACGACCCCGGCCGTGCCATCGTCCTGACGCGACCGGGTGGTCTTCAGACCGCGTCCCGGCGCCTCCCGCGTCGCCGCCGCGTGCCCCGCCCTTGCCGTCAGGTGCCGAAAATCAAACGTCGAATCCGGGCGGCGCGCCAGCCGTCGCGGCGGGCCGAAAGCGCCGTGACCGGGCCTGGGCGACCGGGGCGATCGCCAGCGTCCTGGCCCACCTGGCCCTGCTTCTGGTCCTGCTGGCGACCCGCCCGACGCCGCTGATTTTTTCGGACCCGGCACCTGAGACCGCGGTCGAGATCACTCTCGATCCCCCACCGCGTCGCGTGATCCCGCCCGAACCGGCTCCTGAGCCCGATCCCGGTTCGCCCTCCGAACCGGCGGCCGCTACGGCCGATCCGGCCCCGACACCGACGCCGCCCCGACCGACCCCGCCGCTGCCCCGGCCTCGTCCACCCCGCACCCCGCCGCTGCCCCAGCTCGAGCGGCTGGTCGCCCCTGTCGCCCCGGCAGCCCCGGCCCCCAGGGCGGTCGGTCTGACGGCGGGCCAGCTGGTCGGCGCGGCCGTGGCGGGTTCGGGGTCCGGCAATGCGTCAGGCTCCGGATCAGGCACCGGTTCCGGCTCCGGGTCCGGCCACGGCTCGGGCGGACAGTGCGACATGATCCGCCGCATCCAGGAGGCGATCCGCGAGGACCCCGACGTCGTCGCCGCCGCCACCCGCGCGCACGCCACCCTGCCGTCCGGTGCCCGCGCCCTGCTGGTCTGGAACGGCGACTGGGTCCAGACGCCGGGCGAAGCGGGACGCGGCCTCGCTGGCGTCCGTCAGGCCATCGCGCTGGAGATCGCCTTCGCCCCCGCCGCCTGCCGCCGCCAGACCGTCACCGGCCTGGTGCTGCTGACCCTGGGCGACGGCGGCCCGCGCCTGGCCTTGGGCACCGGCCGGTGGCGCTGGTCGGATCTGACCGGAGCGGGGTGAGCCCTACCGCTGCGGATAGACCGGATACGGCGGCTGATGCGGCTGTTCCGGCGGCGCGGCCTGAAGGGCCTGCATGGCGATGGCCACGGCCGCGTCCAGCTGCGGATCGGCCCCGTCGGCCACGGCGCGCGGGTCCTGATCGACCATCACGTCGGGCGCCACGCCCGCGTTCTCGACCTCCCATTGGCCTTCCGGATTGAAGAAGCCGACGTTGGGCGAGGTGACCGCGCCGCCGTCCATCAGGGGCGGCATGCCGCCGATCCCGACCAGGCCGCCCCAGGTCCGCTTGCCGACCAATGTGCCCAGCCGTTCGCGCTTGAACATCCACGGCAGGGCATCGCCGCCCGACCCCGCGACCTCGTTGGCGATCATCACCTTCGGCCCCAGGATGGCGTGGGCGGGCGTCCGGTCGATGGAGCCATAGCGCGGTGCCCACCAGCTGAGCAGATCGCGACCCAGCACCTCGATGATGTAGTCGGCCATCTGGCCGCCGCCGTTGAACCGCTCGTCGATGACCGCGCCCTCGCGGTCGCTCTGGGCGAAATAGTAGCGGTTGAAGCTGGTGAACCCGCCCTGGCCCGTGTCCGGCAGATGCACATAGGCCAGCCGCCCGCCCGACAGCCGATCGACCCGCTGGCGGTTGCCCTCGATCCAGTCGAGATAGCGCAGGCGCGTCTCGCTGGCGATCGGCTGCACAGTCACGTCGCGACCGTTGGCACCAGATGATGCGCCGAGCCTCAGCGTCACCATCCGGCCCGCCGTGCCTTCCAGCGCGGCCTGGATGTCCACATCGGCGCTGACCGCCCGGTCGTCGACCGACAGGACGCAATCACCGACCCGCGCATCGATCCCCGGCTGGGCCAGGGGCCCGACCGCGTCGGGCGAGAAGGCCGTGGGGCCATAGATCTTGGTGATGCACCAGCGCCCGTTCTGGATCGCATAGTCGGCCCCCAGCAAGCCGCCGGGCACCCGCCGCGCGGACGGGATCGTTCCGCCCGAGCCGCGCAGGTGACCGACCGACATCCCGGTCAGGGCCTCGTGGAACACATAGTTCAGGTCCGTCCGCGAAAGGATGCTGTCCGCATAGGGCTGCAGCCGCGCCTGGACCTCGGTCAGGTCCGACCCGTGGAAGTTGGGATCATAGAAATAGGCCCGCTGCATGCGGAACAGCTCGCGGTACATCTGGGCCCATTCGGCGCGCGGCTCGCTGCGGACATCCAGCTGGTCGAACGAGACGCCGCCTTCACCCGCCTTGATCGGCGCGTTGGCGGGTACGACGGCATAGGAAGGCGGGCGCGGCGGGGTGCCTGGCGCGGCCTCGCCACCGCCGGACCGGGTCGAGATAAGCATCTTCTCCCCGTCGGCCGACAGCTCGAAGCTGGCGACCCGCTGGGCCAGCACCTCGACCTTCCTGTCCTTCAGGGTGAAACGGTTCAGCGTCATGTCGGCCGGGCCCGCGGCCCCCGCCGGGCTGGACTGCTCCATGAAGAAGATCACGCCGGTCTTGCCCGCCGTCAGGTCGGAATAGGCCCGGATCGGCACCGGAAGGGCGACCGTGCGCCGCTGGATCTGGTCCAGGGTCATGCCCCCGAGGTCGATGGCCCGGGGCGGCCCCGCCCGGTTCGCGCCCGGCATGGCGTCGTCGCCGGTCGTCTGATCCCCGGCCTCGACCTCCTCCTCGTCGCTCTGGGGCGCGACGGGCGACGGGGCTGCCGCGTTCAGCGCGACGGCATAGATCGAATGCGTCGGGGTGTAGAGGTTGCTGGACATGTCCAGCCCATAGGTCTGGCCGCCCGCATTGTTGCTGGCGACGTAGTACAGGTAGTCGCCCCCGGCATCGAAGGCCGGGTCGCGCGCATCGCCCAGGTTGGACGTCAGCGGCGTCGAGGTTCCATCGGCCACCGAGTACAGGTTCAGCACCGTCAGCCGGTTCGCGCCGTTGCGCGAATAGACCAGCCACTTCGAGTCCGGAGACCAGGCCATGTCGGTCGACTGGACGGTGAAGCCGCCGTGCGCCTGGGCCGTGCCGACTTCACTCAGCCGCCCCGTCGTGGTGTCCAGCACCCAGTTGCGCAGGTGGTTGTCGGAAAACGCGATCTTCTTCGAATCCGGCGACCAGACCGGATTGGCGTAATAGGTCGGCTCGGCCGCCAGCGGGAATTTCCGCACCGCGCCCTCGCCGTTCTGCGGCGCGACGTGCAGGGCGTACAGCCCGGACTCGTCGGAGAAATAGGCCACGCTCTGCCCGTCCGGGCTCCAGGCCGGGCTGCGTTCCATGACGCCCGGCGTATTGGTCAGGTTGCGCACCGACCCCCGCGTCACCGGCGCGGTCAGGATCTCGCCCCGCGCCTCCACCGCCACCCGCGCGGCGGAGGGTGACAGGCTGACGGTCTGCACCTGGTCCGCGACATTGACGATACGGGGCCGGGCCTCGGGCATGTCGCCGGCGACATCGACGCTCAGGTTCTGCGGCTCGCCGCCCGGCACCAGGGTCGACAGCGTCCCCAGCCGGTCGAAGATCAGGGTCCGGCCATCGGTCGACAAGGACCGGATCGGCGACCCGTCGTTGGTCCAGACGCTGGCCACCGCCTGCGTCGCCGGATCATAGCTGTAGATCGAGATCGGCCCGTCGCGATCCGACAGGAAATAGATCTTGCCGCCCATCCACACCGGCGACAGATCGTTGCTGCCTTCGGCCTGTGGCACCTCGACCGTGGCCAGTCCGTCCAGCGTCGTCACCTTGATGGTCGACGCCCGCCCGCCGCGATAATTGCCCCAGGCGGTATAGCTGCCGAAGTCGAAACCGAAGGCCGGTGGGAAAGGGCTGTAGGCGATGGCGCGCCCGTCCGGAGACATCTGCCCGGTGTGCGCATAGGGCAGCGGGATCACCTCGGGCGCGCCGCCCTCCGCAGAGACCGAGAACAGCTGAGTGTAGCGGCTGGCCGCCGATCGCCCCGAGCGAAACAGGACCCGGCTGCCGTCCGGGGACCATCCAACCGCCGCGTCGTTGCCGGGGTGCCAGGTGATCCTCTTCGGCTGTCCGCCCGCCGCCGGCACCGTATAGACGTCGATGTTGCCGTCGTATTCGCCGGTGAAGGCGATGCTGCGTCCGTCGGGCGAGAAGATCGGCGCGCTCTCGATCCCCACCCCGACGGTCAGGCGCTGCGCCCGCCCGCCGCCCCGCGCCACGGTCCACAGATCGCCGCCATAGACGAAGGTGACCTGATCGGCGCTGATCGCGGGCTGCTGCAGGATTGTCGCCGGAGCGGAGGTCTGCGCCGCGGCTCCGCCGGCCAGCCCTCCCGAGATCAGCGCGCTCGATGCGAGCAACAGCGCCATCCGGCGACCCAGACCCAGAACCATATCAACCCCCAACATCAAACCCTGGCCCGATACTCCGTCAGCGGATCGACGCTGGCAAGGCACCCGTGGTGCCCGCGTCGGCGCGACGATCTCGACCACCACCCCTTGAACAAGTGGACACGCATGTCCACTTGTTGCCGATCATGATCCGTCCGTTGCGAAAAGATGCCGCCGATCGTCGAGCCGCCCTGCTCCGCGCGGCCGCCGAAGTCTTTGCCGAGGACGGCATCGACACCCCGCTGGACCGCATCGCGGAGCGCGCCGGGGTCGGGCGGGCGACCCTGTATCGCAACTTCGCCAGCCGCACCGAGATCGCCCTGGCCGTGCTGATGGACGAGGTCGATGCGCTGGGCGATCGCTTCGCCGCCCCCGAGACATCCGACGCCTTCCTCGATTTTCTGACTGCCCTTTCCGCCACGCTGGAGCGCAACGCGGCCCTGGGCGGAGTCGTTCGCGCCGCTCCCTCGCCCGATCTGCTCGACCCGCTGCGCGCCGCCCTGCGCAAGGCCGCGTCGCCATCGCTGCAGGTTTCGCAAAAGGCCGGCGTCGTGCGCGCCGATCTGGGTCCGGCCGACATTCGCATCCTGTCGGCCATGCTGGGATCGGCCCTCAACAACGCCGACCCGACCGAGCGGAACGCGATCGCCCGGCGCACGCTGAAGCTTGTCATCGACGCCGTCAGAGCCCGACCGTGAGCAGCCGCCAGAACTTCACCCTGCCGTGGGAGCAGTACGTCCAGACGCTGCAGCCGCACGAGCGGCCGATGCTGCCCGGCTCGCCCGCCACTCCGGACCACACCCTGCGCTACCGGCTGGCCTATGCCGCGATCGGCCTTCTGGTCACGGCCACCGGCGGCATCGGCTCGGCCATGGTGACCGCGAACGCCCAGCAGCTGGGTGGATCGCTGGGGGCGTCGGTGGTGGAGACGGCCTGGCTGCCGATCGTCTTCGTGATGACCAACGCCTGCATGAACCTGCTGCTGATCAAGTTCCGCCAGCAGTACGGCCTGCGCCTGTTCGCCCAGATCTTCCTGATCGCCTATGTCGTGATCGGCGTGTTCGGCTTCTTCTTCGAGACCTATACCTCGACCCTGATCGTGCGGGCCTTTGCGGGCATGGCGTCGGCCGCCCTGTCGTCGCTGGGCATCCTGTATCTGATTCAGGCCTTCCCCGCCGCGCACCGGCTGAAGGGTCTGGTCATCGGCATCGGCGCCTCCAGCCTGGCCATCCCGGCGGTACGGCTGTTCTCCAGCCATCTGGTCGAGCTCAGCGAGTGGCGCGGCTTCCATGCGTTCGAGCTGGGCCTGTCACTGCTGTCCCTGGCCGCCGTCTTCGCCCTGCGCCTGCCGCCATCGGAGAAGCTGAAGGTCTTCGACACGCTGGATTTCGTCACCTTCGCCCTGTTCGCCCCCGGCATCGCCCTGCTGTGCGCGGTCCTGGGGCTGGGCCGCATCGTCTGGTGGACCGAGGCGCCCTGGGTCGGTTGGGCTCTGGCGGGTTCGATCGTGCTCCTGACCGCCGCCCTGATCCTGGAATACAACCGCCAGACGCCGCTCATAAATCTGAAGTGGATGGCCGGCCCTGTCATCGTGCGTCTGGCGCTGGCCATCGTCGGCCTGCGCATCGTGCTGTCGGAACAGACGTCGGGCGCGGTGGGCCTGATGACGCAGCTGGGCATCGGCCAGGACCAGTTGCACGGCCTGTTCGCGGTCATCCTGATCGCCACGGCCGCCGGAACCCTGACCAGCGCCTTTACCCTGAACGTCGCCAAGCTGAACAAGCCCATCGCCATCGCGCTCGGCCTGATCGCGGTGGGGGCCTTCCTCGATGCCCACGCCACCGTCCTGACCCGCCCGGCCCAGCTGTATGTCAGCCAGGCCATGCTGGCCTTCGCCGCCGCCTTCTTCATCGGCCCGGCCCTGATGCAGGGCGTGGTTCAGGTGCTGCAGAAGGGAGCCCAGAACCTTGTCAGCTTCATCGTCATCTTCGGTATCGGCCAGAACGTCGGCGGCCTGCTGGGCTCGGCCCTGATCGGCACGCTGGAGACGGTGCGCGAGAAATACCATTCCAGCCAGCTGTCGGAATCCATCACCCTGGGTGATCCGCAGGTCGTGCTGCGCCTGCAGCAGCTGTCCGGTGCCTATGGCCGCGTGCTGACCGATCCGACTCTGCGCACCGCCGAGGGTCAGGTGTTGCTGCAGCAGCAGATCACCCAGCAGGCCCATGTGCTGGCCTACAACGATGTCTTCCTGATCATGTCCGCCTTCGCCGCGGTCGGGTGTGTCTGGTTCACCTTCAACCACCTTCGCGACCAGCTGGCCGCCCGTCGTGCCGCCCAGTCCCCCGCAGCCACCGACGCCGCCTCGGCCGTCGCCGCCGTCGAATAATCTCCAGAAGAACCGCCATGACCGACACCACCGCCCCTACCCCGACAGCCCCCGCAGCCGCTCTGGCCCCCGCCGCCCCTGCGGCGCCGCCCCCGCGGAAGCGCGTCCTGTTCACCGTCGTCCTGGCGCTCGCCGCCCTGATCGGCGTCGTGCTGGTCTTGTGGGCGTGGAAGCTGCCGCCCTTCACCTCGGGCGTTCAGAACACGGACAATGCCTATGTCCGTGGCCAGGTCACGGTCATCGCGCCCCAGGTCACCGGCTATGTCACCGCCGTGAACGTGCAGGACTTCCAGACCGTGAAGCAGGGCGACCTGATCGCCACCATCGACGACCGCATCTATCGACAGAAACTCGAACAGGCTCAGGCCGCGCTGCATGCCGCCCAGGCCCAGCTGGCCAACTCGGCCCAGACCCAGACCTCGGCCCGCGGGTCGGTGGCCCAGACCGAGGCCTCCATCGCCGGGGCCCAGGCCGCCGTCACCAAGGCCCAGGCCGATTTCGACCGCGCCCAGACCCTGTTCCGGGGCGGCTGGGTGGCCCAGGCCCAGGTCGACGTCGCCCGCTCCAGCCTGCGCGCGGCCCAGGCCCAGCTGGCCGCCGCCCGGGCTCAGCAAGGCATCGCCCAGACCGGCGTGACCACCGCGGTGGTCGGTCGCGGCGCGCTGGAAGCCCAGGTCGAAAGCGCCCAGGCCGCCGTTCACCTGGCCGAGATCGATCTGGCCAACACCCGGATCGTGGCCCCGCGCGCCGGTCGTCTGGGCGAGATCAGCGTGCGTCAGGGCCAGCAGGTCGCCGTCGGCACCCAGCTGACCGCCCTGGTGCCCGATCGCATCTGGGTCACCGCCAACTTCAAGGAAAACCAGCTGGCCGACATCCGCCCGGGCCAGCCCGCGACCCTGCGTGTCGATGCGCTGGGCGGTCGAACCCTGACCGGTCACGTCGAGCGGATCGCCCCCGCCACGGGTTCGGAGTTCAGCGTCATCCGCCCCGACAACGCCACCGGCAACTTCACCAAGGTGGCCCAGCGCGTGCCGGTCCGCATCGCCCTCGATCCCGATCAGGCCGGTCTCGATCGTCTGGCACCGGGCATGTCGGTCGTCGCGCACGTGGATACGACGGCGGGGCGCTGAGGCCCCGCCGTCGATCGGTCGTCTATCGTATCGGTCGGCCTACCCGGCCTTGACCAGAACCGCATCCACGGGCTGGACCACCCCATTGGACACCACGCTCTCGCTGCCGGTCAGATGCGCGGTCGCACCGTCCTGCGCCGTGACGACGATGACCTCTCCGTCCTTGGTGAAGGTCAGCAATCCGTCGGACATGGTGCGCATTTTCGCGCCCCCCGACCCGGCCGTGCCGATCGCGGCCAGAATGTCGGCGCGGGTCAAGGCGCCCGGCACGATGTGGGCCCGCAGCAGGGCCGCGCTCTGGGCCTTCATCGATTCGGCCGACAGATCGGCCGCCGAGGTCAGGGCGGAATTGGCGGGCGCGAACACCGTGTAGGGTCCCCTGCCTTCCAGCACGTCCTTCAGGCCGGCGTTGTCCACGACCGTCTGCAGCGTGTCCAGGTCGCCCTGGTCTCCGATCGCGGCGGCCAGGGTCTTGGAGGACGGCGCGGCGACCGTGCCGCTTTCCGCCGCCTTGTCCTTGTCGCCACCGCAGGCGGCGAGTGTGAGCACCATCAGGGGCGCGAGCGCCCAGGCTTTCGCATGTCGCATGTCTCGGTCCCCGATCAGGTCAGCAGCTGGATGGCGGCCTGCACCAGCTGCGTGGTGGGATCGACCTGATAGACGTAGCCGTCATTGTAGCGATACAGGCTCTGGGCGCTGTCGGCATACTGGTCCCGGTAACCGTAGGGCACGTTGTAGACATCATAGCCGGCGGGCATCCGCTGACCGACGCTGAACTGTTGCCCTGTCAGCAAGGCCGCGACCTGACCGATACCCTGCGTCTGCGGATCGACCCCGTACAGCACGCCGTCGGCATACCGATACTGATAGCGATCGTTCAAACCATAGTATTGGCTATAGTACTGCGGAGCCTGCTGGAACGCATACTGACCCGGCCAGGCGTTGCCCGGCGAAAGCACGCCGCCAAGGACCGGCAGATAGCCCAGGAGCCCACCCTGCGGGTTGGTGCGATACACATAGCCGTCCTGATAGCGATAGCGGTCGTCGTCGCCTCGCGTGCGCCACAGGTAGTCGTAACGGGAATAGTCGTTACGCGCTCGCTCGAGCTGGCGCGCCTGTCCCGGCGGCAGACAGCCGTTGTCCTTCTTGGCCAGACCCGGCGGGCACCCGATCAGCAGGCCCCGATCGGCGTCGCGTCGAAACGCCACGATGTTGCGATCGACCACATTGCGCTCGATCTCGCGGCGCACGTCCGGCCTCGGGTCCCGACCCCGTTCCTGACGAACCTCGCGCACCACGTTCGGGATGCGGGCTTCCACGCGGCGCTCCTCATGGCGCGGGCCGGCCTGCGCGGCTGGTCCAGGACCCCGCGCGCCCGGGCCTTCAGCCCGCGGACCCTCTCCACGGCCGTTGCCCGGTCCGCCACCACGTTCCTGATGCCCATTGCCGTGACCGTTGCCGGGGCCGCCGCCGGGTCCATGTCCGTTCTGCGCCAGCGCGGCACCGGACACGCTCATGGCCAGGACCAGCGCACTCGTCAGGGTGATATGTCGCTTCATGGGAAAAAACTCCTTGTTCAGCGACTGACAACGGCCCGGAAGCGCCACCGTTCCGACGCATGCCCACGGCGTCAGACGCGGCGCGAGCCCTCCGGCGCATCCGCGTCCCCGTCCGTCCCGCCCCCCAGTCCCCCCATGCCGCCACCCCCCATGCCGCCCCCCATTCCGCCGCCGCCGCCGCCACTCCCACCACGCCCCTCGCCGCCACCGCCTCCACGCCCGCCTGCGCCTGAAGGTCGCGTCGGTCCCTGCCGGGGGATGGCCAGCCCGGCCGGAATGGGCTCCAGGTCCAGCGCCTTCCGGATAAAGTCCCGCAGCGACACGACCAGGGCATCCGTGTGCACCGGCCGTCCCTCGACCAGCTCCACCGCCGCCTCCTGCGCCAGCCGCACCTGTTCGTCGGTGCCCAGCAAGATGATGTCCGACAGCGCCGCCTCCACCGCATCGCGGATGCGCCGCGCCCGATCCGAACCGTCGCCGCCGTCGGCCGGCGGTGCCGCCCCCTCGACGCCCGGCGCGGCCATGCCTGCCGCCTTCAGGTCGCGCATGTGCCGGGAATCGACCGCCAGATTGCCCGTGAACGACCCGCCCAGCACCTTGTAGGCCGCCATCAGGGTTTTCAGCCGCTCGTTGATCTGGCGATTGGCGCGCTGCTGGCGCTGCTGAAACGTCATCATCGTCACCAGCCGGATCCCGACCCCGATCAGGGCGACCAGCGCCAGCCCGATCACCGTCGTCAGCGCCGACTGCCACGAACTCAGATCCAGACCGCGCATCCGCCTCATCCCCTCTCCGGCGCGCCGTTATGGGCACCGTTCCGTCCACGGCCTAAACGTCATGGCCGCATCACCGCTCCGTCGTGATGACGAATCCAAGCGCCACTATGCACAGCCCGAAATGGGGGCTGACATGTTTGATCGTCTACACAAGAGATCCGTTCTGATGGGCTGCGCGGCGATCTGCGCCCTGGGCACCACGGCTCATGCCCAGTCGGTGGGCGATCAGGAAACGCGTCTGGACGAGGTCGTCGTGACCGCCCAGTTGCGGGCCCAGGACCCGATCGAGGTCCCCTTCGCCCTGACCGCCTATAACGGCGACTTCCTCGACAAGCTGGGCGTCCAGGATTTCGAGGAACTGTCCGCCTTCGTGCCCGGCCTGCTGGTCCAGAACCAGTCGCCCAACAATCCGGGCTTCCAGATCCGCGGCCTGACCTCGGACTCGACCGGTGCGGCCGACGAGCCCCGCGTGTCGATCTATCAGGACGGCGTCTCCATCGGCCGCGCGCCGGGGGCCTTCGTCGAACTGTTCGACGTCGAGCGGGTGGAGGTGGCCAAGGGTCCGCAGTCGACACTGTATGGTCGCGGTGCCCTGATCGGTGCCGTCAACGTCATCCAGAACAAGGCGGATCCCGACGCCTTCGACGCCCAGGCCCGCTTCGGTATCGGCAATCTGAACTATCTGCTGGCCGAGGGCATGGTGAACCTGCCGTTCGGCGACACCGCCGCCCTTCGCCTGGCCACGCGGCTCAAGACCCGCAACGGCTATGTCGAGAATCTGCTGGGTGGTCGCGACTACAACAGCGTCGAGACCCAGGCCTATCGCGCCTCGTTCCTGTATCAGCCGACCGACGCCCTGCGCGTCGATATCATCGGCAACTATCAGGAAGACAACCCCTCGGGCGTCAGCTTCCGCTCGATCTATTACAATGCCCAGGATCCGAACACCGGGGCGGTCCTCGGCGGCCGCGACCCGTCGGACGGCGCGGCCCTGACGCCCTCGACCACCCTGGACGGCGGACGCCGCCTGGGCATCGAGCGCAACGTCTGGGGCGTGACCGGCCTGGTCCGCTATGACCTGTCCGACAGCTTGTCGCTGAACTCCGTCAGCGCCTACCGCACTTTCGAGACGTCCGAGGCCTTCGATCCCGACGGCATCTCCCTGCCGATCCTGACCGGCATCGGCAACTCCGACGGCGAGCAGTGGAGTCAGGAGCTGCGCCTGAACTGGGACAACGGCGGGCAGTTCTCGGGCTTCGTCGGTGCGGGCTATTTCCGCGAGGAGAACCAGTCCAGCTCGCCTATCGAGATCGACGAGCGCATCGCCCTGGCCCAGCTGGCCGGCATCCTGGACGGCACGCCCGCCGCCGCCCTGCCCAACGCCCTGCCCCGTTCGGTCTATGGGTCCTCGGCCTTCCTAACGCCGCTGCTGACCGGCTTCGGCCTGCCCGCCGCCGCCATTCCCGGCATCTCGGCCAATCTGAAGCCCAGCCACACCGAAACCGCCGCGACCGATACCGAGCTCAGCTCCTACGACGTCTTCGGCGACCTGACCTGGAAACCTTCCGACCGGCTCGAGTTCGCGGCCGGCGTTCGCTACACCCGCGATGAGAAGACCACAGCGTTCGGCGCCTCGGTCCTGAACGGCCGGTCCATCGCGGGGGGCCTGCTGGCGGTCACCCAACTCTCGGCCCAGGCGCGCGCCCTCGTCGCCGTGGGTACACCGGCCGCCCTGACCCAGGCCGCCGCCCTGAACGGCGCGATCAACGCCATCGTCACCGGCCTGGCCACGCCGGGGGCCGTCAACGCCCCCGTCACCGCCGCCTTCCCCCTGTTCGGCCTGACCTTCCAGCCGACGGCCAACAACGGCGACGTGACCTCGCGCGATCTGGAGGATGACGGTCTGACCTATCGCCTCACCGGCCGCTACGCCCTGTCGAACGACGCCAGCCTGTACGCGACCTATGCCCGGGGTCGTCGCCCGGCCGTGCTGGCCGCGACCGTGCCCTCCACCCCCTACGGCGCGCCGATCTTCACCGAGGTGCCCGCCGAGACGGTCGACAGCTATGAGGTCGGGGCCAAGACGGTGCTGAATGACGGCCGCATCCGTCTGGACGGCGCGGTCTATGTCTACAGCTACGAGAACTTCCAGACGACCGAGCAGGTCGGCACACAGTTCATCACCACCAATGCCGGCGAGGCCGAGGCCTACGGCTTCGAAAGCCAGGCGTCCTGGGCCGCCACCGACTGGCTCGATCTGTTCTCGACCTACAGCTACAACCACGCCCGGTTCACCACCGGCGCGCGCGACGGCAACCGCTTCCGCCTGGCCCCCGACCACCGCTATTCGATCGGCGCGCTGGCGACCCTGCCGGTGCGCGGCGGGGCGGTCGAGGTCCAGCCGACCTACAGCTGGCAGTCCAGGGTCTTCTTCGACGACAACAACGACCGCACCTCGCTGCAGACCACCGGCTTCGTCCCCGACGTCCTGGTCGACGAGTTCCAGGACGGCTACGGTCTGCTGAACCTGCGCGTCCGCTACGTCCCGACCGACGCCAACTGGTCGATCGAGGCGTTCGGTGACAACCTGACCGACGAAAAGTTCCTGAAGGACGCGGGCAACACCGGCGACAGCCTGGGCCTGCCCACCTTCATCGCCGGCGAGCCCCGCACCTATGGCGTCAACCTGACGCTCAGCTACTGAGTTTTCCGCGTTCCGAGGATACGACCATGACCATCGACCGTCGCGGCCTTCTGGGCGGAATCGGAGCCGGCGCCGCCGTCGTCTCCGGCCCGGCCTTCGCCTCTCCCACGCGGGGCCAGGCCGCGACGGTCGCCTTCCTGCATGGGGTCGCCTCGGGAGATCCTGACGCCCATTCCGCCGTCTTCTGGACGCGCGTCACCCCCGCCGACGCCTCGGGGGCCGCCATCCCCGTGACGCTGGAGGTCGCCCGCGACGCCGATTTCTCCGACATCGTACGCACCTCTTCGGCCCTGCGCGCCGAGGCCGCCCGCGACTTCACCGTCAAGCACGACCTGGACGGCCAGGGCCTGGAGCCCGGCACCGAATATTTCTACCGCTTCAAGGCCGCCGGGGTCGTCTCCCCCGTCGGCCGCGTCCGTACCCTGCCGGTCGGCGCGACGCCCGACGTCGTCCTCGGGGTCGTATCCTGCCAGCTGTATCCCGGCGGTCTGTTCAACGCCTACGACGCCCTGTCGAAGGAACCGCGCCTGGACGCCGTCGTCCACCTGGGCGACTACATCTACGAATACGGGGCCGAGCCCGACGACTATGGCCTGTCGACCGGCGCGGCCCTGAACCGCATCCCCCAGCCCTCGCATGAGGTTCTGACGCTCGAGGACTATCGGCTGCGTCACGCCCAGTACAAGGCCGACCCGGACCTTCAGGCCGCCCATGCCCGCGCCGCCTTCATCTGCGTCTGGGACGATCACGAGGTCGCCAACGACACCTGGGCCACGGGTGCCGAGAACCACACCGACGCCACCGAGGGGCCCTTCCCGGCTCGGAAGGCCGCCGCCCTGCGCGCCTATTTCGAATGGATGCCGATCCGCGAGCCGCGCGCCCCCCTGGCCCCCGAGCACATCAACCGCAGCTTCGACTTCGGCGACCTGGCGACGCTCGCCATGGTCGAGACCCGGCTGACCGCGCGCCAGAAGCAGCTCGACTACGCCACCGACCTGCCCATCGTGGACGGCCGCCCCGACCTCGCCGCCTTCAACGCCAGGCTCAACGCGCCCGACCGCGACCTCTTGGGCGACGCCCAGCGCGACTGGATCCGCCGGACCCTGGCCGCCTCGCGCGAGGCCGGACGGCCCTGGCAGGTGCTGGGCAATCAGGTCGTCATGGCCCGCGTCGCCGGCCCCGACATCTCGAAGATCGCGTCGGAGGCCCAGGTCGAGGCCATGATCGGGACCCTGCCCGAGGGCGTGCGCGCAGGGCTCCGCCAGATGATCCAGCTGTTCAAACTCGGCGTCCCCTTCGGCCTCGACAGCTGGGACGGCTATCCCGCCGGCCGCGAGCGCCTGTACGCCGCCTTCAAGGACGCCGGGGTCCAGCCCATCGTCCTGGCCGGCGACAGCCACGCCTATTGGATCAACGACCTGAAAGACGCCTCGGGCGTCCGTCGCGCGGTCGAGTTCGGCACCAGCGCCATCTCCAGCCCCTCGCCCGGCGACGCGGTCAAGCCCCTGCCGCTCGGCCCGCTGCTGACCTCGGCCAACGACGAGGTCGTCTTCTGCGACCAGACCGCCAAGGGCTATATCCTGCTGACCCTGACGCCCGACCGCGCCGAGGCGAAGCTGCAGTCCGTCTCCACCCTCCTGGCCAAACCCTACGACGCCCGCACCCTGTCGACCTGGGTCGTCACCCGGGATGCCGAGGGCCTGACGGTGCCGGTTCCGGCCTAGAGCGGGCGCGGGGCCGAGGCACCGGAACGGGGACAGTCCGCGCCCGCGTCTCCGGTCGCGCATAGCTTTCCGCCAGCCCGGTCAGGGCCTTGGCCTCGTTCCACAGCCGCCCCTTCATCGCCCGCCCGCTGGCCAGGGTCGCCGCCAGCCCCAGCGCCGCCGCATCGCCCTCGTCATCCGGCAGGTCGACACCCGCGAACAGTCGCGCCGCCACCGCCTCCTGCGCGTTTCGCCGCGCCTCCTCCAGCTCCGCCTCGCGCGCCAGCGCCTGCCCGATCGCCTGGGCGTCGCCCCACTCCCGCTTGGTCGCCCCATGCTGGGTGCAGCGCTTGCGGATCGCATGCTCCGACACCCGCCATTTCCGCGCCAGAAACGGTGCCGTCGCCCCTTCCCGATACTCCTTCAGGATCAGCTCCCAGGTCTCGGTCGAGAGCCGATAATGGGCCGGCCGGTCGGCGGCGATGGGAGAAGCGGCAGAGGTCATGCCGCTGAGTCTAGCCGCGCTTCGGGACAAGGCGCGTTCGAGGCCTCGATTTCGCCGCCGGCCGTTGAAGCGAAACGCGAATTCGCCGCGAATGCGGACAGTTCGAGTTCTGGGACCGAACATGCGCCCCGTCTCCTCCCGGTTTGCGCCTTCGCAAATGGGGAGGGGGACCGCGAAGCGGTGGAGGGGTCGAGGAGGAGCGAAGCGCGCCACGACGAGGTGACGCGCACCTCGCCTCCCGCCTGGTCACGCCCCCTCCCCCATGCCACCCTCGCCTTGTGGCCCTGATACCCAACGAACGCACCGACTGGACGGCCGAAGAGAACGACCTGATCGTCGCCGACTATTTCGCCATGCTCGGCGCGGAACTATCCGGTGAAGACTATGTGAAGGCCCACCACGCCCGCACGCTTGATCAGCACATCGGGCGCGGCCACAAGTCTATCGAGTTCAAACACATGAACGTCTCGGCCGCCTTGGCCGAACTCGGCCTGCCGCAAATTCGCGGCTACCGCCCAATGGCCAACTACCAGCGCGCCCTCTTCCCCGCGCTGGAGCGCTATCTCGACGCCCATCCGAACGCGTGGACGCTCGGCCAAACTCTTCCCCCAGACGCTGGCCTGGGTTCGCCTAAAGGTGAGCGAACAGCGAACCCCAGCCACGGCTTCGCCGACGCGGGCACCCCCTATGTCGGACCACAGATCCAAGCCCCGGCCAATCTCAGCGAGGTCATTCCCACCGATCTGCCGCCCTCGGCCACACCGCGAAAACCCCGCCCGGACGGCCTCGTTCGCCTCGTTCGCAAATACGATCCCGCCACCCGGGACAACGCCAATCGCGCGCTCGGGCGATTGGGCGAGCAGCACGTTCTGAATCACGAGATCGCGCGTCTGGTCGCCGCCGATCGTATGGATCTCGCCAAGAAGGTCGAATGGACCGCCGATGTTCACGGTGACGGGGCCGGATACGACATTCGCAGCTTCGAGCCCGACGGCTCCGACCGGCTGATCGAGGTCAAGGCCACGCGCGGCGGCCCGACCACGGACTTCTTCCTGACCCGCACGGAGCGCGAGGTGTCGGAGGAAAGGCCTGACGCTTGGCGCCTCTACCGCCTTCACACCCTGCCCGTTACACCCCGCCTCTTCGTCCTGCCCCCGCCGCTGGAATCCTCGGTCAGGCTCGAGGCCGAGAACTGGCGGGCCGCGTTCTGATCGGAAGAGGCTCGAACCGGATAAGGTAGTGCTTCTCGGCAAACCACGCGACGAAAGCTGCAGGCCCTTCGCCGTCCCGCCAATATCGAGACAGTTCGGCATCGTCCAAGCCCGCATCGGCGGTGTCGATACACCAGTCCCGCTTCATCAGCCGGTCGACAGTCTGTATCCAGCGCGTCTTGTTCACGAACCTTCTTTCTCGTTCACGGACAAGGGCATCGACTTGGAAGCGACGTCATTTAGGCTTCGGCCCTGTCATGGGCTCGCAGTTGATCTTCAATTCGATCAACCAGCACTTCAGCTGACGACTCTTCCAGCACCTCGGGTGCGCCCGGGCTTCTCTTGAGAAGAGCTACCGCCTTTTCGTAAGCAGCCTCTAGCTGCGGGTTTGATGGCGGACCCACGATAAAATGAGGCCGGAAAAGTTCGTCCGAATCGGAGAGCGCAAGCATGTGACCCGCCCATCGGGCGGCCTTTTCTCGAATGTTGTCGCTTGAAGATAGGTCGAACGAAAGCGGCTGATAGCAGTGCCAAGCGCCGTTCTTCCACGCGTGATCAAACTCTACCTGATCTACCGACGAGCGGATGACTTTCGGCTGCAGGCGGTCAGCAATATTTCGCTCTAGAAGGAGATCACGAACCGGGCGCCAAACGTCCGCGTCCACCCGCGAGGTCTTAGCCTTCCCGTCATATTGAGCGACAAAACGACTGTAGAGCTTGTCAAGGGTCCGGCGGGGATCGTCTGTGATTCCCGACCCAACAGGACTCCAAACGAAACTCGAGTCGTCCGGGGGAAGCGCTTTCTTCGCAAAACCGGAGGCGTCATTCAGTGACGACAGCATGTCGCCGCCTTCTCTGACGCCCAGCTTCGATACTCGTCTGGATATCGACTGAAGGCCGCTCTTGAAGCTGTCTGTATCCAGCGACGGAAACATCTTTGTTAGGCGCGGCCCCAAGGTCGACCGGACCTTTGCTTCCAAAAATCCAGCCGAGCCTTGGTGCAACAAAACGCCAACGTTCGCGAACTCACCAGATAACGGATCGTGCCGGTAGCGAAGGAGAACGTATGTGTACGGCCGTCGGTCAGTCATGCGAGCACCCGACCAATCTCCACTAGACATTCGTCTATCCTATCACGAACAGCCCGAATGTGAGCGATGGCCGCCGTAACGCTTTCTCCCGCCTCCGCCCATTGCTGAGGCAAGCAAGCTTCATAGTCGGCTAGATCGCCATCAGACAGCGCCGACCACGCAGTACCGACTGCGGGGAGGTCAAATGCAGTCCCGCGCAAGCGAGCCGCAAAAACGTGGCGGTCTGGGTCCATCATCCTAGCTAGGTAACCTACTTTCCAAGGTTCGGCTCGGGGGAACAGCACCCGAACAAAAAGCGCGAGTTCGTGATCAATGAGCCGAAACTCATCTCCCTTGACGAGAAGATTTGGATTGCTCGGCTTTCGGTCAGGATTCTCGGTGAACGCATCAAACGCAAAAACTCCTAATGCCGTCTGACGACGAGCGTTCGTGAGAACGTCATCATCGGACCACTGCCTCCACCCAACGCCAGCGGCTTGAGAACCGAACGCAATTGGGTTGCTCGCCAAAAGAACTTCTCTCACGGCTACGTCATGAACGGACGCAATCCAATCCTGCGACATCTCAACCAGAATCGGCTGACAGATTGGCAATCCAACTCGACCCGCGATGCAGGCGGAAATCACCTCATGAGCAAGACCAGAAACGCTCAACTCTGGGCGGCCTGAGGGCTTGAGAAAGACCTCAATTTCATCGCCGTCGGCCGTTTCTACCGCGACCCTCAGCGGCCGGTTCCGGCCAGCTTCTGCATCGCGATCATAACGAACGGCCGTCGCGAGCTTGATCATACAACAAGGCTATTCCAAAGGTTGCAGCGCGCGCAACTTCCTCAATCGTCATCCATCTTCAGCGCGGCGATGAACGCCTCCTGCGGAATCTCGACCTTGCCGAACTGGCGCATCCGCTTCTTGCCGGCCTTCTGCTTCTCCAGCAGCTTCTTCTTCCGCGTCGCGTCGCCGCCGTAGCACTTGCTCGTCACGTCCTTGCGTAGCGCGCGGACGGTCTCGCGGGCGATGATCTTGCCGCCGATGGCGGCCTGGATCGGGATGACGAACATGTGGGGCGGGATCAGCTCCTTCATCTTCTCGACCATGCCCCGGCCGCGCGTCTCGGCCCGGCCGCGGTGGACCAGCATGGACAGGGCATCGACGGGCTCGGCGTTGACCAAGATCGACATCTTGACCAGGTCGCCGACCTTGTAGTCGGTCAGCTCGTAATCGAAGCTGGCATAGCCCTTACTGATCGACTTCAGCCGGTCGTAGAAGTCGAAGACCACCTCGTTCAGCGGCAGCTCATAGACCACCAGGGCCCGCGACCCGACGTAGGACAGCTCGATCTGCGATCCGCGCCGGTCCTGGCACAGCTTGATGACCCCACCCAGGTATTCGTCGGGCGTCAGGATGGTCGCCTTGATCCAGGGTTCGCTGATCGTCTCGATCTGCATCACGTCGGGCAGGTCGGCGGGGTTGTGCAGGTCGATCTCGGTCCCGTCGCGTAGCCCGATCTTGTAGACCACCGAGGGCGCCGTCGCGATCAGGTCCAGGTTGAACTCGCGGCTGAGGCGCTCCTGGATGATCTCCAGATGCAGCAGACCCAGGAAGCCGCAGCGGAAGCCGAAGCCCAGCGCGGCGCTGGATTCCATCTCATAGGTGAAGGAGGCGTCGTTCAGGCGCAGCTTGCCGATGGCGGCGCGCAGGTCCTCGAAATCGGCGGCGTCGACCGGGAACAGGCCGCAGAAGACCACCGACTGCACGGCCTTGAACCCTTTCAGCGGTTCGGCGGTGGGGCGTTTCTCGTCGGTGATGGTGTCGCCCACGGCGGCGTTGGCGACCTCCTTGATCTGGGCGGTAATGAAGCCGACCTCGCCCGGGCCGAGCTGATCGACGGGCGTGTTCTTGGGCAGGAAGACGCCGACGCGGTCGACCAGGTGGGTCGAGCCGGCCTGCATCATCTTGACCCTCTGCCCGGCCTTCAGCACGCCGTCGAAGACCCGCACCAGAAGGACGACGCCCAGATAGGGGTCGTACCAGGCGTCGACCAGCATCGCCTTCAGCGGGGCGTCGGGATCGCCCTTGGGCGCCGGCAGGCGGGTGACGATGGCCTCCAGCACCTCCTCGATGCCGATGCCGGACTTGGCGCTGGCCAGGACGGCGTCGCTGGCGTCGATGCCGATGACGTCCTCGATCTGCTGGCGCACCCGGTCGGGCTCCGCCGCGGGCAGGTCGATCTTGTTCAGGACCGGCACGATCTCGTGGTTGTTGTCGATGGCCTGGTAGACGTTGGCCAGGGTCTGGGCCTCGACGCCCTGACTGGCGTCCACCACCAGCAGCGACCCCTCGCACGCCGCCAGCGACCGGCTGACTTCGTAGGCGAAGTCCACATGCCCCGGCGTGTCCATCAGATTCAGCACATAGTCGCGCCCGTCCCTGGCCGTGTAGTTCAGACGCACCGTCTGCGCCTTGATCGTGATCCCCCGCTCCTTCTCGATATCCATCGAATCCAAAACCTGAGCGCTCATCTCTCGCGCGGTCAGGCCTCCGGTGAATTGAATCAGCCGGTCGGAAAGGGTCGATTTGCCGTGGTCGATGTGGGCGACTACGGAGAAATTTCGGATTCGGTCGATGGGGGGCGTCGTCATGGTGCGGCGCGGTTAGCATGGCCGGGGCGCTCACGCCAACGCGACCGATCCACCACAGGGTTGTCACGAAGATGGCGGATTACATTGGCGTAATGCAGTCGCGCCGCGTTTGAGCACGCGCGGCGAACGCGGTATGAGGCCCCGCGTCGCCGAAGCTCTGCCTGGCGGCCTTCAAAGACCCCGGCGTGCGCTTGCGCCCACTCTATCGACAGGACCTCCCGTGGCCCCCACGACGCCGACGCGCCCTCGTCTCGCTGCCCTGACCGTCGCGGCCATCGCGACGCTGGGCCTGTCCGTCGCGGCCTGCGGTGGCGGCGACAAGGAAAAGGCACCGACGGTCCAGCGCCAGTCGGTGACCGCCGCGACGGTCACCGCGACCAACCTGCCTCGCGTGGTCAATGCGTCGGGCAGCGTCTCTGCCTGGGAAGAGGTCCCTGTCGGGGCCGAGACCGGGGGCCTGGTGGCCACGGGCGTCTTCGTCGATGAGGGCACCTATGTCCGACAGGGTCAGACCCTGGTCCAGCTGAACGACGCCGTCCTGCGGGCCCAGTTGCGCCAGCAGCAGGCCCAGGTCCAGACGGCGGAGGCGAATCTGGCGCGCGACGACGCGGCCCTGGCCCGGTCGCAGGAGCTGAAGGAGCGCGGCTTCCTGAGCCAGGCCTCGCTCGACACCGCCCAGGCGAACCAGCGATCGTCGGCGGCGGGTGTGGCCCAGGCACGGGCGGCGCTCAGCCAGACGCAGACCCAGCTCAACCAGGCGACCGTGCGCGCGCCTGTCTCGGGCCTCGTTATCCGCCGCAGCGTCACGCGCGGCCAGATCGTTCAGGCGGGCTCCGAACTGTTCCGCATCGTGCGCGACGGCCGCCTGGAGCTGGATGCCCAGGTGCCCGAGACCGACCTGCCGCTGGTCCGCGCCGGCATGCCCGCCGTGGTCGTCTCCGATCAGGGCGGAGAAACCAGCGGGCGGGTGCGGATCGTGACCTCCGAAGTGGATCCCGAGACCCGCCTGGGGATCGCGCGGGTCGCTCTGACGGCCGGCTCCGGCCTGCGGCCCGGGATGTTCGCGCGCGCCAGGATCGATGCAGGCGAGGCGCCCGTGCTGACCGTGCCGTCCGACGCCGTGGTGTTCCGCGAAGGCCGCGCCGGCGTCTATGTCATCGACGCCAACTCCACCGTGAAGTTCGTGCCCGTCCAGACGGGCGAGCGATCCGGAAACCTGGTCGCGGTGACCTCGGGGCTCTCCGCCGGTCAGCGGACGGTGGTCCAGGGCGCCGGCTTTCTGGGCGAAGGCGACGCGGTGACCGTAACCACCGCCAGCGCCGCGGTCGGCACCCCCGCCAGAGCAGCCCCGGCGGCCGGAGCCGCGCGATGAATTTCGCCAACATCTCGTCCTGGTCGATCCGGAATCCCATTCCGATCGTCCTGATGTTCGTGATCCTGACGCTGGCGGGGGTCGGCAGCTACTTCAATCTGCGGACCAACAACTTTCCCGATGTCGACCTGCCCGTGGTGGCGGTCACGGTCGTTCAAGCCGGGGCGGCACCGACCGAGATGGAGACCCAGATCACCCGTCTGGTGGAGGATTCTCTCGCCGGCCTGGGGCAGGTCAAGCACATCACCTCCACCGTCAACGACAGCGTCTCGACGACATCGGTCGAGTTCCAGCTGGGCGTGAACCTGGAAAAGGCGACCAACGACGTCCGCAACGCCGTCACCGGCATCCGCCAGAACCTGCCCGCCGATGTCCAGGAACCCATCGTCCAGCGGATCGAGTTCACCGGCCAGCCTATCGCCAACTTCGTCGTCCGTGCCCCGGGAATGAGCCCCGAGGAGCTCAGCTGGTTCGTTGACAACACCGTGGCCAAGCGTCTGCTGACCGTGAAGGGCGTCAGCCAGATCCAGCGCGACGGCGGCGTCGATCGCGAGATCCGCATCAAGCTGGATCCGGCGCGGCTCGAGGCCCAGGGCATCACGGCCGCGGCGGTGTCGAACCAGTTGCGCGGCTCCAACATCAACCTGCCCGGCGGCCGGGGCGAGATCGGCGGCGAGGAACAGGCCATTCGCACGGTCGGTTCGGCCTCGTCGGTCGAGGCCCTGGCCCAGACCCTGATCCCGATCGGCACGCGCACCGTGCGGCTGGGCGACCTGGGTCAGGTGGTCGATGAATGGTCCGAGCCGCGCGGTCGCGCCCGGTTCGATGGTCAGGAAGTCGTCGGCTTCGGCGTCGTTCGGTCGATCGGCTCCAGCGAGGTCGATGTCTACGAACAGTCGAAGGCGGCCATCGCCGCGCTGGACGCCGAACGCGCCGATGTCACCATCGCCGAGGTCGCCAACACGACCTCGGACGTCATCAACAACTTCCATGCCTCGGTCGAGGCCCTGCTGCTGGGCGCGGGCCTGGCCGTGCTGGTGGTCTTCATCTTCCTGCGGGACTGGCGGGCCACGCTGATCACGGCCGTCGCCATGCCCCTGTCGTTGATCCCGACCTTCTGGGTCATGGACCTGACCAACCAGTCGCTGAACGTGGTCACCCTGCTGGCGCTGTCGCTGACCGTGGGCATCCTTGTCGATGACGCCATCGTCGAGATCGAGAACATCGTCCGGCACATCCGACAGGGCAAGCCCCCCTATCCCGCCGCGATCGAGGCCGCCGACGAGATCGGCCTGGCGGTGCTGGCCACCACCGCGACCCTGGTCGCCGTGTTCGCTCCGACCGGCTTCATGCCCGGCATCGTGGGTCAGTTCTTCAAGAGCTTCGCTATCGCGACCTGCGTCAGCGTGCTGTTCTCGCTGCTGGTCGCGCGGACCCTGACGCCCCTGATGGGGGCCTATCTGCTGAAGGCCGACCAGGGCAAGGAACACGCCGACCCCTTCTGGATGGCTCCCTATCAAAAGGCCCTGGCGTGGGCTCTGGGGTCATCGACCCGGCCGCGTACGGCGGGCACGCGGCGGAACATCGGCCAGCGGATCGGCGGTCGGTTGCTGGATCACCGCCTGTGGGTGGTCGGCATGGGCACCGTCTTCTTTTTCTTCTCGATCTTCCTGGCCACCAAGATTCCCGGCGAGTTCATTCCGGTCGAGGATGTGTCGCGCTCCAGCGTGACGGTCGAAATGGCGCCGGGCACGACGCTGGAACAGACCGATGCCGCGGTCCAGCGCATCACCCGGGAGTTGCAGAAGCGACCCGAGGTGCAGTCGATCTACTCCTCCGTTGGGTCCGCGACGACGAGCTTCGGCGGTGGCGGGAACTCGAGCGCCGGCGAGGTGCGTCGCGCCAGCCTGACCGTCAATCTGGTGCCCAAGGCGGATCGCAGCATCAGCCAGCAGAAGCTCGAGGCCGAGATGGGCCCGATCCTGCGCCAGACGCCGGGTGCCCGGATCCAGTTCGGCGGCGGCGGAGGCGGGGGCGGCAGCCTTCTGACCATCGCCCTGGTCGGCGACGACGGCGCGACGCTGGAGGCCGCGGCGGCGAATGTGGCGCGAGAGATGCGCGGCATCGACGGCCTGTCCAACGTCGTGTCATCGGCGGCCCTGGTCCGGCCCGAAATCCTGATCACGCCCAAGGCCGATGTGGCGGCGTTGACGGGCGTATCCACCCAGGACATCAGCCAGGCCGCGCGCGTTGCGACCCTGGGCGACGCCGATCAGTTGCTGCCCAAGTTCAACCTGGGCGACCGCCAGATCCCGATCCGCGTCATGCTGACCGAGGATTCGCGAGAATCGATGGGCGTGATCGAGAACCTGAAGGTGCCCACGGCATCGGGCGGGTCCGTGCCCCTGTCGGCCGTGGCCGACATCAGCTTCGGCGCGGGTCCCAACCAGATCGACCGCTACGACCGCCGGCGCGTGGCCAACATCACCGCCGAAATGCCCGGCACCACGCTTGGCGCAGCGACCACGGCCGTGAACGCCCTGCCCTCCATCAAGACCCTTCCGGACGGCGTCATGCAGGCGGCCTCGGGGGATGTGGAAAGCTTCCAGGAGCTGGGCGTCGGCTTCGCCTTCGCCATCGTGACCGGCATCCTGCTGATGTATGCGGTTCTGGTCCTGCTGTTCAAAAGCTTCCTGCACCCCATCACCATTCTGGCGGCCTTGCCGGTCTCCTTCGGCGGGGCCTTCATCGCCTTGCTGCTGACGGGCAAGTCGCTGTCGATGCCCGCTCTGATCGGCATCATCATGCTGACCGGGATCGCGGCCAAGAACTCCATCCTGCTGGTCGACTACGCCATCATCGCCATGCACGAGGGCATGAATCGCTACGACGCACTGATGGATTCGGCGCACAAGCGCGCGCGACCGATCATCATGACGACCCTGGCCATGGGGCTGGGCATGCTGCCCATCGCCCTGGCGCTGGGCGAAGGCACCGGCTTCCGCTCACCGATGGCCGTCGCGGTCATCGGCGGGCTCATCACCTCGACCGCCCTGAGCCTGCTGTTCGTGCCGGTCATCTTCAGCCTGATCGACGGGCTCAAGGTGCGGATCGAACGTCGCCTGAGCCGCATGTTCGCCGGTCAGAGGGGCGACGAGGACCTGGCCGTCGGTCCCGCCCATCCGCGTATCGACCCCGAAGTGGCGGAATAGGGCTCGACGGTCGGTCGAACGTCTGGGCGGCGGAGCCGCGACCTCGACCGGCACGGACGGCCCTGTGCGCTCACGTTCGGATCAACGGCGGAATCGCGCCGTCGTCTGACCTGCGACCGTTCCTGACGCCCCGGTGCCATAGGGTGATGCCGGGTCTTTGACCTCCGTCGCGCGCAACGGGCTCAACCCCACGCGGCGGCGTCCAACTGCACGGTCTGCACGGTCCGAGATATTTTTTCGGCGACCGTCGGCAGCACCGACTGCACGGTCTGCACGGTCGCCTGCGATTTTTTCCGCTCCCCGTGCAGGGCATCCGGCAAAGAAAAGGCCGGTCGGGGACATCCCCGACCGGCCTGGTCACCTCGGCCTGACGGCCGAAGATCAGTACTTGATGCGCAGGGTCGCGCCGTAGGTGCGCGGGGCACCCAGGAAGGCGTCGATGGTCTGGGTGTCGCGGGCCGGATCGTAGAAGGTCCCGGCGTACGGGCCGCTGGCCGTCGGCGTCGACTGGAAGCCGCTGCCTTGCAGGAAGCCATTGTAGGCGACCTGGACGTATTCTTCGTCCGTCAGGTTCTGCGCCCAGACTTCCAGCGCCCAACGCTCGTCTTCCGAGCCCAGGGTGATGCGGCCGTTCAGGGTGCCGAAGCCGTCCTGGGCCTTGAAGGGCAGCAGGTCGGACCCGGTGTTGTAGTCGGTCATGTATTTGCCCGACAGGCTGAAGCCCGCCTGCAGGCCATAGCCGATCGAACGGTTGAAGTTGATCGAGGCGACGTACGACCATTCCGGCGCGAACGACGGACGGTTGCCCGGCAGCAGTGACAGGCCGGGGAAGTTGCCCGGATTGGTCAGTTGCGAGGCGGTGAACGCACCGAACTCCGCGTCGGTGTAGGTCACGCCGCCACCCAGGGTCAGGCCTTCCAGAGGGGTGAACCACAGGAAGTCGGCGTCCACGCCGCGCGAGGTCAGCTCGGGGATCGATTCCACCACGAAGGCGGTGCCGAGGAAGGTGTTGAGCTGGAAGTTCTCGAACGTCTGATCGAAGTAGGTCGCGTTCAGCAGCATGGAGCGGTTGAACAGGGTCGTCTTCACGCCCAGCTCATAGCTATCGACGTCTTCCGAGGGGAAGAACAGCGACGAGGCCGGGTTGATCGGCAGCGGAACGGCCGTGGTCGCGACCTGCACCCGGTCCTGGTTGTAGCCGAAGCTCTTGTAGCCGCGAGCATACGACGCATAGACCAAGATCGACTCGTTCAGGCGATAAGCGGCCTTGACCGTGCCCGACAGAGTGCCGTCGTTGACGCTCTCGTTGATGCCGCGGTTGGCATAGAACGGGTTGGTCCAGGGCAGACAGAAGCGCGCCAAGAACGCCCCGCCGTTCGCCGTTCCCAGCGCGCCGACGATGGCACCTTGGTTCGCCAGTGCCGCGGCGCAGGTGAACTGGTTGTTGCCGACGTTGTTCTGCGACCCGATCAGGCGCTTCTCGTCATAGGTGTAACGCAGGCCCAGCGTCAGCTCGAAAGCATCGGTGACCTTGTAGGTGTTGTTGGTGAACAGGGCGATCGAGTCCGAACGCTGCAGGTAGCGATCGCGGAGCGACTGGCCGGCGGCGAAGGTCGGACCGGTACCGAACAGCGCGCCGCCGGTGCCGAGGCAGGTCTGGAGGCCGACCGTCGTCTGTCCTGCTGTCGTGAAGCAGGGGATGATCGACGGGCTGACCGGGATCGCACCGGCCGTCGCCGCATTCAGGGCTGCCGACAGCTGGAACGACAGGACCGGCGCGTAATCGGCGCCTTCATAGAAGCTGTCGCGGCGGTTGACGTTCTCGCGCGTAGCGAAGAAGCCGACCAGCCAGTCCAGCTTGTCCGTGGCGCCGGCCAGGCGGAACTCCTGGGTGATGTTGCGGACCGATGCCGCGAAGTCGCCGTCCGGCAGGCGGTAAGCGATGTCGGCGCCCGTGAAGTCGGCGTCCTGACCGTTTTTGGTCGACCAGTTGCGCCACGAGCTGATCGAGGTCAGCGTCGCATTCCATGCGTTGATGTCGATGTTGGCTTCCGCCGACACGCCCATGTCCTCGATCTCCTGATCGGTGACGCGGTTGGCGAAAGCGGTGCGGGAGAATGGCAGGGCACCGAAACCGGCGGCCGGCGGGCGCTGGCCCGTGCCGTTCGACAGGCCATCGACGAAGGGATAGGTCGGACCTGTGCGAACCTGAACGCCGACGCAGCAGAACTCGTCGCGGCGGGTGTAGTCGGCGATCAGGCGAACCGATGCACCGTCGTTCGGCAGGACCAGCAGCTGGCCGCGAACGGTGAAGAAGTCCTGCGTCCCGTCTTCCGTCAGGGTGCGCGGGCCGTCGCCCAGATCGACGTCATAGAAGCCTTCGCGCTCGCGGTGGGCGGCATAAAGGCGATAGGCGACCTGATCGCTGATCGGGCCGGTCACCGAGCCGGCGACGCCCCAGGCCCCGTAGTTGCCCAGCGTCAGCTCGGCGGAACCGCCCGGCGTGAACGAGGGAGCCTCGGTCAGAATGTTGATGACGCCGGCCGAGGTGTTCTTGCCGAACAGGGTCCCTTGCGGTCCCTTCAGCACTTCGATGCGGCTCAGTTCGCCCAGGTCGCCGAAGCCGACGCCGTTGCGCGAGCGATAGACGCCGTCGATCACGACGCCGACCGAGCTTTCCAGGCCGGGGTTGTCACCCACGGTGCCGACGCCGCGGATACGGGCGGTGGTCGAGGCTTCCGACGTGGTCGAGGTGACCGTCAGGCCGGGAGTCAGGATCTGCAGGTCCTTGATGTCGTGGACGCCAGCATCCTGCAGCACTTCCTGCGACAGGCTGGTGACCACGATCGGCACGTCCTGGAGGCTCTGCTCGCGCTTCTGGGCGGTGACGACGATGTCGTCTACCGACGAAGCCTGGTCCTGGGCCGAGGCGACGCCGGCCCAGCCGAAAGCGGCGGTGCCGACCACGGCCGCCGACGCGGTGCAGCGGAGGAAGTTCGTAAGACGCATGGATGGCTCCCGGCTCATGTGCCGGACACCCCCATGGGGGCGCGTCGCGGCGTTTCCTGATTCCCAGACCGCGCCCTTCTTGCGAGGCGTCGGATTCTCGAACTCGTGCGTTAGTCCAAGCCGTGTCCAGCGACAAGCGAGCGCACGCAATCACGACATGTTTCAGCCGCGTGATGGCTGTGTGTGTGACGCAAAAGCGACAGATAACGATGACCCTAGGTCAATATTCGCGCGTCGGGGTCAGTATTCGTTAAGGGGTGCGCCTTCGAATGCCGTCGACGTCTGGCCGATATCCCCAGGATCGCAGCAGCGGTCGCTGCCGAAAGCGTCGAGCCCAGGATGACGCCCAGCTTCACCTCGACCTGTTCGGGCGCGTCGATGGCTCCTGGAAATGCCAGGATCCCGATGAACAGGCTCATGGTGAACCCGACCCCACACAACAGGCTGACGCCGTAGATTTGCAACCAGGTCGACTGGGCGGGTTTCTTGCCGAGTTTCAGACGCGTCGTCAGCCAGGTCGCTCCGAAGACGCCGATCTGCTTTCCGAGGAAGAGCCCGGCCGCCACGGCCAGAACCAGCGGGGCGAACAGCTGATCGAGGGAAAGCCCCGCGAACGACACGCCGGCCTTGGCGAAGGCAAACAGCGGCAGGATCAGATAGGCGACGTAGGGGTGCAGGTCGTGCATGGCCTCTTTCAACGGGCTTTGACCATCGTCGACGCGAGGCGTGACCGGCACGATGGCGGCGAAGGCCACGGCCGACAGCGAAGTGCTGAGGCCGGCCTGGACGCTGAGCCACCACACCGCCACAAAGCCCATGACCCAGAAGGGTGCCGCGATACAGCGCCGGGCCATGACAGCGCCTGTCGCCAACAGGCCTGCCGCCCAGGCGAGCGGCACCCAGTCGATCCCCTTGCTGAACAGGACGGCGATCAGTCCGATGGCTCCGAGATCGTCGACGATGGCGAGCGTCAGCAGAAACACGCGCAAGGAGGACGGAAGGCCGCGCCCCGCGATGGCGAACACACCCAGCGCGAAGGCGATGTCGGTGGCCAGCGGCACAGGCCATCCGCTGGCCGGACCCCCCGTCAGCCGCGCGACCAGAAGATAGACCCCCGCCGGCGCGATCATGCCGCCCAACGCTGCCAGTACCGGCGTCGCCAGCTTCCTGGGATCGCTGAGTTCGCCGCGCAGGATTTCGTATTTGATCTCCAGGCCGACCACGAGGAAGAAGACCGCCATCAGGCCTTCCTTGATCCATTCGGACACGGTCAGTTCCAGCCGCAGCGGCCCGGCCTGAAACACGTGCTCGCTCTTCAACCAGGCGAAATAGGCGTCCGAAAGAGCAGAGTTGGCGACCACCAACGCCGCCAGCGCGGCCAGTCCCAACACCGCCCCGGACGCAGCCTCTGTCTTCAGGAAGTCGAGCGTGAATTTGCGCGCCACGGCGGCCTCCGATCGAGGGGTTGTTTTCCGCGGTGCCCGGTTATCGACGGACGCCAGACCGGGTTCGCCGCCTGATGCAGCGCCAGCCTGGTCGAGGACTCACCTCGACCTGATCGCTGGCTTCACAATACCCATCGGAGCCGATGGTTCAACGAAAAGCGGACCGGACACGGTTGCGGACGGACTGCGCAAACGGCATCTGGCATCGATGCCCGTCAGCCCGCTCTATCGTCCCGAACCGCGCTTCTTCGATCTGGGGTCGGAGTTCGGCGATGCGGTCCAGCCCGCCGATTTTCCAAAGGCGATCCTGCGTCATCGCAACGATCGGGCCGCCGCGACCGTGGGGCTGGACAGCCTGACGGACGACGAATGGATCGCTCACTTCGGGCGTTTCCAAGCGCTGCCCGGACAGCCCGGTCCGGTCGCGATGCGCTATCACGGGCATCAGTTCCGCCACTACAATCCCGACCTTGGCGACGGCCGGGGCTTTCTGGCGGCGCAAATGCGCGAAGCGTCTGGAACCCAGGCAGAAGGGCTCCGCGAGCCGGGCGCGACTGCCCTTCCCGCGCGGCTGCTGGATCTCGGCACCAAAGGGTCTGGAACCACCCCCTGGTCGCGTGCGGGCGATGGCCGACTGACGCTGAAAGGTGGCGTGCGCGAGGTGCTGGCCGCCGCCATGCTGGGAAGCCAGGGCGTGCCGACCAGCCGGGCGCTCAGTCTGATCGAGACGGGCGAGCCGTTGCAACGCGGCGACGAACCCTCGCCGACCCGTTCGGCCGTCCTGGTCCGGCTGCAGCATAGCCACATTCGCTTCGGCACCTTCCAGCGCGCCGCCTATTTCGAACGGGTCGATATGATCGAGACCCTGGCCGAGCACGTCCGCACCCTCTACCACCCTTCGGTGGCCCAAGGCGACGCGGCTGGCCTTCTCGCCGCGATCGTCGCAGCGTCTGCTCGGCTGACGGCGCGCTGGATCGCGGCGGGGTTCGTCCACGGCGTGCTGAACACCGACAATCTGAACGTCACGGGCGAAAGCTTCGATTACGGACCCTGGCGGTTTCTGCCCTTCTACGATCCCGGTTTCACGGCGGCCTACTTCGACAGCACAGGCCTTTATGCCTTCGCGCGTCAGCCCGAGGCCGTGTTCTGGAACCTGACCCAGCTCGCGGGAACGCTGAAGCCGGTGGCCGACGCGGCACGCCTGACCGAAGCGCTGAACGGGTTTGGCCCGGTCTATATCCGCGAACTGCGCGCCGCCTTCCTGGAGCGCCTGGGTGTCAAAAGCCTGGGCGAAGCGGCCGATCAGCGCCTGCTGGACACGACCCTGGCTTTACTCCGAAAGAAGGGCCAGGACATTCGCTGGGAGCCGCTGTTCCATGACTGGTTCGCAGGATTCTCGTCTTCGGTACGTGCCCTGTCCGGCCCGCGAGCGAAGGCATGGCAGGGCGAGGCCTTCGATGCCTTCCGCTTCGCCCTGTTCGAGCACGAACCCGACCGACCCGAGCGGCTGGAACATCCCGCGTTTTCCGCGCCCGACCCGGAGGAGATGCTGATCGACGAGGTCGAGGCCATCTGGGCCGCGATCGACTCGGCGGATGACTGGTCGCCCCTGCACCACAAGCTGTCGCGACTGGAGGCGACGCGCACAGCTCGCGTCTGATCCTTACGAAAGTTTCATATCGTTTATCAACAAGGTTCTTGATTGATAAACGATGAGGCCATATCGACTATCGACATGGCCGCAGGAACGCGGCGGGGAGGATTTCGAAATGAGATTGATCGGTCGCCGCTCAGTGGCCAGCGTGATGCGCTGGGTTCTGGGGTTTGTGAACGTCTTCGTGGCCATCGGGGCGGTTCTGGTAGGGCTGGCCTTTGTCGCCTCCGTGTTCGTGCCGGATTTTGCCGCCGGGCTGATGGACGGCTTGACCGGCGCGGATCGAGACCCGTCGCGCGCCATCATGATTTCGGAGCGCGTCACCTATGCCGCCGCCTTCATCGCATCGGCCAGCACCTGGTGGATCATCAACCGCCTGCGTCGCATCTTCCTGGCGGTGAACCAGGGTGACGCGTTCGAACCTGCCAATGTCGGTCGACTTCGGGGTGTCGGGCTCGGCCTGATCGGCGTGCAGATCGCCTCGGCCATCATCGTCCTCAATGGACCGGCGGCCGAGGGCGTGACCCAGCGGAACTACGACGCCGACCTGGGTGCCTGGCTCGGCATTCTGATCGTCTTCATGCTGGCCGAAGTCTTCCGTCAGGGAGCGACCATGCGCGACGACCAGCAGATGACGGTCTGAGGGGCGCGCAGATCATGGCCATCATTGTGCAACTGGACCAGATGCTGCTGGACCGCCGCATGTCTCTGACTGAACTCAGCGACCGGGTCGGGGTCACCATCGCCAACCTTTCGATCCTGAAAACGGGAAAGGCGCGTGCCATCCGCTTTTCCACCCTGGACGCCCTGTGTCGCGAGCTGGGCTGCCAGCCCGGACAACTGCTGGCGAACACGTCAGAACCACAGCCACAAGGTGACGGCGAGGATGCGTGACTGACAAATGCCCCGGCCCTCGCGCCGGGGCATTTTTCGTCGATCCGCATACCTCTCGGCACGCCTGTGAACGCCGCCGAAAATAAGTCATCAATTGTTGTCTACGGCTGATGACAACCCGCCCAAGCCGTGCCATACGAAGTCATCAGGTGGTGACCCCGCCGGATTACCGATCCGTATGCATACCGCCAAGGTGCCGCCACGTAGCTATGGCATAGCTTGTTCATCACATCCCGTTACGGTGGGGCTTCGAGGGCCTTGCGGAACGGTTTCATCGATCTGATCTAGTTACTGTTACCAATCCACCGTCCTCCCCGACGAAACGAAATCCAGATGTCCATCACCTTCACTCCTTCCGCTTCCGCTCGTCCGACCCTCTCGGCTGCCCAGATCCGCAATCGCGCGGCGTTCAGGAACCTGACGCTGTGGACCCTGCAGGGCTGGGTGGCGATGTTCTTCGTCGCGGCCGGCTACGCCAAGCTGACCGAGTCGATCTCCAACCTCACGGCCCTGATGAACTGGCCTGCTCTGGTCAGCGAGAACCTGGTTCGTGGGCTCGGCATCGTGGAGATCGTGCTGGCGCTCGGGATGATCGCCCCCTTGGTGTCGTGGAAGCTGGGACGCTGGCCGCTTCTGGTCTCGGCGGTCGGCTTGATCGCGCTTGAAGCCACCATGCTGGCGGTTCACGCCGTCGGTCTGGACATCGGCCTGGCCCTGACCAACGTCGCCCTTCTGGGCATTACGATCCCGGTGCTGCTGGGCCGCCGCGCCCCCCGCTAGATCGGCCGCTGAGCTTCTTCGCCGACCGGCAGCGGTCGGAGCAGACGGTGATGCTGTCCCAGTCGCGCGCCCATTTGGCGCGCCACGTGAAGGGCCGCTGACACACCACGCAGGTCTTTTCTGGCAGATCGCCCTTCCTGGGCGACAGTCCCTTGTTGACGTGTTTGCGCGACATGGATGCCGCTATCGGCGCGTGCCCACCGCTGCGTCAACCTGAAAGCTTCCCTTTACGTCCGCGTCAAGTTATGACGTCGACATGGCGACCGCAGACGACCATCGCACCTATTCGATCCGGCAGCTGTGCCGCGAGTTCGGCGCGACCGCGCGCGCGCTGCGGTTCTATGAGGACAAGGGCCTGCTGACCCCGGCCCGCAAGGGTCAGACCCGGGTCTATGACGCTCGCGACCGCGCCCGTTTGAAGCTGATCCTGCGTGGACGTCGCATCGGTTTCACCCTGACCGAGATCCAGGAGATGCTGGATCTGTACGACCGCAACGACGGCAATACCCATCAGATGGCGATCGCCCTGCGCCGCCACCGCGCCCAGATCGAGGCCCTGAAGCAGCAGCGCGAGGATCTGGACGCCGCCATCCAGATGGCCGAGGAAGCCTGCGCCGCCATGGAAGAGCGGCTGAGTGACCAGCGCCCCGACCTTCTGCCCGGTGCCGAGGAATATGCCCTGGTGCTGCGCGAACACCTCGACCATCCCCATCATCATCCGTTCAAGCTGAGAGCCTGACCCCATGGCCTACAAGGCGCCCGTCCGCGACCTGACCTTCATCCTCAACGAGGTGCTGGAGATCGACCGCTATACGAACCAGCCCGGATTCCAGGACGTGTCGTCCGACCTGGTGCAGCAGGTGCTTGAGGAAGGCGCCAAGTTCGCCGAGGAGGTCATCGCCCCGATCAACCATTCGGGCGACAAGGAAGGCTGCCATTGGGACAACGGCGTCGTCACCGGTCCCAAGGGCTACAAGGAAGCCTATCAGGCCATGGTCGAGGCCGGCTGGCCCGCCCTGTCGGCCGATCCCGCATACGGCGGTCAGGGCATGCCCGCCGTGGTCGGCATGGCGTTCGGCCAGTTCACCGCCGGCGCCTCGGCCGCCTTCTCCATGTATCCGGGCCTGACCGCAGGGGCCTATGCCGGCATCCACGCAAGTGCGTCCGATGAGCTGAAGACCAAATACCTGCCCAAGATGGCCACCGGCGAGTGGGGCGGGACCATGAACCTGACCGAGCCCCAGTGCGGCACCGACCTGGGCATGGTGCGCACCAAGGCCGTCCCGCAGCCCGACGGCACCTACAAGATCACCGGCCAGAAGATCTGGATCTCGGCCGGAGAGCACGACTTCACCGACAACATCATCCACACCGTCCTGGCGCGCGTCGAAGGCGCGCCGTCCGGGATCAAGGGCCTGTCGCTGTTCCTGGTGCCCAAGGTGCTTGTCAACGACGACGGATCCCTGGGTGAGCGCAACAGCCTTCAGTGCGCCGGGCTCGAGCACAAGATGGGCATCCACGGCAACGCGACCTGCGTCATGCAGTACGACGGCGCCACCGGCTGGCTGATCGGCGAGGAAGGCCGGGGCATGAACAACATGTTCGTGGTCATGAACGAGGCGCGCCTGGGCACCGGCCTGCAGGGTCTGGCGATCGGGTCGGCCGCCTATCAGGCCGCCCTGGAGTTCGCCAAGGACCGCATCCAGGGCCGCAGCCTGACCGGGCCGAAGAACCCGGATCAGCAGGCCGACTCGATCATGGTCCACCCCGACGTGCGCCGCATGCTTCTGGAGGCCAAGGCGTTTGTCGAAGGTGGGCAGGCCTTCGTCCTGTGGACCGCGCTGCAAGCCGACCTTGAGAAGTCCGCCGACGAGGCCACCGCGCAGAAGGCCAAGGACTACATGGGCCTGCTGACCCCGGTCCTGAAGGCCTATCTGACCGACAAGGGCTTCCATGTCGCCTCGCTGGGCATGCAGGTGCACGGCGGTTCGGGCTACACCGAGCATTTCCAGGCGTCGCAGTATCTGCGCGATGCCCGGATCACCATGATCTACGAAGGCACCAACGGCATCCAGGCGCTGGATCTGGTGGGGCGCAAGCTGCCGTCCAACGGCGGCCGCGCGATCATGAGCTGGTTCGCCGACATCGACGGCTTCGTCGCCGAGAATGGCGCCGAGGGCCCGATCAAGCCTTTCGTCGATGGCCTGGCAGACGCCAAGAAGAAGCTGCAGGAAGGCACGATGTGGCTGATGCAGAACGGCATGCAGAACCCGGACAACGCCGGTGCCGCCTCCACCGACTACCTGAACCTGTTCGGCCTGACGGCCCTGGCCTATATGTGGGCGCAGATGGCCAAGGCGGCGCAAGGCCGGATCGACGCCGGCTCGGACGATCCCTTCTATGTCACCAAGCTGCAGACCGGCCGGTATTTCGTGGAACGCATCCTGCCCGACGCGCACGGCCACTTGGTCAAGCTGAAGACGGGTGCAGAGGTCCTGATGCAGATGCCGGCGGAGGCATTTTAAGGAATGAAATTGGCCGCCGCTCTAGCAGTCGTCGCGACTCTCGCGGCATGCGGACAAGGTGGCGGCCAGGATTTCGACGCGAATGCCTGGAGAAATCAAACCGATGACCGTCCGGTTCGGACGGCAATGGTCGATGACCTGCTCCGCAGTAATATTCTGCGGGGCAAAACACGGGCTGATGTCATCGCGCTGCTGGGCGACCCCACTCAAACAGACAAATGGACCGACTGGGACCTCGTCTATTGGCTGGGTCCGGAGCGCAGTTACATCGCCGCAATAGATTCCGAGTGGCTGGTCGTGCGGCTCGCCGATGATCGCGTCGTCGAAGCCCGCCTCGTCCGCGACTGACCCCAATCAAATAGAGCTGGAACCCCATGAACGTCATCGACACCCCCTCCCCCGACTTCATGCTGGAAGAGGACATCGTCATGTTTTCCGACAGCGTCGGCAAATGGATCGACGAGCATGCGCCGCCCGAGGCCGTGCAGTCGTGGATCGCCAACTCGTCCGTCCCGCGCGAGCTGTGGAACAAGGCCGGTGAAGCGGGCCTGATGGGCCTGTCGCAGCCCGAGGAATGGGGCGGCATGGGCGGCGATTATCGTCACGAGGTCGTGCTGATGCGTCAGCTGGGCTGGAAGGGCGCGGATCATTTCGGCATCTCGCTGCACAACGCCATCGTCGCCCCCTACATCTGGCACTACGGCACCGAGGAACAGAAGGCGCGCTGGCTGCCGCGTCTGGTCACCGGCGAACTGGTCGGCGCCATCGCCATGACCGAGCCGGGCGCGGGCAGTGACCTGCAAGGGGTCAAGACCACCGCCGTGAAGTCCGGCAACGGCTATGTCATCAACGGCTCCAAGACCTTCATCACCAACGGCCAGCTGGCCAACTTCATCATCGTCGTCGCCAAGACCGACCCCTCAGCCGGGGCCAAGGGCACGTCGCTGATCGTGGTCGAGACCGACGGCGCGGAAGGCTTCGAGCGCGGTCGCAACCTCCACAAGATCGGCATGGAGGGCAACGACACCTCCGAGCTGTTCTTCAACGACGTCCATGTGCCCGCCGACAACATCATCGGTGGCGAAGAGGGTCGCGGCTTCATCCAGCTGATGCAGCAGCTGCCCCAGGAGCGGCTGAACATCGCCGTTCAGGGCATCGCCGCGGCCGAGCGCGGGCTTCAAGAGACCCTGGCCTACGTCAAACAGCGCAAGGCCTTCGGCAAGTCGGTGCTGGAGTTCCAGAACACCCAGTTCAAGCTGGCCGAGGTCAAGACCAAGCTGACCGTCGCCCGCGTCTTCGTCGACCACTGCATCGGCCTGCACCTGAAGGGCCAGCTGGATGCCGTGACCGCCTCCATGGCCAAATACTGGGTCACCGATCTGCAGGGCGAAGTCATCGACGAGATGCTCCAGCTGCACGGCGGCTATGGCTATATGAACGAATATCCGATCGCCCAGTTGTACAAGGACGCCCGGGTGCAGCGGATCTATGGCGGCACGAACGAGATCATGAAGGTGCTGATCGCGCGGTCGTTGTAGGGCGACTGGGCGCTCGTTCGGCGCTGTGATATGGTTTCGTCATGATCGACTACCGTCAGCATATCACCATCGACGCCGGTAAGCGCGGCGGACAGGCGACCGTGCGCGGCATGAGGATCACGGTCGCGGATGTGCTGAGCTGGCTGGCTGAGGGGCTGAGCCATCAGGATATTCTCGACGATTTTCCGGAGTTGAACGAAGACGACATTCGGGCCGTCCTGGCGTTCGCGGCCGACCGTCAACGCCGGACCGTGACCGCCACAGCGTGAAGCTGCTGTTCGACCAGAATCTGAGCCACCGCCTTCCGGCCGCTTTGGATCACGCTTTCCCCGGTTCCAGCCAGGTTCGGCTGCTGGGTCTGGATCGTGCCGACGACCGCGCCATTTGGACCTACGCGGCTGAAAATGACTATTGCATCGTCACTTTGGACTCGGACTTCGCGGACCTTTCCACCCTCCTCGGCGCGCCGCCGAAGGTGGTCCGACTGAAGTGTGGCAACCGCCCGACGTCCTATGTCGAGGAACTTCTGCGCGCTCACGCCTTGCGAATCCTTACGATGGCAGTCGCCGACAACATCGACCTGATCGAGATCGCTTGATCGATGATCCGCCTTTACGTTTCCCAACCCCTCTCGGCCCAAGCCGCCGTCGCTCCGACGCTGGATCAGTCGCGCTATCTGACCCAGGTCATGAGGCTGAAGCTTGGGGATGCTTTGCTGGTCTTCAACGGCCGTGAAGGCGAGTGGCGGTGCGTGATCGCCGAGGTGCTGAAGAAGGGCGTCGTCCTGCGTGCCGAGGACCGGGTCCGCCCCCAGTCCACCGGTCCCGACCTCGAACTGATCGTCGCCGTCGTCAAGAAGTCGCGTGTCGAGACCATCGTGGAGAAGGCTGCCGAACTCGGGGCCGCTCGCGTGCGGCTGGCGATCACCCAGCGCACCAATGTCGAGCACGTCCGGCTCGATCGCCTCGACGCGATCGCCATAGAGGCTGCCGAACAGACGGGGCGGCTGGACGTGCCGATGGTCGACGACCCTCAGAAGCTGTCCGCCATCCTCGACGGCTGGGATCCAGCGCGGCACCTGATGTTCTGCGACGAGACGGGTGGCGCGCCGGTCGCCACGGCGGTCACCCAGCCCGGCCCGTGGGCGATCCTGATCGGGCCGGAGGGCGGCTTCGCGCCCGAGGAGCGCGAGCGGCTGCGGTCCCTGCCCTTCACCACCGCCGTGTCCTTGGGCCCGCGCATCCTGCGGGCGGACACCGCCGCCATCGCCGCCATGACCCTGTGGCAGGCCGCCGTCGGCGACTGGAAGCGATAGCAGCGCCCACACGGAACGGCCTCAAGTCGCGAGCCGCCGCGCGGCGCGCGTCAGGCCCCTTGAGTCATGCCACAATCCCGCCCATCTACCCGCGACACCGATCAAGGCCTCCCGCATGACCGAAACCGCGCCGCTCACCTTCGACGACTTGGTCGGCGTGATGACCAGGGGCATCAAGCCCAAGTCGGAATGGCGTGTGGGGGCCGAGCACGAGAAGTTCGGCTTCGACAAGTCCACGCTGCGCCGCCCGACCTATGAGGGGCCGAACGGCATCCTGGCCATGCTGACGGGCCTGCAGCGCTTCGGCTGGTCGCCGGTCGAGGAGGCGGGCCACGTCATCGCCCTGGAGCGTAAGAACGCCGACGGCTATGCGGCCTCCATCAGCCTGGAGCCCGGCGGGCAGTTCGAACTGTCGGGCGCGCCGCTGGAGACCATCCACGACATCTGTTCCGAGACCGGCCAGCACCTGATGGAGGTGAAGATGGTCGCCGACGAGATCGGCCTCGGATTCCTGGGTGCCGGCTTCGACCCGATGTGGCGGCGCGAGGACGTGCCGGTCATGCCCAAGGGCCGCTACGACATCATGCGGTCCTACATGCCCAAGAAGGGCGGCCTGGGTCTCGACATGATGCTGCGCACCTGCACCATCCAGGCCAACCTGGACTTCGACAGCGAGGCCGACATGGTGGCCAAGTTCAGGACCTCACTGGCGCTTCAGCCGATCGGAACGGCT
Source organism: Brevundimonas sp. P2_A6 (assembly GCF_056404975.1). Lineage (NCBI taxonomy): Bacteria > Pseudomonadati > Pseudomonadota > Alphaproteobacteria > Caulobacterales > Caulobacteraceae > Brevundimonas > Brevundimonas sp. P2_A6. The sequence goes on along the minus strand of NZ_JBFUCZ010000001.1, from coordinate 56,220 downwards.
CTGTTCGCCTGCAGTCCGTTCACGGAGGGTCGGCCGAACGGCTTCCTGTCGGCCCGCGCCAACGTCTGGACCGACACCGATCCCGACCGCACCGGTATGCTGAACTTCGTGTTCCAGGACGGCTTCGGCTTCGAGACCTATGCCAACTATGCGCTGGACGTGCCGATGTATTTCGCCAAGCGCGGCGACCGCTACATCGACGCCTCGGGCCAGTCGTTCCGCGACTTCATGGAGCGCAAACTGCCCGCCCTGCCCGGCGAGTTGCCGACGCTGAAGGACTGGGGCGATCACCTGACAACCCTGTTCCCCGAAGTCCGCCTGAAACAGTATCTGGAGATGCGCGGATCGGACGGCGGACCGTGGAGCCGCATCTGCGCCCTGCCCGCCCTGTGGACCGGCATCTTCTACGACGCGCCGTCGCTCGCCGCTGCGTGGGACCTGTGCAAGGACTGGGACATCGAGGATCACGAGCGTCTGCGCCGCGACGTGACCCGTCTGGGCCTGCGCGCCGAGGTGGCCGGACGCTCGGTGCGCGACATCGCCGTCGATATGGTCGCCATCGCGCGCCAGGGCTTGAAGAACCGCGCGCGCTTCAGCGGCGGCATGGTCGACGAGCGCGGCTATCTGTCGGAACTGGAGGACATCGCCGATACCGGGGTGACCCCGGCCGAACGCCTGCTGGATCTCTATCATGGCGACTGGCAGGGCGACGTCAGCCGGATCTACCGCGATTTCGCTTATTGACAATCTTTGCCATCAGCAGGACGCTCGCTTATGGCCACGATGAACATTTCCCTCCCGGATCAGATGAAGGCCTGGGTCGAAGCGCAGTCCGCCGACGGCAGATATGCCAACTCCAGCGATTATGTCCGCGATCTGATCCGCCGCGAGCAGATCAACGAGGAAAAGATCGCCACCATGCAGCGCCTGATCGATGAAGGTCGGGCGTCCGGCATCAGCGAAAAGACGCCACGACAAATCTTCGAAGAGGTTCGTGCGGAGTTTGAACGGCGCAAGAGCGCAGCGTGAGCTATCGTCTTTCGGCGGACGCCGAAGCCGATTTGGCCGCGATCTTCTGGCACGGACTCGAGAGCGTCGGAGCCCCGCGAACCGAGCGTTACCTGGAAGAGTTGGAGGAGACGTTCGCTCTCCTCGCGCGCTTTCCAGAAGCAGCGCGGTTGAGAACCGAAATCGAGCCCGCCATTCGAGCCTATCCGAAGGACGCCCATATCGTGCTCTACGAGTTCGACGGGGAAGACATCGTCATCGTACGGGTGCGATCCGCCCGGGAAAACTGGGCTTCTCGCCCAATCCGAGACTTCGAATGACCCACCCCATTCATATCGGCATCGGCGGCTGGACCTATGAACCCTGGCGGGGCGTCTTCTATCCGTCCGACCTGACGCAGAAGCGCGAGCTGGAATATGCCTCGCGCGCCCTGACCTCCATCGAAATCAACGGCACCTACTATTCGACCTTCAAGCCGGACAGCTGGATGAAGTGGCGCGACGAGACGCCGGACGGGTTCGTCTTTTCGGTCAAGGCCAGCCGCTACTGCACCAACCGGAAAATCCTGGCCGACATGGGCGAGTCGATGGAACGGTTTCTGGGCCAGGGGATGACGGCGCTGGGCGACAAGTTGGGGCCGATCAACTGGCAGTTCATGGGGACCAAGAAATTCGACGCGGAGGACTTCGAGGGCTTCCTGAAGCTGCTGCCGAAGGCGCGCGACGGCGTTCGACTGCGTCACGCGCTGGAGGTCCGCAATCCGACCTTCGACACGCCCGCTTTCTTCGATCTGGCGGCGAAATATGGCGTCGCCATCGTCTATGCCGAGGACGACGAGGCGCCCGAATGGCCGCGCATCGATCAGCCCACGGCCGACTTCACCTATGCCCGGCTGATGTCCAGCCGCGACGACGAGCCGACCGGCATGACGTCGGCGGAACTGGATGGCGTGGCCGACCGCGCGCGGCGCTGGGCGGAGCGCGGCGAGGTGTTCGCCTATTTCATCGCGGGGGCCAAGGTGCGCAATCCGGCGGCGGCCCAGGCCTTGATCAAAAAGCTGGGCTGAACCGTTGCGGTATCGCGAGCCAGACATCACCTAGGCGAAGCCTTTCAAGGAGCCCCCTCATGCCCATCGCCACCCGCGCCTTCGCCGCGACCACGTCCATGGCGCCCCTGACCCCCTACAACTTTACGCGCCGCGATCCGGGTGCGGACGATGTGGCGATCGACATCAAGTTCGCGGGCATCTGCCACTCCGACCTGCACATCGTGAAGAACGACCTGGGCAACACCGTCTATCCGATCGTGCCAGGCCACGAGATCGCAGGGCTGGTTACGGCCGTCGGCGAGAACGTCACGAAGTTCAAGGTCGGCGACCGTGTCGGCGTCGGCTGCATGGTCGACAGCTGCCGGGTCTGCGGGCCCTGCAAGGCCGGCGACGAGCAATACTGCGTGCCCGGCATGACCGGCACCTATGGCGCGCCTGACAAGCACGCGGACCAGTCCGGCGAAAAGATCACCCAGGGCGGCTACTCCGACAAGATCGTGGTGGATCAAGCCTTCGTCGTCACCATCCCGGATTCCATTCCGCTGGACGCGGCGGCCCCCCTGCTGTGCGCCGGGATCACCACCTATTCGCCGCTGAAGCACTGGGGCATCAAGCCGGGCTCGAAGGTCGCTGTGATCGGCCTGGGCGGTCTGGGACACATGGCGGTCAAGCAAGCCGCGGCCATGGGCGCGGAGGTCACCGTGCTGTCGACCTCGGATCGCAAGAAGGCCGATGCCGAGCGCATGGGGGCCAAACACTTCCTGATCAACTCCGACAAGGACGCGATGAAGGCGGCGGCTGAAAAGTTCGATCTGATCATCAACACCGTCTCCGCCACCCATGAGATCGCCGGCCACCTGCAACTGCTGGCCCACGACGGCACGATGGTCATGCTGGGGCTGACCACGGAGGCCCTGCCGGTCTTCGCCATGCCGCTTCTGTGGCGTCGCCGCTCCGTCGCCGGATCGCTGATCGGCGGTATCCGCGAAACGCAGGAGATGCTGGATTTCTGCGCCGAGCACGGCCTGGCTTCCGACATCGAGGTCATCGCGCCCTCGCAGATCAACGAGGCCTATGCGCGGCTGGAGAAATCCGACGTCCGCTACCGCTTCGTCATCGACATGGCGCAGCTCTAGCGGGGTTCCCGCGCAACCCCGCGCGGGCTAGACCTGTTTGCGAAGAGGCTCCGCGTCAGATGGGGCCGTCAGGGAACAGGATACGCACATGGCTCGAGTGGCACTGGTCACGGGTGGAACCCGCGGGATCGGCAAGGCGATCGCCCAACGGCTGAAGGAGGACGGCATGGCCGTCGCCTGCGGCTATTCCGGCAACGCCGAAGCGGCGGAGGCCACGGCTCGCGAACTGGGCGTCATGGTCGTGAAGGGCAACGTCGGCTCGTATGACGACTGCGCCCGCGCTGTCGCGGATGTCGAGGCCGAGCTGGGGCCGATCGACGTGTTGATCAACAACGCCGGCATCACCCGCGACGGCTTTTTCCACAAGATGAGCGCCGACCAGTGGTCCGATGTGATCCGCGTCAACATGGACAGCGTGTTCAACATGACACGCCAAGTCATCAACGGCATGCGCGACCGGGGGTTCGGCCGTATCGTCAACATCTCCTCGATCAACGGTCAGAAGGGCCAGATCGGCCAGACGAATTATTCTGCCGCCAAGGCCGGAATGATCGGCTTCACCAAGGCCCTGGCGCTTGAAAACGCTAGGAAAGGCGTGACCGTCAACTGTATCGCGCCGGGCTATATCGACACCGAAATGGTGGGGGCGATGGATCAGAAGGTGCTGGACTCCATCATCGCGCAGATTCCAGTCGGACGCCTGGGCAAGGGCGAGGAGATCGCCGACATGGTGTCCTGGCTGTCAGGCGAGCGTGCCGGATATGTCACAGGCTGCACCCTGTCGCTGAACGGCGGTCAATACCTGGTCGGCTGACCGACGGGCTGCCCAAAATCCGCCGCGCCACCGGCGCAACCGTTGGATATGAGTTTGAAGGTCCGGGTCGATACGGCGAAAATGCCGATCGCGTCGACGATGGCGGTCGCCATCGTCGTGGCGGCCTTGTCGAGCCCTACGCTCGCCGTCGGTCAGGTGCGCGGCAACGCCCAGGCCGAGCAGAGCCGGGCCATAGGTGTCCTGCCCACTCGCCGGGGTCTTCCGGCGTCGGGGCGTTATGTCTCCGACGGGGGCGAGGCCTTCATTCTGGACGGCACCGGTGTCCTGCCGCTGTTCCGGTTCGAGCGGCGGCCCGAAACCTGGGTGCTGCGGGCTACCCCGGCACCTCGCGGCGACATCATCTATCGCAACGACGCCGGGTCGCAGATCCTGCGGGTCACGCCCGCCGGAGGGATCACCCTCTATACCACGCGAGCTCCCAATGGAGCGCCGGTCTCGCGAACCGGATCCGCCGAGCCATTGGAGCTGCCCACGTTGGGCCCGATCAGGCTGTTTACCCTGATGAACCAGCGCGGGAGCCTCGTCAGCCAGGCGTTGGGGCGGCTGGTGGTCATCAACCTGTCCGGCGAGCGATCAGAGGCCCTGATGGTCGATGCCCTGATCGTCTCGACCGAGGCCGTCATCCGCATGGCGGCCAGCCCCACCTTCCGCGCCAGCATCGCCACGCTTCGCAGCATCACGCTGGTCGAGGGCAATCGCAGCTCGGTCACCTTCACGCGCGGCGATCTGCGGGTCGTGGTCGATCCCGATGAGGGCCAGGCCGGACGCCCGTCCTCCGCTCGCATCATCCGCGCGGTATCCGGCGGCTGATCAGCCCGTAAAGCTGTCCTTGGCCGCCCTTCGCAGAGCGAACTCGGCCGCGTCGCCCGCCGTCAGGAAGGGGTTGAAGGCCCGCTCCACCGCCATGGTCGTCGGCACGGTCGGCTCGCCCCTCTCCCGCGCCGCGAAGATAGTATCCGCATGGGCGCGCACCTCGGGCCGGTCATCGACGCTCAGGGTGAACCGGGCATTGGCGGCCGTGTACTCGTGCGCGCCATACAGCACCGTCTCGTCGGGCCAGGCCAGCAGGCGGGACAGACTGTCCCACATCTGTTCGGGCGTGCCCTCGAACAGCCGCCCGCAGCCGAGCGGAAACAGGGTGTCGCCGGTGAAGGCGATGCCGTCCTCGACCGACCGGAACACCACATGACCCAGTGTGTGGCCGGGCGTGGCCGTGACGTGCAGGCGGGTCTGTCCGATCGTGACCATATCTCCTTCCTCCACCACGCGGTCCAGCGGCGCGACCTTGCGCACCTCCTCCGGACCCCAGATGTCGCAGCCGGTCTCGGCCTGAAGCCGGGCGTTGCCCTCGGTGTGATCGGGGTGCCAGTGGGTGTTGATGATCCGGTCCAGTCGGCCCCATCCCAGCGAGGCGATGCCGTCCAGGATCACCTGGGCGTCCGGCGTGTCGATCGCCGCGACCGTGCCCGTCGCCTCGTCGCGTGCCAGGAAGGCATAGTTGTCGGTGCGCGCGGCAAACAGGTGAACGGTCAAGGGCATCAGGTCGTCCTTTGTGGTCGGGGCCTCAACGCCATATAGTCCCCCGCATGCGCCGCGCCATCGAGGACCTGCGAACCTTCTACGGCGACCCCATGGGATCGCTGGTTCGCCGCCTTCTGGCCAGGCGGCTGGAGGACGCCTGGGGCGAGGCCAACGGCTGCGACGTGCTGGGCATCGGCTATGCCACCCCCTGGCTGGACGCCTTCGTCGGCGCCCGCCGGGTGATCGCCGCCATGCCGTCGGGACAGGGCGTCGAGCTGTGGCCGGCCGCCGGTCGGAACCGCACGCTGCTGGTCGACGACAAGCGGTTGCCCTTCGCCGCCGGGTCGTTCGACCGGGTGCTGCTGGTGCATGCGCTGGAAGAGGCGGACGATCCGACCCGGTTGCTGACCGAGGCGGTCCGGGCCCTGGCTCCGGCCGGTCGGATCATCCTGGCCGCCGCCGCACGGGGCGGGCTGTGGGCACGAGCCGAGGCCACGCCGTTCGGGCACGGTCGGCCCTTCACACGCGGTCAGCTCGAGCGACTGGTGCGCGCAGCCGGGCTGGAGCCTACGGCATGGTCGCAGACCCTTTATGTCCCGCCGTGGACCCCGCTGCTGGGTCTGGCCGACGGGTTCGAGCAGATCGGCCGCCGGATCGCCCCGGGGTTCGCGGGCGTAATTCTTCTGGAAGCCACGCGGCAGGCCTATGCGCGGGTCCGGCCGACCGGGGTGACCCAGCGGGTCAGGGCCGAGGCACGGGGCCTTCAGCCGCAGCCGGCCACACGCACGCCAAACGCAACCGGGCTGGATGCGGAACGCGAACCGCTTTAAGCGGCATGGGCCATGCACCGCCTGATCCTGATGCGCCATGCCAAGACCGAACGCACTGCTGCGTCCGGTCTCGATCGCGATCGCGCCCTTACCGAGCGCGGGCTCGATGACGCGGTCCTGATGGGTCGCATTCTGGCCGACAAGGGCTTGCGCCCGGACCTGGCGATCGTCTCGTCCGCCACGCGGACGCGCCAGACATGGGACGCGGTCCAGGAAGCCCTTGGCGACGTCGAGGTCCGCATAGAGCCGCGCCTCTACGATGCCTCGACCGACACCATCCGTCGGCTGGTCGAGGACGCGGAGGAACAAGCCGGATGCCTTCTGGTCATGGCGCATAATCCGGGTGTCCACACCCTCGCGCTGGAGTATCTGACGGAAAGCGCCGCTTCGCCCTCGGTTCTGGACCGGATGGCAGGGGGTTTCCCGACTGGCGCGGCCGCAATTTTCGAGGTCGATGTGGCCGGCCGCTGCGCCTACGATGGCTTCATGACGCCCAAGGCCTTCGGCGGTGGAGCGGACGAGTGAGCGATTCGTTGGCCTTCAAGATCATCGACACCGCCGAATGGCGTCGCGCCCTGGCCGAAGGAGTCTATGACGGGTCAGACGTCGATATCGCCGATGGCTTCATCCACCTGTCCACCGCAGAACAGTTGCCCGGCACGGCCGAAAAACACTACGCCGGTCGTACCGGCCTGATGTTGCTCAGCGTCGAGCTGGCGGCGCTGGGTGACACGGTCCTGTGGGAACCGTCGCGCGGCGGAGCCCTGTTTCCGCATATTCATGGACCGCTGCCGACCCGGGCGGTGACGATGGCCAGGGCCTGTTCGGTGTCGCCATCAGGCCAGTTCATCTTCGAGGACGGTGCTGCGTGATCCCCGACCTCGGCGCGGCGGCGCTGCGTCTGCTCGATCCAGAGACCGCGCACGGCCTCGCCATCGCGGCGCTGAAGCATGCGCCGCTGCCAGGAGCCCTGCCTGACGACCCGATCCTGGCCACCCGCATCGCGGGTGTGGATTTGCCGAACCCCGTCGGCCTCGCGGCGGGCCTGGACAAGAATGCGGAGGCGCTGACCGGCCTGTCGCGGCTGGGGTTCGGCTTCGTCGAATGCGGCTCGGTCACGCCACTGGCCCAGGCGGGAAACCCGAAGCCTCGCCTGTTTCGACTGACCCAGGATCGGGCGATCATCAACCGGATGGGCTTCAACAACCAGGGTCTCGACGCCTTCGCCGCTCATCTGCGCAGACGGCCGCCCGCGACGATCGTGGGGGCCAATCTGGGGGCCAACAAGGACACAGAGGATCGAGCCGCCGACTACGTGACCGGACTGCGAGCGCTGAAGGGACTGTCCGACTATTTCACCGTCAACATCTCCTCGCCCAACACTCCCGGGCTGCGCGCGCTGCAGGGTCGCGATGCGCTGGACGATCTGCTGGGCCGCGTCGCCGAGGCGAGGAGCACGCCAGCCCCCGTCTTCCTGAAGATCGCGCCGGACCTGACGGCGGCCGAGATCGCCATGATCGTGGAGGCCGCATTGGCCCACCGCATCGATGCCCTGATCGTGTCCAATACGACGCTCGACCGTCCCGACACCCTGCGCTCGCCGGATCGAGCCCAAACGGGCGGGCTGTCCGGCGAACCCCTGAAAGCCCGCGCCCTGTCCGCGCTACGTGACGCCGCCGCAGCCGCCGCCGGCCGCATTCCCCTGATCGCGGTAGGGGGCATTGCGACGGGTCAGGACGCCTGGGAGCGCATCCAGGCCGGCGCCTCCGCGCTCCAGATCTATTCGGCCCTGATCTATGAAGGGCCGGGGCTGGTGGGACGGATCAAGCGCGACCTCGCGACCCGGCTTCGGGCCGAAGGCTATTCGTCCGTCGCGCAAGCCGTCGGTCGATCGCGTTGACGGAGCGTTAGGCCCGACCTGCCATAGTCACCGGATGCGGGATCAACACCGCCAGTTTTCGGGGGTGCGCATGTCGGAGGCCAGCACGGACACGTCCAGCAACTGGGGCCCCGCGATCCGCAGCCGTCGCCGGGCCCTGCTTCAGCGTCTGGGCATGGGCGCCGCGACCGCCATGATCTTCAGCCCGATGTTCGGCTGGAAATTCAGTGCCCTCTGGGTCACCGGCTATTTCCTCATTCAACTGCTCGAAATGCTGGTGTTCGCGCCCATCACCAGCGGCCACTCCGACCGCATGGGACCCGTGCGCAGCGCGGCCGGTTGGGTCCTGCTGTTTTCCAATGCGGCGGCGTTCGGCAGCCTGTCGATCCCGCTGTGGCTGACGGGTGGCCCCATGGGTGGCGTCTGCGCCGCCATCCTGTGTGCGTCCGGCGCCATCTACGGCACGATCAACTCGCCGGGCTCGCGTGCCGTGCTGGCGGTGACGATCGTGCCGCATTTCCTTTATATGTTCGCCACCCCGTTCTGGATGTCCTGGTACGGTGGCTCGCCGTCCTTCCTCACCGCAGTCTGCGTCGCCTATTGCGTCTTCGGGGCCTACTGCCTGTCGACCTGGAAGAGCATGGACCGCGCGGCCCAGTCCGAGCGTGCGGCACGTTTGGACGCCGATCGTCGACGGGCCGAGGCCGAGGAGGCCATGGCGGGCCGCGCCGCCTTCCTGGCTGCAGTCGGCCACGACCTTCGCACCCCCATCAGCGCCATCATGACCGGTGCCGCCGAGCTCGAGCGGGGAGCCGTCGATGGCACCGCCCGGTCGCAGGCCGCGCTGATCACCGACGCCGGTATCATGATGAAGGCCCTGCTGGACGATCTGCTCGACCACGCCAAGCTGGGCGCGGGCCGGATGACCGTCGAGACGCTCGATTTCAACCTGCGCAGCCTGATCGCGCAGACCGTGATGTTCTGGCAGGGCGAGGCCCGCGCCAAGGGCCTCACCCTCCGCGTCGAGGGGGCCGCCAGCGTGCCTTCCGCCGTGCGCGGCGATCCGATGCGGCTGCGTCAGGTCCTGAACAACCTGATCTCCAACGCCATGAAGTTCACGGTCGAAGGGTCGGTCACCCTGAAGCTCAATGTCTGGGCCGAGGAACCGGCCAACTACGCCGTGTTGATCGAGGTTTCGGACACCGGCCCCGGGATGACGGCCGAGCAGCTGGACCGCCTGTTCACGCCCTTCGACCAGACCGAGGACGGGGTCAGCGCCCGTCACGGCGGCACGGGCCTGGGTCTGTCGATAAGCCGGGACCTGACCCAACTGATGGGCGGGCGTCTGACCGCCCGCAGCCGTCCAGGCGAGGGTGCCGCCTTCACCGTTTCACTGCTGTTGCCGCAGGGCGAAGCCACTGCGATCGCACCGAAGACGCTCAGCGACGAGAGCCGGGGCGACATCGTCCGCAGTCTGGCGCCGCGAATGGCGGGCAGCCGAACGGCACGCGTCGTCGTCGAGACCCCGATCGTGGAGCCGGTCGCGCCGGCGACACCGGACCCCCAGCCTGAAGCCGATGATGCCGTGGAGGACTCCGCCGACCGACCCTTGCGCGTCCTGGTCGTCGATGATCACGACATCAATCGTCGCGCCGTGGAGCTGATCCTGGCACCGCTGGGCTGCGACATCGCCACCGCCGCGGACGGCCTTTTGGCGTTGGCCCAATGCGAGGCGTCCGCCTTCGACGTCATCTTCATGGACGTGCGCATGCCGGAGCTGGACGGGCGCGAGACCACGCGTCGCCTGCGCTCAGGCGGCGGCGTCAATGCCGACGTGCCGGTGATCGCCGTGACCGCCGACACGGCCCCCGACGACATCGCCGCCTGCATGGCGGCCGGCATGACCTATTTCGTCTCCAAGCCCTTGACCCCCGCCGCCTTGCTGGGTGCGCTGAGCCATGTCCTGTCAGAGGCTCAGGACGAGGCGGCCCCGGCCGCAGCCGAGGCCGTCATCGCAGCCTGAATAGCCCGCTCTGGAGCAACGTCGCGAGCGCTGGCGTCCCTTAGATCTGCGCCAGCAGGTGTTCGGCCGAGGACACCTTGAACTCACCCCCTTGCTCGATGTTCAGCTGCTGGACGACGCCGTCCACGACCAGCATCGAATAGCGCTGCGAGCGCTCGCCCATGCCAAAGCCCCGCGCGTCCAGCGTCAGGCCCAGGGTGCGGGTGAAGTCGCCGGAACCATCGGCCAGCATGACGACGTCGTCCTCGGTCAGGCTCTGGCTCTCGGCCCAGGCCTTCATCACGAAGGCGTCGTTGACCGACAGACAGGCGATCACGTCCACGCCCTTGTCCGCCAGAGCTGACTTGTTGTCGACGAAGCCCGGCAGGTGGCGCGCCGAACAGGTCGGGGTGAAAGCGCCGGGCACGGCGAACAGCGCGACCGTCTTTCCTTTGAAGAATTCTTCGGTCTGTACCGGGCGCGGTCCATCGGCGGTCGGGGTCATCAGGACCGCGTGGGGGATGTGTTCGCCGATCTGGATCGTCATGGGCTGGCTCCGGGAGAAGGGGACGGGCGGCGCGCGCGGCACCGATGCCGTCCTCTAGGCGGGACGCGCGGCCTCGCCAAGCGACATCGTGATCCACCCCCGCTTGCGCACAGCCTGCCCGCACCCGATCATCAAGGCATGATCGGTTTCCAATCCCTGGCCGGACGGCTTCTGGTGGCCATGCCCGGCATCGGTGATCCCCGGTTCGAGCACGCGGTCATCCTGGTCTGCGCGCACGGCCCTGACCACGCCATGGGCCTGCGCATCGACAGACCCGCGCCCAGCGTGACCCTCAAAAGCGTGCTGTCCAAGCTGGACGTGGCGGCACCCGACCGCACCGCGTTGACGCCCGTCCTGGTCGGCGGCCCCGTGGAGCGAGAACGCGGCTTCGTGCTGCACACCGATGACTGGACGGTCGATGACAGCTCCTCTCCCATCGTCGAGGGCCTGGCCCTGACCGCGACGCGCGAGGCCCTCGCTGCCATGACCGATCCTATGGTCGGCCCGCGACGGTCGGTGTTGCTGCTCGGCTACGCCGGCTGGGGCGACGGGCAGTTGGAAGAGGAACTGGCCGACAACGTCTGGCTGACCGCCGACGCCGATCTGGACCTGCTGTTCGACATCGACTTCGGCACCAAATGGGCGAGGGCCCTGGCCGGGATCGGCGTCGACGCCGCCCGCCTGTCGAGCCAGAGCGGACGGGCTTAAGCCGAGCGCGCCTTCAGCGGGGCCGCTCCGTCGGACAGGCTTTCGTTCAGATAGACCTCGGCCTCCTGCGCCGGCAGGGCGGGGGCATAGCCGAAGCCCTGGCCGTAGTGGCAGCTGGCGTCCAGCAACAGCTTGGCCAGGATCGCGTTCTCCACCCCTTCGGCGACGACTTCCAGGTTCAGGTCGCGGCCCAGGTTCACGACCGATTTGACGATCTTGGCCGATCCCTCGTCCTTGTTCATCGTCAGCACGAAATACCGGTCGATCTTCAGCGTATCGAATGGCAGGCGCGCCAGATAGCTGAGCGACGAGAACCCCGTGCCGAAATCATCCAGCGCCAGCGAGGCCCCGACATCCTTCAGCTTCTGCAGGATCACGGCGGCGGACGCCGTGTCGCGCATGATGTCGCCCTCGGTGACCTCCAGCTTCAGAGCGCCGCGCGGCAGGCCGGTCTCCTTGATGACGCGGGCCACGTCCTCGACCAGGTTCGGCCGTTCGATCTCGCCGACCGACAGGTTCACCGAACAGAACAGCTTTCCGGCCATGGGGTGGCGCTGCAGCCAGTCGGCCAGTTGCCGGGCCGACTGCGTCATCATCATCAGGCCCAGATCGTTCATCAGGCCCATTTCGTCGGTCAGGCCCAGGAACTCGTCCGGCGGGACCAGGCCGCGCTTGGGGTGACGCCAGCGGGCCAGGGCCTCGAACCCCGCCACGGCCCCGGTGTTCAAGTTCACGATCGGCTGGAAGAACGGTTCAATCTCTCCGCGCACGAAGGCGTTCCGCAGGTCTGCCTCCAGCGCCAGGCGGGACAGGCTGTCGCTTTCCAGCGCCCGACCATAGACGGCGGACCCACCGCGCCCGACCTTCTTGGCCGACCCGACGGCCAGCTCGACCCGGCGCAGCAGTTCAGCGGCGTCCGGCGCATCCGGCCCGCCCTCGCAGGTCACAGAGCCGATGGACACGGTCGGATAGATATCGAAGCCCGCGACACGCAGCGGCTGCTCCAGCGCCTCGCGCAGGCGGTCGGCGGCGTTGCCGATTCCGCGCGGCAGCAGGACGGCGAATTCGTCCTCGCCAATCCGCGCGGGCGCGGCGTCGTTCGAGAAGGCGGCGGCCATGCGCGATCCAAGCGCCGAGATGACCATGTCGGTCCGCTCGTGGCCCAGGGCCTCGTTCAGCCGCCGAAGCCTGTCGATGTCGGCCACCACCAGGTCGTATTCGCCGGTCGCAGTCAGGGTTTCGGCGGCACGATTGAGAAAGGTTCGACGATCCAGCAGGCCGGTCAGGACATCCTTGTCCGACCCGGAAATCTTGGTCTCCATGGCCACCATGCCGGCGGCCCGCAGTCCGTCCTCCAGCCAGACACCGCGCCATAGACAGGTCTCGGACCCCCGCATGCGCAGGCGCACGGCGACTTCGGTGCCCTCCTCCGCCGGTTTCAGGATGCGTTCGGCCAGAGACCGATCCTGCGGCAGGGACAGGGCGATGAATGCGGCCCCCGAGCACTCGGGCGCCAGGGGCCCCAGTCCCAGAGACCGCGTCGCACCGGTGAAACGCATGGAATCGTCGGCCGGGGTCCAGATCCACAGGGCGGAATCGGCGGCGGCCAGCGCCTCGATGGCCGTGGTCGCGTCCCAGGTCATGGTTCGGGATCGCGCGTTCAAGACGGTCACTGTTCCTTCAGGCGTGGCGTCGCACCACGGGGTCGTCGCACACGAGGCCGAACAGAATATGGTCTGCCCATACCCCGTTAATTTTGAGATAAGCCCGGGCCTCGCCTTCCTTTTCGAAACCCGCTTTTTCCAGCACCCGGCGGGAGGCGAGGTTGGTCGGCAGGCAGGAGGCCTCCAACCGATGCAGGCGCGCGGACTGGAAGGCGAACCGGGTCATGGTGCGCACCGCCGCCGTGGCGACGCCCTGCCCAGCGAAGGTCTGCCCGATCCAGTAGCCGAGCGTTCCCGTCTCGGCCACGCCGCGCCGCACGTTGGACAGGGTGATCGCGCCAAACAGCGTCCGCCCCGAGGGATCGAAGATGAAGAAGGGCCAGGCGTGCCCCAGTTCCATTTCGCGCGCATAGACGCCCAGCCGGCGCCGATAGGCCGCCTTGGTCAGGTCGTCGTCGGGCCAGGAGGGCTCCCACGGCTGCAGATAGTCGCGCGAGTGCTCGCGAAGCTCCGACCAGGCCGCATAGTCGCCTGTCCGGGGCGGGCGCAGGAGCACCCCCTGCCCCTCAACCACGGGACCGGTCGCATCCGTCATCCAGTCCAGCAGGGCCATGGCGTAGACGATAGCGCATCATTGCTCCCTCTCCCAGAGGGAGAGGGAAGCTAGCTGGCCACCCGCTCCGCGAACGCCCTGCCCGCGCCCGCAGCCGCCTTCGGCCCCAAGACCGCCGTCGAGGCCAGACCTGACGCCAGCACACGCGCGCCGACCGCCTTCAGATCGTCGGCGGACACGGCTTGCAATCGCGCCACGGTGTCGTCCGACGCGACGGGCTGGCCGAACATCAGGGTCTGGGCGGCATTACGTCCCGCGCGACTGGCCGGGCTCTCGTCCGACATCCACACCCCGCCCCGCAGCACGGCCTTGGCGCGAGACAGCTCGGCGTCCGTCGGGCCCTTGTCGGTCAGGTCGCGGACCTCGTCGGCGCAGACCTGGGCGAGCTCTACTGCACGATCGGCGGCGGCGCCGGCATAGATGCCCAGCATCCCCGTGTCGTCATAGGGCTCATGATAGGCGTCGATGGCATAGGCCAGGCCGCGATCCTCTCGCGCGCTCTGGAACAGGCGCGACGCCATGCCCCCGCCCAGGATCTCGCTGAACAACCGCATCGCGGGCATGGCCGGGTCGTGAACCGGGATGGCCGGCAGCTGGAACACCAGATTGGCCTGTTCGATCTTGCGGGTCAGCGTCGCCACCCCCCCGGTGAAGACGGCCCGCTCCGGCGCATCGGCGGGCATGACGACAGCGGCGCCGAACCAGCGCTCGGCCAATGTCAGCAGCTCGGTCTCGTCCACCGCGCCGGAGACCGCCACCACCATCCGGTCGGGTGAATACAGACGCGCGCGCCAGGCCTCGATCGAGGCGCGATCGACGGGCTTCAGGCTGTCGACCGACCCCAGGATAGGCCGGCCTAGGGGCTGACCGGCGAAGGCCATGGTCTGGGCCATCTCGAAGACGTGGTCGTCGGGGGTGTCGAAGGCCTCGGCGATTTCCTGGGCCACGACATCCTTTTCGCGCTCGATCTCGGCGGGATCCAGCGTCGGGCGAAACACCAGGTCCGACAGCACCTGCATGGCCAGGCCCAGCGATCCGTCCAGCGCCCGCACCTCGAAACTGGTTCGCTCGTATCCGGTGGCGGCGTTGATCGAGCCACCCTCGGCCTCGATCCGTTCGACGATGTCTCGCGCGCCCATGTCGCCCGCGCCCTTGAAGACGAGGTGTTCCAAGAGGTGCGACCAGCCGGACCGGCTCTCGCTCTCCCACCGCGTGCCTCCGCGTACGGCGACGGTCAGGGCCAGGGTCCGCAGGCCCGGCATGGGATCGCAGACAACGCGGACGCCGTTGGACAGGGTATGGATCGTGGCGGTCAGGGAATGTTCCTTTTGCCCTATCGCCCCGCACGCGGTGCGGTGCTGCTTGAGGGCGTCTTTCTGCTTCGGCGGACGAGCACGGCCACATAGAAACCGATCAGCGCCAGCGCCAGCCCGAACCAGGTCATCGCATAGCCGAGGTGGTTGTTCGAAAAGGCCGCCGGCGGGGCCGTCGCGATCAGCGCCGGAAGCTCCGGGTTGGGCGAGCTGAGCGCATAGAGGGTGAACTCCGACGGCGTGGAGGCTCCCAGCGCAGCCGCCATTGCGGTATTGTCGCGCCCGAAGAACCGCCCTTGCGAAGGTGCCGGCACCATCGGTCCCGGCGGCGGGGTGCGGCGCAGCTCGACCACCATGGCCAGGGGCAGGGTCGAGGCCATCACGCGCGGTCGGTCGGTGACGGCATCGGGCAGGAAGCCGCGATCGAGCAGGAAGGTCTGGGTCATCCCTTCTGGCACGCAGGCCGAGACCAGACGCCGACCCGGCTCGCCGTCATGGATGGACTGCAGCTCGACGAAGGGGGCCGTCGGCAGGCCGCGACAGACGACCAGGGCCTTGCGGAACTCGGGATCGGGTGCCGTCAGAACTTCAGCCAGTGGTCCTGGCGCAAGGGCAGCGGCGGCGGCGGCCTGGTCGATCAGGCCTTCCTTCCACTTCAGCCGCTGCACCTGCCAGGTGCCGAGCGCGCAGAGGATCAACACGCAGACGGCGATGAAGGCCGTCAGCAGGATAGGAAACCGGGCGGGTGTCGTCGAAACGTCAGTCATCGCGACCCGCCTGTCCGGCCTTGTTGCGCATCTGCAGGGCGATCATGGCCCCCTTGCCCGGCCGCATCAGCCCCAGCGACAGGATCAGCACCAGCGGCAGGAAGATCACCAGATGGACCCACATCGGCGGCGACCAGGCGATCTCGACGAACAGCGCGGTGAACACCACGATGCCGCCCGCGATCTGCATCACGAAGATGGCCGCCCCGTCGCCCGTGTTCAGCGGGGTGAAATCGAAGCCGCAGACGGTGCAGGTGTCGACGACCTTCAGGAACCCCGAAAACAGCGGGCCCTTGCCGCAGTTGGGGCACCGGCAAAGCAGACCGGCGCGGATCGCATGGATCCGCGCCGGCTGGGTCGCATCGGGTCCGATGGGGCCTTCGGTCAATCCCGGCCTTAGCCGAAGATCACGTAGACGAAGGCGAACAGGAACAGCCAGACCACGTCCACGAAGTGCCAGTACCAGGCCGCCGCCTCGAAGCCGAAATGCTTCTGCGGCGTGAACTGGCCGGCCAGCAGACGTCCCAGGCAGACCGCCAGGAAGATGGTCCCCATGAGGACGTGGAAGCCATGGAAGCCCGTCGCCATGAAGAAGATGTTGCCGTAAAGCTTGGAGTTACCGGCATCGGCGTTGAAGAACTCCTGCGCGTGCAGGATGTGGTTGTATTCGTAGGCCTGGACCATCGTGAAGAAGATGCCCAGCGCCACGGTGATGATCAGACCCATGCGGGCCCCCTTGCGGTCGCCGATCTGAAGCGCGTGGTGCGCCCAGGTGACCGTCGTGCCGCTGAGCAGCAGGATGACGGTGTTCAGCAGCGGCAGCTGCCACGGGTCCAGGGTGTTGATGCCCTTGGGTGGCCACGTCGACCAGGCGGCGGCGGTGTCGGCCCAGTTCCCGATCTCGGGGATGTGAGCGCGCGCCTCGTTGAACACGGCCATCTCGAAGAACATCCAGAAGAAGGCCGCGAAGAACATGACCTCCGACGCGATGAACAGCGTCATGCCGTAACGCAGGCCGATCGACACGACCGGCGTGTGGTCGCCGCGACGGCTTTCCTTGATGACGTCCGCCCACCAGCCGAAAGCGGCATACAGGACGCCCGCCAGACCGGCGAAGAACAGCCACATCGTCCCCTCAGGCATGCCGAGAACGCCCTTCATCCAGGCGACGGCACCGACCATCATCACGGTGGTGGCGAGCGAGGCGATCAGGGGCCAGGGGCTGGGATCGACCAGGTGGTAGTCGTGGTGCGGAGAGGCGTGGGCCATGCGTCTTACGGTCTCTGAATCGTCAGATCGGGAGGATGTGTGCGGCTATAGCGTCGGCAATCAGCCTGCGCCAGTGGTGGCGGGCTTTTCGTCTTCGGCGACCGGATAGAAGGTGTAGCTGAGCGTGATTTCCTGCACGCCCCTGGTCTCGGCATCGGTCGCCAGTTCGGGGGCGACGAAATACTGCACCGGGAACTTCTTGGTCTCGCCGGCCGCGATCGTCTGATCGTCGAAGCAGAAGCACTGCAGCTTCTGGAAATAGGCTCCGGTGGTCTCGGGCACGACGTTGTAGGCCGCGCGCGCCAGGATCGGCTGGTCCGAGGTGTTGGTGACGTCGAAATAGGCCAGGCCCGTCTCGCCGATACGGACCCGCTGGGTCGTCTGTTCGGCGCGGAAGGTCATGGGCAGGTGTCGGACGTTGGTGTCGAAGCGAACCGTGACCATGCGATCCAGCACCTGATCCGGAGCGGCCTCGGCCCGGCGCACCGTGCCGTCGAAACCCGTGACCTGGCAGAACATCTTGTAGAGCGGCACGGCGGCAAAGGCCGCGCCCGTCATGGTCAGCACCAGGGCGGCGCAGACCAGGGCGATGGCATTGGCCGATTTCAACCCATTTTTCTTCGGACTTGGGCGCATCAGCGCGACCGTTCCGCCACGGCCTGCTGCTGGGCCGTGCGCTCGGCCAGATTCCGCTGCATGCGCAGGAAGGTGGTCGAGAAGATCAGCACGACGAAGGCCGCCAGACCCAGGGCGATCCACAGACTGCGCTTGTTGCGCGCGGCGAGTTGTTCGGGGGTCAGGAACACAGGCTGCATCCTCCGGTAATGCCAAAACTCTCGACCAGAAGGGCCGCGAACAGGGCCATCAGATAGAGGATCGAAAAGGCGAAAAGATTGCGGGCCGGTTTGGCCTCGGCACGCACGTCATACAATGCGGCCTCTCGCCCCACGGCTTCGGCCTTGTCGGGGGCATCGCCCGCGCGCGAGCGCCAGACCCGCACCGCCAGCGCCAGGAACATCAGCCCCCCGCCGATCGATACGGCCAGATAGACGGGTCCACCCAGGCCGGTGAAGCCCGGTGCAATGGCGATGGGGACCAGGATGAGGCTGTAGAGCAGGATCTGCAGGCGCGTGGACTTCGCGCCCCGCGCCACCGGCATCATCGGGATACCAGCCTTGGCGTAGTCGCCGGTCGAATACAGGGCCAGGGCCCAGCTGTGCGGCGGGGTCCACAGGAAGATGATCAGGAACAGCAGCCACGCCTGCCACGGGGCCGAGCCTGTCGCCGCGGCCCAGCCGATCACCGGAGGAAAGGCCCCCGCTGCGCCGCCGATGACGATGTTCTGGGGCGTCCGGCGCTTCAGCATCAGGGTGTAGAAGACGGCGTAATAGAGGATGGTCAGAAGCAGCAGCCCGGCCGCGAACCAATTAGTGTTCATCCCCAGCAGCATGACGGAAAAGATCGACAGAACGACGCCGAAGGCCATGGCGTCGTTCTTCTTCAGCCGCCCGGCCGCCACGGGCCGCCCGCGCGTGCGGCGCATCAGCGCGTCGGTGTCACCCTCCAGCGCCATGTTGAAGGCCCCGGCCGCGCCGGCACCGATGGCGATGCACAGGACCGCGATCGCTCCGACGAACGGATTGACCGACCCGGGGGCCACCACCAAGCCGGTCAGGGCGGTGAACACCACCAGCGACATCACGCGTGGCTTCAGCAGCTGGAAATAGTCTTCCGGCTGGGTGGTCGAGACGGTGGGGGTGGCGGTCACGGGTGTGTGGGTCATTTGAAAATGTGAGAGGGCCGCCTCCCGGTCAGGGAGACGGCCCTCGTCCTATCACGAACGGGACGGGTTTAGTGGCTGTCGGCCTTGACCACCGGCAGTTCGTTGAACTGGTGGTGCGGCGGAGGCGAGGACAGGGTCCATTCCAGGGTCGTCGCGCCTTCACCCCACGGGTTGGCGACACCCTTGCGACGACGGATGGCGGCCTCGGCCAGCATGACCAGGAACACCAGCACGCCCACGGCCGTGATCGCATAGCCGTAGGACGACACCATGTTCCAGAAGGCGAAGGCGTCGGGATAGTCGACGTAGCGGCGCGGCATGCCCTGCAGACCCAGGAAGTGCTGCGGGAAGAAGACGATGTTGACGCCCACGAACATGATCCAGAAGTGCGTGCACCCCAGGAACTCGTTGTACTTCACGCCGAACATCTTCTCGAACCAGTAGTAGAAGCCGGCGAAGATCGCGAACACGGCGCCCAGCGACAGGACGTAGTGGAAGTGGGCGACGACGTAATAGGTGTCATGCAGGCTGTAATCGATGCCCGCGTTGGACAGGACCACGCCGGTCACGCCGCCGACGGTGAACAGGAAGATGAAGCCGATGGCCCACAGCATGGGGGTCTTGAAGCTGACCGAACCGCCCCACATCGTGGCGATCCAGCTGAAGATCTTCACGCCCGTGGGCACCGCGATGATCATGGTCGCGGCGATGAAATAGGCGCGCAGGTTCACGCTCATGCCGACCGTGTACATGTGGTGCGCCCACACGATGAAGCCGACGAAGCCGATGGCGACCATGGCGTAGGCCATCGCGAGGTAGCCGAACACGGGCTTCTTGGAGAAGGTCGAGACGATATGGCTGATGATGCCGAAGCCCGGCAGGATCAGGATGTAGACCTCGGGGTGGCCGAAGAACCAGAACAGGTGCTGGAACATCACCGGATCGCCGCCACCGGCCGGGTCGAAGAAGCTGGTGCCGAAGTTACGGTCGGCCAGCAGCATGGTGATGGCACCGGCAAGCACGGGCAGCGAAAGCAGCAGCAGGAAGGCGGTGACCAGCACCGACCAGGCGAACAGCGGCATCCGGTGCAGGGTCATGCCCGGCGCGCGCATGTTGAAGATGGTGGTGATGAAGTTGACCGCGCCCAGGATCGAAGAGGCACCCGCGACGTGCAGCGAGAAGATCGCCAGGTCCATCGCCGGACCCTGGTGACCCACCGTCGACAGCGGCGGATAGATCGTCCAGCCGCCGCCGAAGCCGCGCCCCGGTCCGCCATCGACGAACAGCGACAGGCACAGCAGGATCCAGGCGGCGACCAGCAGCCAGAACGAAATGTTGTTCATCCGCGGGAAGGCCATGTCCGGCGCGCCGATCATGATCGGCACGAACCAGTTGCCGAACCCTCCGATCATGGCGGGCATGACCATGAAGAAGATCATGATCAGGGCGTGGGCGGTGACCACGACGTTGTAGCCGTGCTTGGACTGCTCCACGAGGCCCATCAGGGCGACGCCCGAGCCCTCGGTGAAGATCTGGATGCCCGGCTCGGCCAGTTCCCAGCGGATCAGACCCGACAGCGCGCCACCCACGATGCCCGCCATGATGGCGAACAGCAGGTACAGGGTGCCGATGTCCTTGTGGTTGGTCGACAGGAACCAGCGGGTGAAAAAGCCCGGCTTGTGGTCGTGCTCGGCGTGGGCGTCATGCCCGGGCGCGTGAGCGATGTCGTCTGCGGTGATGTCGGTGGCCATGTCTGTCTCGGGCTCGCGTTACTGGGCGGCCGGGGCGGCGGCGGGAGCCGCAGCCGTGGAAGCGGTGGAAGCGGATTCGGCGGAAGGCGCGGCGGGGTTCGGGGCCTCGGCCACGGCCGGGGTCGCGGCGTCGCCTGCCGCGGGTGCCGCCGCAGCGGCCGCCGCGGCGGCCTCGTCGGCCGCCTTGGTCATCGATCCTCCCTTGGAGGCGACCCAGGCCGCGAACTCGGCCTCGGTGACGACATTGATCTGGATCGGCATGAAGGCGTGATCGACGCCGCACAGCTCAGAGCACTGGCCATAGAAGACGCCCGTGCGCTCTGCCTTGAACCAGGTCTCGTTGACCCGGCCGGGCACGGCGTCGGTCTTCAGGCCGAAGGCCGGCAGGGCGAAGGCATGGATCACGTCGGCACCGGTCACCAGAACCCGCACGGTCTTGCCGACCGGCACGACGATCGGCTCGTCGGCGGCCAGGCGATAGGGGACGCCGCGCGCCAGCGCCTCTTCTTCGGGCAGCATGTTGGAGATGTATTCCGGCACGCCCTGGTCGGGATATTCGTAGGCCCAGTTCCACTGGTTGCCCGTCGCCTTGATGGTCAGATCGACGGGCGGCGTATCGTGATAGGCGAACAGCAGGCGGAACGAGAACAGCGAGATGCCCACCAGAATCATCACCGGCAGCACCGTCCAGATGATCTCGACGACCGTATTGTGGCTCCACTTCGCCGGAACGGGGTTGGCCTTCTCGTTGTAGCGGAACACGATCCAGCCCAGCAGGCCCAGCACCAGAACGCAGATGCCGACGATGATCGGCATCAGGATCACGTTGTGGAAGAAGATCGCCTCGTGCTTCAGCGGCGAGGCGGCCGGCTGCAGATCGATGCCGCGCGGCGTCGGCTGACCCATCAGGTCCTGCGCCCACGTCGGGGTGGCGAAGAAGACGGCGAGCGAAGCGGCACCCAGAAGGTGTCCGGTCTTGCTCAGGGCTCTCGTGCCCAGTCCCATGCGAGAGTTCCTCATATACATCTGCCAATCGAGCCGCTGAACGCAGCCCCACCCGGCCTCTGGGGAGGGACCCGGCGATTTCAAGCGCGGTCCATATCGGCTCATACCCAGCTTGCCAAGCGATACGGGCGCGTTCCGTCGCCGCATGCGGCCGATTGGTCCATTCCCGCCTCGGTTAAATCGCTGTCATGTTTCAACAGCTACCTTGCAGCGCATGATACCTTGCGATAGCCTCTGGAAATCAAAGGAGGTGTTCGGACATGCCCGAAACCATAGAGATACAGTTGAAGAAGGGGGTGCTGGGCCTGTGTGTCCTGGCCCTTCTGGCCCGTGCCGACAGCTATGCCTACGAGATCGCCAGCCGCCTGTCGGATGCGATCGACATGGGAGAAGGTACGATCTACCCGCTGATGCGCCGCATGCAGACGGACGGCCTGGTCGAGACCTATCTGGTCGAATCATCGTCGGGCCCGTCGCGCAAATACTATCGGCTCAGCTCGGCCGGCCGCGAGGCCCTGGCCGCCCAGTCCGCCGAATGGACCCATTTCACCCGCGCCGTGGATGCGATCGTCGCCAACGATCCTGCCCCTGTCGCCCCTGCTGGAGAGCCCGCATGACGCGCGCCGAATTCCTCAGCCGTTTGAAGCAGGGCCTGGTTGGCCTGCCGATGGCGACCGCCGCCGAGATCACCTCGGACTATGAAACTCACTTCGACGACGGTCTTGCGGCCGGTCGTTCGGAAGCCGAAGTCGCAGCCGCCCTGGGTGACCCTGCCCGTCTTGCGCGCGAGCTGCGGGCCGAAGCCGGCGCCCAGCGCTGGCATCAGGAAAAGAACCCGTCTGCCGCGGCCGGGGCCGTGTTCGCGGTCCTGGGCCTCGGGGCCATCGACATCCTGATCCTGCTGCCGATCCTGATGGGCGTGATCGGCACTCTGTTCGGGGTCGGCATCGCCGTCATCGCCCTGTTCGTCTCGGGCGGAGCGATCATGGTCGCAGGACCCTTCGCCGACGCGCCTGGCGGAGCCTTCGCCGCCATCCTGGCGGGTCTGGGCCTGATGGCCGGAGCCGCCTCGGCCGGAGCCCTGCTGGCCATCGTCACCATCTGGCTGGTCAACGGCATCGTCTGGTTCGCCCGCCTGCACTACCGACTGCTCAAGCCCGCGCTCGAGCCCCAAACCACCCAAGTCATGGGAGACCCCGCATGATCCGGACCCTCTTCATCATCGCCGCGGCCGGCCTCGTGCTGGCCACGGCTTCCCTCGGCGGGGCCTTTGCCCTCGGCGGACGCGACATGGCCCGCCACGGCTGGGCCTGGACCTTCCACGACGAGGACGGCGACACCGTCCGCTTTCAGCGGGCCGACGACAGCCGCAGCCCCGACGTCACCCGCCAGATCGCCTGGACCGGCGGCGACACCCTGACCGTCGATCTGTCCGCCAACGTCGACTACGTCCAGGGCGACACGGAGGGCGTCACGGTCACGGGTCCGGCCGATCTGGTCGAGAAGGTCCGCCTGGTCGACGGCCGCCTGAGCTGGGTCGCCAATGACACTGACGGCCCGAACCACGAGACGGTCGTCTTCGGCGGCAACCGAGACGGTCGCGGTATGTGGGCGCATTCGGAAGCCGTCCACATCGTCGTCACCGCGCCGAACGTGAAGACCTTCAACCTGGAGGGGTCGTCCAACCTGATGCTGCGCGACTACGATCAGGATACCCTGGCGATCGATATCTCTGGGTCGGGAGAGGTCACCGCGACCGGCCGAACACGTGCGCTTGAAGTCGATATCTCGGGCTCCGGCGACGCGGACCTGGGGTCGCTGACAACCACCGACGCCAACGTCGCCATCGCCGGATCGGGCGACGCGACGGTGGCCCCCACCGGCCGCGCCGACATCTCGATCTCCGGCTCGGGCGACGTGGACGTGACCACGCGACCCGCGACCGTCAACCAGGACATCAACGGGTCTGGCGAGGTGACCCTGGGGTGAAGCGATCAGTCTCCTCCCCATCCTTCGGACGGGGAGGAGACATTCAGCTTTGCCCTCCCTATCTTGCCTTTCATGACCGTCCACATCCCCCCGCCGCCCCTGCTCGAATCCTCCGGCGTCGATCCCTCCGATGCCCTGTCGATCCTGCAGGGTGCGCTGCACGGTGCCGACGATGGCGAGCTGTTTCTCGAACGCTCCGAATCCGAGTCCCTGGTCTTTGACGACGGTCGCCTGAAGGCCGCCGCCTATGACGCCACCGAAGGCTTCGGCCTGCGCGTCGTCGCCGGAGAGACAGCCGGTTACGCCCACGCAAACGAGATCAGCGCCGCCGCCCTTCGTCGCGCCGCCGACAGCGCGGCCCTGGCCAAGTCGGGTCATGCAGGCGTCACCTCCGAAGGCCCCCGCGCCACCAATCAGAAGCTCTATGACGCGGTCGATCCGCTCGCCTCGCCGGCCTTTTCGGACAAGATCGCCCTGTTGCAGGAGATCGACGCCTGGGCCCGCGCCCGCGATCCGCGCGTGGTCCAGGTCTCGGCCTCCATCGTCGGGGAGCGCCGCGCCATAGAGATCCTGCGCGCAGACGGCCTGACGGTGAACGACGTTCGGCCTCTGGTTCGATTGAACGTGTCCGTCACCGTGGAGAAGGACGGTCGGCGCGAGACCATGTCGTCGGGTGCCGGGGGTCGGGCCGGTTTCGAGACCTGGATTCAGCCGGAGCGCTGGCAGGCCCAGGTGGACGAGGCCCTGCGCGGTGCCCTGGTCAACCTGGAGGCCGTCGACTGCCCGGCCGGAGAGATGGACGTGGTCCTCGCCGCCGGCTGGCCTGGCGTCCTGCTGCACGAGGCCATCGGCCACGGCTTCGAGGGCGATTTCCACAGGAAGGGCTCCTCGGTCTTCTCCGGCATGATGGGCAAGCGCGTCGCCGCCCCCGGCGTGACCGTCGTCGACGACGGCTCCATCGCCGGGCGTCGCGGATCGCTCAGCGTCGATGACGAGGGCACGCCGACCTCGCGCACCGTTCTGATCGAGGACGGCATCATGGTCGGGCTGATGAACGACCGTCTGTCGGCGCGACAGCTGGGCCAGCGCGCCACCGGCAACGGGCGTCGCCAGTCCTTCGCCCACATGCCGATGCCGCGCATGACCAACACCTTCATGGAGGGTGGCTCGGCCAAGCAGGCGGACATGATCGCCTCGACGAAGCGCGGTCTCTATGCCGCCAACTTCGGCGGCGGCCAGGTGGACATCACCAACGGCAAGTTCGTCTTCCAGTGCACGGAGGCCTATCTGATCGAGGACGGCAAGATCACGGCCCCTGTGCGTGGTGCGACCCTGATCGGCGACGGGGCCACGGCCCTGACCAATGTCTCGATGATCGGCGACGACTTCGCCTTTGATCCCGGCGTCGGCGTCTGTGGCAAGTCGGGCCAGGGCGTGCCGGTCGGCATCGGCCAGCCCAGCCTCAAGATCGGTGGCCTGACGGTGGGCGGAACCGCCGTCTAGTCTGGCCTTTCGCCGGCTACGTCCGTTTCTGTCGGACCGATGATCTAGTCTGGCGGCTCGATCGAAGACGGGCCGCGAAATTGGAGAAGTTGGAGTCACTTTTTTCTTTCAGCAGACTCCCGTTTTCACCCTCGGATCGCTGCTCGACACCGGCTCAGTCCGCCTGGTCCGCTCTCCAGTCCGGGCCGCGCACCTCGAACCCCTGCGACTCCAGCCCGTCCAGCACCCCACCCGGCTCGGCCAGCAGCCGCAGGGGCGCGACCGCCAGCGTCGTGCCAGGCTGATCCAGCGCCCCGGAGATCGCCGTCAGCCACTGACCCCGGAGCTGCGGCCCGATTTCGGGATCACCCCACGGCCAGCACTGACCCAGCGCGATATCCAGCGGGTTTTCGATCACGTCGGGCACCCGCAAGGCGCGCCAGTCTTCCGCGCGATGAGCAAAGCCGTCCGGTCCATTCTCGGCCGCCACCACACCGGCGGCTATACAGGAGACATAGGCCTGCGGGGGCTGGGTGATAAGGTTGTCGACGATTTCATCCCCCCGCACCGTGCCCACCGTCTCACCCTCGATCCTGGCGCGTCGGGCGGCGCGGCGCACCACGTCCTCCGCATCGTCGCCACCGGGACGGTAGCCGGCCTTGTCTCGATTCAGGTCGAAGCCCAGCAGCACGAAGCTCTTACGCCGCCAGTCGTCGCCCTCGTCGGCCATGACGGCCTCCAGGCGCGCCTGTACCGCCGGATCGAGATAGTCCGCGCTGGTCGTCTCGCCCGGCAGGCGGCTGATCGTCCGCATCCTCCACAGCAGGCGCACGAGATCGGAGGGTGAGACGCGACCGACAGGTGGATACAGAATCCGGTCCGCCCGCGCCGTCGCCGCCTCCAGCCCGGACGGGTTCCACTCGAAGTCGCGCGGCAGGCCCCGGATGTTGCCGACGAGGATCAGCGACCGATCGCCCCGGCTGACCTCCCATATGGGCGTCTGGGACCGGCGGGCCACAACGATGATGTCATCGAGCTGATCCTCGTCCTGGCCCAGGGCGGGCACGGCCGCCCCCAACAGAAGAAGGCTCAGGGCCAGGGCACGGATCATGGAAGACGTCCTCGCGATGAACGGTCACGCTTGCAGCGCCTTGTGGCGCCAGCGTGGCGTCGGCTGACGGAACTTCGGCCACGCCGTCGTGTTTGCAAACAGGTCAGCCCTGGGAGGTCGTGATGGTTCAGGAATCTTCGGTCAGCCCTCGCGACCGCCGCCGTATGGTCGTCGTCGGCAGCATCATCGGCGCTGCCGTCGTCATAGCCGTGGGTGCGTGGACCCTGGCCCCGCGTCATGCGGCGTCAGGCGTGACCGGCCCCGGGCTGTCGATCGCCGTGGTGGCTCCGGTCGAGCCGGTGCCCGTCCCGGGCGGCATTCTGGAAGTCGGCACCCTGAACGACGGCTTTGATCGGGCCGCCCTGGATCGGCAGCCTGAAATAACCACCGCCGACTATGTGCCGGCCGATGCCTATGTCGGCGAGGACTGGCCGCCGCTGGAGCCGGTCGCCGACGTCCGGCCCATGGGCCAGCCCTATGCCCCCGTCAACGTGGCAACCGTGACGACCACCGACCCGCTCGCCGATGGGTCCCGCCTGTTCGGTTTCGACCGTCGCCGGGAGCCGGCTGTATCACAGTCCGCGGAACCCGACGTCGCAGCTATACAGTCCGAGCCAGCAAAAGGCGACGAAACCTTCTTCGAATGATCTCGATTTGTTAAATATCGGACAGGATTACCACCCTGTAATGCTGTATTCGATTTAATGCACCTGTCCGTCTTGTAACTGGAGATCGATCCACGGCACCGCCAAACCTGCCCTCACAAACGAGGGGAACCCCAGGCGATGACGAAGACGATCCTATTGGCCACCACGGCTATCCTGTTCGGTGGCGGGGTGGCTCAGGCCCAGACAGCTGCCCCCACCCCATCGGCCCAGGCTGCCGCGCCGGTGGCTGAGGCCAACCAGCAGGGCGTGCTGGTTTTCACGCCGGACTTCTTCACCGATTATCGCCCCAACACGGCGCTGGACATGGTCAGCCGCGTTCCTGGCTTCTCGACCCAGGACGGCGACGGATCGCGTGGCTTCGAAGGGGCCGTCGGCAACATCCTGATCAACGGAGCCCGACCGGCGTCCAAGAACGACAGCGGATCCTCGGTGCTCAGCCGGACCCTCGCCTCCCAGGTGGAGCGGATCGAACTGGTTCGCGGCGGCGCGCCGGGCATCGATATGCAGGGCTATTCCGTCGTGGTGAACGTGATCACCAAGAGCCAGTCCAGTCGCCAGTCGGTGCTGACCTGGAACGCCTTCCTGTTCGACGGCGGACAGGACGCCTACAACGGCACCTACCAGTTCACGGCCAAGGACGGGGACCGGACCTGGGGCTTCACCCTGTCCGACGGCGTCAGTGTCAGCGACTCCAACGGCCCCGGCCGGGTCATCCGGCGCGACCCCAACGGCGTGGTCCTGCGCGATGAGTTCTACGTCAACGACCAGCTGGGCGGCGGTCAGGCCATCCGCGGCAACTATGCCGACGCCTTTCTGGGCGGAAAGATCGATCTGACCGCCCGGATCGGCCAGAACGACTACAGCAACTTCAGCCTCCAGACCGCGCCCGGCATCCGTCGCGACAACAGCTTCAGCGACGAGGGCACGAGCGGAGAAGTCGGCGCTGTCTACACCCGCCCCGTCCGCACCGGCCTGACCAGCGAGACCCGCTTCATCCGTGAATGGAACGATTTCGACGACACCTCGGTGTCCAGCAGCGTGATCGGCGGCGTCGCCAGCCCCGAACAGCGCTTCACCTCGGTCGGCAATGCATCGGAGACTATTCTGCGTTCGCTGCTGCGCTGGGAACGCACGCCGTCGATGACCATCGAGGGTGGTGCCGAGGTGGCCTACAACATGCTGGAGACCCATCAGGCCTTTACAGTCGGTGGTGCGCCGGTGACCCTGCCCTCGGCCTCCGTCACGGTGGAGGAGACGCGCGGCGAGGCCTTCACCAAGGCGACCTGGCGCGTCCGGCCAAACCTGACGCTGGAAGGCGGTATCCGTCTGGAAGCGTCCACGATCACTCAGTCGGGGGACGCGGATCAGGAGAAGTCCTTCTACTTCGCCAAGCCACGTTTTCAGGCCACATGGACACCGATGGCCAACAATCAGGTGCGCTTCCGCCTCGAACGCGAGGTGGGCCAGCTCGACTTCGGCGATTTCGCCGCCTCTGCAGACCTGGATGAGGACAATGTCTTCGGCGGCAACGTCGATCTGGAGCCCGAGCAGCGCTGGGTCACCGAACTGGTCTACGAGCGCCGCTTCCTGGGCGACGGCATCGTCTCTCTTGGCTACCGCCACGACGAGATCACCGGCGTGATCGACCGCCTGCCGCTTCCGAACGACCTGTCGGCGACCGGCAACATCGGTGACGGGACGCTGGACCAGCTGGCCGTCAACATCTCGGTCCCTCTGGACTGGACCGGGTTCTCGGGCGGTCAGTTCACCTTCGAGAACGAATGGAACAAGACCGAGGTCACCGATCCGACGACGGGCCAGACGCGGCCCATCTCGGGCGTCCGACCGTCGCAGCCGGCCTTCACCATCAGCCAGGACATCACCAGCTGGAAGATAAACTGGGCCGCCACCTTCCTGGCGTCGCTGCGCCAGTATTCCTACGACCCCGACCAGACCTCCGGCTTCAACGGGGACGACTATTTCCAGGGGTTTGTCGAATACAAGCCGACGACCTCGATCTCGATCCGGGCCCAGGTCACGGTGTGGAACGACTTCAACGTGGAGCGCACCGTCTATGCCAGCCGGACCGGGGGGCGACCCGTCGCCTACACCGAGACCCGCGACATCGACCCCAACACCTTCTACCAGATCACGCTGAGGAAGACCTTCTGACCCCTGCGGCGGCGGCCGTGCACCGGTCGCCGTCGAACCTGACGCAGATTTAATCCCGTGTTCGTGCGGGGCGTTGTAGGCGAACCCGGCCCGCCGCTTCCGGGGGCCGGAGATGCGCGCACCATGTTGATCCGGACCCTGTTGCTCGCCACCACGACCGTCCTCGCCGTGCCCATGTCTGCGAGCGCCCAGGTTGCCGAGGCAATGCAGCCGGCGCCAGCGGCCGACCCCACGGGGCCGGGGGTGCTGATCTTCACGCCGGACTTCTTCGTCAGTTCCCGGCCGAATACGGCGCTCGACATGGTCGGCCGCCTGCCGGGCTTCGGCCTGGACAGTGGCGACAACGACACGCGCGGCTTCGCCGGCGCGGCGGGCAACGTCCTGATCGACGGGGATCGCCCCGCGACCAAGAGCGAAGGACTGGACGCCGTCCTGCGGCGCATCTCGGCCGACAGCGTGGAGCGGATCGAACTGATCCGCGGCGGAGCGCCGGGTATCGACATGCAGGGCCGCGCCGTCATCGCCAATGTCGTTCTGAGGCGCACGGTGCAGATCGAACGGGTGATCGAGGTCAACAGCTATGTCTATCCCGACGGCTACCTCGGACCGTTGCTGAAGGGGTCCTGGTCGCGGCGGGAGGGGGACGACCAGCTGGAGGCCTCGTTCAGCGCCACGTCGGATCGCACCGCCCAGACCGGCACGGGCTATCGTCGTCGGTACGACGCGGCCGGAAACCCGACCCAGGAGGCGGACCTGGATCTATGGGACCGCTACCGGAATGTTTCGGGCACGGTGGCCTGGCAGGGAAGGGTCGGTGGCGGCAAGCTGCGGATCAACGTCCTGGGCGGCCGTTTCGACACGGCCAATTCGATCGACACCCGGATCGTGTCGGGTGTCGGCAGCGATGAGCTGAGCACCGGCGACTTCAGCAGCGCCAAAGGCGAGGTCGGGGCCAACTGGTCGCGGGCGCTGGGCCAGCGCAGCGAGATCGAGCTGATCGGGCTGCAGACCTATGCGACCGAGGACAGTGCGTCGGGGTCGCGCAACGCCGGCGGCCGGTCCGACTTCGGATCCGAATCGACGGCGGGCGAGAGCATCGGCCGGGCCGTGTTGCGCTTTCGGCCGAATGACCGCTGGGCCTGGGAAGGCGGCGGCGAGGCGGCCTACAACTTTCTGGACAGCGCGACGTCTTTTGCCCAGGACGGCGTGCCGGTTCCCCTGCCGTCCGCCTCGGTCAAGGTCGAGGAACTGAGGGGCGAGGCGTTCGGCCAGGCGACCTGGCGGCCCCGTGCCGGTCTGACAGTCGAGGCCGCGCTTCGGGTCGAGGTGTCCGACATCCGCCAGTCGGGCGACAGCGACCTGTCGCGGACGTTCGTCTATCCCAAGCCGCGCCTGCAGCTGACCTGGACGCCGATCGCCGATCACCAGTTGCGATTGCGGGTCGAGCGCGAGGTGGGGCAGCTGGACTTCGGAGACTTCGTCGCCTCGGCCGATGTCGACCTGAACCAGGTCGAGGGCGGCAATCCCGAGCTCGAGCCCGAGAAGAGCTGGATCGTCGAAGGCGTGTACGAGCGCCGCTTCTGGGGCGAGGGCGTCCTGACGCTGACCGCGTCGCACCGAGAGTGGGAGGACATCGTCGACGTCATTCCCCTGTTCGGTGGTTTCGAAGCGGTGGGCAACATCGGGACGGGCACCTCGGACTTTCAGCAGGTCCAGCTGGCCTTGCCGCTGGACCGGTTCGGCCTGCCCCACGCCCGGTTCAACGGCCGCGCCAGTTGGCAGCAGTCCAGCGTGATCGATCCGCTGACCGGCGAAGCGCGCCGCTTCAGCGGCCAGCTGGCCAATGGCTGCGGCGTCAGTTTCGACCAGGATCTGCGGGACGGTCGGTGGTCATACGGGGGTCATCACGGCTGCAACACCGACGATTCGATCCAGTACCGGATCCGCGAGGTTCGCCGCGTCGAGACCGATCCGGACCTGACCTTCTTCGTCCAGTGGAAGCCCCGGCCGGAGCTGACGCTCCGGTTCGACGCAGGCAATGCCAGCGACCTGGAACGACGCCGCACCCGTTTCGTCTATTCCGGCCCGAGGGACAGTTCGCCGCTGGCCTTCCGAGAGGACCGGGGCACGCGCCAGGGTCCGTTCGTCTTCCTTCAGGCGCGCAGGACGTTCTAGGGCGAACGCGGGGCGGCGCGTGGACGCCGCCCCTTTTTCGTTCCGGGCGACATCAGCCCGGGGTCGAGGTCCGGGGCGCGGCGATGTTGCCATCCTCCTTGCCGCCGTCCGTCAGGGTCGGTCCGGGGTGGTTCGACGCGTCGTTGGCCCCGTTCGACCAGCCCTTGATGACGAAGCTGAGCAGGATGAAGACGACGCCGGCCGCGATGCCGGCCCAGCCCAGTTTCTCGAACACGCCCAGCGAGGTGCGCAACGCCAGACCGGGGTCCAGGACCTCGCCCCCCACCGTCTCGGTGCCGGCGAAGCCGGCGATGAAGCCGCCGACGAACTGGGCGATCGAGGAGGCCAGGAACCAGACCGCCATCATGAAGCTGACGACGGCGGGCAGGCTGAGCTTGGTGATCTCCGACAGGCCGACCGGCGAGACGAACAGTTCGCCCGTGGTGTGCAGCATATAGAGCAGGCCCAGCAGGATGATCGGCATCTGGAAGGCCGAGTTGGCCATGCCGGCACCCCACACCACGACCATGAAGCCCAGGCCGACCTGCACCAGGCCGAGGCCGAACTTCATCGTCGGATCGGGATCCAGCTTGCGACGGCCGAGCCCCGCCCACAGCGCCGCGAAGATCGGCGCGAAGATCAGGATGAAGCCGGCGTTGAACGACTGGGTCTGGGACGAGGTCATGGTCGTGTCGATCCAGCCCGCGCCGGGTTGCAGACCGGCTGCGGCCAGCTGTTCCGGCGTGCCGAAGGTCAGGCCGAATGCCTGCACGGCCTGCGGGAACAGGTTCAGATCGACGTTGCGATCGGCGAACAGGCTGAGTGAGCTGCCGGCCTGTTCGAACAGGGTCCAGAAAATCACCGCCCCGACGATCAGGACGACGGCCAGCATCATCCGCTGACGCTCTGCCCAGGTTTTGCAGATGGCGGCGAGGATGTAGGCGATGAAGGCCAGCGACGCGACGATCGACAGGCCCAGTGCCGTCCCGACGATGGCCCGATGCTGTATCAGGAAGAAGACGGGGATCACGCCGAGAATGCCGCCGATGTAGATGATCCACTCGCGGTTCAGCGGACCGAGCACCGGTGCCTTCAGCAGTTCAGGTCTTGGCGGTTCGGCCCGGCCCAGGAGCAGCTTCTTGCCGAGGACGAAGACCACGAAGCCTGCCGCCATACCGATCCCGGCGAGGCCGAAGCCATACTGCCAGCCGAAATTCTGTCCCAGATAGCCGCACAGGATGGCCGCCCAGAACGAGCCCAGGTTGATGCCGTAGTAGTAGAGGGTAAACCCGGAATCGCGGCGCGGATCGCCCTGTTCGTACAGCTGACCGACAATGGTGGATATGTTCGGCTTCAGGAAGCCGACGCCCATGATGATCAGCGACACCGCCAGATAGAAGACGTTCACGCCCAGCGGATCGGTGCTGGTCTGGGTTTCATAGGTTCCGGTGGGCAGGACCGCAGGAAGCGACGCCGTCGTCGGCAGGTCCTTGATGGCGATGCCGCCTCCCTCGGCACCACCGAACTTGTAGGTTTTGCCGTCGATCCGGATGCCGACTTCGCTCGCGTCGCCGCGGCCCTCTGACATGATCGAATAGGCCGCGCTGGTGGGCTTGTAGATCAGGGTCTGCGTGGAATCGCGGCCCTCCCAGGCCATCATCCCGTGACCGGCGACCAGCAGAAGCGCGCCGAAGGCGACCGCCTTCCGTGTGCCCAGGAACCGGTCCGCGAGGATGCCGCCCAACAGCGGCAGCAGATAGACGAGCGAAGTGTAGGAGCCGTAGAGCGCCGTCGCCTTGTCGTCTTCAAAGAAGAAATGCTGGGTCAGGTAGAAGACCAGCAGACCGCGCATGCCGTAGTAGGAGAAACGCTCCCACCCCTCGGCGAAGAACAGGATGATCAGGCCGCGCGGGTGGTTCTTCAGGATCTGCAGCAGCACCGGCAGGCCGGTGGCGAAAGTGATCAGCAGACCGGCCAGAATGACGATGTTCACGACGCCGCCCCCCCGGCCATCATGGTCACCGATGTGCGCGGCCGATCCGCCGCGCGCGCCCTGTTCGTCCTGATCAACGCTTCACTCCCATTCCCGCGCCCACCCTGACGCATCGTTGCGGCATAAGCAGCACGACGGGCAAGGCCGGACAAGCCTTATGGGTAACGAAAGCGTCACACGGCATCGGGCGGGGCATCGACCCCCTCGCCTGTTCTGGAGCTTGGGCCAAGAGTTGGATCGGCTTGCACACGCCGCGAGCGAGGAAAGGCCAACGCTCGTTACACAACTCTTGATCATCCTTTATTCGTCTTTGGGTTGTATGAAATGGCGTGGCTCGTGCATGCGGTCCAGATCAGGACGGGCAGCTGTCTCGCCACGGGATTATCCGGATGACCTTCTCGCTTCGCACGATCGACGACGACGACCACGAGGCGCTGAATGCCCTGCATCGCTCGGTGGGCTGGCCCCGGCGCTCGCAGGCCGGATGGCGATGGCTGGCCGACAACCCGGCGCGGCTGGAGGCCGGCGCGCCGGCGGGATGGCTGCTGGAAGCCGACGACGACGGCGAGCCGTGCGGGATGACCGGCAACTTCGTCCAGCGGTTTCACCGTGGCGACGAGACCCTGTATGGGGCGACGGGGTTTTCGATCATCGTCACGTCCCGCGCGCGCGGGCAGAGCCGACGGCTGCTGCGCACGTTCGCCGAACAGCGGGGCGTGTTCGCGCGTTACACCTTCAACGCCAATCCGACCTCAAGCCCGCTGTACAAGCGATACGGCATGGTCGCCTGGCCGCCGACGACGCACGATCTGAAGCTGTCGTGGCGGGTCGACAGCCTGGCCTGCGCGGGGGGGCGTGTGTGGCGCGAGGTCGATCGGCGCGCGCCCAGGCTGATCGATCCGACCCACGAGCGGTTGCTGAACGGGCGCCTGAGGACGGCCGAGCCCCTTTCGCTGCCGGCCGGCGTGGCGGTGGTGTCCGACCTGACCGACCGGTCGCGCTATGGAGATTTCTGGGCCGCGTTGAAAGGCGAAGGGCGGCTGATCGCGGACCGCAGCCCGGCGACGATGCGCTGGCGTCTGAGCGACCCCGACCTGACGCTGCGGCCCCTGCTGCTGGGCTTCAATGCCGGCAAGGCGATCACCGGCTTCGCCATGGCGGTGATGTCCAAGGGCAATCCGATCGAGCCGCCGATGCTGGAGGTGCTGGATCTGGTCGCCCTGAAGGACGAGCCGCGCGCTATTCCCGCCCTGATGGAGGCGCTGATCAAGAACGCCAGGACGCTGGGGGCCGCCAAGGTCCGCATCCAGACCGTCAACGACCATCTGCTGAAGCGTCTGGGGCCGCTGGCCCCGACCGCCCGGCACGAGGGCGGGTGGGGCCACTGTCACGTCCGGTTCGAGCCGGGCACATCGGGCATCGACAGCTGGGCCCCGACGCCGTTCGATGGGGATTATGGCATCTGTCTGAGGCCCGTGCCGGTGGCGGCGGTCGCCGCGCGCCGGGCGGCCTGAGGGTCGCCTGGGGGGCGGAGCCTAGGGCCTGCCGCGCTTCAGCTCGTCGCGGATTTCAGCCAGCAAGGCCTCGGATGCCGTGGGGACGTGCGGGGCCTCGGGCGCGGCGGCCTCGGCGCGCTTCAGCCTGTTGATCGCCTTGACCATCAGGAAGATGACCATGGCCACGATCAGGAACTGGATCATCGTGTTGATGAAGGCCCCATACTGAATCGCGACCAGTTCGATCTCCTCGGTGGCCGGGTTCTCGGGCCGAAGAACGAGTTGGAGGTGCGAGAAATCGACACCCCCCAGCAGAAGGCCGATCGGCGGCATGACCACCTGTTCGACCAGGCTGGTGACGATCTTTCCGAAAGACGCGCCGATGATGACGCCGACCGCAAGGTCGACGACGTTGCCGCGCGAGATGAATTCCTTGAACTCGGACACCAGACCCATCGATGTCGTCTCCAGCTCAGGCGTCGCCGCTGGCGTTCAGCCGCTCGCGCAGCTCCTTGCCGCTCTTGAAGAAGGGCACGGCCTTGGCCGGAACGTCGACGGTCTCTCCGGTGCGCGGATTGCGGCCCGCGCGCGCCGGCCGGGATCGCACCGAAAAGGCACCAAAGCCGCGCAGCTCGACCCGGCCGCCCTCGGCCATGGCCTCGGTCATGCGTCCGAGCACGACGTTCACGACGCGCTCCACCTCGGCATGGGTGAGATGGGTGTTCTCAGCCGCCAGCTTCTCGATCAGCTCAGACTTGATCATGTCCAGGCCCCCGCCCTTTCCTGCTCTGAAGAGCAAATACGGGTGCAACTTCAATCCGGTTGCGAGGGCACCCTAGCCTTCGCTCGCCGGGCGAAAAAGGGGGTTTGATCAGTTTCCGTCAGGGAATGATCGTTAAATGTCGTTAACCGTGCACGGAACAGGCCTGCCAACGAAAACGGGCGGCCGGATCACTCCGGCCGCCCGCATCGTCAGTCATCGGACGGTGGCTCGCCGTCCGACGAACGGGCCTCAAGAAGCGAGGCGCCGCGCGTCGAGCGTCAGGCCACTAGAGCATCAGTCCTGCTTGGCTTTCTCGCGCAGGGCCGCACCCAGGATGTCGCCCAGCGAGGCGCCCGAATCTGAGGATCCGAACTGTTCGATGGCTTCCTTCTCGTCGGCCATTTCGAGGGCCTTGATCGAGACGGAGATGCGGCGGGTGGCCTTGTCGATGCTCGTGATCTGGGCATCGACGCGGTCGCCGACGGCGAAACGCTCGGGGCGCTGCTCGTTCTTGTCGCGGCTGATGTCCGACTTGCGCACGAAGGAGGTGACCGGCGCGTCGTCTTCGCCGAACTTGACCTCGATGCCGCCCGACTCGATGGAGGTGACCGTCACGGTGACGGTCTGGCCCTTCTTGTAGGTGTCGCCGTCGCCGACGGGATCGCCGCCCAGCTGCTTGATGCCGAGCGAGACGCGTTCCTTCTCGACGTCGACGTCCAGGACCTTGGCCTTGACCATCTCGCCCTTGCGGTAGCGCTGGATGGCTTCCTCGCCCGAGACCGACCAGTCGAGGTCGGACAGGTGCACCATGCCGTCGATGTCGTTGTCCAGGCCGATGAACAGGCCGAATTCGGTGGCGTTCTTGACCTCGCCCTCGACGGTCGAGCCGATCGGGTTGGCGGCGACGAAGGCGTCCCACGGATTGTCCTGAGCCTGCTTGAGGCCCAGCGAGATGCGGCGCTTGGAGGCGTCGACATCCAGAACCACGACGTCGACTTCCTGCGAGGTCGAGACGATCTTGCCGGGGTGGACGTTCTTCTTGGTCCAGGACATTTCCGAGACGTGAACCAGGCCCTCGACGCCGGCTTCCAGCTCAACGAAGGCGCCGTAGTCGGTGATGTTGGTGATGCGGCCCGTGTATTTGGCGCCCGGCGGATACTTCGCTTCGACACCGTCCCACGGATCGCTTTGCAGCTGCTTCATGCCCAGGCTGATGCGCTGGGTGTCCGGGTTGATCTTGACGATCTGCACCTGGACGGTGTCGCCGACGGCGAGCACCTGCGACGGGTGGGAGACGCGCTTCCACGACATGTCGGTGACGTGCAGCAGGCCGTCGATGCCGCCCAGGTCCACGAACGCGCCGTAGTCGGTGATGTTCTTGACGACGCCGTCGCGGACTTCACCCTCTTGCAGCTGGCCGACCAGCTCGGTGCGCTGTTCGGCGCGGGCCTCTTCCAGGATCGCACGACGCGAGACGACGATGTTGCCGCGCGGGCGGTCCATCTTGAGAATCTGGAACGGCTGTTCCTTGCCCATCAGGGGTCCGACGTCGCGCAC
The DNA here is from genome assembly GCF_056404975.1 of Brevundimonas sp. P2_A6. Lineage (NCBI taxonomy): Bacteria > Pseudomonadati > Pseudomonadota > Alphaproteobacteria > Caulobacterales > Caulobacteraceae > Brevundimonas > Brevundimonas sp. P2_A6. Next base: position 19,135 of record NZ_JBFUCZ010000001.1, on the reverse strand, counting down.
GGGGCGGATGTCGACCTGCGAACCGGGCAGGAAGGCCGAGGCGCCGCCCAGATCGACGGTGAAGCCGCCCTTGACGCGACCGACGATGGCGCCGTTGACCGGCACGCCCTCGGCGAAAACGACTTCCAGACGGGTCCAGGCCTCTTCGCGGCGAGCCTTGTCGCGGCTGATGACGGCTTCACCCAGGGCGTTCTCGACGCGCTCCAGATAGACTTCGACATTGTCGCCGACCTTGGGGACCACGGAGCCTTCGCCGATGGCGAACTCGCGCACCGAGATGCGGCCTTCGGTCTTCAGACCGACGTCGATGATCAGGATGTCCTTTTCGATGCCGACGACGCGGCCGTGAACGACCTGGCCTTCGCCGAGATCGCGGCCTTGCAGTTGTTCGTCGAGCAGCGCCGAAAAGTCGTCGCGCGTGGGGTTGAGGGTATCAGACATGAAGCGGATGCGTTTCCGATGGGGCTATGGCGCACGGCCGGACGGCCCTGCGCGAGGTTGGATTTGAGATGGGTCGTCGGTGTTCGCAGCGAGGTTCGGTCGAACCAGAGCGCCCGCGGAAGCCGAGGATGGGAGCGTTGGATTTGCGATCGGGACCCTAGAGCCCATGCCTCGCGCGCGCCGCCTCGACGATACGGCGGGCCGCATCGAAGGCGCTCTCTATATCCATATCGGTCGTGTCCAGCAAGACGGCGTCGTCGGCCTGCATCATGGGGGCCGAGCCGCGACCCGCGTCGCGCTCATCCCTGCGCTGAATGTCGGCCAGCATGGCTTCGAAGGCGATCGTATCCCCTCGTCCGGTCAGCTGGAGCCAGCGTCGGCGCGCGCGCGTCTCCGGCGTCGCGGTGATGAACAGTTTGGCGGGCGCGTCCGGCGCGATCACGGTGCCGATGTCGCGGCCGTCCAGCACACCGCCGCCCGGCTGGCGGGCGAACGCCTGCTGCAGGTCGAGAAGGGCCGCGCGTACGCCGGGATGCCCCGCGACCTGGCTGGCCGCCTCGCCCGCCTCGCCGGTCGTCAGGGCCGGATCGTCCGACACGCGTTCGGCATCCAGCGCGCGCGCAGCCGCCTCGGCCGCCTGCTCGTCCCCCAGATCACCGCCGCTGGACAGAACATCCAGCCCGACGGCGCGGTACAACAGGCCCGTGTCCAGGAACGGCAGGCCATAGTGGGCGGCCAGGCGCGAGGCGATGGTGCCCTTTCCGGACGCGGCGGGTCCGTCGACGGCGATGATGAAGGGGGTGGTCAAGCGGCGGGCTTCATGCGGACGGGGGCCAGGCGCAGGCCAAGGGCCTGCATCACCTTGAAGATGGTGGCGAGTTCAGGACGCCCCTCCGCGCTGAGCGCACGGTACAGGGCCGTGCGAGACAGCTCGGCGTCCTCCGCCATCTTCGTCATGCCCTTGGCGCGGGCGACCGTGCCCAGGGCGTTCGTGATTATGCCGGGATCACCGTATTCGGCGGCGTCCTCGAACGAGGCGACCAGGTATTCCTCGACATCCTCGGGCGACTGGATGAAGTCGGCGGCGTCCCAGGGCCGGGTCTCAATCGTCATGGTTCATCGCCTCCAATATCGTCTGGGCCCGGCGAATATCCCGCGCCTGGCCATCCTTGGCGCCACCGCACAACAGCACGACCCAGGCTGAATTCCGCCGCCCCAAATAGACCCGATAGCCGGGCCCATAGTGGATACGGAGTTCGCTGACACCCGCACCGACCGACTTCACGTCACCCCAATGGCCAGCCGCGAGGCGATCGATCCGGGCCGAAATCCTCATCGCGCCATTGCGATCCCGCAAAGCATCGAGCCACGCGGCGAAGACGGCCGTACGCTCGATCTGGACGGGCCGACTGTCGTCTATAGGCGACATTTCGTCAAGCCCCGACGTCGCCGCCCAGCCCGCGCATCATCTCGACGAAGCCTGGAAAACTGGTGGCGATCATGTCGGGTTCGTCGACGCTCACGGCCCGCTCAGCCGCCAGGCCCAGCACCAGGTGGCTCATGGCGATGCGGTGGTCGTGGGCGGTGTGGACCGTCGCGCCGCCGGGCACAGCCCCTCCGGTGACGATGAAGCCCTCGGGCTCCTCCTCCACCGCCACGCCGCAGGCGCGCAGACCGTCGACCATCAGGCGGATCCGGTCGCTTTCCTTGACCCGCATTTCGCCGACGCCGCGCATGACCGTGATGCCAGAAGCGAAGGCGGCGGTGGCGGCCAGGATCGGGTATTCGTCGATCATCGAGGCGGCGCGGCCTTCCGGGACAACGACCCCTTTCAACGCTGAGTGCCGCGCGGTGATGTCTCCGACGTCCTCTCCGCCCGAGACGCGACGGTTGGCGATGGTCAGGTCGGCGCCCATCTCGATCCAGGTATCGAACAGGCCGGTGCGCAGGGGGTTCAGCATCACGCCTTCGACCGTGACCTCAGATCCCGGGACGATCAGCCCGGCCGCGAGCGGGAAAGCCGCCGACGACGGATCGCCGGGCACGGAGACGACGGTCCCGATCAGGGCCTGGCCTCCCCGAAGGCGGATCACCCAGCCCTCGCCGCCAGATACAGGAATGGCCTCGACATCGACGGTCGCGCCGAAGGCCCGCAGCATCCGTTCGGTATGATCGCGGCTCTTCTCCGGCTCGGTGATGGAGGTGACGCCGTCGGCGTTCAGCCCGGCCAGCAGAATGGCGGACTTTACCTGGGCCGAGGCGACGGTCTGGACGTGATCGATGGCGTTCAGCGTCCCGCCGGTCAGGGTCGCGGGCAGCAGACCCGACCTGCCGCTCCAGTCGAACCTCGCGCCCATGCGGGTCAGATGATCCGTCACACGGCCCATGGGGCGGCCGCGAAGGGAGGCGTCGCCATCGAACGTCGCCGAGATCGGATAGCCGGCCGCCGCCCCCATCAGCAGGCGCACGCCCGTCCCGGCATTGCCGCAGTCGATCACGCCCGCCGGGGTCTGGAACGCGCCGCGCCCGGTCACCCGCCAGCGTCCGCCGCCGAGTTTCTCGACCGTCGCCCCGAAAGCCTCGGCCGCACGCGCGGTGGCCAGGACGTCGTCGCCTTCCAGCAGACCGTCGACCTCGGTCACGCCGGTGGCCATGGCCCCCAGGATCATCGCGCGGTGAGACATGGACTTGTCGCCCGGCGCCCGCACGGTTCCTCTCAAGGAATGGCCGGGGCGCGCGGTCAGATGAGAGGCGTTGGAGGCCACGAAAGGCTCCATGGATGTCGGTGTGGGAGAAAGCGGGCATGGCCACGCCAAAGACGGCTTTTGACAGCGGCCCCCCATGGTGGCAAGGGACGCGGCCGAAATCCCCTCCTCTCCATCCAAAGGTCTCCATCACCCGTGGCCGATCCCAAACTTGGCGCCAAGCAGGTCTGTCCGAACTGCCAGGCCAAATTCTACGACCTCCAGCGCCGTCCGGCGCACTGCCCGAAGTGCGACACCGAGTTCGATCCCGAGGAAGCCATCAAGCTGCGCAGCCGTCGCGGCCGTCCGGGTGGCTATGCCGCCGACGACGCAGAGGATCAGGTCGTCGAGAAGAAGGCGACCGACGACGAGGATGAAGAAGACGAGGCCGTGGTCACGCCCGAGATCGACCAGGAAGGCCACGAGCCGATCCTGACGCCCGACGACGAGGACGACGACACCGCTGACGCGGCCGACGCCCCCGGCATGGGCGCTGCCGACGGCGACGACGACGACGATGTTCTGGCCGACGACGACGACGACGATTCCGTGCCCTTCATCGAGGACGAGGACGACGACGCCTTCGACGGCGACGTCGTCAAGGGCGGCAAGGACGACGATCTCTAGGACGGTTTGCCACGCGGTCGCGCGGCTTGAGGCCGGGCAGGTTGGTCGGCCTATCGCCCTTCGGGCGACTTGAGGCCGGTTGAATTCGGCCGGTCTCAAGCGCGCGAAACCTCTGCGAAAATAAAAGGCGGAACCGGGTTGATCTGCAAATCGACCCGACATAGGTTCCGCCGCCTCGCCGGGGGCCACACCAGACCCGGCGTTCTGGACCGCGAGGTTCCGGGGCTTTAGCTCAGCTGGTAGAGCGCTTGCATGGCATGCAAGAGGTCAGCGGTTCGACTCCGCTAAGCTCCACCAACGAGGGCCGTCCGGGCAGCCGGGCGGCCCTCGCCAATTCCGGCTCCGGCTTGATGCGGCCGGGTGGCTTCCCATATGAATTCCGACGCCGGGCCTCGCCGATCGCGGGGGGCCGGGCGTGGTCGCTTGTTCGAGGACTGATGACGATGACCACCCGACCCGTGCTGTTCGACAGCCCGTTCCTGCTGGGTTTCGACCAGACGCGCGCCCTGATCGACCGGGCCGCGAAGGCGGCGGCGGAAAGCTATCCCCCCTATAATGTCGAGCAGCTGGGCGAGAGCGCGGTCCGCATTTCGCTGGCAGTCGCCGGGTTCGCGCCCGACGACCTGGCCATCACGCTGGAAGGCCGCCAGCTGACCATCGCCGGCAAGCGAGAGCCGGGTCCGGATCAGGCCTTCCTGCACCGGGGCATCGCCGCCCGGGGGTTCGTGCGCAGTTTCGTCCTGGCCGACGGGTTGGAAGTCGAGGGCGCGCAGTTGGAACACGGCCTGCTGCATGTCGATCTGAAACGGCCCGAGCAGGCCCAGACGGTCCGGCGCATCCCGATCAGCGTCGGCTGATCCCACCCACGATTTCGTGACGCTTCGACGCGGCGGCGAACCGGCCGCGCGATGGGGCGTTCCCCACTCTGAAAAGGAGGCGGTCTTGATGACGCCGATGATGACAAAGGAAGATTTCGCCGGACTGGGAGCGCCAGACCTGGTCTATGTGCGCGAGATCAGCGCCGCCGATGTGCTCGCCGACACCCCGATCGCGGAAGCCAAGGGGCTGATGATCGATCCGGACCAGACGCTTTATGCCGTCCACAGCGCTGACGGCGAGCGGCTGGCCGTGATGCTGGACCGCGATACCGCGTTCGCGGCCGCCGTCGCGCATGAACTGGCACCCGTCTCGGTGCACTAGCCTTCTAGACTGTCAGGCTGCGGTCGCGGGAAGACGGGCGTCGCGCACGAACAATGCATGGATCGCATCCACCGTGCGCGCCTGCCGCAGCTGCTCGCGCATCTCGGACGACCGCAGGGCGCGCGATGCGGCCGCCAGTGCGCGCAGATGCTCCGTGCCGCTGCTGGGGGGCGCGAACAGGGCGAGCATCAGGTCCACCGGACGATCATCGACGGCGTTGTAGCCGACCGGGGTATCGAGACGCACGAACACCGCGCGCACGCTGTCCAGATCCTTGAGGCGGGCGTGGGGGATCGCAACGCCCGAACCCAGACCGGTCGATCCCAGCGCCTCGCGCTCCATGAGGGCGTCGAAAATCTTCGATTCCTCAATGCCCATGCATTGGGCGGCCACGCTAGCCACGGTTTGCAGGGCCTGACGCTTGGAGGACGCGCCGCCTTTCAGAACGATACCGTCCCGGATCAGCAGTTCACCGATATCCATGATCGTGGCGACTCATACTGGAGTTTGGCAAAACCCACCGAGTCGGCGGGTCCGGGGCGCGCGCCGTCTAGACGGTTCGCGCCCCTTTGGAAAGGCTTATGCGCCAGAACCGTTTACAGTTCCGTGTCCATTCAAGGACGCGGTGCGCTCAGGGTCGATCCAGCCCACATTTCCGTCCGGGCGGCGATAAACCACCGACAGTCCACCATGCGCCGCATTGCGGAACAGGACGACCGGATAGCCCGTCATGTCCAGTTCCAGCACCGCGCGTCCGACCGTGATGGTCCGGATTTCCGAAACGCTTTCCGCGATCACCATGCCCACGGGCGGTGGGCCGTCCTGATCGGTGTCTCCGAAGGTGTCGTCCTCCACCGTGTCGGGATCGCGCAGGACGATGCTGCGGGCGACCTCTCGGGCCGCCATCTCGGTCTTCTCGGGCGACAGGCCCTTGGGGCCGATGTGGTGATCCTTCAGCCGGCGCTTGTAGCGGCGCACGCGCTTTTCCAGCTTTTCGAGGCTGTCGGTGAACGCGGCATGGGCATCGCCACCCAGGCCGGTCGTCACCAGGGCCTGTCCGGAGGCGAGGCGGACCCAACAGTCCACCTTGAAGCCATGGCCGTCCTTGGACACCACGACCTCGGCGTTTTCACCGCCGCGTTCGAAGTATTTTCCGACGCCCTCTTCGAGTTCCTGGGAGATGCGCGAGCCTAACGCTTCGCCTACATCCACGTGCTTGCCGCTCACTTGCACTTGCATGAGGGTAGAACGCGACCGGGCGGCAAAGGTGTCAACGGCGAACACCGATTTCACGGTAACGCTTCCGCGATTGAGCGCGGGCAGCAAGCCGCCGCGCCGCAAGCGCCGGCCCTCCGGTCAGCCCGTCTTCAGCAGCCGGCGGCGCTCGACCGACGAGGGAATGCGCAGCGCTTCCCGATACTTGGCCACGGTGCGGCGAGCGATGTCGATGCCCGCCTCCTTCAGGATCTCGACGATCCGGTCGTCACTGAGAACATCGCCGACCGTGCCTTCGTGGTCGATCATCGACTTGATCCGGTGACGGACGGCTTCGGCCGAATGGGTCGCGCCGCCGTCGGTGGCCTGGATGGCGGCGGTGAAGAAGAACTTCAGCTCGAACACCCCGCGCGGGGTCGAGACGTATTTGTTCGAGGTGACGCGGCTGACGGTGCTCTCGTGCATGCCGATGGCGTCGGCGACGGTCCTCAGGTTCAGGGGACGCAGGAACTCGACGCCGAAGGCCAGGAAGGCGTCCTGCTGGCGCACGATCTCGGAGCCGACCTTCAGGATGGTCTTCGCCCGCTGGTCCAGCGACTTGACGAGCCAGTTGGCCTGGGCCGCGCAATCGGCGACGAAGGCCTTTTCAGTCTCCGAGCGGGCGGCGGCCGAGACGGTGGCGTGATAGCGTTTGTCGACCAGCAGGCGCGGCAGTGTGTCGGTGTTCAGCTCCACCCGCCAGCCGCCGGCCGGGTCGGGGCGGACGTGGACGTCGGGGATCACGGTCTGGGCGACTTCGCCGGCGAAGCCCGCGCCGGGGCGAGGCGTCAGGGCCTTCAGCTCCGAGATCATCTCGGCCATGTCCTCCGCATCGACGCCGCAGGCCGCGCGCAGGGCGACCAGGTTTCGGCGGGCCAGGAGTTCCAGATTGTCCAGCATGATCGCCATCGCCGGGTCGAAGCGGTTGCGCTCGATCAGCTGCAGCTTCAGGCATTCCGGCACCGAGCGAGCCATGACGCCGGTGGGTTCGAACCCCTGGCAGATCGCCAACACCGCCTCGACACGGGCGAGGTCGCAGCCCAGCCGGTCGGCGATCTCGGCCAGTTCGCCGCGCAGGTAGCCGCCGTCGTCGACCCCGTCGATCAGGCTGAGCGCGATGGCATGGTCGGTGGTCGAGAAGCCCGCCGTTGAGGCCTGGGCCTGCAGATGTTCCCACAGGGTGGGGTCGTGGCGGTCGGGACGTTCGCCGCCATCGCCGTCGTTGAACGAGCCGCCCTTGCCCGCCGCCGACCAGTCGGACAGGCCGGGCTGTTCGGCCGCCTCGTCCGACAGCCGATCCGAGGTGCGTTCGCCCGGCGTGGCATCGCCATAGACGTCGTCCTCGCGCGCATCGACGGTCGAGGAGCGGTCGGGGGCCTCGGCGTCGGAGAAGCTGAGTTCGCTGGTGTCGGTGGGGGCCTCGCGGCCTTCGTCGGGCGTGCCCTCGGCTTCCTCGCGCTGGAGCAGCGGATTCTTTTCCAGCTCGGCGTCGACGTATTCGTCCAGTTCCTGGTTCGACAGCTGCAGCAGCTTGATGGCCTGCTGCAGCTGGGGCGTGATGACCAGCCCCTGCCCCTGGCGAACCTCCAGCCTCTGACCGATCACCGCGCCACCCCCGATGCGCCGGACCGACGTGGCCCGGAACTTGCTGTCAGGATGAAGGCGAGCGGTTAACGGCGGCTTTCGATGGCCCGCTTAACCACCCTTGTTCGCCGGGGCTTCATGGCGGGCGTGCGACGCTGCGGGATCGAACGACCGCGACGAGCGCGAAATGACCCTGTTCCGCCCCCTGCTCCGCTATGCCGACTTCAAGGGTCGCGCGAGCCGGGGCGAGTTCTGGCTGTTCTCCCTGTCCCAAGGCGTCTGGTACGCCTTCCTGAGCGGACTGGCGGTCAGTGCGATGAGCCAGGGCGACACCGCCAGGGCGTCGCCGGGCGTGCTGATCGCGGCCGGACTGATCGCTGTCAGCGTCTTTGGACTGATCGTTCCGAACTATTCGGTGCTGGTTCGACGGCTGCACGACACAGGGCGGGGGGCGGTGTGGCTGCTTCTGCTGGCACCCAGTATCGCCAGCGCCTCTCTGACCCTGGCCACGGTGGGGACGGCGGTCGGCTCCGTGGGTCTGGGGGCCAGCCGCGAGGTCTTCGTGGGCACGATGCTGGCGGGGCTTGGCACGGCCGGAATGCTGGGCCTGGCCGGTATGCTGGGGCAGATGGTGATGGGGGTGCTGATCCTGCTGCCCGGCACGCGGGGCGAGAACCGGTTCGGCCCGGACCCCCGCGATCCGACGGCACGGTATGGCAGCGACAGCGGTGGGACCGTCTATGACGACGCCCGGCTGGAGGCCCTGTTCGCCGAGGCGAAGCGGGCGAACGGCGAGCCGGAAACCGTCGGTCGGCCCGCGATTGAACCGCACGCGCCGGCCCGGGCGGGCTGGTCAGCGGGCCATGGCGCGACGGCCACGCCGGTGTTCGGACGACGCGGCAGCTGAGACCGGCGCCCCCGACGTTTTTCCATCGGTTCAGTCTGGCCTAACAAGGGATGCGATCGCTAAGGCCCGCCGCATGACCCCCGGCACCATCGCGATCCTGTCCCTGAGCATGTCCACCGACGCCTTCGCGGCGGCGGTCGGGCGCGGCGCGTCGCGCCGGCCGTCATGGCAGGGGGCGGTCAAGGCCGGGATGGTGTTCGGCGTCGTCGAGGCGATCACGCCGCTGATCGGCTGGACGCTGGGCCTCATCGCCGCCGGGCTGGTGCAGCAGGTGGATCACTGGATCGCCTTTGGCCTGCTGGCCCTCGTCGGCGGCAAGATGATCTGGGAAGCCTGCAAGCCCGCGTCGGCACAAGGCGTGAAGGATGGGCCTTCGCCGGTCGGGCCATGGGCGCTGGTGGCCACCGCCATCGGCACCAGCATAGACGCAGCGGCGGTCGGGGTGGGGCTGGCCTTTCTGGGGGTCAACATCTGGATCATCGCGGCCTGCATCGGCCTGACGACCTTTGTCCTGACCACGATCGGCATGCTGATCGGGCGCGCGTTAGGTGTCCGCTTCGGCAAGGTGGCGGAGCTGATCGGCGGGCTGGCCCTGATCGGGGTAGGAACCGCGATCCTGGTCGAGCACCTGGGGCTGATCGCCCGGTAGCGGGTAGGCCGAAAACGGGATGACGACGCTCGATCTTGCCGCGCCGCCATCCCCGGTCGTCGTCAGCCCTTTCTGAAGCGGATGGTGAAACGGACGATACCCCCAGGCTGACCGCCCGGCTGTGGCGCGAGCTTCGCCTGCTCCGCGGCGGCGATCGCGGCAGTTCCGAACCCGATACCTGCCGGAGTCTCATCGATCACCGAGCAACCAGAGACGGTGCCGACAGCGGAGACCGTGCATGACAGATCGACCTCAGCTTCCGTGGTATCTCCAGCTTGACTGGGCCATTGCGGAGCGGGAGGGCTCGCCCAGGTCGGATTGGTTATCGCGCGGGGCTCGATCGCCCGATCCTGGGTCAGCGGCACCGACCGAGACGGAGCGCCGGTGCCGGCCGCTTCGGCTTTTGTGGCCGAACCGGGAATCCGCGCGGCAGGCATCGGCATTGCCTGGTCCGGGGAACTGACGGCAGGGCTTACGGCTCGGGTGACGGCGGTAACGCCGACGGCCATGGTGACACTCTGACCTTGGGCGGCGACGGCGAGCGAGCCGGTGCAGGCCAAGGTGGCGATCGCGACACAGGAGGCCACCGTGACAGACCGCGTCCGCAGACCTGCCGGAGGCGCTTGGTTCAGGATGGCATTCAAACGCTTCATGGCGAATATCCTCTTGCTGCTGGTGAAAGTCAGGGCGGGTTGAAAGGATCGCGGTGGCTGTGCCCGCAGCGCCTCGACAAGGGCGCGTGCATAGACGCGCCGATCCGCTTCACCGCCGCTCGAGAGCACCAGGGCGTCGCAGGCTTCTTCCCGAGCGGCCGCGCGGCGATCCCGGATCGCCCGGATCGCGGGATTGATGGCGAAGACGATCGACAGGATTTCCTCGATCCAAAGCGAGCGGTGATCGGCGCGTGCCATATGCGCCAACTCATGGGCGCCGATCATCCGTGTAGCGGGCGCGTGGGGTTGGGCCGCCAACGCATCCGGCAACAACAGAAGGGGTCGCGCGAAGCCAGTCAACAACGGGCCAGTGGCATCCGCCACGATCCTGACGCGCGGCACCGAAAACCCGAACGTGTAGGCCGCTTGCTCGACGACAGCGACCAAAGGCGCTCCGGCCGGGCGGGAGCCGCGGACCACGCACCTCAGGCGCGCCACCCGGACAGCCAGCGACACGCCCTTGATCGACGAGGTCAGGACAGCGAGCGCCAGAAGCCCCGTTGCCAAGGCCCCGCCATCGAACCAGGAGGCCAGTCCCGCCGCGTCCGCGTTCGCCTGCAAGGACAGGCTCAGAAACGGGAGGGTCGCCACGCCGGCCGGAGCCGCGCTCGACACGGGCATCAGGATTGACAGACCAACAACAGCGGGCGGGATGACAGTGGCATAAAGGGCCATGCCCCAAACGCGCTCCCTTATCTCCGAATCCCGCACATGACATTCGATGGCCAGTCCGATCAGCCATGCCGCGCCCCCCACGAGGGATGACAGGACCAGGGATGCCGCGATCAACTCACTGACCGTCACGATCACCTCCGTCCGCCTCTTCGGCCGCGCCCAAGAGCGCCTCCAGCTCCGCGACTTCAGACTCGTTCAGCAGCTGGCTGCCCGAAAAGGTCGCCGCCGGAAGAGCACGATCCATATCGAGCAGGGCCGAAAATCGCTTCGTCAGGCCGCTGACGATCGTCATTTTCGACTGGGCGTTCTGATAAACGGCCATCCCGTGAACCTCTTGGCGCACCACGAGGCCCTTGGTTCTCATCCGTTCCAGCACAGTGCGCGTGGTCGACAGGCTCCAGTCGAGCGGTCCGGAAACACGGTCGTGAACCTCGCGCGCGGAAAGCCGTCCACTGCGCCAGAAGCATTTGAGGATTTCCAGCTCAGTATCGCTGGGTTGCGGGTCGGACTGCGACATGGGACATCCTCGTTCAGAGGAACGCTACATGTGTAGCGTGCATATGTCAAACGTCGCCAATCGCCGCGTCGTGTCGCGGGTCAGCCGTAGAGGTCGCCCAGGTAGACGCGGCGGACTTCGGGGTCGTGCACGATCTCGTCCGCCGTGCCTTCGAAGAGGACGGCTCCGTTCGAGATGATCGAGGCGCGGTCGATGATGTCCAGCGTCTCGCGCACATTGTGGTCGGTGATGAGGACGCCGATCCCCTCGCCCGCCAGATAGCGGATGACCTGGCGGATGTCGGCGATGGCCAGGGGGTCGATGCCGGCGAAGGGTTCGTCCAGCAGCATGAAGCTGGGCTTGCCGGCCAGGGATCGGGCGATCTCGACCCGGCGACGCTCGCCGCCCGACAGGCCGGTGGCGGGGGCGTGGCGCAGGTGCTGGATGTTGAGTTCCTCCAGCAGGCGGGTGGTCTCGACCTCGATGGCGCGGCCGGTCTCGCGCAGCTCGACCACGGCCTTGACGTTGTCCTCGACCGTCATGCCGCGAAAGATCGAGGCTTCCTGGGCCAGATAGCCCAGGCCCATGCGCGAGCGCTGGTACATCGGCTGGGCCGTGATGTCCTCGCCATCCAGCCAGATGGTGCCGCTGTCGGGCGGGATCAGGCCGGTGATCATGTAAAAACAGGTCGTCTTGCCGGCCCCGTTGGGTCCCAGCAGACCCGCCACCTCGCCCCGCTGCACCGTCAGGGAGACGTCGGCCACGACCTGACGCGCGCCGAACGCGCGGGCGATGTTCTGGACCCGCAAGCCCCGCGCCGGCACCTGGGCGGGCACGGGCGTCGCGGACGGGCGGTCGTCCAGGTTGAGGGCGGAAAGTTCCTTGCGGGCCATGCGGGTGCGTCGCCGAGCCGAGGCTCAGTTCGACCCTTCGGGATAGAAGACGCCGCGCACGCGACCGGCGTTGGAACCCGCCCCGCCCCCCTGGATCTGGGCCTGGCCGGTATCGACGTTGTAGGTCAGGCTGCCGCCGGTCAGGACGTTCTGGCCCTGGGTCAGGATGACGTCGCCGGTCACGGTCACCGTGGCGTTGGCGACGGTATAGACGGCGCGGTCGCCGCGGATCGTCTCATTGGGCGTAACGTAATAGACGTCGCCCGTGGCTTCGATGCGGGTAAGGCCGCCCGAGGCATCGCGCGCGCCCTCGATGGCATTGGCGCGAAGGCGGTTCTGACCCTGCTGGATTTCGGCCCGACCCCGCAGGGAAATGCCGGTGTTGGTGATGTCGCCCGAGTCCGCACCGAACCCGATGGGCGCGTTCGAGGCATTGGGCCGGGTCTGGGCCACCGCCATGCCGCCGAGGCCCAAGGCGGTGACGGCCGCGCCGATCGCGAGAATGCTGGTCGTCTTCATGTCATCCACCGGAAGAAGGGCTGATCGTGCCCTGCACCTTGTTGTCGCCAGAACCCCTGAACACGACCCGTTCGCCCTGTTCATAGATGGCATAGGACGTTGCCCGGATGGTTCCAAGAGGGCCGCTGCCCTGCACGCCCTTGTCGCCCGTCACCACGCCGGTCGCCGTATCGACCACGGCCTCGGGCGTCGTCAGGGTGAACCCGGAGCCGCCGTCGGAAATCCGGACGTTCGGGCCGATGGTGACAGTGCGCCCCGTCTCGTTATAGATGCCGGCGTCGGCGGTCAGTTCGGTGATCTTGGTCCCCCCAAGGTTCAGACGCAGCAGTGGGCCGTTCAGGCGGAACCGCCCGGTCGCCGGATCGCGCACGGCCCCCTGCGCGCCGATGACGAAGCTGCGCCCTTGCGCGTCCTGACCGTGGAACATGGGCTTTTCGAGGGTGATCTCCTTCGATTCGCTGGCATTGCGCTCGACGCCCGACATCACGGTACGGAACACCGTCCAGGTCAGGGCCCCGCCCGCCAGGACCACGATCAGGATCGGCAGCAGGCGGCGATACAGCTGAACCCGGCGCGAGCGCGCGCGCCAGCGCGTGGCCTCGGCGGCCAGCCGGGCTTCGTCGGCGCTTCTGCGATCGTCTGCGGGGGCCGGTTCGGTCATGTGTGGGCGAAGATGTCCATCTCGTCCCAGCCGCGCAGGTCCAGGCGGGCGCGCGTCGGCAGGAAGTCGAAACAGGCCTTGGCCAGCGCCATTCGGCCCTCGCGCACCAGCATCTCGTTCAGGCGGCGCATGATGACGTGCAGGTACAGGACGTCGGAGGCGGCATAGTCCAGCTGGGCTTGGGAAAGCTCGGCCGCACCCCAGTCGGACGACTGCTGGGCCTTCGACAGGTCGATGCCCGCCATCTCGCGCGCGACATCCTTCAGGCCGTGTCGGTCCGTGTAGGTGCGGGCCAGTTTCGAGGCGATCTTGGTGCAATAGACGGGCCCGGTCTCGACCCCCAGGTGCAGTTCGACCATCGCGATGTCGAAGCGGCCGAAGTGGAAAATCTTCAGCACGTCGCGGTCGGCCATCAGTCGCTTCAGGTTGGGGCAGTCGTAGCCGGGGCGCGACAGCCGCACGACGTGGGCGTCGCCGTCGCCCGCCGACAGCTGGACCACGCACAGCGGGTCGCGACGAAACCGAAGCCCCATGGTCTCGGAATCGACGGCGACCTCGTGGCCGAGATCGAGGTCGTCGGGCAGGTCGCCCTCATGCAGATAAACGGTCATGGGGTGGCTTTAGCTTAGCGAGGAGCGTGAGGCGAGGGTCGAGCCCTTCCCCCATTCTTCATGGGGGAAAGCGGTCCGGCGCTGGCGGAGCCAGCCAGGACCGATGGGGGAAGTCCTGTCTTGCTTTGCAGAGGGACGATCAAGTTCCCCCATCCGTCCTGGTCTCGCTTCGCTCGAAGACGGACGGCTTTCCCCCGCAAAGCGCGGGGGAAGGGCTTGAACCAAAACGGCGCCGCATCTTGCGATGCGACGCCGTTCGAAACTGGTGCCCAGGAGAGGACTCGAACCTCCACGACATTTCTATCACTGGCACCTGAAGCCAGCGCGTCTACCAATTCCGCCACCTGGGCCCCGTTCGAATGCGACAAGACTGTCGTGTTCGACCGGAAGGCGCGGACCCTTAAGGCAGTGCCCCCGTGCGGTCAACACGGTTTTGGAGGCTTTCGGAGCCCCTGCGCCAAGCGTCCGCGTTGCGACCCGGCCGCCCATCGTCTATCCCCGCGCCACAAGGCCCGCGCGGGCTTTTCCAAGACCTTTCAGGATCGCTCCCCATGTCCGAATTCTCTCCCGGTCTGGTCACCGTTTTCGGCGGGTCCGGCTTCGTCGGGACCCAGGCCGTCCGCGCCCTGGCCAGGCGCGGCTGGCGGGTGCGGGTGGCGGTCCGGAAACCGCATTTGGCGCAGGACCTGCGCATCCTGGGTGACGTGGGCCAGATCCAGCCCGTCCGCTGCGACATCACAAAGCCCGCCGACGTGGCCGCCGCGCTGAAGGGGGCCGACGCCGCCGTCAACCTGGTCGGCCTGCTGTTCGAAGCCCCCGGGCGCGGCTTTGACGCCGCCCATGTGCAGGGCACCCGCAATATCGCCGAAGCCTGCGAGGCCGCGGGCGTCGTCCGGTTCGTGCACGTCTCCGCCATCGGGGCCGACGTGAACTCCGAGGCCGACTATGGCCGTTCCAAGGGCGAGGCCGAAGCGGCGGCGCGCGCGGTCAAGCCGGACACGGTGATCCTGAGGCCCTCCATCGTGTTCGGGACCGGCGACGGCTTCCTGAACCGGTTCGCGCAGATGGCGGGCACCGCGCCCGCCCTGCCCCTGATCGGTGGTGGCAAGACGAAATTCCAGCCGGTCTGGGTCGGCGACGTGGCCGAGGCCATCGCGCGCGGCGTGACCCGGATCGACGCGGCGGGCCGCACCTTCGAGCTGGGCGGACCCGAGGTCTGGTCGTTCAAGGACATCCTGAAATACATCCTGCGCGAGACCGGCAAGTCGCGCCTTCTGGCCCCCCTGCCCGTCTTCGTGGCGGCGACCATGGGTCGGGCGATGCAGCTGTCCAGCCTGGTCGGCATTCCGCCCGTGCTGACGCGCGACCAGGTGCTGATGCTCAAGGTCGACAACGTGGTCTCACCCGGCACCGAGGGCTTGGCGGCCCTGGGCATCGAGCCGACGGGGCTGGAGGCGATCGCCCCGTCCTACCTCTGGCGCTATCGCCGGGGCGGGCAGTTCGCCCGGAACCCGGCTGCGGCACGCGAAGAGACCGCTGAACCCGTCTAGAGCAGCCGGATTTCCTTCAGCCGCTCGGTCAGGAAGTCCTCGGCCATGATCGACTTGCCGGCATAGCGGTCCGGGTTCTCGGGCGTGATCGTGGACGGCAGGGTCTCGATCACGAAGTCCGGGTTGAAGTGCAGGAAGAACGGCGTCGAATAGCGGGCGAAGCTGGCGCGCTCGGGGGCCGGATTGACCACCCGGTGGCTGGTCGAAGGCAGGACGTGGTTTGTCAGCCGCTGCAGCATGTCGCCGATGTTGACCACCAGGGCTCCCGGCGGGGGCGCGACCTCCAGCCACTCGCCGTCCGCGTCCTTCAGCTGCAGACCAGCTTCCTCGGCCCCCAGCAGAAGCGTGATGACGTTGATGTCCTCGTGCGCGCCGGCCCGGACGCCCGATGCCCCGGCGGGCACGGGCGGATAGTGCAGCATCCGCAGCACCGAGTTGCCCAGCTCGACCTTGTCCTCGAAATAGTCGTCGCCGAGGTCCATGTAGCGGGCGATGGCCTTCAGGATGCGGCGGCCCAGGGCATCGAGAGCCTCGAACATGCCGTACAGGTGATCCCGGAACCCAGGCACCTCGGTCGGCCAAAGGTTGGCGCGCATGTAGCGGCCATAGGCGTGGCCGGCGGGCAGTTCGCGGCCCGTATGCCAGAACTCCTTCAGATCGACCGCCTTGGCGTCCTTGGCCGCCTCGGTGCCGAACGGCGTCAGGCCGCGCGCCCCGCCCGTGCCCGGCTGGTGATAGGCGCGCTTGACGTCTTCGGGCAGGGCGAAGAAGGCCTTGGCGTCGGCGATGGCGGCCTCGATCACCCCCTCGTCCAGCCCGTGATCGGACACGACGGCGAATCCGTACCGCTTGAACGAGGTGCCCAGAGCGTCGCTGAATCCCTGGAAATCGGCGTCGTAGCGAGACATCGATACCGGGATGATGCCCCGGGGGGACAGGGTCTCAGTCGGCTGATGGAGGGTGGTCGTCACGGCATGGCCTTTCGAAGAGCGGTCGATCCGCGCGCCGTTTCCGGAACGCGGGTCGGTTCTTACATCCTGTCCGGCGAAATTGGCAGTTCAGGGTCGCGATGCGGCGTTTCGTCGGTCTTGTTCATGCCCCGGTCAGGTCGGAACCTTCACCATAAGGTCGCGTTCACACGGCACTGGATTCCAGAAGGAAGAAATATAATGCGCACCAATCTGATCGTCACGAGCCTGGGCGTCGTCGCCATGCTGGGGGCCTCGGCCTGCACCACCATGGACCCGTACAGCTCCACGCCCCAGCGCAACAACACCGCTACAGGGGCCATCGCCGGAGCCTTGGGCGGCGCGGTGCTGGGCTATCTGACCAACACCTCGAACGGCGAGCAGGGCCGTCGCAACGCCCTGATCGGCGCGGGCGTGGGCGCCCTGGGTGGGGCGGCCGTCGGAAGCTATATGGATCGCCAGCAACGCGCGCTGGAAGCCGAGCTGTCGGGCACCGGCGTCGGCGTGGCGCGCCAGGGCGACAACCTGGTCCTGCGCATGCCCTCGGACGTCACCTTCGCGGTGAACCAGTCCAACATCGAGCCGCGCTTCGACGCCGTTCTGTCCGATGTGGCCGGGGTGCTGCAGGAGTATGACCGGTCGGTCGTCGATATCGTCGGCCACACCGACTCCTCGGGCGGGGACGCGATCAACCAGCCCCTGTCGGAGCGCCGCGCCCTGGCGGTCGCCGATGCCCTGATCGCCCGCGGCGTGCTGCGCGAACGCCTGTATGTCGCGGGCCAATCGTCGCGCGTGCCCGTCGCGTCGAACGCCACCCCCGAGGGCCGGGCCCAGAACCGTCGCGTCGAGATCCTGATCCGCCCCTTCACGGGCTGATTTCGACCCACGACGTTGAAAACACACGGGTCCGTGACTTGCGTCGCGGACCCGTTCGTGGTCCCTGATGTCTGACGACTCGGGGGAGCCACATGGACCAGAACGGCGATTTCGGCACGGGCGCGCGGATGATCGCCGCCGCCTTGGTGTCCGCCGTCGTGACCGCGACCCTGGTCATCGCCATCGGCCAGTCGATCCTCGAGCGTAGGCCGGTCGCTGCGGCGGCGTCACAGCCCCTGCTGATCCGCACCGCCGGCTGAGCGCTTGCGGGAATCAGGGTGTCGGCGTCTGCTGACGCCGTGACACGTATCGCCCTCTCCGCACCCGACCTGGCACCCGACGACCGGGCTAGACTGATCCAGACCTTCGACGAGGGCTGGGTGTCCTCGGCCGGCCCGGTGGTCGAGGAATTCGAGCGCGCCTTCGCAGACACCGTCGGACTGGCCCATGCGACGGCGACATCGTCCGGCACGGCCGCCCTGCATCTGGCGCTGCACATGCTGGACCTGAAGCCCGGCGATGCCGTCATCGCCCCGACCCTGACCTTCATCGGGGGCGTGGCCCCCATCGTCCATGCGGGGGCGCGGCCGATCTTCGTGGATTGCTCGCCGGGCGACTGGAACCTCGACCCGGCGCTGCTGGATGCCGCCTTCGAGCGGGCCCGCGCTGAGGGCCTGACGGTCCGTGCCATCGTGCCCGCGGATCTTTATGGCCAATGCTGCGACATCGCCGCGATCCGCGCCATCGCCGACGAACGCCAAGTGCCGGTGATCCTGGACTCGGCCGAGGCGGTCGGTGCCTTGATCGGAAAGCGACACGCCGGGCACGATGCCTCGGCCGCCGCCTTTTCCTTCAATGGCAACAAGATCATCACGACCGGTGGCGGCGGCATGCTGGCCTCGGACGATGCGGCCTTGATCGCCCGGGCGAAGTCGCTGGCGGCGGCCGCGCGGGTCCCGGCGGTCCACTACGAACACGCCGAGGTCGGCTTCAACTCCCGGATGCTCAGCCTGTCGGCGGCGCTGGGACTGTCGCAGTTGCCGACTCTCGACGCGAAGGTGGCGCGTCGCCGGGCGATCTTCGACCACTACCGACACCGCCTCGGCGGCCGTCGCGGCCTGGCGTTCGCGCCCGAGGCCCCGGGCCGGCGCCACACCCGCTGGCTCACGGCCATGGTGCTGGACCCCGCGATCACGAGAGTCGGCGCCGAACGCCTGCGTCTGGCGTTGGCTGAAACCGACATCGAGGCGCGGCCGGTGTGGAAGCCAATGCATTTGCAGCCGGTCTTCCGCGATGCGCCCATCGTCCAGACCGGCGTGGCCGAGACGCTGTTCGCCCACGGCCTGTGCCTGCCGTCAGGCAGTGCCCTGACCGAGGCCGACATCGACCGGGTGTGCGACGTCATCGAGGCGACGCTGGACGCCTGACGTCTTTTAGCCTGCGGTCGCGAACCTGTCGGCGATGGCTTTTGCGGTTGGGTTGAGGGCTTTTGGTTCGTGGTAGTTTCCGTTGACCTGGGTGCGGTCGATGACGTGGGCGCGGAAGCGGGTGAACAGGTCGGGGTCGGGGGTCTGTGGGTCGGTCCAGAAGGCGTCGATGGATTGCTGGTCGGTCAGGCCGTCGAAGTCGAAGAAGGCCTCGCCCAGGACCTTGACCGGGGTCTTGAAGCCCAGGGCCGACAGGGCGGCGGATGAGTTGTTGACCACCATGCCGTTGGAGGCGCGGCACAGCTGGGCCAGGTTGCCGCCGTCGATGAAGTCGACCCGG